>PVBG01000037.1 GCA_002968845.1 Neorhizobium tomejilense | reverse complement strand
CTCCCCAAGGGCTTCTCCACCGCCCGCCCGGAACCCACGCCCGAACCTGTGGCGCCGGCTGCGAAGCTCACCTGGTTCCAGCGCCTGCGCGCCGGCCTTGCGCGCACGTCGTCGCAGCTCTCGGGCCAGATCAGCGCGCTCTTTACCAAGCGCAAGCTGGACGAGGAAACGCTGGAACAGCTCGAAGACCTGCTGATCCAGGCCGATCTCGGGGTCGAGACAGCCATGCGTGTCACCGGGGCGCTGTCCTCCGAGCGCTACGGCAAGGACGTGACCGGCGAAGACGTGTCTCGGATCATGGCCGAAGAGATCACCAGGGTTTTAGGCCCGGTTGCCAAACCGCTGGCGCTCGATCTCAATCACAAGCCGCATGTCATCCTTGTCGTCGGCGTCAACGGCACCGGCAAGACCACGACGATCGGCAAGCTCGCGGCAAAACTCTCCGGCTCCGGCCTCAAGGTCATGCTCGCTGCCGGCGACACGTTCCGCGCCGCCGCGATCGAGCAGCTGAAGATCTGGGCGGACCGCACTGGCTCGGGGTTTGTCGGGACCAAGCTCGGCGCCGATGCGGCCAGCCTTGCTTATGACGCCTACGAGCAGGCGCGCGCCAACAAGAGCGATGTGCTGATCATCGATACCGCCGGCCGGCTGCAGAACCGCACCGAGCTGATGGCCGAACTCGAAAAGATCGTCCGCGTGCTCGGCAAGCTCGATCCCGACGCCCCGCACACCGTGCTGCAGACGCTGGACGCCACGACCGGCCAGAACGCCATGAACCAGGTCGAGATTTTCCGGAACGTTGCGGGGGTCAGCGGGCTTATCATGACGAAGCTCGACGGTACGGCGCGCGGCGGCATCCTGGTGGCGATTGCCGCCAAGCACAAGCTGCCGGTCTATTTCATCGGTGTCGGCGAGGGTGTCGACGATCTCGAACCCTTCGAGGCGCAGGATTTTGCCCGCGCCATTGCCGGGATTGCCCATTGATGCCACAAATCTGCCTTGGCACTCGCGCAGGGCCAAGGCATGACGAAGCAGGTTTGACCAGTATATGAAATTCGAAAGCGATACGACGCCCACCGCCGCCGACCGGCACCATCCGATGCTGAAGCTCTCGCTCGAGCTGGGGCCGCTGCTCGTCTTCTTCTTCGCCAATCTGCGCGGGGAATGGCTTGCCGCGACCTTCCCGTGGCTTTCGGTGCTCGGTGGTCCGCTGTTCATCGCCAGCGGCCTGTTCATGCTCGCGACGGTCATCTCGCTCGTCGTCTCGAAGGTCGTTCTCGGGCATCTGCCTATGATGCCCTTCATTTCCGGCATCGTTGTCCTCGTGTTCGGCGGGCTCGGCATCTGGCTGCAGGACGAGCTGTTCTTCAAGATGAAGCCGACCATCATCAACACGCTGTTCGGCGTCGTGCTGCTCGGCGGCCTGCTGTTCGGCAAATCGCTTCTCGGCTATGTGTTCAATGCGGCCTTCCAGCTCGATGATGCCGGCTGGCGCAAGCTGACCATCCGCTGGGGCGTGTTCTTCCTGTTCCTCGCCGTCCTCAACGAAATCGTCTGGCGCGGCGCGAACGCCTATTACCTGCCCGACGCCAAGGCGGCGGATAACTTCTGGGTCGCCTTCAAGGTCTGGGGTACGATGCCGATCACGTTGATCTTCACCATGACGCAGATGCCGCTGATCATGCGCCACACAGTCCAGGACACCGCCGGCAACGCTGAGGCCGAAAAGTGACGGCGGCAGAATTCTCCCCATCGAGTTCGTCCTCCAAGCGCTGGCTTCTCGCCGCGCTCATCCTCTTTCTGCTCCAGATCGCCATCCTCTACGCGATCGGCCGCATCCCGATCTGCGAATGCGGTTATGTGAAGTTTTGGGAAGGCGGAGTGAATACCAGCGGTAATTCGCAGCATCTCTCCGACTGGTACACGCCGTCGCATATCATCCACGGCTTCCTGTTCTATGGTCTCGGCTGGCTGATCCTGCGCCGCGCTCCGCTGGCGGCCCGGCTTTCGCTGGCGATCCTGATCGAGGCTGCCTGGGAGATTGCCGAAAATTCCCCGCTGATCATCGACCGCTACCGCACGGCGACCATGGCGCTCGGTTATACCGGCGACAGCATTCTCAATTCGGCGATGGATACGGTGTTCATGGCGCTCGGCTTCTTCGCCGCCTCGCGTCTGCCGGTTTGGCTGACGGTCGCCATCGCCATTTTCTTCGAGCTGGCGACCGGCTACATCATCCGCGACAACCTGACGCTCAACGTGCTGATGCTCGTCTGGCCGGTCGATGCGGTGCGGGTGTGGCAGGGTTGGCTGTAGCACGGGACGGGTTTTGACCGGGGACGATTTCCTCGCCCCAAGAAAAACCCGCCCAACCTCATCAACGCTTTAGCCATATTCGCTTTCCCATTCATCCCCGCCTCTCGAGCCCATCCGATAATCGCCCCGTCATCGGATGGGAAATCGGGTTCGCGAACCGGCCTCCTCGTCCAAGGGTTCTCGGACCCCGGTTCCGGTGATGGCTGCAAAGGTAGTTGGCGAGGCCTTACAATCCTCGAAAGTCCATCGAAACAGTCGGGGCAGGCACAAATACCTACCTCCCACATACCCGATACCGCCTGCCCCATTCCCAAACCAAAACCGCGCCGGACAAGAGGTCCCGCGCGGCCAAAGGTGCTTCTTCCAAATTCGTAATCGGCCCACAAGGCTGCGGGATCGCTAACGTCCCGCGGACGCCTTTTCGATCGCCGGCATGAGGTCCTGCGTCAGGCTGCGCTCCTCGAAGGGGCCGACCTTCTTGTAGAGGATCGTGCCGTCAGGGGCGACCAGATAACTTTCCGGAATGCCGTAGACGCCCCAGTCGATCGCCGCCTTGCCGTTCGGATCGACGCCGATTGCCTTATAAGGGTTGCCGAGTTCGCCGAGGAAACGCAGCGCGTTGTCGTTGCGGTCCTTGTAGTTGATCCCGACGATGGTGAGCCGGCTGTCGTTCGCCAGTTCCTTCAGGATCGGGTGTTCCTGCCGGCAGGGCACGCACCAAGAGGCGAAGACGTTGACCAGCGTCAGCTTGCCGGCGATAGCCGGGGTCGTCAGCGCCGCGGTGTTCGAGCCTTCCAGCGGCGGCAGCGCCAGCGACGGCGCCTTTTTGCCGATCAGGGCCGAGGGGATGGCCGAGACGTCGCGGCCGTTGACGTCCTGGTCGTAGAGCATCTTGCCGGCGACGGCTGCAAAGCCGAGAAAAATGGCCAGCGGGATCAGAGGCAGCGCATAACGCGCCAGGCTTTTGCGCGCGGGAGGCTGATTTTCGGTCTCGATGCTCATGCCGCGTCGTCCTTTGCCTGGGCGGAGCGGCGGCGGATGCCGGAGGCTTCGAGCTCGGCCAGTTCCTGTCTGCGGGCGCGGCCGTCGAGCCAGGTCCAGGCGATCAGACAGAGGATGACGGCAGCCGAGACGGCATAGGACATGGCGATATAGAAGGTATGGCTCATGGTCTCACGCCTCCCGTCCGGCCATGCGCGCGGCCATCCGCCGCTGGGCGGCGACGCGGCGGCGCCAGATCTCGTTGCGCATCGCCATCGTGTGCAGGGTGAAGAACAGCACGGTGAAGGCGATCGCCATGATCAGCAGCGGCCAAAGGAATTCCTGGTCGATGGTCGGGCCGCCCATGCGGATGACGCTGGCCGGCTGGTGCAGCGTGTTCCACCAGTCGACCGAGAACTTGATGATCGGGATGTTGACGAAACCGACAAGGATCAGCACAGCGGAGACGCGGGCCGCCCGCGACGGATCGTCCATGGCACGGTTGAGTGCGATCAGGCCGAGATACATGAGGAACAGCACGAAGACCGAGGTCAGCCGCGCATCCCACACCCACCATGTGCCCCACATCGGCCGGCCCCAGAGAGAGCCGGTGGCGAGCGCGATCAGCGTGAAGGCGGCGCCGAGCGGGGCTGCCGCCTTGTGGCTGACGTCGGCGAGCGGGTGGCGCCAGACCAGCGTGCCGATCGCCGAAACGGCCATCACCGTGTAGCACATCATCGACAGCCAGGCGGCCGGCACATGCACGTACATGATACGCACCGTCGCGCCCTGTTGGTAATCGCCTTCCGTCGTGAAGCTCAGATAGAGCCCGATCGCAAAGAGGATCACGGTCGCCGCCGCCATCCACGGCAGGATGCGGGCCGCCAGCGCCAGAAACCGCGTCGGGTTGGCCAGCTCGGAAAATTTGCTGATGGCAAGGCTGTCGGTCATGGGCACTTTCTAATATGCGCGCGGAAAAATCAGCTTGATCCTGGTCAATTCGCCTGTCGTCGATCCGATCCCGTTCAATCCGATTCTAGTCAATCGCCGGCATTGCGCAACGCCAGTGCCGCGCCGAGCGGACCGAGGACGGCAAAAAACATCGTGATCGCCACCAATATCAGGAAAGGCGGCATAAACGGGGCAGGGTCCTCGACAGCCGCATAGGAAGCGCTGACACCGAAGATCAGCACGGGGATCGCAAGCGGCAGGACCAGGATCGAGACGAGCAGCCCGCCGCGCGGCAGGGCGACCGCCACCGCCGCGCCGACCGCGCCGATGAAGGTCAGCGCCGGCGTGCCGACCAAGAGCGTCAGCATGGTGGCGCCGATCGCCACCTCGTCCATGTTCATGAACAGGCCGAGCAGCGGCGATGCGATCACCAGCGGCAGACCGTTGCCGAGCCAGTGGGCGAGGCATTTGACGAGCACGGTCAGCACCAGCGGGTGTTCCTGCATCAGCAGCAGGTCGAGCGAGCCGTCCTCGCGCTCGGTCTGGAACAGGCGGTCGAGGCCAAGCAGGGCCGACAGCAGCGCCCCGATCCAGACGATCGCCGGGCCGATGCGGGACAACAGATTGAGATCCGGGCCGACGCCGAATGGGATGACGGCGACGACGGTCATGAAGAAAAGAACCCCGATCAGAGCGCCGCCGCCGGCGCGGACCGAAAGTTTGAGGTCGCGGAGGAGGAGGGCGGTCATGATCGGACGCTCCGTGTCCGGGGCGCACCCCCCTCTGCCCCGCCGGGCATCTCCCCCACAAGGGGGGAGATCGGCAAGACGCCGGGCCTCCGCCAAGCGTTGATCGTTCGGAGAGCGGAGAGAGCAGATTTCAGGTTGGTGACGGCGGATTGATGCCTGGATCTGAGGCAGGGCATTGGCCCCATCCAATCTCCCCCCTTGTGGGGGAGATGCCCGGCAGGGCAGAGGGGGGTAACGCGGGACAGGGCGTTCACCATCTCCCCTCCGCCACGCCTGCAAACCCCGTCATCTTCAGTTCCTTTGCGTTCTCCAGCCCCAGCGGCTGGTGAGTCGCCGCCAGCACAATGCCACCGGCCGCCAGATGCGCGTTGATCAATCCGGTAAATGCCCCCTCTGCATTCACATCCAGCGCGGCCGTCGGCTCGTCGAGGATCCAGACCGGCCTATAAGCGACCAGCAGTTTTGCAAACGCCATGCGGCGCTGCTGGCCGGCGGAGAGGTAACCGAAGGGCAGGTGGAGGATGCCGCCAAGGCCGACGGTTTCGGCGGCCTCGGCCGGAGAGATGCCCTTGCCGCCATCCACGTCGCCAAAAAGGCTCTTCCAGAAGGCGAGGTTCTCAGCGACGGTGAGTTCCGCCTTCATCGCGTTGCGGTGGCCGAGATAATGGCAGGCCTCGGCGGCGCGCATTCCTGATTCGGAACTTTCGGATGTCCAGGCGACGCGGCCGGTTTCCGGATGCAGCAATCCGGCCACGACGCGCAGCAGCGTCGATTTCCCCGATCCGTTGCGGCCGGCCAGGACGAGGCTTTCACCGGCTCCGAGGGTAAAGGAGATATCCGTGAAAATCAGGTCTTCGCCGCGTCTTGCGCTCAGGTTTTCGGCCAAAAGCCGCATGCTGGAGACCTTCATTAAGATTTTAATCATCGCGATCCGAAAATTTATTCGGAATGGGCGCCAAGCGTCTGGAACCCTTCTTAGAAATTATCTATAAGCACTGCAACCACGCCAGCGGCCGGCGTGATTTCAATCTTCCGCCGGACCTGAAGATCCCAAAAAATCTTCTCGTGCGGACAGCGGAAATGGTCGTACCCGCATCCTGATGTGCATGAAGTGCATAGGCGTCCGCACGCGCGTGTTGGCTCTTTAATCAGCGGGGTTTATTCCGTGGCTAAGTCTCTCGACAGTTTCAATTGTCGCTCCATCCTTACCGTAGGCGGTAAGGATTACGTTTACTACAGCCTTCCGAAGGCTGAGCAAAACGGCCTTGCCGGCGTTTCGAAGCTGCCCTTCTCCATGAAGGTGCTGCTCGAAAACCTGCTCCGCTTTGAAGACGGCCAGTCCGTCACCAAGGAACAGATCCTCACTGTTGCCGAATGGCTGAACAACAAGGGCCTCACGGAAGCGGAAATCGCTTACCGTCCGGCCCGCGTGCTGATGCAGGACTTCACCGGCGTTCCCGCCGTCGTCGATCTTGCCGCGATGCGTGACGCGATGGTGTCGCTCGGCGGCGATCCGGAAAAGATCAACCCGCTGGTTCCCGTCGATCTCGTGATCGACCACTCGGTCATCGTCGACGAATTCGGCACGCCGACCGCCTTTGCCAAGAACGTCGAGCTCGAATACGAGCGCAACGGCGAGCGTTACCGCTTCCTGAAGTGGGGCCAGCAGGCATTCAAGAATTTTCGCGTGGTTCCCCCGGGCACCGGCATCTGTCACCAGGTAAACCTGGAATATCTCGGCCAGACCGTGTGGACCAAGGAAGAGGATGGCGAAACGATCGCCTATCCGGATACCTGCGTGGGCACGGACTCGCACACCACGATGATCAACGGCCTCGGCGTTCTCGGCTGGGGCGTGGGCGGTATCGAAGCGGAAGCTTCCATGCTTGGCCAGCCGGTCTCGATGCTTTTGCCTGAAGTCATCGGCTTCAAGCTCACCGGCAAGCTCAAGGAGGGCGTCACCGCGACCGACCTGGTGCTGACCGTCGTGCAGATGCTGCGCAAGAAGGGCGTCGTCTCCAAGTTCGTCGAATTCTTCGGACCGGGCATGGACAACATGCCGCTCGCCGACCGTGCGACGATCGGCAACATGGGCCCGGAATACGGCGCGACCTGCGGCTTCTTCCCCGTAGACGGCGAAACCATCAACTACCTGACCATGTCCGGTCGCACGCTCGAGCGGATCGCACTGGTCGAGGCCTATTCCAAGGTCCAGGGCATGTGGCGCGAAGGCGACGGTTCCGACCTCGTCTTCACCGATACGCTGGAACTCGACCTTAACGACGTCGTGCCGTCGATGGCCGGCCCGAAGCGTCCGGAAGGTCGCATTTCGCTCGACAAGATCGCCTCCGGCTTCGCCGGTTCGCTCGACACCGAATACAAGAAGCCCGGCCAGCTCGACGATCGTTACCCTGTCGAAGGCACGGATTTCGATCTCGGCCATGGCGACGTGGCAATTGCCGCGATCACCTCCTGCACCAACACCTCCAATCCGTCGGTGCTGATCGCTGCCGGCCTTCTTGCCCGCAATGCTGTTGCCAAGGGCCTGAAGTCCAAGCCGTGGGTCAAGACTTCGCTTGCACCGGGATCCCAGGTCGTCGGCGAATACCTTGCCAAGTCCGGCCTGCAGGTCGATCTCGACAAGCTCGGCTTCAACCTGGTCGGCTTCGGCTGCACGACCTGCATCGGCAATTCCGGCCCGCTGCCGGCGCCGATCTCGAAGACGATCAACGACAAGGGCCTGATCGCCGCCGGCGTGCTCTCGGGCAACCGTAACTTCGAAGGCCGGATCTCTCCGGACGTCCAGGCGAACTACCTCGCTTCGCCACCGCTCGTCGTTGCCTATGCGCTCGCCGGTTCGGTCCAGAAGGACCTGACCTCCGAGCCGCTCGGCGAAGACCAGAACGGCAACCCGGTCTTCCTCAAGGACATCTGGCCGACCTCGAAGGAAGTCCAGGAATTCATCCTGAAATACGTCACCCGCGAACTCTACGAAACCAAATATGCGGACGTGTTCAAGGGCGACGAGAACTGGCAGGCGGTCAAGATTCCCCCGGGCCAGACCTATGCCTGGGACGACGATTCGACCTATGTGCAGAACCCGCCCTATTTCGTCGGCATGGGCAAGACAGGCTCGGGCCTCAAGAACATCAAGGGCGCCCGCGTCCTCGGTCTCTTCGGCGACAAGATCACCACCGACCACATCTCGCCGGCCGGTTCGATCAAGGCCGCTTCGCCGGCCGGTGCATACCTGACGGGTCATGGCGTCGGCGTTGCGGACTTCAACCAGTACGGCACGCGCCGCGGCAATCATGAAGTGATGATGCGCGGCACGTTCGCCAACATCCGCATCCGTAACTACATGCTCGGCCCGAACGGCAAGGAAGGTGGCTACACCTTCCACTATCCGTCCAAGGAAGAGATGTCGATCTACGACGCGGCCATGAAGTACAGGGAAGAGGGCGTTCCGCTGGTCATCTTCGCCGGCGTCGAATACGGCAACGGTTCGTCACGCGACTGGGCCGCGAAGGGCACCAACCTGCTCGGCGTCAAGGCGGTCATCGCCCAGTCCTTCGAGCGTATCCACCGCTCGAACCTGGTCGGCATGGGCGTCGTTCCTTTCGTCTTCGAAGAGGGCACGACCTGGGCCAGCCTCGACCTCAAGGGCGACGAGACCGTCGAGATCCTCGGTCTCGAAGGCGACATCAAGCCGCGCGAATGGAAGACCGCCAAGATCACCTACGGCGACGGCACGGTGAAGGAAATCAACATCCTCTGCCGCATCGATACGCTCGACGAGGTCATCTACATGAACAATGGCGGCATTCTGCAGACCGTTCTGCGCGACCTCGCCGCCTAAGCGACAACAGCCAATTATCCGCCGGAGCGAAACCTCCGGCGGATTTGCTCCCGATATTCGATGTCCGTACGCTTGTCCCTAGCGTGACATCGTCCCCCCCCAAGGTCCCGTGCCCTTGACCGTCGTCATCCTCATCGGAATGGCCGTCACCGTTTTCCTGACATCGCTGCTTTCGGGAATTTTCGGCATGGCGGGCGGGCTGATCCTGCTCTGGGTGCTGCTTTTCCTCTTTCCCGTCAGTACCGCGATCGCCATTCATGGCGTCATCCAGATGGTCTCGAACGGGTCGCGTGCCTGGTTCTCGCGCGCCTATATCGACTACTGCATTCTCGGCATCCTGGGCCTGGGTCTGGTCATCTCGAGCATCATCCTGCTGATCGTCGACTATCAGCCGGACCTGATCGTCGTGTCGATCGCTATCGGGCTGATGCCGATCCTGGTCTGGATGCCGGTATCGAAGCTGCGGCTCGACGCCTCGAAGCCGCTACATGCACTGGCCTGCGGACTGATCGCCGGCGCGTTGACGGTCGGCGTCGGCGTATCGGGGCCGACGATCGATATCTTCTTCATCCGCACGACGATGGACCGTCGCAAGGTGATCGCCACCAAGGCGGCCGTACAGGTGGCCTCGCATGCCACGAAGGTGGTGTTCTACTGGAATGCGGCCTCGGAACTGCCGACCACCGAATGGATTGCGGTGCTGGTCGCGGCGCCGATCGCGATCCTCGGGGCGCGGGCCGGCAACGACATATTGCAGAAGATGACCGACCAGAATTTCCGCGCCTGGACGCGCTGGATCGTCACCGGCGTGGGTGCCGTTTATTTTACTCAAGGCCTGCTCAAACTGATTTGACCTCGGCGCGTTTTTCGCCAAGTTTGGCACCCGACGAAACGCATTCGGAAACCGATCAAATATCCGGTCTTCACCCCTTCGTGACTTTCTCTTGAGGGCGCCCGGTGGTTACTTTCCGCCATCCCGTGCGTTAGGCCCTTGATCGCCGCGAGCAATCGTGGATAACAGTTACCCTGATAAAAAGGTCTGCCACCCATGCCCTTTCGTTTTCGCTCCGTACTCCTTGTTGCGGGCCTGTTTTATGCGGGCACTGCATTTGCAGGAGAGGTCAGGGCGCCGAAGGGCGTGATCGAACTTTTTACCTCCCAAGGCTGCTCCTCCTGCCCGCCGGCCGACGCCGCTTTGGGTGAGTTGGTGGCGCAGGGAGACATGGTCGTACTTTCCTACCACGTCGATTACTGGAACTATCTCGGCTGGACCGATACGCTGAGCTCCAGGGAAAATACCGAGCGGCAATACGGCTATGCCAAGACGCTGGGGCGGAGCGGCGTCTACACGCCGCAGGCCGTCATCAACGGCCGCGATCACGTCAAGGGCACCGACCTCACGATCATCAACGACAAGGTGAAGGCACTCGGCCAAACGGGCAAGGGGCTCGACGTCCCGGTCACCGCGGCGATGCGTGGCGACGAAATCGAGATCGAAATCGGCGATGGCAAGGGGCAGGCGGACGTCGTCGTCGCCTATTTCACGAAACGCCAGCTGGTGGATGTCACCAAGGGTGAAAACAGCGGCAAGACGATGGAATATTGGCACGCCGTCTACGACGTGCAGTCGGTCGGCACCTGGAACGGCCAGAGCATGAAGCTGACCCTGCCCGGCAAGCTGATGGGGAAGTCGAAGAAGGATGGTTGCGCGATCTTGCTGCAGACTTCCGGCCAAGGCGGCGAGCCAGCGGCAATTCTTGGCGCCACCGTGCTGATGGCAGGCCGTAAAAAATACTGACCGCGCGTGCGGTCTCTGGCCTGCCGTATTGTGCGTGAAACTGTTGTTGGCGGCCCGATCCAATAACATTGGGGGGCTGGGGGTAAGGGTCAATGCACCAGACCGGGCCATATGGCGCTGAAAACGGCGCCAACCAACGATGCCAATCTCGCTTCGAAATCGGGCACTCTTTTGTTCGAAATGGGGCAAGAATAAAATCGTGCGGTTCGTTTCCCGCAGGATTGCCGGGGTTGATTTTTACGGCCTCTCGGGCACACTGTCACAACTCTGACATGACGATTTGGGAGTCTTGATGACAGATCAGCCGGATTTGCCGGGGAGCCAGAGACCCCGGGACGCAGCCGTTGTCGTCGATCTCAGTGAATATCGGCAGAACCGCGATCCCGCACCGGTCACCTTCCACCGGCGTGAACTCGATGCGATCTTGAGGATCTACGGCCGAATGGTCGGCGAGGGAGAGTGGAAGGACTACGCGATCGACCACCTCAAGGACCGGGCCGTATTCTCCGTCTTCAAACGCTCTGGCGAAAGCCCGCTCTTCCGAATCGAGAAGAACCCGAAGCTCGCCGGCAAGCAGGGCGCCTACTCCGTGATGAACACCCATGGCATGATCATGAAGCGCGGTCATGAGCTGCCGCAGGTGCTCAAGGTGTTCGACAAGGTGCTGAAGCTGATCGACTGAGGCGGCGCCCTATTCGGTAAACAGCGAGCCGGGATAGACGCCGGGATCCGGATCGGTTTCATTGCCTTCGCCGAGCGAGACCTGCATCAGCACCGTATCCTGCCACTTTCCGTGCTTGAAGCCGGTGCCCTTCAGGGTGCCCGTCAGTTCGAAGCCGAGGCCGCGATGGAGCGCCACGGAGGCGGGGCTTGCACCGCCGATCACGGCGACCATCTGGCGGAAACCGAGCGCCTCGCAGCGCACCAGCAGTTCCTTGAGCAGCGCCTTTCCGACGCCCTTGCCGCGCGCTTCCGGCGCCAGGTAGATCGAGTCTTCGACCAGCCAGCGATAGGCGGGACGGGTCCGGAAGGCCGAGGCGTAGGCATAACCGAGCAGGGTGCCATCTTCCTGTTCCGCTGCGATATAGGGGTAACCCTTGACCCGGATCGCCTCGAAGCGGGCCTTCATCTCCGCCTGATCGGGGGCCAGGATCTCATAGCTTGCGGTGCCGTTCAGCACGCTGTCGCGATAGATCTCGGTGATGGCGGGAAGATCGGCGGGGGAGGCGTCGCGGAGATGGAATGTCATTGAGATTTCAGGCCGTTGAAAGGGATCGCCAAGCCTATGCCGAGGCGCGAGGCCGGGCAATAAAAAAGGCGGCCCGGAGGCCGCCTTTTCCTATTCGAATTCCTCGAGATCAGTTGTTCCGGTTGCCCAGGAACTGGAGGAGGAACGTGAAGAGGTTGATGAAGTCGAGGTAGAGGGTCAGAGCGCCCATGATGGCCTTGCGGCCAGCAACCGCGACGTCGTCGCCGTCAAAGTACATTTCCTTGATCTTCTGCGTATCGTAGGCGGTGAGGCCTGCGAAGATCAGCACGCCGATCGCGGAGATGGCGAAGCCGAGTGCGGAAGACGCCAGGAAGATGTTGACGATCGAGGCGATGATCAGGCCGAACAGGCCCATGATCAGGAACGAGCCCATGCCCGACAGGCTTCTCTTCGTCGTGTAGCCGTAAAGCGACAGGGCGCCGAAGGAGGCAGCCGTGATGAAGAAGGTCTGCACGATGCTTTGCGACGTGTAGATGAGGAAAATCGACGACAGCGAAAGACCCATCAGGGCCGCGTAGCCCCAGAAAGTGGCCTGTGCCGCGCCGACGCTCATCTTATGAACGCGGAAGCTCAGGAAGAACACCACCGCGAGCGGCGCGAGCATGACGACCCAGCGAAGCGGCGAACCGTAGATCGCAGCGCCGAGGCTGGTCAGCAGGATGCCGTTCGGAAGCCGGGCGACAGCTGCAGCTGCATCCGTCGTCGTTGCGAGGGCCGAAATACCATAGGCGGCGATACCGGTGATAGCCAAGCCGACAGCCATCAGGTTGTAGACCTTGAGCATGTAGGCGCGCAGGCCTTCATCGATCATCGCGCCGGACTGGGCGCGACCCTGCGCCGCCCGGGTCTGGTAGTTGTTAAAGTCAGCCATTGTTTCCTCTTTAAGCTCCGGAATTATTCACGGTGTCGGGCCCCCTTTTTTACGGACCCAGGCGCCGCTGCGGAGCTCCAGCAAGCCTGAGCATAAATATGATGCGAGATCGTTTCACATACAAGAGGTGTGACAAGCGAAAAACGCAAGCTATCGGGGCTCTTTAGCAACCTATGGGACGCTCTGACGGGAATTTGATCAGAGAGTTAACGGGAAATACTACCTGTGGTCGAATTAGAGCTCGCGCAGCACCGGCGCGGCCTTCTGCCCTAATATGCGCCATGTGCCGGCGAGGCCAATTCCGACGGTCAAAACCAGAGAAACGGCGAGCGTCAGCACTGCAATGTCGGGCAGGAAGACCGACTGGAGCCGCATGATCCGGCTGACCACGAACCATGCGGAGAGGCCGCCGGCGAGAAGCGCGAAGAGCGCCGTCGCCGTTCCGAGGATCATGTATTCGTAGCTGAAGGCGCGCATCAGCATGCTGCGCGTGCCGCCGAGCGTCTTCAGAATGACGGCATCATGGGTGCGTGCGCGGTTGCCGGCCGCCAGCGCACCGGCAAGCACTAGCACGGAGGCGATCAGCGCAACGGCCGCCGCAGCCCGGATCGCGGCCGCGAGCTGGCCGACGAGCTGGTCAACGATATCGATCGCGTCCTTGACCCGGACGCTGGTGATGGTCGGATAGGCGTTGGTGACCGCACGCAGGATCGAAGCTTCCTGCTGGGCGGTGGCCTTGGGATCGCTGAGCGTCGCGAGCCAGGCATGCGGCGCGCCGCGGAAGGTGTCGGGAGAGAAGATCATCACGAAGTTGATCGACAGCGATTCCCACTGAACCTTGCGGAAATTGGCGATGCGGGCGGTGATATTGCGGCCGAGCACGTTGACGGTGACGGTGTCGCCGATCTTCAGGCCGAGTTCGCCGGCCTCTTCCGCCGAGAAGGAGACCAGCGGTTCGCCGGTATAGTCGGCGGACCACCATTGTCCCGCCGTCAGCGCGGAGTTGGAAGGAAGTTTCTCCTCGTAGGTGATGCCGCGGTCGCCGCGCAACACCCAGCGGCCGGCGGGCGGCACGTTCATCTGGGTCACGTCCTGGCCGTTGAAGGCGAGAATTCTTCCGCGCAGCATCGGCACCTGGGTGATAGCACCTTCCGGCGCCTGTTGTTTCAGGATGTTGACGAAACCCTCGCGCTCCGGCCCCTGGATGTCGACGAAAAAGAAATTCGGCGCCTGCTGGGCGATGCTGCCGGTCAGCTGGCGGCGCATGTTGCCGTCGATCAGGGCGAGCGTCACGAGGAGCGCAAGGCCGAGGCCGAGCGACAGCACGACCGACGGCGTCAGTGCGCCGGGACGGTGGATATTGCCGATCGCCAGCCGCAGCGCCGGCGAATTCACCCGCGGGCTTCTTTTGGCAAGTGCGGCGATCAGGGCTGCCACGAGGCGCAAGAGCACGAAGGCACCGGCGACGGCGGCGAGGAAAACGGAGGCGATGAAGCGCTCTTCCGCAGAGACGATCGCCAGTGCCGCCAGGGCCGCAAGCGCCAGGCCGGCGGCCAGAAGATAGGGCCAGGAGGGGAGGCGGGTATTGTCGAAGCTCTGTTCGCGAAAGAGGGCGGTTGCCGGAACTTCGCGGGCATGGCCGAGCGGCAGAACCGCGAAGGCGAAGGTGATCAGGATGCCGAACAGCGCGGCAAGCGCCAGCGCCGAGGGATAGAAGGTGACTTCCTTCGGAACCGGAAGCACGCCTTCGAGGAACTGCAGCGCCACGAAGGGCGAAACCGCGCCGATGACGAGGCCGATCACGATGCCGATCACCGCCAGCAGCATGATCTGGATGAGATAGATCATCGTCACGACTGAGGCCGGCGCGCCCAGGCATTTGAAGGTGGCGATGGTAGTGCGCTTGGCATCGAGGAAGGCACGCACCGCATTGGCGACGCCGACCCCGCCGACGATCAGTGCCGTCAGGCCAACCAGCGTCAGGAATTGCGAGAAGCGGTCGACGTTTTCGGTGAGCGAGGGGGCGGCCCGGTCGCTGGTGCGGACCGACCAGCCGGCGCTCGGGAACTCGCGATTGGCGCGGGCGGCGAGCGTCGAGCGGATCGCCGGGTCGTCGAGCCGCACCTTGTAGGCATGTTCGACGAGGCTGCCGGTGGTGATCAGGCCGGAGGCCGCGAGTGCCTCACGGCTGACGATCAGGCGCGGCGCAAAGCCGAAACCGTCGGAAAGCGCGTCGGGCTCGGCAGTGATCGTGCCGCGCAATGTCAGCCGGGCATTGCCGAGCAGAAGCTGGTCGCCGTCCTTGAGGCCGAGGCGTTCCAGCAGAAGCGGGGCTGCCAGTGCGCCAAAAGTCTCTCCCTGCTTGCCAAGGAGGTCGGGCAGCGGTGCGGAAGGTTCGGCGCCGAAACTGCCGTAGAGCGGGTAGGCGTCGTCCACCGCCTTGACCTCGACCAGCGCCTGCTCGGAACCGTCAGGCTTGCGGGCCATGGAACGCAGGCTGGTGGATAAGGAGACTTTGCCGAGGCTGGTGAGGAAGGCCCGTTCCTGATCGGTGGCTTCGCGGTTGTTCAGTTCGAAACGGATGTCGCCGGCAAGGATTTCCTGGCCTTGGGAGGCGATAGCGCCGGTGATGGCCCGCGATACCGAATTGACGGCTGCGATCGCCCCGGTGCCGAGCGCGATACAGGCGAGGAAGATGTAGAAGCCGGCCAGGCCGCCGCGCATTTCGCGCAGCGCCAGGCGGAAGGAGATCGAGAGGCGCGGTAAGGCCGGCCTCATGCGGAGGCCGCCTGGACGGACACGTGGGCGCTTTCGCTGTCGCCGACGATCTCGCCGGAACGGACGCGGATCTGGCGCGAGCAGCGGGCGGCAAGCGCATTGTCATGGGTGACGAGCAGCATGGTCATGCCGCGCTCCGCCTGTTTCGAAAATAAGAGGTCGGCGATCTGCCGGCCGGTCTCGGTGTCGAGATTGCCGGTCGGTTCGTCGGCGATCAGCACCGAGGGCGAGGGGGCAAGGGCGCGAGCGATCGCCACGCGCTGCTGCTCGCCGCCGGAAAGCTGGCCGGGGTAGTGGCTCAGCCGCTCGCCGAGGCCGACGGCGGTCAGTTCCTGCCTGGCGATCTCGAAGGCGTCCCTGACATTGGCGAGTTCGAGCGGAACGGCGACGTTTTCGAGCGCCGTCATGTTGGCGATCAGGTGGAAGGACTGGAAGACGATGCCGATATTGCGGCCGCGGAAATCGGCAAGCCTGTCTTCGGAAAGCGCGTGAAGGGGAGCGCCGTTGATGACGATCTCGCCGCTGTCGAGCCGTTCGAGGCCGGCCAGCACCATCAGGAGCGTGGACTTGCCGGAGCCCGAAGGCCCGACGATGCCGACGGCCTCGCCTGCGCGGATTTCGAGGTCGATCTGCTTCAGCACATGCACCGAGGCCGCCGCGCTGCCCAGGGTCAGATCGGCTTTCTTCAGTGTGATGATGGTTTTAGTCAAATCGAACTGTCCTATATTAGGCGTGAAGCGTAACCCGAGTACCGCATTGGGGTCGCGCTCAATCTAGGAGGCGGATCGTGAGTTTTAAAGCAAGCCTGCTTCACTTCATCGTCATGTCCGTGCTGGGGCTGGCCGCATTGCCGGCCGCCGCGCAGGATAGGGCGATCCAGATCGTCGGTTTCGGCGACAGCCTGATGGCGGGCTACCAGCTTGCGCCTTCCGAGTCCTATACGGCACAGCTCGAGGCGGCGTTGAAAGCCGCGGGGCAGAATGTCGTGGTCGCCAATGCCGGCGTGTCCGGGGATACGACGGCCGGCGGGCTTTCGCGCATCGACTGGTCGGTGCCCGACGGCACGGACGGCGTGATCCTCGAACTCGGCGCCAACGACGCGCTGCGCGGCATCTCCCCGGACCAGTCGGAAAAAAATCTCGATGCGATCCTGGCGCGGCTGAAGGAACGGAAGATCCCGGTTTTCCTGATCGGCATCCTGGCGCCGCCGAACATGGGCGGCAATTACGCCGAAAAGTTCAACCCGATCTACAAGCGGCTGGCCGACAAATACGCGGTGCCGCTCTATCCGTTCTTCCTGGATGGGGTCGCGACGATTTCCAGCCTGCAGCTCTCGGACGGCATGCATCCGAACGCCAAGGGGGTGGCCGTGATGGTCGAAAAGACCGTTGGACCTGTCAAAAGCTTCCTGGGGGCTATTAAGGATACGGGAAAATAACACCTTGCGCGGAACTCCGTTGCATGATTCGCTGTTAGCATCTGCAAAAGATTCGAGGAGGTCCCTATGCCGAGACTTTTCACCGCCCTCGAAGTTCCGCGCAATGTAGCGATGAGCCTGTCTCTCCTGCGCGGTGGAATCCCCGGTGCCCGGTGGATCGACGTGGAGAATTATCACATCACGCTGCGCTTCATCGGCGATGTCGACGGCCGCACCGCCGACGAGATCGTCGACCGGCTGGACCGTATCGACCGGCCGGAATTCCAGGCGACGCTGACCGGGATCGGCTCCTTCGGGTCGAAAAAGCCGCATTCCATCTGGGCCGGCGTTTCGCCCTCCCCGGAAATATATGCGCTGCAGGCGGAGATCGAACGGATCTGCCAGCGTATCGGCCTGCCGCCGGATCCCCGCAAGTTCACCCCGCATGTCACGCTGGCGCGGCTCAAGAATTGCCGGCTGGACGATGTGGTCCACTACCTTTCCGGCCGCGGCAACTTCTATACAGCGCCCTTCACGGTGCCGCGTTTTGTGCTGCTGTCGTCGAAGGAATCGGTCGGCGGCGGGCCCTATCTGACGGAGGAAATCTTTCCGCTGCAGGAGACGAGCTACGGCACTGCCTATGCTGGCGACATGGAGCCGGCTAAAAGCCTCCTTTGACCCGAAGCAGCCCCTTTTTCCGAAGGAGCGTTGGACGATGAACTACGAAAAGCTGGATACGGCGGGCGTCGAGCGCGAGTTCGCGACGCTTGACGGCTGGGATCTGAAGCCGGAAGGCGATGCGATCTTCAAGAGCTTCAAGTTCAAGACCTTTATCGAGGCCTTCGGTTTCATGGCCGAATGCGCGTTGTCCGCCGAGAAACTCAACCACCACCCGGAATGGTCGAACGTCTACTCGCGAGTCGACGTGCTGCTGACCACCCACGCGACCAAGGGGCTGACCGACATCGACTTCAAGCTTGCCCGGGCGATGGACAAGGCATCCTCGCGCCGCAATTGAACTTCATGGTCGAGAGCCCAATATTGGATGGGCACACGTTGAGCGAACGGAGCGACCATGGACGACGTGAAGATCGGCGAAATTCTGCTGCCGGGTGACGAGGATACGCAAGGCCGTCGCGAGCGGCAGGTCCGGACAAAGTTCTGGCCGACCCTGAAGCGGGCCGTGCGACAGGTGCCGTTCAGCCGCGACCTGATCGCCGCCTATTATTGCGCCATCGACCGCCGGACGCCGACCCGTGTACGGGGCGTGCTGCTTGCGGCGCTCGCCTATTTCGTGATGCCGATCGATTTCCTGCCGGACATGTTCGTTCTTGTCGGCTTCACCGACGATGTCGCGGTGCTCGCGGCAGCCTTCCGGATGATCCAGGGGCACATTGCCGACCGCCATTACGAGGCCGCCGATCTGGCGCTGGCGGACAATCCGGACATCGCCGACGGCGTCCGCGGCAAATAGTCTCAAGGGGCGTTATCCCTCCGAAGGATCGTCGAGAACCCGCCGCAAACGCTCGAAAGCGAGCCGGATTCGCGACTTCACCGTACCGAGCGGAAGACCCGTGGACGAGGCGATTTCCGAATGGGACTGGCCGAGGAAGAAGGCCGCCCTCACCAGTTCCATCTGTTCGCCGGGGATATCGGCAAGGGCTGCGCGCACCTGGGCATCGCGTTCCTCGCCTTCGAAAATCGTATCGGCTCCCGGCGCCTCGGTCACGAAGAACAGGGGTTCGTAGACGTCCAGCGGCCTGTGCCTCGTCCGGCGTTCCGCGTCGATGCGGCGGTTGCGGGCGATACGGAAAAGCCAGGTGGACAAGGAAGATCGGGCCGGATCGTAGAGGCCGGCGCGGTGCCAGAGAACGGCCATCACTTCCTGGACGAGTTCCTCCGCGTCGTCGGGTCGCATCGACCGTTTCACCAGCCAGGATTTCAAACGCGGCGCATAATAATCGAACAGCACGGTAAAGGCTGCCTGATCGCGCTCATCGGCCACTGCCCTTACCAAGCCGGCGAAGTGGTCTCTTTCGTCTACATTCATTTACGCTGCGCAAAGTTTCCGATGAGATTCGCATCATATTCGACCATTCTAATGTCATTGTGAGAGTTAGGAAAAGGACAAACTCTTGCCCCAATCCTTGTGTCACTGATTGACGAAACGCATGGAAATTCTGCTGGTTGGGTCTTTGGAGGCATGGCGGTGAGTGCTATTCCTACCATCCAAGGGCCGGGGCAGGAGATTCAGCAAATTCTAATGGTCTGGTTGACGGTTTGGTAACCAGGATCAAGTCAAAATGCGCCGAATCAGGATCATGCCTGGCAAGGCTTGCCCGCTCGGGCCGTTGAACGAACAAAACCGGCAGGAGACCATGTCTGTAAGAACAATCGCAACCGCATTGGCAATTTTGGCTGCAAGCGCCGGCCTGGCATCGGCTCAGGCGCCGAAGGCCACTGGCCCGGCCAAGCCGCAGCAGGCCCAGGCACCGGCAGCAGCGGCCGCAGGTCCCACGCGCATCCAGCAATTCAAGGCATGGGGCGCCTATTCCTACAAGTCGGGCGCCAGCAATGTCTGCTACGTACTCTCGGTGCCGACCACCAAGGAACCGGCCAGCGTCGATCACGGCGATATCTTCTTCATCGTCTCGCAGCGGCCCGGACAGAACATTTCCTACGAGCCGCAGGCGATGGTGGGATACGTGCTGCAGCCGAATTCCAAGGTGACCGTGACGATCGACAAGAAGAACTTCACGATGTTCACCAAGGACAAGGCGGCCTGGGTCGAGAACGCCGCCGAGGAGCCGGCGCTCGTCGCAGCGATGAAGACCGGTCAAAACATGAGCGTCAGCGCCGTTTCCGGCCGTGGCACCAAGACCTCCTATGCCTATTCGCTGCAGGGCATTGCGGCAGCGCTGAAGCAGATCGAAACCTGCAAGTAAGCGTCCGCGCGCAGCAAGAGTTGGAAGGCCGGTCCCGTGACCGGCCTTTTGCATTTCTTGAAGAATAGTGACGCGGCGGCTATTTGATGATAAAGCCCGCCTCAACGAAGGTCCGGCACATGTGCCCGATGGGCCGATACAGGTTTCACGCATTCAACATGCCCTGACTTTCCCGCTGATCGAATGTGGGAAAGCTGCATGTGTTCGAACGGGATAAAAGAATGTCAGTCTCAGAGGCTCTGGCGCCGGTCGCCATCAAGAAGCCGCTCGTCGCCAACCCGGATCTCTTCGGCACTAAGCCGTCGCTGATCGGGCTGACGCGCGAGGACATGGCGCAGGCGCTGAAGGAAAAGGGCGTTTCGGAAAAGCAGGTACGCATGCGCGTCAGCCAGCTCTGGCACTGGCTCTATATCCGCGGCGTCTCCGATTTCGACGCGATGACCAATGTCGCCAAGGACATGCGCGAGATGCTGAAGGCGCATTTCACCATCGCGCGTCCCGAGATCGTCGAGGAACAGGTTTCCAATGACGGCACCCGCAAATGGCTGTTGCGCTTTCCGCCGCGCGGTGCCGGCCGTCCGGTCGAAGTCGAGACCGTCTACATTCCCGAAGAGGGTCGCGGCACGCTCTGCATTTCGAGCCAGGTCGGCTGCACGCTGACCTGTTCCTTCTGTCACACCGGCACCCAGAAGCTGGTGCGCAACCTGACCGCCGAGGAAATCCTGTCGCAGTTGCTGCTGGCCCGTGACCGGTTGGGTGACTTTCCGGGCACCGACACGCCGCCCGGTGCCTATGTGCCGACCGGCGACCGTAAGGTCACCAACGTGGTGATGATGGGCATGGGCGAGCCACTCTACAATTTCGAGAGCGTCAAGACGGCGCTGCTGATCGCAACCGATGGTGACGGGCTGTCGCTGTCGAAGCGCCGGGTCACGCTGTCGACCTCCGGCGTGGTGCCGGAAATCTACCGGACCGGCGACGAGATCGGTGTCATGCTGGCGATCTCGCTGCATGCGGTGCGCGACGAACTGCGCGACATGCTGGTGCCGATCAACAAGAAATATCCGCTGAAGGAGCTGATCGAGGCCTGCCGCAACTATCCGGGGCTTTCGAACGCTCGCCGCATCACCTTCGAATATGTGATGCTGAAGGACGTCAACGACAGCCTGGAGGATGCCAAGGCGCTCATCCAGCTGCTCAAGGGCGTTCCGGCCAAGATCAACCTCATCCCGTTCAACCCCTGGCCGGGCACGAACTACCAGTGTTCGGAATGGGCGCAGATCGAGAAGTTTGCTGATTTCATCAACCAGGCCGGTTACGCCTCGCCGATCCGCACCCCGCGCGGCCGCGACATCCTTGCCGCTTGCGGCCAGCTGAAGTCGGAGTCGGAGCGGATGCGCAAGACCGACCGCCTCGCCTTCGAAGCGATGATGATCGCCGGGCACGGCGAGGACGACTGAGGCTGCCGGAAATATTTCACGGGGCGCATGTCGATCGGCTTGCATCCCGTTCGTTATCGGTCACCATCGCAATTGAGCGGTGGCTGAACCGAGGATACGAACATGAAATATATGGCGCTGATCTACACGAACCCGGCAACGATGACGCCTCCCGATTCTCCGAATTTCGGCCGAATGATGGAGGGCTACAAGCTCGCCAACGAGACCTATAAGCGCGACGGCGTCTATGTTTCCGGCGATGCGCTGCAGCCCGCGACGACCGCCACGACCGTGCGCGTGCGGGACGGCAGGACCGAAACGATGGACGGTCCTTTCGCTGAAACCAAGGAGCAGCTTGCCGGCTTCTACATCCTTGATTGCTCTTCGCTCGACGATGCGATCCGCTATGCCGCGATGATCCCCGGTGCGGCTCACGGTGCGGTGGAAGTGCGGCCGACCATGGTTTTCGACCGCTGATGAACGGCCCTGCGGCGAGGGCTCCGATTGCCGAGGCGATCGACAAGATCGCCCGGCAGGACGGCGGCCGCCTTCTTTCCAGCCTCGTCGGATCGCTCCGGGATTTCCAGCTGGCTGAAGACGGCCTGCAGGATGCGCTCGAATCCGCATTGATCCACTGGAACCGGAACGGTTTGCCCGCCTCGCCGAATGCCTGGTTGATGCAGGTGGCTCGACGCAAGGCCATCGACCGGCTGCGGCGCTCGGCCAATTTCCACGCAAAATCGGCGGAGATCGCGCATCTCATCGAGCTGGAGAACAAATCTGCCGCAGCAGACGAGCCCGATCCGATCGGCGACGAGCGGCTGAAGCTGATCTTCGCCTGCTGCCATCCGGCGCTCGACAAAAAGACCTGCGTGGCTTTGACCTTGCGTTCGGTCTGCGGGTTGAAGACCGAAGAGATCGCGAATGCCTATCTGGACGGGCACGAGGCCATGGCCCAGCGGCTGGTGCGTGCCCGTCACAAGATTGCCAAGGCCGGCATTGCCTATGAGGTTCCGGGACCAGACGGCTGGGCCGCAAGGCTCGAAAGCGTGCTCGCGGTCGTCTATCTCATCTTCAACGAAGGTTATGCCTCTGGAAGCGGCCATCATATCCGCGCCGATCTCTGCGAGGAGGCGATCCGCCTCGGCCGGCTGCTGACCAGGCTCAAGCCCGACGAACCCGAGATCGAGGGACTGCTGGCGCTGATGTTGCTGCATCATGCCCGGCGGGCGGCGCGGATCGGCGCCAGCGGCGAGATTTTGACACTCGAGGCTCAGGATCGACGTTTATGGGATCGGGCCGAGATTTCGGAAGGCCTTGCTCTCATCGAACAGGCGCTGTGCCGCCGGCGACCCGGGCCCTATCAGATACAGGCGGCGATCATCGCCGTGCATGCCGAAGCGCCGAGTTTTCCCAAGACGGACTGGCAGCAGATCGCCTCGCTCTATGCAGAACTTACCCGTACCGCCGACAATCCCGTCTATGAGCTCAACCGGATCGTTGCCGTGTCCTATGTGGAAGGTCCGGCTACCGCATTGGCCTGTCTCAAACCCATTGCCATGGCTCTGGTGGAGTACCAGCCTTTTTATGCCGTTCAAGCCGATCTCCTGGCCCGGGACGGACAAATAGATCAAGCAAGGCTTGCCTACCGCCGGGCGATTGAACTTTCCCAATCCGATGCGGAAAAGCTGTTTCTTTCGGGACGGCTGGACGCGCTGGTCCGGGGCGCTCCTACCGGGCCTGCGTGAAGAAAATCTTCGCCGCGAAGATCGAGAAGACGCCGGCGAAAGTGTAGTCGATGCCCCGCAGGACCTTCGGGTTGGCCTGCAGCCAGCCCGAAAGCCAGTCGGCGGCCAGAACGACGATCAGGTTTACCGGCATGCCGATGACGATGAAATAGAAGCCGAAAAAGATGAGCTTGCCGGTGACATGCGGATCACCGGCCGTCACGAACTGCGGCAGGAAGGTCATGAAGAAGATGATGACCTTCGGATTGAGGATATTGACCCAGAAGCCCGTCGAGATGTTGGCGAGCGGACTGCTCGCGGTCTTTTCAACCTGCTCGACGGAAAAGTTCGAGCCGAAGCGGATCGCCTGGATCGCCAGCCACAGGAGATAGGCGGCGCCGCCGGTCTTGAGGATGAAGAAGGCGGTCGGCGATGCGGTGATGAGCGCCGAGATGCCGAAGGCGACGAGCAGCGTATGGCAGACGACGCCGAGGCTGGTGCCGAGCACCACGAACAGAGCCGGGCGGCGGCCTTCGCCCAGCGCGCGGCTGATCGACAGCGTCATGTCAGGCCCGGGCGTCAGGGCCAGAAGCAGGCCGGCGGCGGTGAAGGCAAGCAGGGCGGCAAGGCTCGGCAGGAATTCCATGGGTCACGCTCGAATAGCCGGATAAAGGAATGCTCCATTTACCCGGCTTTCGAAGCCTTGCCAAATCAATCTATCGACGTCCGTTGATGAATTCCTTTGATGCATCCGCGAAATCCGGATGCCAGCGCGACAGCGGCGGACGGTTGTCGATGATGTCGCCGATCGCCCAGGCCATGCGGCGTTCGTCTGTTGCCCGGTCCACGTCATTGTCGGGGCACAGGATGTAGAAGTCGCCGCGCTCGAGGCTGGTAAGCATGAACTCGACCGTCTGTTCCGGCGTCCAGGCGTCGGCAGGCTTTTCGATGCGTTCGCCCTTGGTCAGGCCGGTAAACACGAAGCCGGGGATGAGCAGATGGGCAGACACATGGCAGTCGGGCGTGTTGCGAAGCTCGTGCTGGAGCGCTTCGGTGAACGCCTTCACACCGGCCTTGGCGACATTGTAGGCAGGGTTGCCCGGCGGTGTCGTGATACCCTGTTTCGAACCTGTGTTGATGATCAGCGACGGCTCGCCATGGGCGATCATGGCCGGGCCGAACGTCCGCGTGCCGTTGATGACGCCGAGGAGATTGACGGTGAAAATGCTGTCCCAGTTGACCTGCGGCCCGAATATCGAGCTCCCCGGGCCGATGCCGGCATTGTTCATCAGCACATGCACCCGGCCGAAACGCTGGAGGACGGCGCGTTCCAGCGCCTCGATCTCGTCCGGCTTCGAAACGTCTGTGCCGATGGCGGCGACATCCGCCTCGCCGTCTTCGGCAAGGGCCGCGACCTCGTGGGCTGCTTCCGCGAGCTTGTCGCCCTCCAGATCGGCAAGGACGACCGAAAGGCCCATCCTGGCAAACTCCTTCGCGACGGCAAGGCCGATGCCCGATGCGGCGCCGGTAATCACGGCGACGTTGTCCTTTTTCAGAGCGGGATGAGTGACGGTCATGGCAGATCTCCTCTAGGGCGCTGCTGTTCAAAGGTCGGGCGGGATATGGTACCCTCATCAAAACCTGTCAACATGACAAGGGCGTCACAAGAGAGCGGGAAGCCGATGGGCACGATCATCTCGATTACGATGGATGAGGAATTGGCCGCCTTCGTTCAGAGAAAAGTGGATGCCGGGCGCTACGGTTCAGTATGCGATGTGGTGGAAGAGGCGCTTCGCCTGCTGAAGCAGAGGGAAGAGGAATCCCTCGAAGCGATCCGCACCGCCATCGAGGAGGGCGAGGCTTCCGGTGAGCCGCAACCGTTCGATTTCGAGGAGTTCCTGCGGGGGAGGCATGCGGAGATTGGCCGCGACCGATAATCGCTTCCGAAATCCATCCCCGGTTTTTCTTGCGCGCCTCAGGAAACTCGCTAAAAGTGCCGCAATTCCTGACTTGGCAGTTTCAACAACCGCTTCCACCCGCAGACGGACGTAAATCGACATGGCACTCCCGAAAGACGTAAAGAAGGTCGTTCTCGCCTATTCCGGCGGTCTCGACACCTCGATCATCCTGAAATGGCTGCAAACCGAACTTAACGCCGAGGTAGTGACCTTCACCGCCGATCTCGGCCAGGGCGAGGAGCTGGAGCCGGCCCGCAAGAAGGCCGAGATGCTCGGCATCAAGGAGATCTATATCGAGGACGTGCGCGAGGAATTTGTGCGCGATTTCGTCTTCCCGATGTTCCGCGCCAATGCCGTCTATGAAGGCGTCTACCTGCTCGGCACCTCGATCGCCCGTCCGCTGATCTCCAAGCACCTGATCGAGATCGCTAGGAAGACCGGCGCCGATGCGATCGCCCACGGCGCCACCGGCAAGGGCAACGACCAGGTCCGTTTCGAACTTTCGGCCTATGCGCTGAACCCGGATATCAAGGTCATCGCGCCCTGGCGCGACTGGGCTTTCAAGAGCCGCACCGATCTTTTGAAATTCGCCGAGGAAAACCAGATCCCGGTCGCCAAGGACAAGATGGGCGAGGCGCCGTTCTCCGTCGACGCCAACCTTCTGCATTCGTCGTCCGAAGGCAAGGTTCTGGAAGATCCGGCCATCGAGGCTCCCGAATACGTGCATATGCGCACGATCTCGCCGGAAGCTGCTCCGGACAAGGCGACCGTCATCAAGGTCGGCTTCAGACAAGGCGATGCTGTTTCCATCAACGGTGTCGCCATGTCGCCGGCGACCTTGCTTGCCGCGCTCAACAATTACGGCCGCGACAACGGCATCGGCCGTCTCGACCTCGTCGAGAACCGCTATGTCGGCATGAAGTCGCGCGGCGTCTACGAGACCCCCGGCGGCACGATCCTGCTGGCCGCCCACCGGGCGATCGAGAGCATCACGCTCGACCGTGGTGCAGCCCATCTCAAGGATGACATCATGCCGCGTTACGCGGAGCTCATCTATTACGGCTTCTGGTTCTCGCCGGAGCGCGAAATGCTGCAGGCACTAATCGACAAGAGCCAGGAGCATGTGGAAGGCGAAGTGACGCTGAAGCTCTACAAGGGCAATGTCATGGTCATCGGCCGCGAGAGCGAAAAGTCGCTTTATTCCGACAAGCTGGTCACCTTCGAGGACGACCAGGGCGCCTACGACCAGAAGGATGCAGCGGGCTTCATCAAGCTCAATGCGCTGCGCCTGCGCACCCTCGCCAAGCGCAATCTCGGCAAGTAATTACTCATAACCCGATCAGCCAAGCCCGCCTGCCCGAAAGGGGAGGCGGGTTTTTTCATGCCCTGCGGCTGGCGATCCGGAAACCAATGTAACCGAGCACGGCGATCAGGTGCATGGCGGGAATGACGATGCCGAAGGCCGGCAGCGGCGAGCCGATCGAGGCGGCGGCGACGCCGCCCACGAAGCCGGCGCCCATCTGGATGAAGCCCATCATTGCCGATGCGGACCCGGCAATATGGGGGAAGGGGATGAGGCCCGCCGCGGTCATGTAGGGCGACACGAAGGCGATCCCGAAGGCGCACATGGCAACCGGCACCATGACCGACAGAAAGGACGGCGGCAGGTAGTGGACCGAAATGGCCATGATGAGGCCTCCGCTACCGCTGAGAATCAGTCCGACCAAGGGCGCGCGTTCGGCCGGCAACCATCTCGAGATGACGCGCAGGCAGACCGAACCCATAAGGAAGAAGCCGGATTGCATCAGCATGCTCAGGCCGAACTGGGTCGGCGTCAGCCCGACCTTCTCGATCAGGATGAACGGCAGCACCGCCGCCTGGGCATACATGGAGCCCACGGCGCCGGCGAGAACGACCGCGGTGAACAGGAAGCGCGGCAAGGCGACGATTTCCGCATAGGCCTGGACGAGCCGCAGCGGTTTCAGCCGGCTTCTATCCGGCACGGTCGTCTCCTTGAGGCAGACGGTGGAGAGAAAAACGAGCAGGGCGCCGAAGCCGACCATCAGCAGGAATACCGATCGCCAGCCGAACGCGGCGAGTGCAAGGCCGCCGATCGTCGGACCGAGGGACGGCCCGATCGCCAGGATGATGCCCATCGTGTTGATGATCCGCGCCGCGTCGCCGCCGTTGAACTGGTCCCGCACGATGGCGCGCGACACGGTGATGCCGACCGAAGCGCCGATACCCTGGATCAGGCGGCCGGCGAGCACCCATTCGACCGTCGGAGCAAAGGCCGCAAGCAGCGAACCGGCAAGATAGATAAGCAGGAAGCTCAGCGAAGCGGTCTTGCGGCCGAAGGCGTCGGAGACGGGGCCTGCAACCAGCTGCGCCAGTGCAAAGCCTGCGAAATAGAGCGACAGCGACATCTTGATCGCCGCTTCCGTGGTGTCGAAGGCGCGCACCAGTTCCGGCATCGCCGGCGTGTAGATCGCCATGGAGATCGGTCCGATTGCCGTCAGGAGGGCGCCGATGATCGTGGTTCGGCGCTCGCTCATCCGAGCGGGGATAGGCGGCATGTTATCGGCTTTCATCAGGTGCAGTCTGCAGTGCGGCGGAAGGGACGGCGGCCTGCAGGTTGGCGTTGAACAGGGCCAGCGCCTCGCGCAGGATCCGGTTGTTTTCCTCGCTGAGGCCTTCGGTCGCCTGGCCAAGAATGGCGTTCAATTCGTTGCGGATCGAACCGATCATCTCGCTGGAAGTCTCCGTGAGATTGATCCGCTTGGCGCGCCGGTCGGCGGAGCATTGCTGCCTTTCGACCAGCCCCAGCGCCTCCAGCTTGTCGAGATAGGCGCAGAGCGTCATCGGCTCGACACCCATGCGGGCGGCGATGTCGAGCTGGCGGCTGCCGTCGAGAGCCGCGATGTTGATCAGGGCGCGGGCTTCGCCGGGTGTCAACCCCAGGCCTGCCTGGGCGATGCGGCGCTCGAAGGCGGCACGCAGCAGTCGGGCACTGTCGACGATCAGGAACCCCAGAATGTCCATATGCTTTTCGGCACCCTTTGCCTCGTCGTCGAATTTCATAAGGCACGCTTACTATCTTTCGGGTGCGAGGCAAACGGAAAAGGGGGGCTCTGGTTGCATTGACACCGGTAAAACCGGAGGCGAGATTGTCGCAGCCTTCCGACGGAGACCATCATGTCATCATCGCTGCTTGCCGGTGCCTTTTTCGCGGCGCTTGCCTATACGCTCATTCCCGGGCCTGCATTCCTGGCGCTGCTCGGCATCGGTGCCGGACAAGGCAGGCCGGCCGGCGCCTTCTTCATGGGCGGCCATCTGGCGGGGGACATCCTGTGGTCCGGACTGGCGCTGGTGGCGATCATCGGCGCCAAGACGGTCGGCACCACCCTCTTCGACATACTCGGGGTTTTCTGCGGGCTCTATCTCGGCTGGATCGGTTGGAGCGCATTGCGGGCAAAGCCGAAGGAGGATGGCGGCGCGCTGGTGACGGTCGAAAAGCCGCTGCGGCGCGGGCTGATCTTCGGCCTGACGAACCCCAAGGGATATCCGGTGGCGCTAGCGACGTTCACCGCGCTGCTTGCAAGTTCAGCCGATGCACTGGATTTCAGCGCGCTGCCGCTTCTTCTTGCCGTGTCGCTGATCGGGTTCCTGACAGCCGATCTGGTGCTGATCGGGATTATCGGCGCCGGCGTGGTGCGGCGTTTCTATCGGAAACACGAGCGGGTGATCGTCCGGCTTTCCGGACTGCTGTTCATCGGCTTTGCGGTGCAGGCGCTCTGGCACTCGGCACCGGGCCTGTTCGGCTATCGGCGGGCCTGAAGGTGAGACGCGGCTAAAGCTTGGCCGATCAGACTTCGATGAAAGCCATGACCGCGCGAAGGACGTTGGCGCGGGACGTGTCGCCGAGCGACATGGCGATTTCAAGCTGGTTGCGGTAGTAGTCGTGGAAGTTGAAGCCGGTCTCGTCGGTGACCTGCGACAGGTCCATCAACTGTCCCTGAGCATCGACGGCGTGTGTTGGAAGTTCTTCGGACAGCGTTATGTATGTGTCCTGGTCGATCTTGCCGGCCTGATAGTTTTCAAGCGCGAGCGCGCGCAGATCGCGCGGGGTGATCGCCGAAAAGTCAATCGGCGACTCATCCGAGTCGGGCACCTGAAAGGTGATCTGGCTCTGCCGACTTCCATGCTCGGAAGATTTCTCGACCTTGTTGTTTCGAGAATGGTCTCTTTGCAGTAAGTTGGTAGACCAGCGCAAGGAACTGATTTCCATGGCTATATCCTGTTTCATCGGATACTGCGCCAAAAGTACCTTTGATTACTGCACTGCGTCAAATGGTTAATAACCGTTAATTGTTGTGTATGATTTCTTGCTGAAAAACGAAAATGGACGGGCGCATACCCATTCCCGCCGCCTTCTCCTATATGAATGGCGAAGCATCGTTATGAAGGAATATATTCATGTCTTCTAATCTTCTGGTGAACCCCGCTCTGGTGGACTGGAACGGTCATCACGGCCTGCCGCGCTTCGATCAGGTGAAGGACGAGGACTTCGCCCCCGGCTTCGACGCAGCGCTTGCCGCCCACGAAGCGGAGATCGATGCGATCGCCAACAATCCGGAAGAGCCGACCTTTACCAACACGGTCGCTGCCCTGGAGACCGCAGGCGATGGCCTGTCGCGCGTTTCGGCGCTGTTCTGGGGCAAGGCCGGCGCCCATACCAACGAGAATATTCAGGCACTCGAGCGCGAGATCGCGCCAAAAATGTCCCGCCATTATTCGAAGATCGGCATGAATGCGGCGCTGTTTGCCCGCATCGATACGCTCTGGGACAATCGCAAGGAACTGGGCCTGACGCTCGAGGAAGAGCGTGTGCTGGAACGTCACTGGAAGGGCTTCGTCAAGGCCGGTGCCAAGCTTGCCAAGGCCGAGCAGGAGCGGCTTGCCGATATCAACGAAAAGCTTGCCGGGCTTGGCGCCAAGTTCGGCCAGAACGTGCTGGGCGACGAGAAGAGCTGGTCGCTGAAATTGTCCGAGGAGGCCGAGCTCGACGGCCTGCCGGCGTTCCTGCGCGATGCCATGGCATCCGCGGCCCGCGAACGCGGCGAGGCGGACGGATACATGGTGACGCTGTCGCGCTCGATCATCGAGCCGTTCCTCACCTTCTCGACCCGCCGGGACCTGCGCGAACAGGCTTTCAGGGCCTGGGCGGCGCGCGGACAAAACGGCGGCGAGACCGACAATCTCGGCATCGTGCGCGAAACGCTGGCGCTGCGGGCGGAAAAAGCAAAACTGCTCGGATACGAAAATTTCGCGGCCTACAAGCTCGACAACACGATGGCGAAGACGTCCGATGCGGTGAACACGCTGCTCCGTCAGGTCTGGGACAAGGCGCGCTCCAAGGCGCTGGAGGAAGAGGCGAGCCTGGGCGGCCTGATCGCCGAGGAGGGCAAGAACCACGAGGTCATGCCGTGGGACTGGCGGTATTATGCCGAGAAGCTGCGGCAGCGGACCTTCGATTTCTCCGAAACCGAGCTAAAGCCCTATCTGCAGCTCGAAAAGATCATCGAGGCCTGCTTCGATGTCGCCGAGCGCCTGTTCGGCATCAAGGCGGTCGAGGTGAAGGGTGTTTCGGCATACCATCCGGATGTGCGGGTGTTCGAGATCCGCGACAGGGACGGTTCTCTGAAGGCGCTGTTCCTCGGCGACTATTTCGCCCGGTCCTCGAAGCGCTCCGGCGCCTGGATGAACTCCCTGCAGTCGCAGCATAAGCTGCCGCTGAAGAACGGCGCGACTGGCGAACTGCCGATCATCTACAACGTCTGCAATTTCGCCAAGCCCGCCGAAGGCAAGCCGGCCTTGTTGTCGATCGACGACGCCCGCACCCTGTTCCACGAATTCGGCCACGCGCTGCACGGCATGCTGTCGGATGTCACCTATCCGTCGGTCTCCGGCACCGGCGTGTCGCGCGATTTCGTCGAACTGCCGTCGCAGCTTTACGAGCACTGGCTGACCGTGCCGGAAATCCTCGAGAAATATGCCGTACATTACGAAACCGGCAAGCCGATGCCGAAGGCGCTGCTCGACAAGGTGCTGGCGGCCCGCACCTTCAACGCCGGTTTCGCGACGGTGGAATTCACCTCCTCGGCGCTGGTGGACATGGCGTTTCATACCCGCGGAGCGGTCGACGATCCGATGGCGGTGCAGAAGGAAGTGCTCGACGAGATCGGCATGCCGACCTCGATCGTCATGCGCCACGCGACGCCGCATTTCCAGCACGTGTTTTCGGGCGACGGTTATTCGGCAGGCTACTATTCCTACATGTGGTCGGAGGTGCTCGACGCGGACGCCTTCTCCGCCTTCGAGGAAACCGGCAACGCCTTCGATCCGGTCATGGCGCGCAAGCTCAAGAACAACATCTACTCCGTCGGGGGCTCGATCGATCCGGAAGAGACCTACAAGGCGTTCCGCGGAAAGTTGCCGGACCCGAAGGCGATGCTGAAGAAAAAGGGCCTGGCGATGGTCGAGGAGCTTTCCGGCAGCGACGCCTGAGCGCATTGCGATCCCGGTCTTACGGGAGTAAAACAGGGCCGAAGATTTGCCGATCATCGGCCTGTCATGCGGCGGTCGTAATACCGTAGCGCCGGATCGCAACATCGATCTGGCGGCAGTCGCGCGAGGGGTCGATCTGGCTCGGCGTGGCCATGGCCTTCATTGCAATCGTGGCGACCGCCTTCCTGCCGCTCCTCTTGGCCCCCCTCTTGAGGCGCAGCGGGCTGGTGGCGAAACAGCCATCAACCATCATCGCGCTCACCCCTTTCGCAAATGCGAAAAACAGGGTATGAGGCCGCAAAACGAATTGGGTGCCGCCTCCCGTTGCCGCGCCAAGAGCTCAGAGATTCAAAACATGAAAATGCGAAATATCGCGATCATCGCACACGTCGACCATGGGAAGACCACTCTTGTCGACGAACTCCTGAAGCAGTCCGGCTCGTTCCGTGACAACCAGCGCACCACCGAGCGCATGATGGACAGCAACGATCTCGAAAAAGAACGTGGCATCACCATCCTTGCCAAGGCGACCTCGATCGAGTGGAAGGGCGTTCGCGTCAACATCGTCGATACGCCCGGCCACGCCGACTTCGGCGGCGAAGTCGAGCGCATCCTGTCGATGGTGGACGGCGCGATCGTTCTGGTCGACTCGTCGGAAGGCCCGATGCCGCAGACCAAGTTCGTGGTCGGCAAGGCGCTGAAGGTCGGCCTTCGCCCGATCGTCGCGATCAACAAGATCGACCGTCCGGACGGCCGCCACGAGGAAGTCATCAACGAAGTCTTCGACCTGTTCGCCAATCTCGACGCCACCGACGAACAGCTCGATTTCCCGATCCTCTACGGTTCCGGTCGCGATGGCTGGATGAACGTCAATCCCGAAGGCCCCAAGGATGAGGGTCTCGCCCCGCTTCTCGACCTGGTCCTGAAGCACGTCCCCGAGCCGAGCGTCGGCGAAGAAGACGGCGCGTTCCGCATGATCGGCACGCTGCTCGAAGCCAACCCCTTCCTCGGCCGCATCATCACCGGCCGTATCCATTCCGGCTCGATCAAGCCGAACCAGCCCGTCAAGGTGCTGTCCCAGGACGGCAAGACGGTCGAAACCGGCCGTATCTCCAAGATCCTCGCCTTCCGCGGCATCGAGCGTACGCCGATCGACGAAGCGCATGCGGGCGACATCGTCGCCATCGCCGGCCTCTCAAAGGGCACCGTCGCCGACACGTTCTGCGATCCCTCGGTCACCGAGGCGCTGCACGCACAGCCGATCGACCCGCCGACCGTTACCATGTCATTCCTCGTCAACGACAGCCCGCTTGCCGGCACCGAAGGCGACAAGGTGACGAGCCGCGTCATCCGAGACCGCTTGTTCAAGGAAGCCGAAGGCAATGTCGCGCTGAAGATCGAGGAAGCCGAGGGCAAGGATTCGTTCTACGTTTCCGGCCGTGGCGAATTGCAGCTCGCCGTCCTGATCGAAACCATGCGCCGCGAAGGTTTTGAGCTTGCCGTGTCGCGTCCGCGCGTCGTCATGCACAAGTCCGAGGACGGCACGCTGATGGAGCCGATCGAGGAAGTCGTCATCGACGTCGATGAGGAGCATTCCGGCGTCGTCGTGCAGAAGATGTCCGAGCGCAAGGCCGAAATGGCCGAGCTGCGTCCGTCCGGCGGCAGCCGCGTTCGCCTGGTATTCTTCGCGCCGACCCGCGGCCTGATCGGCTATCAGTCGGAACTGCTGACCGATACCCGCGGCACGGCGATCATGAACCGCCTGTTCCACGACTATCAGCCCTACAAGGGCGAGATCGGTGGCCGCACCAACGGCGTGCTCCTGTCCAACCAGTCCGGCGAAGCCGTTGCCTATGCGATGTTCAATCTGGAAGACCGTGGCCCGATGATCATCGAGCCGGGCGAAAAGGTCTATATGGGCATGATCATCGGCATTCACAGCAGAGACAACGACCTTGAGGTCAATGTCCTCAAGGGCAAGCAGCTGACCAACATCCGTTCTGCCGGCAAGGACGAAGCCGTCAGGCTGACCCCGCCGATCCGCATGACGCTCGACCGCGCGCTGTCCTGGATCCAGGACGACGAGCTGATGGAAGTGACGCCGAAGAACATCCGGCTGCGCAAGACCTATCTCGACGCCAACGACCGCAAGCGCTTCGGCAAGGCGAAAATCGCCTGATTTCGACAGCATGCTCTGAGCCTTTCAAAACCCGGCAGAAATGCCGGGTTTTTTTCTGTGCCTGAGACCCGGCCGCCCTTGTCGCAAAGGTTAAAAACACGTTAACGTTGCCTCGTCGTCCACATGAGAAGTCTGTGGGCAATCCGCTCTACACACATTGGTGGAATGGCGGATTGCCAGCATCAGGGCCTAGAGTAAACGTTATGAAAACGTTATCGATCGATGTCCGGCGGGCCGAACCGCAAGACGCTCGCGCCATTTCCGAGGCGCACCGCCAGGCATGGACCCAGGCCTATGCAGGCCTCATTCCCCACAAGCCGCTGACCCAGATGCTGGAGCGTCGCGGCGAGGCATGGTGGCGCAAGGCGACCCGCGGACCCGCGACCCTGCTGGTGCTCGATGTCGCCGATCAGGTCGCCGGTTACGCCACGATCGGCCTCAACCGGGCCCGTGCCCTGCCTTATGACGGCGAGGTCTACGAGATCTATCTGCGTCCGGAATTTCAGGGCATCGGCCTTGGCCGCCGTCTGTTCGGCGAAAGCCGCCGGCTCCTGAAGTCGCTCGGCTGTGAAGGCCTCGTCGTCTGGTGCCTGGAGGACAGCGAGCATGCGGCGCGTTTCTTCCGCCGGCACGGCGGCGTGGACCTTGCCGAAGGCATGGAGGATTTTGGCGGCACTCAGCTTCGCAAGATCGGTTTCGTCTGGTCCTGAACGGTCCGCCTGCAACGCCTTGAATCTGAACGCTTTCCAATGCTGCGGCGCGTAGCGCGGTTCAACATTGGCGTCAAAGCCTTGTTGCCTTGCAGCATGATTCCCGCTATCGACGCTTAACTTTGTTGAACCTCATCGGGGACCAGAATGCGTATCGATGCAATTTCCGTTGGCAAGAATCCGCCTGAAGACGTCAACGTCATCGTTGAAGTGCCGGTCGGCGGCCAGCCGATCAAGTACGAAATGGACAAGGAAGCCGGCGCTCTCGTCGTCGACCGCTTCCTCTACACGCCGATGACCTATCCGGGCAATTACGGCTTCGTACCGCACACGCTTTCGGAAGACGGCGACCCGATCGACGTCCTCATCTGCAACACCCGTCCGCTGGTTCCGGGCTGCGTCATCAACGTGCGCCCGATCGGCGTGATGATCATGGAAGACGACGGCGGCAAGGACGAGAAGATCATCGCCGTGCCGGTTCCGAAGCTGACCCAGCGCTACGACAAGATCAAGAACTACACCGACATGCCCGAGATCACGCTGAAGCAGATCGAGCACTTCTTCGAGCACTACAAGGATCTGGAGCCCGGCAAATGGGTGAAGATCGGCGGCTGGCAGAATGTCGACGTGGCAAAGACGCTGATCATCGAAGCCATCGAGCGCTACAAGGCCCAGAAGTAAGCCGTCAGGCCTTCAGGACCTTTTTGAATTTCTCTTCCAAATCCTCCGGGTCGCCATCGATCCGGAGGATTTTTTTGCGCGCGGTTTCGCCCGACAGGATCGAAATGGAGGATTTGGGGAGGCGGAACGTATCGGCCAAGAGCAGGATCAGCGCCTTGTTGGCCTTGCCGTCCTCCGGCACGGCGGTAACGCGTGCCTTCAGGAACACCTCGCCATCGGCGGCGGTCTCGATGCCCTCGACGGCATTGCGGCCCGAATTCGGCGTGAGCCGGATTGCGAGCCGCAGATGGTCGGAATGCTTGCTGTAGGCGCTGCTCACGCAACCAGCGGATAGATCGACGTCCACATCAGCGAGCGAATGAAGAAGATGATCAGGAGCAGGATGACGGGCGAGATATCGATGCCGCCGAGGTCCGGCATGATGCGACGGATGGGACGCAGCGCCGGTTCGGTGACGGCGAAGAGGAAACGGCCGATCGCATCGACAAACTGGTTTCTCGAATTGATGACGTTGAAGGCATAGAGCCACGAGAAAATGGCGCTGGCAATCAGCACCCAGGTATAGAGGTTCAAGGCCAAATCGATGGTCTGAAACAGGGCGAGCATTAACGTCTCCATTTCTTTGTTGACAGACATGTAGACATTGGCGAACTAACGGGCAAGTGCCGCGCCCGCGCCTCATCCGATTCATGTTTAACGGGCGGCGGGCACGCTGCCGGCTTCCGGCTCCGCTGAAAGTGTTGCCTCATGTCCATTTCTGCCTCGGGCGATCGTTTCGCCGCCTTCCGGCACTCATCTTATACTCGCTTCTTCTTTTCCCGACTTTTCTCGGCTTTTGCGATCCAGATCATCAGCGTCGCGGTCGGCTGGCAGATGTACGACGAGACCAGCAATCCGCTCTATCTCGGCCTGATCGGCCTTTTCCAGTTCCTGCCGTCGCTGCTCCTGATCCTCGTCACCGGTTCGGTCGCCGACCGTTATAACCGACGCGCGATCATGGCGATCTGCATGGTGGTCGGGGCGCTCTGCGCCGGCGCCCTTCTGGCTCTCACCGTTACCCATTCGTTTTCGCCCTGGCCGGTGTTCGGCATCCTGATCGTGTTCGGGATCGAACGGGCCTTCATGGGGCCGGCGGTCCAGTCTCTCGGTCCCAACCTAGTGCCGGAACAGGACCTGCCGAACGCAGTCGCCTGGAATTCCTCGTCCTGGCAGACGGCAGCGATCCTCGGCCCGGTTGCCGGCGGCCTGCTCTACGGCATCAGCGCGGTTTCCGCCTATTCGGTCGCACTGGTCTTCCTCATCCTCGCCGCCGCCCTGGTGTTCATGATCCCGAAGCCTCCGCAGCGCAACGCTGCGGAAAAGGTGAGCTGGGGCCAGATCCTGGCCGGCTTCCACTTCATCTCGCGGGAAAAGATCGTGCTCGGAGCGATCTCGCTGGATCTCTTCGCGGTCCTGCTTGGCGGCGCGGTGGCGCTGATGCCGATCTTTGCGCGTGACATTCTCGAACTCGGTCCCTGGGGCCTCGGCATGCTGCGGGCAGCACCGGGCGTCGGGGCGATCGTCGTCGCAATCTACCTTGCTTTCTACCCGATCCGCCACCATGCCGGCTTGGCGATGTTCATCGGCGTCGGGCTGTTCGGCATCGGCACGCTGGTCTTCGGCCTCTCAGCGACGCCTTGGCTGTCGATCTCGGCGCTGATGCTGATGGGAGCATCCGACATGATCTCGGTCTATGTGCGCGAGACGCTGATCGCGCTCTGGACGCCGGATGAGGTGCGCGGCCGGGTCAACGCGGTCAACATGGTGTTCGTCGGTGCGTCCAACGAGCTCGGGGAGTTCCGCGCGGGTACGATGGCCTCGATCTTCGGCGCCGTACCGGCCGTGGTGATCGGCGGCGTCGGCACGCTGGGCGTCGCGATCATCTGGGCCATGGGCTTCCCGAAGCTGCGCAGGATCGACAGTCTCGATGCGCCGGACCGGGAAGAGAGATCGGTTCAGCCGGCCTGAAGCGCCGGCTGTCGACCGTGTCCGATCTGTTCGCCGCCTGCCTGCGCGCCGTCGGCCTGCGGCTCGAAGACGAGATCGAGGAAACTCCAGAGCCATTCCTTGAGCGGCGCATCGAAGATCATCCGGCCCTCCAGATGGTCGCGACCGGCCTGTGCATTCGGCATGGTGAAACGCTCGGCGCCATGCACGACCCAGCGCTGCATCATGGCCCGTGTCAGCTCCGCGTGGAACTGCAGGCCCCAGGCGTTGTCGCCGTAGCGGATCGCCTGGTTCGGATAGGCGTCGCCTTCGGCAAGCAGCTGCACGCCGCGCGGCGTGTCGAAGCCTTCGCGGTGGAAGTGATAGACCATTTTCGGCCATTTCATCAGCAGCCGGCCGTGTTCGGTGGCGCGTAGCGGATACCAGCCGATTTCGGTGAGGCCGTTTTTCTCCGCGGCGACCGTGCCGCCGAGATGGCGCACCATCATCTGCGCGCCGAGGCAGATGCCGAGATAGGGCTTGTTCTCCTTGAGCGGAACGCCGATCCAGTCGATCTCCGTCCTGACGAACGGATCCGGGTCGTTGGCGCTCATCGGCCCGCCGAAGATCACCGCGCCGGAATGATCCGCCATGGTGTCCGGCAGGGGATCGCCGAGCACGGGGCGGCGGATATCGAGAGGGAAACCCTTGTCGGAAAGCATCTGGCCGACGCGCCCGGGAGACGAGCGCTCCTGGTGCAGCACGATCAGCACGGGAAGTTTTCGGGTATGACGGGAGGGAAACATCAGCATTTCAACAACGTCCTCAGTCTCCTCCCTCATCTCCTCCGGTTGCACGGGCGGCGGCCTGCTGGCGCTCCAGAACCCTGTCGCGCGCCGAGACGCCCAGAAGATCGGCGATCCTCCAGATCACGTGATCTTCGATCTCGCTGCGCTGGCCGTCGGCATAAACGATATCCCAGAGGATGCCGAGAAGCTCGACGCGATCCTCCTCGTCGACGAGATGTTTTCTAAGATCGGAAGTGAAGCGGTAATAGTCAACGGCTTCGCTGCCGGCCTGATGGCCGATCTCGATCAACGCCTTCAGGCGATCCTCGCTCAAATCGTAACGTTCGCGCAGCAGGTCGCGAAACTTCTGCTGTTCCCGGGGCGAAACGTTGCCATCCGCCTCCATCACCTGGAAACAGAGCGCGACAAACGCCACCCGCGGATCATCGGGGGCGAATTCCTGCGTATGGTGGGACCCTGTCAGAGTTTGGAGGAAGGCCTGAATGCGATCTAACATCTATCTCCAGGCCCTCGCCATTCTAGAACAGCCGGAGCCTCGTTGCGGGCTGCGCGGCATCGGGATCTTTCACACCCGGATCATCCGGCGGGCGGCCGAAAAAGGGAACGGGCTCCTCCTCATTTTCAGGGGATTTTCCGTCCTTCGAGATCACATTCGCCGGGGCTGGTGTTTTTGCTGCAACAGCTAACTCCTTCTGAGGGGGCTTTGCCTCCTGCGGGGCCGGCTTGACCTCGACGAGAATGGGTTTGGGGGGCTCTTCTGTCGCCGTGTCGGTCTTCGTCTCGCTGACCGTGACAGGCGGCAGGCTGGCGATCGCGGTATCGGCCGCGAGCGAACCTTCCTCGACCGGGCCTTCGAGCTGGTCGAACGGCGCCTTCCACTCGAAGGCATCGAGCCGGCCGGTCACCGGAGAGAGCGGCAGCCATTTTTCCGAGACGAAACCATCGGCGACCCAGGCGGGGTCCCGCGGTGCGCGCAACGCTTGCGCCATCCAGTGGCGAACGCGGCCCTGGTCGCCGGTTTCGGCTTCCTCGATATCGGCGCGCAACAGGTAGACGGCCTCCCGCGGCTGCATGCGGGCGGCGGCTTCCGCCTTGGCACGCGCCTTCTTGAATTGCTGGGCATCGAGCGCGGCCTGGGCCACGGCCAGCAGCGATTCGACATTGTTGGGCCGCATCGCCTCGAGCTTTTCGGCGCGTTTCAGCCTGTCCACGGTGCTGTCGCCGCTGCGGGCGCGGATATAGGCGCCGGCGATTTCCGGATGCGGCCCAAGTTTCCAGACACCTTCGAGGGTGGACGCGGCCTTGCGGACGTTGTCCTCGCGCAGCCAGGCCTTGGCGGCAATGACGGCGGCGGGCACGAAATCCTTGGCGAGCTTCAGGGCCGCCATGGCATCATCGCGGGCGCCCTTCGGATCACCCTCCAGCCGATCGTTTGCCTTGGCGGTCAGAAGCACGGCCTTCCAGCGTTCGGCCTGCGGTTTTTCAAGAATATTGGCCATGCGCTGCTGATCGAGCAGGCGGATCGCATCGTCCCAGCGGCCGGCCTGGCTGCGGGATTCGAGCGTCGCCTGGGCCGCCCAGGGCAGATAAGGCGCATGCTCGACGGCCTTTTCCGCATATTGGCGGGCGGCCTCGTTGGCACCGAGCCGGCGGGCTTCCATGTAGAGACCGCGCAGGCCCAGTTCACGGGTTTCCGGATCCTCGGCCATCTGCTCGAACTTCTTGCGCGCTTCGTCGTGCTTGCCTTCGATCAAGGCTGCCTGGGCTTCGAGGAGATGGATCAGGGGTTCCTGATCGGCGCTGATCAGGCCGCGGGTGCGAAGACTCATCTTGCGGGCGAGCAGCGCATTTCCGGCACCGGCGGCGATCAGGCCGGTCGATAGCGCCTGGTAACCCCGGTCACGCTTGCGGGCGCGAAAATAACGGCGGACGGAATAGGGCGAGGTCCAGACCACGCCGACGATCCACCAGAGGACCATCGCAAAGCCGACCAGTGCGACCACGGCGGTGGCGGCCACCATCAGGCTCGTTTCGATCAGGTGGTCCTGCCAGGTGATGGAAATCAGGCCGGGGCGATCCGCAAGCCAGGAGAAACCCCAGCCGAGAGCCAGCACCACAACGAGAAAAATGAAAAGTCTGACCATCCGGTTCTTCCGTCCTCAGCCTTGGGTGCCGGCGACGGCGCGCGTCAGCGTTCCGCCTACGAGATTTTCCACCTGAATGCGGGCATCGAGCTTCTGCTTGAAATCGCGCGAAACCGCCTTTGCCGGTTCCGGCAGCGCGTCCCATTCGCGGGCGGATGCCTGGAGATCGCCGTTGCGCAGCGCATTTTCTATGCGGGCGACAATTGCATCCGGTGTTTCGCCCTGGACGTCACCGACGCGGCGGACCTTGACCACCGACATGGCGGAAGAGAGCAGCCGGCTGGCAATGCCCTCGTTCGGGTCCGACTGAACGGTCGCCTCCAGCATGGCATCGGCAATGCGGGGGAAATCGCGCTGCAGTTCGGCGCGCGCGGGCACGCCGGCGGACGCGAACTTTTGCAGGTCGGCGACGGCGGGATCGTCGCCAGCGACGGTCACGAAGGTCTGCAGTTCGGTTTCGAACGGGCCGCCGCGATCGATGCCGGCCTTGAGGGCGGCGGCTGCCACGGCGCGGGCGACCTGCTGTTCCGGGCCGCGGTCGTTCAGCTTGGCCTCGGCCTGGTCCAGGCGCTGGGCGAGACCGGAATCAGCGCTCGCCGCCGACTGGACGGTGGCGCGAAGCCGGTCGAGATCGGCCTTCAGGGCGCCAAGCGCCTGTTCGCTGGCACCGTTCGACGCCCGGGGCGCTGATTCAAGAGCCGCAACCCGGTTGGCGAGCGCGGCATCTGGGGCCGCTGCTGCCGCGGGCCGGCTTTTGAGCGCTGCGATTTCCTGACGCAGTGCGGCGATCTCGGAGGAGAGGCCGGCCGTGTTTGAGGCCGCCGGGGCGGGCGTGGCGCCGGGCAGGTAACCGGCATATTGCATGCTGCCGGCCAGCAGCAACGCGACGATGCCGCCGAAAATGCCGGCCGCGATCAACGTCGACGTGGCAGGGCTCGGGCGATGGTGCGGGGCGGGTGTCGATTCTGGTTCGGGCGCCACGGTTGCGGGTTGCGGTTCGCTCTGGGCGGCGGCAGACCAGGGATCGTCATAACGCGGCTCGTCTGCGGCCGAGGGGCTGGATGCCGGTTCTTCCGTGGGCTCGGGCCCGGGTTTGGCCGGCTCTTCGCCTATTGCGGAAATGTCTTCGGCGGGTTCCGTGGCGCTCACCGCGTCGTCGGTGTCGTTGCTGCGGACTGGTTCGGCGACGACATCAGACTGCTCGGCGGTCAAGTCGATCGTGACCGGCTCCTTGTCCGTCTTGGATCGGCGGGGTGGTTGTTCCGGTAC
>PVBG01000036.1 GCA_002968845.1 Neorhizobium tomejilense | reverse complement strand
CTTCCGACTGATCGCCCTGCCCACCCGCCGCGTCGACTTCCTGCTGGACCCAGCAACGCCGCGCAGTGCCTACATCCTGACGGAGGACGGTGATCTTCATGTGCTGGACGTGATCAAGGGCGAGATCGTTCGCAAAGCCAAGGTCACCGAGCCCTACAGCAAGGACGGCCATTGGCGTGATCCGCGGCCGCGTCTTGCCGTTGCGGACGGCCATATCGTCATTACCGATCCGCGGCACTCGCTGGTTCGCGTTGTCGATGCGGAAAGCCTGAAGGAGGTCCGGACGATTCCCGTCGAAGGAAAACCCTTTACGATCGTTGCCGTCGGCGGCTCCGGCGCATCGCATTGATGCAATAACCTTGGTCCGGAATTGTTACGGCAGTTCCGGACCAGCCGCGTGATGCTGCATGAAGCGGCGCCGTTGACAGTCGGCAGCGGGAGTGTAGGTTGGCGGCGTCAAGGTTCTTCCATCCCGCGATGGAAGCTAAGAGGGAATCCGGTAAAAACCGGAGCTGTCCCGCAACTGTGAGCGGTGAGCCGTTCGTCCAACATGTCACTGGCAGTCAATGCCGGGAAGACGGACGATGAAGGCTTTGACCCGCGAGCCAGGAGACCTGCCTGACGATAGAAGTTCCGTGGTCGGGGTGTGCCACAGGAATGACGGTTCCGTCGGGCCATCGTGCCTGCCGCAACCTTCATTTTTGCTGCCGCCTCCTTGAGTGAGACGAAGGCAGTGAAAACACAGGGATTATCTTCCCAGAACGTATCCGGGCGCGCCGTCCTCCTGATCGCCAAATCCGCCTTTGCGGCATCGCCGCATCTGGAAATGCAGCGGCTCGCGAAACTTGCGGCCGGCATGACCGGGGCCGGAACGGTGCGGTTCGCCTTTACCGAACAGGGAACCCCCTCGCTGCGCGAAGCGCTGTCCAATCTGCTCGACGAGGATGTCGAAACCGTCGTCATCGTGCCGCTCGTCCTGCCCATGGAGCCGAGCTTCCATATCTGGCTAACGAAATCGCTGACGCGCTGGAAGGCCGCCGACAGCCGCCCCTGGCCGGCCTTGTCCGTCGCCAAGGATATCGCCTCCAGCACGCTGATGGCGCAGCTTCTCGGCGAACTGCTGGAGACGGCCGAGGAGCTGGATGTCCCGAAAACCGAAAACCCACCCGTCATCGAAGGTTCACTCGTGCCAGCCCAGAAACGCCGCGCACTCGTCTGCCAGGGCGGCCCCTGCAACGCGGCCGGAGCCGATTTGATCTGGGGACATCTGCGCAACCAACAGGAGCGGCAGAAATTGCGCGCTGCCGGCGACGGCACGATGACCGCAAAATCCACCTGTCTCGGTCCCTGCAGTCTGGCGCCCGTGCTGCAGGTGTTTCCGGAAGGCACCTATTACGGCGGCGTCACCGAAGATGCGATCGACCGGATCGTCGGCGAGCACCTGCTTGGCGGCCGGATCGTCGAGAACTTCGCCTATCACCCAACGGGCCGCAAGCAGCGGCTTCGTATCCCATCCGAACAGAACAAGAGGAGAGAGAATTGACGTCGCAGACGCTATCGCGCCTAGCCGCCGCCTGGTTCACCGCCACCACCTTGGCCGCCGCAGGCACTGTCTTCGCAGGCGAGCCGCTTCGCGTCGGTGCCACCTACATCACCAGCGGCACGGACCCCGCCAAGGGCTCGAACGGCTGGGCGCTGGTCAGCCATGGCGTCGGCGAGAACCTCTTCACCGTCGATCGGGACGGCAAGCTCGTGCCGGAGCTGGCCGAGAAGGCGGAGCGCATCGGGGACCTGATCTGGACCGTGACCCTGAAACCCGGCCGCCTGTTCTCCGATGGCACGCCCGTCACCGCCAAGGCACTGGCAGCCGGTTTCGATGCCACGCTCGCCAACAACAAGGCGGCGCTCGCGACCGGCGGCAAGCTGACCTTCGAGGCGGGCGACGACCTGACGCTGAAGGTGACGACCGAAAAGCCGGTGCCGTTCATTCAGGCACTCTTCGCCGAATGGCCGCTGATTGCCTACAAACCAACCGAGGCCGGCAATGCCGTCTTCAGCGGTCCTTACCGGATCTCCGCCTTCAAGACGGATGCCTCGATCACGCTGGAGCCCAACGTGCATTTCGCTGGCGCCGACCGGCGTTCGCCGGTCAATTTCCGCAAGTTCGGTGATGCCCAGACCCTGACGCTGGCGCTGGAAGCAGGCGAACTCGACATGGCCTTCGGCTTGCCGTCGGAGGTCGTGAGCCGGCTCAAGACCAACCCAGACCTGACGATCAAGTCGTTCCCGGTCGGGTACCAGTATCTTGCTTTCTTCAATACCGCCCGGCCGCTGCTGGCTGACGTCAAGGTGCGCCGGGCGATCGATCTGGCCTTCGACCGCAAGGAGCTTGCAGCCGCCATCAACGGCGGCGAACCGGCCACCGGTGCCTACGCCGCCTATTTCCCCTTTGCCGGCCAGGAGGCCCGCCCGACCGATCTTGCCAGGGCTGGCGCGCTGCTCGACGAAGCCGGCTGGGCGAGAGGCAGCGGCGGCATGCGCGAAAAGGGCGGCACACCGCTGCGTCTGCTGGTCATCACCTATCCGCAGCGCCCGGATCTCGTCACCATGCTGCCGGTGGTCAAGGCGGAACTCGCCAAGATCGGCATCGCGGTCGATACGCAGGTGGTGGAGAACATCCAGCAGGTCGCTTCGGGCGGCGACTTCGACATCGCGCTCTGGGCGCAGCACACGGCCCCGAGCGGCGACGCCGCCTTTTTCCTGAACTCGATGCTGAGAAGCGGCGCTTCGCTGAACTATGCGAAATACGCCTCGCAGGACTTCGACGCGATCCTCGACCGATTTGCGACCGAGGGCGATCCGGCAAAGCGGGTGGCGATCGCGCTGGATGCCCAGCAGAAACTCTTCGCCGATGCGCCCGCCTCCTTCCTGGTATCGCCCGTGTGGTATGTCGGCCTGTCGAAGCGGCTGAAGAACTACGAGCCGTGGGGATCCGACTACCACGTCCTGCGCGCCGATATCGGCGAGGCGGAGTAGGCCACGTGATGCGACTGGCCCGGTTCGGCATACAATCGATAGCGGGGCTGCTGGCGGTTTCGCTCGCCTCTTTCTCGGTCATCACCTTGATGCCGGCCGATCCGGTCGCGATCGCCATTCGCGTCTGGAGCCTGCCGGCGACGGAGGAAACCGTCGCCGCATTGAGGGCGGAGTGGGGGCTCGATCAGCCGCTGCCGGTCAGGTATCTGCATTGGCTGGCGGATTTCCTCGGCGGCGACTGGGGCCGCTCCTTCCGGACCGGAGAGCCCGTACTTGCCGAGTTCGCCGAGCGGTTGCCGGTCTCGTTGACGCTCGGCCTCGCCGGCCTGGCACTGGCGATCGGGCTGGCAATCCCGCTCGGGTTCTTCTCAGCGGCCTATCCCGGGGGCACTGCCGATCGGATGAGCCGGGCTCTGTCGGTCTTCGTTCAGGCGGTGCCGGCCTTCTGGCTTGGCCTTGTTCTTCTCTGGGTGCTCGGCGTGCAGCTGCGCTGGCTCAGACCCTTCGTCAATGATTGGACCGCGATCGTCCTGCCGGTCCTGCTGATCGCGCTGCATTCGGTTGCCGTTCTCGCCCGAGTTTATCGGCGCGACCTGAAGGAGACCGCCGAACAGCCGCATTTCCGCACGGCACTTGCCAAGGGCCTGTCGGAAAAGCAGGCTCTCTGGCGGCATGGCCACCGCAGCGCTCTCTATGCCCTCCTGTCGGCAGTCCGTTCCGAAGCCGGCTGGGTGATCGGCAGCACCGCGACCATGGAAATCCTCTTCGGCCTTGCCGGCATCAGCCAGTTCCTGGTGCAGAGCATCGCGGCGCGCGACCAGATGGTGCTGCAGGCCTATGTCATGGTCATCGCCATCTGGATGCTTGTGATGAATGCCGGCGCCAATCTCGCCATGCGCCTTCTCGATCCGCGTCTCGCCTGATGCCCCGGCTGATCATGCTCGCGGCGCTCGCCGGTTTTCTCTGCGTCGGCGGTTTTTGGCAGCCACATGACCCCGATGCGGTGGACATGCTTGCCCGTCATTCCGGCATGACCGCCAGCCACCTGCTCGGTACCGATCATGTCGGTCGCGATCTTCTATCGCGCATCATGGCCGGCGGATGGCGGACGGCCTGCGTCGTCCTCTCGGTCGGTGCCATCGGTTTTTTGTTTGGCACCCTGCTGGGCACCGCCGCCGCCGTCCTTGGCGGCTGGCGCGAAACGGTGATCCTGCGCTTCTGCGAGTTCTTCGTCATGGTGCCGACGCTCATCGTCGCACTGACGGCAGCGGCGACTTTTGGCCTTTCGCCGCTCAGCGCCGGACTGGCGCTGGGTCTGGCCGGCATCGGTCCGCATGCGCTGCTTGCGCATTCGCTGAGCCAGCGGGTGCTTGGCCAGCCGTTCATCCTGGCAGCGAGGAGCCTGGGCGTTGCACCCTTGCGGATGATCGCCCGGCATCTACTGCCCAACACCCTGCCCCTGATGTACGCCTATGTCGGCAACCAGGCGGGACTTGCGGCGGTCGCCTATGCCTCGCTCGCCTTCATCGGTCTCGGGGCCGATCCGTCGAAGCCGGATTGGGGATCGATGCTGTTTGAATACCGCATGTTCATTTTCGACCACCCAATGCTGATGATCTGGCCAGGCGCCGCGATCGCCCTGGTCACCGTCTTGCTCAACGGGTTCTTTGATAACGATCGAGCGTGACGCTGGTCGAAGGCCCCGGCTTTCACATCCATTCGGGAGAATGGAGAACCCTGCCGCCGTTGGCGGTGGCGGTTCTCTTATCGCGCAAGAACCCCCAATGGCGAAATGGTCTTCAGGTCCGGGTCCACGAAGCCGGTCGCCTTCGCCACCTGGGCCTGACTCATGCTGTAGCCGTAGTCGAGGACGCGGACCCCGTCCATGATGAAGAGCTGGGCCTTGTCCAAACCGGGCCGCAGATTTCCCGTCACGGTGACGACTTCATAAACTCGCGAAAGATGGAACGGCTCGGCAGCGACCACATGCACCAGCTGGTTCGGCGGCGGCGCCGCGCTGTGGCTGCAGGCTCCCGCCCAGGGGACCAGCATGAACTCGTAGACGTTCTCGCCGTCCTGGTCGACCGGCAGGATGAACCCGGTCAGCTCCACAGTCCGGGCTTCGTCACGCCAGGCAAGCGTTTCTCCTTGGGGCCGGCTAGACGCCATGCCCGGGAGGGCAGCATCCAACCTCGATTGATCCGCAGGCCGCAGGGCGCTCCAAAGAACCGGCTGAGCGCCTGCAAAGACGCCGGATGCCGGGCAAACCGTGCCGATCATCATCGTCGTGAATTTCAGGAGGAAAAGCGCGCGCCTCATCTGCATCTCCGTTCACAGGGCGTTCCCCAGCCGACAGGCCGCCGCCGCTGTCCGGATGTTAGCTCTATTTCTCGACTGAGGTCAAAGCCAGGATGGAAGAGGTTGCTTCTCGCCCTTCGCTCGAACTCTGGCCACGGTCATTGGAGTGGACAGGTTCGAATTTCCATACCGCTACTTCAGGGGGAGCCGCCACAGACGAAGGCTCATCCGAGGGAATGCGAAGCCAGGGCATAAACCCTCGGGCTGCCATTTTGTCCGGCGCCGTAGCCGGCTACCTCTTCGGTCACCATCGTCGTCAGGGTGGCACAGATGCTGAGCCCGGACTGCTGGATGAGCGCGGCAAATGGGCCGCTATCGAAATGTGTATCTACGCGCAGGAACCCGTCGGCATGGGCCGCAATATGCGGGTGGGTCACCGTGATGGCGTCCTCGTCGTTGCCGGCGACCACCGGCCCGACCACATGCCCTCGCCCAAAGCGCCGGCGCATCGAAAAGGCGCGCATCCGCTCTCTTTGGTAAAGACCGTAGCAGATCGAACTCTCGAACAATCGCAGGAGATGCAGGCTTCGATCAGCACCGAAGGCAGGAGCATCGAAGGCGATCACCGTGTCGAGATCGCCGCGGTCCAGCCGCCTCAAAACAAGCCCCTTCTCCAGAGACGGAAGCGCCATCGGCGCGATCGCTGTGCCCTGATACTGATAAACCGTTTGCGTCGGCTTCAATCCCAACGAAGCATAAAGCCGCTGGGCTTCCCGCGTCGAGTTGAGACGAATGCGGTTGCGGCCGCTGTCCGTCATGATCCGATTCATCAGCCACCTGGCCGCGCCGTTGGTCTGCAGCCTCGGGGAGGTAATCAGCATTCCGAACGTGGCGAAGCCGTCGCCATGGGGAAACCACATGCCCGAGGCTCCCACGCGGCCGATCTCGTCAAGCGCGACATATCCTTTCCCGATGTCGAGCAGATGCTGCCAGTCGGCTGCCCTGTGGGGCCAGCCCACCGAGATCGACAAAGCCTGCAGCTTGGAGATTTCGACACTCGAGATATCCGCAAAGCGCATCTCGAAATTATCGACGTTCAAGGTTCCTGGTAATTCGCTATCCATCATTATCCAGCCGAGATCGTATATCCCCTGGGGCGAACCGCTCGGATATCCCGGCAGTCACGTTAGTCGAGGTCCCGCGAAACATTTCACTGCTGAAGCGAAACCGAACACAAGATTTCACCGTATCGCGTCCACTTTCGGCAGCCATTGGTTTCTTCTGCCTCTAACCTTGCCTGCCAGGATTGGTTCGCATGCTCTGCAAAAGCAAGGTGTGGCGGCCACGAGGTCATGGCTTTTTAGAGGCGGGAACAGTCGATGCGCGCTTTGGACATCCTGGAAAAGCTTGTCGGCTTTCCCTCGGTCGTTGGCACGCCCAACGGCAATATCGTCGAATGGATTGCGGACTATCTCAAATCCTTCGGGATCGCCGCGCATATCCTGCCGGGGCCTGAAGGTGACCGGGCCAATCTTTTTGCCACGATCGGTCCTGCCGACCACCCGGGCTACATTCTGTCCGGCCATATGGACGTGGTCCCGGCCGCCGAGGCCGGTTGGGACAGCGATCCCTTTTCGTTGAGGAACGAGAAAGGCCGGCTCTACGGACGCGGAACAAGCGATATGAAGGGGTTTTTGTCGACCGCTCTGGCAGCCGTGCCCGCGCTCCTCGCAAGTCCGCTTTCCCGCCCGGTCCACCTGGCCTTCTCCTACGACGAGGAAGCCGGCTGCCGGGGCGTGCCGCATCTTCTCGCACGGTTGCGGGACCTGTGTGCCCCTCCGCTGGGTGCGATCATCGGGGAGCCGAGCGGAATGCGCGCCATTATGGCCCACAAGGGAAAGGCGGCAGCCCGGGTGACGCTCAAGGGTCGTTCGGGCCACTCTTCCCGGCCTGATCTCGGCCTCAACGCGATCCACGCCATGACGGACGTGCAGCAGGCTGCGGTTGCCGCGGCCGTCGGTCTTTCCCGCGGACCGTTCGAGGCAGAATTCGAGCCACCCTACTCCTCTCTATCGATCGGCACGATCCGTGGCGGTCAGGCGGTCAACATCATACCCGAAATCTGCAGTCTTGAACTGGAAGCCCGTGCCATCTCTTCGGTCGATCCCGAAGCGCTGCTTGCCCCGGTGCGGGCGGTTACCGAAGCCTTGGCGATGAAGGGCTTCGATGTCGACTGGCAGGTTCTCAGCGCCTATCCGGCGCTGCTGCTGGCGCCAACCTCTCCCCTCGCCGGTCTTTTGCAAGATCTGACGGGCGCCGAGCCGCTGGCGGCTGTCAGCTACGGCACGGAGGCAGGTCTCTACCAGCGCGCCGGCATCGATGGGATCATCTGCGGGCCTGGCGACATCGCCCGCGCCCATAAACCCAATGAATTCATTCTGGCGAGCGAACTCGACGACTGCCAGGCCATGATTGAAGCGCTTGGTCGGCATTGCCGCGCAGAACTCCAATGAGCAGGAACGTATCCCGACCATGACATTCCTCTTCAATTCCGATGTGGCCCGCGGCCGGATTTTCCAGGATGCCTTTGCCCGGGAACTCCCCGACCTGCCGTTCTCCATGGATCCGGCGACGGTGGACCCCGAGCGGGTACGTTACCTCATGACCTGGACAGTGCCGGAAAACCTGGCGCGCTACCGCAATCTCGAAGTGCTGTTTTCGACCGGCGCCGGTATCGACCAGTTCCGCACCGCCAGTGTGCCTGACGACGTGAAGATCGTGCGCATGGTCGAAGAAGGCATCGTGCGGATGATGCAGGAATATGTGGTCCTCGGCGTCCTTTCGCTCCACCGCAACCTGGCCGCCTATCTGGCACAGCAGCAGGCGGAGGTCTGGAAGGTCCTGCCGCAGGCTCAGGCGGAAGAGCGCCGTATCGGCGTCCTGGGGCTTGGCAATCTCGGCCAGGCCGTGCTTGAGCGCCTGAAACCCTTCGGTTTTCCCTTGTCCGGCTGGAGTAGGTCCGCGCGCGCGATTGAAGGTGTCAGGTGTTTCTCAGGCGAGGACGATCTGAAGACCATGGTTGCCGAGACCGATGTGCTGATCTGCCTCCTGCCGCTGACCGACGAGACCCGCGGTTTTCTCGACGCGGAGCTTTTCGCCAGGTTGCCGGCGGGCGCTGGACTGGTTCATGTCGGACGTGGCCCCCAGCTCGACCAGGACGCGCTTCTCGCTGCCCTCGACAGCGGGCACCTATCCGGCGCCGTGATCGACGTCACCGACCCGGAACCCCTGCCGCCCGGCCATCCTATCTGGCGTCACCCACGCATCCTGCTGACCCCGCATATTGCCAGCATCACCCAGCCCCATACCGCCGCGCGCGCCGTCATCGACAATATCAAGCGGCTTCGCGCCGGGCTCGACCCGGCCGGCTTGATCGATCGGCAGCGCGGTTACTGAATCTTCAACCTCGAAAGGAATACCATGTCGCTTCTCAAGACCATCGAGCCTCACCCGTCCTTTGCACCGCGCGAAAACGCTCCCGCACCGGACCGGCTGATCTCGGGCGATCCGCAGTTCAAGACCTGGGCGCAGGACACAGCCCATGGCGAACTGGTGCATACCGGCGTCTGGGAAGCGACGCCCGGCGTCACACATTCGATCAAGGGCCAGACCTTCGAATTCTGCCACATCCTGTCCGGCGTCGTCGAACTCACCCCCGAAGGCGGCCAGCCCGTTGTCTACAAGGCAGGCGACAGTTTCGTCATGAAGCCGGGTTTCGTCGGCGTCTGGAAGACCATCGAGACCGTCCGCAAGATCTACGTCACCGTCACCCCTTGATAGGTGCGGCCGCAGCGCGGCAACCGCTTGCGGGCCGCTCCGCAGAATACGCCGTGATTGACCGCCAAAACGGATTTTTCCGCTGCGGCCCTTCGCTCTACCGGATCAAGCCGCTCCACCGATCCGGTAATATTGCCGTCCAGTGACCGGAGATAAGCCGATGAGCCTGAGTTTCGATCCCGACAGCCTGGCCCTGCCGATGGGACATTTCATCGGCGATCGCCTCGTGGCGGCCGAAGGCGTCATTGCAATGCACCGGCCGTCCGACGGCAAGGCTTATGCAGAGTGCCCCGTCGCCGATGCGGATCTCGTCGACCAGGCGGTGCAGACGGCGAAGGCGGCGCTGAAGCAAAGCAATTGGGGCGGCATCCGCCCGCGCGAGCGTGTGAAGGTGCTGCATCGCTGGGCCGATCTCATCGAACAGGACGCCGTGGCGCTTGCAAGGCTGGAGGCCGTCTCCTCCACCCGCCCGGTCGGCCACCTGGTCGAGGGCGACATCGCCGTCTCGGCCGAACAGATCCGCTTCTTCGCCGAATTCGCCGACAAGGAAGGCAGCGACCTGGTGCCGACCGACGACGGCAATCTCGGCATGATCATGACGGAACCCTATGGCGTCGTCGGCGCCATCACGCCCTGGAACTTCCCGATCAACATGGCCGTATGGAAACTCGGTCCGGCACTTGCCGCCGGCAATGCCGTCGTGCTGAAGCCGTCCGAGATGACGCCGTTTTCGACCATCCGCCTGGCGGAACTCGCCGTGCGCGCCGGCATCCCGGCCGGGTTGATCAACATCGTGCTCGGCGACGGCATGACCACCGGCAACGCCATCACCGGCCATCCCGATATCGCCAAAGTAAGCTTTACAGGCTCGACCCGCGCCGGCTCGGCGATCATGGAAAACATCGCCCGCACCGGCATCAAGCCGATGACGCTGGAACTTGGCGGCAAGAGCCCGCAGCTGGTTTTCGCCGATGCCGATATCGACCGGGCCGCGGCCGCGGTGACCGCCAGCATCACCAGCAATGCCGGTCAGGCATGTGTCGCCGGATCGCGCCTGATCGTCGAAAAAATCGTTGCCGCGCCGCTGATCGAGGCAATCTTGAAGAAAATGCAGGGGATCGTGCCCGGCCCGACCTGGGACGCGGCGAGCCAGTATTCGCCGATCATCTCCGACAGGCAGCGCCGGCGCATCGACGACATCATCGCGGCCTCCGTCGCAGCCGGGGCGGAATGCCTGACGGGCGGGCGCCCCATGGACGCTCCCGGATATTTCTACTCTCCGACCCTGGTCACCGGCGTCGACCAGACGTCGCCAGCGGTGATCGAGGAGATTTTTGGGCCCGTTCTGACGCTGCAGACGTTCGAGGATGAGGAAGAAGCCATGATGCTTGCCGATCATCCGAGCTACGGGCTTGCCGCCGGCCTGTTTACCAGCGACCTTTCGCGGGCGATCCGCCTTACCCGCCGGCTGCAGGCCGGCACCATCTGGGTCAATCGCTACGGCCGCTCGCGCGACCATATCCTGCCGACCGGCGGCTACAAGCAGTCCGGCATCGGCAAGGATCTAGGCCGGGAAGCCTTCCACGCCAATCGCAAGAGCAAGAGCGTCTTGATCAGTCTTTGAGGACGAAGAACATGAAATCATACCGGATTGCCCTGATCCCTGGCGACGGCATCGGCCGCGACATGACAGCGGCCGCATGGTCGGTGCTGCAGAAGGCCGCCAAAGCGCATGGCTTTGCGTTTGAGGCTACCGAATTTCCCTGGTCCTGCGCCTTCTACAAGGAAACCGGCGCAATGATGCCGGCCGACGGGATCGAAACGTTGCGCAGCTTCGACGCCATCCTGCTCGGTGCCGTCGGCTGGCCGGCAGAAGTGCCGGATTCCGTGTCGCTGCATGGCCTGCTGCTGCCGATCCGCAAGAGTTTCGTGCAATACGCCAACATCCGCCCCCACCGCCTGCTGGCCGGCGTCGAAGGACCGCTGAAGGCGACCGCCTTCGACATTCTTTGCATCCGCGAGAACACCGAGGGCGAATATTCCGGCGCAGGCGGCCGTATCCATCAGGGCACGGCCGACGAAGTTGCCGTCGAGACGTCGATCTTTACCCGCAAGGGCGTTGAGCGCATCCTGCGCTTTGCCTTCGAACAGGCCCGGTCGCGGCGCGGCAAGCTGGCCTCGGTGACCAAGTCGAACGCCCAGAAATATTCGATGGCGTTTTGGGACGACGTCACCCGGCAGCTTTCGGCGGAATATCCTGACGTCGAGGTTACCAGCTATCACATCGACGCCATGGCGGCGCGCATGGTGATGGCCCCGGAAACGCTCGACGTCGTGGTCGCTTCCAATCTGTTCGGCGATATCCTGACCGATCTCGGTGCGGCCATTCAGGGCGGCCTCGGTTTTGCCGCCTCGGCCAATATAAACCCGGAGCGCAATGCGCCCTCGATGTTCGAACCGGTGCATGGCTCGGCGCCCGACATCGCCCATCTCGGGATCGCCAACCCGATCGCCACGGTCTGGTCCGGCGCAATGATGCTCGATCATCTGGGTGAAAAGGATACGGCGAACGCCGTCATGACGGCGATCGAAACGGTCACGGCCAGCGGCATCGGCACGGTTCCCGGCAAGGACCGGACGGACACCATCACTGCGGCGCTGCTCGCCGCACTTTAAACATCGTATCGAGGATTGGACATATGCGGAATTTGAAGCTCCCCTCCCTGTTTCGGCAAGAAGGTTTGATCGGCGGCACCTGGGTCGGCGCCCGGTCCGGCAAGACCGTCGATGTTTTCGATCCGGCGAGCCAAGAGGTAATCGGCACCGTTCCCGACATGGGAGGCGACGAGACACGCGCGGCGATCGAGGCTGCCGAGAAGGCCTATCCGGCCTGGAAGAAGCGTACCCACGCAGAGCGCGCCGCCTTGCTTGAAACCTGGTACGGCCTGATGATCGAACATCTCGAAGATCTGGCGCTGATGCTGACCACCGAACAGGGTAAACCGCTCGACGAGGCGCGCGGTGAAATTCGTTACGGCGCCTCCTTCGTCAAGTGGTTTGCGGAAGAGGCACGCCGCATCGGCGGCCACACCATTCCCTCGCCGACGCCGGACCGCCGTATCATCGTCTTGAAGGAGCCGGTCGGCGTCTGCGGCATCATCACGCCCTGGAATTTTCCGAACGCGATGATCACCCGCAAGATCGCGCCGGCGCTCGCCGCCGGCTGTACCGTCGTGGTGAAACCTTCCGAATTCACCCCTTATTCGGCACTTGCGCTCGGGGTTCTCGCGGAAATGGCCGGCATTCCGGCAGGCGTCGTCAACATCGTCACCGGCATGCCGAAGGAAATCGGCAACGAGATCATGGCCAACACCACCGTGCGGAAAATCTCGTTTACCGGCTCCACGCCGGTCGGTTCGCTGCTGATGCGCGGCGCGGCCGACAGCATCAAGCGGCTGTCGCTCGAACTGGGCGGCAACGCTCCCTTCATCGTCTTTGATGATGCGGATATCGACCTTGCCATCGAAGGGGCGATTATTTCGAAATTCCGCAATGGCGGCCAGACCTGCGTCTGCGCCAACCGCATTCTCGTACAGGCGGGCATCTACGATCGTTTCGCCGAGAAGCTCACCGCCCGGGTGAATGCCATGAAGGTCGGCCCCGGAACCGAGCCGGGCGTTTCGATCGGCCCGATGATCAACGATGCCGCAATCGCCAAGATCAACCGCCATATCGAGGATGCGCTCGCCAAAGGCGCGACGATCGTCACGGCCAAGGCCGGTCTGCCGGCGGGTGGCCAATACACGGCTCCGATCGTGCTGACCGGAGCGACCACCGACATGCAGCTTGCCGGCGAAGAGACGTTCGGCCCGGTCGCGCCACTCTTCCGTTTCGAGACCGAGGAGGAAGCGCTCGCCATTGCCAACGGCACGCCCTTCGGACTTGCCGCCTATTTCTATACGGAAAGCCTGAAGCGGGCTTGGCGTGTCGGCGAGGCACTGGAATTCGGGATGGTCGGGCTGAATACCGGCCTGATTTCGACCGAGGTCGCCCCGTTCGGCGGCGTCAAGCAGTCGGGCCTGGGGCGCGAGGGTTCGCAGTTCGGGATCGAGGAATATCTGGAAGTGAAGGCCTTCCATATCGGCGGGCTCAACTGAGCCCGTTTCCGCACCCGGAAGCTTATCCAAAAAAGGTGGGGTTGCGGTCGCAACCCCACCTTTTTTGTTCTCAGCATGGCAAGAGTTCCGTTACTGGACCTTGTCGAGCATCTTGTAATAAAGCCCGACCAGCGGCAGGAACCACGGCTTGCCGAAATGACCCGGGACTGCCGGCCAGTCCAGCCCCTTGACCGGGTTTCTGTCAGGCCGGCCGAGGATTGCATCGGCGACCGTCATGCCGAGATGGGTTGCAAGCTGCGCACCATGGCCGGAATAACCCATCGCGTACCATAACCCGTCATGGAAGCCCGCCCGCGGGTAACGATCCTTGGTGATGTCCACCAGACCGCCCCAGCAATAGTCGATCTCCACATGGGATAGCTGCGGAAAGATGCGGGTCAGGCTGTCGCGAAGGATTGCGCCGCTTCTGGCATCCGAACGCTGGTCGGAGGTCGCCGAAAATCGAGCGCGGCCGCCAAAGATCAGCCGGTTGTCCGGCGACAGACGCCAGTAGTTGCCGATATTCATGCTATTGACGCAGGTGCGGTTGCCCGGCATCGTCGAGGCGACTTCCTGCTCCGAAAGCGGCCGCGTGGCGATGATGAAACTGCCGACGGCCATGATCCGCCGGCGGAAATAACCAAAATTCGGTGTCGTGTAGGCGCCGCTTGCCATCAGGACATTGTCGGCCGTGACCGAGCCTTTGGCAGTCTTCAGCACATGTCGGCCGCCCGATTTCGAAACATCGGTGACCGTCGCCTTCTCGACGATGACGGCACCGCGCCTTTTTGCCGCCTCAGCGAGGCCGACGACGTAGCGTCCCATATGCATCATGGCGCTTTTCTTCGACAGCATGGCGCCGTGGAAAGGTGAACCGATCTCTCGGGCGAGGTCTTGGGGCGACAGCAATGCCGTATCCGCATCGACCTCGGCGTGAACCGCCTCGAAATTCCGGGCAAGCCCTTCGAAATGCTGCGGCTTGGAAGCAAGCTTCAGTTTGCCGGCGCGGCGGAAGTTGCAGTCGAGGCCTTCCTCGGCGATGATTGCTTCCAGCGTGTCGATCGAGCTGTCGAGCGCCTTGTAAAGCGCGATCGCCCGCTCCTTGCCGAGCTCCTGCTTGGCCGAGAGATAGCTGTGGGCGAGGCCGTTGTTCAGGTGGCCACCGTTACGGCCGGACGCTCCGAAGCCGACCGTCTCCGCCTCCAGCACGATAACCTTCGCGCCGGCCATGGCGAGCTGCCGCGCCGCACCGAGCCCGGTAAAGCCGCCGCCGACCACGGCAACGTCGTAGTGACCTTCGATCGGCCCGTCGACGGCGCCCGTAAATCGGGGCGCCGTATCATGCCAGTAGGAGACATATTGCATCGGCTTCGGCCCTCCTTAGAGACCGACCACGCCCGGCAGGCCGGAAATGTCGGAGATTTCCACATAGCCATAGAAGGGGTTGGCCGGCTCGTGACCCCGGTTGACCCAGACCTTGTTCTTGATGCCGAGGTCATGCGCCGACATCAGGTCGTAACGGAAGGACGAGGAGCAATGAAGAATGTCCTCCGGGCCGCAGCCGAGCATATCGAACATGTATTCGAAGGCCTGAAAGCGCGGCTTGTAGGCGTTTGCCTGTTCCGCCGTATAGACGGCGTGGAACGGCGCGCCGAGCTTTGCGACGTTTGAGTGGATCTGGTCGTTCATCGCGTTCGAGAGGATGACGAGCGGGATTTCTTTGGCGACCTTGGCAAGACCGGCGGGCACATCCGCATGGGGACCCCATGTCGGCACGCGCTCGTAGACCATCCTGGCGTCTTCATCCTTGAAGGCGACGCCGTTCGCCTTGCAGCTGCGCTCCAGCGAGTTATGGACGACGTCCGCATAGGGTTTCCAGTCGCCCAGGATCTCGTCCAACCGGTAGGCTGCGAAATTCTTGATGAACTTCACCATGCGCGGCTCGTCGAGACGATCACCATAGAGGTCACGCGCAGCTTCGGCCATCTGGAAGTTGGTCAGCGTGCCGTAGCAGTCGAAGGTGATGTATTTCGGGCGGAACGTCGTCATGCGCTTGATCCTTGCGTGATGGCCCATCGAGCCTTTCGGTTGACGACATGATCATAAGGCCGCTTATGGCAGCCGAGCCGACTGATTTCCCCCAATCCGAAGCAGAAAGTTTCGTATCGTGGCGCCGGTTTGGCATTTGGTTGCAGATCGTGGCCGGCGCGGCGGCCAACGACCAGGCTTTTTTCGACCCTGATTGCGGACGCGCGGCATAAGATGCGGTCCCATGCCGCCGGTTTGGCGAAAGATACCGCCGCCGGCCCCGCCTTCGGATAATCGTCCGGCCCCTTCCCCTCGAAACTCGAAGCTCAAAATGGAGAGCATTGTCGATGCAAGTCGGAGACATCGAAACCATACCTTTCGGCATCGAGCACCTGGATCGCGCCACCCACCTTTCGCGCGAAGCCGGCTGGCCGCACCGCCTGCAGGACTGGCAGGTCGCCCTGCATCTGAGCCAGGGCGTGGTCGCGTTGGACGAGACCGGCCAGGTAGTCGGCACGGCATTGATGACCCCCTACGGCGATGACTGCGCCACCATCAACATGGTGATCGTCGGAGCCAACATGCGTGGCCGTGGCGTCGGACGCCGCCTGATGGACGCAGTCCTTAGACTTGGTGGCGAGCGCCCGCTTCGGCTGATCGCCACCTCCGACGGCCTGCCGCTTTACGAAAAGCTGGGTTTCCGAAAGACTGGCGCCGTTTTCCAGCATCAGGGCACCGTCGGCGAGGTGTCGGCGCCCACCGACACCGAGACCGCCACGGCTGCCGATCTCTCCGAGATTACCGCCATCGATCGCGACGCCTTTGGCGCCTCCCGCTCGGCGCTGATCGCAAAATTTACCGAAATCGGCGCGTTCGCCTTGATCCGCCGCAATGGCAAGATCGCAGGCTTTGCCTGCATCAGGGCGTTCGGTCGCGGCGAGGTCGTCGGACCCGTCGTCGCGACGGATCTCGAGGATGCCAAGGCGCTCGTCAGCCATTTCATGAGCCGCCGGTCCGGTGCCTTCCTCAGGGTCGATACCGGCGATGCCGGCCTCGCCGCCTGGCTGGCCGAGCATTCGCTCACCCATGCGGGCGGCGGCATTGCAATGGCACGCCCGATCGTGGCCCGTCCCGCCACCTCGACATTCACCACCTTTGCCCTGGCCAACCAAGCCCTCGGCTGATCCGGAGACGACCATGCTCAGCAATTCGCTCATCGAACTCGATCGCGCCCATCTCGTCCATCCTGTCGCGTCCTATCGCGGCCATGAAAAACAGGGCGTGCGGGTGCTCGCCTCAGGCAAGGGCGCGACCGTCACCGACGCGCAAGGGCACCAGCTGATCGACGGCTTTGCCGGCCTCTGGTGCGTAAACGCCGGTTACGGGCATGAGTCGATCGTCGAGGCTGCGGCCCGTCAGATGCGGGAGCTTCCCTACGCGACCGCCTATTTCGGCCTCGGTTCCGAGCCGGCCATCCGGCTTGCCGCCGAGCTTGCCGACCGTGCGCCGGGCGATCTCGACCATGTCTACTTCACGCTTGGCGGCTCGGACGCCGTCGACAGCACGATCCGCTTCATCCGTTATTACTGGATTGCCAAGGGTCAGCCACAGCGCGATCAGTTCATCTCGATCGAGCAGGGTTACCACGGCTCCTCCACGGTCGGCGCCGGCCTGACGGCGCTGCCGAACTTCCATGCGGGCTTTGGCATTCCCTTCGACTGGCAGCACAAGATCCCCTCGCCTTACCCCTATCGCAACCCGGTCGGCGAGGACGCGAAATCGATCATCGAAGCCTCGCTTGCTGCCCTGAAAGCGAAAATCGAGGCGGTCGGCGCCGATCGCGTGGCGGCCTTTTATGCAGAGCCGATCCAGGGTTCCGGCGGCGTCATCGTTCCGCCCAAGGGCTGGATGAAGGCGATCCGCAACCTCTGCAAGGAATACGGTATCCTGTTCGTCGCCGACGAGGTGATTACCGGCTTCGGCCGCACCGGACCGCTGTTTGCCTGCAGCGAGGATGACATCGTCCCGGATTTCATGACGACGGCCAAGGGCCTGACCTCGGGTTATGTTCCGATGGGCGCCGTGCTCATGGCGGATCATGTCTACCAGGTGATCGCCGATGGCGCCGGTGCCTCGGCGGTCGGGCACGGTTACACCTATTCGGCCCACCCTGTCAGCGCCGCCGTGGGTCTGGAAGTGCTGAGGCTCTACGAAGGCGGGCTGCTCGAAAACGGCATCAAGGCCGGCGCGCGGCTCATGGCAGGTCTCGAAAGCCTCAAGTCCCACCCGCTGGTCGGCGATGTCCGGGGTCGCGGCATGCTGGCGGCCATCGAGCTGGTGACCGACAAGGCCGCCAAGACACCGCTTCCGGCCGAAGCCGCGCCGGCCCGCCGGGTGTTCGATCGCGCCTGGGACAATGGACTGGTGATCCGGGCCTTTGCGAACGGCGTCATTGGATATGCCCCGCCGCTCTGCTGCACGGAGGCGGATATCGACGCGATTATCGAACGTACCGCAAAGACCCTGGATCAGACCCTGGAAGATCCCGATGTCCGCCGCGCGGTGAAGGGTTGACCTGAGCCTCGGTGCTGCCGGCGGAAATATCGTCGGCAGCCCGTTTTCGAAATTTTGTGCCGAGCGGCCCTACCGATTCGGCGAAAACCGTTCCCCCGAACTGTCACTATTGTCGCTAACGAGGGCCTTGACGCCCCTAAAATCCGGGATTTTTGCTAGAAAAAGGTCCAGGTTGGGAACAGCATATTCTTTCGCAGACGGCGCTCCGCCAGCAGCATCAACTGGGGATATGGAATTGACGAAAGCTCTTCCGGAATTCAAGTACATGACCTTCGACGTGGTCGGCACGCTCATCGATTTCGAGGGCGGTCTGACGTCCTGCCTGCAGGGCATCGCCGCCGAAGCCGATGTCGCCATCGACAGCGAAGAGGCGCTTTCCCTGTATCGCGCCGCACGGTATTCCGGAGACGCCGATCTTTTCCCCGACGACCTGGTGCGCGTCTATCTTGCGATTGCGCCGAAGCTCGGGCTGCCGGCCGAGGAGGCCTATGGCATTCGCCTGCGCGATTCCGCCAAGATCTGGAAGGCTTTCCCCGACAGTGCCGCGGCGATGGCAGAGCTTGGCCGGCGTTATCGCCTGATCGCCATGACCAATGCGCGCCGCTGGGCTTTCGACTATTTCGCGATGGCGCTCGGCAATCCATTTTATGCCGCCTTCACCGCCGACGACACCGGTACGGAAAAGCCCGATCCGGCCTTCTTCCACAAGGTGTTCGACTTCGTTGCAAAGGATGGGGGCGACAAGAGCGACGTCCTGCATGTCGCCCAGAGCCAGTATCACGACATTGGCGTTTCCCGCGATCTCGGCATGACCAATTGCTGGATCCAGCGTCGACATGCGCAGCCTGGCTATGGCGGCACGATCGAGCCGTCGCGGTTCACCGAACCCGACTATCATTTCACGTCCATGGCCGGATTGGCCGAGGCTGTGAGGACCGCGCACGACAACTGACAGAATTCACGATTTTCAAGCATCGGGCCAAAACCACGGAAGATGGGTTGCCCGCCAACCAGCGAAAAGGGGAATGACATGAACGACAAGATCACGAACTGGACGACGTCCGACGACGCCATGATCGAGAACGCCATCCGCCGGGGCGCAAGCCGCCGCGAACTGCTGACGATGATGCTGGCAGGTGGCGTTGCGCTTTCCGCAGGTGGCCTGATCCTCGGCCGCGCTTCCAGCGCGGTGGCTGCCACCCCGAAGTCGGGCGGGCATTTGAAGGCGGCCGGCTGGTCGTCGTCGACCGCCGATACACTCGACCCGGCCAAGGCGTCGCTGTCGACCGACTACGTCCGCTGTTGCGCAATCTACAACCGCCTGACCTTCCTTGACAAGGGCGGCACCGTTCAGATGGAACTCGCCGAAAGCATCAAGAGCGGAGACGCCAAGGTCTGGACCGTCAAGCTTCGCTCCGGCGTCACCTTCCACGACGGCAAGTCGCTGTCGTCGAAAGACGTGGTCTTTTCGCTGAAGCGGCATCTCGATCCTGCCGTCGGCTCCAAGGTCAACGCGATCGCCAAACAGATCACCGACGTCAAGGATCTCGACTCGCTGACGGTCGAGATTACCCTGGCCAGCCCGAATGCCGACTTGCCGACCATCCTGTCGCAGCACCATTTCATGATCGTGCAGGACGGGACGACCGACTTTTCGAAGGGCATCGGTACCGGCGCGTTCAAGATGGAGACCTTCCAGCCGGGCGTCAAATCGATCTTCACCAAGAACCCCAACTACTTCAAGGCTGGCGGTCCCAACGTGGATTCGTTCGAGTTCTTCGCCATCAGCGACGACAACGCACGCGTCAACGCCCTGCTTTCGGGAGATATCCACCTCGCGGCATCGATCAAGCCGCGCACGATGAAGCTGGTGGAAAGCCAGCCCGGCTTCGTGCTGTCGCAGACCACGTCGGGCAACTATACCGACCTCAACATCCGTCTCGATCTCGCCCCCGGCAACAAGGCCGATTTCGCCGCCGGCATGAAGTATCTGATCAACCGGCAGCAGATTCAGAAATCCGTTTTGCGCGGCCTTGCCGAGATCGCAAACGACCAGCCGGTCTCGCCGGCCAGCGTCTATCATAATGCCGACCTCAAACCGAAAGCCTACGATCCGGACAAGGCGAAGTTCCATTTCCAGAAGGCCGGCCTGCTCGGCCAGTCCATCCCGATGATCACGTCGGAAGCGGCGACCTCGGCGGTTGAAATGGCGACGATCGTCCAGCAGTCGGGCTCGGAGATCGGCATGAAGTTCGACGTTCAGCGCGTTCCTTCCGACGGCTACTGGTCGAATTACTGGCTGAAGGCACCGGTTCACTTCGGCAATATCAACCCGCGGCCGACGCCGGACATCCTGTTTTCGCTTCTCTACGCCTCCAACGCACCGTGGAATGAAAGCCAGTACAAGTCGGAGAAATTCGATAATATGCTCGTCGAGGCGCGCGGTCTTCTCGACGAGGCCAAGCGCAAGGAAATCTACGGCCAGATGCAGGTGATGATTTCCGAGGAAGCCGGTACGGTCATCCCGGTCTACATTTCGAACGTGGATGCGATCTCGTCGAAATTGAAGGGGCTTGAAGCCAACCCGCTCGGCGGCATGATGGGTTACGCCTTTGCCGAATACGTCTGGCTCGACGCCTGAGGCTGATCCCTGGCGGCAGGAGCGCTGTCTTCTGCCGCCGTGGTTGCGCCTGATAGCGCTGTCCTGGTCCGTCCACGGATGGTGCCGGCTATCTCGAACTTTTCAGGCAAGGAAACCCCATTGCGCACCTATGTCCTTGGACTCATCACGAACCGGCTCGGCAGTTCGGCGCTGACGCTGCTGATCGTGTCCTTTGCGGTCTTTTTCGCAACGGCAATGCTGCCGGGCGATACCGCCACGATCCTGCTCGGTCAGGCCGCGACGCCGGAAGCCGTTGCCGGTCTCAGGGCCGCGATGCATCTCGACGAACCTGCCCTCCTCCGCTTCGGGCGATGGCTCATCGGCCTGTTGCAGGGAGACCTGGGGATATCCTATGTCAACAACGTGCCGGTGGCAGAGCTGATCGGGGCGCGGTTCGTCAACACGATGCGCCTTGCCGGCATCGTCACGCTTTTTGCGGTTCCCCTGTCGCTGACGCTTGGCATCACCGCCGCCATGTTTCGCGGCTCGGTCTACGACCGTATCGTGACAATCCTGACGATCGGCATCATCTCGGTACCCGAGTTCATGATCGCGACCTCGGCCGTGCTCCTGTTCTCCGTCTATCTCAAATGGCTGCCGGCGCTTTCTTTCGCCAGCGACGTCACGTCCTTCTGGCAGGTGCTGAGGATCTACGCCATGCCGGTCGTCACGCTCACCTTCGTCGTCTCGGCCCAGATGATCCGCATGACCCGCGCCGCCGTCATCGATACGATCAACACGCCCTATGTGGAGGCCGCGATCCTCAAGGGCGCGTCACGCCGGCGCGCCGTCCTGCTGCACGCACTGCCGAACGCGGTCGGCCCGATCGCCAATGCGATTGCGCTCGCGCTCTCCTACCTGGTCGGCGGCGTCATCATCGTCGAGACGATCTTCAACTACCCGGGCGTCGCAAAGCTGATGGTCGACGGCGTTTCCACCCGGGATCTCCCGCTCATTCAATCCTGCGCCATCATTTTCTGCGTCGGCTACCTCGCACTCATCACGTTCGCCGACATTGTTGCAATCCTGGCCAATCCGAGGGTGCGCTGACCATGACGACTTCCACGACGCTGCCCCGCAGAGTGAGCTATCGTTTCAGCTGGGTTGGAATGATCGGCTTTGCGATCATTCTCTTCTGGGCGGTGATCGCCCTTCTCGCGCCCCACATCACCCCCTATCCCGTTGGCGAGATCATCGACGAAGACTATTTCGGCCCAATCAGCAGCAAACTGCTTCTCGGCTCCGACTACCTGGGCCGGGACATGTTATCGCGCATCATCATGGGCGCCCGCTATACGGTCGGCATCTCGCTTGCCGCCGTCTGCCTCGCGTGTTTCAGCGGTGCGGCGCTCGGCATGGCAGCCGCCGTTATCGGTGGCTGGTTCGATACGCTGCTGAGCCGCCTGCTCGATGCCCTCAACTCAATTCCGAGCAAGCTTTCGGGTCTGGTCGTTGCTGCCGCAGTCGGGTCGTCGCTCCCCGTTCTGATCCTCATGCTGGCCGTGATCTACACACCCGGCGCCTATCGGTTTGCCCGGTCGCTTGCCGTAAACGTCAATACGATGGATTACATCACGGTTGCCCGGACCCGTGGCGAGGGCATCCCTTATGTCGTCTTTTCGGAAATCCTGCCGAACATCACCGGGCCGCTGCTTGCCGATTTCGGCATCCGCTTCGTGTTCGTCGTCCTCCTTCTCTCCGGGCTTTCCTTCCTCGGTCTCGGCGTCCAGCCGCCCTATGCGGATTGGGGAGCACTGGTTCACGAGAATATCGGCGGCCTGCCATTCGGGGCGCCCGCCGTCATCGTCCCCTCGCTGGCAATTGCGAGCCTCACCATCAGCGTCAACCTGCTGATCGACAATTTGCCCAAGAAGATACGCGATCGGAGCACGTGAATGGAAAATCTCGTTGAAATTCGCGATCTGAGGGTAGAGGCAACGACCGATGCGGGCCGCCGCATCGAGATTATCAAGGGCATCGATCTCGATGTCGCGCCGGGCGAAATCGTCGCCCTGATCGGAGAAAGCGGATCGGGAAAGACGACGATCGCGCTGACGATCATGGGCTATGCCCGTCCCGGCTGTCGGATCTCGAGCGGCAGCGTCACAGTGGCCGGTAAGGACATGGTGACGCTGAGCGAGCGTCAGCGCGCACGTGTGCGCGGCCTCGAGGTCTCCTATGTGCCGCAGTCCGCCGCAGCCGCGTTCAACCCGTCGAAGCGCATCATCGATCAGGTCGTCGAAGTGACGCGCATTCATCGGCTGATGCCGCTGGCACAGGCTAGGGAGAAGGCGATTTCCCTGTTCAGGGCGCTTTCGCTGCCCAATCCCGAGGAGATCGGCAACCGTTATCCGCACCAGGTTTCCGGTGGCCAGTTGCAGCGGCTTGCCGCCGCGATGGCCCTTATCGCCGATCCGAAGCTCGTCATCTTCGACGAGCCGACCACCGCGCTCGACGTGACCACCCAGATCGAGGTGTTGCGGGCCTTCAAGGCGGTGATGAAGAAAAGCGGCATTGCCGGCGTCTATGTGTCCCACGATCTGGCGGTCGTCGCACAGATTGCCGATCGCATCGTCGTGCTGCGTGGCGGCGATGTGCAGGAAGTCGGCAGCACTGCCGATATCCTGTCCGATGCCAAGCATCCCTATACGCGCGAGCTGCTGTCGGCCTTTGAACCGAAGTCTCGCGGCGAAAGCGTCGTTGTTGCAGCGCCGGAACACGCGCCGCTCCTGAAGGTCAATGGCCTGATTGCCGGATACGGCCCGGTCCAAGCCGACGGTCTGCCGCTCGTCAAGGCCGTGCAGGAGGCAAGCCTTTCCCTCGAACGAGGCCGCAATCTCGGCATCATCGGCGAATCCGGCTGCGGCAAGTCCACGCTTGCTCGCTCGATTGCCGGTATCCTGCCCGCATCAGCCGGTCAACTGATCCTCGACGGGCACGAACTTGCCCGCTCCGCCCGGCAGAGAAGCCGGGAGCAGTTGCGCGAGTTGCAGATCGTCTTCCAGCATGCGGACACCTCGCTCAATCCGGCGAAAACGATCGAGGAAATTCTCGGGCGGCCGCTGAAATTCTACCACGGCATGAAAGGCAAGGTCCGGGATGCCCGGATCGACGAGCTTCTCGACATGGTCCGCCTGCCGAAAACGCTTCGCAGCCGAACCCCCGCCGAGCTTTCAGGCGGTCAGAAACAGCGCGTCAATTTTGCCCGGGCGCTCGCCGCCGAGCCGAAACTGATCGTCTGCGACGAGATCACCTCTGCCCTCGACACCGTCGTTGCGGCGGCGGTCATCGATCTCCTGAAGGAAATGCAGCGGGAGCTTTCCCTCTCTTACATCTTCATCAGCCACGATCTGTCGGTTGTCGAAGCGATCTGCGACGAGATCGTCGTGATGTATAACGGCCGCAAGGTCGAGGAAATCACGCCTGCGATCTCGAAGGTCCCGCAGCACCCCTATTCGAAACTGCTGTTCTCGTCCGTGCCGAAGCTCGATCCGAGCTGGCTCGATCGCCTGGAGCGTGATCCGGAACTCGTCAAAACCTATGTGCACGGCTGAGGCGGCAATTGCCGTCTCACGTCCGTAGACAATTCGGCTTGGACCGTACGCGGCTATACCCGGAACAGGCTGATGAGCGGCATATGGGCTTTGACGATCGGTGACTTCAGGACAACGAAGCTGAAATATTTGTCGATGCCGATATCCATATCGGTCAGCCGTTCCATGATCGTCTGATATTCGCCGATACCGGCGGTGACGAACTTGAGCATATAGTCGTACCCGCCCGACACCAGGTGGCATTCTATCACCTGGTCGACTTTTTCCACGGCCGCGAGAAAACGCGCGAAGTCGATCTGCCGATGGTTTTTGAGCGTGACCTCGGTGAAGACCGTCAGGGTCTGGCCAAGCTTGCCGATGTTGATCTGGGCCGAATAACCTTCGATATAACCTTCCTGCTGAAGTTTCTTGACGCGCATCAGGCAGGGACTGGGTGAAAGATTGACCAGCTCGGCTAGCTCGACATTTGTGATGCGACCGTTCTTCTGCAACTCGTAGAGGATCTTGATGTCGATACGATCGAGCTTCACGTGAGGACACCTCCCAAGGGCAGCGGCATTTTATGCCGCAGATTTCCGAGATCGACTTTAACGCATTGGCTTGTCTTGTCTATTCCATTCTGCGCACGAACAGCCAGCACAATAAGTTGCATCATCGGCCATGAGCGGAATCTTGTGCGGTTCAAGCGGCGTGTGCAGTAACCTCGACGCGGGCTGCACCATTATGCTGGCGCACCGACCCGTTTGCGCCAGGAGATCGATTGTCATGCCAGCACCGCTCACGCTTGTCGAAACCGACGCCCGACTGCCGCATTCCGCCGACGCGGTCGTCATCGGTGCCGGTATCGTCGGCGTCTTCACGGCTTATTATCTCGCCGGACGCGGCCTGAAAGTGGTGCTCATCGAAAAGGGGCGTGTCGGCGCCGAGCAGTCGAGCCGCAATTGGGGCTGGTGCCGGCAGCAGAACCGCGATGCGCGCGAACTTCCGATGGCGACCAAAAGCCTCGACCTGTGGGAACGCTTTGCCGCCGAGACCGGCGAGGATACCGGCTTCCGGCGCTGCGGTCTCCTCTATCTCAGCGACAACGAGGAAGAGCTGGCAGGCTGGGCCCGCTGGCGGGATTTCGCCCGCACGGTGGGCGTCACCACCCACATGCTCGACAGTGCCGAGGCAAGCGAGCGCGGCAAGGCGACGCGACGCAGCTGGAAAGGCGGCGTGTACTCGCCGACGGACGGGACCGCCGACCCCGCCAATGCCGCCCCGGCAGTCGCCCGCGCGATCGTAAAGCTGGGCGGGGCGGTGCTCCAGAACTGCGCGGCGCGCGGCATTGAGATGGAAGGCGGCAGGCTCTCGGGCGTCGTAACCGAACACGGCACGATCCGGACCAAGGTCGCAATTCTGGCCGGCGGCGCCTGGGCGTCGTCCTTCTGCCGCCAGCTCGGCATTCGTTTCCCGCAGGCCTCGACCCGCTCCTCCATTCTCTCCGTCGGTCCCGGTGACGGGAACCTGCCGGATGCGCTCCACACAGCCCGCGTCTCGGTGACTCGCCGGGGTGACGGCGGCCACACGCTCGCCATCAGCGGGCGCGGACGCATCGACCTGACGGCCCAGAACATGCGTTTCGCGGCGCAGTTCCTGCCGATGTTCATGCGCCGCTGGCGCAGCCTGTCACCCGGCGGTCTTGAAGGTCTGCGCAGCGGTCATGAAAGCCTGGCCCGCTGGCGGCTGGACCGGCCGACGCCGATGGAGCATATGCGCATCCTCGATCCGGCCGTCGACGCCAGCACGATCAAGCTGACCTATGAGCGCGCCGTCGAACTGCTGCCGGCGCTCGGCGGGCGCCGCATCACTGCCAGCTGGGCCGGCTATATCGACTCGACCCCGGACGGGGTTCCGGCGATCGGCGAAGTCGCGAGTGTTCCGGGCTTCATTCTGGCCGCGGGGTTCAGCGGCCACGGTTTTGGTATCGGACCCGGCGCCGGCCACCTGATCGCCGACATCGTCACCGCCGCCAACCAGATCGTCGATCCGCTACCCTATCATCCGAAACGTTTTCAAACCTCCGCCTGGGGCAAGGTGGCGGATTTCTGATCCTGGGGCCTATAGACTAGAGTGAAACCCGCGAACCAAAGGACACGGTGAACCGGATGCAGGCACGCCAGCTCGAGGTATTCTGCATGCTCATGCGGACCGGGACGGTGACCGGGGCTGCGGCGATGCTCAACATATCGCAGCCGGCGCTCAGCCAGATCCTGCTGCATGCCGAGGACCAGCTGGGCTTCAAGCTCTTCAACCGGGTCCGCGGAAAGCTGGTTCCGACCCGGGAGGCCGAAGAGCTTTATCCGGAGTGCGAACGGATTTTTTCCGAACTCGGCGCCCTTCGCCGCCGCACCACGGACATGCGTTTCGGCCGCACCGGACTGATCCGGGTCGCCGCGTCGGCACCCCCGGCGATGGCGATCGTCCCCAAGGCGCTCCTGTCGTTCCGTGCGGCCCATCCCGATATCGTCGTGCGCTCGCTGATCGCCCCATTGGTCAACGTCGTCGACATGATCCGCGACGGTGATGCGCCGCTCGGAATCGTGATGAACAACACGGCCCGTCCGGGCATCGAGGTGGAGACACTCGGGCACACGCAGCTTGTCTGCATCGTCCCTGAACACCATCGGCTGGCCGAATTGGATCAAATCGGCTTTGCCGACCTGCAGGACGAAACTTTGATCTCCTACCGGGCCGGCACACTGCCGGGCCGCCTACTGGTCAGCGCCGCGGCCGCGGAAATGCAGATATTCAACCCGGCGATCGAGATCGATATCTCGATTACCGCCCTCCCCTTCGTCCGCGACCGCTTTGGTGTCGCAATCGTCGATGGGCTCCTGCCATGGCAGCAGTTCCCCGGCCTTGTCCTCAGGCAGCTGCGGCAGAAGATTTCCGTGCCGATTGCCCTGCTCACCAGCCGGGACCGGCCTTTGACGGGAAGCCATCTCGCCATGCGCGACGATCTGCGCGAAGCCTGTGCCAGCGTCCTGAAGGCAAGCGGCCTGGAATCGTAAACCTCCTAGCCAAACCGATCAGGCATCGCGAACCCAGAGGCCGATCGGCAGGGGCCTGGCGGGCGCCTGTTCGCGGAGCCGTCCCGCGTCGCAAACCTTGATGCCGGCGTTTTCGGCGATCAGGTCGGCACCGGCGAGCTGACAGTAACGCCCCTGGCAGCGGCCCATTCCGACGCGCGCCAGCGATTTGACCCGGTTGGCTTCGCCCCCGCCGTAAACGACGCTCTCGCGCAACTCGCCTGCCGTCACCCCTTCGCAGCGGCAGACGACCGTCTCGTCCGGAACGGCGCGGACCATTTCGCCCGGCCAGGGAAAGGCGCGCGCGACGGCGCGGGCAAAACCTTCGTAGCGGCCCAACCGGCGCAGATCCGATCTCGCGTCCGGCGAAGGAAGACCCATATCGACAAGGCAGGCGGTCGCGGCAAGCCGACCGGCGACCTCCGCACCGTCCGCACCGAGAATTCTCAGACCATCACCGGCCAGATACAGTCCCTCGGCCGCCCTGCCCATCCGGTCGGTCCGGGGCAGCCATTGCGACCAGCTTTCGTCGTAGTCGAACGTGCAGCCTGCCAGGCCCGCGAGCTGCGTTTCGGCGCGCAGATGCCAGCCGAGGCCGACCATGTCGCATGCCGTCACATGCGCCCGGCCGCTTGCATCCCGCCAGCACAGGCCGACGGGGCCGCGTTCGTCGGTTTCGATCCGATCCAAGGTCACGCCGGCATGATAAAGCCGGCCGAGCTTTGCCCGCATCAGCAGGCCACGCAGGACCAGGCCCGGCCTTGCCAGCATGCCCGGAAGACCCGCCGCCTGGTTGCGGATGGAAGACGTGTCGAGGATCGCGGCGATTTTGGCGCCGGCTTTCAGCAACTGGGTCGCGACGAGTGTCAGTAGCGGCCCCGAACCGGCAAGAACGATCCGGCTGCCGAGGGCGACGCCCTGCGCCTTCAGGGCGATCTGTGCCGCCCCGAGGCTGTAGACACCCGGCGCCTGCCAGCCGGGGATCGGCGCCAGGCGATCCATGGCGCCGGTGGCAAGGATCAGGCGGTCGTAGGTGAAATCCCTGCGACCGGCCGGCGTCAGCGCCTGTAGAAAATCGCCGGCGATCGTCAGGACCGAACTTTGCGGATGATAGTCGATCTGTCCGGCGGCAACCATGTAGTCGAACACCGTATGGAGTGCCACGGCCTTGCGGGCTTCCGATCCATAGAGCTGTTCCGGCGGTCGTGCGAAACCGTGTGGCGGGCGTCGATAGATCTGGCCACCGGCTTTGATGCCCTCGTCGATGACGATGGGTCTGATCCCGGCCTGAACGAGACGCTCGGCGGCGCGGATACCGGCCGGGCCGGCACCGACGATCATCACTTTTTCACCGCCCGGCGCCGTCATGGCCATGTTTCCGGTGGCACAGTCCGCAATTGCATGCCCTCGGCGACCAATGTGGAACAGGCCCGCAGCCGCCCGCCGTCTTCCTGCCATAGCCAGCAGTCCTGGCAGGCTCCCATCAGACAGAAGCCGGCCCGTTTCTCTCGGCCGAATTCCGACTGCCGCACGGCAGGCGCGCAGACCAGGACGGCGGTGAGCACCGTGTCGCCGGCCAGTGCCTGGCAATCGGCGCCATCCAGCCGGAACCGAACCTGCGGCCTGCCCTTTTCGGCAAGGCGCACAATTCGGCCCCCGAGATCGGCAGGCTGCAATTCCGATGTCATTCAGCAGCCTCTTTCCGAGCCTCGGCGGGGCTTGGCATGTTCGTGAAACGTGCGCGCACATCCGCGAACGCGGCGGCCACGCCTTCGGCTCCGACCCGCCCCTTCATCCGACGGAAGATCTCCGTCTTGGTGAAGAAGCGCCAATGTATGGGAAGGCCCTGCAGCAGGTCGGTCAGCAGGTCGTAGGCCTGCGGCGTCCATTGCGCCTCGTAGCCCTCGCGCTCGGGGCCATAGTGAAAGTATCGCGTCGGCGCGGTCCGAGCGGCTCTCACCTTTTCGGTTTCGGCCTCGTCCACGATGCCGCCGCGGATGACGACGCCATAGTCACGCTCGGCAGCCTCGGAAGAAACATAACCGCGTGCGACGTCCTGCGCCACGCGCCAGGTCTCGCGTGCGACAGGGTTGCCGCGCCCGCCGCCGCCGGCTGAGCGGATCTCCAGGACATCGCCGGGCTGCAGAACCGCGGTATCGATATTGCCGAGCCGCTGGAAGTCGTCACGGCCCGGGTTCAGCACCATGTCGGACAGGCCGGCAGCCCTGCCGCCCAGCGTGCCCCAGGGCCGGAAGAAGCTGCGGTCGCGGTTGCGCGCGGTGATACGGCTGCCGGGGGAAAAGACCCGGAAGGCCATTTCGGTCGCGAGCCCGCCGCGCCAGCGTCCGGCGCCACCGCTGTCCCTTGCCAGGCCATATTTGACGAACTCGATCGGCACTTCCGTCTCGGTGATCTCGATCGGCGTATTCTTGAGATAGGCGGCATCGGCGCCGGAGCCGTTGGTGCCATCGCGGTGGGGCATGCCGCCGCCGCCGCCGACCACCGGATTGACGGCAGCGATCACCGTGCGGCCGTTCCGTTCGTCGGTTGTCATGACGTTGACGATGCAATTGTTGCCGGCCGGTGCGGCCGGCAGCTTTTCAGGCACGGCCTGGCAGAAGGCGCCGAATATGACGGAGCGCAGCCGCGCGCAGGTCAGCGAGCGCATGCCGACGGCAGCCGGCGCGATCGGATTGAGCACGCTGCCCTTTGGCGTGGTGCAGGTGAACGGTCTCGTTAGGCCGGTATTGAGGAGGATCTTCGGGTTCAGCGTGTAAAGTACGTAATAGACACCGACCAGAAGCATCGTATGGCGTGGGTCGCCGCCCGAGGGCACGTTGAGCGACGAGCCGAGCTGCGGGTCGGAACCGGTGAAGTCGAGGATCGCCTCGTCGCCCCGGATCGTCAGCGTCAGCTTCAGGCGGCACGGGTTGGCTTCGACCGAATCTTCGTCGGCATAATCGACGAATTCCCAGGTCCCGTCCGGCATCGCACGCAGAAGATCGCGGGCCTGCGCTTCGGCATGGTCGAGCAGGACCTCGGTGCCCTCTAGAAAGGCTTCAATGCCGAATTTCTCGACCATGGCGAGGATCTTGCGCTCGCCCGTGTTGAGCGCCCCAACCAGGGCTTTCATGTCGCCTATATTGAGATCGGGCTTGCGGACATTGGTGGTCATGATCTTCAGAATGTCTTCGTCGAAAACACCTTCATTGACCAGTTTCATCGGCGGGAAGCGGATGCCCTCCTGATGGATTTCCGTCAACGCTCGCGACAGGGAGGCCGGCACCGCGCCGCCCATGTCGGTGTTGTGGATATGACCGCCGGTCCAGGCGATGATCTCGCCATCGTAGAAGACCGGTTTCCACAGATGGGTGTCCGGCGCGTGCGTCGCCACGAAGCAGGAATAGGGATCGTTGGTGAATGCCACGTCGCCGGGCTTGTAATCGTCGATCATCGCGATCGCGCGGGTATAGGTAAGGCCCGGATACCAGGTCGCTCCCAATCCCATCGGCACGCCGAACGTCTCGCCTTTGCGGTTGACCAGCATGACCGTGAAGTCTTCCGTCTCCTTGACGAAAGCGGAATGCGCGGTCCGCTGCAGCGTATAGGCCATGTTTTCGGCAGCAGCGCGGGTGTGATTGGCAAACACCTGAAGGTTCAAGGGATCGAACATGGGCCGTTACTCCGAAAAGGTGAGATGCAGATTCAGTTGGCGATCGACCTCGACATGGGCGCCGCTCGGGATTGCAAAGGTCGTATCTTCCTGAGCAACGACCGCCGGGCCGGCGAAGCGGCTGCCGGGACGCAGGCGATCACGCCGATAGAGGCCGATCCATTCGAAACTCTTGCCGGTAAAGACCGGGATCTCGCGCTCTGGAATAGCCGCCTCACCGTCTTCGCGGGCATTGACCGGGATTTCCAGTGCCGGGCCGGCACCGATGGCCGAGAGCCGCAGGTTGACGATCTCGATCGCTCCGTCGGGATCATGGAAATCGTAGAGTCTTTCGTGCATGGCATGAAAGGCTTCCTCGATCGAACCGAGCTTGCCCTCTGCGATCCAGGCTGGCTGGATCGGCACTTCGATCTCGAAGCTTTGGCCGACATAACGCATGTCGGCGGAGACATTGAGCGTCGCGGCGCCGGCATGCCCCTGCTTGGCGAGCCAGTTGCGCCCCTCGACGGCAAGCGCGTCCAGCGCCTCGCGCATTTGCGGTGCCGCCTGGTCGGAGAGATGGGTAAACACGGTGCGGATGAAGTCACCGCGCAGATCTGCCACCAGACCTCCGAGCGCCGAGACGACACCCGGGCGCGTTGCGCCGATCACCTTCGCCATATGAAATTCGCGGGCGAGGAAGGCGCCGAGCATCGGGCCGCCGCCGCCGAACGGCATCAGCGTGAATTCCCTGAGATCGACGCCGGCGCGCGATGCGAGTTTCTCGACCTCCACGAACATTTCCGAGATGGCGACGTCGAGGATGGCCTGGGCCGCCTCCTCCGCGGTCCGTCCGATCTTTTCAGCGAGCCGCGTGACGGCCGCGCGGGCAAGGCCGACGTCGATCTGTAGCTGCCCGTAGGCCATCTGGCTGTGACCGAGCCAGCCGCAGACGGCCATGGCGTCGGTCACGGTCGCCTGCTCCCCGCCGCGTCCGTAACAGGCCGGTCCGGGCGTCGAGCCGGCCGATTCCGGCCCGACCCGCAACACGCCCTGCGCATCGACGCTGGCGATCGAGCCGCCGCCGATGCCGATCGAGCTGACCGACACGGACGGGATATGCAACGGGAACTCGCCGACCAGTTCGCCGGTGCCGAATTGCGGTTCGCCGTCGATGATCAGTGCAAAGTCGGCCGAGGTGCCGCCGATATCGAGGGTAAGGATATGCTTCTCGCCGGCACGGCGGGCGAGCCAGGCGGCGCCTATGACACCTGAGGCGGTACCCGACAACAGCATCTGCACACAGGACCGTTTGCCTTCGTCGGCATTCATCACGCCGCCGTTCGACTTGGTCAGCAGCGCCGGCGCCGTGACGCCACGCGACAACAGCTTTTCCTCGAGTGCGGTCAGATAACCGGAGACACGCGGATGGACGTAACCGTTGAGGATAGCGGTGGTGGTCCGCTCGTATTCGCGGATCACCGGCCAGACCTCGGATGACGTGAAGACGAAGAGTTCCGGGGCGAGCCTTGCGATTTCCTGCCTGACCGCCACCTCATGGATGTCGGTGCGCCACGAATGCAGGAAGGAGACGATGATGCCGGCGGCGCCATTGGCCTTCGCCTTTGCGACCGCTGCCACGACCGCCTCCAGATCCGGCGCCTCGATCTCGCTGCCATCCGCCCGCAAGCGAGCGGGAATGCCGAAGATCATGTCGCGGGCAATGAGCTGGTCCGGCCGGGAGCAGAACAGGGAATAGACGTCCGGCATCCGCAACCGAGCCAGCTCGATGACGTCTTCGAAACCGGCATTGGTCATCAGCGCCAGCGACACCCCGCGACGCTGGATCACGGTGTTGATGCCGACGGTCGTTCCATGGACAAAACGGCTGACGGCTGCCGGTTCGAGCCCTTCCCGTTCGGCCAGAAGCGATAGTCCCGTCATCAGTTCCGCACCCGGATTGTCCGGTGTCGTCAGAACCTTGAGCGAGGCAACCCGGCCGGATCGCGTTTCCAGTGCACAGAAGTCGATGAAGGTCCCGCCGATATCGACGCCGATCTTCCAGTCCTGCTGATCGCTGGTTCCTTTGCCTGGCGCGGCCGCACTGTCCATGTCGCTCAATCCTTTCCTGCTGCTTGTCATGAAGCTGGCACGAATTGGCAAAGGCGGTCCAAGAGCGAAAAAGCCGCTGCCCATAAGTGCCGCTTATGCCTCGCCAGGGGGGCGTCCCATAGGTCCGGCTTATGGGATGATGAAAACCTCGACTTTGACACCGGTCGCCCGCACCGGAATGGTGGCGATGATGAAAGACATTGCGGAAACGGCCTTATGGATGTGATCGTGCTGGGTGGTGGCCTGATGGGGGCCGCATCGACCTATTTTCTCGCCCGGCGCGGGGTGCGCGTGACGCTCATCGAGCGAAACCGGGTGGGCAGCGGCGCGACGGTCGCTTCATTCGGCAATATCCGCCGCAGCGGCCGCCACCTGCCGCAACTTCCCCTCGCCCGACGATCCCTGACGCTTTGGGGCAAGGCGGCGGAGATGCTGGATCGGGACGTCGAGTTTCGGGCGACCGGCCATGTCCGGCTGGTGTTCAGCCAGGCGGGTCTCGAGGAAATGCGCAGTTTCGCGACAGCCGCCAGACCTTGGGGTCTCAACCTCGAGGAACTTACCGCGACGGAACTCCGTGCACGTTTTCCGGGGCTCGGACCCGAGGCGATCGCCGCCTCCTTTTCTCCGGAGGATGGAAGTGGCAATCCGCGCCTGATCGCCCCGGCTTTCGCCGGTGCCGCGCGACGTATCGGTGCCGAGATCGTCGAGAACGTGGAGGTGAAAGCGATCCGGCGAAGCGCCTATGGCTTCGAGGTAGAAACCTCGAACGGCGTCCATGCCGCTGCTTGCCTCCTTAACACCGCCGGCGCCTGGGGCGCCCGGATTTCCGCGCAGTTCGGGGAAGCCGTCCCGATCGTGGCGAAGGGGCCGCAGATGGGGGTAACCGAGCCGCTGCCGCATCGCATCCTGCCGGTTGTCGGCGTCTGGGGCCATGACCACGGCGGCGGTTACCTGCGCCAGGTGGAGCGCGGAAACATCGTCTTCGGTGGCGGAGCGGAACGTACCGATGTTTCGCTCGACACAGGCCATGCCAGGGCCGACCCCGCCCGGCTTCCCGGCCAGTTGCGTGCCCTGCTGCCGATCCTGCCGGCGCTCGCCAATGTCTCGGTGATCCGCACCTGGTCCGGCTGCGAAGGTTATGTCGGCGACGGCCTTCCGATTATGGGACGGTCGGCGACGACGCCGGGGCTGTTCCATGCCTTCGGTTTTTGCGGCCACGGCTTCCAGCTCGGCCCCGGCGTCGGCGACGTGATGGCGGAATTGATCTCGACCGGCGCGACCGAGACGCCCATCCATGACTTCCGGATAGAGCGATTTCACGGCCAGGCGTGAAGAGCGTTCTGGCTTGACGCATCGACCGGGCTGAAGCGGCGCAGATCGAGGCGGTAGCGCGCGGGGGATTGGCCCTGCAGCGACTTGAAAAACCGGCTGAACTGAGCGGCACCGGCAAAACCGAGGACACCGGCGACCTGCCCCAGCGACAGGGGCGAGCTCGCAAGATAGATGCGGGCCTCCATCAGCTGCCGTTCGCGGATGAGCCGCGCCGGCGGCCGGCCATAGGCGCGCAGGCAGATGTCGTTCAGCCGGTCGCGCGAAATGCCGAGTTCGCCGGCATAGCGGGCGACCGTCCAGTGCTTGCGAAAATGGCTTTCGACCAATGCGGTGAACTGGCTGGAAAGCGTCTTGGGGGCGCCGGGTTGGGCGCCCGCGCCATGACCGGCCGGCAGGTTGCGATGAAGGTGGACGAGCAGAATGTGCAGCAGCGATTCCACCACGGCCGCCGACATCGGGCCCGGGCGCAGGGTTTCGGCCAGTATGCCGGTAAAGCAGGCGGCGACCGCATCGCTGGCACTGTTGCCGGCACCCAGACGCATGAACGAGGACCGCTCCACCATGAAACGTAGCTGGGATGCTTCCGCCCGGCGCTGCAGGACCCGGTCGAGCGTCGAAGCTCCCAGCAGCAGATGGGTCCCCTGCGCGCCGGCACCCAATTCCAGCCGCATGCCGTCCCGCCACGGTATCCAGCCCATGACCGGACCGGACAGGGGAAGAACCAGCTCATCCCCGTCGCGCAGGGCCGCCTCGCCCTTTTCGAGGATCAGCGCCCGGAAGTTTTCCGCGTCGCCAAGACCCGCCCGGCCGAGCACGCGCGTCTGCAGCGCTGCCCGGAACCGCTCTGCGCGAACAGGTGCTTCCGGCCGCGGGGCGGGGCTGGGCGAAAGCCGTTTACGGTCGGGCATCTAAAATCCCACAACGAGGAAATACATTCCCACAGAACGTCATTTACTCTGCGGCGATGTCAATCAAAATAGGGCTCGTAACCCTGAAAAAATAACAAGACGGGCTGCGGGAGGATCAACGAACGGCCGTTTGGGAGGACGCATGTTCGTAGCTAGGGGTATCGTCGGTGGAGCGTCCGTTTCCGCGCTGGATGAGCGCAGTTACGAACGCCGCGACATGGCCACGGGAACGGTGTTGACGCAGGCCGCGGCCTTCGGTGCGACGGAAGCGGAAGCCGCCGCCGATGCTGCGGCCGGAGCCTTTCCGGCCTGGTCCGGCCTTCGACCGCAGGAGCGCTCGGCACTGCTCTTGCGGGGGGCGGACATGCTGATGGAACGCGTCGACAGTTTGTGTGCGATCGCTCACCTCGAGGTCGGCGCAACCCCCGAATGGGTCCGCTTCAATGTCGAGGTTGCCCAGGCGACCCTGCGTCAGGCTGCGAGCCTCGTCGATGCCATCCGCGACGACGAGGTGGAAGGCGGGCCGCCGGGCGTGCGCTACCGCCTGATCCGTCGGCCGGCCGGCGTGGTCCTGGGGCTTGCGCCATGGAATGCGGCGGTGGCCCTGGCCGTCCGGGCGGTTGCAGCGCCGATGGCGCTCGGCAACACGGTGGTGCTGAAGGGCTCGGAGCTTTGCCCCAAGGTGCACGAGACCGTGGCACAGATCCTGATCGACGCGGGCCTGCCGGACGGTGTGCTGAACTATGTGAGCAGCGCGCCCGAGGATGCCCATGATGTGGTCGAAGCGCTGATTGCCCATCCGGCCGTGCGGCGCGTGAATTTCACCGGTTCGACCCGGGTCGGCAGGCAGATCGCCGAGATGGCGGCGCGGCATCTCAAGCGTTGCCTGCTGGAACTCTCCGGCAAGGCATCGTCGGTCGTGCTCGCCGATGCGGATCTGGACGGAGCCGCCAGGGCGGTCGCCCACGGCGCTTTCTTCAACCAGGGCCAGGTCTGCATGTCGACGGACCGGATCATCGTCGAGGAAAGCCTGGCCGACAGCTTCATTGCGCGGCTGAAAGTGGAGGCCGACCGGCTGTGCGGCGATCCGGCCACCGGCCAGCCGCTCTACGGCCACGTCATCAGTCCGGAGGCCGCGGCGCGCCTCCACGGTCTGGTCGACGATGCCCTGGCCAAGGGTGCGGTGCTGGTCACGGGCGGAAAGAATGCCGGCACGCTGATACAGCCGACCATACTCGACCATGTCGCCTACGGCATGCGGATCTACGAGGAAGAGACCTTCGGCCCGGTGGTCGGCGTGGTTCGGGTGGCGGATGCCGACGAGGCGGTGACCGTTGCCAACGATACGGAATACGGCCTGACAGCCGCAGTCTTCGGGGTCGATCTGCCGCGCGCACGGCAAATCGCGCGGCGGATAGAAGTCGGGGCGGTGCATATCAACGGGACGACCGTCTGCGACGATCCGACGATGCCCTACGGGGGCGTGAAGGCAAGCGGTTACGGCCGCTTTGGCGGGAGGGCGGTGATCGAGGAGTTCACCGAAATCCAGTGGATGACCGAACGGGACCTGCCCGACCAGGTCGGATGAGCCCGTCACACGGACTTAGCATGCAACAACGGGAGGAGAAGAGAATGAAACGCAGGACATTTACCCGGCTGGCCGCCTTGGCGCTTGCAGCCGGCGTGGCCGGAGCTCCGGCCATGGCGCAGGAGGTTTTGAAGGTCGGCGCCGTTGCGCCCAAAACCGGGCCTCTGGCCGGCGGGGCGGCGGTCAGCTACTGGCCGAACGTCAAGCTTTGGATCAACGACGTGAACGGTCGCGGCGGCCTGAGGGTCGGCGGCAAGACCTACAAGCTCGAAGCCATCGAATACGACGACCAGACCAATCCGGGCGAAACCATCAAGGCCGTGCAGCGTCTCGTCGACCAGGACAAGGCAAAGATCGTGCTGCCGCCCTATTCGACCGGGCTCAACCTGGCCGCCGCACCGATCTACGCACGCTACGGCCTGCCGATGATCACCTCGACGGCGACCACCGACAAGGCCGATGCCCTATCCGCTCAGTTTCCCAACGTCTTCATCACGCTTGGCGGCGCCAAGCCGGTGGTGCAGGGTGTGGTGGACACGATGGTCAAGCTTCGCGACCGGGGCGACATCGGCAAGAAGCTCGCCATGGTCAACGTCGCGGACGCCTTCGGCATCGAACTGATGAACGAGGCAAAACCCGCCTTCAAGAAAGCCGGCTTCGAGCTGGTTTACGAGACGTCCTATCCGCTCGGCACCCAGGACCTGTCGCCGGTCATGAAGGCCGCCAAGGCCGCCGCTCCGGATGCCTTCATTGCCTGGTCCTATCCGCCAGACACCTTCGCCCTGACCGAACAGGCAATTGTCGAAGATCTCAAGGTCGGTGCATTCTTCACCGCCGTCGCCACGGCATTCCCGGCCTATGCGGGCCGGTTCCGCACGGCGGTCGACGGTGTGCTGGGCATCGGCGGTGTCAATGCCGACGGAGAGGCCTTCAAGGCCTATGCCAAACGCCACGAAGAGGTCACGGGCGCCAAGCCGGACTATTGGGCGAGCGCCATGGTCTACTCGTCTTTCCAGGTCCTGGAAAAGTCGATCGAGGCTGTCGGTTCCTTCGACAATGCCGCCATCATCAAGCACATCAAGGCCAACAGCTTCGACACCGTGATCGGCCCGATCAAGTTCGACGGACATAACAACAACCCCTCGTTCTGGACGGTCGGCCAGTGGCAGGGCGGCGTGTTCAAGGGCGTGGCCTCCACCGGTCGCGACGGCGCTGTCGACGTGAAGAAAAAAGCCGCCTGGAAGTAAAAGCAACAGGCATTCCCGGGATCCGCAAGCCGGATTCCGGGGCATCTTTCAAGCCGGGGAATGGCATGGACATACTCATAACAGGGCTACTGCTGGGCGGAACCTATGCGCTGATCGCCATGGGCCTGAACCTGCAATACGGCATGGCCCGGATCATGAACCTCGCCAACGGCGAAATGCTGGTGGCCGGGGGGTTCGTCGCCTTCTGGTTATGGACCGGAAGCCAGATCAGCCCGCTGCTGACCGTGTTCGTCGTTGCACCGGTCGCCTTTCTGCTGAACTGGCTGATCTATCTGATTTTCCTGCGCCCGCTGGTAAAGCGTGCCAAATCGCGCGGCCAGCTGGAGGTGGATTCCATCCTCACGACCTTCGGTCTGTCCTTCGTGGCCGTCGGCCTGATGCTGGCCTTTTTCGGCGGCGACTATTTCAGCTATTCCTATCTTTCGGAGCCCGTCCATATCCTGGGCGATACCTACGGCGCCAATCGCGTCGCGGCGTTTCTGGCGGCTGTCGTCGTCTGCGGGCTGCTGTGGCTGTGGCTCAACCGCAGCCGGGCCGGCATGACAATCCGCGCCATCTCGGTTGCCCCGGAAAGCGCGCGGCTGGTCGGCATCGATGTCCGGCGCACCGCGGCGCTGGCCTTTGCGCTCGGCGGCGCGGTTACGGCCACCGGCGGCGCACTGATCTCGACCTTCCTCACCCTCGATGCCTCGACGGGCGTGATTTTCACGCTGAAGGCGCTGGTGATCGTCATCATGGGCGGCGTGGGCGACGTGCGCGGCACGGTCGTTGCGGCCCTGCTGCTTGGTCTCCTGGAAACCTTCGTCGCCCGTCTGATCGATCCCGGCCTGACATTGGCAGCCGCCTACCTGCTGTTCGTCGTGATCCTGTTGTTTCGCCCTCAGGGCCTGTTCGGGAGGCCGACCACATGAGCGCTCTTTCCTCTCGCGACTGGGGCAATCTGGCGCTGTGCGCCATAGCGCTCGCCATTGCGGCCTGCCTCCCCTGGACGGCAGGCGCCTATGGCCTGAGCATCGGCGTCACCATTGCCATGTATACGGTGCTGGCCACCAGTTGGGCGCTGTTTTCCGGGCCGACCCATTACATCTCGCTCGCAAGTGCCGCGTTTTTCGGCGTCGGCACCTATGTGACAGGCATCGGCATCCAGTATCTGCCCTATTGGACATTGCTGCCGATTGCCGGCCTCAGCGGCGCCGTCATGGCCGCCCTTGTCGGCCTGGCGACACTGCGCCTGTCGGGCGTCTACTTCGTGATCTTCACGCTCGGGCTGGCCGAATTCGTGCGCCAGATCATCACCTGGAGCCAGAACATCTCCGGCACCAAGGGCATCTACGTGCTGACCTCGATCGGCGAGATGCACATCTATTGGCAGCTGCTGGGGCTTGCCGCGCTGGTCTGGCTGCTGGGCTGGCTGATCGGCCGTTCGCGGCTGGGCTTTGCGCTCAGGATCATCGGTGACGACGAGGCGGTTGCGCGGCATTCGGGCATCGACACAGCGCGGGCCAAGATCCTGCTGTTCATGGTACCGGGCGCGGTGGCCGCCATCACCGGCGCCATGCTCGCTCCGCGTTATGTCTATATCGAGCCGTCGCTCGCCTTCTCGCCGATGCTGTCCTTCCAGGTGGTGATCATGGCACTCCTGGGTGGAACCGGCCGGCTGTGGGGACCGCTTGTCGGCGTCGTCCCCTTCACCTTCCTGTGGGAGGCGATCTCCGTGTCGTTCCCCAACCAGACCACCTTGCTTCTCGGCGTCTGCTTCCTCGTCATCGTCTACCTGCTGCCCAAGGGTTTTGTCGGGCTGATCGACCTGGCAGCCAGGAGAATGCGATCGGCGGAGGGCTATGCATGAGCGCGCTGCTATCCCTTCGCGGCGTGACCAAGCGCTTCGGCGGTCTGGTGGCCGTCAACCGCATGGATTTCGACGTGACCGAACATCAGGTGCTGGGCCTGATCGGGCCGAACGGCTCGGGAAAATCGACCACGCTGAACCTGATTTCCGGCGCCTTTCCCGTCACCTCGGGGGCGATCAGCCTGCGGGGGCAACCCATCACCCATCTGGCCGCGCAGGATATCGCGCGGCGCGGCGTGGCGCGCACCTTCCAGCTTGTGCGCCTGTTGCCCTCCATGACCGTGCTGCAAAACGTCAAGGCCGGCGCAGTCTTCGGCCATCGCCGCCATTGGGGTCATGAGGCGGATGCGGTCGCCGAGGCCATGCTGGAAAAGGTGGGCCTGGCCGGCCGCGGCCATATGATGGTGGGGCAACTGACCTATATCGACACCAAGCGCGTCGAACTGGCCCGCGTGCTCGCCGGAGAGCCGGGCGTCGTGCTGCTGGACGAATGGCTTGCCGGTCTCAACCCGACCGAGCTGGAGGAGGGAATCCGCCTGATCCGCGGCCTGCGCGACGAAGGCCGGACGGTTATCCTCGTCGAACATGTGATGGATGCGATCCGCTCGCTCTGCGACCGCTGCGTCGTCATGGCCGCCGGCACCAAGATCGCCGAGGGAACCCCTGCCGAAGTCCTGTCCGACGCCGCCGTGATCCGCGCCTATCTGGGAGACGACGACGATGCTTGAGGTGAAGGGACTGTCTGTCTCCTACGGCCAGCACCGTGCGCTGGAAGGCGCATCGCTCAAAGTCGGCCGGGGCGAGATCGTGGTCATCCTGGGCGCCAATGGCGCCGGCAAATCCACCCTTCTCAAGGCCGTCTCCGGCATCTGCGAGGGCCGCGCGACCGGCACGATCACCATGCAGGGCCGCGATATACTGGGGCTTGCCGCCAACAGGATCGTCGACGAAGGCATCGCTCTCGTGCCGGAAGGCCGAGGTGTCTTCGCCGATCTCTCGGTTGCCGAAAACCTGCGGCTCGGAGCCCATGCACCCCGCGCCCGCGACGAAGAGGCCGGCAATCTGGAGCGCGTGCTGCGGCTCTTTCCCAAGCTGCAGGAGCGCAGCAGGCAGATCGTGCGAACCATGTCCGGCGGCGAGCAGCAGATGGTGGCGATCGGCCGCGCGATGATGTCGAACCCCGCTCTGCTGACACTGGACGAGCCCTCGCTCGGTCTTTCCCCCCTGCTTTGCAAGGAGCTGTTCCAGGCGTTGAAGGTGGTGCGCGACACCGGCATCGGCATCCTGCTCGTGGAGCAGAATGCCAAGCAGAGCCTGGCCATCGCCGACCGGGGTTATCTGCTGGAGAATGGCCATATCATCCATGAGGGCCGGGCGCAGGACCTGCGCAACGATCCGGCGGTGCAGGCCGCCTATCTGGGCGGCGGCAAGGCCTCGGCATCGGGTCAACGGCCGGGCGCGCGTACGGCGACGCCAACTGCGCCTGGGTCCACACCCGCCCACTCCACAACTCCCACGCATGTCCCGCCACGGACATCGGGTGCGTCACCGGCCGATATCGCCGCCGCCGCTCTTGCTGCCCTGCCAACGGCGGCGCGACGGGATGCGGCCGCCCCTCACCCCGCCTCCGCTGCGCTCGGCGACCCTCTTCCTGCAAGCGGGGCGAGGGGGAACGGAAACGCCGCGGCTTCTCCCTTCTCTCCGCAGGCGGGAAGAAGGTCCCGGCAGGGGGATGAGGAACAGCCCACACCAGCCGGATCCGCTTCCATCCCTCGTCCGGTCGCATCCCCTGCCCCCGCCATGCGCGGCGCGGCGGACGCCCTGCTCGGAGGCCTGTCGCTCGGCGACATCATCGCCGAGGCGAGCCGCGCCAGCCGGGCCGAACACGCCACCGCCATGCCGTCCGCGCCGCCGCGCGGCCACACCGCCGTCCCGCCATCCTATCCGGCCTCGCCCTCCCTTGAGATGGGCAACAGCCAGGATCGACTGAAATCCGTCCTGAAAGAGATCGAGGAAGCCGCCGCCCGCGCTCGGGCATGGCGCCACGATCCCAACCGCAACTGAGGAGATTGCATTATGCTTGATGTCGTCACGTCCCCCACCCCCTCCGTCAGGGGCATGTTCATCGGCGGGCAATGGGTGCC
>PVBG01000035.1 GCA_002968845.1 Neorhizobium tomejilense | reverse complement strand
CGGCATATGTCCCTCCCCACAAGGGGGAGGGACATATGCCGTGCGCTCACCGTTCTCCATCGTGGGCATGGATGTTTTCGAGGATGACGAGGTCATGTCTTCGATCGCGAGAGTGCCCAGAGGCCGATGTTCGAGGTTGATAGTTTGGCGCCGGCATAGCGGCTTGGTCTCCCTCCCCCTTGTGGGGAGGGTGGCCGGCAGGCCGGGAGGGGTCTTTTACTCCCAAACTCTCAGGCCTATCGAAATCCTACAGCCCCGACGCCACCCGCGGTTTCTCCCGTTCGCGGATTAGCTTGATCGCCTCCGGATAACTCACGCAGGCGACGTCTTGCTTGCCGCAGACTTCGGTCACCAGCCGTTCCATTGCCCGCCAATAGGCGCCGCCGTTCATTTCGACGAAATGCAGGCCGATCTGGAGGGGGATGCGGTCGCCGTCATACTCCTTGTCGAAAGCGGCCTTGAAGGCGGAGTAGGCGCGTTCCTCGAATTCGGCGGAACTGCTCGGATTGTCGATGCCGCCGGAATGGCGGATGAAGAGGTTGTAGTCCATGGCGATGATCGGCCGACCCGCCGGACCTTCCGGGATAAGCGGCAGCCCGAAGCGGATGAGGCCGCCCTTTTCCTCCGGCATCATCGGTCCCTTGGTGACGAGGCTGGCGTCATAGCGGATGCCTGTCCGCCTTTCGGCTTCGACCAGGCCGGGGCTGATGGAAAAATAGGGAGCGCGGAAACCGGTGATCCCGGTCGCGACGAAATTCCTCCAGCCTGGAGGTTCCTCCGATCCGGCACCGACGGTCTCCCAGGCATCGGTCATCACGTCGTGAAAGGTGTTGAACTCGGCGGTCCAATCTGCCGCCGTCCAGTCCTTGCCGTCGAAATGGCCGCAGGTATGGCTGGAAATATCGTGGCCTTCGAGATGCGCTTGCCAGACGTGGCCTAGCCTTTCGCGGGCCTCGGCAGCCGTCTGGGCAAAGCCGATATTCGATTTGCCGGGTTTCTCGTTCGGCCCCTGATAGCTCTTGGCATTGGCGCGCTCGATGACCAGCGTGCAGGAGAGGAAATAGCTGAAGTGGGCGTTGGTGCGCCGGGCGAGATCGCGGCTGCGCTGCCAGAGATTGTTGGCGCCGGCGCCGTCGAAGGAGACCATCACCAGCTGTTTCGGCTTGCCAGAGGTATTGTCCGCGGCATTGGCTGCGAGGGGCGCGGCGAGAAGGCAGAGGATGAGGGGAAGGGCAAGCGGACGCATCGGGCACCTGAATCATGGCGGAGGGCAGCCGGCTTTGTGGCCGCTGAATAAGGCAAAGCTTTGAGCGGTTGGGTTTAAGTGCGGATTGCTGCCGAAAGGCCGCCAACGAGCACTCCCGGGCGGATGTTTTTCGCTTTGCGCTCACCGTCTTGGCAAAACCGGGGCCTACTTTTGCGCGACAGGAGTTAAGGGGGGCCTTACATCTCAGGGAAAATAGGCTAGAAGGCGCTTTTCCGCATGATGGGCCGGTTGGGCCGGAGACTTTGATGGCGCAGGACGACGACAGTTTTATTCGCGAAGTGAACGAGGAACTTCGCTCCGATCAGTTCAGGGGTGCATGGCAGCGTTACGGCAGGATCGTGATCGCGGTCGCCGTGCTGATCGTCGTCGGTACGGCCGCCTATCGCGGTTACGAATACTGGGACACGCATAATTCCTCGCAGTCCGGCGACCGTTTCCTGGCAGCCTTGAAGCTTGCTTCGGAAAACAAGAACGACGAGGCGCTCGCCGCCTTCGAAGCACTCGAAAAGGATGGCACAGGTGCCTATCCCGTGCTCGCCAAGCTGCGCGCCGGTTCGGTGCAGCAGTCCAAGGGTGATGCGGCCGGGGCGATCGCCACCTTCTCGGCAATCGGCAAGGACAATGCAGCGCCGCAGGCGATGCGCGACCTCGCCAGGATGCGCGCCGCATGGCTCCTGATCGACAACGGTACCTATGAACAGGTGGCCGCCGAAGTGCAGCCGATGGCGGTGCCCGCCAATCCGCTTGCCAATTCCGCCCGCGAGGCGCTTGGTCTTGCCGCCTACAAGGCCGGCAACTTTGCGCAAGCCAAGGAATGGTTCCAGCAGATTGCCAATGATGCCTCTGCGCCGCGTAACGTCGCCAACCGCGCGCAGATCATGCTCGACAACATCGCCTCTTCAGGCAAGACGCCCTGACGGTTTTCGCCCAGGGCTTTAAGGATACAGAATGAGCTTCACCGTCGCCATCGTCGGACGCCCGAATGTCGGCAAGTCCACGCTTTTCAATCGCCTGGTTGGAAAGAAGCTGGCGCTTGTCGACGACACGCCGGGCGTTACCCGCGACCGCCGCCCAGGCGACGCGAAGCTCATTGACCTCAAATTCACGATCATCGATACCGCCGGTCTCGAAGAGGCGGGACCCGAGACGCTCGAGGGCCGGATGCGCGCCCAGACCGAAGCCGCGGTCGACGATGCCGACCTGACGCTGTTCGTGGTCGATGCGAAGTCGGGCCTGACGCCGCTCGACAAGACCTTCGGCGAGCTTCTGCGCCGCAGCGGCAAGCCGGTCGTGCTGGTCGCCAACAAGTCGGAAGCGCGCGGTTCCGACGCCGGTTTCTACGATGCCTATACGCTGGGTCTCGGCGAGCCGGTGCCGATCTCGGCTGAACACGGCCAGGGCATGATCGACCTGCGCGACGCGATCGTCGAGACGCTCGGCGAGGAGCGGGCGTTTCCGGAGGCCGACGACGAGGCGGAGACCAATATCGACGTCCGGGATTCCGATCTTGCGGACGATGGCGAGGACGAGGCCGAGCCGGAATACGACGAGACCAAGCCGCTACGTGTCGCCATCATCGGCCGCCCGAATGCCGGCAAGTCGACGCTGATCAACCGGTTCCTCGGCGAGGACCGGCTGTTGACCGGACCGGAAGCGGGCATCACCCGCGACAGTATCTCGGTCGAGTGGGAATGGCGCGACCGCACCATCAAGATGTTCGACACCGCCGGCATGCGCAAGAAGGCGCGCGTCCAGGAGAAGCTCGAAAAGCTCTCTGTTGCCGATGCGCTGCGCTCGATCCGGTTCGCCGAGACGGTGGTGATCGTCTTCGACGCGACCATTCCGTTCGAAAAGCAGGACCTGCAGCTCGTCGACCTGGTGCTGCGCGAAGGCCGGGCCGCCGTGCTCGCCTTCAACAAGTGGGATCTCGTCGAGGACACGCAGGCGGTGCTCGCGGATCTGCGCGAAAAGACCGAGCGGCTGCTGCCGCAGGCGCGGGGGCTTCGCGCCGTGCCGATTTCCGGCCAGACCGGCTACGGGCTCGACAAGCTGATGCAGAGCATCATCGACACGGACAAGGTGTGGAACAAGCGCATCTCGACCGCCAGGCTCAACCGCTGGCTCGACGGCGTGCAGACCCAGCATCCGCCACCGGCCGTCTCCGGTCGCCGGCTGAAGCTGAAGTACATGACTCAGGTCAAGGCCCGCCCGCCGGCCTTCATGGTGTCCTGCACCAGGCCCGACGCGCTGCCGGAAAGCTACATCCGCTACCTGATCAACGGGTTGCGCGCCGATTTCGATATTCCGGGCGTGCCGATCCGCATGCATTTCAAGGCGGGTGAAAATCCGTTCGAGGGACGCAAGAAGAAGCGGTAGGGCATACTCCCTTCTTCTCCCCAGCGGGGAGAAGAAGGTGCCAAAAGCGAGCGACTACACCGCCGAAGGTCGAATTCCGCCGCGTGGGGCCGGCAGTTTCGGCCGCCCTTGGGCGATCAGCACATTGTTCAGGAACTGTTTCGAAGCCGCTTCCCAGGTGAACTTGCGGGCGAGCTGCCTTGCGTTTTCGCGCGAGCAGCCGAGCGCCGCAAGGCAGGCCTCGCGCAGGTCTTCGCTGAGCGCCCCGGCGCCCGAACCTTCCTCGATGATGTCGATCGGGCCGGTGACCGGGTAGGCGGCGACCGGCACGCCGCTGGCGAGCGCCTCGAGGATCGTGTTGCCGAACGTGTCGGTCTTCGAGGGGAAGACGAAGACGTCGGCCTGCGCATAGGCGCGGGCAAGATCCTCGCCGGTCTTCATGCCGGTGAACAGCACGTTCGGATAACGCTTCTGCAGGTCGGAGCGCGCCGGGCCGTCGCCGACCACGACCTTGGAACCGGGCAGGTCGAGATCGAGGAAGGCGGGCAGGTTCTTCTCCACCGCGACGCGGCCGACGGTCATGAAGATCGGGCGCGGCAGGTCGAAGGGACGCTCGTCGAGATCCATCGGATGGAACATGGTCTGGTCGATGCCGCGGCTCCAGCGCAGCAGGTTTTTGAGGCCGAGCTTGGCGAGTTCGCGCTCGAGGCTGGCGGTCGCAACCATGCAGCCATTGCCGGCATTGTGGAACCAGCGCACGAAGCCATGCAGCCAGCGGACCGGGATCGGGAAGCGCGCCGACACGTATTCCGGAAAACGGGTGTGATAGCTGGTCGAGAAGGGGATGTTGTTCTTGAGGCACCAGCGGCGGGCGAGCAGTCCGAGCGGGCCTTCGGTGGCGATATGCACGGCGGTCGGCATCGACGCCTCGATGGCGCTGGCGATATGCCAGTAGGTGGCGACCGAAAGGCGGATTTCCGGATAGGTGGGGCAGGGAACGCTGGTGAAGTCCTGCGGCGTCACCATGGCCACGTCGACGCCCATCTGGGCAAGTTCGCGGTTGGTATTCTCGATCGAACGGACGACGCCGTTTACCTGAGGGTACCAGGCATCCGTCACGATGGTTATTCTTGTCATGGAAGGCCGAGCCCGGTTGCCGATCCGTCCACGACTCGCGCCAACGGACACGTTTTCAGCCTTCTATCGGAAAAGTTTGTTACAGGCTGATGAAGGGTGCATGTCGGGCAAAGGTTGAACGGATTTCAGATAGGTAGCATCATCAGATCAGCTGAGGAGTATTGCCCATGATTACGTCGACCGTCGAGCTTCGCAACGTGGCCGGAACCGAGGCGGCTTTGGGCTGGGCCGGCAGCCATACGATCGTCGTCGACCGGCCGGAGGGCAAGGCCGGCGGGCGCAATCTCGGGTTCAACGGCGGACAGCTTCTGGCGCTGGCGATCGGTGGGTGTTTCTGCAACGACCTCCGATATGCGGCGCACGAGATGAACATCGATATCGAGGATATCGCCGTCAGCGTCACCCTTCGGCTCGAGGGCGCGCCGCTGGTCGCCGTCGGCGCCGAACTCGACGTCATCTGCACCTCGGGCGACGGTGCCGACACCAGGGCCCTGATCGAACGCGCGAAAAGCGTCTGCACGGTCGCCAATTCGGTGATGCGCGGATTTCCGGTATCGTTCCGGGTTGCCGGCTGACCCTCGAGCGAGGGCAGCCGACGCCGGGACGGTTAGTTGGCAGCGATGGTGAATTCCTGATCGAACGTCGAGGTCTGGCCGCTGCTCATGTCGTGGATCGTGTAGGTCAGGGTATATTTGCCAGCCGGCGCGCCCGTCAGTGTCAGGGTGAAATCCATGGAGAATTCCATGTTGGCGTTGTGGCTCTGCAGGACATTGGTGGAGAAGGCCTTCTGGTCGAGCATGACCTCGCCGTTCGCCGCCTTGATCTTCAGGTCCGACACGAAGTTGAGTTCGTACATGTCGTGGGGAAGCTCTTTCCACCCAAATCCGATCGGCTCGACATAGGTGATGACCTTTTCACCCGGCTTGAAAATGCTGGACTGCTTTTCCTGATAGATGCCGTAGCCGGTGGAGGGCGCGGTGACGAAGGTCACCAGACGCTCCGTCAGGCCGAGCTTTCCCCATGCCTCGTAGGTCTTTGTTTCGGCCTTGGTCAGGGCATCGATCGGAGCGGAGTGTGCGGCCGGGGAGAGGGCCAGGACGGTCAGGAAGGCAAGCGCGATACGCATTTTCTGTTCCTCGTTGAGAGCGATCGTTTCATCGATCCCAACCCTGTCACATAATGACTGAGAATTGATTTATGACGCAGCGAGGAAATCAGCCGGACATTTTCGCCGGTTTCGATCTCTGCCGTCGGTCGCTGTCGGCTGTGTCCGTCGGTGTTCAGCCCGGCAGCAGCGCCGGGCTGATGAGGGCGCCGTGGTGACCGATGACGACGGACGCGACCGAGGCGCCGTAGGCCGCGGCCTGTGCCGGCGGGGTGCCACGGACGAGGCGTGACAGGAAGGCGCCGTTAAAGCTGTCGCCGGCGCTGGTGGTGTCGACGAGCTGGGCGGTCCTGACCGAAGGGACATGGACGGGAGCGGTGCCTGCGAAGCTCAGCGTTGCGCCATCCGCGCCGTTCTTGACCACGACGTCTCCGACGCCGAGCGCATGGTAGCGGGCGATGGTGTCGGCCACCGTCGCGTCGCCGAAATGGGTGGTCTCGTCGTCGAAGCTCGGCAGGACCAGCGAGGCCGCGCGGGCGCCTGCCTCGATCGTCTGCAGCATATAATCCCCGTTCGGCCAGAGGCGGGGGCGGATGTTCGGGTCGAAGGCGACCATCTTGCCGGAAGCCTTGGCGCGGCGCAGTTCCGACAGCAGCGTCTCGACCGCTTCGGGGCTAAGGATGCCCAGCGTGATGCCGGAGAAATAGAGGATGTCGGCAGCCTCGATGGCACTGCGCAGATGGTCGGCATCGTCGGCGAGTTTCCTGGCGGCGGCGGTATCGCGCCAGTAGCTGAAGGTGCGTTCGCCGTTCTTGAGCGTGATCAGGTAGAGGCCGGGCGTCTTGCCTTCGATGCGGCGGATGAAGCTCGTGCCAATGCCGGCATCCCTCATCATCGACAGCATTTCGGTCGACAGCGGATCGTCGCCGACCGCGGTGAAATAATCCACCGACCATTCGGCCGGCAGGCAGGCCCGCGCGTACCAGGCGGTGTTGAACGTGTCGCCGGCAAAACCCTTGCGCAACAGGCCTTCGCCCGCCTGCGACAGCTCCACCATGCATTCGCCGATCGAAAGAAGCCGTCCGCCCATTGCATCTCTCCCGTGTTTTGAAATTCGCATAGGCCGAAGTTTCAGCCGTGGCAAGGGAGCAGTCTCGGAACTTGGCAGAGCCCTGCTTTTGCGTTGTCTTTTAAGCCGGGGGCACTAGGTTGGCCTGGAACATTTGACGGAAGGAGAGTCCAAAGATGGCGACGCAGGCGGTGAAAGCGGTCGATGCAAACTGGTGGCGCGGCGCAGTGATCTACCAGATCTATCCGCGCTCCTTTCAGGACACGACCGGCGACGGGATCGGCGACATCAAGGGCATCACCGAGCGCCTGCCGCATGTCGCCTCGCTTGGCGTCGACGCGATCTGGCTTTCGCCCTTCTTCACCTCGCCGATGGCCGACATGGGCTACGACGTGTCGGACTACTGCAATGTCGATCCGATGTTCGGCACGCTCGCCGATTTCGACGAGATGATGGCGGAGGCCGATCGCCTGGGGCTGAAGGTGATCATCGACCAGGTGATTTCCCACACCTCCGACCGGCATCCGTGGTTCGTCGAAAGCCGATCCAGCCGCACCAATCCGAAGGCGGACTGGTATGTCTGGGCCGACCCCAAGCCGGACGGCACGGCGCCCAACAACTGGCTGTCGATCTTCGGCGGGCCGGGTTGGGAATGGGACGGCGTGCGCAAGCAATATTACATGCACAACTTCCTGATCGCCCAGCCGGATCTCAATTTCCACAATCCCGATGTCCAGAACGCCATGCTGGACACGGTGCGTTTCTGGCTCGACCGCGGCGTGCACGGGTTCCGGCTCGATACGGTCAACTACTATTTTCATGACAAGCAGCTGCGCAACAACCCGCCGATGGTCTACGACACGGACGGCGCCGGCATGGAGACGGATACCAATCCCTATTCCATGCAGAACCATCTCTATGACAAGAGCCAGCCGGAGAACATCGAGTTCCTGAAGCGGCTTCGGGCGCTGCTCGACACCTACGAGGGGCGCGCGACGGTCGGCGAGGTGGGCGACGGCCCGCGCTCGCTGACGACGCTTGCGATCTACACCAGCGGCAATGATAAGCTGCACATGTGCTACACGTTCGACCTGCTCGGCCCGGCCTTCAATGCCGCCTACATCCGCAAGGTGATGACGACCGTGCAGGACACGGTGACCAACGGCTGGGTGTGCTGGGCCTTTTCCAACCACGACGTGATGCGGCACGTGACCCGCTTCATCGAGGCTCCGGAAGAGCAGGATCGCGTCGCCAAATTGTCGATCACACTGATCTCGGTTCTGCGTGGCTCGATCTGCCTTTATCAGGGCGAGGAGCTGGGGCTGACCGAGGCGGAGCTTTCCTACGAGGACCTGCGCGACCCCTATGGCATCCGCTTCTGGCCGGCCTTCAAGGGGCGCGACGGATGCCGCACGCCGATGGTGTGGGAGGCAAGCGAACCGCATGCTGGCTTCACCACGGGCTCGAAGACCTGGCTGCCGGTTCCGGGCGAACATGCGGCGCGAGCCGTCGATGCGCAGGAGGGGCTTTCGGAGTCCGTGCTGCACCATTACCGGGCGGCACTCGCCTTCCGCAAGGCGCATCCGCCGCTCGTCGACGGCGACATGACCTTCCTCGATACCAATCAGGACCTGCTCGCCTTCGTGCGCGAAAAAGGCGGCGAAAAGCTGCTGTTCATTTTCAACCTGACCCGCAGGGCCCAGGATTTCACCCTGCCGAAGCGGCTCAGCGAAATCCTGCCGGTCAACCTGCCGGGCTTCATGTCGCGGCTCGACAAGGGCGTGGTGCAGCTCGACGCCCTCGACGTGTTCTGCGCCCGGGTGTGAAGGCTTTTACGTCGGTGGCATATTCTCGAATTTCGGCAGGGCCGGATCGAGATGGTCCCAGGCGTGGCCGGCAGCGTGCCAGGTCACGAATTGCGGCTTGTACCGGCTCGGATCGTCGAGGCTGCCGGCGCGGATGACAAAGTAGTCCGGCATGGCGGGGAACGTCATGTAGACCGGCGAACCACAGGTGGGGCAGAAGGCCCGCCTCTTGACGGTTCCGCCGTCGCCGGTCGCCTCCCAATGGGTCGCCTTGCCCTCGACCTTGACGGCAGCGCTTGGGAAGGTGAGGTGGGAGGCGTGACCGGTGCCGCTTTCGCGCTGGCACTGGCGGCACTGGCAATCGACCATGACCGCCGGCTCGGCGGAGATTTCATAACGAAGTGCGCCACAGGCGCATCCGCCCGTAAAAGGGGTGCTCATATCTTGTCTCCATGGGATGGCCCAACCGCGGACGGAAGGGTTCGGCTGAGACCTCCGCCCGGGTCCGAGACGTCCCCGGACCATGGGGCGGAGGCGACAACGATGCTTCAAGCCGGGATGCGGCGATCGTATTCTTCCTTGAGGCGGCTCCAGCCTTCCCAGAACGGTTCAGGCTTGGCGCCGGTTGCCCGGGCAACCAGGATATCGAGGTGCATGTGCCAGCCGGCGCCGACCATGACCATGTTGCGGCGATCGGAGATCCGCCGGTGCGTGACGGTGAGCAGGATTTCGCTGCCGGCCGGCTGTAGTTCAAAGCTGACCTCGCCGCGTGGCGGCCAGGAGAAGACCAGGCGATGCGGAGGCTCGAACGCGATCACCTCGCTCTGCATGCTGTGTTCGGCGGGAAAGCCCTCAGGCTTGCCTTCCGACGAGTCGGACAGTTCGTCGTTGCGCCAGGTGAGTTCGAAGGAACTGCCTGCCTGCGCCGGTATGATGCCCGATGCGAGCCACTGGCGGCGCAGATCGCTGTCGGTGAGGTAATTCCAGATCCGCTCGATGGGGCCAGGCAGCCGGCGCTGGATGCTGAAGGCGAAAGGTTCGGCTACAGCGCCGTATTTGTTCAACGATGTCATGTCGTTCATTGGTCTTCTCCCGTTTCAGGTTCAGTTTCAGATTTCTGTGGGGCAGGGGATTTCAGCGGGCTCTTCCGGATCTCATCCTGGGCGCTCGTTTGAGCATCCTCCTCCCTGAGAAGGCGTTCCAGGATATCGAGCCTGCTGGTCCAGAAGCGCTCATAGAAGGTGAGCCACTCATGGGCGGTCGCAAGCGGGCCGGGTTCGAGGCGGCAGAGATGGGTGCGGCCGTGGATCTCGCGGCGGATCAGCCCGGCGCCTTCCAGCACCTTGATGTGTTTCGAGGCCGCCGCGAGCGACATGTCGTGCGGCTCGGCCAGCTGGCTGACCGTGCGCTCGCCCTGTGCCAGCTCGCGGAGCATGCGGCGGCGGGTGCCGTCGCTCAGGGCGTGGAAGACCGTATCGATCGGATGTGTTTGTAATTCAACCATGTGGTTGAATATGCGCGCACAGGATTTTATTGTCAACCGATCGGTTGAATAATTTTCGGGAGGAGAGATTAGGGCGGATCAGGCCTCGGCGTAGCGGGCAGGTTCGCTTCTGAGCCTGGTGATATCCTGGATCGGCGGGGCGCCGAACAGGCGGCGGTATTCGCGGCTGAACTGCGAGGGGCTGTCATAGCCGACCTGATGGGCGGCGGTGGCGGCATCCATGGCATTGCCGAGGATGAGGCGGCGGGCCTCCTGCAGGCGCAGCTGCTTCTGGTATTGCAGCGGGCTCATCGCCGTCACCTCGCGAAAATGCTGGTGCAGAGAGGACGTGCTCATGCGCGCTTCGATCGCCACCTGCTCGATCGAAAAGGGGGCGGAAAAGTTCTGGCGGATCCAGGATATCGCCCGGTTGACCTGCTGCAGCCGGTTTTCAGGGGCGAGGATCTGACGGATCATCTCGGCCTGATCGCCACGCAGCAGCCGGAACATCAGTTCTCGCTCGATCAGCGGCGCGAGATAGGCGATCTCGTCGGGCTTCTCGAGAAGCTGGGCGAGGCGGAGTGCGGCATCCAGGAATTCCGGCGTGGTGTGACTGAGGCCGATGCATTTCTTGCGCATGGCCGGGACACCTGCTGCTGCCGGCATGTCCACCAGCATCTCGCTCAGCAGCTTCAGGTCGAGATCGAGGCGCAGGCAGAGATAGGGCTCTTCCTGATTAGCCTCAATGACCTGGCCGGTGACCGGCATGTCGACCGAGACGACCAGATACTGGCCGGGGCTATAGCGAAAGATCTCGTCGGCCAGCATGACCTGTTTCGCCCCTTGGGCGATGATGCACACAGCCGGCTGATGGATGGCGTGCAGCGGTTCGGTCGGCTTCGACATCCGGATCACCGACAGGCGCGGGATCACTGTCTCGAACACGCCGTCGCCATCGGTGTTTTGTGCAATCAGCCGGGCAAGTTGATCGAGTTTTTCCATCTTAGGCCTCGTGCGGAGGTGTGAAAGCCGCGAAATACGGGATGTCCGCGGTTTGGTGTGGAGATCATATGGTGGCGCTGTTGGCCGTTTCAATCGAGCTTCGGAGGATTGTGCAATCATGGCGGAGGACTGGTCTACCGCTCTCCCGCTGCTTTCCGCCATATTCCGCTCGTCCGATCGAACCAGCCCGACGCAAATGGAGATGGTGATGAGCAATTTTCAGCGCTTACTTGAAAGCCCCTTCCATTGGGCCGCCGATTTTGCCGGCGGCTTCCTCAAACGCTCCCGCGGCACGGAACGCCGCCGCGAACGGATGCTCAGGAGGGAATATCTCAATGGCTGAACGATATTTTCGCGCGCCCTCGGGCTTCCAAGCCCCGCTGGCGTTTGCTGCCGCCTTCACCTTGGTCGCGACGTTTACGGCGCTTGCACACGACATCAGGCAAGAGGAGAAAACCATGGCTGAACATCCCTATGCCGGAATGTGGGTAACCGAGGACAACCACATCCGCCACGAACTGCTGCCGAACGGCCGCTATGTGGAAGCACGCGGCACCCGCGAAAAGGCCTATGAGGGCCGCTACTGGGTGACCGGAGACCATATCGACTACAAGGACGACACCGGCTTCACCGCAGATGGGGATTTCCGCAACGGGGTGCTTTATCATGCGGGGATGGTGTTGCGGCGGCGGTGAGGGCATGATCGGACAGGATATTGAAACATCCCATGGGATGTATTATGATAGATGCTGATGAAACGCGTCGTGCTTGATACCAATGTTCTGGCTGCCGCGTTTCGAAGTCGAAGCGGAGCGTCCTTCCGTATCCTGCAAATCGTTGCATTACGGCAGATTACGCCTTTGCTTACGACGGCGCTGCTTCTCGAATATGAATCGGTTCTGAAACGGCCGGAGCAAACTTCGATCCACCGGTTACCCCCTTCGCGGATAGATGAAGCGGTTGAAGATATTGCTGCATTATCCGAAGCGGTCGATATATATTACCGATGGAGACCGCAGCTTTCAGATCCCAAGGATGAATTGGTTCTGGAGGCAGCCGTGAACGGTCGAGCGGACGCGCTCGTGACGCATAATGTCCGAGATTTCGAGCCGGCAGCAAAGCAATTTGGGCTTCGCATCCTACGGCCAGGCGAACTGTTGGAGCACCTTAAAACATGAGCAAGAATACATATCCCCTGAAGCTCCCCACTTCCATCAAGGAGGCTGCAGCGCGACTGGCCAAAGAGGACGGCGTCTCGCTCAATCAATGGATCGCTTCGGCTGTCGCACAGAAAGTGGGAGTCGTCGAAACCGCTGCCGAATTCTTGAAACGGCGGGCGAATGGCGCATCAGGCGATCGGCTCCTCCAGATACTGGACGAAGTCCCCGACAATCCACCCATGGAAGGCGACGAGCTTCCTGAGGGGTGGATGAAGGCCAAAGGCTATCAGAAATAGTCACCCGATCAGCGCAAACCTATCCACATCGACCATGCCCTTATCCGAAATTTTCAGGTGGGGGATGACGGGCAACGGCAGGAAGGCGACCTGGAGGAAGGGTTCCTGGAGGGTGGTGCCGAGCGCGTAGGCGGCCTGGCGGAGGTGGTGGAGGGTGTCGCGCACCACCTCATAGGGTTCGAGGCTCATCAGGCCCGCGATGGGCAGGGCGATCTCGCCGGTGACCTTGCCGTCCTCGACCACCACGAAGCCGCCGTGGATTTCGCCGAGCCGGTTGGCGGCCATCGCCATGTCATCCTCGCTGACGCCGACGACGCAGATGTTGTGGCTGTCGTGCCCGACGGTCGAGGCGATCGCCCCCTTCTTCAATCCGAAACCCTGAACGAAACCATTGGCATGGTTGCCGTTCTTGCCATGCCGCTCGATGACCGCGACCTTGATGATGTCGCGATCGAGATCGACGCCGGTCTGGTTGCCGGCCGATGGCAGGCGGTAGCGGCGATGTTCGGTGATGATCTTACCTGGCATCACGCCGATGACCGGAGTTTCGCCCTCCGTGAATGGCACGCCGAAATGCATCGCCTGCACCGGGCGTGCCTTGACGCTGTCGAGGCCGACCGGGGCGACCGGTCTGCGGGTGGCGAAAAGTTCGTCGGTGACCTTGCGGCCGGCGGAGAACACCATCTCGGCCTTGCAGTTTTCGAGGCTGTCGACGACGACGAGATCCGCCCGCCAGCCGGGGGCGACGAGACCGCGGTCACGTAAGCCGAACGCCTTGGCGGCGGAAATCGAGGCGGCGCGGTAGACGGCGAGCGGTTCGACGCCATGGGCGATGGCGGTGCGGATCATGTAGTCGAGATGGCCCTGTTCGGCGATGTCGAGCGGGTTTCGGTCGTCGGTGCAGAGCGCGAGATAGGGCGACAGCCGCTCGGTGAGGAGCGGCATCAGCGCGTGGAGGTCTTTCGAGACCGATCCTTCGCGCACCAGGATATGCATGCCCTTGCGGATCTTTTCGAGCGCCTCCTCGGCGGTCGTGCATTCGTGCTCGGTGCGGATGCCGGCTGCGAGGTAGCCGTTCAGGTCGTTACCGCGCAGCAGCGGCGCGTGGCCGTCGATATGGTCGCCGTAGAAGGCGTCGAGCTTGGCGAGGCAGATCGGGTCCTTATAAATGACGCCCGGGAAATTCATGAATTCGGCAAGGCCGATGACCTTGGGGTGATCGCGGAAGGGCAGCAGCTTTTCGATCGGCAGATCGGCGCCGGCCGTCTCCAGATGGGTGGCCGGCACGCAGGAGGAGAGCTGGACGCGGATGTCCATGATCGTTTCCAGCGAGGAATCCAGGAAAAATTGAATGCCCTCGGTGCCGAGCACGTTGGCGATCTCGTGGGGATCGCAGATCGCCGTCGTCACCCCATAGGGCAGGACGCAGCGGTCGAACTCGTGCGGCGTCACCAGCGAGCTCTCGATGTGGAGATGGGTATCGATGAAGCCCGGGACGACGATCTTGCCGGAAATGTCGATTTCAATCTTGCCGGTGTAGTCGCCGCAGGTGCCGACGATACGGTCACCGCAGATGGCGATGTCGGAGGCGACGAGTTCGCCGGTGACGAGATCGAAGAAGCGTCCACCCTTCAGCACGATATCGGCGGGTTCGCGGCCGGTGCCCTGGTCGATGAGGGTTTCGAGACGGGTGGTCATGGCGGGCTCCTCGCGCTGAATCAGTCGCCTAACCTAACCGTTCCATGAGGAAACGGGGAGAGGCGACCAATGCAGGCGGAACGTCATGCGATATCGGTGCGGACATTGCCGCCGCAGAGGATGGTGGCGACGGTTCGGCCTTTGAGGTTCGCGCCGTTTTCCAGGAGACCGGCAATGCCGGCGGCGCCGGCTTCCTCGACGACGAGGCCGTAGTGGATGCGGCAGAAATCCCGCGCCTGGCGGATGGCCGCTTCGCTGGCTTCCCAAACCTCATCGATAGTCGTCCTCATGCAGTCCAGTGCGTAAGGGACGCATTCCCGAACCGCGATGCCATCCGCTGCGGTTGCTGCGGTCTCCGTGGAGACGAGCCGGTCGGTTTCATGAGATTGCTTCATGGCGGGCGCATTGGCGGCGACCACACCGATGACCTTGCAGTTCGGTGCCTTGGCACGGATCCAAGCACCGATCCCGGTCAGAAGCGCGCCATTGCCGAGCGGCACGAGGATGGCGTCGAGTTCGACGCCTTGCCGGGAGAGGCGCTCGGTGATTTCCAGCGCGATCGTGCCTGCCCCTTCGGCGATACTCCGCAGTGCGCCGTCTTCGACAAAGGGGCAGCCATTCGCTTGCGCATAGGCACGCGCGGCGGCTTTGGCGGCGTCGAAATCGCTGCCTTCCAGCCGCACCTCGGCGCCGAGCCGGCGCATGGCTTCGATCTTGCCGGGATTGGCGGTGGTGGCGGAAAAGATCACCACCCTGCGTCCGCGCGCCCGGCCGGCATAGGCGAGCCCCTGGCCGAAATTGCCGGCGGAGGCGGAGACGACGGGGTGGTCGCCAGCCGGTTCGTTCTGCATCCACCAGTCGGTGCCGCGTCCCTTGAAGGAGCGGATCGGATTGAGCGTCTCCACTTTCGCCAGCAGGCGAAGGCCGAGAGCCGTATTGGCCGTCTCCTGTTCGATCAGCGGGCTGTTGGTGAAGACGGGATCGATGCTTTTCGACGCAGCGAGGATGCCGTCGGCGGAAGGGTGTGGCTGGTTCTGTGTCATGGCGTTAAGATGCCAACGAAAAGCCGGCAGGATTCCTGAAGTCATGCTCATGATCAGGAATATTTCCCGGAATCTATTTTGAAGCCGGGAAATCCTCTCATGGCACTGACGAAAGCCGATCGTGAAATCCTCAAGCTGATGCAGCGGGATGCGACCATCACCTTGAACGAGCTTGCCGAGCGTGTGGGTCTATCGCCGTCCTCGGCACAGCGGCGGCTGCAGAAGCTTCGCGAGGACAAGGTGATCCTGCGGGACGTTTCGATCGTCGATCCGAAAAAGGTCGGCATGGCGGTTTCCATGCTGGTCGAGGTGGAACTGGAGCGCGACCGGCCGGAACTCATGCCGCCTTTCCTGCGCTGGCTGGCGGATACGCCGGAGGTGCAGGAGGCCTGGGGTACGTCCGGCCGGGGCGATTTCACGCTGGTGATCCTCGTCCAGTCCGTCGAGCATTTCGATGTCCTGGCGGACCGGATGATGGAGATGAACCCGAATATCCGTAAATTCACGACGAGCGTCGTGCTGAAGACGTTGAAACGGACGCTGGCGGTGCATGTCGAGTGAGGAAGTAACGTCAAGTCTGCAAACCGATATCGATTGCCTGGCTTTGATTTGTCGGAATAAGGTGGCGCCATGAGCGCCAACGACCTGTCCGGACCGATTATCGTTTTCGATGCGCAATGCATTCTCTGTTCGGCCAACACCCAGTTCGTGCTGCGTCACGACAGGGCGCGGCGGTTTCGTCTCGCCTCGATGCAGAACGAAACGGGAGCTACGCTCTATCGCCGCTTCGGCATCGATCCGGCCAATCCGGAAACGCTGATAGTGGTGCAAGGTGACGAGGCGCTGCGCGACAGCGATGCGGTGCTGGCGATCTATGCCGGGCTTGGCTGGCCCTGGAAGGTGCTTTCCGTTTTGAGGCTGGTGCCGCCTTTCCTGCGCAATCCGCTCTATCTCTGGATTGCCCGCAACCGCTATCGGATTTTTGGGCAGCGCGAGACCTGCTGGGTTCCTCCGGCGGATTATGCAGATCGCGTCCTGTGAAAACGGTCATTGTTCTCGGCGGATATGGCGGTTTCGGCGCGCGGCTTTCGCGGCGGCTCGCCGCCGATGGTTGGATGGTGCTGGTGGCTGGCCGGAATGGCGAGGCTGCCAAGCGATTTGCTGAGAACTTACCGAATGCGATGCCGCTTGTGGCGGATCGGAACCGAGATCTGACGCCGATCCTTGAGGAACATTGCCCGTTTCTACTCATCGATGCAGCCGGGCCGTTTCAGGGCAGCGGCTATCAGGTGGCGCAGGCGTGCATCGCCTGCGGGGTCCATTACATCGATCTGGCCGATGCGCGGGATTTCGTCAACGGCATTTCGGTGCTGGATGAGACGGCGCGTGCTCGCGGCGTCGTGGTGATGGCCGGTGCTTCCAGCGTGCCAGCCATGTCCGGTGCCGTGATTGATGAACTGGCGCAAGACATGGAGGACGTGCGCTCCGTCGAAATGTCGATCAGCGCCTCGAACCGAGCGACTGCAGGCTCATCCGTCGCGGCGGCGATTCTCAGCTATGTAGGCAAGCCCGTGCGGCTCTGGCACGGCCGGCGCTGGCGGCAAGAGACCGGCTGGCATCAGTTGAAGCGCGTACACTACCGCATACGTAGCAAGGCGCCCATTTCGCGGCTGGTCGCGCTGTCGGATGTGCCGGATCATGATCTCGTACCGGCAAGGGTGCCGGGCCGACCTGCAACCATCTTCCGTGCCGGGCCGGAGTTTTCATTTCAACTGCTGACGCTCTGGATTCTGAGTTGGCCGGTGAAATGGGGATGGTTCGCGTCGCTCGGACCGCTTGCCCGCTGGCTGCTGCCGCTGCAGAAGCTCAGCGCACAGTTCGGGACGGATCGTTCGGCCATGGCAATCGAGGTCAAGGGCTCACTTGGCGGTGCGTTCGAAAGCCGGCGCTGGACGTTGATCGCCGAAGATGGCTGCGGGCCGGAAATTCCGACGATGGCGGCGCAGTTGATCGCGAATGCGATAGCGGAGGGGACGGTAGCTCCCGGTGCCCGATCGGCCGCGGGAGAGCTATCATTGGCGGCGTTCATCCCGCAATTCGACCGGCTCTCGATCTGCCGGGAGATCGAGAGCACCCCCTATCTGCCGCTCTATCTGCGGGTAATGGGCGAGGCGTTCCATATGCTGCCGGGGCCGGTGCGGGAAATGCATAGCGTTTTCGGAGATATGGGAGCGGCGGGCACCGCCACGGTGGAGCGCGGGCGGTCATTTCCGGCGCGACTTGTCGCAGCAATCATGGGTTTTCCGCCGGAAGGCGAGCATGCGCTACATGTGGCTTTCTCGGAAAACGATGGTGTCGAACGCTGGACGCGCGATTTCGGCGGGCATGTTTTCAGCAGTGAGCTTAGCCAGCGCGGGCGCTATGTCTCCGAGCGTTTCGGGCCGATGCGATTTTATTTCGATCTGCCTTCGGACGCTTCCGGGCTGATGATGGTGATGCGTAGGTGGTCGGTCTTCTCAGTTCCGATGCCGCTGGTTCTTGCGCCGAAAAGCGAGGCGCGGGAATGGGCGGAGGGTGGTGATTTCTGCTTCGACGTACCGATCGCGCTGCCGCTGATTGGCAAGGTCGTTCATTATCGGGGCCGGCTTCGACGCATCTAGGCGCGTTCGCCAAAAACAAACGGGCGCCCGAAGGCGCCCGCCGGTGATGCGATTTGAAAGATGTCACTCGGCGGCGACGATCTTGCCGTCTTCCCATTTGAACAGGGAGAAGCTCTGCGAGGTGAGGTCGCCCGTCTTGCCGTAGGTGAGCTTGCCGATGGCGGTGGCGATCGGTTCGCCGGACTTGAGGGCGGCGGCGACAGCTTCCGTATCCTCGGCGCTCTTTGCCTTTTCGATGCCGGCCTTGATCACTTCGACGGCGGCGTAGGCGTTCAGCGTAAAGGCTTCGGCGGGGATCTTGCGGGCGGCGAGCGCTTCGGCTGCAGCCTTGGAATCCGGGCTCTTGGTGGCGTCGGAGGCGTTGGTGAAGACGGTGCCGGCCGCAGCCTTGGTGCCGATGTTCCAGAACTCGCTGTTCGACAGGCCGTCGCCGCCGATGATCGTCGCCTTGACGCCGAGATCGGCGAGCTGGCGGGCGAGCAGGCCGCCTTCCGGATGATAACCGCCGAAATAGATCACGTCGACATTCTGCGACTTGAGGCGGGTCGTCAGCGCGCTGAAATCCTTGTCGCCCGGGGTGACTGCGTCGTCGAGCACTTCCTTGACGCCGCCGGCGTTCAGCGCTGCCTTGAAGGCGTCGGCGAGGCCTTTGCCATAGGCGCCCTTGTCGTTGATGATCGCGACTTTCTTGTCCTTGAAGGTCTTCAGGACGTGATTGGCGGCAACCACGGCCTGCTGGTCGTCGCGGCCGCAGGTGCGGAACACGTTGGTGAGGCCGCGGCTGGTGAGGGCCGGAGTGGTCGCGGTCGGGGTGACCATCAGCACGCCGTTTTCGGCAAGCGCATCGGAAGCCGGCATGGCGACGCCTGACGTCACCGGGCCGACCACGAAACGGATGCCTTCGCCGACCAGCTGGTTGGCGGCGGAAACGCCCTGCTTGGGTTCTGCTGCATCGTCGGCCGCCTTCAGAACGACCTTTTCGCCGAGAATGCCGCCCTTCTTGTTGATTTCCGCAATGGCGGTTTCGGCGCCGTTCTTGACCTGGTCACCATAGGCCGCGACCGGGCCGGTGAGCGGGGCGATCAGGCCGATGACGATCTCGGCCTGGGCAAGCGGAGCGAAAGTCAGGGAGGCGAGTGCTGTTGCCCCCAGAAGCATCTTGAGGTTCATCTTGGTCTCCTTGGATGGGGGCTTCAACCCCGCGGTGAACGCCGCACCCCTACCTTCCGTCTTCGATATCGCGCCGGGCGCGGTCGTGCCAAGGACGGAAAGCGATGCGGTCGATACCGTGCCGAGCCATTTTTGGCTTTCGGCGGTCGGCAGCCAATTCTGTATGAATTTCGCCGGGATTCCGCAAGAAGATAACAAAACGGGATAGATTTTTGTGATTTTCACCAAGGAATGCGCGAAAATTCCGGATCTCGCCCAGATTCAGCGACGTTTGCGAAACTAGGCCTTGCGCTCCAGAGCGCCGAGGAAGGTACGGACCTGACGGTTGAATGCCTGGAATTCCTTCGGCGGCATGCCGGACCGTTCGATCAGCGTTTCGCCGAGGCATGTGCTTTTCGCGATCAGGGCGCGGCCGGCGTCGGTCAACCAGACATGCACCTGGCGCTCGTCGGTCTTGCTGCGGCGGCGCTCCAGCAGCCCGGCCTGTTCGAGCCGCTTGACGGGCGGGGTGATGGTGCTCGATTCCAGGCCCAGCCTTTCCGCGATCGTGCCGATTGTCGAGCCGTCCTGTTCGCCGAGCACGCTCATGACGAGGTACTGCGGATAGGTGATGCCCATGTCGTCGAGCATCGGCTTGTAGGCGCGATTGATGGCGATATGGGCCGAATAGAGCGAAAAGCAGAGCTGCTCGTCGAGCGGCGGAAGGGGGGAGGCGGGCATGCTTGCTCCGGTGCTGTTCCAGGTTCTTCGCGACGTATAGCATAATTTTATTATCGCGATAAATATTTTCGTAGACACGATCGAGGAATGTCGCTACCCATATGTTTATCGCGATAACAAATATCGAGGTATGGAGATCGCGATAATCCGAAGGGTGCGGTTCAAAGGAACGACACGCAACGGTACTATGAATGTCTGGTCGGCCATTTTTATTGCCGCGCTCGCCATTCATGTCGCAGTCATTGAAAAATCAGTTTCGAAAGGACACGAGAACCATGACCAGCAATTTCATCACCACCAAGGACGGCACGCAGATCTTCTACAAGGACTGGGGTTCGAAGGACGCCCAGCCGGTGGTTTTCCATCACGGCTGGCCGCTTTCGGCCGACGACTGGGACGCCCAGATGCTGTTTTTCCTGCACCAGGGTTTTCGCGTCATCGCCCATGATCGCCGCGGCCACGGTCGTTCGACCCAGACCGAAACCGGCAACGAAATGAATACCTACGCGGCCGATGTTGCCGAGCTCGCCGCCCATCTCGATCTGAAAAACGCCATCCATGTCGGCCATTCGACCGGCGGCGGCGAAGTTTCCCGCTACGTTGCCCAGTATGGCGGCGGCGGCCGGGTGGCCAAGGCGGTGCTGATGGGGGCCGTGCCGCCGATCATGCTGAAGACGGACAACAATCCGGGCGGCCTGCCTCTCGAAGTCTTCGACGGTTTTCGCGCAGCGCTCGCCGCCAACCGCGCCCAGTTCTTCCGCGACGTTCCGGCCGGCCCGTTCTACGGCTTCAACCGGGATGGCGCGACCGTTTCGGAAGGCGTCATCGCCAATTGGTGGCGGCAGGGCATGATGGGCGGCACCAAGGCTCATTACGATTGCATCAAGGCATTTTCGGAAACCGACTTCACCGAAGACCTGAAGGCGATCGACGTGCCGGTTCTCGTCATGCATGGCGACGACGACCAGATCGTCCCGATCGCCGACTCGGCCCTGCTCGCGGTCAAGCTTCTCAAGAACGGTGCGCTGAAGGTCTATGAAGGTTTTCCGCACGGCATGGCGACCACGCATGCAGACGTGATCAATGCGGATCTTCTGACTTTCTTCAAGGGCTGAGGTAGCGGTAAGGGGCGTGACTCGTACGTGAGAACAGAAGAGGCGGTCGTAAAGGCCGCCTCTTCTTTTGGAAAGGTCGTTCGCTCGGCGATGCCCCTCATCCGGCTGCCGCCACCTTCTCCCCGTTCTGACGGGGAGAAGGGATATGCCGCACCGGTCTGCCCCAATCGCAGCGGCCTAGGTCGGATCGACATTCAGGATTCCCAAATCACCTGATCGCTGAAACGATTGCCGACATGGGAGCCGAGGCGGTGATCCCGTCAAACCGCTCGCGCAAGATTATTATTCCGCACGATGAACTCCTCTACAAACAGCGCAACCGCATCGAGCGGTGCTTCAACCGAATGAAGCACTTCCGCCGCTTCGCGACGCGCTACGACCGCAGAACCATTCACTTCCAAGGCTTCCTCTATCTCGTCGCCGCTATGATCTGGCTGCGATGAATGTCGATTCCTCCTAGAACGGGCACGTCCCCTCGCCCCGCGCGCGGGGAGAGGGTTAGGGTGAGGGGCAGCTTCGACCTCGCCTCAGATATTGCTCGTCAGGATATCGCGCAGCTTCCCGAATATTTCGTCGATATGATGCTTTTCGACGATCAGCGGCGGGGACATGGCGATCGTGTCGCCGGTGGTCCGGATCAGCAGGCCGTTTTCGTAGGCCTTCAGGAAGGCGGTGAAGGCGCGCTTGGTGGGTTCGCCGGCGATCGGGTCGAGTTCGATCGCGCCGATCAGGCCGAGGTTTCTGATATCGATGACGTTCGGCAGATCCTTCAGCGAATGCAGGCCCGCTTCCCAATAGGGGGCGATGTCGCGGGCGCGGTCGAACAGGCCTTCTTCCTTGTAGGTTTCAAGCGTCGCGAGGCCGGCAGCCGAGGCGATCGGGTTGCCGGAATAGGTATAGCCGTGCATGAACTCGATCATGTGCTCCGGCCCGGTCATGAAGGCGTCGTGGATCTCGGAGGTGACGAACACGGCACCCATCGGGATCACGCCGTTGGTGAGGCCCTTGGCGGTGGTGATGATGTCCGGCTTGACGTCGAAATACTGGGCCGCGAACGGCGCGCCCAGGCGGCCGAAACCGGTGATGACTTCGTCGAAGATCAGCAGGATGCCGTGCTTGGTGCAGATCTCGCGCAGCTTCTGGAGGTAACCCTTCGGCGGGATCAGCACGCCGGTAGAGCCGGCGACCGGCTCGACGATGACGGCGGCGACGGTCGAAGCATCATGCAGGGTGACGATGCGCTCAAGTTCGGTCGCGAGATCGCCGCCATGCTCCGGCTCGCCCTTGGTGAAGGCGTTCTTGCCCGGCAGGTGGGTATGCGGCATGTGGTCGACGCCGGTCAGAAGCGTGCCGAACATTTTTCGGTTGGAGACGATGCCGCCGACCGAGATGCCGCCGAAATTGACGCCGTGATAACCGCGCTCGCGGCCGATCAGGCGGAAGCGCGAGCCGTTGCCCTTCACGCGGTGGTAGGCGAGCGCCACTTTGAGCGCCGTCTCGACCGATTCCGAGCCGGAATTGGTGTAGAGAACGTGGTTCATGCCCTCTGGCGCGATATCGACCAAGCGATTGGCGAGTTCGAACGCCTTGGGGTGGCCCAGCTGGAAGGCGGGCGCATAATCCAGTTCGCCGGCCTGTTCGCGGATCGCCTCGGTGATCTTCGGGCGGCAATGGCCGGCATTGACGCACCAGAGGCCGGCGGTGGCATCGAGCACCTGGCGGCCGTCATGGGTCGTATAATGCATATCCTTGGCAGCGACGAAAAGGCGGGGTTCCTGCTTGAACTGGCGGTTTGCCGTAAACGGCATCCAGAACGCCCGCAGGTCGTTGGGCGTGGTATTCAGGCGGTTGGACATGACATTCTCCATGGCCATTCGGTTTCTTCGGGTGGCCATTTCCCGGTCGGCGTCATTGCACCAAGTTTTGACTGCATGGTCAAATTATCAGGGGGATCGGAGGCGTCAACCGCCTTCCGAGCGAGGGCTACCTCGAATTCCCGCGTCCTGGCAAAAACGGCCCGAACGGCCTTGCCGGTCGAGGCGATCGCGCTAGGGCTGGCGGCCCAGGCCTTGGGATTCCCAGTAAAGGCTCAGGATTCAACGCGGTTTCCGCCGGTCGCGAAATTTGATTGCGCCTCTCTGGTCTTTTGGCGAAAGCTGCCAATATCGCGTTAAACTTCAATTCCGAGACCCCTCATTGGCCGATCCCGATCCCAACGAAGACATGCATATCGAGCGGCTGGAAGCGCTCGATGCCTATAACATCATGGACACCGAGCCGGAGCCGGAGTTCGACGATATCGTGCTTGTCGCTTCCACGCTCTGCGGCACACCGGTGGCGCTCGTCAGCCTGGTCGAGAGGGACCGGCAGTGGTTCAAGGCGCGCGTCGGGTTCGAGGCATGCGATACGCCGATCGAGCAGTCTGTCTGCGCCCATGCGCTCGGCAGTTCCAATGTGCTGGTCATCCCCGACCTGCAGCTCGACCAGCGCACCCGCGCCAATACGCTCGTCACCGGCGAGCCGCATATCCGCTTCTACGCCGGCGCGCCGCTGATCACGCCGGACGAGGTGGTGATCGGAACTCTCTGCGTCATCGACATCCAGCCTCGGCCGCAGGGGCTCGACGAGGGGCAGAAGGCGGCGCTGCAGGCGCTTGCCCGGCAGGTCGTAGCACTTCTCGAAATGCGCCGCATCTCGCAGCGCAAGGACGACCTGTTCCGGCGCCAGAAGACCATCAGCGCCAATATCCGCTCCAGCGTCAATGCGAGCCTGGCGGCCCAGGAGGCGGGAAGGATCGGCACATTCGAAATCGACATCGCCACCTCGATGATGCGGGTCTCACGGGAATTCTGCCGGATCTTCCACGTGCCCATTGCCGAGACCTATCCGACGCGGGTCTTCGAGGACATGGTGCTGCCGCAGGACAAGGGCCTGCAGTCCGACGACACGTCCCGGCAGCAGGGGGATGCGCCGCTCGACGTCGAATATCGCATTCGCGTGCCGGGATACGGCGTGCGCTGGATCGCCCGCAATGCCAGCTTTCGCCATGACGAGGCGGGCCGGCCGGTCAAGATGATCGGCACGGTCAGGGACGTGACCGCTGCCAAACGGGAAGCCGCCCGGGTGCAGGCCCTGCTCGATGTCGGCGACAGGCTGCGCGACCTCAGCGACATGGAATCGATGGCGATCGCTGCCGGAGACCTGATGGCCAGGGCGCTGGATGCGACGCGTGCCGGTTTCGGCATCGTCAACGCGGCGGACGAGACGGTGTCGGTGCCGCCCGAATGGTGCGCGCCCGGCGTCAAGAGCCTTGCCGGCCTGCACCATTTCCGGGACTACGGGTCGTTCGTCGACGACCTGAAGCGCGGCGAGGCCGTTGTCATCGCCGACGTTGCCACCGACCCGCGCACCCGCGACCATGCGCCGGCGCTTCTGGCACTTGGCATCCGCGTGCTCGTCAACGTGCCGATCTTCGAACTCGGGCGCTTCAGGCTCGTCGCCTTCATCCATCACGACCAGCCTTATCCCTGGATGGAGGAAGAGATTTCCTTCGTCCGCAGCTTCGGCAATCGCATCCAGATCGCGATGTCGCGGGTTCAGGCCGAGCTGGAGCAGCAGATGCTCAACAGGGAAATGAGCCATCGGCTGAAGAATACGCTGTCGATGGTGCAGGCGATCGCCACCCAGACGCTCCGGCCGGTAGCGGAGCGGGGCCTCGTGGAGGCCTTCGAAAAGCGCCTGCACGCGCTCAGCACCGCCCACGATATCCTGTTCGAGCAGAACTGGACGAGCGCCTCGGTCTACGCGGTCGTCGACCGGACGATGAACGGGATCGGAATGCGTGACCGGATCGACGCGCAGGGTCCCAACGTGCGGTTCGGGCCGAAAGGCTCGCTTTCGCTTTCCCTTCTCCTGCACGAGTTGACGACGAATGCGGTGAAATACGGGGCGCTCTCCAACGATACGGGGCGGGTGGCGATCGACTGGCGCATCGAAGGCACCGGCGACGGCGCGATCTTCTACCTCTCCTGGCGGGAAATCGGCGGCCCGCCTCCGCGCGAGCCGGAGCGCAAGGGTTTCGGCTCCAAGCTTATTCGCATGGGTTTGATCGGAACCGGCGGTGTTCTCGTTAGTTATGATCAACCGGGGTTCAGCGCTGAGATGACAGCTGTGCTCCTTCAGCTAGCACAGGCAGACTGACCGGATGGTACAATCCACACCGCCGAAAAAACAGGCTGTCCTCGTGGTCGAGGACGAGCCGCTTCTGCGCATGATGGCAATGGACCTTGTGGAGGACGCGGGGTTCCGGGCGATCGAGGCAGCCGATGCCGACGAGGCGGTGACGATCCTTGAAACACGCACCGATATCCGCATCGTCTTTACCGATATCGACATGCCCGGCAGCATGAACGGCATGAAGCTGGCGGCTGCCGTGCGCGACCGCTGGCCGCCGATAGAGATCATCATCGTGTCGGGGCAGGTCCGTCTGAGCGAGGCCGATCTGCCCGAGCGCAGCGTGTTCTTTTCCAAACCCTACGACTGGCAGAAAGTGACCGCCACGCTGCATCGCATGGCCAGGCACTGACACGTGAATGCGCGGAACTGGCGCTTGCAGGCTCGATACCCGGTCGGCTGGCCCGGCATGGAAATGCCCCAGCCCCCGGCCGTCATGGCGGGGGCTGGGGCAGGGCAGCGTGACGTCATGTCAGCGCTGTCATTCTCACGCGGCTGCTGATTTCTTCTGTACCGGGGCGCAGTAGATTTCTTCCAAGGTCTCGAGGACCTTGATCACCGATTCCGACGAGCTGGAGTAATAGATGGTCTGCGCATCGCGGCGGGTCTTCACCAGCTTTTGGGCCCGCAGCTTGGAAAGGTGCTGGGACAGTGCTGACTGGCTGAGGCCTACTTGCGACGCAAGCGCACCCACAGCGACTTCGCCCTTGACCAGGCAGCACAGGATCATCAACCGTTTCGGGTTGGCCATGGCAGACAGCAGGCCTGCGGCTGCGTTGGAATGCTCAGAAAGTGCCATCGTATCCATATGTCTTAAATTCCCCTCGTATTCCAAAGCGGCCCCCCGCTCAAAAATTCGGCCATCGTCCTATGGGTGAAAATTAGCAAGGAGCAAAAGGGATTGTATATCCCTAAATTTCAGGTAACCAGTTATCGTATGTTAGCGATCTCAAAAACATAATCAAGAACGGCCTGGGGAGACTCCGCAAGAAAGTCGAATTCGTGCCTGAGTTGAAAATCTCCCGCGATAAGGTCGATTCCAGCTCGGTCAACTCCTCCGAAGCGCCAGTTTTTCCCGCTTTCCGTGCCGAGACGAGCTGCAATTTTTTGCGCTTGCTCCGGAATATTTTTTAACTTTTCTTGCAGGTCCAGCCATTCCGCTGTCATCCCCGGCTCGGGAATCACAAGGTCCGATCCGGACAGTATGTATGCACGGCCGAATCCTCCATTCAAGGAGGCTGCCTGCGGGGTGATTCGGAAAAACCGGAAATCACCGAAATCTGCATACAATGCAGCCTTGGGATGGCGATCCAGAAAACGCTGGCGCACGCGCGCATGTTCGGGCGTATCGCGCACGACGCCCTCGGCAAGGCACTGGACGGTGATCCGGGGATGGGCAAGCGGATCGCCCTTGCCGGGTTCGCCGGCCAGAAGCGAGCAGCGCGGATCGGCGACCAGGCCTTTCGTATGGCCGGAGAGGCCTGAGACGAGGATGACCGGCACGCCGTCGACATCGGTGCCGGTGAGCGCGCGGCTGGCGGAGGGGAAGCCGGTCTCCGGATCGAGGACCGCCAGCGCCATGTAACGCGCGCCGCGCACCAGCGTGCGGGCAAGCCGGCGGGCGTCGTCATCCGTATCGCGCAGCACCTGCGGCTTGTCGGTCTGCCGTTCGTCGGCCAATTCGTCGATCTCCTGTTCGTCCGCCGCGAGGCGGCCGCATTCGGCGTCGGCATAGCATCCGGCGCGGCGAAACGAAAGATGACTTCGTGGCTCGGCTTATTAGGCGTCGCGGCGGCGATGGCGGGTCAGGCCGGCAATCACGTCATCGGAGGAAATGCTGCCGATGATCGTGCCGTTGTCGACCACCCCGATGGCGCCCGGCTGACGCGACAGCGCATCCAGGATATCGACGAGCGGCGTCGTCGGCAGCGCGGTGGCGGAGACGGCCGTGGCGCCTGCCACGGGCCCCACCCCGGTCCGCATCACGTCGCCGGCGGTCAGCATGCTGATCGGGTTGAGGTGCTGCACGAAATCGGCGACGTACTGGTCGGCAGGCGCACGGACGATCTCCTGCGGCGTGCCGCACTGGATGATGTGTCCGCCCTCCATGATGGCGATTCGGTTGCCGATCCGGAATGCTTCGTCGAGATCGTGGCTGACGAAGAGAATGGTCTTTTTCAACCGCCGTTGGAATTCGAGAAGCTCGTCCTGCAGCCGGGTTCTGATCAACGGATCGAGCGCCGAGAAGGGCTCGTCCATGAGCAGGATCGGCGCACCGGTGGCAAAGGCGCGGGCAAGGCCGACGCGCTGCTGCATGCCGCCGGAGAGTTCGCCGACCTTGCGGCCCGCCCATTTCGTCAGGTTGACCAGGTCGAGCTGTTCGTTGACCTGCTTGGCACGCTCGGCATCCGGAACGCCGGCGAGCTCCAGTCCAAAGCCGACATTTTCCGCGACCGTGCGCCAGGGGAGAAGGCCGAATTGCTGGAAGACCATCGAGACGGTGTGCATGCGCAGGTCGCGCAGCACTTTCGGGGTCGACTTGTAGGGATCGACCGGACCTGAGGGGGTTGCGACGCTGACATTGCCGCGAACCACGGGGGCGAGCCCGTTGACGGCACGCAGCAGCGTCGACTTGCCCGAACCGGAGAGGCCCATCAGCACGAGGATTTCGCCCTCGTGGATGGTGAGCGAGGCGTTGGCGACACCCATGACGATGCCGGTCGCGGCACTGATCTCGTCGCGGGTCTTGCCCTGGTCGACCATGGCCAGCGCCCGTTCCGGCTTGTCGCCGAAGACGATGTCGACATTGTCGAAGACTACGCAGTCCGTCATTGGCCGTCTCCCGTCGATGTGCGGAACATGCGGTCGAGGATGATCGCCAGGATGACGATGCAGAGACCGGAATCGAAGCCGCGGGCGACGTTCACGGTATTCAGCGCCCGGAGCACCGGCACGCCGAGGCCGTTGGCGCCGACCAGCGCCGCGATGACGACCATCGACAGCGACAGCATGATCGTCTGGGTGAGGCCAGCCATGATCTGCGGCATGGCAAAGGGCAGTTCCACCTTGCGCAGGATCTGCGACGGAGTGGCGCCGAAGGCGACGGCCGCTTCCCGAAGCGAACTCGGGGTCGAGACGATGCCGAGGCGCGTGAGGCGGATAGGTGCCGGGATCGCGAAGATGACGGTGGCGATCAGGCCCGGAACCATGCCGAGGCCGAAGAGGATCAGCGCCGGGATGAGATAGACGAAGCTCGGCAGCGTCTGCATCAGGTCGAGGACCGGCCGCATGGCTTCGTAAAACCATTGGCGGCGGGCAGCGGCGATGCCGAGCGGCACGCCGACCACCATGCTGACGGCGGTCGAGGCGAGCACCAGCGCCAGGGTTTCGGTGGTTTCCTTCCAGTAGCCCTGGTTGAAGATCAGGAGCAGGCCGAGGAAGGTGAAGGCCACCAGTACGAGGGAACGGCGCAGCCACCAGGAAAGCCCGGCCATGGCGGCCATGACGAACAGCGGATGCGGCGCCGCAAGACACCACAAAAGGCCGTTGATCACTCCCAGGAGAACGGAAGAAAGCCAGTCGAAGAACCAGTCGGCATTCGCCGTCAACCAGTCAACGACCGCCTTCGCCCAGGAACCTATAGGTATTCGATGATCTGCGATCCAATCCACGAGAAAACTGCCGTCCATAGGGAGAGAAAGGGCGGGCTCCGGGGCAGGCGATCCGCCGCCCCGGAAACATTTTCAGGACTGTTAGAGACCGAGTGCCTTCTTGACGGCGGCGAGGCCGTCCTTGCCGTCATAGGTGGTGACGCCAGCAACCCAGGGCTCGATGACCTTCGGATTGGCCTTCAGCCAAACCTTGGCAGCGTCGTCGGCATCCTCGCCGTCATTGAGGATCTTGCCCATGATGGTGTTTTCCATGTCGAGCGAGAACTTCACGTTCTTGAGGAGTTTTCCGACGTTCGGGCATTGGGCGGCATAACCGCCGCGCGCCACGGTATAGACCGTCGCGCCGCCGTAGTTCGGACCGAAGACGGTGGCGTCGCCGCCGGCGAGATAGGTGATCTGATGGGCGACGTTCATCGGATGCGGCGCCCAGGCGAGGAAGACGATCGGCTTGCCTTCCTTGTCCGCGCGGGTGACCTGGGTCAGCATGCCCTGCTCGGAGGATTCGACAACCTCGAAGCCCTTGAGGCCGAAGGTGTTGGCTTCGATCAGCGACACGATCATGCCGTTGCCTTCGTTGCCGGGCTCGATGCCGTAAACCTTGCCGTCGAGTTCCTTCTTATGGGTGGCGATGTCCTTGAAGTCCTTGATGCCGAGCTTGGCGCCGGCGGCATTGGTGCCGAGCGTGTACTTGGCGCCTTCGAGGTTGACGGCGATGCTCTCGATCGACTTGTCGTCGAGATAGGGCTGGATGGCGCCCTGCTGGGCCGGCATCCAGTTGCCGAGGAAGATGTCGATATCCTTGTTCTTCATGGAAGAATAGGTGACCGGAACACCGAGGGTCTTGACGTCGGCCTTGTAGCCGAGCGCTTCGAGAACCTGGATGAACGAGGCGTTGGTCGAGGCGAGGTCCGTCCAACCCACATCCGAGATGCGGACGGTCTTGCAGGCTTCCGGTTCGGCGGCGGATGCGGTGCCGACGATCGCGAGGATCGATACGGCGGCGGCGAGCGTGGTCTTCAATGAGGTAGTCATGCGCATGGGCTGCTCCCGTTTTTATGGTTCCCGCCATTATCAATATATGCTGCGCCGAGGCAAGCGCGCGCATTCGCGGCGGAGAAGGGGGGGCATTTGCGACATTTGTGACTTTCTCCCCCAGCATTGCGCAGTCTACAGTTTCCTGTGGTTTTCGGCAAAGACGGCTTTTCCCGAATCCCCATCGCGATCAGAAGGCAGATATGGCCAAGCTCTATTTCCACTACGCCACCATGAATGCCGGCAAGTCGACGATGCTTCTTCAGGCATCCTATAACTACCGCGAGCGCGGCATGCGCACCGCGATCTTCACCGCATCGCTGGACGATCGGGCCGGGCAGGGCCGGGTCGCCTCGCGGATCGGGCTCTCCTCCGATGCCATTCCCTTCGGGCCGTCCGACGACCTCTTTTCGGACATCGAGGCGATGCATGCGGAGGAGCCGGTCGCCTGCGTGTTCGTCGACGAGGCGCAGTTCCTGTCGCCCGAGCAGGTCTGGCAGCTTGCACGGATCTCCGACCATGTCGGCATCCCGGTGATGACCTACGGCTTGAGGACGGATTTCCAGGGCAAGCTGTTTCCCGGCTCGCTGGAACTGCTGGCGATCGCCGACGAGCTCCGCGAGGTGCGCACCATCTGCCATTGCGGGCGCAAGGCGACCATGGTGGTGAGGTTGGACGAGCAGGGCAAGCTGGTGCGCGAAGGCGCCCAGGTGAATGTCGGCGGCAATGAGAAATACGTTTCGCTCTGCCGGCGGCACTGGGAAGATCAGATGCGTTGCGAGTGACGCCCGAATCTTAAGCCGCCGTTCACCGTACGGAGCGGAAATCGGCGGCGACGCGGCGAAATTGATTCTGGTCAAAGTCTGCGGCTGGAAAACATGTCCAAGTATCACATCCGAAACGTCCCGGCTCGACCGGGCGGTGGTTCCCAGCAGGAGTTCGCCGCATGCGCAAGACCACCAAGACCTTTAGCCTTGCCACCAGCCTCGCCCTGTTCGCCCTGCCGGCGTTCAGCGCCAAAATCGAGGTGAAGATGCTCAACAAGGGCAGCGATGGCGAGGCCATGGTGTTCGAGCCGGCGGCCGTGAAGGCACAGCCGGGCGATACGATCAGGTTCGTGCCGGTCGACAAGGGGCATGACGTCGTTTCGATGCCCGGCCTGGTGCCGGAAGGCGCCGCTGAAATCAAAGGCAAGATCAGCCAGGAAATTTCCTTCACACCCGACAAGCCGGGCGCCTACGTTTTCAAATGCACGCCGCATTTCGGCATGGGCATGGTCGCGGTAATCGTCGTCGGAGACGCCCCAGCCAATCTCGACGCGGTGAAGGGCGCCAAGATGCCGAAAAAGGCGAAGGACCGCCTTGATGCGGAAATCGCCAAGCTCGGGCTTTGATTTTCCGGATTTCCTAATTTTTCCCGGCAATCGAGGCGGGACGGCGTGGCATAATTTTGCGGGGGCGTTATCTTCTCCTGCGGTGGCGGGAGTATGCGCGTGGCGGCTTTTAAGAATTTCGACGGCGAGATCGAGCGGATCAGCGGCGTTTTGACTGCGATGCGCGACGCGCTCCGCCCAGTCTCGTCCCTGCTTGCCGAAATCGCGCAGGATCTCGCCCTGCCGGATGAGGAGAAGCTGGCTGCGGAAGCCGAGCGGCTGAGGGCCGAGATGCCCGAGCGGCAGGCGGTCGAGGCGGCAACTGCCCGGTTGGTCGCGAGGCTGGCGGCCGAGATAGGCATCTGCGCCCAGGAATTCGACGATCGGGAGATGCCAACCCGCTTCGAAACGTTGATCGGCTACGTTTCCGGGGCAGCCAGACACCGCCGCCAGCAGGCGCGCTGGCGCAGCCCCGTGCCGCTCAACCGGCTGGCGGAGCTTCTGCGGCGTGCCGATCTGCTGGCCGGTCTGGTGCGCGAGGAGCGTGACTTCCTGATCGGGCAGCGGAAGGAGAGCGAGGGCGATCTGGTGACGCTCATCGACCACCGACCGGAGATCATCGAAAAGCTGCGCGGCGAGGACGGTGCCGCAATGACCGGCCTGGACGTGATCGGCCGCACCGAACCTGCGATCAAGGTTTTCCAGGATTTCGTCGCCGGGCTCAATGCCCGGGTAGGCACCTGCAACATCCTTCTGCACAAGCTGATCACCGACACGGAAAACCTTCTGATCCTCTACCGGATTGTCGCCGATGCCAGCGGGCGTGGCGATGTCGGCCTGAAGCCCGACCTTTTTCCGCATCTGGCCCCCGAGGTCGAGCGCTTCTCAAGCGGGCTGCTGACATTGCACGGCCTCGACCGCCGGCGGCATCGCGCCGATCAGGCATTTGCCGAGCGATTTCCCACGGAGGCGGCGGGGGAGGCGGCCGACGCCGACGGCGGAACGGGTCGCTTTCGACTGCCGGCCGTTTTCGGCTTCAAGCTTATCCGGTCCCAATAGGGCTGCCGAGGATCGGCAACGCGGCCGTTTCCAGCGGTTGCGGCGAAACGTTGCGCCCCCGTTGTGCTTGTGACGCCGAGCACATATGTGTGAGCCACGCCAAATCGGATGCACCCCGCCTCACAAGGAGACAGCGATGCTCGACCGGATTACCGCCTTCTTTCAAGGGATCGGCCAGGCCGTCGGGCGAGGCATAGGGCTGTTGATCGCCTGGATCGTCTGGCCGTTCATGGCCGCACATGGCTGGTATCGCCAGCGGCACTGGATGGTGAAGGGCCCCATCCTCGCCTTCCTGGTGCTGATGTTCGGGCTCTACGGCTATTTCTTCTGGCAGACGCAGGTCTGGACCAATTTCAATCCGAATTTCGTCGACAGCTATCGCTGGTCGGAGCGCAACGTGCAGGCAGGCCAGGAATTGCCGGCAACTGCTCCTGCAAGCGCCAATGCGACCGCTCCGGCGACCGGGGCGAGGCAATGCCAGTCGTCGGCGATCGTCGATGCGGCCGCCGATCTCACCGACATGAACGTCAACCAGAATGCCTGGATTTCCTCGATGCTGCTCTATCGGCTCGGGTTCTTCGGCATCGACTGGGATCACACCCCCTTCCTCGACAACAAGGCCTCGTTCCAGCGCGGCGTCAATCAGGCAGTGCGGCGCACATCGACGGAACTCGTCGATTCGCTCGGGCGCGTGCGCGGCACGTCGAGCATCAACAACAATCTCCAGGATGCCCGCGGCAACCTGCAGTTCGACGAATATTCCTGGTATTTCGGGCTGAGCCCCTTCGGGCCGAAGACCCCGACCCCGAGCTATTATCGCGCCGCGATCGGCAAGCTGAGGGCCTTCAATACCGATCTGACCACCTGCAACGCGACCTTCGACAGCCGGGCCGACAACCTGATCCAGTTCATCGACCGGATCGCCAACGATCTCGGCGGCACGTCGGCGATCCTGCGCGAGCGTTCGGAGAACTACAATGCCGGCTGGTTCGATACGCGTGCCGACGACCGCTTCTGGTTCGCCTACGGCCAGCTCTACGGTTATTATGCGGTGCTTTCGGCGGCAGGCGCGGATTTCTCCCAGGTGATCCGCGAGCGCAATATCGGGCCGCTCTGGACCGATACGCTGTCGCAGTTCAAGTCGGCGCTGCGCATCCAGCCGGCGATCATCTCCAACGGCCGCGAAGACGGCTGGATCATGCCGAGCCATCTGGCGGTGATGGGCTTCTACACTCTCCGGGTCCGCTCGAACCTGGTGGAATTGCGCTCGGTGCTGGACCGGTAAGCCGGCCGGCACCGGTTGGGTTTTTAGGGAGTCAGGTTTTCGGGAGATCGGGTTCGTCGAGAAAGAACGTTACGCCTGGACGTTCGGCAAAGAATTCGTAGGTCATGCCGACGACCTCGCCGCTCGTGCCCGGCTTGTCACGGAACTTGCCGACGCTGCGAACGTATTTGTAGCGCTCGGCATCGGCCTTGACGCGGTAGATGTTGTGATAGGTCAGGCGTTCGCCGCTGGCGCGCTCGAAGGTTTCCATCAGTTGCGGCATATCGTCGGGATGGATTCGCGCGATGATGGCGACCATGTTCAGGGGACCGTCCTTCGGTTCCAGGCCGAGGATGCGACAGACATCCTCCGTCGCGAAGAAGTGGCCGGTGTCCAGATCGATTCGCCAATAACCGTAAAAACGGAAGGCCGAGGCGAGTTCAACCACCTCGTCTGCAGAGAGTCCCATTTCCCGGTATTGAGTATTGACGCGTTTTTCGGTGTGTTCGACCCAAAACGTCAATCTTTTTCTCCCATAGGCCGGGAGATAACGCCCCAACCTTACACTATGAGTCTCAATCTCAATGCCTTAGCTACCAACTGGGTGCGGTTGACGCAATCCAGTTTCTTTATGGCATTGGTCATATATGCGTTAACGGTATGATCCGAGAGGGAAAGAATCCGGCCGATTTCCGAGGATGTCTTGCCCTGCGCCGTCCAGCGGACGACCTCCAGCTCGCGGGTGGTGAGGGGTCCTGCGGTACCGGTCCTGGCACTGCGGCGGATCTTGTCGAAGACATCGAACGCATGCAGCACGATCATGCCGATCTCGTTGAGTTCCACCTGGCTCAGCCGATGCCGGACGCCGTCGAAGCGCAGCATGAAGCGGCCGCCATCGATCGAATGCACCGCCATCGCGACGCTGGTGATGATGTCGTAGCGGCGCTGCAATTCGTCCATTTCAGCCGCAACCGGGAAACCGCGCACGCTTTCGGGATCGTCGATCGACCAACAGTAGGGAAGGGCGGATTTCGAGATGATCGGCGCAACCGGACAAAGCTTCAAAAGGCGGCGGCGGTCAAATTCCTGGACATAGCTTACCGGCAGCGTCGTCTCGACGATCATCCTCGACAAAAGCGTCTCATCCGCTCTGGTGGCGGCGAAAAGCGTGATGTGCCGAAACCCGAACTCGTGGGCAACGCGCTTCAGAGCAGCAAATATTTCCACCCGCGAATCCGCGGCGGAAATCTCGCTGTTCAGAATCGATTGCCGTTCCAAAGTGATCATGCGGGCGAGCAGACAGGTGAGTTATGTGATCGTTAACAAATATACAAATCGATTTGAATAGCCAGCGAAATTTCCTGCGCTGCAGCAGAAATTGGCACATTTTCCGATACAGGCTCACTTTATTTCCATGAATTCATGGAGTTACCGGCTCAAGATTTATACAGGGATATATCCGGTTCCCTTAATTTCCTCCATGACGGCATAGGTGTGGGTTTCCCTGACCCCCGGAAGCGGGAGAATCACCTCCGAGAGGAACTGCCGATAGGCCTCCATTCCGGCGACCCGCGCCTTCACCAGATAATCGAACCCACCTGCCACCATGTGGCATTCCATCACGTCGTCGCTGCGCTTCACCGCGGCGGCGAAGGCGTCGAAAACATCGGGTGTGGTGCGGTCGAGCTTGACCTGCACGAAGACGAGCAGATTGCGCCCGAGCTTTTCCGGCGACAGCAAAGCGCTATAACCGGTGATGTATCCTTCGCGGGTCAGCCGCTTGACCCGTTCGGCGGTCGCCGTGGGTGAAAGCGAGACGCGATCGGCGAGTTCGAGATTGCTCAGGCGCCCCTCTTTCTGGAGCGCGCGGAGGATTTTCCGGTCGAGACGGTCGATGTCCTTCATGTTTCGCTACATTTTACCAAGGTTGCCGTGAGATGTTTCGTTAATGCCATAAAAATCCGCCGAAATCACTAGGGAATTCCCGCTATGGAGAGAATGAAACGGAGATGCATATGAGCCAGATTCTGACCGAGCCCTTCATTCCCTTCAATGCGCCCTATGCCGGTGACGACGACCGGCTGATCCGGCAGTTTGCCGCCCGCACCAGCTTCACGTCGGCGCAGGACGCGGCGATCGACCAGCGGGCGCGTCGGATGGTCAACGCCATCCGCGACGGGGCCGGCAAGGTCGGCGGCGTCGAGGACTTCTTGCGCGAATATGGGCTTTCGACCCGGGAAGGGCTGGCGCTGATGGTGCTTGCCGAGGCGCTGCTCCGCGTGCCCGATGCCTTGACCCAGGACCGGCTGATCGAGGACAAGCTGCGCGAAGGTGGCTGGAGCACCCATGAGGCCTCCGGCGAAAGCTGGTTCGTGTCGGCCTCGGCCTGGGCGCTTGCGGTTTCGGCGCGCGTCATCGGCCCGGGCGAGACGCCCGAGGGGATCCTGCGCGGCCTCGTCAAGCGCGTCGGCCTGCCAACCGTGCGCACCGCCACCAAGCAGGCGATGCGTTTCCTCGGCCACCATTTCGTGCTCGGCGAGACGATGAAGGATGCTCTTGTCCGGGCCGCGAAGAGCGAGGAGAAAGGGTACCGCCATTCCTTCGACATGCTGGGCGAGGGCGCCCGCACGGCTGAAGATGCCAAGCGTTATTTCCGCTCCTATGCCGATGCGATCCAGTCGATCGGCGCGCATATGAAAAAGCATGGCAAGGGCAGGCAGCTTCCCGACCGGATGGGAATTTCCGTCAAGCTTTCGGCGCTGCATCCGCGCTATCTCGCCACGCACCATGACCGGGTGATGGCCGAACTGGTGCCGGACCTTCTCGACCTTGCGCGGATGGCGAAGGAACACCAGCTCAACTTCACCGTCGATGCGGAAGAGGCCGACCGGCTGGAACTGTCGCTCGACGTGATTGCCGCTACCTTCTCCGACCCGTCGCTTGCCGGCTGGGACGGGTTCGGGCTGGCGATCCAGGCCTATCAGAAGCGGGCGCCTGCAGTGATCGATTATATCGACCAGCTCTGCACCACGCATGGCCGGCGGATGATGGTGCGGCTCGTCAAGGGCGCCTATTGGGACACCGAGGTGAAGCGGGCGCAGGAGCGCGGGATCGAGGACTATCCGGTCTGGACCCGCAAGCCGGCGACGGATCTTGCCTATCTCGCCTGCGCCCAGCAGCTCCTCGCCAAGCGGGCGCGGATCTTTCCGCAGTTTGCGACCCACAACGCGCTGACCGTCTCGACCATTCTGGAGCTTGCCGGCCCCGATCGCACCGGCTTCGAATTCCAGCGGCTGCACGGAATGGGCGAGGCGCTCTACGACGACCTGCTCGAAAGCAACGACCGGATCGCCTGCCGCATCTATGCGCCGGTCGGCGGTTATCGCGATCTGCTCGCTTATCTCGTCCGCCGGCTTCTCGAAAACGGTGCCAACTCCTCCTTCGTGGCGGTTGCCGGCGACAAACAGGTACCGGTCGAAAAGCTGCTCGAACGACCGGCCGCGCGGCTTGGCCTCGATGACGGCATCAGCGCCCGGCACAAGCAGATCCCGCTTCCCTCGGACATCTATGGTCGCCGCAAGAACAGCGCCGGTTTCGAATTCGGCCACCGGGTTGAGCTCGAAAGGCTGATGGCCAGCGTTTCCAAGCCCTGGGGCGAGGTGAAGGCGGGGCCGTTGGTGGCGGGCGTCGCCTCCAAGGCAGAAGAAAAGCCGGTGCGGTCTCCTTCCGACCGGGCGAAAATTGTTGGCACGGTGCGCGATGCGACGCCGGCCGATGTGGATGTGGCTTTTGCGGCCGCGGCCAAGGCGTTCCGGGCCTGGTCGCGCCAGCCGGTGGAAATCCGCGCCGCCTGCCTGGAGCGGGCCGCTGGCCTGATGGAGGAAAACCGCGACCGGCTGCTGGCGCTTTTGGCCGCCGAGGCCGGCAAGACGCTGGATGACGGGATCGCCGAAATTCGCGAGGCGGTGGATTTCTGCCGCTACTACGCCGACAAGGGCCGCGAGCTGTTCGCCATGCCGAGCCTGATGCCGGGACCGACCGGCGAGGACAACCGCCATTTCTGGCGCGGCCGCGGCGTGTTCGGCTGTATCTCGCCATGGAATTTCCCGCTGGCGATTTTCCTCGGGCAGATTTCGGCGGCACTGGTGGCCGGCAATACGGTGGTTGCCAAGCCGGCGCCGCAGACGCCGTTGATCGCCTTTGAGGCAATCAAGCTGTTCCACCAGGCAGGGGTTCCGGCCGAAGCGCTGGCGCTGGTGCCGGGTGGCCCGGATGTGGGCTCGGCGATCACCGCGCATCCGAAGCTCGCGGGCATCGCCTTCACCGGCTCCACGAAGACTGCGCATGCGATCAACCGGGCGCTGGCCGCCAAGGACGGGCCGATCGTGCCCTTTATCGCCGAGACCGGCGGCATCAACGCGATGATCGTCGATGCAACGGCGCTTTCGGAACAGGTAGCTGACGACGTGGTCGTTTCCGCCTTCCGCTCGGCCGGCCAGCGCTGCTCGGCACTGCGCATCCTCTTCCTGCAGGAGGATGTCGCCGACGGCATGCTGAAGATGATCGAGGGGGCGGCGGCCGAACTCAATCTCGGCGATCCGGCAAAACAGAATACCGATGTCGGGCCGATCATCGACGAGAATCAGAAAAAAACGCTGGCCGACCACATCTCGGACATGCGGGCCCGAAAACAGAAGATTCGTTATGCCGGAGGCGCGCCGGCGACCGGCAATTTCTTCGCCCCCCACATCATCGAACTCGACAGCGCCGCAGTGCTGACCAAGGAAGTGTTCGGCCCGGTCCTGCACGTGGTGCGCTGGAAGGCAAAGGAGTTCGACAAGGTGCTTTCGGCGATCGACGCCACGGGCTACGGCCTGACGCTCGGCATCCACAGCCGCATCGAGGCGACGATCCGCAAGGTGACGGAGGCGCTCGATACCGGCAATGTCTATGTCAACCGCAACATGATCGGCGCCGTGGTCGGCACCCAGCCCTTCGGCGGCTCCGGCCTTTCCGGCACCGGCTTCAAGGCTGGCGGGCCTGCCTATCTGATGCGGTTTGCCGAGGAGCAGGTGATCTCCGTCAACACCGCCGCCGCCGGCGGCAACGCCAGCCTGATCGCAATCGGGGAAGGGTGAGGAACGGTCCGGCGCAGCCGGAGCAATCGATCCAGTGAATCGATTGCAGTGACGAACGCGCCGAGCGAAAGCGAGGCGCCGGGGCCAACTTTCAGGGCCGGACGCAGCAAGGGATTTCTAGACTAACCCCGAGGACGGCACGACTACCCAGAACCAAAGGCTCGGAGCGATCCGGGCCTTCTTGCATTCCGCCTGTTGTATTTTCGCCATCGGATCGGGCTCGCATAAATATGATCATTAGAGTCATGTTTTAATAATTGACAATAACACTCATGTTTTCTAATGGCATGAATAAGGCATTTCCTGCCTCCCGCCACATTCTTGCCAGAATTGAAAAAGGGCCGCCGCCTTTCCGGTGCGTTTGCGCGCGCCGACGGTTTCGTGTGCCCTGTTGAAAGGACAGTCATGGTCACCCGGCGTCTGCGATCCACCCTTGCCACCTGCACCGCGCTCGCGGTGTTTTCCCTCGCCTGCGGCGCGGCCGCCCAGCGGGCTACCCAGCCCCAGACGGACACGACACTGAGGCCGATCGTGCTGAAGGGGAAACGGGTGAAGGCGGGGGATCCCGAGAGCACGCCGCTCGCCACGCAAACCACCGAAGCGCAGATCGAGAACAAGCAGATCCGCAGCATCGAGGACCTGGGCCGCACGATCGATCCGGGCGTGAACTTCAGCCGTGCGACGAACTCGTTGAACATCCGCGGTCTGGAAGGCAGCCGTGTCACGACACTCGTCGATGGTATTCCGTTGACCTACCTGCGTGACAACGCGCGCAGCAATAACGGCGGCGCCGACGCCGTTGATTTCTTTGCGCTGACGACAGTCAATGTCGTGAAGGGCGGGGATTCGAGCCGCCTAGGCGACGGGGCGCTCGGGGGCGCGCTTCTGGTTCGCACCCTGGAGCCGGAAGACCTCATCGGCGAAGGCAAGGATTGGGGCGGCAAGGTCGGCACTGGCTATGACAGCATGGACAAGAGCTGGTACGGAGGCGCCGCGGTGGCCAGGAAGATCGAGAACACCTCGATCATGTTTCTGGGTACCTACAAGAAGGGTCATGAGCGCCAGAACCACGGTTCGGTCGGGGGCTTCGGCCCGACACGCACGGCGACCAATCCGGCCGACTACGATCAGAGCAACCTGCTGTTCAAGCTGCGTCAGGATACCGAATCCGGTCATCGGTTCGGCTTCACCGCTGAGCGTTTCTCGACCGAGAAGGATATCGATCTGCGCCAGGCGCAGACGCTGACCGGCACCTATCGTCCCGGAAACCACGAATCCGGCGAAGAAAACCGCCGCACACGCGTTTCGCTCGACTACGAATACGACGCGCCGAGCACTGACGGACTGATCGACGCTGCCCAGGCGACGCTTTACTGGCAGCGTCAGGAGCGGGCGCTTACCCAGGATTCGTTCCGCTTTACGACAGTTCCCGGCGTCTACACGCGCGACAACCAGATAGAAGAAGCCGGCGTCGGCTTTACCGGATTCCTGGACAACAACTTCCGGACGGGAACGGTCGACCACGTCTTTACGCTCGGCACGAACCTCTTCCTGTCGAGGGCAGAGCAATATTCCGCGGGCGTCGACTCATGCCCGGCCGCGCCGCCCTATGTCGGTGTCTTCGCGGGGTGCGCCAATCTGCACACCAATCAAGCGGATATGCCGGATGTGGACAGCACCAAGATCGGCATCTACGCCCAAGACCGCATGACGTTTGGCGACAGCGGCTTCTCGTTGACGCCAGGCCTGCGTTTCGACTGGTATGATCATTCGCCGAGGAACACCCCCTCGTTCACGAATAATGCATCCAACCCTTCCATGCCGGGCGGTTCGCAGGATAGCGCATTTTCACCCAAGTTGCTGGCCGAATACCAGCTTAATGATGACGTCACGCTTTTCGCCCAATGGGCAATGGGCTTCCGTTCGCCCACGGCGACCGAGCTTTATCTGAGCTATGGAAGCGTCGGCAGCTACGCGTCGATCGGCAATCCCGATCTGGAGCCGGAGACCAGCAGCGGGTTCGAAGTGGGCTCACGCCTGGGCGACGACAATTTCGGCGGTTCGGTGAACTTCTTCTATACCCGCTATAAGAACTTCATCGAGGGGCGAAACCTGACGGCTGCGGAAATCATCGCTCGTGGTCTCAACCCGCTCGATTACCAATTCTTCCAGCAGCAGATCAACCTGTCCAAGGTCGAGATCTTCGGGGCAGAATTCTCGGCTCACAAGCGCTTCGACAGCGGCTTCAACGTCCGCGCCGGGCTGGCATTCACACGCGGTATCGATCTCGTCAACCACACACACCTCGCTTCCGTCGCACCGATCAAGGCAATCGTCGGCGCGGGGTACGAGGCCGAGACCTGGGGTGTCGACGTGCTGTGGACAGGTGTTGGCAACGTCTCCTACAAGTCCAGCGCCACCTACAAGGCAGCGGGTTACGGGCTTGTCGACCTGACGGCATGGTGGGAGCCCGAGCAAGTCAAAGGCCTGCGCATCAATGCCGGCATCTACAACCTGTTCGACAAGAAATATTGGGACGCACTCAACAACAAGAGCACGACGGTACCGGCGGCCACCGCAGACTACTACTCCGAACCAGGCCGCACCTTCAAACTCTCGCTCACCCAGCGGTTCTGATCCAAACAACGGCGGGGGCGCCTGGGGAGGGCGGTGCGAGCGATCGCGCGGCCCTTTTCCTTGTGCACGCTCCCGGCGGCTATCCGGTTGCGGCTATTCACATAGCCTTTCCTTCGCTAACCATAACCGGAAGGACATGTTTGATCCGAAAGCACTTGGGGGAGCGAAGCTATGGCAGAGGTCAGATCCGACATCGAAATCGCACGCGCCGCGAAAAAGAAGCCGATCACGGAGATCGGCGCGAAGCTTGGCATCCCCGCCGAGGCGCTCGCTCCCTATGGCCACGACAAGGCGAAGGTCGGGGCGGAGTTCATCGCATCACTTTCGGGAAAGAAGGACGGCAAGCTGATCCTCGTCACCGCCATCAACCCGACGCCGGCGGGCGAGGGGAAGACGACGACCACCGTCGGCCTCGGCGACGGGCTGAACCGGATCGGAAAGAAGGCGGTAATCTGCGTGCGCGAGCCGTCGCTCGGGCCGTGCTTCGGGGTCAAGGGTGGAGCGGCCGGCGGCGGGTATGCGCAGGTCATTCCGATGGAAGACATCAACCTGCATTTCACCGGCGATTTCCACGCCATTACGTCCGCCCACAACCTGCTGTCGACGATGATCGACAACCATATCTACTGGGGCAATGCCGAGAACATGGATACCCGGCGGATCAGCTGGCGGCGGGTGATGGACATGAACGACCGGGCGCTGCGCCAGACGGTCGTATCGCTTGGCGGCGTCGCCAACGGTTTTCCGCGCGAGAGCGGCTTCGATATCACCGTCGCCTCGGAAGTGATGGCGATCCTGTGCCTGGCGGCCGACCTCAAGGACCTCGAAAGGCGGCTCGGCGACATCGTCATCGGCTACAGGTTCGACCGCTCGCCAGTGTTTGCCCGCGACCTCAAGGCCGACAAGGCGATGACGGTGCTGTTGAAGGACGCGATGCAGCCGAACCTGGTGCAGACGCTCGAAAACAATCCGGCCTTCGTGCATGGCGGGCCGTTCGCCAATATCGCCCATGGCTGCAATTCGGTGATCGCCACCCGCACGGCGCTGAAGCTCGGCGACTATGTGGTGACGGAAGCGGGTTTCGGGGCCGATCTCGGCGCCGAAAAGTTCTTCGACATCAAGTGCCGCAAGGCGGGGCTGAAGCCGGATGCGGCCGTCATCGTCGCCACCGTGCGGGCCTTGAAGATGAATGGCGGGGTGAGAAAAGAGGATCTGGGCCAGGAGAATGTCGAGGCGCTGAAGCGGGGTGCTGCCAATCTCGGCCGCCATATCGCCAATGTGCGGAAATTCGGCGTGCCGGTCGTCGTCGCCATCAACCATTTCACTTCGGATACGGAGGATGAGATCGCCGCCGTCAAGGACTACGCGGCGCGGCACGGTGCGGACGGCATCGTCTGCCGGCACTGGGCGGAAGGGTCTGCCGGCATCGAGGAGCTTGCCCTCAAGGTGGTCGAGCTTGCCGAGGGCGGCCAGGCGAAATTCCAGCCGCTCTATCCCGATCACCTGCCGCTCCTCGAAAAGATCGAGATCATCGCCTCGAAGATCTATCATGCCGGCGAAGTCACCACCGACCGGGGCGTGCGCGACCAGCTGAAGGCCTGGGAGGAGCAGGGTTACGGCGACCTGCCGATCTGCATCGCCAAGACGCAATATTCCTTCTCCACCGACCCCGCCCAGCGTGGCGCGCCGGAGGGCCATGTGGTGCATGTGCGCGAAGTGCGGCTTTCGGCCGGCGCCGGTTTCGTCGTCGCGATCACCGGCGAGATCATGACCATGCCCGGCCTGCCGCGCGTGCCATCTGCGGAGCGCATCTTTCTGAACGAGGATGGCTTCGTGGAGGGGTTGTTCTGAGGGCTTGAGCGCCCAAGCCGCCTTGTGTTAAAGCTTCGTCCGTCGAAAAAGGCAGGGCCGGATATGGTAAGCACGGCCCCTTCCGCAAGGAAGCTCTGATCCTTCGGTCCACCGTTGAGAACCCGCGACGAGAGACGGCACATCCCGTGCCGCTCTCGGCGGATTCTCGTGGCTTTTTAGCGTCGCGTTCCGCCGGGGTAACCTTGCGAGAAAACGATGCGTATGAACCATATCGATATCCACGTGCCCGACGTTGCGGCAACCAGCGCCTTCCTCATCCGTCATTTCGGCCTGACTCTGCGTGAGACGCGCGGTGGGAACGGCCTTGCCATCCTCAACGACGATTCCGGCCTCGAAATCGTCGTCAGCCGGCCCGTCGAAAAATTCGGCGGCGCCGAGCAGCAGGCGCTCGGGGTCGTCACCTACCATCTCGGCTTCATCCAACCGGAGAGAACCGAGGTCGACGGGCTTTATCGGGAACTCAAGGCGGGCGATGCCGAGCTGGTTGGGGAGCCACGCGAGATGCGCGGTGGTTATCTCTTCTATTGCCTGGCACCCGGCCGGGTGATGATCGAGGTGGGGTGGCGGCCCTGACGACAGCGAGGCGTCTACCGGCAATACCGATACCCGTCCTTCCGCTCGAGCACATCGAGATGGAGATGGTTCTGATGGGCGGCGTCGCTGCCCGGTGACAGGACGGTGGTGAAGTGGAGGCAGGCGCCTGCCGTCGCGGTGCGCTGGAAGGCGCCTTCCATGGTCGAGTCCTCGGCCCGAGGCTTCATCTCCAACTTCTCGCCGTTGTCGAGCTTGAACGCGGCGACGTCGAAGGCGTTGCCACGGGCGTGTTCGGAAATCTTGCCCGTCGAGGCGCTGTTGCGCAGGCGGCAGGCGTAGGTGGAGCCGGGTACCAGCCCGGTGATCCTGCGGCCCGGCATGGCGATGTCGAGCGCCGGCTGAACCGTGTCCTTCAGCCAATGCGCCAGGCTGACCGCCGTCTTGCAGCGCATCGTCGCGCCGACCTCGACCCCCGGCAGGACTGCGGCGACGTCGATCGGGCTTTCGATGCCGCAGCCATTGCCCTCGTCGATCGGATCGGTCGGTTCGAATTTCGCGCCGAGCGAGCTGAGTTCGGCAAGGCAGGCCTTCAGCTCTTCGGGCTCTTCCTTGACAAGCGGAGGCGGTGGCGGCGGCGGAGGGGCTTCGGCCTTCTGC
>PVBG01000034.1 GCA_002968845.1 Neorhizobium tomejilense | reverse complement strand
GTACCACCGCCTATGACGACGGGCTTGCCGATTGCGATCGCAATGGCGCGCGGCTGCTGCCGACAGTCCTTCATAGCCATGGTCCCCTCGAGCTGGTCATCCTCATGCTCGGCACCAATGACCTGAAGCCGATCATCCACGGCACGGCCATGGGCGCGCGGCAGGGCGTGAAGAAGCTGGTCAGCCTCGTGCGCTTCCACGACTGGGGCCGGGAATGCGATGCGCCGGAAATCCTCATCGTGTCGCCGCCGACGCTCTGCGAGACCGCAAACCCGATGACCGGAGCGCTGTTTCGGGGAGGCATCGAGCAGTCTTCGATGCTCGCATCGCTTTATCGGGACCTCGCGGACGAACTGGGCTGCGGTTTCTTCGATGCGGGATCGGTCGCCAGAACGACACCGATCGACGGCGTGCATCTCGATGCAGAAAATACCCGAGCCATCGGACGCGGCCTCGAGCCCGTCGTCCGGATGATGCTGGGGCTGTAGAACAAGATTTCCCGAGGCGGGCCGCTTGGAGCTGGTCCCCCAATGAGAAGGCAGGAAAGCAATGGCTCAATCCTACGACGTCATCGTTATCGGTTCCGGTCCCGGCGGTTATATCGCCGCCATCCGGGCATCCCAGCTCGGGCTGAAGGTCGCCGTCGTCGAGCGCGAGCACCTCGCCGGCATCTGCTCCAACTGGGGCTGCATTCCGACCAAGGCGCTGTTGCGTTCGGCCGACGTCATGCACACCGCGAGCCATGCGAAGGACTACGGCCTGACGCTGGAAGGCACGATCAAGCCGGACGTCAAGGCGATCGTCGACCGCTCGCGCGGCATCGCGCACCGCATGAACAACGGCGTCGGTTTCCTGTTCAAGAAGAACAAGGTCGATATCATCTGGGGCGAGGCGAAGATCACCAAGCCCGGTGAAATCGTTGTCGGCAAGTCGACCAAACCGGTTGTCCAGCCGCAGGGCCCGATCCCGAAGAATACGCTGGGCGAGGGCACCTATACCGCCAAGCACATCATCATTGCGACAGGCGCCCGTCCGCGCGCGTTGCCGGGTATCGAGCCGGATGGCAAGCTGATCTGGACCTATTTCGAAGCGATGAAGCCGGAAGAGATGCCGAAGTCGCTGCTGGTCATGGGCTCGGGCGCCATCGGCATCGAATTTGCGAGCTTCTACCGCACTATGGGCGTCGAGGTCACCGTCGTCGAGATCATGAGCCAGGTCATGCCGGTCGAGGACGCGGAGATCTCCGCGCTCGCCAAGAAGCAGTTCGAGCGCCAGGGCATGAAGATCCTGCTCGAAGCCAAGGTCGCCAAGGTCGAGAAGGGCGCCAATTCGGTCACTGCGACGATCGAGCTGAAGGACGGCAAGAGCCAGACGATCACCGCTGACCGGATGATCTCCGCTGTCGGCGTCCAGGCCAATGTCGAAGGCATCGGCCTTGAAACCCTGGGTGTGAAGACCGACCGCGGCTTCATCGTCATCGACGGTTACGGCAAGACCAACGTGCCCGGCCTCTATGCGATCGGCGACGTCGCCGGCCCGCCGCTGCTCGCCCACAAGGCCGAACACGAAGCGGTCATCTGCGTCGAGAAGATCGCCGGCCTGCCCAACGTTCACCCGATGGACAAGCTGAAAATCCCCGGCTGCACCTATTGCCATCCGCAGGTCGCCTCCGTCGGCCTCACTGAAGCCAAGGCGAAAGAGCAGGGGCGCGACATCCGCGTCGGCCGCTTCCCGTTCGTCGCCAACGGCAAGGCGATCGCGCTCGGCGAGGACCAGGGTCTCGTCAAGACCATCTTCGATAAGAAGACCGGCGAGCTGATCGGCGCCCACATGGTCGGTGCCGAAGTCACCGAACTGATCCAGGGCTTCGTCGTCGCCATGAACCTGGAGACGACGGAAGAGGAACTGATGCACACGATCTTCCCGCATCCGACCATTTCCGAGACGATGAAGGAAAGCGTTCTCGACGCCTATGACCAGGCGCTGAATGCCTGATTGACGTTAGAGGTTTGGATATCCCCTCACCAACAAAATCTAAGACTTAGCTTCGCTAAGATCTTGATTTTGTAACCTCTCCCGCAAGGGGAGAGGTCGGGGCGCCGAGTTTGCGGCGCGGTTATCTCTCCCCTGGCGGGAGAGAAAGCAATTTCGAAATCTTAGCGCAGCTAAGTTTCAGAAATTGCAAGTGAGGGGGTAGGCGGCATATCTGGATTCTGGATCAGGCCGTTACCATATTTGAGTTTTCGAAACGGGGGTTCTCATGGGTGTAGGTTGGATTGCGGCGATCATCATCGGCGGCCTGGCGGGTTGGCTCGCCGGCAAGCTGATGGATGTCCGCTTCGGCATTTTCATGAACATCGTCATCGGCATTGTCGGCGCGGTGCTGGCCAACGGCATCTTCAACAGGTTCAACATCCATGTTGCAGACGGATGGCTGGGTTACCTGGTTGCGGGTTTCATCGGCTCCTGCATTTTGCTATTTATCGCCAAACTCGTCAGGCGCTGACGGTAGCCGCGCTTTAAGCGGTTGAAAGCAGGTATCTATGGTCACCATTCTCGACACGATCGCATCCGGCGATGAAAAGCGCGTCCGTCATCCGGAAAAGGCGCATCGTCCCGATACCGAGATCATGCGCAAGCCGGAATGGATCCGCGTTCGCGCCCCGGTTTCCAAGGGTTATCAGGAAACCCGCGCGATCGTGAAGGAAAACAAGCTGGTGACGGTCTGCGAGGAAGCGGGCTGCCCCAATATCGGCGAGTGCTGGGACAAGAAGCACGCCACCTTCATGATCATGGGCGAGATCTGCACCCGCGCCTGCGCCTTCTGCAACGTGGCGACCGGCAAGCCGAACGCGCTCGATATGGAAGAGCCCGAAAACGTCGCCAAGGCCGTCAAACAGATGGGCCTCTCTCACGTGGTCATCACCTCCGTCGACCGCGATGACCTGGCCGACGGCGGTGCCGAGCATTTCGAGAAGGTGATCTGGGCGATCCGTGCCGCGTCGCCGGCAACGACGATCGAGATCCTGACGCCCGACTTCCTGAAAAAGCCCGGTGCGCTGGAGCGCGTCGTCGCCGCCAAGCCGGATGTGTTCAACCACAACATGGAAACCGTGCCGGGCAATTATCTGACGGTGCGCCCCGGCGCCCGCTATTTCCACTCCGTCCGGCTGCTGCAGCGAGTGAAGGAGTTGGATCCGACCATGTTCACCAAGTCCGGCATCATGGTTGGGCTTGGCGAGGAGCGCAACGAAGTGCTGCAGCTGATGGATGATCTGCGCACCGCCGACGTCGATTTCCTGACGATCGGCCAGTATCTGCAGCCGACCCGAAAGCACCACAAGGTAGAAAGCTTCGTCACGCCGGAGGAGTTCAAGTCCTACGAGACCGTGGCCTATTCCAAGGGTTTCCTGATGGTGTCGTCCAGCCCGCTGACCCGGTCGTCGCATCACGCCGGCGACGATTTCGCTCGCCTCAAGGCTGCGCGCGAGAGAAAGGTCCTGGCGGCCGCCGAGTAGGGCGGCAGCCGGTTCCAGGCTCTTATTCGGCTGCCTGGATCTTTTCGCTCTTGTCCTGGCCGCGTCTTCTTTCGCGCAGCGTGAACCTGTGGCCGCGCGCTTCGGCCTTCGCCATTTCAATGAGATAGACGAGCATGGGGAGCTGGTTCATGTCTGCAAGCTGCTTTGCGGATTCGAGCAGCTTTATCATCTGCGAGAAATCGTCCATGGATGCCTCTTTCGGCTGCGCCCGGTCTGCTGTCGGTTGATTATACCAATTGTGCGCACGCTTGCGACTCTGGATCACTACAACCGGATGGATGCTACATTAAATCTTATTAATCTGAATGCCATCTGACATCAACAAATGACCGGTGGTTGAACCGGTCCCTCCGACGTCCGTGTCAAAGCTCTGTCACAATCGCATTCGGCGATCTCTATAGCGCCGTCTGTTTGACATTGAAATCCTCCTGTCGTCATCGGCGTTTACCGCCAGTCACGATACCGAGAGACTCACTCACGGGAGAGCATGATGGATAGGGAATCTGACGCGAATGCGATCCGTTACGTGGGAATTGCCGAAGCGGCAGACAAGATCCTCGGTGCCGATCGAATTCTGGTCATAGGCTGTTCCGGCGGCGGTAAATCGACGCTGTCGCAGAAGATCGCCCGCCGCTTCGGACTTGCCTACATCTCGATCGACCGGGACGTGCTCTGGCTGCCGGGCTGGGTGCAGCGTCAGAAGCTGGAACAGCATCGCATGATCGCCGAGCTGTCCGCCGGTGAACGCTGGATCATGGACGGCACCAATACCTCCACTTTCGACATTCGGGTGCCGCGCAGTGACCTTGTCATCTGGGTGCGCATGCCGCGCTGGCTGTGCGTCTGGGGAATTTTGAGCCGCTGGATCACGAACAGGGGAGGCACTCGTCCGGAAATGGCGCCCGGCTGCCCGGAAAAGATCGATCTCGATTTCCTCCGCTTCGTGTGGACCTGGGAGAAGGTCTATGGCCCGCGCGTGCTTGCGGGGTTGGCAGCGCACGCGGCCGGAAAGCCGGTTCTGATGTTGAAATCGAGGTCCGAGATGCGCGAGCTTCTTGATCTTGTCGGAGCGGACGCTTAACTCGGGATCATGCCAAAGTTCGAAATCCGCCGTCCCGTCAAGCACAGCGCCGAAAAGATGTACGCGCTTGTTGCCGATGTCGAAAAATATCCGCAATTCCTGCCGCTCTGCGAAGCGCTCACCGTACGCTCCTCCAAGGAGCGTGACGGCAAGACGCTCCTCGTGGCCGACATGACGGTCGGCTACAAGGCGATCCGGGAGACCTTCACCACCCAGGTCCTGCTGAACCCCGCCGAGCGGATCATCGACGTGAAATATATCGAAGGGCCGTTCAAATATCTCGACAACCGCTGGAGCTTCGAACCGGCGGCGGACGGTTCGCCGAATGCATGCACAGTGCATTTCTACATCGATTACGAGTTCAAGAGCATGATCCTCGGCGCCCTGATGGGCTCGATGTTCGACCGCGCCTTCCGCATGTTCGCCGAAGCCTTCGAAACCCGGGCCGACAAGATCTACGCCTGAGCGGCCACCTCGGCCAGCATTTCTAGCGCAGTTCTGACGGTCGCCAACCTGACTTCCGTGCGGCCGATCTCGCCGTACCGCATTTCCCGGTGCAGGATTTTCCCCGAGCGATTTTTCGCAGCCAGATGCACCAGGCCGACCGGTTTTTCCGCTGATCCGCCGCCGGGACCGGCAATGCCGGTCACCGCAACCGCGACGCTCGCCTGCGAGCGATAGAGCGCCCCATGCACCATCTGCAGCGCCGTTTCCTTCGACACCGCGCCATGCGTCGCGAGCGTGGTCTCCGCCACCCCGAGCATGTCCACCTTCGCCTGGTTCGTATAGGTGACGAAACCGCGATCGACGACGGCGGACGATCCGGAAATCTCCGTCAGCGCCCCGGCGATCAGCCCGCCTGTGCAGGATTCGGCGGTCGCGACCATTTTTCCGCGCGCCGCGAAATCGGCAACGATCTGTCGGGCCTGGTCCTCGATATCGGCGGGAAACAGGCTCACGCGGCGTCTCCGCGGTAAACGACGGTCGCCGTGGCGATCGCGGCGATGCCCTCGCGGCGGCCGATGAAGCCGATCTTCTCGTTGGTGGTCGCTTTGACCGAGCAGCGGTCGATCGAAATGCCGAGAATCTCGGAGAGGGTTTCGCGCATCGCCTGGCGGTGCGGGGCGATCTTCGGCGCTTCGGCGATCAGCGAAATATCGGCGTTCATGATCGTGCCGCCGCGTTCGCGGACGATCTTTGCCGCATGGTCGAGGAAGATCTTTGACGGCGCACCGCGCCACTGCATGTCGGACGGCGGAAAATGGTCGCCGATATCGCCGGCGCCGCAGGTGGCCAGCAGCGCATCTGTCAGGGCATGCAGCGCGACATCCGCATCCGAATGGCCGCTGAGCTTCTGGTCGTGTGGAATGAACACGCCGCAGAGCGTCACCCCGTCGCCGGGCTCCAGCTGATGCACGTCATAACCATTGCCGGTGCGGACATCGGGGAGGGTGGTCGAAGACCCGGTCTGCGAGAGCTTTTCGTCGGCCATGGCGATATCCCGCTTCACGGTGAGTTTGATATTGTCGATCGATCCTTCCACCAGCGTCACCGGCAGGCCGGCCCATTCGGCGATCGAGGCGTCATCGGTGAAATCCTCGCGGCGCAGCGCCGCCGCCTTTTCATGGGCGGTGCGGATTTCGGAGAGAACAAAGCTCTGCGGCGTCTGCGCGGCATAAAGCCCGGCGCGGGGTACGGTTTCGTGCACCAGTCCGTCTGGACCGCCGCGCTTCAGCGTGTCGCTGACCGAAACGGCCGGCAGCACGCCGTCCTGCCCCTCGTCGAGCGCCTGCGCCACCCGCTCGAGCACGCCGTGGTCGACAAAGGGCCGCGCCGCGTCGTGGATCATCACGTGGGTCGCCTCGGTGCCGGACAGGGCGCGCAGGCCTTCATAGACCGAGCGCTGCCGTGTTTCCCCGCCGAACGCGGTGATCAGCCCGGCCGCTCCCTTGACGCCGACGGTTGCCGCCGCGAACAACGCCTCGTCGTCGGGATGGATGACGACGACGATCGGGCCGCTGCGGGGCCAGGTCAGAAACCGCTCCAGCGTATGGGCGATGACCGGCTTGCTTCCGATCCGCCGATACTGTTTGGGGCCGTCCTCAGGGGAACCGGCACGTTCCCCGCGGCCTGCGGCGACGATGACGATACCGATTGTCTTGGGACCGATTGTCATGGCTTTGTCGTCCCCGACCCGTAATTCGTTTTGGATTGACAGGCGCAGAACTATAGGACCAAAAGCCTGAATTCCAGCATGGCGCTCAAAAATAACGCAGTTCCGGAATTGCTCTTGGCAAACGTCCGAGACATGAATAAAAATAGTGCAACTATCTCATGTGCCCGAAAGATCATCATTTGAGTTTCCAAGATCTTGCCAAGCCTTTTCAGATCGGGCCTGTCGCCATTCGCAATCGCGTCGTCCTGGCGCCGATGTCCGGCGTCACCGATCTGCCGTTCCGGCGGCTTGCCTGGCGCTATGGCGCCGGGCTCGTCGTGACGGAAATGGTCGCCAGCGGTGAACTCATTCTCAACCGCGGCGAATCATGGGCGCGGCTCAAGGGCGCCGGGATTTCGCCGCACATGGTGCAGCTCGCAGGCCGCGAGGCGCAGCCGATGGCGGAAGCCGCGAAGATCGCTGCCGATAACGGCGCCGATATCATCGACATCAACATGGGATGTCCGGCCAAGAAGGTGACGGGCGGTTATTCAGGCTCGGCCCTGATGCGCGATCCCGATCACGCGCTCTCCATGATCGAAGCGACGGTCAGTGCCGTCAACGTGCCGGTGACGCTGAAGATGCGGCTCGGCTGGGACGAAAATTCCATCAATGCACCGGAGATCGCCCGCCGTGCTGAACAGGCGGGCATCCAGCTGGTGACCATCCACGGCCGCACCCGCATGCAGTTCTATGAGGGCAGGGCGGACTGGGATGCGATCCGCCAGGTGCGCGACGCGATCTCCATCCCGCTGATCGCCAATGGCGACGTCGAATCGCCCGAGGACGCTCAAGCTATCCTGGCGCGCTCCGGTGCCGATGCGGTCATGGTCGGCCGCGGCGCCCAGGGACGGCCCTGGCATGTCGGCTGGCTCGCCGGCCACGCCGCGCCGTCGCAGGCCGAAATCGCCGACCTGGTCATCGAACATTACGAGGCGATGCTGGAACTCTACGGCCGCGAGGCCGGCCTCCGCCACGCGCGAAAACAGCTCGGCTGGTATCTCGACCGCTTCGCGGGCGACCTGCCCGCCACAGAAAAGGCCGCCATCATGATTTCGAAAGACCCGGCCGATGTCTCGCGCCGGATGATTGCAGCGCTCAGCGGCCAACCCGTCGACGCTCAGAAGGAGGCCGCATGAGCAAGTCCCCGGCGCAGGATGCCACGATTGGCAACGCGCTCGCCATGGCTGTCCTCAACTCGGTGCAGAACCCGGTGATATTGGTCGATGCGGCAGGCAAGGTCGCGTTCGCGAACTGGGAGGCGGAGGCTTTCTTCGGCGCCAGCGCCCCTCATCTCGCCAAGAACAAGATCTCCACCTTCATCCCGTTCGGCAGCCCGCTTCTCGCCCTGATCGACCAGGTGCGCGAGCGTAAAGCGCCCGTCAACGAATACCGTGTCGACCTGTCTTCGCCGCGTCTCGGCCAGGACAAGCTGGTCGATCTCTATGTCGCGCCCGTGGTCAGCGAACCAGGCTCGGTGGTCGTCGTCTTCCAGGAGCGGTCCATGGCGGACAAGATCGACCGCCAGCTCACCCATCGCGCCGCCGCGCGTTCGGTGACGGGTCTGGCCTCCATGCTCGCCCACGAGATCAAGAACCCGCTCTCGGGCATCCGCGGCGCCGCCCAGCTTCTGGAAAGCGTCGTTCCCGACGACGACCGGGCGCTGACCCAGCTGATCTGCGACGAGACCGACCGGATCGTCTCGCTGGTCGATCGCATGGAAGTCTTCTCCGACGAACGGCCGGTCGATCGCATAGCCCTCAACATCCATTCGGTGCTCGATCACGTGAAGGCGGTCGCCAAGGCCGGCTTTGCCCGCAAGATCAAGATCTCCGAAATGTACGACCCGTCGCTGCCGCCGGTCTTTGCCAACCGCGACCAGCTGGTGCAGGTCTTCCTCAACCTCATCAAGAATGCGGCCGAAGCCGTCGGCGATCAGCCGGACGGCGAAATCATGCTGACCACCGCCTATCGCCCCGGTATCAAGCTTTCGGTCGCTGGCACCCGGGACAAGATCTCCCTGCCGCTCGAATTCTGCGTCATCGACAACGGACCGGGCGTTCCGACCGATCTCGTGCCGCATCTTTTCGATCCCTTCATCACCACGAAGACGAACGGCTCCGGCCTGGGCTTGGCCCTGGTCGCCAAGATCATCGGCGGCCATGGCGGCATCGTCGAATGCGACAGCCAGGCGCGCCGGACGATATTCCGTGTTCTGATGCCCATGCACAAGGAAGAGGCCATGGACGGCCGCGCCTTGAACTCCACAGGAAACGTAAAATGACTGCCACGATCCTTGTCGCCGACGACGACGCGGCCATCCGCACGGTTCTGAACCAGGCCTTGACCAGGGCAGGCTACGAAGTACGCATCACCTCCAATGCCGCCACCCTGTGGCGCTGGATTTCGGCCGGCGAGGGGGATCTCGTCGTCACCGACGTGATCATGCCGGACGAGAACGCCTTCGACCTTCTGCCGCGCATCAAGAAGGCGCGGCCCGAGCTCCCGGTGCTCGTCATGAGCGCCCAGAATACCTTCATGACGGCCATCAAGGCCTCGGAAAAGGGTGCCTACGACTACCTGCCGAAACCGTTCGACCTGACCGAGCTGATCGCCATCATCGGCCGGGCGCTCGCCGAGCCGAAGCGCAAGCCCGCTCGCCTCGACGACGACATGCAGGACGGCATGCCGCTCGTCGGCCGTTCTGCCGCCATGCAGGAAATCTACCGTGTCCTCGCCCGTCTGATGCAGACCGACCTGACGCTGATGATCACCGGTGAGTCCGGCACCGGCAAGGAACTCGTCGCCCGCGCGCTCCATGACTATGGCAAGCGCCGCAACGGTCCGTTCGTGGCGATCAACATGGCCGCCATCCCGCGCGACCTGATCGAATCGGAACTTTTCGGCCATGAGAAGGGCGCGTTTACCGGCGCCCAGAACCGCTCCACCGGCCGCTTCGAGCAGGCCGAGGGCGGAACCCTTTTCCTCGACGAAATCGGCGACATGCCGATGGACGCCCAGACCCGTCTCCTGCGCGTCCTGCAGCAGGGCGAATACACGACCGTCGGCGGCCGGACGCCCATCCGCACCGATGTCCGCATTGTCGCGGCAACCAACAAGGATTTGAAGCACCTGATCAACCAGGGCCTCTTCCGCGAGGACCTCTATTACCGCCTCAACGTCGTGCCGCTGCGCCTGCCGCCCTTGCGTGACCGTGCCGAGGACATTCCGGACCTCGTTCGACACTTCATGCAGATGGCCGAGAAGGAAGGGCTGGATGCCAAGCGTTTCGACAGCGAAGCGCTGGATCTGATGAAGGCCTATGCCTGGCCGGGCAACGTGCGCGAGCTGGAAAACCTCGTTCGCCGCCTGATGGCGCTTTATCCGCAGGAGGTCATCAGCCGCGAGATCATCGAATCGGAGCTGCGCTCGGATGTTCCCGACAGCCCGATCGACAAGATGGGCACCCGCAGCGGTTCGCTCACCATCGCGCAGGCCGTGGAAGAAAACATGCGCAGCTATTTCGCGAGCTTCGGCGAAAATCTGCCGCCGCCGGGTCTCTACGATCGTGTCCTGACGGAGCTGGAATATCCGCTCATCCTGGCGGCGCTGACGGCCACCCGCGGCAACCAGATCAAGGCGGCCGATCTCCTCGGCCTCAACCGCAACACGCTTCGAAAGAAGATCCGGGAACTGGGCGTCTCGGTCTATCGCAGCTCTCGTGGCGCTTGATGGTTAGTTTGTTCCCGACTGCTTGACAGCTTCCGCTCATCGTTGCATTTTCGCCACATTGCGTTGCTTAAAGGTCACGCAGGGTTTGGTGAATGCTCGACGGAGTGGCGGCCGTCGATGGGGGTAGGCCAGCCCTTTTCTGGAAAGTGGCTGTCGCTTCGCCCGGTCTGACCGGGTTGGATCGATCTCCCGCGAGGGTTTTGGGGATCGGAGTGGATTCGATGACGGAAGGCGTAACAGCGCCGATGGCCGAAGACGAGCCAGCGGTGTCAGTGCAGGATCGGCGCGCGTCGTTTGCGCTCCCCGGCCTTCTGCTCGCCGGCGGAGCCTTGATCTGCGCGTCGGTGACGCTGTTCATCCTGCTCGGCCTGACGCCGATCGCCCCGACCACCAATGTCGTGATCGCCTCGGCTGCGCTGAATTCGCTTTTCATCCTCGGCCTGATGTATCTGATCGCCCGCGAGATCGTCCGGCTGGTGAAGGCGCGCAACCGCGGCCGTGCCGCCGCCCGCCTGCATGTCCGCATCGTCGTGCTGTTTTCGATCGTGGCGATCACGCCGGCAGTTCTGGTGGCGATTTTCGCGAGCCTCACGCTCAATGTCGGCCTTGATCGCTGGTTCTCGCTTCGGACGCAGTCGATCGTGCAGTCGTCCCAGGACGTCGCCCGCGCCTATATGCTCGAGAACGCCAGCTATCTTCAGGGTCAGACCGTGTCGATGTCGAACGACCTCGAGCGCAACCGGCCGATGTTCTATCTCGACCGTACGGGGTTCGTGGACTTGATGACCCGCCAGGCGCGGGGTCGCGGGATGCTCGGAGCCTTCCTGGTGCGCGAGGACGGTCAGGCGATCGTCCAGGCGGACATCAAGACGGAAAAGCCGTTGCCGGCGATCCCGGAGGATGCGCTGAAAACGGCGGCGGCCGGCCAGCCGACGCTGATCCCGCCAGGCGTCACCAACCTCGTTGGCGCCGTCATCAAGCTCGACGCCATTCCCGGCTCCTATCTCTATACGATCCGCGCCGTCGACCCGAAGGTCATCTCGGCGATGCGGCTGATGGAGGAGAACACCGCCGAATACCAGGCGATGGAAGCCGGCCGCACATCGCTGCAGATCGCCTTTGCGGTGCTCTATCTCGGCTTCGCGCTGATCGTGCTGCTCGCGGCGATCTGGACGGCGATCGCGGTCGCCGACCGCATCGTCCGGCCGATCCGGCTGCTGATCAGCGCCGCCGACAGCGTGGCGACCGGCAATCTCAATGTCGTCGTGCCGGTGCGCGCCGCCGACGGTGACGTCGGCAGCCTGTCGCGCACTTTCAACAAGATGATTTCGGAGATCCGCAGCCAGCGCGACGAGATACTCGAGGCCAAGGATGAAGTCGACGACCGCCGCCGGTTCATCGAGGCGGTGCTGTCCGGTGTCACCGCCGCCGTCATCGGCGTCGAGGAAGACCGCCGCATTACCATCGTCAATCCGTCGGCGGAGCATTTCCTTGGCGTTCCCGCCGAACAGCTGATGGGCGAGAAGCTTGAGGATGTCGCGCCCGAGATTGACCACGTCCTCACCGAGGCGCGCACCAGAGCGCGCGGCGAGTTCCGTAAGCAGGTGAACCTGATCCGCGGCGGCAAGGAGCGGACGCTGTCGGTTCAGGTCACCCGCGAGGAACAGCGCGCCGCGCACGATTCTTATGTGGTGACGCTAGACGATATCACCGATCTCGTCATCGCCCAGCGTTCGACCGCCTGGGCGGACGTTGCCCGCCGCATCGCCCACGAGATCAAGAACCCGCTCACCCCGATCCAGCTTTCGGCCGAACGCCTCAAGCGTCGCTACGGCAAGCAGATCGCCGAGGACGACCGCGCCGTCTTCGACCAGTGCACCGAAACGATCGTGCGCCAGGTCGGCGATATCGGCCGCATGGTCGACGAATTCTCCTCCTTTGCCCGCATGCCGAAACCCGCCAAGGAAGAGGCCGACCTGCGCGATATCCTGCGCGACGCGATCTTCCTGCGCGAGATGGGCACGACCCATGTGGATTTCATCCGCGAGCTTGGCGACGAGCCGCTGAAGGGCATGTTCGATGCGCGCATGCTCGGCCAGGCCTTCGGCAACCTCATCAAGAACGCCGTGGAGGCGATCGAGGCGGTCCCGAGCGATCAGGAGCGCGACGGCCGCAAGATCAAGGTGCGCTCGGTCTATGACGAGGAGCGCGACACCTATGTCGTCGATATTATCGACAACGGCAGCGGCCTGCCGACCGAAAACCGGCACCGCATCCTCGAGCCCTACATGACCATGCGCGACAAGGGCACGGGTCTGGGGCTCGCCATCGTCAAGAAGATCATTGAAGAACACGGCGGGCAGCTCGAACTGCACGATGCTCCCGCCGATTTCGATCATGGCAAGGGCGCCATGATCAGGGTGCTGCTGCCGCATCTCGAACAGGTGGCGGTGCCGGGAACGGATAATAACAAGGAATTGGCTTATGGCGTCTGATATTCTGGTCGTAGATGACGAGGCGGATATTCGCGATATCGTTTCAGGTATTTTGTCCGATGAGGGCCATGAAACCCGCACGGCCCACGATAGCGACAGCGCGCTGGCAGCGATATCCGATCGCGTGCCGCGGCTGGTTTTCCTGGATATCTGGATGCAGGGCTCCAGGCTGGATGGTCTGGCGCTGCTCGACGAGGTCAAGAGCCGGCACCCCGATTTGCCCGTCGTGATGATCTCTGGCCACGGCAATGTCGAGACCGCTGTTTCGGCGATCAAGCGCGGCGCCTTCGACTTCATCGAAAAACCGTTCAAGGCCGACCGGCTGATCCTGATCGCCGAGCGGGCGCTCGAAAACTCCAAGCTGAAGCGCGAGGTGACCGAACTCAAGAAGCGCACCGGCGACGCGGCTGAGCTGGTCGGCACGTCGGTTGCCGTCTCGCAGCTTCGCCAGACGATCGAGAAGGTCGCGCCCACCAACAGCCGCGTGATGATCCTCGGCCCCTCCGGCTCCGGCAAGGAACTGGTGGCACGGATGATCCACAAGCGTTCGTCTCGCGTGACCGGTCCGTTCGTGGCGCTGAACGCTGCGACGATCACGCCTGATCGCATGGAGATGGCACTTTTCGGTACCGAGGGCGCTCCCGGCCAGGCGCGCAAGATCGGCGCACTGGAGGAGGCGCATCGCGGCATCCTTTATCTCGACGAAGTCGGCGAAATGCCGCGCGAGACGCAGAACAAGATTCTTCGCGTGCTTGTGGATCAACAGTTCGAGCGCGTCGGCGGTTCGAAGCGCGTCAAGGTCGATGTTCGCATCATCTCGTCGACCGCCTACAATCTCGAAAGCCTGATCGCCGACGGTTCGTTCCGCGAGGACCTGTACCATCGTCTCGCCGTCGTGCCGGTCAAGGTGCCGGCGCTGGCCGAACGCCGCGAGGACATTCCTTTTCTGGTCGACATGTTCATGCGCCAGATTTCCGAACAGGCCGGCATCCGCCCCCGCAAGATCGGCGAGGATGCCATGGCCGTCCTCCAGGCCCATGACTGGCCAGGCAATATCCGCCAGCTGCGCAACAATATCGAACGGCTGATGATCCTTGCCCGCTCCGATGGTCCGGATTCGCCGATTTCCGCCGACATGCTGCCGACCGATCTCGGCGACATGCTGCCGAAGGTTTCCGCCAAGGGCGATTACCACATCATGACGCTGCCGCTGCGCGAGGCCCGCGAAATGTTCGAGCGCGACTACCTGATCGCCCAGATCAACCGTTTCGGAGGCAACATTTCCCGCACCGCGGAATTCGTCGGCATGGAGCGCTCGGCACTCCACCGCAAGCTCAAATCGCTCGGTGTTTGACATATGAAGGTGATCATCTGCGGCGCGGGACAGGTGGGCTACGGCATTGCCGAGCGGCTCGCCCAAGAGGACAATGATGTCTCCGTCATCGATACCTCGGCGACGCTGATCGCTGCGATCACCGAGACGCTCGACGTCAAGGGCTACGTCGGCCACGGCGCTCATCCGGACGTGCTGGAAAAGGCGGGCGCCAAAGACGCCGACATGATCATTGCGGTGACCCTCTATGACGAGGTCAACATCGTTGCCTGCGAAGTCGCGCATGCCCTGTTTTCCGTGCCCACCAAGATCGCCCGCATCCGCGCCCAGAACTATCTGAAGCCGGAATATGCCGACCTCTTCAGCCGCCAGAACATGTCGATCGACGTGACGATCTCGCCGGAGATCGAGGTCGGCAAGATGGTGCTGCGGCGTATTTCCTTTCCCGGCGCCACCGATGTCGTCCGCTTCGCCGACGACCACATCGCCATGGTGGCGATCGAGTGCATGGAAGACTGCCCGGTCGTCGCCACACCCCTGCACCAGCTCTCGGACCTCTTTCCGGACCTCATGGCGACGGTGGTCGGCATCTTCAGGAATGGTGCCCTGACCGTCGCCCGCTCCGTCGATCAGCTTGAAGTCGGCGATCTCGCCTACGTCATCTGCCAGCGCGAACACATCCGCCGCACGCTCGGCTTGTTCGGCCACGAGGAGCAGGAGGCCCGCCGCATCGTCATCGCCGGCGGCGGCAATATCGGATATTACGTCGCCCGCACTATCGAGGAACACCAGCCGAGGACGCGGCTGAAGATCATCGAGAGCGACCGCGAGCGGGCGCTGATCGTCTCCGAGCAGCTGCGCAACACGATCGTGCTGCACGGTTCGGCGCTCGACCAGAACATCCTCACCCAGGCCGATATCCAGGATACCGACCTGATGATAACCCTCACCAACAGCGACCAGATCAACATCCTCGGCGCGGTCCTGGCGAAATCGCTCGGCTGCAAGTCGAACCTGGTGCTGATCAACTCCACCTCGTTCCATCAGGTCACCGACGCGCTCGGCATCGATGCGCAGATCAATCCGCGTGCGGTGACGATCTCGCGCGTGCTGCAGCACGTCCGCAAGGGCCGCATCCGTTCTGTCTATGCGGTGCAGAACGGCGCTGCCGAGATTATCGAGGCCGAGGCGCTGGAAACCTCGCCGCTGGTCGGCCGGCCGTTCCGCGAGCTCGACCTTCCGGACGGCATTCGTGTCGGCGCGATCTACCGCGGCGAGGCTGTCATCCGCCCGAACGGCGACACCAAGATCAAGGCGCGCGACCGGGTCGTGCTCTTTGCCACCGCCGAAGCCGTGCGCCATGTAGAGCAGCTTTTCCGCGTTTCCATCCAGTATTTCTGACCAGCATTTCCGAAAAGAGCAGGGGATATCGATGTCGAGAATTGCCTATGTGAACGGACAATATGTTCGCCATTCCGACGCCGCGGTGCATGTGGAGGATCGCGGCTTCCAGTTCGCAGACGGCGTCTACGAGGTCTGCGAAGTGCGCCACGGCATGATCGTCGATCTGACCCGCCACCTGAACCGCCTCGACCGGTCGCTGAGCGAACTGAGGATGGCCGCGCCGATGAGCCGCGCGGCGCTCACCTTCGTCATCCGCGAAGTTCTTCGCCGCAACCGGGTGAAGAACGGCATCTTCTACATGCAGGTAACGCGCGGTGCCGCCCGCCGCGACCACTACTTCCCGGCCGAGGGCACGCCGCCGACCATCACGATCACCGCCAAGAGCACCGACCCCTTGGCCGCCGCCAGGAAATATGCCAGCGGTATCAAGGTCATCACCCTGCCTGAGAACCGCTGGGACCGCGTCGACATCAAGACGGTCGGCCTGCTGCCGAACGTGCTTGCCAAGCAGCAGGCGAAGGAGGCAGGTGCCCAGGACGCCATCTTCATCGACCGTTCCGGCATCGTCATGGAAGGTGCCTCTTCGAACGTCTGGATCGTCACGCGGGATGGCGAGCTGGTTACCCGGCCGGCCGAATACGGCATTCTCAAGGGAATCACCCGCACGACCCTCATCGATGTCGCGAATAAGCTCGGGCTCAAGGTGGTCGAGCGCGAGTTCAGGACGGAAGAGATGCTGGCCGCGCGCGAGGTGTTTTTCACCTCCGCCACCGGGATCTGCGTCCCGATCGTCGAAATCGACAACAAGCCGGTGGCCAATGGCCATCCGGGCACGGTATCGTCAAGTATACGCGACACCTTTTTCGACGTTGCGGAAAAGACGGCGATTTGATAGTCAAACATCGGGGAAGGGAAAGCACGGGGCGCTTTCCGCTTGTCTTTTATCAAGCTTGATCATGATCCGGCTCCGGGCCGGCAAAAAAGAAAGAAGCGGCGCTATGGCGGAACGTTCTCAGAACCTGCAGGATTTATTTCTTAATACCGTTCGCAAGCAGAAGATTTCCCTGACGATTTTCCTGATCAACGGGGTCAAGCTGACAGGTGTCGTGACCTCTTTCGACAACTTCTGCGTCCTGCTTCGCCGTGACGGCCACTCTCAGCTCGTGTATAAGCACGCGATCTCGACCATCATGCCGGGCCAGCCCATGCAGATGTTCGAAACCGAAGAGAATGCGGCCTAACAGGACAGAACAGATTTCAAATCGCGATACGTCTAAAGAATCCATGGTCCCGGAGGCTGAAAAGCGCCGGGACGATATGCGCGCACTCGTCATCGTGCCGGTCCTCAAGCAGGCACGGTCGAAGGCGGGGCAGGGCGACTCTAGCCAGGCACCCGCGCCGCAGCGCTCCAACGAAGCCCGCCTCGAAGAGGCGATCGGCCTTGCCAAGGCGATCGACCTCGAGATCGTGCAGGGGCTGATCGTACCGATCAGCCAGCCGCGCCCAGGAACGCTGATGGGCAGCGGCAAGATAGAGGAAATCAAGGCGCTGCTCGACGAGCACGACGCCGGCCTCGTCATCGTCGATCATCCGCTGACCCCGGTGCAGCAGCGCAATCTCGAAAAGGAATGGCAGGCCAAGGTCATCGACCGGACCGGCCTGATCCTCGAGATCTTCGGCCGCCGCGCTTCCACCAAGGAAGGCACGCTGCAGGTCGATCTGGCGCATCTCAATTACCAGAAGGGCCGCCTGGTCCGCAGCTGGACCCACCTTGAACGCCAGCGCGGTGGCGCCGGATTCATGGGCGGCCCCGGCGAAACCCAGATCGAGGCCGACCGCCGACTGCTTCAGGAACGCATCGTCAAGCTGGAGCGCGAGCTCGAACAGGTGGTCCGTACCCGCCAGCTTCACCGCGCCAAGCGCCGCAAGGTGCCGCACCCGATCGTGGCGCTGGTCGGTTATACCAATGCCGGCAAGTCGACGCTGTTCAACCGCATCACCGGCGCCGGCGTGCTTGCCGAGGACATGCTGTTTGCGACGCTCGATCCGACGCTGCGCCGCATGAAGCTGCCGCATGGCCGTACGGTCATTCTCTCCGATACGGTCGGCTTCATCTCCGATCTGCCGACCCATCTGGTCGCCGCCTTCCGCGCCACGCTGGAAGAGGTGCTGGAAGCCGATCTCGTCCTGCATGTGCGCGACATGTCCGATCCGGACAATGCCGCTCAGGCCGGCGACGTCATGCGCATCCTTGCCGATCTCGGCATCGACGAGAAGGAAGCGGCCGCCCGCATCATCGAGGTCTGGAACAAGATCGACCGGCTCGACCCGGAAGCCCATGAGGCGATCGCCGAACGCGCCGTCGGCCGCGAGAACGTCATGGCGGTCTCGGCGATCACGGGCGAGGGCGTCGAGCCCCTGATGGACGAGATCTCGAAACGTCTCTCCGGCGTGCTCACCGAAACCTCGATCACCATCCCGCCGGAAAAGCTCGGCCTCGTCTCCTGGGTCTACAGCAATTCCGTCGTCGACGGCCGCGAGGACAACGAGGACGGCTCCGTCACCCTGGATGTCCGCATGTCCGAGGCCGAGGCAGCCGAACTGGAGCGCAAGCTCGGCAATGGCCTAAAACCGGACAAGGAAGACTGGGAACGATAGGAGCGCTCTGGGCGCGACTTCGGCAACCGCCGGCAGCGTCATGATGTTGCCGGTTTTTTGCGGTGCAACATGAGCCGACGAGGACGGCCACGATTCTTGCGGTATTATCATCCGCGGGCCAGCAAAAACGGGTTTCGCGATGATACAAAATCCACCGAGGGAAGAGACCGGAGCACACCTGGACTACCTGGATGGGTGGAGAGGTATTGCGGTACTCTTCGTGATAGTGGGCCATTTCTGGATCGATGATTTCTGGCCTGGCGTCAGTACCTTCGGGGTGGACCTGTTTTTCGTTCTGTCCGGGCGGTTGATGTCGGAAATTCTGTTCGTCAAGCGGGCAGAACTGCCGACCTTCTTTTTCAGGCGTTTCTCAAGAATTTATCCGGCGCTCTTCGCGTTCGTAGTCATCACGACCCTTGCCTTCCAGGGCACCGAGATTTCGCACGGCCCTGTCGCGGCATTGCTGGCGCTGACGTTCACGATCAACTACGCGATGGTCTATACCCATCCGGTGGCGTTGCTTGATCACCTATGGTCGCTATGCGTCGAAGAACATGCCTATGTTCTTCTGGCGGGCGTCGCCTTCCTGTCGCGCCGCAGACTGTTTCCGGTCGGGGCTCTGATCGTCGCACTCGGCGCTGCGGCCATGCTGAACGGCATCATCCGCACGGAACTCGGCGCAAGCGTTCTCTATACCCACTGGCGCAGCGACGTCTCCGTGGCAGGCATATTCATTGCCGGCGGTCTCTGGCTGTTCCTGCGCAACCGCCAGGCTCCCTGGTGGGTTTCGCCGCTGGCGCTGCTGGTTGCGGTCGTGGCGAAGGGGATGCCGTTTCACGTCCTCTCCTTCGGCCTGTCGACCGTCATGCTGGCACTATCGATTACCACGATCGACAGCGCGGCGCCGGTGTTCCGCAAGATGCTGTCGGCCAAGGTGCTCACCTATGCCGGACTGTGGTCCTATTCGCTTTATCTATGGCAGCAGCCCTTCTACAAGCTTTACCGCGAGGGCGCGGCACCGACCCCAATACTGCTTCTGGCCGCCGTGGCGACCGCACTGGCGAGCTTCTACCTCGTGGAGAAACCCTCACGGAGGGCGCTCAACCGCCTTTTCCAGGGCCGGGCGGCAAGACTCGCGGCCACCGAGCGGATAGCCTGATAACTCGGCGCTCCGTTCTGCGCTGCGGGTGACGCCAATTCTTCGGGATCGGGAGCGGTTGCCTCCCTGCCGCTTGCGGGATGGATATATCCGCCAGGCAGTGTGGCCTCTTAAGCTACACGGACGCAGGAAACGTAGTTTCCTGCGACTTGGAAATGAGACGCCGCATGGACCTTGGCTAAGGTGCGAAGATCACGTTCGAAGACAGTCTTCAAGCGCCGGCCCCTGGGAACATTCCCGGCAAATACGTCCCGTCTTCCTGAAGCTCCATGGACCGTTCCTGAAGCCAGAACAGATATTCGGTAGCCGAGGTCGTCGTTCTGTCGCCATAGCCTGCCTGAAACGGATATTTGTCCGCCTCGCCGCTGCGGATCAGCAGGCTGATATAGTCGATCCGGGGTCTGATATCTTCCTTGAGAAGGGTCGCAACGTTGACCTCGTTGATCACGTTGTTCTTCACGACAGGGGCGTAGAGATCGGGATTTGTTTCGCTCCGCGCCCGCAGGTCGGCAAGCTCCTGCGCTGCGTTCGTCTTGAGCGCCGCGAGATCGGCCATCATTTCCGCGGTTGGCTCGATTAGAATGCCCCTTGCAATGAGCTCCTCTCTCGACAGGGCAAAAACCCAGCCCACCCCCTGCGGTCCCGGTTTCCATATTTCCGGATCAGGCGTCCAGCCGGAATGATCCTGGTTTTTCAGCTCCTCGATCGTAACGAAATTGACCTGCATTTCTCTTCTGGTGCGCATTCTCTGTTGCGCAAGCCGTTCACTCACCAGACCGTCCAATTGGCCACTCGCTTCCAAGGATCGCGCGAGCTTCAGCTTCTCCTCATCGGACCAGGGCCCGGGCGCCACGAGGGCCGCCTTGGCTTTCAGAGCTTCTTCCGGGTCGTCGATACCCTCCCGTAATCGCGCTTTGAGGACTTCCGCCGTTTCGATCCGCTGTTCGTCCGCAACGAGCTCCTCCTCGCTGTAGCGATTAAATGCCGCCTCCATGAGGGCGGCTTTCAGCTCGTTCTGCGAGGCACCGTTCGCGATTGCAGCATTGACTTTCTGATCTCTTTCTTCGCGAGATTGAGCGGAAGCGGACGGTGGCGGCGAACGGAGGTTCTGCCGATAATCGGTCGTCGCTGTAAACAAAGCTGTCAAGGCAACCAATGGATCGTCCTCCTGCGTGAAATGGTGGCGCCGGTGATTCCAGCGCCACTACCCTAGATGGAAACAACTTGCGCGAGACTTGACTCCATTTCCCGTTGCCGTGCGGAATCCTTCCGAAAAACCCATCACGCGCCCAGAAATATCCGGTCGACAAACAACTTTATGCCCAATGCCACCCGATCGAATGCTGCTTGTCCAAGCTCAAACAGTTTCGCCGCGTTGCCACGAGATATGATAAAGACTGCCCGTAACTATCGAGCCGTGATCGCGCTCGCCGTAACAATCTTATGACTCAAATAAAGCTCCACACCTCCTAGCCGATCTGCCGCTCGATCGCCTTTGCCGCCTGCCAGAGCTCTTCCATGCGTTCCAGCGTGGCAGCTTCCAGCGTCTCATTCGATTGTTGAAGAGATGTTTCTATGTAATTGAACCGGCGCCTGAATTTTGTATTCGTGCCGCGAAGCGCCTCTTCCGGATCGGCTTTCACATGCCGGCCGATATTGACCAGCGCGAAGATGAGATCGCCGAGTTCGTCGGTAACCTTGTCCTGGTTTCCGTCGCGCAGAGCCTCGCGCAGTTCCCCGATCTCCTCCTCGATCTTGTCGAGGATCGGTTCGGCCGCCGACCAGTCGAAGCCGACCTTTGCCGCCCGCTGCTGCAGCTTCAGCGCCTCGGTCAGAGCCGGCTGGGCGCGGTGGACGCTTCCAAGGTATCCGAGCTTGAAATCCTCGGTAATGCCGCGATGCGCCCGCCGTTCGGCCCGCTCGCGCTTCTCCTCAGTCTTGATGTCGTCCCACTGCACTTTCACCGCGTCCGGCGTCGCGGCATCCGAGACGGCGAAGACATGCGGATGCCGGCGGATCATCTTTTTGGTGATCGCCTGGACGACGTCGCCGAAGGAAAATTCGCCGGCTTCCTCGGCCATGCGGGCGTGGAAGACCACCTGCAGCAGCAGGTCGCCCAGTTCCTCGCAGAGGTCGTCCATGTCGTTGCGCTCGATCGCATCGGCGACCTCATAGGCCTCCTCGATCGTATAGGGCTTGATGGTCGAAAAATTCTGTTCGAGGTCCCAGGGGCAGCCGGTGACGGGTGTCCTGAGCGCCGCCATGATCTCGATCAGCCGCGAAATATCCTTCGATGCTTCCATCATCTTGTCCTTCAAAGCCGGATGTCAGGCGAGCGGAATGGTGTTTTTGTCCTTGCCGGACTGGTAGACGCCGGAAAGCCCGTCATATCGGGCTTTGATCCAGCTGGTCTGGGTCTTGAGGCCGGCACGGAGAGGCTCGTCTTCGCTCTCGACCAGATCGGCAATTGCGTAGGAATGCCAGAAGGCGTTGTTGCGCCGGTAACCGCCGGGCTCCAGGCCGAAAACCTCTTTGAGGATCTTCAGGTCATGCGGGATGGCGAAGGCGTCGCGCGAATCCTCGTGGCTGAAAAAATAATAGAAATTGTCGAAACCGGCCCAGGTGATCGCCGACATGCACATCGTGCAGGGTTCGTGAGTCGACAGGAAAATCAGGTCTTTGGTGGGAAGATCTCGTGTGGTTTCGTAAAAGCGCTTCAGCGTGTGCACTTCACCGTGCCACAGCGGATTTTCGAGCTCATTGTTGGTTTCGGCAATCACCAGTGACAGATCGGATTTCTTGAGGATCGCCGCGCCGAAAACCTTGTTGCCGGTGGCGACGCCCTTTTCCGTCAGGGGCAGAATGTCGTTTTCGATGACGTCGAGAAGGCGGGCGGCGATTGTCATGGGAACTCTTTATTGCAAGGTGTCTAGGCAGTTTATGGCGCGGAACGAAAGGATCGGGGCAAAAAAACACTGTAGTCTACAGAAATACTGGAGAAATATCGTCTGCGGTGGCTTTTGCTCAAGAACCGGTTGATCGTAAAACAGAAATACCGGCTCCCAATCCACTTCGCATATCCATTCCTTCAATTCCGCCGTCTTATTGTGGATATTGCTGTCATATGATTCAGGATACCCGCATGTCTCCAAGCCAACAACGCCTGTCGGTCTTTCCGGCTTTCTTCCGCGTCAGCGGACGGAGCGTTGTCGTGTTCGGCAATGGCGACGAAGCCTATGCCAAGGCCCGGCTGCTGCGCAACACCGATGCGGACATCGTTGCTTACGTCTCGGCACCTGATCGGGACTATGCCGGCTGGCTGGCCGCTCAGGATATTGAAACCGTTCATTCGGATTTTTCGCCGGATCATCTCGCAGATCAGGTCAAGGGCGCCGTGATGGTGTTTGCCGCCACCGGCGATGCCGCGCTGGATCGTGCGATCGTCACTGCCGCCCGCGCCGAAAAGGTACCCGCCAATGCGGTCGATCAGCCGGATTTCTGCGATTTTTATACACCGGCCCTCGTCAACCGCGCACCGGTCGCCATCGCCATCGGCACGGAAGGTGCCGGACCGGTGCTCGCCCAGATGATCCGCGCCCGCATCGACCAGATGCTGTCGCCGTCGCTCGGCGTTCTCGCCCGTCTGGCCGCTGAATATCGCGATGCCGCCGAACGTTTGGTGCCGCGCGGCGTATCGCGCCGGATCTTCTGGCGCCGCTTCTTCTCGGCCGATGTCGCAAGTGCCGTCGATGCCAACGATATCGCCACCGCCCGCCGCTCGGCCAATGCGCTGCTGTCGACCACCGGTCGCGCCGCGGGCCATGTCTGGCTGGTCGGCGCCGGCCCGGGCGCCGAGGACCTTTTGACGCTGCGTGCCCAGCGCGTGCTGATGGAAGCCGATGCGATCGTCTTTGACGCGCTGGTGCCGCAGGCGATCGTCGACATGGGCCGCCGCGATGCCGAGCGCCTGTCGGTCGGCAAGCGCAAGAACTGCCATTCGAAATCCCAAGACGAGATCAACAGGCTGCTGGTCACGCTCGGCCGCGAAGGCAAGCGCGTCGTCCGCCTCAAGTCCGGCGATCCGCTGGTCTATGGCCGCGCCGGCGAGGAAATGGCGGCGCTCCGTGACGCCGGTGTGACTTACGAGATCGTACCGGGCATCACCTCCGCCTTTGCCGCAGCTGCCGATTTCGAGCTGCCGCTGACGCTGCGCGGCGTCGCCTCGTCGCTGATCTTTACCACCGGCCATGACCTGACCGGCGACGTTCTGCCCGACTGGGCAAGCCTTGCGATTTCCGGCGCGACGATCGCCGTCTATATGGGCCGCACGGTTGCCGCCTCCGTCGCCGAACGCCTGATGGGCGCTGGCCTTGCCCCGGAAACCACCGTCGCCGTGATCGAGAATGCCAGCCGCCCCGACCGCCGGCTTTTCCACGGCGTTCTTCGCGAACTGCCGGACCTGGAAGCCCGCGACGATCTTTCCGGCCCGGTCATGGTGATCATCGGCGAAGCCGTCGCCGGTGCGAATTTCGAAAAGTCCGAACCGCTTTCCTATGGTAAGATGCCGGTTCGCGAGGAAATGGAACAGACAAGATGACCGACAAGGTTTTGACCGCCAACCGCCTTTCCGATGGCATCGCCGTCTGGCTCGACGCGAACGGCCAGTGGGTGGAAAACCTGCAGGACGCGATCGTCGCGCGCCATCCCGAGGCCGTGGCCTCGCTGGAAGCGATCGGCAAGCGCGATTTTGCGCAGAACCTGGTTGTTGACGTCGCTGTCATCGACGTGCAGGAGCAGGACGGCAAGCTCTGGCCGCTGCGTCTTCGCGAACGTATTCGTGCCCAGGGCCCGACCATGGAATATGCTGCCGGTTACCGCCCCGCCGATCCGGCCTTCATCGCAGTTTGAGGAAGTCATGTACCGTTACGACGAATTCGACCACGCTTTTGTTTCGAGCCGCGTGGAGCAGTTCCGCGATCAGGTCGGCCGCCGCCTCGCCGGTGAACTGGCCGAGGACGCGTTCAAGCCGCTGCGCCTGATGAACGGGGTCTACCTCCAGCTTCACGCCTACATGCTGCGCGTCGCGATCCCCTACGGGACGCTGAACGGCAAGCAGATGCGGATGCTCGCCCATATCGCACGCAAATACGACCGCGGTTACGGGCATTTCACCACCCGCCAGAACATCCAGTACAACTGGCCGAAACTCTCCGATACACCGGATATCCTGGCCGAGCTCGCAAGCGTCGAGATGCATGCGCTGCAGACCTCGGGCAACTGCATCCGCAACGTCACCGCCGACCATTTCGCCGGTGCTGCCGCCGACGAAGTCGCCGATCCCAGGCCTTACGCCGAGATCCTGCGCCAGTGGTCGTCGGTCCACCCGGAATTCTCTTATCTGCCCAGAAAGTTCAAGATCGCCGTCACCGGCGCCGAGCGCGACCGCGCCGCGATCCAGGTGCACGATATCGGCCTGCACCTGAAGAAGAACGAGGAAGGCCAGATCGGTTTTGCCGTCTATGTCGGCGGCGGGCAGGGCCGTACCCCGATGATCGCCAAGAAGATCAAGGATTTCCTCCCCGAGGAAGACCTGCTCTCCTACACGACCGCGATCATGCGCGTGTACAATCTGCATGGCCGCCGCGACAACAAGTACAAGGCGCGCATCAAGATCCTCGTCCACGAGACCGGCGCCGAGGAACTGGCCCGCCAGGTGGAGGAGGAATTCTCCCATCTGCAGGGCACCGAGCTGAAGCTGCCGGAGAAAGACATCCAGGCGATCGCCGCCTATTTCGCGCCGCCGGCTCTTCCCGACCGCGCCGAAGGCTGGCCGCAGCTCGCCGGCTGGAAAAAGACCGACGAAAATTTCGCCCGCTGGGTCGACCAGAACGTCAAGCCGCACAAACATCCTGACTACGGCATGGTGACCATTTCCCTGAAGCCGATCGGTGGCATTCCGGGCGACGCTTCCGACGTGCAGATGGATGCGATCGCCGATCTGGCGGAAGAGTTCGCCTTCGACGAGATCCGCATCAGCCACGAGCAGAACGTCATCCTGCCGCATGTGGCGCTGGCCGATCTCGAGCCGCTCTACCGGGCGCTGGTCGCCCATAATCTCGCGACCGCCAATGCCGGGCTGATCACCGACATCATCGCCTGTCCCGGCTTGGACTATTGCGCGCTGGCGAATGCCCGTTCGATCCCGCTGTCGCAGGAGATCTCCACCCGCTTCGGTGCGCCGGAGCGCCAGGCCGAGATCGGCGAGCTGAAGATAAAAATTTCCGGCTGCATCAATGCCTGCGGCCATCACCATGTCGGTCATATCGGCCTGCTGGGCGTCGAGAAGAAGGGCGCCGAGCTCTACCAGATCACGCTCGGCGGTTCCGGCGACGAGAACACCTCGATCGGCGAGATCATCGGCCGCGGCTTCGAGCCGAACAAGGTGACCGACGCGGTCGAGACGATCGTCGACACCTATCTCGGTCTTCGCACCTCGAAGGAGGAAACCTTCCTCGAAGCCTATCGCCGCGTCGGGCCGCAGCCGTTCAAGGAAGCGCTCTATGGCGATGCCAAGGCGGAGGCTGCGTAAATGACCCAGGAACCAAGACTCTGGAGAGAAACCGGCTTCGTCGAAAACGACCCCTGGGTGATCGAGACCGAGGAGGTGAAGGCGACCGAGGACCAGAAGGCGCTGCTGCCGCTCGACGAGATGATCGCGCGGGCCGAGGAGAGCAACGATGTCGGCCTCGGCGTGCTGATCCGCCCGGCGGACGACGTGCGCAAGCTCGAACCCTATCTCTACCGCATCGAGGTCGTCGCGGTGGATTTCCCGGCCTTCAACGACGGCCGTGCCTTTTCGCATGCCTCGCTGTTGCGCGACCGGCTCGGCTACAGGAATGAGTTGCGCGCGGTCGGCGACGTGCTGATCGACCAGGTGCCGCTGATGCTGCGCTGTGGCATCGACAGCTTTTCGGTGAAGAACGCCACGGCGCTGAAGCGGCTCGAGGAGGGCCGGCTGCCGGGCATCGCCGAACACTACCAGCCGACGGCCCGCCCCGCCGAAAAGGGCGAGGGCTATAGCTGGCGGCGCCGCACCGTGACGGCCTGAAGCCGGGGACGACCGGCCGAAAGGTGAATTTCCCGCACATATTTTCCGGAAGGCCCGCGACAAAGGCACGCGGATGCCTTCAAATGCGGGACCAGATGGTATATTTCGCTTTTGCGAAGAACGATGAGACGAAGAGACCGATAGGCATGAACGCTCCAGCAAAGACGGAAGAATTCGCAGTGGCCCAGGTTCAGGCAAAGATTCCGGACGGCGTTTATGCCGAGACGGTGCTCGCCGTCGAGCATTATACCGACCGGCTGTTCCGCTTCCGCATGACGCGGCCGGCCGGTTTCCGCTTCCGTTCGGGCGAGTTCGCGATGATCGGCCTGATGGTCGGCGACAAGCCGGTCTACCGCGCCTATTCGATCGCCAGCCCGGCCTGGGACGAGGAGCTCGAATTCTTCTCGATCAAGGTGCCGGACGGCCCGCTGACCTCGCATCTGCAGGCGATCAAGCCGGGCGACAGGGTGCTGATGCGCAAGAAGCCGACCGGCACGCTGGTGCTCGATGCGCTGACGCCCGGCAAGCGGCTCTACATGTTCTCGACCGGCACCGGCATCGCCCCCTTCGCGAGCCTCATCCGCGACCCCGAGACCTACGAAAAGTTCGACGAGGTCATCCTCACCCATACCTGCCGCGACGTCGCCGAACTGAAATACGGTTTCGACCTGGTGCACGAGATCAACAACCACGAATTCCTTCACGAGATCGTCGGCGACAAGCTCAAGCATTACCCGACCGTGACCCGCGAGGATTTCCAATATCGCGGCCGCATCACCGACCTGATCGAGTCGGCCAAGCTGTTCACCGATCTCGGCGTTCCGGCGCTAGACCCCGCCGTCGACCGCGGCATGATCTGCGGCTCGACCGCGATGCTGAAGGACACCAAGGACCTGCTCGAAAAGGCCGGCCTCGTCGAAGGCTCCAACAACAAGCCCGGCGAGTTCGTCATCGAACGGGCATTTGTGGGGTGAGAGGCGACGGCCTGCGGCCGGCAAAACGCTCCAGTGGAGCGTTTTGAGCCTCGAACGCCCTGAGCCAAAGCGAAGGGCCGGGGGGCGGTGCGGCATACGCGGCCCCTGCACAACCGGCGCGGCGCCGCTGGTTTCCTGATACAAGGACAGGAGTTAGGGAGGCACCCGCCCGCGTAAAAAACGCCCCCTACTGCCCCAGCAGGTCGCGAAGGCTCCAGGGCTCGTCGCCGGACTGGTCGGCGATGTCATCCACCTTCCAGCCGCCGTTTTCGCGCACCAGCGTGTAGAAGAGCGTCGCCGAGCGCTTGCCGTTGCTGAAGGACACTTCCAGCTCCGCCGTATCGCCGAAAACGATCGGCGGGGAAAGCTGGATATTGCTGGCGACGCCATCCTGCCCGGCCAGGATCGGATCGAAATCCACCGCCTCGCCATTCGCCGTCAGGCTCTCGTTGAGCGCATCGGAAAAATAGGCGGAATAGGGCGAGGGCGCATCGTCCTCGGCCGGGTCGATCGTGTCGGCATAAAGCGATTTGATCAGCGCCTGCGGCGACTTGTAGACCCGCGCCTCGGCGCCGGCCGCAGCCAGCAGGGAAAACAGCAGTCCGAAGACGATGGCCGGCATGCGCATGGGTGAGTCGTTCCCCGTTTGGATGTGAGGGGATGTTTAGGGGATGGAGGGGTGGAAGGATAGTGGGGAACGGTTTGGGAGTCGGGACCGTTTGCTTCCCACCGTCCTCCAGCGAGGGCTCGAACTCCCCTTCTTTATGTAAGCTTAGCAAGGAATGAAGAAACGCGGGCCGGATAACGCTTTTTTTGGCGAACTGAATCTTGACGCACTATACGCGGTAAAAGCCAAAATCGAATTTCACTGTTATTTGTGCGCGCCCCTATTTCTACTTCCCGAGTTCCTCAGCCTTCCCCTGAATAACGGCAAGGGCGGGCCTATATATATATGGAATTTTGAATGTCTCTTTTGCCCGATCCAGTTCAAAGAAGCCAACTTTTGCAAGCCTATCAGCAATCAATGTCGTATCTTGTTCTGATATAAGCCAGATTCGGCTCAAAGATTTAATGTTGTGCTCAGACTTCTGGCTGCTCAATTTTTCGACATACTTTCTCAGTTCGGGGTATTCCGCATAGAGAACTTTCGTTAGGCGATATTCAGAAAGAGATGGAAGGGAGTCTTTGAATGCAGCTCTATCAAACAGTTGAGTGCCGGATGGCGGGTTTTCTCCGCGATCTAATCGCTTCAATTGATTATCAATCATGGCATTGAAGAAGAATATTATCTCTCTAGGCGCATTTTTACCAGACCCGTCAGTTGTGCGCTTTAGTATCCAGTCAAATGTGCTCGACTGCCTTTTTCCGGTCTCGACTTGATCGGGAAGTATTTTTGCCAAAAAATCAAGTTGTTTTGATGCGTCATTGATAACCTCGGCTGGATCGAGCGCGAGGTATTCAGCTATTGCTTTGTTATTTAGAAAGCGCCTAGCTACCAGATTCTGCAAAGAGGGCTTGTCCCATTCAAGTTTAATATCGCGAGAAATGTGAGTTGCTTCCCGAAATCCCTCATCTGTAATCCGCTCCCAAATATCCGATCGTAAAAATATCTTTAAAATCACGTTATCAAAGGCTCGGATATCTCTATAGGCCTTAAATAGTGATCGCAATGCATTTCGTTCCAATTCTTCCGAATCGTCAAATGCAACATCTAGCCTGTCCAGCAGTATCCAAATAGTGAGGCCTTGTTTTGAAAGCCCGTTGCTTACCAAAGAAAATAGATCATCAATAGAATTTCCTTTTCCGAATTTTGCTGCTTCAGCCGCGGCCTCAGAAAAATAAATCTTTCCCGTCACGCCAGCGATGCCGCCTGTAGACTCGGACGTGAGCAGTGTTGTTTCGACAGCTGAAGGATTTATGTATTTTGATATATAGGATTTTACCGTCGACAATATCTTGCGAAGCGATGTTCCTTTTTCGGGTAGTAACCCTTCCTCCCTCAGAATAGATATTATTTTACTGGATTCTGTATTGTTTATTCCGTATTCAGTTAGCTCTCTTCCGATTAACGCAAGAAAGTAGAGCTTCATAGATTTATAAATTGCTTCTCGTCAGGTGGCGGAGATACTTTAAGATTTTCAAATGCTGGAGCGCCTCTCGGGTTTTCTGCAACTACAACCAATATTCCGTTGTCGAAGAGCATGTCGATGTGATCTTGCACCAAAAGATAAAGCGCGCTTTTACCAGCCCCCTTGGTGCCATAGACTACGTCAACATCGCCACCTAAGATTTGTCGCCATGACTGCGTCTCAACAAAATATGACCTTAAATCATCTCTCTCTTCTTCAGCAATTTGGTTGCCAAAGCGGACCTCTTTTAAAATGTCCTTCTTACTCTTTTGCAATGTGCGCTCCAGCCCAGAGAAAATTTTACCAATCTACGATTGAGTCTGATACGATTGTCAACGCCTGTACGCTTAGAGACGATCTCAGTTCGACTGAGAAGGCTGCTCACGCGGCGATGTCCGATACCTAAAGGGCGCGCGCATGCGGCATCATCTCTCCCGTCCGGGGAGGAATGCCCCTACCGCCCAGGCCGCCCCGTCTTCCCCTTCGTCCGGCTCTTCCGCTTCTGCTCGCCCGCATCCTCATAACTTCCCGCGCCGATCTTGCCGCGCACGAGGGGGCGGGGATCGCCGCGTTCCGGCTGGCCTTCCAGCAGAGGCGAGAAGCGCTTGCCGGGTTCGGTGACGGGTTTTGGCGGAAGCTTGCCGGTGACCGGTTTTTCGGTGCGGCCGACGGTCATTTCGTCGAGGTCGTTCTTGCGGAACAGCGATGGCTTGGCGGGTTCGGCGATGTCGCGGCCCATGTCGTCGAGGTCGGGTTTGGCGAAGAGGGAGGTCGAGGGTGTGGTTTCCCCCTCATCCGCCCTTCGGGCACCTTCTCCCCCCTGGGTAGAAGGGGACTCGCGGCGGGGTTTTGCTCCACCCTTGCCGTTTCCGCCCTTGCCACTGCCGCCTTCGACGGCGCGGGCTTCGTCGCGGGCGATCGGGTCGTCCATGACGGCGAGTTCGGCGGCCTTGAGGCGTTTGATTTCGTCGCGGAGGCGCGCGGCCTTTTCGAAGTCGAGGTCGGCGGCGGCGTCGCGCATCGATTTTTCGAGCGCGTTGAGATGGGCCTGCAGATTGTTGCCGACCAGGTGGCCGCCATCCGCAAAGCCCTTGCCGGAGACGCCGGAAATGTCGGCGCGGACGTGGTCGCGCTCGTAGACCGAGTCGAGGATGTCGGAGATCCTGGCCTTCACCGATTCCGGCGTGATGCCGTTGGCGGTGTTGTATTCCATCTGCTTTTCGCGGCGGCGGGCGGTTTCGTCCATGGCGCGCTGCATCGAGCCGGTGATCTTGTCGGCATAAAGGATGACCTTGCCGTCGACGTTACGCGCCGCACGCCCGATGGTCTGAATAAGGGACGTCTCCGAGCGCAAAAAACCTTCCTTGTCGGCGTCGAGGATGGCGACGAAGGCGCATTCGGGAATGTCGAGGCCTTCGCGCAGGAGGTTGATGCCGACCAGCACGTCGAAGGCGCCGAGCCGCAGGTCGCGGATGATCTCGATGCGCTCCAGCGTGTCGATGTCCGAATGCATGTAGCGGACGCGCACGCCCTGTTCATGCAGGTATTCGGTCAAATCTTCGGCCATGCGCTTGGTGAGCACCGTACACAGCGTCCGGTACCCCTTGGCGGCGGTCTCGCGGATTTCGCCGAGCACGTCGTCGACCTGGGAACGGGCGGAACGGACTTCCACCGGCGGGTCGATCAGGCCGGTCGGGCGGATCACCTGTTCGGCGAACACACCGCCGGACTGTTCCATCTCCCAGTTGCCGGGCGTGGCCGAGACGGCAACGGTGAGCGGGCGCATCGCATCCCATTCCTCGAAGCGCAGCGGCCGGTTGTCCATGCAGGACGGCAGGCGGAAACCGTATTCGGCGAGCGTCGCCTTGCGGCGGAAGTCGCCGCGGTACATGCCGCCGATCTGGCTGACCGAGACATGGCTTTCGTCGATGAACAGCAGGGCGTTGTCGGGGATGTATTCGAACAGGGTCGGCGGCGGCTCGCCGGGATTGCGGCCGGTGAGATAACGCGAATAGTTCTCGATGCCGGCGCAGGAGCCGGTCGCCTCCAGCATCTCGATATCGTAGCGGGTGCGCTGTTCCAGCCGCTGCGCCTCAAGCAGGCGGCCGCCCTTTTCGAGCTCGGCAAGCCGCAGCTTCAGCTCTTCCTTGATCGACTTGATGGCGCCGTTGAGGGTGGGGCGGGGGGTGACGTAGTGCGAATTGGCGTAGATTTTGACCGATTTCAGGTCGCCGACCTTGTGGCCGGTCAGCGGGTCGAACTCGGTGATCGCGTCGATCTCGTCGCCGAACATCGAGATACGCCAGGCGGCATCTTCCAAGTGGGCCGGGAAGATTTCGATCGTGTCGCCGCGCACCCGAAACGATCCGCGCACGAAATTGATATCCTGGCGCTTGTATTGCTGGGCCACCAAGTCTGCCAACAATTGACGTTGATCCAATCGGTCGCCGACCGACATCTGGAAGGTCATCGCCGTATAGGTCTCGACCGAACCGATACCGTAGATGCAGGAGACCGAGGCGACGATGATGCAGTCGTCGCGCTCCAAGAGCGAACGGGTGGCGGAGTGGCGCATCCGGTCGATCTGCTCGTTGATCGAGGATTCCTTTTCGATGAACGTGTCGGAGCGCGGCACATAGGCTTCCGGCTGGTAATAATCGTAATAGGAGACGAAATATTCCACCGCGTTGTCCGGGAAGAAGTTCTTGAACTCTGAATAGAGCTGGGCGGCGAGCGTCTTGTTGGGGGCGAGGATCACCGCCGGGCGCTGGGTCGCCTCGATCACCTTGGCCATGGTGAAGGTTTTGCCCGAGCCGGTGACGCCGAGCAGGACCTGGGAGCGCTCGTTGTCGTTGATGCCCGCCACGAGGTCGCGGATGGCGGTCGGCTGGTCGCCCGCCGGCTCGTAGTCGGAGGACATGCGGATGGTGACGCCGCCCTCGGACTTTTCCGGCCGGGCGGGGCGGTGCGGCGTCCACAGCTTGCCGTCCTTGAACAGCGGATTGCCGCTCTCGATCAGCGCCGACAGCGCTTCCACGGTGGCGGTGACCGCGCCGGAGGCGAGGTTCTCGGCATCCTCCAGCGACGTATCCATGCCGGCGACCGGATTGAGCCCGGCGCGGGCGCGGGTCTTCGGATCCGACGAGGCGCCGATCGACACGCCGCGGGCGGTCTTCGAGGCGGTGGTGTTCTTGGCCGTGGTCGGGGCCGACTTAGCGGCCTTGATGGCTTCCTCGCGCGCCGCGATCTCTATTCTCTTGCGATGCTTGCCGGCCTTGGAGGCGATCTCGCGCTGCGTCTCGACGCCGGACGCTTCCGCCTCCGCCTCGAGCTGCTTCACCCAGTCGGATACGCTGCCTTGCAGAGGCGCGCCTTCGAACGACGATTGCAGGGCCTCCTCGAAACCGTCGTGATTTTTCGGGTTCGAGGCGGGCGATTTTTTCGGTGATCTGGCCATGCCGCGAATATGGAGAGACTCGTCGCGAAAGTGAAGAGGGGCAGGTCACAAAACGAGTACAAAAGGGAAACGGATTTTTGCCGCGCGGGCAGGTTACGCCACCTGGCGCTGGGTGACGGCGCGGCGGCTTTCGATCCAGCCGGGGATGCGTTCGGCCGGCATCGGGCGGCCGAAGAAATAGCCCTGGGCGAATTCGCAGCCGAGCGCTTTCAGCGCCTTGGCCTCCTCCTCGCTCTCGACGCCTTCCACCACCACTTCCATCGACAATGCCCGGCCGAGGCCGGCCATGGCGCCGACGATTTCCTGGTTCTGGCGGCTGAGATGGACGTTGGTGATGAAGCGCCGGTCGAGCTTCAGCCGGTCGACCTTGAGCGCCACGAGATAGGCGAGCGAGGAATGGCCGGCGCCGAAATCGTCGACGGCGAGCTTGTAGCCGGAGCGTTCGATGCGCTTCAGCTGCTCGCCGGCGACCAGCGTGTCGAGGATCGCCTCCTCGGTGATCTCGATCTCGAACAGCGCCGGATCGATGCGGTGGGCGGCGGTTATGCGGTCGAGCACGTCGGTGACCGAATAGAGGTCGAATTCGCGCGGAGAGACGTTGATCGCGACGGTCGCCCGCGGCAGGCCCAGCGCGGGCAGGCGGGTCAGCAGGCCGCAGGCGGCTTCGGCGATGGTCGCGGTCAGCCGGTCGGCAAGGTTGGCGGCCTGGGCTGCGGCGACGATTTCCGGCGGCGCGATCGGCCCGAGATAGGGATGGTGCCAGCGCACCAGCGCCTCGAAACCGGTGATCTCCTGGGAGGCGAGGGCGACCTGCGGCTGGAACCAGGCTTCGACGTCGCCGGCATCCAGCGCGTCGGCGAGTTCGTGTTCGATCTGGTTCTGGCGGTCGGCCTGGGAGCGGAAGGCGGGTTCGAATTCCCGCCACTGGCGCCGGCCGCCGTCCTTGGCCCGGTAGAGCGCCATGTCGGCACTGATGAACAGGTCTTCGGCCGTATCCGCATGCAGCGGAAAAAACGCAAGCCCGATCGAGGTGCCGACCACTGTCGGCTGGCCCTCGAGCATCACCGGCTGCCGGCTGCGGTCGAGGATGCCTGCCGCCAGGTCGCGAGCGAGTTTTCCCGCATCGGAGCCGCCGAGAATGATCGCGAACTCGTCGCCGCCGAGCCGGGCGATGGTGCCTCTGCCGTCGACGGCCGAGCGCAAGCGGTCGCTGACCTCGACGAGCAGGGCGTCGCCGGCGCTGTGACCGAGCGTATCGTTGACCGTCTTGAAGCGGTCGAGATCGAGGATGAGGAGGGCCAGTTGCTCCTCCGCGGCGCGGGCGGCGGAAATCCCGGTATCGAGGGCGGCATTGAAGGCGGCACGGTTGGCAAGCCCGGTCAGCGGATCGCAATTGGCGAGCACTTCCAGCCGGTAGTTGGCGCGCAGGATGTTCGAATTGGCACTGGAGAGGGAATCGGCAAGTGCCGTCGCCTTCAGTTTGCCGAGCACGTTGCCGACGAAGGTCGCCTCGCTGGTGCGGCTGCTGCGGATCAGCACCATCGTCAGCGCCACGACATCGATGGTGAGGAGCCAGCCGCCGGCGCCGCCGCTGACGGCAAGTGAGGCCATCACGGAGATGTTGGGCGGTATCGCGAAGGCGAGGGAAACCGGGTTGTGTCCAACCCCCATGAGGACCGCGCCGGTCGCCATGCCGCACATGATCAGATAGAGGCCGCTATCTCCGCCGAGAGCATTGAAGTCGGGCACGGTCAGTGGAAGAGCCGCCCAAGCGAGGCCGCTGACGAGGGCTCCGAAGGTCAGCACATCCAGCGCCTGCTGCGGAGCATGTTCCACGGTTTCCCAGCGCGTCAGGATCGAGGCCAGGGCTACGCGCAGGAGCAGGCTTGCGATCACCGCCATGAACCAGAGGCCGGCCGAAAGGGTCAGGCCACGGTCGATCGTGGTAACGAAAAGCGCCGAAGCGGATATCGCGGCATTGGTGGCGAGCGTCGAGGTCAGGCGCTCGAGCATGGTCGAAGCCTGTGCCCGCTTCACGTCCAGTGCGAGGGCCGGGTCGATTTGACCTGTTCTGAGTTCGGCTTCCATCGATCTGCTTGTGCTGGAGTTCCTATGCCGGCAGTATCCAATGGCGGCGATAAGAAAGTCTTGCATTCGAGGGATCTTCTTCAACCCAACCGGGTTATCCTGAATGAAAAGGTAATCGGCCGTTCGTCGCGCCTCAATATTGGGCGGATGCCCTTGGATTGTTCCGATAGCCCGGTAGTGCCGTAGATTCGATTTCTCCCGTAGCGCTGGAACTTCCGTCGCTGTCACGAATTACAAATTGTCCATGTCACGAAATGGCCGCAATTCCTGTTGGTTTCCACCACATTTTTTCGGGACTCTGAGGGGGTCCAACGAGGAGTGATTCAATGGCTCTTCCCACCCCGACCCTGGCCGCCATCCGGTACGGTTATGGTCTTCGTCCCGGCGAAGAGCCGCCCCGTGATGTCGAGGCGCTGCTGGGACAGATCGAGGAAGGGGCTTCCGGAAAGCCCCGTTTTCCGCGCGAGGGTATCGCCGGCCGGCTCGACACGGCAACCCGTGTCGTTTCGCTCCTCGCCGCCGAGGCGAAAGCCCGCAAGGCCGGCAATCCGAACGAAGACGTACGCAAGGCGACCCAGAGCGAGGCGCGGCGCATCTACCGGCAGGATGCAATGGCGCGGCTTGCCCAGGCGATCCATTCGCCGCTCGGCTTCTATGAGCGCCTTTCGAGTTTCTGGGTCGACCATTTCTCGACCAGCGTGATGAAGTCGCTGCCGATGCGGATGATCGTGCCGCTCTACGAAGCGCAGGCGATCCGCCCCAATCTCGGCGGTTCCTTCACCAAGCTGCTGTCCGCCGCCATCCTGCATCCGGCTATGCTGATCTATCTCGACCAGGACCAGAGCGTCGGACCTGACTCCGTTGCCGCCCGCAAGAACGGCCGCGGGCTCAATGAAAACCTCGGCCGCGAGCTGCTCGAACTCCACACACTGGGCGCCGGCAGCGGCTATACCCAGGAGGACGTGCGGGCTGCAGCACTGATCCTGACGGGACTTTCCGTAGACAATCGCGCCATGCAGGTCGTCTATCAGCCGCGGTTCGCCGAGGCGGGACCCGTCGACCTGCTCGGCCGGACCTATCGGGACGACGAGGGCGACGGTCAGGACCACGTGCTGATGCTCGAAGACCTGGCCGCCAACCCGAAGACTGCACAGCATGTCTGCGGCAAGCTCGTCCGGCATTTCGTTGCCGACGATGCGCCCCCGGAGATGGTCGCGGTGATGGTTGCGGCCTGGACGAAGAGCCGCGGCAATCTGACCGAGGTTTATCGCGCCATGCTCGCCCATCCGCGTGCCTGGTCGGATCCCGGCCGGAAGATCAAGCAGCCGTTCGAATTCGTGGTTTCTGGTTTCCGCGCGCTCGATCTGCCGGAGAGGAATTTCGGCAATCTGCTGCGCGACATGGACGACGGCGACGAAGACGAGAGCCCGGTCCAGAAGGCCATGGACCTGACCGGCATGGCGGCGCGGGAAGACACCAAAAAGAAGGCGGGGCGCGCCAATGCCCTGACGCTCGGCGCCCTGCAGCGCATGGGCCAGCCGATCTGGCAGCCGCCGAGCCCCGCAGGTTTTGCGGACGAAGCCGGCGTATGGCTGACCCCGAGCCAACTGAGCGAGCGGATTTCGTGGTCGCGAATGGTTGCGCGCATCTTCGGGCAGAAGATGGAGCCTTCCGTCTTCCTTCAGGCAGCACTAGCCGATGCCGCCCATCCCGAGACCAGCAGGATCATCGCCCAGGCGCCCAACAAGGTTCACGGCATCACGATGGTGCTGGCGTCCCCTGAATTCAACAGGAGATAGGAAATGAGCTTTCAACACGGCTTTCCTTTGTCTCGTCGCGGTTTTCTGGCCGGCGCCTGCTGCGCGGCGGGGGCCTCCATCATAACGCCGGTGAGTTTTGCTGCGATACCGGGCGACAACCGGTTCGTGACGATCATCCTGCGCGGCGCCATGGACGGGCTCGATTTCGTCCAGCCATACGGCGATCCTGCCTATGCGGCGCTGAGGCCGAAGCTGGGCTTGAGGCCGGATACCGGCCTCATCGATCTCGACGGTTTCTTCGGGCTCAATCCGGCGGCCTCCGCGCTGATGCCCTTGTGGCAGGCGGGCGAGCTCTCCTTCGTGCACGCGGTCTCGACGCCCTATCGGGACCAGCGCAGCCATTTCGATGGCCAGGACATGCTGGAGACCGGCGGCAACGGCAAGGGCGAGCGCACCGGCTGGCTGAACCGCACGCTCGCGGTTATCCCGCGCTCGAACGCCCGCAAGGCGATCGACATCAATACCTCGATGGAACTGATCCTCAGCGGTCCGAACGAGGCGGACTCCTGGTCGTCCCAGAGCAACTTCGCGCTTGCCGAAGACGAGATCGCCTTTCTAGACCGCCTCTATGCCGGCGATCCGGCGTTTGCGAAAGCCATGGAGGAGGCGAAGAAGACCGACATATCGGCGGACTCTCTTTACGCCGACAGCAAGCGTGGCGCGGGTATTGCCGACATCGCGCGGCTTGCCGGCGGCATGCTGCGAGAGGACTACCGGATCGCCAGCTTCTCGATCAACGGCTGGGACACCCATGTGGGCCAGCAGGGGCAGTTCAAAAAAGCGGTCGGCGATCTCTCAACCGCGATCCTCACGCTGAAGGCAGCGCTCGGCGAAGACGCCTGGAAGAAGACCGTCGTGCTGGCGATGACCGAATTCGGCCGCACGGCACGCGAAAACGGCACCAACGGCACCGACCACGGAACCGGCGGGCTAGCGGTGCTCGCCGGCGGAGCGATCCCCGGCGGCAAGATTTTGGGCAAATGGCCGGGCCTTTCCGAAGACAAGCTGCTCGACCGCCGTGACCTGATGCCGACCGGCGACGTGCGCGAGGTCGCCGCCGCCATGCTCTACAGGCAGTTCGGCATCGAGCCGGACACTCTCACCGCCAAGGTCTTTCCCGGCCTGAGTTTCGATACGTCCTCGGCCTATCTGAGGGGCTGATCCGGCGGGGGGGCTATGTCAGGATGTCGTAGACCCGAAAGATCCAATAGAACTGATAGGCGAGCGCGAAGATGACGAATGCCGCGTGGTAGCGCCGGTCGGTGGTGATCGCGGCGATGATGCCGAGCACGATATAGACCGCGGTGCGGGCTGGATATTCGTAGCCAAGCGACAGGAAATAATCCCATCCCTTCAGCGCCGTATCGATGATGTCGGTGACGAGCATTGCCGCCAGGAAACCGAAGAACCAGGTCCGCCGCGACAGGAAGTAATGTTCGTAGCTGTCGTAATCCTGCATCGAGGTCGGAAAGAGCAGGGCGCAGAGGAAGAAGAACAGCGCGCAGAAGGCGATCAGGAAGAGATAGGCCGCAAAACCGATGACCGGCAGGGCGTGCAGCCGGTATTCCCACCACCAGAAATGCACCAGGAACAGGAACAGGAACGCTACCCAGCCGAGATGGACGGGATAGATGCGGGCGGCGCGCGGATGCTGGACGATGCCGGCGAGGCCGTTCAGCAGCCGCGCCAGGCTGAGGCTCACCACCATGCCCATGACCACGCGGATATGCGTGAAGGTTTCGGCGGCGGTTACGGCGGCGTCCATCGCTGTTCCTCGCTTTATTCCTCGGCCGGCACCGGAACCGGGCGGCCCTCCTCGTCGAGAGCCACCATGATGAAGGTCCCTGCGGTGACTTTCTCGATCATCCGGTGGCGCGCCCGCTGCGCCCAGGCTTCCACCATAAGGGTGATCGACGAGCGGCCGACGCGGGTGATCTCCGTGTAGATGTTCAGCGTGTCGCCGATCTTGACCGGCAGTTCGAACGCCATTTCCTTGACCGCCGCGGTGACCACGCGGCCGCGGGCGCGTTCGGCGGCGCGGATGCCGCTCGCCAAGTCCATCTGTGCCATCACCCAGCCGCCGAAAATATCGCCGGCCGCGTTGGCATCCGCCGGCATTGCCAGGGTGCGGAGCGTCAGTTCGCCGGTCGGCTTGGCTTTTTCGGTCATCGTCATCTCTCTTTCGAAGCGGTTTGCAGGGCGACTCCTCCCGCCGCGAGACTAACCGGACGCGAGGAGGAAGGAAACTCCGATAAAAAGCGCTTCAAGATCAATAATTTAGACCGAACTAATGCGCGTTCGCCGCGATTTGTGAGGGCTTCACCACCTGGTAACCAACGACCGTTAGAATTTAAGGCGAATTGCACATAAGGGGGGTCCCATGCAACGTCTCGCCATTTCCTGGCGCCTTTATAGTCTCGTGCTCCTGTCGCTCGTCATTCTTGGCGGCGCCATGACCTTCAGCCTTTTCCAGAGCTACGCCTCGTCGGAACGGGAACGGAAGGCGGGCCTTGCCCAGATGAACGATGTGGCGCTGACCGTGCTCAAGAAATATCAGGCTCTGGAGGCTTCGGGTGCCATGACCCGCGAGCAGGCCCAGAGCGAGGCCAAGGCCGTCATCTCGGTGATGCGTTACGGCGAAGGCAGCGGTTATTTCTGGATCAACGACATGCATCCGCGGATGATCATGCATCCGATCAAGGCTGAGCTGAACGGCAAGGACCTGTCGAACGACAAGGATCCGAACGGCAAGTTCCTGTTCGTCGAGTTCGCCAATACGGTCAAGGCGCAGGGCAAGGGCTTCGTCGATTACTACTGGCCGAAGCCCGGCGCCGAGCAGCCGGTCGAGAAATATTCGCACGTCGCCGGTTTCGCCCCCTGGGGCTGGATCGTCGGCACCGGCGTCTATGTGGACGACCTGCACGCCATGTTCCGGCGCGACGCAATCAACTTCGCCTCGATGTTCGGCATCGGCGCGCTGGTGCTGATCGCCGGCGCCACCTTCGTGGTCAAGACGGTTACCGGCCCGATCGGCAAGATCAAGCAGGCTCTGCAGTCGATCGCATCGGGCGAGGCGCGTGTCACCGTGCCCTGCACCGAACAGAACAACGAGATCGGCGACATGGCCCGGGCACTCTCCGTGCTGCGCGATTCGGTCGACGAACGCGCCCAGTTGCAGGCACGCGAGGCCGAACAGGCCCGCATGATCGCCAGCGAACGCTCCGACAACGAGCGCACGATGACGGCCGCCGCCGACCGCCAGGGACGCGCGATCAGCGAGCTCGGACGGGCGCTCGAGGCGTTGGCCGGGGGCGATCTTTCCGTGGCGCTCTCCGATATCGGCGAGGACTATGCGAAACTCCGCCACGACTTCAATGCCGCGGTCAGTTCGCTGCATCAGGCGATCGCGGCGATTTCCGAGACGAGCCTTGTCGTACGCGACAGCGCCTCGGACATTTCCGGAGCGACGGGCCATCTGTCCAAGCGCACCGAACAGCAGGCAGCTGCGCTCGAAGAGACCGCAGCAGCGCTCGACGAGATCACCGCAACCGTCCGCACCGCGTCGGAGCGGGCGGTCGAGGCCCGTACCATGGTCAGCGAGACCAAGGACAGCGCCGGCCGTTCGGGCGAGATCGTCCGCAACGCGATCGACGCCATGGGCCGGATCGAGGAGAGCTCCAACCGCATCAACCAGATCATCTCGGTGATCGACGAAATCGCCTTCCAGACCAACCTGCTGGCGCTGAATGCCGGCGTCGAGGCGGCGCGGGCAGGCGAGGCGGGACGCGGTTTTGCGGTCGTGGCGCAGGAAGTGCGCGAACTGGCGCAGCGCTCCGCCAATGCGGCCAAGGAGATCAAGACGCTGATCAGCAATTCCGCCCGCGAGGTGGAAGGCGGCGTGGCGCTGGTGCGCTCCACCGGTGATGCGCTGGTCGAGATCGCCACCCTGGTCGAGCGGGTCAACGCCCATGTGGACACGATTGCGACGGCCGCCCGCGAACAGGCGACTGGGCTTCAGGAGATCAATTCCTCCGTCAACCACATGGACCAGATGACCCAGCAGAACGCGGCGATGGTGGAGGAAACCACCGCGGCGAGCCAGACGCTTGCCGAGCAGAGCCTGCACCTGCAGGGCCTTCTTTCGGCCTTCAGGCTCGCTGACGGCGGCCGTGGGGCGACCTCCGGTCATGTGTCGCGCGCCCGCGCCGCCTGAGCCGCACTGATCACTGCTAAGAAACAGAGGCCGCCGGCGCGACAAGCCCGGCGGCCTTTTGATGCCGGCCGCATTGACCTGGGTCAAATACGCGAACCTCCGTTGTCCCTAAACACTGGGGCACCTTCAACGGAGAATATGATGACGAGGATCGTGATCATCCAGGGACACCCGGACGCCTCGGAGCTGCATCTCTGTCATGCGCTGGCCGACGCCTATGCCAGGGGAGCCGGGGCCGGCGGGCATTCGGTCGAACGCATCGAACTCGCCCGCATCGGCGTGCCGTTCCTGACCTCGCAGAAGGAACAGCAACACGGGACGCTCAGCCCGCCGATCCACGACGCGCAGGTGAAGATCAGACGGGCGGATCATCTCGTCTTCGTCTATCCGCTCTGGCTCGGCTGCATGCCGGCGCTGGTCAAGGCGTTCCTGGAACAGGTGGCGCGGCCGGGCTTTGCCTACGATACGTCGCGGGGGCCGTTCGACAGCGGCCTTCTGAGCGGTAAGTCGGCGCGGGTGGTGATCACCATGGGCATGCCCGCCTGGTATTACAGGGTCGTCTACGGCTGCCACAGCCTGAAGGCGCTGAAAGTAGGCATCCTGCATTTCGCCGGCATCCGCCCGGTACGCTCGACTTTGGTGGGCAAGGTCAATGCCGGGAATTTCGATGGCGCGAGATGGGTCGCCCGGATGGCGGCCACGGGAAGGCGAGCGTCCTGAAACGATCGCAAATTGCATCGAAAGGTCACGAAAGGGCCTTGATTTCTCAAAGGTTCATTTACCGACTTTGCCTAAACTCCATGCGTGTGTCATTTCGGCACCGGAAGAGTGGCAACTGGTATGGCGTATGCTCCCCTTTCTCGGCGGGTGATCGGCTCGTTGATCATCCCGACAATGCTGGCTGCCTGTTCCGCCGGGGATCTCGTTCCGCCCGCGCCGATCGACAATGGCCGGGTCGGGGCGATCCAGCCGATGCGCGACATTCCGGGCGAGCGGGTTTCCCAGCAGGCCTATCCGACGAGCCCCGCGCCGGTTTCGCAGGCAAGCAGTGTCGACTACGCGAACACGCCAAACCTCGCCGGCACCGGTTATCCCAATTCGGCCTATCCGGGTTCCAGCGCCAATGACGGCAGCCATTACCTGCGGGCGCCAGCTCAGGTGCAGAATGCGCCCATGAATGCACCCATGGCGCAGCAGCCATCCGGCGCGCGCCAAGGCCGCCTGCCGATGATCGACAGCGACGAGGCGATGCAGCAGCAGGCATCCATCGGAGGCCACAACAGGACCCGCAATGCCGGGCCGATGACCATTCCGGAAGGGGGCGTCAACATCGACGCCGAACTCGGTTTCGGCCCCGACGAGAGCGACGTGACGGGGCTTGCCGAGGAGGAGGATTCCGATATAGCCGAAGGTGTCGGCGACCAGCCCGTCGTCGACGGCATCGGCACCGACAATCCGCGTGCGCTGCAGCCGCGCCGCCAGCCGATCTCGCAGCAGATGCCGCAGTCCATGAACGACGACCGGGTGCTCGTGCCGCCGAAACGCCAGGGCGCAGGCCTGCAGGGCGACCTGACGAACAACGAGATGACGTGGAGCGATGGGTCGCGCGTCATCCCGCCAAGCAGGGCGCCTGCCGGCAACCAGCAGGTGGCGATGCTGCGGCCCAACAATCCGATGAACGACAGCGGCCCGATGAGCCAGCGCGACATGCCCTGGCAGCGCGACGTGATGCCGCGGTCGGAAGTGAGCTGTCGCGCGGAACTGAAGCGCCTCGGCGTCGAATTCGACGACCGGCCGCCCATCGACGCAGGCCCGAGCTGCAGGGTGCCTTATCCGGTGAAACTCTCCGGCCTGTCCGGCAATATCGACGTCAAGCCGGCGGTCACGCTGAACTGCCAGACGACGCTCGCCTTTGCCAAATGGGTCAGGAACGAGCTCGCCCCTTCCGCCCGTTACCGCTATCTCACCGGCATCCAGAAGATCGTGCCGATGGGCGGTTATTCCTGCCGCCGGATGAACAACAGCAATCAGCGCAACAACCCGATGTCCGAGCATGCCAAGGGCAACGCCATCGACATCGGCCAGATCGTGCTGAAGGACGGCCACGAGATCGACGTACGCAAGAAGGGCCTGTTCTCGATGCGCGAAGGCGGTCTCCTGAAGGCGGTGCGCAACGACAGCTGTAAATATTTCAACACCGTGCTCGGTCCCGGCAGCAATGCGGAACACTGGAACCATTTTCACTTCGACCTGCGCTCCCGCAGGAGCGGCAAGCGCTACTGCAACTGAGGTTCGACGATGGCCGATGCCGACATGCTCCGCAATCTGGCCCTCTCCCTGGAAGGGACCTCCGAAGCGCCGCATTTCGACAGGGCGGCGTTCAAGGTCCGGCGCATCTATGTGACGCTGGCGGCCGATGGCCTGACCGCGAATTTCAAGTTCACGCCGGACGAGCAGCAGATCAAATGCGAGATGCTGCCAAACGCCTTTTCGCCGGTCCAGAACGCCTGGGGCCGTCAGGGATGGACGACGGCGATTCTCTCGGAATTCGAAGAGCCGGATCTCCGCGATGCGCTGGAAACGGCGTGGCGGCATGCGCTTCCCGGCAAACGCCGCGCCTGAACTGCCCCGGCCCGATACACCCGAGACAAGGGGCAGCGGTTAACCTGTGGACATTAATCGACCATAAACCATATCCGGCAACGAAACTGGAACCATAAGCGGCGGCGACGCAAGAGTGACGACGCCGCAGTCCGCCCCCCGCGGCCTTACCCCTACTGCGGCAACGGGACCCGGCGCGCTGACCAAGCCCATGGCGCGCCGGGTCTCACTCGAGCACCATTCCGGGTCGGCTTGATCCACACTTCCAAAAAGAAAGCCGGCTCAGGGAGCCGGCGAGGGTGGAGGTGGGGCTCGCGGGGAGGAGCCGTGCTTCCGGTTACGCAAGAACTTATACTTGAAAACAGTACACATGCGGCAAGCGGAAATGAAAAGGACTAAAACGCTCTGGTCATGACGGTCGCGCGAGAGGTTACGTGCGGCGTAAAAGGCGGGACCGTTGCTTGCCTGGTGGGGACAATGCTGTAAGAACGTCACGGGAAAATGACAGCGGCAGTGGATGTGTCTCCTTCTTCCGACCCGATGTCGGACCGGAGACCGAATTTGTCGATCGCAGCGCTTTTCCCCTTCATCCTGGCACTTCTGGCCGGTGGCGCGGTCGCTGGAATTCTCGCCGGCATGTTCGGAATCGGCGGCGGTGCGATCTTGGTGCCGATCTTCTTTCATGTCTTCGGGCTGCTCGGCGTTCCGGAAGACGTGCGCATGCAGCTGGCGCTCGGCACGTCGCTGGCGATCATCGTGCCCACCTCGATCCGCTCCTATATGGCGCACCGGCTGCGCGGCGCGGTCGATACCGATCTGCTCAAGGGCTGGATCGTCGCGGTGCCCCTCGGCACGCTGGTTGCGACCGTTATCGCCGCCAAGGCGACCAGCGCGGAATTGCAGCTGATCTTCGCGGTCATCGCCCTGGTCCTCGCATTCCGGATGATCTTCAATCGCGCCAGCTGGAAGCTTGGCGACGACCTGCCGGGCAATCCCGTCAAGTTCCTGGTCGGCACTGGCATCGGCATCCTGTCCGGCCTGATGGGCATCGGCGGCGGCATCCTCAACAACACGTTCATGACCCTCTACGGCCGGTCGATCCACCAGGGGGTGGCGACCTCCTCGGGCGTCGGCGTGCTGATTTCGCTGCCGGGGCT
>PVBG01000033.1 GCA_002968845.1 Neorhizobium tomejilense | reverse complement strand
TTGCGCGGCCGGGGCTCGCGGGTTACGTCTGGGGCGGCTGGGGGAAGCCCGGCCTGCCACCGTTCTCGACCGGCTATATCAACTGGCTGGCTGTGGCTCTGCTGATCCCGGTCACGCTCTACATGGCGCCGATCGGTGTGCGGCTTGCACATGTGATGTCGAAGCGGCAGCTCGAAATAGGCTTCGGCATCTTCCTGATCGTCATCTCGGCGCAGTTCTTCATGTCGATTATCCTCTGAAACCGTCAGCAATATTCTTCCACAAGGGATGGTTTCGAAGGTTTGCGTGCCTATATTCGCGGCGCATCCCGCAAATCGATTCCTTGAGAAGACCGTCCCGCATGGCCTCCGTTGTTTCCATAGATAAACTCACCAAGACCTACGAGAACGGGTTCCAGGCGCTGAAAGGCATCGACCTGGAGATCGAGGAAGGCGAGATTCTCGCGCTTCTCGGCCCGAACGGCGCCGGCAAGACGACGCTGATCTCGATCATCTGCGGTCTCGTCAATCCTTCGACCGGCAAGGTGCTGGTCGGCGGCCACGACGTCATCAGGGACTTCCGCCAGACGCGTTCGCAGATCGGGCTGGTGCCGCAAGAACTGACGACCGACATGTTCGAGACGGTCTGGAACACGGTGAATTTTTCCCGCGGCGTTTATGGCAAAAAGCCGAATCCGGCGCTGGTCGAGAGCATCCTCAAGGAACTGTCGCTGTGGAGCAAGAAGGACAGCATGCTGCGCGAGCTTTCGGGCGGCATGAAGCGGCGGGTGATGATCGCCAAGGCGCTCGCGCATGAGCCGAAAATTCTTTTCCTCGACGAGCCGACCGCCGGCGTCGACGTCAACCTGCGCCGGGAGATGTGGCAGCTTGTCGAGAAGCTGCGCGCAAATGGCGTCACCATCATCCTCACCACCCACTATATCGAGGAGGCGGAAGAAATCGCCGACCGGGTGGGCGTCATCAACGGCGGCAAGCTGCTGCTGATCGAAGAAAAAGCGGCGCTGATGAAGAAGCTCGGCCGCAAGCAGCTGAGGCTCGAACTGTCGGAGCCTCTGAAGGCGCTGCCTGAAAGCCTGAGCGCCTACAACCTGACGCTTTCGGACGACGGAACGGCGCTGGTCCACGAATATCAGGGCGAGGAAGGGCAGGGGACGATCGCCTCGCTGCTGTCGACGCTTGCTGCGCAAGACATCCATTTCCGCGATCTTTCCACGCGGCAGAGCTCGCTCGAGGACATTTTCGTGGCGCTGGTGGGACAAAAAGTCGGAGAAGACGCATGAATTTCGAAGCGATCAAGTCGATCTATGTCTTCGAGATGGCTCGATTGCAGCGCACCCTGCTGCAGAGCGTCATCTCGCCGGTCATCACCACCTCGCTCTATTTCATCGTCTTCGGCACCGCGATCGGTTCGCGCATCCAGACGGTCGAGGGGGTTTCTTATGGGTCGTTCATCACGCCCGGCCTGATCATGCTGACGCTTTTGACGCAATGCATCAGCAACGGGTCGATCGGCATCTATTTCCCGAAATTCACCGGCACGATCTACGAGATACTTTCCGCGCCCGTGGCGATGACCGAGATCATCATCGGTTACGTCGGTGCGGCCGCGACCAAGGGGCTGATCATCGGCGCGATCATCCTCGCCACCGCATCCTTCTTCGTCGAAATCCGGATCGCACATCCGTTCATGATGGTGCTTTTCCTGGTGCTGACGGCGATCACCTTCAGCATGTTCGGCTTCATCATCGGCATCTGGGCGAAGAATTTCGAACAGCTCAACATCATCCCGATGCTGGTGGTGCCGCCGCTGACCTTCCTCGGAGGCAGCTTCTATTCGATCAACATGCTGCCGCCCTTCTGGCAGACGGTCAGCCATTTCAATCCGGTCCTCTATCTCGTCTCGGGCTTCCGCTGGAGTTTCTACGAGATCGCCGATGTCAATCCGATGATCAGCCTCGGCATGATCGGCCTGTTCCTGGTCATCTGCCTGTCGATCCTCGGCTGGATCTTCAAGACGGGCTATCGGCTGCGCAACTGACCGCAGCCGATAACGGTTTGAAGCGGGCTCAGCCCTGGCTGAGCTGGACCTGGCGTCCTCCGCGCATGACCATCACCGATGCACCGAGGATGGACGCGATGCCGAGGAAGGTCATGACGCCGAGCGGTCCCTGGGCGTCGATCAGGAGGCCGCCGAGCACGGCACCGCTGGATATGGCGATCTGGAAGGTCGTCAGCAGCAGGGCGCCGGCGCTTTCCGCCTCGTCGGGTGCGGCCCGAGTGATGTAGCTCTGGATGCTGACCGGCAGGGCGCCGAAGGCAAAACCCCAGAGCGTGATGGCAACCGCTGCTGCCGCCGTCGAGGCCCCGAGGGTGACGAGGAGCACGGCGGACACGGCGATCAGGCCGGAGGCGAACACGACCCCGAGCGTCGAACTGCGTTCGGTGATCATGCCCCCGGCGATATTGCCGAAGAAACCGCCGATGCCATAGGCGAGCAGGACGAGCGAGACCATCTCGACGTCAAGCCGCGGAACATCTTCCAGATAGGGGCGGATATAGGTGAAGCCCGCGAAATGGCCGGCGACGATGAGCAGCGTCGCGATCAGCCCGACCCGGATCTTCGGCCGCTTGAGGACCTCCGCCAGCGTGCCGAGCCCGGCGTGGCCGGCAGGCGGCAGCGAAGGGACGGTGACGGCCTGCGCCAGCAGCGCCAGCACGCCGACCGCGCCGGCGAGCACGAAGGCCGCCCGCCAGCCGAGGGTGGAGCCGATATAGGCGCCGAGCGGTGCGGCCATCACGGTCGCCACCGAGACGCCGGTGAAGATCATCGCCATGGCGCGCGGCAGGTGGTTCATCGGCACGAGCCGCATGGCAAGCGCCCCGGCCATGGCCCAGAAGCCGCCGAGCCCAACGCCGAGCAGGACGCGCGACACCAGCAGCACGGTCAGGCCGTTGGCAAGGGCTGCCAGTGCGCAGGAGAGGATGAGAAGGGCGGTCAGCCCGAACAGCGTCCAGCGCCGGTTGAAGCTGCGGGTGCCGATCACGACAGCGGGGCCGGCGAATGCTGCGACGACGGCGGTCACCGTCACCGTCTGGCCGGCGACGCCGGGACTGATGCCGAGATCCGCGGAGATGGGCGTGAGCAGGCTCGCCGGCAGGAACTCCGCCGTCACGAGGCCGAAGACGCCGAGGGTGAGCGCGATGACCGCGTCCCACCGGGCCTTGGCCGATGTGTTCGGGGACGATGTGTCGCGCGCGACATCGTCCTCTTCGAAAGTGCTGTCAGTCATGGTCATGTCCTGTCTTGGGAGGTGGCACGGCGGACCGTACCGGGAGGATAGAGCAGACTTAGGCGTGACAGCCTGTACTTTCCATGCTAGAAAATCCGATATGCTTGACCGTTCGTCCAAAGAAACGCCATTAGACGTCTCCGATCCGCTCACCGAGATGCTGCGCGGGTTAAGGCTCGACGGCGTCGAATACGGGCGCTGCCGGCTCGCCGAGCCCTGGGCGACCTCCTTCCCGGCGCAGGAGGCGGCACGGTTCCATTTCATTTCGTCTGGCAACGCATGGCTGCAGACGCCGTCGGGCGAATGGCTGCAACTGCGGCCTGGCGATGCGGCCCTCCTGCCGCGCGGCGATGCACATGTGATCGCAAGCCTCCCGGGCCTGGCGCCGCTGCCCTTCGACCGGTTCGGGCGCAAGGAAGTCTGCCAGGGCGTGTTCGACGTGCAATGCGCCGATGCCTGCGGTAGCACCGTGGCGCTGACCGCCTCGATGCGCTTCAACATCGACAAGCTGCATCCGCTGCTGCAACTGATGCCCGAGACAATGCTGACCAGCGATCTCGCGAGGAACGAGCCGTCGATCCCGCATCTTCTCGATGCCATGGCGCGCGAGGTGGATATGGACCGCGTCGGCGCCGGTGGTATTCTCGCACGGCTCGCCGACGTCCTGACCGCCACGCTGATCCGCACCTGGGTCGAACATGGCTGCGGCGACACGACCGGCTGGATTGCCGCGGTGCGCAATCCCGAAGTCGGCCGGGTGCTGGCCGCCATTCATCTTCAGCCCGACCGTGACTGGAACATTGCCTCGCTTGCCCGGCTGATGGGCGCTTCCCGGTCGGGTTTCGCCGAACGGTTTCTGCGCGTGGTCGGCGAAACGCCGGCGCGCTACGTGGCACGGGTGCGCATGCACCAGGCGCGGCAATGGCTGCGCGACGGGGAGCGCGTCGCGACGGTCGCCGAACGGCTCGGCTACGATGCCGAGGCCTCCTTCAGCCGCGCCTTCAAACGCATCATCGGAACGCCGCCGAGCCACTTTCGGAAGAATGGCGGCGAGGGCGGGGGCATCCGGGATTTCGGCTGACGTCAGTCCCGCAGCCTGAGCTCGTCGGTCTGCATCTGCAGGGAGCCGAGGGTGGAGAGGAAGCTCATGCCGAGCAGGCTTTCGCCGAGCCGTCCGTCTTCCGCCACCATCGCCCGGACGTTTTTGCGCACGATCGGGCCGATGGAGATCTCGTCGAGGCGGACGGGCGCTGCCATGGCCCGGCCGTTGGCGGTCATCACGCTCACTGAAAAATCGAGGCTCTGCGGATTGAGGCCGATGGCGCGGGCATCGTCGTAGGAAAGCACCACGGTGCTAGCGCCGGTATCGACCAGCATCGGCAGGACCTTGCCCTGGACGCTGACATTGGTCTGGAAATGGCTGCCCCGGGTCTTGTGAATGATGACTTCGTTGAGACCTTCGCTCGTCGTCGAAATCACAGCCGTTCCGGGCAGCAGGCCCGCGGTCACCCGGGCGGCGATATTGCGGGCGTCAGCGCGGTAGAGATAGGCGGTGACCAGCGCGAGGATGATCAGCAGCCAGAGGGCGATATTGCGGAGCACCTCGCCGGCATTGCCGCGCCGGCCCGCGACAATCCCGGCGGCGAGCAGGCCGGCGATCGGCAGGAGGTAGATGATCTGGCCGAAATCGCTGTTGTCGATGCCGAAGGTCTGCCCGGCGTCGTGGTTGAAGATCAGGAACGCCAGGCCGATGCCGAGGACGATGAGGATGCCGGTCAGCGCGTTCATGCCGTGTCGCGTTCCTTGGTTTTCCGCTGCGCCAAAAGCTGCCGGCGCGTCTCCCGCCTTGGCTTTCGCTCGACGGTTTCAAGCCGTGCGGGCAAGGCTTCCATCAGCGCGCGGCGCTCGATATCCGTATAGTCCATCCAGGCGGCGATCTCGTCGCGCGTCCGTCCGCATCCGAAGCAATAGCCGGTCTTGAGGTCGATCGAGCAAACAAGGGTACAGGGCGAAATCATGCCTCAGTATATCGGGGTTTCACGCGGCAAGAGCAAGAGTGGCGAGCATGGCGATCTCGCTCAATTGTTGAGTAGCGCCGATCGTATCGCCCGTATGGCCGCCGAGTTTGCGGCGCACGAAACGGGTGAAGCCGACCCCCGCGAGTGCCGCGACGATCAGCGACAATAGGACCTTCGGCAGGCCGAGAACGGGAACGAGCAGAACGAGAGCGATGGCGGCGCCGGTAAACAGCGCGATATTGCGGGCGCTATCCTCCGGAAAGCCCGCCCCGGCGGCCACGCCGTTTTCCCGCGCCGACGGCAACGCGCGCCAATGGGCGACCATCACCGCGCGGCTGACGGCGGCAACGGCAAGCACGGCGAGCGCCGCCGTGACCGCATCCAGGCGGAACAGTGCGGCAAGCGCCGAGGCTCGCAGGGCAAAAGACAGCACCAGCGCCACGACGCCATAAGCGCCGATGCGGCTGTCCTTCATGATCAGAAGCGCGTGGTCCTTGTCGCCCCCGCCGCCGAGACCATCCGCCGCATCCGCAAGACCGTCCTCGTGGAGCGCGCCGGTCAGAACCGTCAGCGCGGCAAGCGAAAGCAGGCTGACGAGCAGCGGATCGCCGGACTTCAGGAGGAGGAGAACGACCGCGGGCAGGGCCGCGACAATCAGCCCTGCGACGGGAAAGGCCCGCACCGCCCGCGAAATCGTGCCGTCATGGCCGCGGAAGAACCGGTCCGAGACCGGCACACGGCTGAGGAACCCGACCGACCGGGCGAGATCCGCGATGAATTCCGTTGCGTTTGGCAGTTGTTCCTCCGTCTCGACCCGACTATGAGTTTGCGCACACAAGCGCGATTTGCGGGAAAAGACAAGTTTTCCCGCCGATATGCGAGACCGAGATACAAGAGAGACTTTCATGAGCGTCAGCGGCCTGCCTTTCGATGATTTCCGTGTCCTGCTGCAGAACCTCCCCGGGCCGGACCCGCGGGCGCTGGTTGCGGCGCGCGAGCGCGACGCGCAGCTCACCAAGCCGCCGGGCGCGCTCGGCCGGCTTGAGGAAATCGCCTTCTGGCTTGCCGCCTGGACGGGCCGAGCGCCGGCCGTCAATCGGCCGCTTGTGGCAATCTTTGCCGGCAATCACGGCGTGACCCGCCACGGCGTGACCCCTTTCCCATCGTCGGTGACCCAGCAGATGGTCGAGAATTTCGCAGCCGGCGGTGCGGCGATCAACCAGATCTGCGTCACCCATGACCTCGGCCTGAAAATCTTCGATCTGGCGCTCGACTACCCGACCGGTGACATCACCAGCGAGGCAGCCCTGTCCGAGCGCGACTGCGCCGCGACCATGGCCTTCGGCATGGAAGCGATCGCCGGCGGCACCGACCTTCTCTGCATCGGCGAAATGGGTATCGGCAATACGACGATCGCCGCCGCCATCAACCTCGCGCTTTATGGCGGCGAAGCGGAGGACTGGGTCGGTCCCGGCACCGGTTCGCATGGCGAATTCATGGAGCGCAAGACCGCGGCGGTGAAGGCTGCCGTCGAATTCCACAAGGACCATCTGAGCGATCCGCTGGAAATCCTGCGCCGCCTCGGCGGCCGCGAGATCGCCGCCATCGCCGGCGCGATCCTGGCCGCGCGGGTCGAAAAGATCCCGGTCCTGCTCGACGGTTACGTGGTGACGGCGGCGGCATCGATCCTCAAGGCCGCCAATCCGGCTGCACTCGACCACTGCCTGATAGGACATGTCTCCGGCGAACCGGGGCATCTGCGCGCGATCGAAAGGCTCGGCAAGACGCCGCTTCTGGCGCTCGGCATGCGGCTCGGCGAGGGCACCGGTGCGGCACTTGCCGCCGGCATCGTCAAGGCCGCCGCCGCCTGCCATTCCGGCATGGCGACATTCGAGCAGGCCGGCGTCAGCAACAAGAGCCACTGAGCCCTGATGGAAAAGACGCCGCTCGACAGCAATATCGAAAGGGCGACCGGCATCCGCCGGGTGATCGCGGCATTCCGCTACTCCATGCAGGGGCTGATGCGCCTGTGGCAGGAGGAAGCCTTTCGCCACGAGGTGATCGCCTGCGCAGCGGCCATCGTCCTGTTTGCGATCGTCGGCGCCGGCGCGCTCGACTATTTCGTCCTGGCCATCCTGATGCTGGTGCTGTTTGCGGTCGAATCGCTGAACACCGCGATCGAGGAACTGGTCGACCGCATCTCCCCGGAAATCTCCACCGTCGGCCGCCACGCCAAGGATCTCGGCTCCTTCGCGGTGTTCTGCCTGCTCTGCGCCAACGGGTTTTTCGTGGTTTATGTGGCGGTCAAGGGCGTTTGGGGGTGAGATTGGCGATTACTAACTCTTGCGAGACGTGTGGCGGAAGCGCTGAATGACGATTTCGTCTGCGCCGACACGGTAATAGACCGTGTAGGGATAGGGTTTGAGAAAGAAGCGGCGAAGTTTCACAGGCCGTACTTTGCCCACATGGCGCGGACTTCCTCTTCCGTCGCGATCTCTCCACGCTCAATCTCCCGGTCAGCCTCTTCCAGGTCGGCCTCTTCCTCCGGCGTAAGCTGATAGACCTCCCCGCCATCCTCACCCATGAAGCTCAGAAGAATCGCGGCGATCTCATCCTGCATTTCGGCAGGGAGTTCCTTGGCTGCTTCGATGGCGCGGTCGAGAAGTTTGGTCATGGCAGCATTATGCACCGAAACCAGCCGGTCCAAAAGAGGTCGATCGCCTCAGGCGAAGCTCTTGCGGCGGCGGGCGACGGTCTGTGCGTCGGCAACCGCCGGCACGCTCTGCAGGACGCGTGTCGCCGGCAGGATGGCGATCGCTTCGGTGCCTTCGCGTAGCTTGGAGCGCAGGATGAACTGGCCGTCGTGCTTGGCAAGGATCGCCTGGACGATCGGCAGGCCGAGGCCGGTGCCCTGTTCGGCGCTCTTGATGGCAATTGAGCCCTGGCCGAAGGCCGACAGCACGACCGGGATTTCCTCTTCCGGAATGCCGGGTCCGTTGTCCTTGATCGCCACATACTGGCCGCCGCCGGCGGTCCAGCCGACCTTGACGGTAACCTCGCCACCCTGGGGCGTGAATTTGACGGCGTTCGAAAGCAGGTTCAGGAGAACCTGGCGCATCGATTTTTCATCGACCCAGACCTGCGGCAGATGGGGTTCGAACTGCTGGCCGATCGAGATGTTCTTGGCGCTTGCGCGCAGCTGCACCATGCCGATGCAATCCTCGGCGATTTCCAGCAGCGACAGTGATTCTTCAGCAAGGTCGTAACGGCCGGCCTCGATGCGCGACAGATCAAGGATCTCGTTGATCAGGTTGAGCAGGTGCTGGCCGGAACGGTGGATGTCGCCGGCATATTCCTTGTAGGTCGGGTTGGCGAGCGGCCCCAGAACCTCCGAGCTCATGACTTCGGAGAAGCCGAGGATGGCGTTGAGCGGCGTGCGCAGCTCGTGCGACATCGAGGCGAGGAACCGGGACTTGGCGAGGTTCGCTTCCTCGGCCCGGCGGCGCGCCTCGTCCGACATGGATTTGGCCACTTCCAGCTCGGCGATCAGGTCATCCTTTTCGGACTGATAGGACATCAGCGTCAGGTTGGAGCGATAGAGCCGATCGGCGATGTAGTGGAAGAAGACGACCGCGGTGGCGCAGATCGCCGTCATGCCGATATCGAGCACATTGCGCGACAGGATGGCGGTGGCGAGCAGCGCCAGGATCATCGGCAGGAAACCGAACAGCACGCCGAGCCGCAGCATGAAACTGCTCATCGCGGTGATCGAGATCGCAAAGAGAAGGACGGCGCCCTTGTAGAAATAATAGCTGTCGCCGGAACAGACATTGCAGTTCTGAAGCGCAAACAGCGCCCAGCCGGCGCCGACGATCACCTGTGCTGCGACCAGCCTGCGACGCCACTTCTGGACCTCGGTCGAGGCGATGTCCGCGCGGCTCGCGCGGCGGGCGAGAAGCACGTTGATCGCATGGACGCTGAACATCAGCAGCGCCCAGGCAAAGAGATTGGCGTTCGGATTGAGGTAGATGCCGATCGCCGTCACCACGACGATGAAGATCGGCATGACCGATGCGCTCTGCAGCACGGCATTGACGTGCATGGCGATCATGTCGCGGTCGAAGACCTGATTGCCCTGAGAGCTGGATTGCAGGCGTTCCCGGGTGGCGCGAACGGCTTTCGACACAGCCTTGTTACGGTGGCCGCGCGAGCGATCAACGATGTTCTTGTCGGTCGATGTGCTGACGCCGCTACTCATGGCCACTGAACTGATACCCCGGGTGTTGAGAGAGTATGGCCAAATCCTTAAGAGAGTACTGCCGGGAAAGGTTTTGTTTGCCATTTTCCTGAAGCTTCCGTTTTCCAATAAGGCTGGATTGTGGCTCGAACGTTCAGGGTTTTTCGCGATGGCGCGGTTCTCGCGGCCTTCTTCATCCTTCTGGTGCTGATCGCCGCCAAGCTGGACGAGGCAGCCGACAGCACCGTGCACGGCCCGTTCCATGTGATCGACGGCGACACGCTGGCGGTGGGCGGCGAGCGCCTGCGGCTGCAGGGCATGGATGCGCCGGAGCTCGACCAGACCTGCGAAGACGGCCGCGGCCGGCAATGGCCCTGCGGGGAAGAGGCGAGACGGCTGCTGATACGGCTCGTCGCAGGCGGTGAGACGGAGTGCCTCGGTCGCGAGCGCGACAAATATCGCCGGCTTCTGGTGCGCTGCCGTTCGGGCGCCACGAGCGTCAACGGCACGCTGGTGCGGCAGGGCCTCGCAGTCGCCTCCGGGCGTTATGCACAGGAACAGGTGGAAGCGCGGCGCGAACGGCTGGGGCTGTGGGCCGGCCCGTTCGAAAGCCCGCGCGACTGGCGCGCCAGCCGCGGCATGATGGACGATTCAAGCATGGTGGAGGCATTTTGGGATTGGATGAAACGGGTGACAGGCTGGCAATGAACAGGGATGACATCGCCGACGGCGAGGAGGATATCGGCGGCCTGGCCGGCGCAATCGCTGCCTGTCGCATCTGTCGCGACGCGCCCGCGAAAGGCGAGGGCGACCGGCTGCCGCATGAGCCGCGGCCGATCGCCGTGCTGTCGAAGACCGCAAGGGTGCTGATCGCCGGCCAGGCGCCGGGGCTTCGGGTGCACGAGAGCGGGTTGCCGTTCAACGATGCCTCCGGCAACCGCCTGCGCGAATGGATGGCGGTGACCCGCGAAGAGTTCTACGATCCGCAGAAGTTTGCGATCGTGCCGATGGGCTTCTGTTTTCCTGGCTATGATGCCAAGGGCAGCGACCTGCCGCCGCGGCTCGAATGCGCGCCGTTCTGGCGCGCCAGGGTAGTCGCTGCCATGCCGCAGATCGAACTGGTTCTAGCAGTCGGCAGCTACGCGCAGGCCTGGCATCTGGGGAGCCGGCGACGCAAGGGCATGACGGAAACGGTAGAGAACTGGCGAGACTATGTTTTCGCCAACCAGGGGCCGAGGATACTGCCGCTGCCGCATCCGAGCTGGCGCAATACCGGCTGGCTCAAAAAGAATCCGTGGTTCGAGGCGGATCTGCTGCCGGTGCTGCGACAGCATGTGGATAGCTTAATACGAGAAACAAATTTCGGTTAACTGCCGCGAATTCGGTGTATAACGAAAAATCATTTCGAAAGGACTCTGATGGACCGCCTCGACCGTAAGATACTGCGCATTCTACAGGAAGATTCCACTCTCGCCGTCGCGGACCTCGCGAAGAAGGTCGGCCTGTCGACCACGCCTTGCTGGCGCCGCATCCAGAAGATGGAAGAGGATGGCGTCATCCGCCGCCGTGTGGCGCTGCTCGATCCGGTCAAGGTCAATACCAAGGTCACGGTCTTCGTCTCGATCCGCACGGCAAGCCACTCGATCGAATGGCTGAAGCGGTTCTCGGAAGTGGTGGTGGATTTCCCGGAAGTGGTCGAATTCTACCGCATGAGCGGCGACGTCGACTACCTGCTGCGCGTCGTCGTGCCGGACATCGGTGCCTATGACGCCTTCTACAAGCGCCTGATCGCAAAGATCGAAATCCGCGATGTTTCGTCGGTGTTTGCGATGGAGCAGATCAAGTACACGACCGAACTGCCGCTCGACTACATGACGCTGGACAACCAGAAATCAGGCGAAGAATAGTTCGCCGTTTGGCGGATCGGGATCATTTTCTGGCAGGACGGGCCGAGTTGAAACGGCCCGTTTGGGTTTATCTGGGTTTCATCGAAACAGATGGAGCTCGACATGCAGGAGCAGGCAAAGGCCAATAAAGCGATCATCCGCGGATATATCGAAGAGATCTGGAACCGTGGTCTGATCGAGCGCTTCGGGAATTTTTTCGCAGCCGACTATCAAGAGGCCGCCTATTCGCCGGCCAGTTCGGAAGGGCATTGCGCCATGGTGGCGATGCAGAAGCGGATCATGCCGGATGCTGTCTGGACGATTGAGCGGATGGCCGCCGAGGACGATGGCGTCATATGCGAGCTGACCTTGCGCGGCACGCACCAGGCGGCTTTCAAGGGCGTCGAGCCCTCCGGCAATCCCATCCGCGTGCGCGCCTATCGGACCTTCGTCCTGAAGGACGGCAAGATCGTCCATCATTCCGCATTGCTCGACACCGCCGAACTGCTAAAGCAGATGCAGGGACAGCAGGCGGCATAGGGCAAGTCCGGCAGCGATGGCGACGATTTCTCATGCCTATCATCGGGTGTTCGACGAGCCGTTCGAAATCGAACGGGCCTTCGATGCCGATTACCTGCTTTACGCCTCGACCGGCACCTTCATTCTCGACATCGGCGACCGCCGCTGGATGCTGCCACCGCAAAGGGCGGCGCTGATCGCAAGGGGAACGGTAATCGCGGTGCGCAGCAAGGGGCAAGCCACGGCGTCCTCTGTGCTGTTCGGCGATAGCGAATTCGACGCGCCGCTGCCGGTCTGCCGGGTCTTCGGCCTTTCCGATCTGGCGCGGCAGATGATCCTGCATGTCATGCGTTGGGATGCCGGGCGCCCCTCATGCGACGAAACCGCGAATGCCTTCTTCAAGGCGCTTGCGTCCGTCGCGCGGGATCTGGCTGCGGACGAGGACGAGACGTGGTTGCCGAAACCGCAGTCGCCGGGCATGGCGGTCGCCGTCGCGCGGATGCTGGAAGATCTCGACCAGGATCTTGATTTCGGCTCCCTTGCGGAGGCTGCCCGACTTTCGGAACGGACGCTGGCACGAAAATTCGATGCGGAGTTCGGCATGAGTTTTCGCGATTTCCGGCATCGGGCGCGGATGGTGAGGGCCAAGGAGATGCTGCTCGCCGGCCGGGAGTCGATCACCGAAATCGGCCTCGCTTGCGGGTTCGAAAGCACGAGTTCCTTCATCAAGGCGTTTCGGACCTTTGCGGGCGCGACGCCGCGGCAATACCGGATGGGTAAAGCCGGCTAGGCCCTCAGTCGCGCCAGAAGCTTCTCGCCCGACAATTCCTTCGCGGCATCCTTGCCGATCCAGCGGGCGGTCTTGTCCGGCGAGGCGGCGAGCTTTTCGGCAAGTGCCAGGGCAGGGACGTGGCAGGTTCGGTTGCGCTTGCCGATATTGCGGAGCGCCCAGTTGACCGCCTTCCTGACGAAATTGCGCGGGTCGGCGGAATGCGCCTCGATCAGCGGCAGATAGCCGACGAAGGTATCCTCCGGCTCCTGTTTGCGGTGCACGGCGGCGCCGGCGATCATAGCAAAGGCGGTGCGGCGGACGAATTCGCGGTCGTCCGCGGCGAAGTCGGCAACTAGGTTCTGCCAGAACGGCGTCTCGGTCAAAAGGTCGGCGGCGGTATCGACGATTTCCCAGGAGGCAAAATCCTCCGCCCATCCACGCGCCTCGGCTGGCGTCAGTGCTGCGGGATCGGCGGTGTAGATCGCCAGCATGCGGGCTTCGCGGATGCCCGTGCGCCAGAGGTCCAGCGCTCGGCCATGGTCGCGCTTGATCGCCCGCGCGATCTTTTGCAGGTCGGGATTGGAAATGCCGATGGCCTTGTCGGTGACAATGCCGAAACGGGCCATCCCCAGGATGTTCTCCTCCGACCGTAGCGTTTCGAGATGCGCGATGATCCCGGCGACGTCGGAGGAGGGGCCGATCATGATCGGCCTATTTCTTTTCGAGCCGGGCGAGCAGCGAGGACGTATCCCAGCGCTTGCCGCCCATCGCTTGCACGTCGCCATAGAACTGGTCGACGAGGGCCGTGACCGGCAGCTTGGCGCCGTTGCGGCGGGCTTCGGTCAGCACGATATCGAGATCCTTGCGCATCCAGTCGACCGCAAAGCCGAAATCGTATTTGCCGGCATTCATGGTCTTGTAGCGGTTCTCCATCTGCCAGGAACCGGCCGCACCCTTGGAAATCACCTCGATGACCTTTTCGATGTCGAGGCCGGCCTGCTTGCCGAAATGGATCGATTCGGCCAGCCCCTGGACGAGGCCGGCGATGCAGATCTGGTTCATCATCTTGGTGAGCTGGCCGGCGCCTGCCGGACCCATGAGGCCGACCATGCGGGCATAGGCGTCGATCACCGGCCTGGCCTTCTCGAACGTCGCCTCGTCGCCGCCGCACATCACGGTGAGGACGCCGTTTTCGGCGCCGGCCTGGCCGCCGGAGACCGGCGCGTCGATGAAGCCGACGCCCTTTTCTCGGGCCGCGGCATCGAGCTCGCGGGCGACTTCGGCGCTGGCGGTCGTATTGTCGATCAGGATGGCGCCCGCTTTCATGCCGGCGAGAATGCCAGTCTCGGTGATTGTCACCGAGCGGAGATCGTCGTCGTTGCCGACGCAGACGAACACGAAATCGGCATCCCTGGCCGCTTCGGCAGGCGTGGCGGCGGCCTTGCCACCGAACTTCTTCGCCCAATCCTCGGCCTTGGCAGCCGTGCGGTTATAGACGGTGACGTCATGGCCGCCCTTGACCTTGAGATGCCCGGCCATGGGATAACCCATCACCCCGAGACCGATGAATGCCACTTTCGCCATGCTGAACCTCCAGAATTTTGTTGCCAGAGGATTAGAGCAAAGCGGACCTCCGGAAAAGCGCAGTTCGGTGAAAAGCGTAGATTTCGGTTTCGGTGCCGGTCGCTTATCCGGCGGCGGCGGCCAATGCGTAGCGGCACTGCCGGATGTTTTCTCCGCGCGGCCGCGAAAAGCGGTCGACGGTATCGATATAGTGAAAACCCAACTTGGTGAGGATGCGCCCGGAAGCCGCGTTGTCTTCGTCATGTCCCGATTTCAGGACCGAAAGCCCGATCTCCTCGAAGGCAAAGCGGATCACCGCACGGGCCGCCTCCGATGCATAACCGAAACCCCAGACGGACCGCTCGAACCAGTAGCCGAGTTCTCCCTCAGCATCGGCAATCTCGTCGATATCGACGAGGCCGATCATGCGGTTTTCGACTTCCACGGCAAAACGGCAGGCTTCGCCGGCGAGCCATTCCCGCTCGTGATCGGAAAACCATGCTTCCGTCGCCGACAGGTCCGGCGGAAAGTTGGCCAGGCGCAGCATGCGCGTGACCTCCCTGTCGGATTGGATTTCGAATGCGCGACGGGCATCGGCCCCCGTCGTCGGCCGAAGCACGAGCCGTTCGGTCTTCAGGGGGCGGCGCGGGGGAACCGGCATCGGCTTGCCGCCGCAGCTCAGAACGGCTTGATGACCGCGAGCGCTACGATGACGACGACCGAGCCGAGGACGATCGGCAGGCCGGCGCGCACGAAGGCCGGAGGATCGAGATGCGGATCGGCTTCCATGCGGCGCATCCAGGCGCCCTGCATGCCGTGCAGCGCCGACAGCATGAGGACGATCAGGAATTTGAAGCCGAACCAGCCGGAAGTATAGAAACCGTAGCCGAAGGCGAGCCACAGGCCGAAAAGCCAGGCGCCGCCGAGTGCGGCCGTGGTGACGGTGCGGTCGTATTTCCTGAGCGCCGAAATGACGCCGGTGCGGATGGTCGGCGGCACCATGCCGATGACGAAGGCGTTGATCAGCATGCCGCCGATCAGCAGGAAGTCGGACAGAATGTGCAGGGCCTTGATAACGAAATACAGCATGGTCAACTCCAGATCATGGCTTCGGTGAAGCCCAGTTCGGCAAAATCTTGTTTTCTCAATTGGTCTTCGCCCATGCAGAAGAACTCGTCGAGCTGCGGCGGCGCGACGCTGGTTCCCGACAGCATGGCGTGAACCTGGCCGCGATGATGGATCTGGTGCTGGAAGAGATGCATCAGCAGCCGATCAGCAGGTTCGACCTGCACGAAGGTGCGCCGGGGAATGCGGATATCCTCGGCGACCTTTTTCTCATCCAAGCTTCGACAGTGGTCGATGAGGCGGCGATCGGCGGCACGCTGTTCGCGATCGAGATCGGCGAAGAGCGGACAGGGAATCTCCGGCTCGAAGGCGGCGGGACCGAGGCAATTGCCTTCGAGCGCGCTGATATAGAGCCAGTCGACGGTGAGGATATGGTTGAGGGTATGGATGATCGACGGGAAGAAGCTGATCCGCGTCGCATCCAGCTCTTCGCGCGAAAGCTCTCCGCAGGCTTTCAGCAGCCGGTGGTTGGCCCACGCGTTGTTATAGGCCTGGGCAAGAAGATAGCGCTGCGGCGTCATCCGAATCCCTCCGTTGCGGAGGCAAACTATCGATGAAGAGGGACGATGAGAAGATGGTTGCGAACACTAGGATGATTTGGACGATTGGTCGTGCTCGGCGCCTGTCATCACCTGTGACGGCGCCGAGAATTGCCATTGCATTCTCAACCTGCGATTATCACGACTTTACAATCAGCCGCGCGATCACCAGATGGCCCGGCGTCGGATTGCCGTCCTGCATCCGCACGTTGATGTCGGAGATTTCGAGAAGCTCGAAGCCGGTGGCGGCGAGGCGTTCTCGGACATAGGTTTCCGAATGGGCGAAACGCTGGTGCGGGCCGACGATGTAGGGCCGGCCGGCAAAACTCTCGTCGGGCAGGGTCTCGGAGGAGAATACGAACAGGCCGCCGGGAGCCATGTTTTCTGCCGCGCCGAAGAACAGCGGTTCCAGCGCGCCGAGATAGGGCAGCACGTCGGTTGCGGTTACCAGGTCAAAGGGCTCGTCGTCGTTGTCTTCGAGGAAATCCTCGACTTCGGCCACGTAAAGTGTCTCGTAGAGATCCTTTTCGTGCGCGATTTCAACCATGTTCTCGGAAATGTCGATGCCGGTGATGTCGTCGACCATGTCGCGCAGCGTGCCGCCGGTAAGCCCCGTGCCGCAGCCGAGATCGAGCATCCGCTTGAACGGCCCGAGCTTCAGCTCCTGCAGGCGCTGGCGCACGATGACGGGCACCGCGTAACCGAGCTGCTCGACGAGAATGTCCTCGAAGCTTTCGGCGTGCTGGTCGAACAGGGTTTCCACATAGGCGTCCGGCGCCTTGGGGGGCGTCTCGCCGCGGCCCATGGCTGCGATGCGCACGGCGGCGCCGCCGTGGTCCTCGGGATCGAGTTCGAGCACCTGCTCGTAGGCCTTGACGGCGGCATCGATATCGCCCGCCTTTTCCAGCGCAAGCGCGCGATTATAGGCCTCTGCCAGGGCTTCCTCGTCGATCTTCTTCATGGCCAGCGTCCTTCTTTTTGCAAGCGGCTTTAAGCCGCTGGCCGGCATTTGTCCATCAGGGGGAACGCGGCGGGTGCTCATTCGTTGAAAAGTCAAAGCAGAACGGCTTTTTTGAGAACCACCTCCGGGAGAAGGTCATGCCAGCCGACGAGGGCAAGAGCGTGCTGGAGCAGAATGTCGAGCGGCGCGCGCCGTCGCTGCCGATGACCTCCGCCGAAAAGGCCAACGTGATTATCCACTATTACCGCGGCGAACTCGGGCGGATGACCAGCTGGCGCGACCGGATCGACCGGACCTCGAACTGGGCGATCACCGTCGTGGCGGCGCTGCTGTCGGTCTCGTTGTCGACGCCGACATCGCATCACGGCGTGGTTCTGTTTGCGATGCTGCTGATCTCGCTGCTTCTCCTGATCGAAGCACGGCGCTACCGTTTCTTCGATGTCTACCGCGCAAGGGTTCGCAAGCTGGAGCGCCATTATTTCGCGCAGGCGCTTTATCCGCAGGCGGACCTCAAGCCCGACTGGGCGCAAGCGATCGCCAGCAGCCTGCGCAATCCCTGTTTCCTGATCAGCTACCGCGAAGCACTGTTTCGCCGGGTGAGGCGCAACTACGTCTGGATGTATGCCATCCTGCTGATGGCGTGGCTTCTGAAGATCTCGACGCCCAAGCTCCTGCCCAACGATACTGAGGCAGATGTCGTGTTCTCATGGTCGGAGGCGGTCAACAATGCCGCGCTCGGTCCTTTGCCGGGATGGAGCGTGATTGCGCTCGTTGCGCTGCTTTATGCCGCCGTGATTTTCTCAGCCCTGCATCGCGAGCCGGACGACGGCGAATTCGCCCATGGCGAAGTGCACGTCTGAAACGCGAGGCCGCTATTCTCTAGTGCAGGATGATCTCGCCCTTCACGGCTCGCCACTCGCTGGCCGAGATCAGCTTGCGGTGGACATAGCGGACGGAATGCAGCGGGCCGTCGAGCTTCTCCTGCCAGAATTTGAGAAAACCGTTCATCTCCGGGAAGTCCGGGGCGAGGTCGTAGTTCTGCCAGACATAGCTTTGCAGCAGGGCCGGATGGTCCGGCAGGCGGTAGAAGATCTGGGCGGTCGTCAGCCCGTAGCCTTTCAGCATCAGTTCCATTTCAGACATGCAAGCAGTTCCCGTTTGTTGTTTCGAACTGACGTCGTTGCGTCATTCGATAGGAGAACATGCCATGTTTAACCGAAGCTTTACAATTGCGCCTTAAGAGCACATTTGTGATAATTTTCAGTATGTTAGCAGCTATGATTTCCGAGTGCTGCTAACGCTTCAGATGGCGCGTCAGGCGCGCCTCGATGAAGGCCCAGAGGTGCCGCAGCGCTTCGACGATGGCGAGATAGAAGATCGCCGCCCATAGATAGCTCTGGTAGTCGAACGTGCGGGAGAAGGCATAACGCGTCTCGCCCATCAGGTCGTAGACGGTGACGATCGCGACGACGGCCGATCCCTTGATCAGAAGCACGATCTCGTTGCCGTAGGGGCGCAGTGCGACGATCAGCGCCTGGGGCAGGATGACCTTGCGGAAGGCGTTGCGTTTCGAAAGGCCGAGTGCGGCGGCACCCTCGTGCTGGCCGCGCGGCACGCTTTCGATCGCGCCGCGCAGGATCTCCGCCTGGTAGGCGGCGGTGTTGAGCGTCAGCGAAAAAAGGCCGCAATACCAGGCTTCGCGAAAGAACCACCAGAGGCCGACGGATTCCAGCTGCGGGCGGAAGCTGCCGAGCCCGTAATAGATCAGAAAGAGTTGGGCGAGCAGCGGCGTGCTTCGAAACACGTAGACATAGGCATAGGCGATGGCGTTCAGCGCCTCGTTTCTCGACATCCGTGCAAAGGCGATCGGCGCCGACAGGACGGCACCGAGGACGACGGCGAGGCCGACCAGCGAGATGGTGGTCCAGAGGCCGTGGAGGTAGCGCGGGCCGTAACGCAGGAATTTGTCCTCGTTCCAGCCATTGATCATCATGAAGGCAAGCGCGATCGCAAGGGCCGCCCAGACCACCAGCACGACGATGCCGGCAATGCGTGCCGGCGCCAGCGGTTTGTCGATCAGGGCCGGAGGCGCGCGGGGCGGGATCAGTTCCTTGGCGTAGCTCATCGATGCCCCTCCGAACGTTTCGCCCAGCGCTCGACGAAACCGAGGCCGACGGACGAGATCATCGCGAGGATCAGATAGAGCAGACAGGCGATGCCGTAGAAGAAGAAGGCTTCCTTGCTGACGCGCGCCGCAATGCCTGTCTGGCGCAGGATGTCGGCAAGCCCGATCACCGACACATAGGACGTATCCTTGAGCAGGATCAGCCAGAGATTGGTAAGGCCGGGCAGCGCGATGCGGATGAGCTGCGGCAGGATGACGAGAAGCATGGTGCGCGAACGGTGGAGACCGAGCGCATCGCCTGCCTCGTACTGGCCACGCGGGATCGCCCTGAAGGCCGACAGCATGACTTCGGAAGAATAGGAGGAGAAGACGACGGCGAGCGCCGCCATGCCGGCGATGAAGGCGTTGATCTCGACGCGCCCGGCATAGCCGAAGGAAGCGAGCACAGCCTGGATGAGGATCTGCAGGCCGTAATAGACGATGAACAGGGTCAGCAGTTCCGGCAGGCCGCGGAAGATTGTCGTGTAGATGCCCGCGGCAAGCCTCAGCAGCTTGTCCTCGGACTGCGCCGCCAGCGCGATCAGGAAGCCGATGATCAGCCCGACGGGCAGGGTGGCGAGGGCGAGCGTGATCGTCACCTTGACGCCGAAGGCGATCTCGTCGCCCCACCCGGCCTCGCCGCAGGCAACGATGCTACCGGAACCGAAGAGTGAAAAAAGCCCGACAGGCCCGCAAAGCGGATCAAGCACCGAAAAGAGGGCGGAAAAGAATCCGCTCATAAGGTCGTTTTCCCCTGCGGCCTTTTTGTGTGCCGCTTTTGTCTTGTGTTACGCCATTAAAAAGAAAAACGGCGGAAGGGCAAGCCTCCCGCCGCGCGGTAACCGGGTTCTCCGGTCGATTACTTGCCGTAGGCGTCGAAATCGAAATACTTGTCGTTGACGGCCTTGTACTTGCCGTTGGCGCGGATCGCGACGATGGCGGCCGAGAACTTGTCGGCAAGCGCCGTTTCGCCCTTGCGGACCGCAATGCCCGCACCTTCGCCGTTGATCTCGACGTCGATCGGCAGCGGCGACAGGATCTTACAGCACTTGCCGGCATCCGACTTGATCCACTGCGACAGCACGACGATATCGTCGATGACGGCATCGATACGGCCGTTGGTGATGTCGAGCTTGTATTCGTCGGCGGTCGGATAAAGCTTCAGCTCCGAGTCGGGCATATGCTTTTCGGCATAGTTCGAATGGGTGGTGGAGCCCTGCGCGCCGATCGTCTTGCCCTTGAGGCCGGCGGCGGTCGCTTCCTTGATCGGCGAATCCTTGGGGACGGCGATGGCCGGCGGCGTGTTGTAGTATTTTTTCGAGAAGGTGACCTGCTCCTTCCGCTCGGGGGTGATCGACATGGAAGCAATGATGGCATCGAATTTCTTCGACTGCAGCGCCGGAATGATGCCGTCCCAGTCATTGGTGACGAAGGTGCAGGTGACCTTCATCTCGTCGCAGAGCGCCTTGGCGATATCGACGTCGAAACCGGTGAGCTGACCGTTGGCTTCCAGGTTGTTGAAGGGCGGGTAGGCGCCTTCGGTGCCGATCACGAGTTTCTCCTGAGCCATCGCCGAACCGGCGAAAAGCGACAGGGCGGCGATCGAGGCGGCAGCAAGGAATCGGGTGGAGATGTTCATTTTGATCCTCTCTGTTGGCAACCTGCGGTGTTGGTCTTTTTCGGCCGCAGGGAGACGGGGCACGCATGCAGGCGGGCTCCGAGTGGATTTTTAGATACCTGCTCGGGAAAAATTGCAACGGCATTTTACGTGCACGTCTGGTTGCCACCAGCTGATGAACAACACATTCATGCGAGGTTCAGGCCATCCGCAACAGGCTGCAACGGAACCATTTTGGTGCAATACAGTTGAGCCGCCGCGTAAGTCCGCCGAAAAAGGCAATAAAGGACGCGCATGAAAGGGATGACACCCTAGAAGAGGAAATGTCCATGTCGAAAAAATTCAGACTGTTCGCCAGCGTCGCAGCACCTTTCGTGTCGCTGCCGCTGATGCTTCAGCCGGCCGGTGCTGTCCCCTTGAAACCCGCTATGGAGACGAGACCCGCCGTTGAGGCCGCCCAGATGCCGGGCATCGTCGAAGTCCAGCAGCAGATCATCGTCCCTCCGGAAGGGCAGGAAGGCGAGGGGCGTCCGCGCCGCAAGCCGCAGGAGGAGCAAAAGCAGGCTCCGCAGGCCGAACGGCCGCAGGCACCGCCCCAGGCCCAGCAGCAGGAACAGCCGCAGCGCCAGCGCAAGGCCGAGCCGGAAGCCACCCCGCGTGAGGCTGCTCCCCGCGAAGCAGCACCTCGCCAGGCTCCGCAGGCCGAGCGTCCGGCAGCCGAGGCGCCCGCCCAGGAGCGTCCGCGCCGTCAGCAGCAGGAGACCGGCCAGGGTCAAGGCGGAAACGACGCCCAGCCGCGCCGCCAGCGCGAGCAGGCGACACCCCGCACCGAGCCGCCGGCCGCAAGGGAAGCCCAGCAGCCGAAGGCAGCTCCTGCAGAAAAGCAGGCCGAAACGCCGAAGCCGGAACGGCCGGCAACCAATCGCGCCGCAACCCCGGAAGCAGCACCTGAGGCACCCGTGCGCCGCGACGCCCAGCAGCCGAAGGCAGCCCCGACCGAGAAGCAGGCCGAAACCCCCAAGCCGCAGCCGCCTGCGACCAATCGTGCCGCGACGCCGGAAGCGACACCTGAAAAGCCGGCCATCGGCAATGCCCAGCAGCCCAAGGCAGCTCCCGCTGAAAAGCAGGCCGAAACACCAAAGCCGACACAGCCACCGGCTACCGATCGCGCTGCGACGCCGGGAGCAGCGCCTGAAAAGCCGGCCAGCGGCAACGCCACCGGCCAGGCGCCGGCTCAGGTCCCTGGACAGGCTCCGGGCACCGGAACCGCGCAGGACAGGCGCAACCAGCAGCCGCCGGCAAATGGCCAGGCCGCTCCCGGCCAGCCGCCTGCCGGCGAGATGCCGCGCCGTCAAACCACCGAAGGACAGCCAGTGGTGCCTCAGGGCCAGCCGGTGCCGGGCCAACCGCAGGGCCAGCAGGCGACCGGAGCCCAGCCGGGCACCCAACCGACCGCGCCCCAGACGGCGACCACGCCTCAGCAGGTCGAACGCGCCAAGGAACTTGCAAAGGATCCGGCTGCGGCCAAGAGCGGCGAGCAGGTCGTACTGCCCGTTCAGAACGGGGCAGCCGTGCTCGACAGCGCCAAGGAGGCACCCTCTGCACGTCCGCCGCGGGATGGAGAGCGTCCGCGCCGCCAAGCTCCGCAGCAGGCCGACCAGCAGCAGCTTGCACCGCCGAAAACCGACGCAGAGGCTCAGGGCAGCACGCGTGCCACCCGCGAGCAGCTGCAGGAATTTCGTCAGCTGTCGGAAGAGCGCGGCCAGCGCCTTGACCAGCGTCCGCAGTTCGAACGGCCCCGCGGTTGGGATTTCCGCGACGCAGCGGGCCTCGGCGGCAGCCGTGACCGTAACGGCGGTCGCGACCGGGATGGCGGCCGGGTGATCATCTCGATCGACAACCAGACCGTGGTTCGCCATGACGACAGCCGTCGTTTCTACAACGATCGCGATCGGGCGCCGCAATACGAGCAGCTCCGCGACGGCCGGGTGCGCGAAGTCATCGTGCGCGACGACGGTACGCGGATCGTCACCGTCCGTAACAGCTATGGCGAGATCGTCCAGCGCTCGCGTATCGTCAGGGGCGGCGAGGAATACGTCCTCTATTACTCACCGGAGCTGATGGATAACCGCCGTGGTCGCGACTACGTCTGGCGCGATCCGGGTGACGACCTGCCGCCGATGCGGCTGAGCGTGCCGCTGGACAACTACATCATCGACACCTCGACCGAGCCGGACCGGGATTATTACGAGTTCCTGGAACAGCCGCCGGTCGAGCGGGTCGAGCGGGTCTATTCGATGGACGAAGTGCGCTACTCCGCCCGCATCCGGGACAAGGTGCCGCGTATCGACCTGGATACGGTCACCTTTGCCACCGGCAGTGCCGAAATCCCGATGAACCAGGCGAGTTCGCTGCGCAAGGTCGCAGACGCGATCAGCAAGGTCCTGAAGCGGGATCCTTCCGAAACCTTCCTGATCGAAGGTCATACGGATGCCGTCGGTGCCGACGACAGCAATCTCGTCCTCTCCGACGAACGCGCTGAAAGCGTTGCCCGGGTGCTGACCGACGCATTCGGCATCCCGCCGGAAAACCTGGCGACGCAGGGCTACGGCGAACGTTACCTCAAGGTCCGCACCGACGGACCCGAACAGGAAAACCGCCGCGTGACCGTGCGCCGCATCACACCGCTGGTCAAACCGGTCGCTTCGAACCAGTAAGGTTCAGGCACCTCGAACCAAAGCCGCCGGAGCGATCCGGCGGCTTTTTGCATCTTGAAATAGTGCGCTGAATGCACTATTTTTATGGCGTCGCGGGGATAGGTGATGCCGACAATCATAAAACTCAGAAATCTGAAGATTCAGATTTTTGCCGGCGATCATCATCCGCCACATTTTCATATCGTTACGCCGGATCACGAAGTCCTGGTCCGCCTATCGGACCTGGAAATTCTTGCAGGCTCCATCGACCGGCGAAGCCTGGATCGCGCGTTGGTTTGGGTACGGGAAAACAGGAAGGTGTTGAATGAAGCCTGGGAGCGCCTCAATGAAAGGTGAGGAGATTGTCACCGTTGGTGGGCCTTTGCCGAGGATAGCGGACGCTGATGCGCTGGAAGGGCGTAAGGTGAGGATAGTCTGGGAAGATGGAGAGACGAAGGTCGTCGATCTGGCGCCCGCACTGGAAAGCCGCCGCATCTACATTCCGCTTCGACAGGACGATGATCTCTTCCGGAAAATGCGGGTTAGCGAATATCGCAACGCATTGGAATGGCCGGGGGAGGACCTTGAATTCTCAGCCGTATGGCTCGCCGCGCTACCGCCAGTCACATTCGACAACGGTGATTTTCGCAACGCTATGGATGAGCTCGGCATGACATTGGACGGGATGGCGTCGGCCCTGGAGATCTCGCGCCGGCTCGTCGCCGACTACCGTAAGAACAAGCCTATTCCTCGCCACGTCGCACTTGCTACGCGCTATCTTGTAGAGCATCAGGGCAAGGCCTAGGGGGAAGCCCCGTCACCTGTGCGATGAAATCGGCGATCGCGTTCGTATCGTCGAGGTCGAAGACGGGGATGGTGGCATCCGGGACCGGGTGGTCGGCGGCAATCGCGACGATGTGGGGATCGCTCGGCGCCAGCGGTTCGCGGTTGCTCGCCTCGAGGCGGCGGGCTTCGATCTTCGGGACGGGCTCGCGTTTGTAGCCCTCGATCAGCACCAGATCGCAGGGAGCGAGGCGGGAGAGGATTTCCTCGAAGCTCGGCTCCGGCGCACCGCGCAACTCGTGCATGATCGCAAAGCGGGTACCGGAAACGATCGCCACTTCGTGGGCACCGGCCTGCCGGTGGCGGAAGGAATCAGCCCCCACCTTGTCGATGTCGAAATCGTGGTGCGCATGCTTGATCGTCGAGATTGCATAGCCGCGGCGGGTGAATTCCGCCACCAGCCGCACTGCCAGGCCCGTCTTGCCGGAATTTTTCCAGCCGGAAATGCCGAAGACGCTGGGAGGGGTCATGAAAGCTCCTCGGCGAAACCAAGCGCCTCTTGAAGATCCTCGGGCGTGTTGATGTTGAAGAAGGGATCGAGCAAGCCCTGCTGCGTCTCGACCATCGGGAATTCGACGGTCACCGTATGGTGACGATCGAGGAACGCCTTGATCCGCCGGTTGTCGGGGTCGGAGAGCCAGGTTTCCAGATCGTCGGCGATGGAAACCGGCCAGAGCCCGAAGACCGGATGATCGCGGCCGTCGGAGGCGGCGATGACGATCGCCTTTGGATCGTCCGCCTCAGCCCCCAGCCGGCGCACGAGATCGGCTGGCACAAAAGGGCTGTCGGAGGGGACGGTGAGGAGATGGGTTGCTTGAAGGCCGCGGCCCTGGATATCGCGCAGGCCGGCGAGCACGCCGGCAAGCGGGCCGATTTGGCCGGGAACCAGATCCGGCAGCAGGCGCAAGTCGAGCGGATTGGGGAAACCCATCGGCGCGTTGAGGGTGATTTCCGAGACCTGGGGCAGGAGCCGCCGCACCACATGGCCGAGGATCGTGTCGCCACCGATCGTGAGTAAAGCCTTGTCCGTGCCCATGCGGCTCGATTTGCCACCGGCAAGGACCAGGCCCGGAGGCCGGATGGGAGGAGCGGCGGGCGTGGTCATCAGTCCTCATCCTTTGTCGGGATGGCGCCTTCGCGGCGGTCGATCTGCCGGACATAGGCGGTTGCGACGAGCGCCAGGATGGTCGTGACGCCCATGACGACGAGAAGCGGCATCGCGCCGCTCTCTTCCTTGAGTAGCGCCGCGGCAAGGGTCGACAGCGCGGCGCCGCCGCCCACGGTGATCGCGCCGCCGAGGCCGGAAGCGGAGCCGGCGAGGTGCGGCCGCACGCTGACGATGCCGGCATTGGAACTCGGCAGGGTGAGGCCGTTGCCGACGCCGGTCAGTGCCAGGGGCGCGAAGAAGGCGAACGGCCAGGGCGCTTCCGCGACGAGGAACCCGGCGGTGATGAGAACCCCGACAAGGCTGACCAGGCTGCCGGAGATCATCATGGTCATCGTGCCGAACTGGCGGGTATAGCGGCCCGAAATGAAATTGCCGATCATGTAGCCGGCCGCAATCAGGAAGAACTGCACGCCGAGCATGGTCGGCGACAGATGATAGATCGCCGTGCCGACGAAGGGCGCGCCGCCGAGGAACGAGAAGAATACGCCGGAGGAAAAGGTCGACGTGAACGTATAGCCCCAGAAACGGCGCGAGCGGAAAAGGTCCGGCCAGCTGCGGAATTGGGCGGTGAAGCTGGCGGCCGGCGCGTGGTTCGTTTCGCCGAGATCTGTGAAGACGAGCGTCAGGGTCAACAGGCCGAGACCGAGTATCAAGGCGAAATTCGCCTCCCAGCCGAACATGTCGTTGAGCACGCCGCCGATCGTCGGGCTGATCATCGGCACCAGCGACATGCCCATGGTCACATAGGCGATCATCGAGGCGGCGCTCTCCATCGGCACCGTATCGCGGATGATCGCGCGCGGCAGCACGAAGCCCGCGACCACTGCGGTCTGCAGCAGCCTTCCGATCATGAAGACGGTGACGTTTGCGGCCATCAGGCAGATCACCGTGCCGACCAGCATGATCAGGATGCTGCCGATCATTACGCGGCGGCGGCCAAAAAGGTCGGAAAGCGGACCGAGTACCAGCTGCAGCAAGGCGGTGCCGGCGATATAACCGGAGACGGCGAGCTGCATGACGGCGTAGTCGGTGCCGAAATGGATTGCCATGGCGGAAAGCGACGGCAGGAAGACGTTGAGCGATAGGGCACCAAGTCCGGCGCAGACGACCAGCGTCAGGATATGGGGCGGGGTTCGTCTATCCAGAAATCGGCTTTGCTGCACGTCGTCTTGTCCTTTCACGCCTGCCTTTCGGCCCTTTCGATCCGACTCATCCTCAGGCCGGCGGGGCGGCGGCTGCCTTGCCGGTGGCAATGCCCTGCCGCTTGCGCTCGCGATAGAAAGTATAAAGGCCGGAACCGATAACGACTGCCGCGCCCACGAGCATATAGGCGTCCGGACGTTCGCCGAAGGCGAAAATGCCGATGACCAGAGCCCAGAGCAGGCCGGTATAGCGGAAGGGCGCGATGAAGGAGATCTCGCCTGTCCGCATCGACTGGATGACCGCCTGGTAGCCTGCGAAGACCAGCACGGAAGCAATTGCCAGGTGTCCCAGCGCATAGGTGCTGACCGGCTGCCATCCGCCCATCGGCACGATCAGGAATGCCCCGAGAACCGTGTTGGCGAGGGAGGTGAAGAGCGTCACCGCCAACGAAGGGATGTCCGCCTGGATGCGCTTGGTGGTGAGGTCGCGGCATGCCGTAAAACAGCAGGCGACGACGGCGAGCAGGGCTGCTGGCGTGAAACCTTCCGGGCCCGGGCGAATGATGATGAGCACGCCGAGGAAGCCGATGCCGATCGCCGTCCAGCGCCGCCAGCCGACGGGTTCGCTCAGGAAAAGGGCCGCCCCCAACGTCACGGCAAGCGGCAAGGCCTGCATGATCGACGAAATGGCGGCAAATTCGATATGGGCAAGTGCGGAGAGGAAGGTCAGGGTGGCCCCGAGCTCGAAGAAAGTGCGCAGCAGCACCAGCGGATGCATGACCGCCTTGGCCGACAGGGTCACGCCCATGTAGCGGGCGACACAGTAGATCAGCAGTGTCGCCATGACGCCGCGCACTGCCATGATCTGGGGGATGCTGAGCTCCGGGGTGACCGACTTGACCAGCGCGTCGTTGCAGGTGAAAGCCGCCATGGCGAGCGACATGAACAGTGCGCCCCGCGAATTTTCAGACCATGCCATCTGCGAGATTCCTCCGGTACCGGTCTCTTAAAGCAACGGCTTACGCGTCGCCAGCCCGATTGCCTCCCGGGCGGTACTCTTTTGGGTAGCGGCGGGAAATTCCGATATCCGATACAGTGTAATAAAACGAAATGTAAGGGTCCCGAATTAACCGTTGTTCAACCGAATTTGACCATTGTGAACCCATTCATTCCCGCATGAGGCTGGGATCGTGCCGTTGCCGTTTCGCGATGCCGCAGACGCGAAAGTCGCATCTGGTTTGCAGTTGGGGGAAAAATGTCTTTCATCGATCGTCTTCTTCAGAGCCGCAGGATCGTCACCAAGGTCCTACTTTTCGTCATCCCGCTGGTGCTCTTGATCGCCGGCGTCGGTCTTGCTGGCTATTATACGGCGAGCATGCTGAACGGCCATATGACCGTGACGCGTGCGACGATCGAAAACATCGGCGACTTTGAAAATCTCCAGGCGGTCCTCCAGGAATTCAACAGCAAGCCCGACAATGCGTCGCTTGCGGCCTTGAAGGCTGCGATCGACAAGCAGGAGAGCGGCGTCAACGTGCTCGGCGGGCTGCTCGTGACGGCCGGGGACCGCGAGCGCATCGCCGTGGTGACCGGGCTTGCGCCCAAGATGCGCGCCGATACGGACGTACTCTGGAAGATCAAGCAGAGGCGAGACGAAAACGCCGCAGCGCTCGACGACAGCATCGACAATGTCCGCACCGTCGCGACAGGGGTCTCGGATCAGGTCGCCAACGTCCGCAAGCAGTTCGAAGGCAAGGAAAAGTTCGCCAAGGGCATGGTTCTGGAAGCCTATGCCTACAAGGCGATCGCCGAACAGATCGGCGAGCTTCGCAATTCCGTCAAGGAGACCGGCACGGACGACGGCGCGATCAGCACCGCCGACATGTATCTCGGCATTCTGGACAAGACGTTCCAGGAGGTTCAGGCCTTCCTCACCCCGAACGGCATCAAGCAGCTGAAGCCGATCAATGACGCGATCGGTGCTCTTGCCGCTACCATCAAGGGCAATCAGGACGTTCCGGAAAAGGCGAAGGCGGTGCGTGACACCGTTGCCGGCATGGAGAAATTGCAGGCGAAAATGGAGGCGGAAGTCACCAGCAAGGCCGGCAACGCGGCCAGCCGTTTCGCCAGCATCGAGGGCGAGGTCGCCAGCCTGCGCACGCTTCTCGACCGCAGCGCCGAATCGCTGCGCCTGATCGACGCCATGCAGCTCTACGTCGAGCGGCTGCGCGCCAACCAGACGGAGGACGCGCGCAAGGTCGTCCTCGACGTCATGGCAAAGCTGAAGGCCGCCAGCGGGGAAGTGTCGGAACTTGCCAGAAACCCGGCCATGCGCGAGTTCTCGACGACGCTTCAGCCCCGCCTGAAATCGATCGAGGAGGATACCGCCAAACTTCTGTCCATCGCCGCCGACTGGAAAAAGGCGCGCGCCGCCGCCGGCGAAACTCTGACGGGCGGCATGGCCGGCCTCAAGAATTTCGTGGCCCAGGCCCAGGAGGTCGGCAAGGAAGACAGCGAACGTTCCGCCCAGCTGTCGCTGATCGCCATGGTGGTCGGCACGCTGCTTGCCATTGCCGGCGGCCTGATGCTGGTGGAAACGCTGCGCGGCCCGCTGCGTCGCGTCACCGAAGTGATGAAGCGGCTCGCTGACGGCGATCTCGAGGTCAAGATCGAAGGCCGCGAACGTGGCGACGAAATCGGCGACATGGTTCGCTCGGTCACCGTCTTCCGCGATGCCGCGGTCGAAAATGTCCGTCTCGAGCAGGATGCTGCGGCAGCCCGCGAGCTCTCGACCGCCGAGTCCGAGCGCCGCGCCTCAGAGCGTGCCCGCATTGCCGGCGAACAGCGCCAGGCGCTGACCGCACTCAACGATATGCTTGGCAAGCTTGCCGAGGGCGACCTCGAGCGCAGCATGGACGAAAACCTGCCGGAAGACTTCATCGAGATGGCGCGCACCTACAACCAGGCTGTCGAGGCGCTCCGTGCCACGCTCGCCGACGTGCGCTCGACCGCGGAAGAGATCGACGGCGGCACCGGCAATCTCGCCGCTTCGGCGGACGATCTTGCCCGCCGCACGGAACAGCAGGCGGCAGCCCTCGAACAGAGTTCGCGCGCACTGCGCCATCTGAGCGAGATCGTCCGCTCGACGGCCGAAAGCGCCAAACAAACATCCGTCTCGGTCAACGAAACGGAAGACTTCGCGGTTCGCTCCGGCGAGGTCGTATCCCGCGCCGTCGATGCCATGGGCGAGATCAGCCGTTCTTCCGAAAAGATCGCGACCATCATCGGGGTCATCGACGAGATCGCCTTCCAGACGAACCTGCTGGCGCTGAATGCCGGCGTCGAGGCGGCCCGTGCCGGCGAGGCAGGCCGCGGCTTTGCGGTGGTCGCCCAGGAAGTCCGCGAACTGGCGCAGCGCTGCGCCGGTGCTGCCCGCGAAATCAAGGGCCTCATTTCGGCAAGCTCGACCCAGGTCAGTAACGGCGTGCATCTGGTCGAGGAGACCGGTACGGCACTCACCGAGATCATCACGCACATCACCGACGTCCGCAAACTGGTGTCCCAGATTTCGGCGGCCACCGGCGAGCAGTCGACCGGCATCAACGAAGTCACCAAGGCCGTGCAGGAGGTCGAGCTGATCACCCAGCGCAACGCGGCGATGGTCGAGGAAAACAACGCCGAGATCCACGGCCTGCGCCAACGTGTGGAGACGCTGTCCGAGAAGATCGAGCGCTTCAAGACGCGCGATCCGAACATCAGCTTCCATGCCGGCGCCAACGAACGCCGGGGAGGCTTCCGTCGCAGCGACGCGGCCTGAGGCCTGGACAGTCAGGCAAGCGCCGAGACCGTTTCGAGGAAGCGCTGCCCGATCGCAGAAAGTCGCGGTTTCAACCAGGACGCCGCCATCGGCAACGATGGCGGCGTCGGCGTGACTGGCCGGAAAACGACGCCGGGACGCGGCAGGCGGGACAGGCCGCCCGTGACGAACCCCATTCCGACCCCCGCCGCCACCAGGCCTGCAAGTGTGGTCATGGGCGTAACCTCCTGCACGATGCGCGGGCTGATGCCCTGGTCCCGGAAGAGAGCGATCACCCTGTCGTAGATGCTCGGTCCGATGGAGCGGGGTGCGAGGAGGAAGGGTTCGTCGGCGAGGTCGGAGAGCCGGATCTCGGTTCGGATCGCAAGCGGGTGGCTTTCCGGCAATGCCAGGACCAGAGGCTCGGCCGGCAGTTCATGGATCGCGAGTTCCGGATTGGCGAGCGGCGGATGCAGGACCGCAAGATCGATCGTTCCCGTCATCAGTGCGGATTCGAGCGACGGGGAATTGAGCTCGACAAGCTCTATCTCGACCTGCGGATAGCGCTTCCGGAATGCCTGCACCGCTTCCGGCAGGATGCCGTAGAAGGCGATGACCGTGAAACCCAGCCGCAGCCGACCGACTTCGCCGCGAAAGGCTCGTAAAGCCTGCTGCCGGGCGACTTCGGCATTTTCGATCGCCCGCCGGGCGGGTTCGAGGAACGCCTGGCCGGCCGGCGTCAGCGCGACGCTGCGGCGATCGCGCGCAAAGAGGTCCGTGCCGATCTCCAGCTCGAGGGCGCGAATGCGCTGGCTGAGCGAGGGCTGGGTGAGGTGCATCCTCTCGGCCGCCCGACGGAAATGCAATTCTTCGGCGACCGCCACGAAGCAGGCCATGGAGCGTATATCCATCGACATTCCTGATGTGTTTTGCCTATCACAGATGATGGAATTCCGATTGAAACTCTATCAGAGTGGACCCTATCCTCCCTTCAGGCAATAGGCGGCAAATGTCGCCGTTTCCCGGAAGGAGAATGGATCATGAAGGCTTTGGTTTTTCTCGTGGGCACAGCCCTTTCGTTGGCGACCGTGGCGTCCGGTACTGCTGCTGCACAATCGGCGGATATCCTGGGCGCGATCTCGGCCGGTCGCGTCGCCGTCATCTCCGACGGCGACTATTTGGCGCGCACCTATGCCGATTCCGTACTGGCTCCGAAGGAGGCCGGGCACAGGGACGTGCTCACCATTCTTTCGATAGCCAATGGCCGCGTGACGAGGCGCGCGCTCCCCATCTCGAACTCGGTGACGGCGGCGCCCGAAATCCTGGAACTGACGCCGGACGGGCGCACGGCTTTCTTGACCGAACGGTTGGGCGGCCGTCCGGATGGCGGCAGAACGGTCAGAGATCTGCCGCCCGGCAGACGGCTGTTTGCCGTCGATCTCTCCGACCCATCGATGCCGAAGCTCGCCGATACGGTGAAGGTCGGCATCAATCCGGAGGCATTGGCCGTCAGCCCGAACGGGCAGCGGGTGGCGGTCGTTTCCAATACCGCCGATGCGGCCCTGCTTCAGATCGTCGAATTTGCCGATGGCCGATTCGGCGAAGTCGCCCGCTTCGATCTGGCTGAACTCGGCATTTCCGGATCGCTGGATGCTCCGCGGGGCGGCGTGACGGCCACCAATGTTCAATGGCATCCTTTCGGGCGGTTCCTGGCGGCCAATATCAACACGCGGAACCGTGTCGCGTTCTTCGAATTTGCCGATAGCGATCAGGAGCCTGCCTTGCAGCCCTGGGGCAACAGCGTGGAGGTGGGCAGGGATCCTTTTGTCGGCCGCTTCACGCCGGATGGCCGCCACTATCTGACATCGAACTGGGGGCGCGATTTCACCGCGACCAGCCTCGAAGGCCGCATACCGAACGGGTCCTCCACCATGACCGTGATCCGGCTGGCGGATCCCGAGGCGTCCGAAGTCCGGCACGAGCGGTTGATGACAGTCGACACCGGCGTTTCGGCCGAAGGAATGGCGGTGAGCCCGGATGGCCGGCTTGTCGCGACGATCAACATGCGCGGCACGTCCTTTCCGCCCGGGTCTCCGCGTCATGGCCGCGAGGCGGCCGTATCTCTTCTGACGTTCGATCCGGCCGCGGGCAGGCTGCACAAGGTTGGCGACTACACATTCGAGGGCGTTTTACCCGAGGGCGGAACCTTCGACCTGACGGGCGATCACCTTTTCGCAACCGTTTTCGAGGGACATGAGGGTGCAGGCCCCGAGACCGGGGCGGGGCTTGAAGTCTTCAAGGTGATCAGGGGCGATGCACCGTCGCTGCGACGGATCGGGCGGGTGCCCTTGCCGCACGGAGTGCATCATGTCGATATTTCGCGATAATCCAGGCGGCAGCAGCGGTCGCCGGCGCGGATATCACCCGCCGGTGACGCTCATGTGGCGGGCGACGGCGGGACGCTTGTGGGTGCGATCGATGATGAAATCGTGGCCCTTGGGCTTGCGGGTGATCGCTTCGTCGATCGCGGCCGACAGGTAGCCGTCGTTTTCGGAGGCGCGCAGCGCGGTGCGCAGGTCGGCCGCGTCGTTTTGGCCGAGGCACATGTAAAGCGTGCCGGTGCATGTGAGGCGCACGCGGTTGCAGCTCTCGCAGAAATTATGGGTCATCGGCGTGATGAAGCCCAATCGGCCGCCAGTTTCCTTCACTTCGACATAACGGGCGGGGCCGCCGGTCTTGTAGGGGATCTCGGTCAGGGTGAACTGTTCTTCGAGATCGGCACGCAGCTTGGAGAGCGGCAGATACTGGTCGGTGCGGTCCTCGTCGATCTCGCCCATCGGCATGGTCTCGATCACCGTCATATCCATGCCGCGGCCATGCGCGAAACGCAGCATGTCGGCGATCTCGAACTCGTTGAATTCCTTCAGCGCCACGGCGTTCAGCTTGATCTTCAGCCCGGCCTTCTGGGCGGCGTCGATGCCTTCCATGACCTTGTGGTAGTCGCCCCAGCGGGTGATCGCCTTGAATTTCTCGGGGTTCAGCGTGTCGAGCGAGACATTGATGCGACGCACGCCGCTGTCATAAAGCTCGTCGGCATATTTTGCGAGCTGAGACCCGTTGGTCGTCAGCGTCAGTTCGTCGAGAGCGCCGGCCTTGACGTGCTGGCCGAGCTCGCGCACCAGAAACATGATGTTCTTACGCACCAGCGGCTCGCCGCCTGTGAGGCGGATCTTGCGGACGCCCTTGGAAATGAAGGCGGAACAGAGCCGGTTCAGCTCCTCCAGCGTCAGCAGGTCCTTTTTCGGCAGGAAGGTCATGTTTTCCGCCATGCAATAGGTGCAGCGGAAGTCGCAGCGGTCGGTGACCGAGACACGCAGATAGGTGACCGCACGGCCGAACGGATCGATCATCGGCGCCTGGTCGGCGATGATCGGGGCTGCTCCTCCGACCGGTCCTGCGAAACTGTTCACGTGATAATCTCCCTTACCCGGAAAGTGGGGGTTTCGAGCCGTCGCGTCAAGTGTATGACATCGATCCAGATAGTATAGCGACGGACGCAAAACCGCTTGCGGCGAAACGCCGTAGCTCATAATCCTCCGCCAGGCATATGACAATCGGGAGCCTGAAAAGCATGAGCGACATCTGGCCGACGGAACTGAGGGTCTCCAAGGACCGCCACACGCTGAACGTTACCTTCAGCGACGGCGCGGCGTTTCCATTGCCGGCCGAAACGATGCGCGTGCTGTCACCTTCGGCGGAAGTGCAGGGGCATGGTCCCGGCCAGAAGGTCACCGTGCCCGGCAAGCGCAATGTCGGCATTGCGGCGATCACGCCGGCCGGCAACTACGCGGTGCGAATCCGCTTCGACGACGGCCATGACAGCGGCATCTTCACCTGGCCTTACCTGCGCGAACTTGGCGAACGCGGAGCCGAGCTGTTTGCCGACTATGAGCGCGATCTCGCCGAAAAAGGCCTCTCCCGCGATCCGCCGCAGAGAACGCGGTAAGCGTCAAGCGGCGATCAGGACGGCTCGCGGCTGTCCTCCCGGATCTCCGATTGCAGGGTGACGATCAGCCGCTCCATGGACTCCGCCATCGCCATGCATTGATCCAGCGGCTCGGAGGAGAGCGTCCGCTCGATCAGCGCCGTCTGGATCGCCATCGCCTTTTCCGTCACCGAGCGGCCTTCCCGGGTCAGGTAGAGGCGCAGCACGCGCTTGTCCTTCGTATCGCCGCGCCGCTCGATCAGCCCGCGCTTTTCCATCTGCGGCAGCGCCATGCTCATGTTGGAACGCCCCACCAGCAGTTTGTGGGCGAGCTCCTGCTGGGAGATCCCCTCGAACCGGTAGAGATTGATCAGGATGTCGAGATGCGGCGGCTTGATGTCGAGTTCGGTGAGTTCGCGGGTCAGCACGGTTTGCATCAACTGGCAGGCGCGGGCGACGGCAATCCAACTGCGAAAACGCGGATGATCCCAAGGGAGGGATTGATTTTTGTTCATCATTGTACTTTATTGTTCAGCATTGAACATTATTGGGTTTCTCACTATGCCATCCTTTGCACTCAAGGTCATCCGTTTCGGATTTGCCGCCATGGGGCGGCCTTTCCCCAATGCAGCAGCCGGGCTCGCCTTTCGGCTCTTCTGCCTGACGCCCTCGCGCCGTCCCAAGGGCGGCAAGGCGAGAGCGATGGAGGATGAGGGACGGGAGCGGCTCTCGGCCGCCCAGAAGATCCCGCTCACCGTCGGACACTCGACGGTGATGGCCTATCGCTTCAACGGCGACGGCAAGCCCGGCCGGCCACGTTACCTGGTCGTGCACGGCTGGGGCTCCAATGCCGCCTATATCGCCGCTCTGCCGGCGGGCCTGGCCGAAAACGGCGCCGAGGTCGTGGTGCTCGATTTTCCCGGCCATGGGCTTTCCAGCGGCCGCAGCCTCAACATGCGCCAGGCCGTCGAGGCGATCGTTGCGGCGGAGAACCGGTTCGGCCATTTCGATGCGGCGGTCGGTCATTCGTTCGGCGGTGCGAGCATGATGCTCGCCGCCGGCGGGGTGATAAGGCAAGTCGGCTCGATCTCTCCCTCGAAACTGGTGATTATCGGAGCGCCAAGCCATATCCATTGGCTGTTCGACGATTTTTCGCGGATGGTCGGCCTGCCGCCGCGCGTCAAGGCGCAACTGGTTCGGCGGGCGGAAAAGGTAGCCGGCGCCTCGCTCGACGACTTCGACACGGTGGCAAGCGCCGCGCGGCTGGGGACGCCCCTGCTGGTCGTGCATGCCGAGGAGGACAAGGAGGTCGCAGCCGACCACGCCCGCCGTTTCGAGGGGCTTGCCACGGCACGGCTCGAATGGGCGAACGGGCTCGGGCATCGTCGCATCGTCAGCGACCGCGGCGTGATCGAGACCATTGCCGCCTTCCTGACGAGCGATGGCCGGCCGCTGCGCGAAACCTCCATCGTCGCAAAGCCCGGCAACGACGCCGCTGCTTGATCCACAGGGGACGTCATCATAGTGTCGCCCGCGCGGGCTAAGGCCCGCCGATACCAGAGGGGCGAGCCATGACCATCATCACATCCGTCGAAGAACTGAAGGCGATCTATGACGGCGTCTCGGAGGCTTCGCTCGCCAAGGTGACGAAGACGCTGACCCCGGAATACCGGCAGATGATCGAGGCCTCGCCTTTCCTCGCATTCGCGACCGTGGGGCCGGAAGGACTCGACTGCTCGCCGCGCGGCGATCTCGGCGGGGCGGTGCGTATCGAGGACGATTCGACGCTGCTTCTGCCCGACTGGCGCGGCAACAACCGCATCGATTCGCTGATCAATATCGTGCGCGACCCGCGCGTGGCTTTGATGTTTCTGGTACCCGGCTCGAACACGACGATGCGCATCAACGGCCGCGCCGTGATCTCGGTGGAGCCCGCGCTGCTCGAAAGCTTCGAGATGGACGGCCGGCATCCGCGCAGCGTCACGGTGATCACCGTCAACGAGGTCTATTTCCAGTGCGCCCGCGCCCTGATACGCGCCGAACTCTGGAACCCGGAGCATTTCGTCGATCCGAAGAACCTGCCGACGCCCGGAACGCTGCTGAAGGCGGCCAAGGCCGACTTCGACAGGGAGACCTACGACCGGGAATGGCCGGAGCGCGCCGCCAAGACCATGTGGTAGACGCCGCACCGGCGTTTTCTTCGTGAAGAAGACATGCCTAGTCGCCGTCCTCATGGACATTTCCAGCGCCCAAGGCGACAATCGAATCGACCCGCCATAGGGGACGGGCACGGGGGATTTTATGAAGTTTGGAACCGGCTTTGCGGCGGTGGTCCTGGCTGCGACGATGTTCGGCGCCCAAGCGGCGCGTGCGGACCAGTTGATCGAGGAATATACGGCCTTCATCGGCGAGGACGATCTGTACAATTCCAACAATGTGCGCCTGCAGGAGCCCTGGCAGATCGTCCGCCAGGACCGCGCGAATTTTCATCGCTTCGGCGTCTCGCAGCGCGGCGACCAGAGCGACAGCTTCTTCGACGATGCCGGCAATCGGGAACTCGTCGAGCGCATGATCAGCCGTGGCACCATCGATCGGGCCGCCCGCAACGCCGTCGTCCGCGGGAATGTGATGATCAACGTGCAGATCTTTCGAGGGCCTCGCGGCGATTACGTCAATGTCCTGGTCTACTGACAGGCCGTTCCTCCGGGCGGCAGCCGTGATGCTGTCGGTCCTCGTCTGCGGCCCGGGCGAGGCGCGCGAATTGCGCCTGGAGGAGAAGATCGCGGCCCTCGTGAAGGCCTATCCCGACATGATCGTGGCCAGCCGCAACGGCAGGCTGATCATGAAGGAGGGTGCCCCGATTCCGATCGACGACGGGACCAGGCGCAACCATGCGCAAATGCTGGCCGAGGGCGATGTCGAGGACAGCCTGTCCCAGGCATATCGGCCCGGCTCGTGCGAATACCACCCGCCGGTCGATTCCGATCCGGGCCGCATCCGCAGCGACGAATTGATGAGGCGCCTTTATGGCGCGAGCGCCAATGCCGTGCAGTCGAGCCTCGTGCCGGTCGCTTGGTTCGGCGAGACGTTGCGCGTCACCAGCCGTAACGGGGTCGACAAGGCGCTCGCCGCCGTCCGCGATGAGCTTGCCGCCGACCCGGGCCTGAAAACCTACCTGACGCCGTCGGCCGGCGTCTTCAACTGGCGCAAGGTTGCTGGACAGACCAATCTCTCCGTCCACAGTTTTGGCGCGGCGATTGATCTCAACACGAAATACGCCGATTACTGGCTTTGGTCGGGAGGCAAACCCGGCAATGTCCCGAACTACAAAAACCGCTTTCCGATGAAGATCGCCGCGGCGTTCGAGCGCCATGGCTTTATCTGGGGCGGTCGCTGGTATCACTACGACACCATGCATTTCGAATACCGCCCGGAACTGCTGGCCATCGCCGGCGCCGCAGGCGTCTCGGCCTGCGACTGAGGGAAATCTACTTCCTGTAGATCAGCCAGCTCTTGCCGACATAGTCCTTCTTCATGCTGTCATCAAAGAAGATCGAGCGGTTCCGGCCGGAGTTCTTGGCGTTGTAGAGGGCCGTATCGGCATTGGCGTAGAGTTCTCCGGGATCGCTCGCCTGCGAGGCCATCGCAAAGCCGAGAGAAATGGTGACCGGGCCGTAGTCGATGCCGGAGCGCGAATTGCGGAAGATGCGGGTTTCCAGCGCGCGGCGGACCCGCTCGCAGATGATCACCACCTCTTCCGGCGTGTTGCCTTCGACTATGATCGCGAATTCCTCGCCGCCGGAGCGGGCGACGAAGACATCCTTGCGGACGTTCGAGCGGATCACGGAAGCAACCGTCGCGAGGATCTTGTCGCCGACCGGATGGCCGTAGCTGTCGTTGATCTTCTTGAAGTTGTCGATATCGGCCAGCACCAGTGCGGTGACCGGCAGCAGGGCAGTATTGTCGTAGGTCGCCGCAAGGCGCTCGTCGAAAGCCCGGCGGTTGGCGATCCGGGTCAGCGAATCGGTGTTGGCGATACGCTTGTATTCGTCGAGTTCGCGGCGGACCTGGTCCATTTCCTGCGAGCGCTGGACGACGCCGCCGACGGTCTTTTCGCCGTGCGCCATGGTGCTGCCGGTTGCCTCGCTCAGGAGCGCCAGCGCGCTGGTCAGCAGGTCGTTGGAAAAATTGCTCTTCGAGTTGATCCGCTGAGCGGTTTCTCCAAGCAGCTTGCCGTAGCTCTCGAGCGAGTTCTGCTCCTGACGCAGCAGCTTCAGGAGCGCGTCGAGTTCGCCAAGAATCCTGGTATGGGCGTCTTCGATGACGGCCACCTGGCCGGTTCCAAGGTAACGATGCGAAAGCGCGTCCAGCTCCTCCTGCGTGGCACGGCTTCCGAGCCCCGCCAGATCACGGGTCAGGTCGGGATTGGAACCGATATAGGCCTCGTAAAAAAGCTGATAATTGCGAGGGATCGGGGCGACGCCCATCGATCGCACCGCGTAGATGATCTGGCCGATCAGATCGCTAGATTGCGCTCTCGGCGCCGTTGCCGTCGTCATCGACGATCCCCACTAGATCCCACCTGTATGCTATAAAATGAAGTAGTATGTGAAAAATGTTCGAAAAGAATTAAGGGGTGCGAGCTGAAGAGCTTATTCTTAAATTTATTTCGCATTTCTGAAATACCCGATTTTCCCTCAAAACTAATGGGTTTACAGACTTCGAGCCCGAAAAGATATTCACCTGTAGAATGTTGATATATTGTCGGAATTAACCAATGTAGGCTGACCGAAAGAGAAAGCCCGCTAATCGGGAGGCGGGCTTGCTGGTTATATTGTAAATCAGGTCCCCTTATTTGGGACCGATCATGTTTTCAGGGCGGACATACTGGTCGAACTCCTCGTTCGTCAGGTATCCGCCGCCGACCGCTTCTTCGCGAAGGGTCGTGCCGTTCTTGTGGGCTGTCTTGGCGATCTTGGCGCAGATGTCGTAGCCGAGTCTGGTGTTAAGCGCTGTGACCAGCATCAGTGAGTTTTCCACGCCGCGTCTGATATTGTCTTCGCGGGCTTCGATGCCGACGACGCAGTTGTCGGTGAAGGAGACCGCGGCGTCGCCGAGCAGCTGCACCGACTGCAGGAAATTGTAGGCCATCATCGGATTGTAGACGTTGAGTTCGAAATGGCCCTGGCTGCCGGCGAAGGTGAGGGCCGCGTGATTTCCGAAGATGTGGGCGCAGACCTGGGTGAGCGCTTCCGACTGGGTCGGGTTGACCTTGCCCGGCATGATCGACGAACCCGGCTCGTTTTCCGGCAGCGACAGTTCGCCAAGGCCCGCACGCGGGCCGGAGCCCAGGAAACGGATGTCGTTGGCGATCTTGAAGAGAGCGGCGGCGGCGGCGTTGATCGCGCCGTGCGCAAACACCATCGAGTCGTGCGAGGCGAGTGCTTCGAACTTGTTGGGGGCCGTGACGAAAGGCAGGCCGGTGATCTTCGAGATTTCCTCGGCGACCTTTTCGGCAAAGCCGACCGGGGCGTTGAGGCCGGTGCCGACCGCCGTGCCGCCCTGGGCGAGCTTGGAAAGCGCCGGCAGCGTCAGTTCGATATTGGCGATCGCCGAGCCGACCTGCGCCGCATAACCGGAAAATTCCTGGCCGAGCGTCAGCGGGGTGGCATCCTGCGTGTGGGTGCGGCCGATCTTGATGATGTGGGAGAAGGCCTTGACCTTCACTTCCAGCGCTTCGTGCAGCTGCTTCAGCGACGGGATCAGGTGGCGCACGATGGTTTCGACGCAGGCGATGTGCATGGCCGTCGGATAGGTATCGTTCGACGACTGGCTCATGTTGACGTGGTCGTTCGGATGCACGGGCTTCTTGGAGCCCATCACGCCGCCGAGCATTTCGATCGCGCGGTTGGAGATCACTTCGTTGGCGTTCATGTTCGACTGGGTGCCGGAGCCCGTCTGCCAGACGACCAGCGGAAAATGGTCGTCGAGCTTGCCGTCGATGACTTCCTGGGCCGCCTCGACGATGACCTTGCCGATCGAAGCGTCGAGGCCGCCCAGTTCCATGTTGGCGCGGGCGGCGGCCTGCTTGACGATGCCGAGCGCACGCACGACCGCGAGCGGTTGTTTTTCCCAGCCGATCTTGAAGTTGCCGAGCGAGCGCTGCGCCTGGGCCCCCCAATAACGGTCGCTCGCCACGTCGATCGGGCCAAACGTATCGGTTTCGGTGCGGGTAGATGCCATCTTCGCTGCCTCTTTTTGCTCGTGGTCGCTGCCGGTGTCTTGAAAGATCAACAACGCGTTACCGCGCCGGAGCCGGCCGGCGGCATTACTATACGATTGGTGAACGTCCGCAAGCCGGCCGAACAGGCTTTTTGGCAGGCTTTCGTCGTGCCTTTTATGACACGGACAGCGGAATTATACAGCGGAATCCGCCCTCTGACCGGGTGCTTGTCGATGGTCGTCAGTAAAAATTTAACGAATAGTTTCTTAACCTTCCGGCTGCGCACCGATGCTGTTTCCGGCGGAGCCGAAACCCGCAGGCCACTCGGGCGTTTCTTTCCATCCCTCACGCGATCGGTTAGATGGCGTGATATATATTCGAGCCCGCGGATCAAGACGCGGATGCAGGTGACGGGGACGACATTGCAGTACAAACACAAAAGAACTTCGATCGCATTGGCGCTCGTCTCCGGCATCTCGATGTTTACCGGTGCGGCCGTTCCCGCACATGCCGTAACGCTTCTCGATCTCTTGCGCGGCGGTCCCGGCGCGGAACGGGCAGGGCGGCACGATAACGGCCTGCCGGGCGTCGGCGGCAATTCCGGCATGCCGACCGAGCGCAGCCTCGCCGATCCCGAGCCGCTGCCGAAAGTCTCCGGTCCTCGATATTACACCTACAAGCCGGATGCCGAGCGGGCCGTGAAGACGACCGCCTTCGCAGCAGCATCCGCGACGGACGGCACGCGCCTCATCGCCGAGGCCAAGGTTTCGGCGCCGGCGGAAATCGCGACCGCGCTCGAAGCCTTCTACAGCAAGGCCGCGGAGCCTCTCTGGGTCACCGCCGGCGACGTCAACGAGAAGGCGAGGGGCGTGCTATCGCTCTTCGAGCGGGCCGGCGAATACGGGCTCGAACCGGCCGACTACATCCTGCCGGTCCCGGCGCTGACCACGGCAAGCGTTGCTGCGCCGACGGATGCTGCAACCCCCATCAATGTCTCCGCAACGGCATCTGCGCCGGTTTCGGCCGCCGACAGCCACGATCGCGCGCTGATGCAGTTCGAGCTGGCGCTGTCGGAAAAGGTGCTGACCTTCGCGCAGGACATGATGCGTGGCCGCATCGACCCGAACAAGGTGTCGGGTTACCACGACCTCAAGCGCAAGGACGTCAAGCTCCCGCTCGTCCTGCCTTTCGCGCAGACCGGTACTGATGTCGCGGCCTACCTCGAAGGCCTCGCGCCGCAGAGCCCTCAATTCCAGGCGCTAAAGGCCGAGCTTGCAACGCTGCGCGCCGCAGCGGCCAATGACGGTCCGCAGATCTCGCTGCCGAGCGACATTCTCCTGAAGCCGGGCAAGAGCAGCGCGGATATGGCGAGCATCATCGCCGCCATCCAGCACACCGGCTCGGAAGCGCTGAAGACCAAGCATGCGGCGACGCTGACGGCCTATCAGCAGACCCCGGACTACACGCCGGAACTCGTCGACGTCGTGAAGTCCTTCCAGGCGGAAGTCGGTCTCAAGGCCGATGGCGTCATCGGCAATGCGACGGTGCGCAAGATGGTCGGCCATACGTCGAAGGACAAGATCGAGAAGGTCGAAGTCGCCATGGAACAGGCGCGCTGGCTGCCGGACGATCTCGGCCAGCGCTACGTCTTCATCAACCAGCCGGCCTTCACGGTCTATTACCATGACCGTGGTGCCGAACAGTTTTCGATGCGCGTCGTGGTCGGCAGCAAGTCCAACCAGACCTATTTCTTCCAGGACGAAATCGAAACCGTCGAGTTCAATCCCTATTGGGGCGTGCCGCAGTCGATCATCATCAACGAGATGCTGCCGCACCTGCGCCAGGATCCGAGCTACCTCGACCGCATGGGTTATGAGGTATCGGTCGGCGGCAGGGCGGTTCCGTCGAGCAGCATCAACTGGTTCGGCTCCACCGAGAAGATCTCCGTGCGTCAGCCGCCGTCGGGTGACAACGCGCTCGGCGACCTGAAGATCCTGTTCCCGAACAGCCACGCGATCTACATGCATGACACGCCCTCGAAGAGCTTCTTCCAGCGGGACATGCGGGCGCTGAGCCACGGCTGCGTCCGTCTTGCCGAACCGCGCAAGATGGCGGCCGCCGTACTCGGCACCACGATCGACGACGTGAACGGACGGATCGCCGCCGGCGAGAACGTCTCGGCCAAGGTGCCGGTCAGGATCCCGGTCTACGTCGCCTACTTCACCGCCTGGCCGAACAAGGACGGCAAGGTCGAGTATTTCGACGACGTCTATGGCCGCGACAATGCGACGGTGAAGGCTTTCGTGGCAACCACCAAGGTCCGGGCGGCCCAGAGCTGAGCTTTGAGCTGAGGATGAGTTTCGGATTGCAGAAGAAGGCGGCCTCAGGGCCGCTTTTTATTTGGCAGCCGCCAGCCGCGTCACGTCGGCGGAAATCAGCGTTTCCACCATCCCCACGGTCAGCTCGTCATAATCGTTGATCACCCGATCCGGGTTGAGCGTATCGACTGCGACGTCGGAATAACCGAAGGTCACGGCGACGGAGGCAATGCCGGCATTCTGTGCGGCAAGGATATCGTTGACGCTGTCGCCGATCATGACGCTCGTCGCCGGATTTCCGCCGGCCCGTTCGATCGTACCGAAAATGTGCCGGGCATCCGGCTTGCGGACGGCGAAGGTATCGCCGCAGGTCATCGCGACGAAGCGATCCAAAAGGCCGAGCTTTTCGAGAAGCGGGAAGGCGAGCCGTTCGGACTTGTTGGTGCAGACCGCGAGCCGCATCCCGGCTGCCGACAGGCGATCGAGACACGCGACGACGCCGTCATAGGGGCGGCTTCTGCCCGGCATCTGCGCCTCGTAGTGCTCCATATAGCGATCGAACAGCCTGGCCGCCGTCGGCTCGTCGAGCGGAACCCTGCGAAGTTCGAAGGCGCGGCGGATCATCACGCGCACGCCCTGGCCGACGAGATGGGTGAGGTCCTCGAAGGTCACCGGCTGGAGCCCTTCGTCCTCGATCGTATAGTTGAGGCTGTCGATAAGATCCGGTGCGGTGTCGATCAGCGTGCCGTCGAGGTCGAAAATGACGAGTGGAGCGGTCAATGGAGCCTCGTGAGCGTCGTTCGGGAGATGCCCCGGATTAAGCAATGCTGCCGTGAAAAGCAAATATGCGAGATTCGCCCATCTTCGTAAAACCCATGGCTTCGTAAAACCCGCCGCGAGGGGACTTTCGTTTGTGGGGAGAGGCGTGTAAACAGCGGGTCGGCGAAAACAGCGGGGAGCTTTTGGCGGATGGACGCCCGGGAAATGAAAGTCAAGGCGGCGCAAGCGGCACTGGCCTATGTCGAGGACGGCATGCGGCTGGGTATCGGCACCGGTTCGACGGCGGACGAATTCGTCAGGCTACTCGCCGAAAAGGTCCACGGCGGCTTCAAGGTCGAAGGCGTGCCGACATCCGAGCGCACCGCGAGGCTCTGCGTCGAGCTCGGCATTCCGCTGAAATCGCTGGAAGAGCTTCCGGAACTCGATCTGACGATCGACGGTGCCGATGAGGTCGATGCGAACTTGACCCTGATCAAGGGCGGCGGCGGCGCATTGCTGCGTGAAAAGATCGTCGCCGCGGCTTCTGCCCGCATGATCGTGATTGCCGACGAAAGCAAGCTGGTCGATATGCTCGGAGCCTATCCGCTGCCGATCGAGATCAATCCCTTCGGCCAGACGGCGACGCAGATTGCCATCGAAAAGGCCGCTTCCCGGTTAGGATTGACCGGTGAGTTGAAGCTGCGCAAATCGGGGGCTGAAGTCTTCACGACAGATGGCGGCCACTACATTTTCGACGCATCTTTTGGCCGCATTCCTGATGCAGACGCACTGTCGGCGGAGCTTAATTTCATTCCCGGTGTCGTGGAACACGGGCTGTTCATTCATATGGCGTCCTTAGCGATCATTGCCGGTGAGGCTGGAGCGCGGACGCTTGAGGCGAAGTAAACTAGGAGCAACCAACTCATGATCAGATTCGCGCTTTTCGGCCGTGCCGCCGCTGTGGCCATCCTCTTCTCCGGCGCCTTCACGGTATCGGCTCGCGCGCAGGAAGTTTCGGAAGCCCAGCTTGCCGCTGCGCGCGATGCGATCGCGTCGCTCAACGTCACGGATCGTTACGACAATATCCTGCCCAACCTGGCAGAGCGTCTGAAGGCCCAGTTCATCCAGGCCTCCCCAAACTTCCAGGGCCAGATCTCCAACGTCGTCGACGAGCAGGCGCTCGTGCTGGCACCGCGCCGTGCCGATCTCGAAAAGGAAGCGGCGACCATTTATGCCAAGAGCTTCTCGGTCGATGAACTGAAGTCGATTTCCACCTTCTTCAACACCGAGACCGGCAAGAAGCTGCTGACCAACCAGCCGCTCGTCAGCCGTGAACTGACCAAGGCCGCTGAAATCTGGGCAAACGGGATTTCCCGCGACCTGACCAACCACAGCTCGGAAAAGCTGCGCGGCATCATCGACGCAAACCCGATCCAGGCGCCGGTCGTCGATCCGGCATCGGAAGCACAGGCCGCTGCACCCGCACCGGTAAAGCCTGCCACTCCGCCGGCCCCGGCCAAGCCCGCTGCTGCGCCTGCAGCCAAGCCCGCTGCTCCGGCCGCCACCGCTCCGGCCAAGCCCGCCGCCCCGGCTGCCAAGCCGGCTCCGGCCCCGGCACCAGCGCCGAAGCCCTGATAACATCGTCGGCCCGTCGAATTTTAAGGAAGCCCGGAGCAATCCGGGCTTTTCCTTTTGGGCCTCTCATCCCTATATGTGAGCCACATCCAGCCGCCTGCTCTCAAGGAGAATACCATGACCGCCTATGACTATGATCTCTTCGTGATTGGCGGCGGATCGGGCGGGGTG
>PVBG01000032.1 GCA_002968845.1 Neorhizobium tomejilense | reverse complement strand
GAATAAAGACCCCTCCCCAACCCCTCCCCACAAGGGGGAGGGGCTCCACGCGCCCTCGCTCGCCTGCATCTTTCCAACGCCGGAGCCCCGCATGCTGCTGATCCATTGCCCCTATTGCGAGGAAGACCGTTCGGAACTGGAATTCCGCTGGGCCGGCGAGGCGCATATTGCGCGGCCGGAAAATATCTCGGCGATTTCCGACGAGGAATTCGCGGAATATTTCTTCCTGCGCAACAACGAAAAAGGCCTCACCTATGAACGCTGGCGGCATATCCACGGCTGCGGCCGGTTCTTCAACGCGGCGCGCGACACGGTGAGCGACAGGTTCCTGATGACATACAAGGCGGGAATGCCGAAGCAGCCGCTCCCGGAAACCGGAGCCTCCGAAAAGACCGTCGAGACCTATGAAGCGACCGAAGGAGACGCACGATGAGCGCCTCCTCCAATTCCGGCAGTTTCCGCATCAAGGGTGCGGGTCGGTTGACGCCCGCCCGCACGGCGCGCTTCACCTTCGACGGCAAGAGTTATACGGCTCTGGAAGGCGATACCGTCGCCTCGGCGCTCTTGGCGCATGGCGTGCATCTGCTTGGCCGCTCGTTCAAATATCACCGGCCGCGCGGCATCTTGTCTGCCGGTCCGGAAGAGCCGAACGCGCTGATCGACGTGTCGCGCGATGCGGCACGGCGCCAACCGAACGTGCGGGCGACCGTGCAGGAAGTCTTCGACGGCGCCAAGATTGCCTCGCAGAACCGCTGGCCGTCGCTGAAGTTCGATGTCGGAGCGGTCAACAATCTGTTCTCGCCGTTCTTTGCGGCCGGTTTCTACTACAAGACCTTCATGTGGCCGCGCGAGGCCTGGGTGAAGATCTACGAACCGTTCATCCGCCGTGCGGCGGGCCTCGGCGTTGCGCCGACCGAAGAAGATCCGGATCACTATGCCAACCGGTATGCCCATTGCGACGTGCTGGTTACCGGCGCCGGCGTTGCGGGCCTGACGGCGGCGCTTTCGGCGGCTGCGACGGGGCAAAGCGTTTTCCTCGTCGACGAACAGCCGGAAGTCGGCGGTGCCCTGCATTACGACACGGCGACCACGATCGACGGACAGAACGGTTACGACTGGGCGCAGGCGACGGCGGCAAAGCTGAAGGCCATGCCGAACGTGACGGTGCTGACCCGCACGACGGTGTTCGGTTATTACAATCATGGTTTCCTCGGCCTCGCGGAGCGGGTGACCGACCATGTCGCCAAGCCCGGCAAGGACCTGCCCCGCGAACGGCTGTGGCAGGTGCGGGCGAAAAAGGTGGTGCTGGCGACCGGTTCGATCGAGCGGCACATGGTGTTTGCCAATAACGACCGGCCGGGCATCATGCTGGCGTCTGCGGCACGCACCTTCCTCAACCATCACGGTGTTGCGGTCGGAAGACAGGTCGGCGTCTACACAGCCCATGATTCGGCTTACGAAACTGCCTTCGACCTGAAGCGGGCGGGCGTCTCGATCGCCGCGATCGTCGATTGCCGTGCCGATCCCGGCGAGGCGCTGCTGGCGGAAGCCCGTGCGCTCGGCATCTCCGTGCTAAGCGGCCATTCGGTGACCGATACCGGCGGCCGGCTGCGGATCTCCTCGATGACCGTGGCGCGCAACGGTGGCGGCGATGCCCGCAAGATTGCTGTCGACGCGCTGATCGTTTCGGCCGGCTGGACACCTTCGGTGCACCTGTTTTCGCAATCGCGCGGAAAACTGCGGTTCGACGACGTCAACCAGCGCTTCCTGCCGAATATCTATGCGCAGGATTGCGTTTCCGTTGGCTCCTGCAACGGCACGGACGACCTTGCCGAACTGATAGACGAGGCGATTGCGGCCGGCGGCGGTTCGGTGGCGCTTGCGGGCGAGAACCGGTTCGAATGGACCGGCGGCATGATCGGTGCGGCTGAAGGTGCGGGGCCGGATACGACGGTGAAGGCCTTCGTCGATTTCCAGCACGACGTGACCGCCAAGGACATCCGCCTTGCGGTGCGCGAGGGCATGCATTCGATCGAGCATATCAAGCGCTTCACCACCAACGGCATGGCTTCCGACCAGGGCAAGCTTTCCAACATGCACGGCCTCGCCATCGCCGCCGAAATGCTTGAGCGGCCGATCCCGCAGGTGGGGCTGACGACGTTCCGCGCGCCCTATACGCCGGTCACCTACGGTACGCTGGTCGGCCATTCGCGCGGAGAACTTTTCGATCCGGCGCGCAAGACGCCGATGCACGCGCTCGAAACGGCCGAAGGCGCCGAATTCGAGGATGTCGGCAACTGGAAACGCGCCTGGTATTACCCGAAGCGCGGCGAGGACATGCTGGCTGCCGTCAACCGCGAATGCCGGACGGTGCGCGAGGTAGCGGGCGTGTTCAACGGCTCGACGCTCGGCAAGATCGAGGTGGTCGGCCCCGATGCGGCGCAGTTCCTTGACCTCCTCTATACGAATGCCTGGGGCAGCCTGAAGCCGGGCAAGAGCCGCTACGGGATCATGACCCGCGAGGACGGTTTCGTTTATGACGACGGCGTCGTCGGCCGGCTTGCCGAGGACCGGTTCCATGTGACGACCACGACCGGCGGGGCGCCGCGCGTGTTGCATCATATGGAAGACTATCTGCAGACGGAGTTCCCGCATCTCAGGGTCTGGCTCACCTCGACCACCGAGCAATGGGCGGTCATCGCCGTGCAGGGGCCGAAGGCGCGTGAGATCATTCAGCCGTTCGTCGAAGGCGTCGATATTTCCAGCGAGGCCTTTCCGCATATGAGCGTGGCGGAATGCAGCGTGATGGGCGTTCCGGCGCGGCTGTTCCGCGTCTCGTTTACCGGCGAACTCGGTTACGAAATCAACGTACCGGCCGACTACGGTCCGGCCGTCTGGAAGGCGATCTGGGAGCGGGCGGAGCCGATGGGCGCCTGCCTCTACGGCACCGAAACCATGCACGTGCTGCGCGCCGAAAAGGGCTATATCATCGTCGGTCAGGATACGGACGGCACGGTGACGCCGCACGATGCGGGCCTCGGCTGGGCTGTTTCCTCCAAGAAGCCGGATTTCGTCGGCATTCGCGGGCTGAAGCGCCCAGACCTTGTGCGCGAAAACCGCAAGCAGCTTGTCGGGCTGCTGACCAAGGACCCGGCTGTGGTGCTGGAGGAGGGCGGCCAGATCGTCGCCGATCCGAACCAGGCCAAGCCGATGACCATGCTTGGCCATGTGACCTCCGCCTACTGGTCGGAGAATTGCGGCCGCTCGATTGCGCTGGCGCTGGTTGCCGGCGGAAGGGCGCGGATCGGCGAGACGCTCCATGTGCCGCTGAAAGACAGGACGATCGAGGTGGAAGTGACCGACATGGTGTTCTTCGACAAGGATGGAGGCCGCATCCATGGCTGATTCTGGGGCTGATCTGGCAAACCGCACTTTGCCCCTTTCCGGTTTCCACGGCGGTTCATCGACCGTCCGCCTCGAAGCCGCACCGCCCGCCGAGCGCATTTCGCTGCGCGCCAGGGCCGAGGATGTCGCAGCACTCTCCTCAGCGCTTGGCGTCGATCTGCCCGTCAGGCCGAAAACCTCGGCTTCCGCCAATGGCCGCTCCGCGCTGTGGCTCGGGCCGGATGAATGGTTGGTGATCGCGGACGGGAACGGCGGGCTGATGCAGGCCGCGAAGAATTCCGGCGCGCTCCATTCGGCGACGGATGTTTCCCACCGCAATACGGCGATCCTGGTGTCGGGGCCGGGGGCCGCGGCGGCGATCAATGCCGGCTGCCCGCAGGACCTGTCACTGAAGGTCTTCCCGGTCGGCGCCTGCTCGCGGACCGTTTTCGGCAAGGTGGAAATCGTGCTTCTGCGAACCGCCGACGATGCCTTCCGGATGGAGGTGTGGCGGTCGTTCTCGGACTACGCCTTCGGCCTCTTGGCGGAAGGCGCACAGGACGCGGCCGTCTAAGACAATCGCCTGGCTTGACTTCATCCTGCAGAACCTCACTCTCCTCACGAGAATGGGGAGGATGTCATGGGACAATTCACACTGATGGCAATTGCCGTCGTTGCGGCGGTGATCGGCGGGGCGATTGCCGCAAAGCTTGCCGGAATCGAGATCTGGAAAGGTGCGCTGATCGGCGCCTGCGCGTCGGTCGCCGGGGCGGTCGCCTTCTTGGTGCCGGGAATCGACCGAAGCCTCTCGATCCCGATCGCCGGATTGGTCGGGGCCGGCATTTCCGGCGCGGCCGTCGGCCTGACGCCGACCCGCACCGCCCACCTCGCGATCGGCGCGGCGCTGCTGCCGCTCATCGGTTTCGTACTGATGGAAATGGGGGCTTAGAGGGCTGCGGGGTCACAGCGACAGATCGAGGGCGGCTTCCCGCTCGATATAGGCGCGCTGCTGATCGGTGATGTAGTCGCGAATGATCGGCGCTGCATCGCGCGAGCGCGAGAGCTGCATGTGGAAGACCAGCTGGCTGCCGGTGCGGAACATCATCTCGGCGCTGATCAGGTAGAATTCCCACATGCGGGCGAATCGCTCGTCATAAAGGGCGATGACGGCATCGCGGTTCTTCTCGAACCGCTCGCTCCAGTGGGCGAGCGTGGTGGCGTAATGCACGCGCAGGAATTCGAGATCGCTCACCCACAGGCTGTTGCGCTCGACCACCTCGAAGACCTCCGACAGGGCCGGCGAATAGGCGCCCGGGAAAATGTACTTGCGCAGCCACGGGCTTGCCATGCCGGGCGGGCTCATATGGCCGATCGAGTGCAGCACCGCCAGGCCATCGTCCGGCATCAGGCTGTTCAGCTTGGCGAAGAACTCGTCGTAATGATGCACGCCGACGTGCTCGAACATGCCGACCGAAACGATGCGGTCGAATTTTTCCGTGACATCGCGATAGTCCTTGAGTTCGAAACGCACACGGTCGGCGAGCCCCGCCGCCTGCGCCCGTGAGGAGGCGAGCGCCTGCTGTTCCTTCGACAGGGTGACGCCGACAACCTCGACGTCTTCGAGCCTGGCGAGGTAGAGCGCCAGATCGCCCCAGCCGCAGCCGATATCGAGCACTTTCATGCCGGGCTTGAGGCCGAGCTTGGCTGCCAGCAGCCGCAGCTTGTTGCGCTGCGCCTGTTCCAGCGTCTCGGTCTGCTCGCGGAAATAGGCGCAGGAATAGAGCATGTTGTCGTCGAGGAAGAGTTTGTAGAAGTCGTTGCCGAGATCGTAATGGTGCGCGACGTTCTGCTGCGCCTGGCCCTTGCGGTTGGATTGCTGCCGCTTGCGGAAGCGCATCTTGATGCTGCGCAGAACCTTCTGGAGTGGATAGGAGCCGAGCGACAGCCGGTTGACCGAAAACAGCGTCAGGAAATCGCGCAGCGTCGAGCCGTCCTCGAACCGCATCGTGCCGTCCATATAGGCTTCGCCGGCCGCCAATTCCGGATTGAACACGAGGGTCCGGTAGAGCCGTTTGTCGGTGAGGCGCATGGTGACCGACGGGCCGGGCGTACCGGCGAACACATGGCGGTTACCCTCTGCATCGATGACCGTCAGTCGGCCGCGGCGAATGAAGGATTTCATCATATGCGACAGCGGAAACATCAGCATCCCCCGGAACCATTAGCACCCGAGGGACAGGCTAACATCAAGTTTCGGGAATGGCGATCAACAGTTCGCGCGCGGGTCCTAGGCTTGCCAGCCCTTCCACTTCACCCAGCGGCCGTGGGGGTCGATGCGGGCGAGCTCCCGGGTCTCGCCGGTCGGCCAGATCTGCAGGCTGAGCGCCGCGCTGTTCGGATCCTCGTCCATTTCCATCTGCAACCGGGCGAGCGGGGCTGCTTCCGTCGCCCGGTTGCCGGCTTCGGCGATGATCGCCTCGCCTGCCGAGCGGGCTTCCGGCGGCAGGTATTGCCAGGCGATCGAATGGTAGACGACGTGGATCGTGCCAGGCACAAGCGCCTTCAACCGCTTGTCGCGGAGCCAGGCGAGCGCATCGCCTTTTTCGACGAGCACCGGATGTTCTCTGGCGATCTGCAGCGCCGCGCGGGTACGCTCCACCCGGTCCGCCTGGTCGGCCCATATGTAGGACAGGAGCCGCAGGCTGTCTTCCGGCGAGTTGGGGTCGAGAGGGTTGAGGTCGCAGCCGGCGCGATCCGCAATGGTGATTGGGATATTTGGCGGAGCTGGGCCCTGCCAATCGGGCTTCAGCCGGACCGGCGATGACAGGTCGCCCCAGAGTAAACCGCCGAGATCGTGATGATAGCGGTCCCAATTGAGATTGAGGCCCATGCTGGCACCGAATTCCGACAGGATCAACGGCCTGCGGAACAGATCGGCGACGGTGAGGAAACCCGCAAGCAGGCCGCTCGATCGACGCACCTCGTTGGTTTGCGGGGCGAAATTCAGCCGTTCGAGAATGAAGGCTTCATGTGTTTGGAAGGCGCTGGCGATCGCGGTCCAAAGCACATCGTCGCTCACCTCATTCGGCGGATAGGCAGCCTTCAGGCGATCGTCCTTGCCGTCGATGATCAGCGCACGCAGGGCGCCGGCGAGGCGGGTGGGCACCAGGTCACCCCTTGTGCGGGGATCGCCTTCCCAGCTCAAAATCCGCCTGCCGACTTCGGTCGAACGGTCGAGATGTTCGAGCATCAACTTGCCAAGGCGCGCGGTAAAAGGCGATCCGAGGATCTGGCCACCGGCGATCTGTTCCCGGAACGCCTGCCTGATTTCCTCTTCGGACGCCATGGCGCTCACACTCCTTCCGGCCGGTCCTTCGGGTCGAACTGGATGATGGTAGTCCAGATGGCCGTGAGCGCCGGTTTCTTTTCGTTCTCGATCTCGATCGAGATGTCGTAGGTGGTCATCAGCATGCCGGCGCCGCGGAAGCGGATTTCGGCCAGCGTGAAATGGCCGCGGATGCGGCTGCCGCTCTTGACCGGCGACATGAAGCGGATGCGGTCGAAACCGTAATTGATGCCCATCGTCTGTTCGCGGATCCTCGGCACGCAGTCGAAGTTCATGGCAGACAGCAGCGACAGCGTCAGGAAACCGTGGGCGATGGTGCCCCCGAAGGGGCTCTCTGTCAGCGCCCGTTCCGGATCGACATGGATGAACTGGTGGTCGTGGGTGGCCTTGGCGAAGAGGTCGATCATCGGCTGATCCACCGTGAGCCAATCCGATACGCCGACTTCCGTGCCAACCAGACCCCCGACCTCGGTTAGCGAAATTTCACGCATGCGACCTCACTGATTTCTTTCAGAAAGCTGACGCAATTCCGGACGGAATGCCGCTTGATACTTTCTCGGAACTGCTCTGATGGCTGGCGGACTTTACAGGGTTTGCCCTGGTTGGCGAGTGATTTTTGCGGCGCATCATTCCTCGATGCAGAAACGGACCGAACGGGCGGGAAGCACCTGATTCCACAGCTCGCGGGAGGCGAAATGTTTCCATCCCCAGCCGGGAAGCGCGAAGCTTGCCTGCTCGTGGCCGCGGTTGAAGAGGATGGCGATGCGGGTGTCTTTGTCGGTCTGCCGGTCGAGCGTCTTCAGCACCATGCCGAGCACCGGGTTGCCGGGATTTTCCCAGTCGCCGACCTCCATGGGCTTGCCGGAGGCGGACAGCCATTCGACATCGCCGTTGCCGGTGAAGAAGGAGGTTTGCGAAAAGACCCCGAAGCGCTTTCGAAGCGCGGCGAGCATGGCGGTGTGTTCGACGAGCACCTTGTCGATCTTGCTCCAATCGAACCAGGTGATGGCATTGTCCTGGCAATAGGCATTGTTGTTGCCGCGCTGGCTGCGTCCGGCTTCGTCGCCCATGGTGAGCATGACCGTGCCGCGGCTGGCAAACAGGGTGGAGAGCAAGGCGACGACATCGCGGCGGCGGTTCTCGTTGATGGTAGCATCATCGGTCTCGCCTTCGACGCCGTTGTTCCAGGAAAAGTTCTCGCCATGGCCGTCGCGGTTCTGTTCGCCGTTCGCCTCGTTGTGCTTGTGCTCGTTGGAGACGAGATCCATCAGGGTGAAGCCGTCATGGGCGGCGAGGAAGTTGACGGTGCGGCTGCGGCCGGACTTTTCGAAGATATCCGATGATCCCGAAAGCCTTGTTGCGAGCGCGCCTGTCGTCCACTGGTCGCCGCGCCAGTAGCGGCGCATGTCGTCGCGGGCGCGGTCGTTCCATTCGAGGAAGGATTCCGGAAAATTGCCGAGCTGGTAACCGCCACGGCCGATATCCCAGGGCTCGGCGATCAGGATGCGGTCCTTCAGCGCCTCGTCGGAGATCATCGCTTTCAGCGTCTCGCCCTTGGCGTCGAAACCGCTTTCTGTGCGGCCGATGATCGGGGCGAGGTCGAAGCGGAAACCGTCTATGCCGGCATGCACGACGAAATGGCGAAGCGTATCGATGATCAGCCGGCGGACGTAAGGGTGGTCGCAGGCGACCGTGTTGCCGGTGCCGGTATCGTTGACCAGATGGCCGGGCTCGCCATGGACATGGCGGTAATAGGAGCGGTTGTCGAGGCCGCGCATGGAGAGCGTTGCGCCAAACCGGTCGCTTTCGCCGGTATGGTTGAAGACGAGGTCGAGGATGGTGCCGATGCCGGCCTGGTGCAGCGTCGCGACCGTCTCGCGCAGTTCCTTGATGCCGCCGGGGCAGAGGCGCGGGTCGAGTGCCATGAAGGCGATCGGATTGTAGCCCCAGCCGTTGGTGAGGCCGAGCGGCGGCAGGTGGCGTTCGTCGATCCAGGCGGTGATCGGCATCAGCTCGATCGCATCGACGCCGATCTTCTTCAGGTGCGCGACGATCGAGGGATGGGCAAGTGCTGCCACCGTGCCGCGCTGTTTTTCCGGGATCGCCGGGTGGAGCATGGTGAAGGGTTTGACCGCGACCTCGTAGACGAAGCCGCCGGACGGCAGGATCGGCCGGCCGATCTTGGCGAGCGGGTCGCGGGTAATGACCGTCTTCGGCACCAGATCGGCGGTGTCGACGCCGAACATCGTGAGCCGGGCATCGTGCCGGAAGGGACGATCGAGTTCCCGGGCATAGGGATCGACCAGCAGTTTCGACGAATCGAACCAGGAGCCGTTATCCGGATCGTAGGCACCCCAGGCGCGGTAGCCGTAGCGGGCGCCGGCACCGAGCGCCGGCACCGAGATGCGGTGGATATCGTCGCGGCCGCGCACCAGCCGGTGGCGGGCGGTTTCCTTCTTTCCCTCGGCGTCGAAGAGGCAGAGCTCGATCCGCTCGGCATGGTGCGACCAGACGGCGAAGTCCGCGCCGTCTGCCGTTAGAGTCACGCCGCCCTGGATCGCCGTTTTTGCCATAGGCTCAGGTAATCACAGTGGGCTTGTCGCGGCCTGTCCTCTTGCGCAGATCGGAAATCTGGTCGGCAACAGTGATGAGGTCGGCGAGCGCTTCCTGGGTGTCGATCGCGTGGCGCGACGGATCTGGCTCGTAGCGCTCGACATAGACGCGGATCGTGGCGCCCGAGGTGCCGGTGCCGGAGAGGCGGAATACGACGCGAGAGCCGCCTTCGAAGAGGATGCGGATGCCCTGGTTCTTGGAGATGGAACCGTCGATCGGGTCGTGATAGGCGAAATCGTCGGCGGTCGCGACCTTCAGCGCACCGAACGACTGGCCGGGGAGGGTCGCCAGCTTGTCGCGCAGGGCGGTGATCAGCAGGTTGGCGGCGTCCGAATCGACTTCTTCGTAGTCGTGGCGGGAATAGTAGTTGCGGCCGTATTCGGCCCAGTGCTTCCTGACGATCTCTTCGACGCTTTCGTTGCGGGCGGCCATGATGTTCAGCCAGAAGAGCACTGCCCAGAGGCCGTCCTTTTCGCGCACATGGTCGGAGCCGGTGCCAAAACTCTCCTCGCCGCAGACGGTCGCCTTGCCGGCGTCGAGTAGATTGCCGAAGAACTTCCAGCCGGTCGGGGTCTCGTACATGCCGAGCCCGAGCTTTTCGGCGACGCGGTCGGCGGCAGCGCTGGTCGGCATGGAGCGGGCGATGCCGGCGATGCCGCGGGCGTATCCGGGAGCGACGGTGGCGTTGGCGGCGATGATCGCCAGACTGTCGGAGGGGGTGACGAACATGCCCTTGCCGACGACCATGTTGCGGTCGCCGTCGCCGTCTGACGCCGCACCGAAATGCGGTCCGTCGGGGCTCATCACGTCGTCATAGAGTTCCTTGGCGTGGACGAGATTGGGGTCCGGATGGTGACCGCCGAAATCCGGCAGGGGAACCGCGTTGCGCACCGAACCCTCCGGAGCGCCGAGCCGGTTTTCGAGGATATATCGCGCATAGGGGCCGGTGACGGCGCCCATCGAATCGATGACGACATTGACGCCGCTGGCGATCAAGGCGCGGATCGACGGGAAGTCGAAGAGCTGTTCCATCAGCTCGGCATAGTCGGCGACCGGGTCGATCACCTCGACCGTCATGCCGGCGACGTCGAAAGTACCGATCGCATCGAGATCGAGATCGGCGACATCGGCGATCTTATAGGTGTCGATGACCTTGGAGCGGGCGAAGATCGCATCGGTGATCTTTTCCGGGGCCGGGCCGCCATTGCCGATATTGTACTTGATGCCGAAATCCTCGGTCGGACCGCCGGGATTATGGCTGGCCGAGAGAATGATGCCGCCGAAGGCATTGTATTTGCGGATGATGTTGGAGGCGGCGGGCGTCGAGAGGATGCCGCCCTGGCCGACCATGACCTTGCCGAAGCCGCTGGCCGCGGCCATCTTGATCGCCTTCTGGATGACCTCGCGGTTGTAATAGCGGCCGTCGCCGCCGATCACCAGCGTCTGGCCCTCGAAGCCTTCGAGGCTGTCGAAGATCGACTGGATGAAGTTCTCCGCATAGTTCGCTTGCGCAAAGACGGGGACCTTCTTGCGCAGGCCGGACGTGCCTGGCTTCTGATCCTGATAGGGGGCGGTGGTGACGGTCTTGATCATGGTCAGGAACCTTTTTTGGCAATAAGGCTGGCATAGAGGCCGGCATAAAGTCCGGCGCTCCTTTCCCAGGATACATCGGATTTCATGCCCTGCTTCTGCATCCCCGTCCAGACCTTCGGCTGGTGGTAGAGGCGAACGGTGCGGCGGAGTGCCCGGCGCAGGTTGTCGGTGGTGACCGGGCTGAAGGATACGCCGGTGGCTGCCTTGGCGGCGATCGCGGCGTGGCTGGCATCGATGACGGTGTCGTTCAAGCCGCCGGTTCGGGCGACGACGGGAATGCAACCGTATCTGAGGCCGTAGAGCTGGGTGAGGCCGCAGGGCTCGAAGCGCGAGGGGATGACGATCGCATCGCAGCCCGCCTGCATCAGGTGGGAGAGCGGCTCGTCATAGATGGAGAGGACGGCGACCTTGCCGGGATGGCGCTTGGCCGCGGCATGAAAGGCGTTTTCGAGCGCCCGGTCGCCGGAGCCGAGCACGGCGAGCCGGCCGCCCATCGCGACGAGGTCGTCGAGCGTTTCGGCCAGCAGGTCCATGCCCTTCTGCCAGGTGAGACGCGAGATGACGCAGAACAGCGGCCCGGCTTCCTGGTCGAGGCCGAAACGCTCGGTGACGGCCCGTTTGTTCTCGGCCCGGGTCTTCAGCGTCGTGGCATCGTAGTGAGTTTTCACGGCGGGGTCGGTCGCCGGGTCCCAGATGTCGGCATCGATGCCGTTGACGATGCCATGCAGATCGCCCTGGCGGATCGTCAGCAGGCCTTCGAGACCCATGCCGAATTCGGGGGTGAGGATTTCCTCGGCATAGGAAGGGCTGACGGTCGAGATCGCCCAGCTCGTCTGCAGGCCTGCCTTCAGGTAACCGACGCCGCCGAAATATTCGACGCCCTCGATGCTGAAGGCATGCGCCGGCAGCTCGAGATAGGGGAAGATGTCGGCGCCGTACTGGCCCTGGAAGGCGATATTGTGGATGGTGATGAGCGTCGGCACTTCCGGCTTATCGGAATAGCGCATGTAGGCCGGCACCATCGCCGCCTGCCAGTCGTGCACGTGGACGATGTCAGGCCGCCAGCCCTTAATGCCGTCCGACATTGCCCCTTGCGCGATCATCGCGCCGGCGTTGGAGAGGGCCGCGAAGCGACGCCAGTTGTCGAAATGGTCCTTGCCGGTGGCATCCACGTAGGGTCCGCCGGGGCGGTCGAAAAAGGTCGGGGAATCGAGGATCAATAGATCGAGCCCCTGATGCTCGACTTCGAGCACGTCGGCTCTGGCGCCGAGCAGGTTCTCGAAGCTGACAACGACTCTCGCGTCCTTGACGGCCCGCATCACTGCCGGATAACCGGGCATCAGCGTCTTGACCGAGACGCCATGGCCCTTCAGCGCCAGCGGCAGCGCCCCAGCCACATCGGCAAGTCCGCCGGTCTTGACCAGCGGATAGACTTCGGACGCAACCGAAAGCACTTCCATAACGCGTTACAGGTCCAGTTTGTCGATCATCGTCTGGGTGATCAGGCAGATGCCGTTTTCGGTGCGCCGGAAACGCTTCGCATCGATTTCGGGATCCTCGCCAACCACCAGGCCTTCCGGAATGGTTACACCGTGATCGATGACGACATTGCGAAGTTGCGCGCGTCTTCCGATCCTGACATTCGGCAGCACGACCGCGCCCTCCAGGCGGGAATAGGAATTGGCGCGCACCCCGGTGAACAGCAGGCTGCGATTGAGCGACGAACCGGAGATGATGCAATCGCCCGAGACGACCGACGAGGTCGCCGAACCGCGGCGGTTTTCGTCGTCATGGACGAATTTCGCCGGCGGGGTGATTTCCGCATAGGTCCAGATCGGCCAGGACTTGTCGTAGATATCCAATCCCGGAACGATTTCCGTCAGGTCGATATTGGCCTGCCAATAGGCGTCGACCGTGCCGGCGTCGCGCCAGTAGGGTTCGCGCTCGAAATCGGACCGGACGCAGCTGTCGGCGAAACGATGGGCGACGGCTTTGCCGTGCTCGACGATATAGGGGATGATGTCCTTGCCGAAGTCGCGACTGGAGCCGGGCGTTTCGGCGTCGCGCTTCAGCACGTCCATCAGGAACTTGGTGTGGAAGACGTAGATGCCCATCGAGGCGAGCGCGAAACCGGGATTGCCGGGAATGCCGGGCGGATCGGCGGGCTTTTCGACGAAGGCGATGATCTCGTCCTTCTCGTTGACATGCATGACGCCGAAGCCGGTGGCTTCCATGCGCGGCACTTCCAGGCAGCCGACGGTGACCTGGGCGCCGGAATCCACATGCTGCTGCAGCATGTATTCGTAGTCCATCTTGTAGACGTGGTCGCCGGCGAGGATGACCATGTATTCAGGCGCGTAGGCCTCGATGATGTCGATGTTCTGGAAGACGGCGTCGGCGGTGCCTTCATACCATTGCGTCTCGGAGACGCGCTGGGAGGCGGGCAGGATGTCGAAGCTCTCGTTGCGCTCGGGGCGGAAGAAGTTCCAGCCGCGCTGCATGTGGCGGATCAGCGAATGGGCCTTGTACTGGGTCGCCACGCCGATGCGGCGGATGCCGGAATTCAGGGCGTTGGAGAGCGCGAAATCGATGATGCGCGCCTTGCCGCCGAAATAGACTGCCGGCTTGGCGCGGCGGTCGGTGAGTTCCTTCAATCGGCTGCCGCGGCCGCCGGCAAGCACATAGGCCATGGCATCGCGCGACAGAGGCTGAATTCTTTTCTCGTTCATCGGTCCCTCCCAAAGTCCCTTATGCTTGTTCCAGTTCGAGCATGATCGTCGCCAGCGGCGGTAGCGTGACTTCGGCCTGAACGGTTCCTCCCGCGTTCACAGCCTGAACGCGACCGCCATTGCCTTTGCCGCTGCCGCCGTAGATCTCGGCATCGGTATTCAAGATTTCCCGCCATCTGCCTTCGATTGGCAAGGGGATGCGGAAATTTTCACGGTAGACGGGCGTAAAATTGCTGATCACCGCCACCGGCTTTTCTCCCGGCGACATGCGCAGCCACGCATAGACGGAATTTTCCGCGTCGTCGGCGATCAGCCACTGGAAACCATCGCCCTCGCAGTCGCGGGCATGCAGCGCCGGTTTGGAGCGGTAACAGAAGTTGAGATCGCGGACCAAGCGGCGCATGCCCTCGTGCGGATGATACTGGAGCAGGTTCCAATCGAGCGAGCGGGCTTCGCTCCATTCGCTCCACTGGGCAAATTCCTGGCCCATGAACAGCAGTTTCTTGCCGGGGTAACCCCACATGAAACCGTAATAGGCCCGCAAGTTTGCGAATTTCTGCCAGTCGTCGCCGGCCATCTTGGCGATCAGCGAGCCTTTGCCGTGCACCACTTCGTCGTGGGACAGCGGCAGGACGAAGTTTTCGGAGTAGGCGTAGATGAGACCGAAGGTGAGTTCGTTGTGGTGGTGTTTGCGGTGGATCGGTTCGCGCTGCATGTAGCTCAGCGTGTCGTGCATCCAGCCCATGTTCCACTTGAAGCCGAAGCCGAGGCCCCCCTCGTGGACGGGATGCGAGACCTTTGGCCAGGAGGTCGATTCCTCGGCGATCGTCATCACGCCCGGATGGGCGTTGTAGGAAAGCGAGTTCATCTTCTGCAGGAAGCGCACCGCCTCGAGGTTCTCGCGCCCGCCATATTCGTTTGGCACCCATTCGCCCTCTTTGCGCGAATAGTCGAGATAGAGCATGGAGGCGACGGCATCGACGCGCAGGCCATCGAGATGGAATTTCTCCGACCAGTAGAGGGCGTTGTTGACGAGGTAGGAAAGCACTTCCAGCCGGCCGAAATTGTAGATCGCGGTGTTCCAGTCCGGGTGGAAACCCTGGCGCGGATCGGCATGTTCGTAGAGTGCCGTACCGTCGAAGAAACGCAGGCCGTGGGCATCGGTCGGGAAATGCGCCGGTACCCAATCGAGGATGACGCCGATGCCGACCTTGTGGCAGCCGTTGACGAAGCGGGCAAATCCTTCCGGCTCGCCGAAGCGGGCGGTCGGGGCGAAAAGCCCGGTCGTCTGGTATCCCCAGGACGGATCGAAGGGATGTTCGGTGATCGGCAGGAATTCGATATGGGTGAAGCCCATGTCGGTGCAATAGGGGATCAGTTCCGAGGCGAGCTCGTCCCAGGAGAGGAAGGAGCCGTCCGGCTTTTTGCGCCAGGAGCCGGCGTGTACCTCGTAGATCGAGATCGGCTGGCGGCGGTGGTCCGCCTTTTCCCAGAATTCCCGGTGGGCGGCATCGTCCCATGCCTGGGAGAGTTCCGGTGCAGTGACCGAGGCGGTGTTGGGGCGGAGCTCCGCCCGCCGGGCGTAAGGATCGGCCTTCAGGGGTAGGAGCTTGCCGTTCTTGCCGACGATTTCGAACTTGTAGGCGGCGCCCGGCCTGATGTCGGGGGCGAAGATCTCCCAGATGCCGGTGTCCACCCGCAGCCGCATGACGTGCCGCCGGCCATCCCAGCCGTTGAAATCGCCGACGACGGAAACGCGCTTTGCGTTCGGCGCCCAGACGGCGAAGTGGAAACCTTCGACGCCCTCGTGTTTCAGGGCATGGGCGCCCATCTTGTCGAACAGGCGCAGATGCGAACCTTCGCGGACGAAATAGTCGTCCATCGGGCCGAGCACCGGGCCGAACGTATAAGGGTCGGTGACCGCCCATTCGTCATCGCCGCGGCGGGCGCGGTAGCGGATGGGCTGCAGGTGGGTGGCGTTGACGAGGCCTTCGAAATATCCGGCATCGTGGCGGCGCGTCAGTTCGCCGAGTTCGGTGCCGCCGAGCGACAGTGCGGTGACGGCCTCGGCACCCGGAACGAAGCAACGGTCCCTGAACGCGTCCCCGAGCTTGTGGAGCCCGAGGACGGCAAAGGGATTGGTATGCCTGCCTTCCAAAATCGCCTCGATCTCGGATAACGGAATCTCCCCAGGGACTCTCCCGTCATCGACGCGCGGCGATTTTTTCATCAGGCTCTCCAGATTTCAGACGCATACTGACGAATAGTTCTGTCCGAGGAGAACCATCCCATCCGGGCGGTATTGCGAATTGTCTTCGAATACCAGGATGTAGGGTCGGACCAGATTTGGTCAACGTTACGCTGGGCGTCCGCGTAGGCATCGAAATCGGCGGCGACCATGAACCAGTCGTGATTGTAGATGCCGTCGGTGAGGGTCGTGAAGCGGGAACGGTCGTCCGGCGAGAAAACGCCCGTGGCGATGGCGTTGAGCGCCTGTGCAAGTTCCCGTGACTTCTCGATGATGGCGCGAGGCTGGTAGGTCTCGGAACGGACCTTGGCGACCTCGTCGGCAGTCATGCCGAAGATGACGATATTCTCCTCGCCGACATGGTCGCGCATCTCGACATTGGCACCGTCGAGCGTGCCGATGGTCAGCGCGCCATTCAGCGCGAACTTCATGTTGCCGGTGCCGGATGCTTCCATGCCGGCGGTCGAGATCTGCTCGGAAAGATCGGCGGCCGGAACGATGATCTCGGCGAGCGAGACGTTGTAGTTCGGCACGAAGACGACCTTGAGCAGGCCGCGGACGGCAGGGTCGTTGTTGATGACGCGCGCCACGTCATTGGCGAGCTTGATGATCAGCTTGGCATTGTGATAGCTCGGCGCCGCCTTGCCCGCGAACAGTTTTACGCGCGGGACCCAGTCCATCTCGGGATGCGAGCGGATCTGGTCGTAGAGGGCGACGGCCTCGATGATGTTGAGCAGCTGGCGCTTGTATTCGTGGATGCGCTTGATCTGGATGTCGAACATCGCCGACGGATCGATGCGGATGCCCATGCGGCTGCCGACGAGGTTGGCGAGCTGCACCTTGTTTGCCCGCTTCACGGCGGCGAACTTCTCCTGGAAGGAGCTGTCGTCGGCATGGGCGTTGAGCCCCTGCAAGGCGTCCGTATTGTCGAGGAACTCGTCGCCGATCGCTTCCTGGATCAGTGAGGTGAGGCCCTGGTTGCACTGCATCAGCCAGCGGCGCGGGGTGATGCCGTTGGTCTTGTTGTTGATGCGGGCCGGATACATCGTGTGCAGGTCGGCGAAGACCGTGACCTTCATCAGGTCCGTATGCAGGGCCGAGACGCCATTGACCGAATGCGAGCCGACAAAGGCGAGGTTGCCCATGCGGACGCGACGGTCGCCGCTTTCGTCGATCAACGAGATCGAGCGGATCTGGGTGTCGGAGAAGCTCTTCTGCTTGCGTGCCTCGATCAGGATCAGGGCGTTGATCGCATAGACGATCTGCATGTGACGCGGCAGAAGGCGCTCGAACAGCGGTACGGGCCAGGTTTCCAGCGCTTCCGGCAGCAGCGTGTGGTTGGTGTAGGAGAAGGTCTGGCGGGTGACCGACCAGGCCTGCTCGAAATCCATGCCGTGGATGTCGGTCAGGAGGCGCATCAGCTCGGCGATCGACACGGCCGGGTGGGTGTCGTTGAGCTGGATCGCGACCTTTTCGTGCAGGTTCGTGAAGTCCGGATATTGCTGCAGGTGGCGGCGCAGGATGTCCTGAAGCGAAGCCGACGAGAAGAAGAATTCCTGGCGCAGGCGCAGTTCCTGCCCGGCCGGATTGGCGTCGGCCGGATAAAGGACGCGGGTCAGGCTTTCAGCCTTGTTGCTCTCGCGCAGTGCGCCGATATGGTCGCCGGCGTTGAAGGCATCCAATAGAATCGGGTCGATCGGCTGGGCCGACCAGAGGCGCAGCGTGTTGACGCGTTTTCCGCGCCAGCCGACGGCCGGCGTGTCGTAGGCCATGGCGATGACGCGTTCGGCCGGCTTCCAGACGTAGCGCGGCGTCTCGTCGTATCCGCCGACGGTTTCGACCGTGCCGCCGTAACCGATTTCGTAGGAGCTTTCGCGGCGTTCGAATTCCCAGGGGTTGCCGTGGGCAAGCCAGCTTTCCGGAAGCTCGACCTGCCAGCCATCGGCCATCTGCTGGCGGAACAGGCCGTGGACGTAGCGGATGCCGTAACCGTAGGCCGGGATGTCGACGGTCGCCATGCTCTCCATGAAACAGGCAGCGAGCCGGCCGAGACCACCATTGCCGAGTGCGGCATCCGGTTCCAGAACCGCAATCACGTCGATATCCACACCGAGCGAAGACAGCGCGTCGCGGATTTCCTGCATCAGCCCCATGTTGCTGACGGCATCGCGCATCAGGCGGCCGATCAGGAATTCGAGCGACAGGTAATAGACGCGCTTGCCGCCGGTTCGATAGACCTTGCGGGTGGATTCCATCCATGTGTCGATGATGCGGTCGCGCACCACTAGGATGGTGGCGGTCAGCCAGTCGTGCGGCTTCGCCACCTTGGCGTCCTTGCCGATACGGTAGGTCAGGCGCTCGATGATCTCTTCCGCCATGATCTCGGGACGGGAGCTGCGGGGGGCCGGCTGAGGAATTTCGACCGGAGAAGACGTGTTGTTCATATGTCGCCAACTTTCTGGGGGAGCGGGAGGAAGGGCGTCCGATTCAGTCCATCTGGCAAGATGTATAAGGACAGTTTATGCACCGTTATGACACTGCGCAATGACCGATTTATCTTTGCGTGTATCGCTCGGACAAGACCAACGAAAAACGCCCCGCCGGTGAGGGCAGGGCGTTTTTGCGGCCTTTCGGGAAGGCAGGTTCAGTTGGTCAGGCGAGTGCCGGTCTGGGCAGCCTTGCGGGCGATTTCGCCGAAGGTTTGCACCAGCGTCGTCATGTTGGTCGGCTCGTAATAATAGCCGGGGCCGCTGGAGCAGTAGTTCAGCAGACTCTTGCCCTTGTCCGGCGCCATGAAGGCGATCGTGTAGATCCTGATGCCCTTTCCCATCTCCTCTTCCGTGAGCTGCTTCCCTTCCTTCAGCTTCTGCTTTAATAAATCCGTCAGGCCATCGCCTTTCGCATTCAAGCAGAGGTCGCGGACTTTGGTGTCGATCGTCGAGTTCCAGGTCCCGCTGTAGCCGGTCATCTCGCCGTCGGTCATGAGCACGATGAAACGCTCGAAATTCGTGTTGCCAACGGCGTCATGAGCGGCCTTCTCGGTGACGTTCGCCTTTTTCAACGCAGCATAGGCATTGGCCATGGCGCCGCTGGCATCGGTGCCGCCCTCGGGAACATCCGGCAGGTCGTTGACGTAGTCGATGACATTGTCCATGCCCCAGGCCATTCTTTCTTCCGCCTTGGTCTCATGGGTGTAGGAATCGGCACCGATACGGATCAATTTCTTGGTCGGATCGGCTGTTTCCAGCTCCTTAAACATCACTCCTGCGGCAGCCTTGAGAGACTCCATTTTTGTCAGATAGTTGGGGACATCCATGTAGCAGGTCTGATTGTTATGCCTGCCGCACTTATAGGACTTCTGTTCGGTCGGCTGGGCGGAATTGATGGTCGTCGTGTCCCAGGCCATCGAGCCGGATTCATCGAGCGCCAGGTACATGGAGAGGGCGTTGCCTTCGCGGCCGCTCGCGGCGACGCTTTCGACGCTGACGCGCACGGTCGGGAAGCCGAGGAACGAGGTCAGGCCGCTGAGCGGCACGTCGTAGCTCGACTTCATGCGGACCTCGTAGCTGCCAGCCGTCGTGGAGCTGCCGGAGGAGGTTGCCAATGTCTGGGTGTTCGCTCTGAGCTTGGCCTCTTCCGCAGCCAGCGCCTCAGCGGAAAGACCGGAATTCTTGAGCTCCTCCATCTTCTGCGAGATGTACATATCGGTGCCAAGCTTCTGGGCTTCCGCGGTCGTCATGGTGCCCTTGGCGGCCATGGCGGACGCCGCAGCGAGAGTGGCGCTGTCTGCCAGCGCCTGGAGCTGGTTCTTTTGATCCATCGCCTCTGTCAGATCGACCGCGACGCCGCCAACCGCCAGCAGGACGGGAAGCAGCGCAGCCGTCATGATACCGAAATTACCGGAGCGGTCCTTTGCCAGCCGCGCAAAAAATGTGTGCTTCATCATAGCCCCCAGATCCGTTCAATTCATTTGAACATCCCTGGTGTATTCCCGGCGGGTATAGGAAGGCCTAAACCATTCGTTGCAATTTTACGGAATGTTAAGAATCAGCGCCAAAACGGGGCGGGATTTCAGGATTTCAGCGGAATGACGTCCACCGCCTGCACGGCGTTCTGATTTCCGTAACCCTTGAGCATGCCGATGACCGGGGCGACGTCGGAATAGTCGCGGCCGTATCCGACGACGATATGGTCGCTGCCGGCGGGAATGTTGTTGGTCGGATCGAGTTCGACATACCCCATGGTCTCGCCGCACCAGACCCGCACCCAGGCATGCATGGCGTCGGCGCCTTCGAGGCGCTCCTTGCCGGGTGGCGGGATGGTGCGCAGAAAGCCGCTGACATAACCGGCCGGGATGCCGAGGCTGCGGAGCGCCACGATCATGATATGGGTGAAATCCTGGCAGACGCCGCGCTTCAGCCGGAAAGCCTCCTTCGGGGTCGTATCGACCTCGGTCGCCTTGGCGTCGTAGGTGAAGTCCTTGTGGATACGGGCGCAGATGCCAAGCGCGATCTCCAGCACGGTCTGGCCTGGCTTGACGATCTCGCGGGCATAGGCGGCGATCAGCGGTTCCTCGGCAAGGCGCGGGCTTGCGCCGGTCAGGTGATGCGGGGAGGCGGCATTGACCGACCAGAAATCCGCCAGTTCGTCGGCGAGCGTCGCCAGTTCCGGCGACAGGTCCGCCGTCATCGAGGTGGTTTCCACCATGACGCGGGCCTGCATGCGGATGTCGAGTTTTTCGTGCGGCGCACGCAGCAGCACGGATGTCGCCTGCTGGCCGAAGAAATCGATGAACGTGGTCCGCTCGTCGGCATGCGGGCCGACGGTGATCGAGCCGGCAATCAGCCGCTGCCGGTCGGGCAGGGACAGCGGCAGGAGGCGGATCACATGGCGGGCGCCCGAGGCCGGCACGTCGTAGGTATAACCCATGTGGAGGGAGAGATCGTAAAGCATCAGCTGAAATAAGTCTGGCCGAGGATATCGGACAGCTTCTCCATCTCCAGTTCGATCTTCTGGTAGGTGTCGTCGTTCATGCCCTCCGGGGTCATCACCGCAAGGCCGGAATGCAACCGCATCGCCTCGCGGTAGAAGGGCGACATCTGGCCGTTGACGAAGGCGTTCGGCAATTGCTCCACCTCGGTGCGGATTTCGTTCAGCTGGAACAGGATCGAGCGCGGGTTCAGGGGATCGAGCGCCAGGAGGTCAGCGACCGTCAGCCTTGCCGTGGCGACGTTGTAACGGCGGCGGTGGGTCATGACGCTGTCGCCGATCTCGAGCAGCATGTCGAGCGAGCCATCCGGCGCGTCGGGGCCTGACATGTGGCCGAGCAGCCGGGTCATGTGCATGCCGCGCTCCAGGTGGCGGCCGATCGACAGGAAACGCCAGCCGGTGAAACGGTACATGTTTTCATGCACCAGACCGGCAAAACCCGCGAGCTTGCGCAGGAGCACCGTCATTGCATGCGAGGCGTCGTCGCCCGCATGCACGGTGTCGTGGAAGCGGCGGGCGGTCTTGGCAAGGTCGGTCAGCGCCAGCCAGCCGTCCGGCGAGAAACGGTCGCGAATGTTGCTCGCCGAATAGATGGCGCTGTCGATGTTGCGCAGAAGCGACGCCGGCACCGCCTTGGTCATCTCGACATCGATGCCCTTCAGGTAGCGGGTGACGTCGGCCAGAAGCGGTGCCTTCGGATCGGCAGACTCCGCATAGCGCAGGTGCCAGGCGCGCAGAATGCGCAGGGCGCCTTCGGCCCGCTCGATATAACGGCCGAGCCAGTAGAGATTGTCGGCCGCGCGGCTCGGCAGGCTGCCGGGCATGTTGCGGGTGAAACTTTCCTCGGGCGGCAGGAGCGTCGCCTTCGCGACCGGCTTGTCGCTGACGATCCAGACGTCGGCGGCGGCCCCGCCCGACTGCATGGCGATCGCCGCCACGTCGTCGCCGGCGCCGATACGGGCAAAACCGCCCGGCATGATCTGCCAGCCGTGTTCGGTGCGGGCGGCAAAGACGCGCAGCGACATCGGCCGCGGCGTGAGCTTGCCGTTGACGTAGGCCGGCGTGGTCGAAAGCGTCACGACCTCCTGGCCGACCAGCTTGGCGCCTTCGGTCGCAAGCCAGTCGCCGACCGTGTCCCTCGCCGTCTTGCGCAGCGACGAGCCGAGCACCGATTGGCCGTTGTCGTCGAAGAAGGGCAGCCGCGAATAGGCCGGCCCGATGACCATGCGCTCGATATTCTTGGCGACGTGCTCGCGTTCCTTTTTCTGCCCGCACCACCAGGTGGCAATCGAGGGCATGATCAGGTCCTCGCCGATCAGCCGCCGACAGACGGTCGGGGCGAATGCCAGCAGCGCGCGGGTCTCGAGAATGCCGGAGCCGAGCGCGTTGACGAAGGTGAGCGCGCCGGAGCGTAGCGCCTGCACCATGCCGGGGGTGCCGATATGGGAGTGCTGGTTGAGTTCGAGCGGATCGGCATAAGCGGCGTCGAGGCGGCGCCAGAGTACGCCCACGGGCTTCAGGCCAGCCACGGTGCGGACCATGACGCGGTCGCCGACGACCGTCAGGTCCTCGCCTTCGAGAAGCATGAAGCCGAGATAGCGGGCGATATAGGCGTGCTCGAAATAGGTCTCGTTGGCAGGACCCGGCGACAGGACCGCGATGCGGTCCTCCGGGTTCTGCTTGTGGGATTGCAGCGCGTCGCGGAAGGCGCCGAAGAAGGAGGCGAGGCGGTGGACATGCGATTCGGCATAGATGTCCGAAAAGGCGCGGGTGGTGGCGACGCGGTTTTCAAGCGCGAAACCGGCGCCGGACGGCGCCTGGGTGCGGTCGGCAAGCACCCACCAGTTGCCGTCCGGTCCGCGGCCGATCTCGAATGAGCAGAAATGCAGGTAGTGGCCGCCGACCGGCTTGACGCCCACCAGCGGGCGGAGAAATTCGGCGTTTCCGGCAATCAGCGCCGGCGGCAGGAAACCCTCCTGCACCAGCTTATTGTCGCCGTAGATGTCGGCGATCAGCGCTTCCAGAAGATCGGCGCGCTGGGTCAGGCCCTTGCAGACCGTCTCCCATTCCTTGCCGTCGATGAGGACCGGCACGTGGCTGATCGGCCAGTTACGCTCGCCGCTCCCCTGAGCGCCGTAAGTGCGGTAGAAGACGCCGGCATCGCGCAGGTAGCGGTCGGCACGGGCGAAACGCTCGCGGCGCTCGTGCTCGGTCATGCGGCCGAGATGGGAGAGCAGGTTGCGCCAGACCGGCCGGATCTGGCCGTTCGCATCGAGCATCTCGTCGGCAACGCCGGGCAATGCGGCATAACCGAGAAGGGGATCGCCAGCGATCCCCCCTTTTGCCTTGCGTTCGGTTGCCGGTGCCTTGGACATCGGGCGTTTCAGACTCCTTGCGGCCGGCGCAGATCGAGCGTCAGCGGAAATTCAGGCGAGGGCGTTTCGGCCAGAAGCGTATAGCCGCCCGCCGTATGCCCCCACGGCTCGAACCGGGCGAGGCGGCGTGCTTCCGCCTCGTTGCCGTTGACCGGGAAGGTGTCATAACTACGCCCGCCCGGATGGGCAACGTGATAGATGCAGCCGCCGATCGAACGGCCGGACCATGTATCATATATGTCGAATGTGAGCGGCGTGTTAACCGGCAGGACCGGGTGCAGGCCGGCGGATGGTTGCCAGGCCTTGAAACGGACGCCGGCCACCGAGACGCCGGAGGTGCCGGTGCCTTTCAGCGGTACGGCACGGCCGTTGCAGGCGACGGTATAGCGGGACGGATTGGTGGTTTCGAGCCGGACCTGGAGGCGCTCCACCGACGAATCGACGTAACGCACGGTGCCGCCGATCGCACCCTGCTCGCCCATCACATGCCAGGGTTCGAGCGCCTGGCGCAGTTCGAGCTTGGAGCCTTCGTATTCGACCTCGCCGAAGAAGGGGAAGCGGAATTCGAGCTGGGCCTCGAACCATTCGGGACGCAGGTCGAAGCCGTTTTCGCGAAGGTCCTGGAGGACGTCCATGAAATCGGCCCAGACATATTGCGGCAGCATGAAGCGGTCGGCGAGCGCCGTTCCCCAGCGCACGAACCGGCCCTGAAGCGGGTTTTTCCAGAAGCGGGCGATCAGTGCCCGGACCAGCAATTGCTGGGCAAGCGACATGCGCGCGTTCGGCGGCATCTCGAAACCGCGGAACTCGACGAGGCCCAAGCGGCCGGTCGGGCCGTCGGGCGAGAACAGCTTGTCGATGCAGATTTCGGAGCGATGGGTATTGCCGGTGACGTCGGTTAGCAAGTTGCGGAACAGGCGGTCGACCAGCCATGGCAGCGGGGGAGCGCCCTGGCCGGGCACCGGCACCTGGGCAAGCGCGATTTCCAGCTCGTACATCGAATCGTGGCGGGCCTCGTCGATGCGCGGCGCCTGGGAGGTCGGGCCGATGAACAGGCCGGAGAACAGGTAGGAGAGCGACGGATGGCGCTGCCAGTGGAGCACCAGGCTCTTCAACAGGTCGGGGCGGCGCAGGAACGGGCTGTCGTTCGGATTGGCGCCGCCGACCACGACGTGGTTGCCGCCGCCGGTGCCCGTGTGGCGGCCGTCGATCATGAACTTGTCGGCGCCGAGGCGGCTCTGGCGGGCTTCCTCGTAGATCGCGGTGGTGGTCGCAACCGTCTCCTTCCAGCTTGCGGCCGGATGGATGTTGACCTCGATGACGCCCGGATCGGGCGCGACGCGGATGACGTTGATGCGCTCGTCATGGGGCGGGCGTAACCCTCGATATGAACGGCGAGCCCGAGCGCCGTCGCGGCGTTTTCGGCAGCGGCGATCAGTTCGAGATAGTCTTCGATCTTTTCCACCGGCGGCATGAAGACGCAGAGCCTGCCGTCGCGGGCCTCTACCGAAACCGCGGTGCGCACCGCACCGCCGATTTCGCCGAGGGTTTGTTCGACGCGGCCGGGATTGGCGGCATCACCTGCCTTGAAGGAGGATTCCGGCATGGCACGGCCGGCCGGGATGATCGCCTCGGGCAGCGGCTGGCGGGGGATCGAGGGGTCTGCTTCGTGGATATAGGGAAATTGCGAAGGCGGAACGTAAGGCAGCGTGCCGAGCGGCAGACGATAACCGACCGGGCTGTCGCCGGGCACCAGGAAGATGCGGCCGCGGCGGGTGCGCCATTTCTCGCTGATCCAGCGCTTGCCGGTCGCTTGCGCGTTCCAGGCCTGGACGGGCAGGACATAGCCGCTCGGGCTTGTCAGGCCGCGCTCGAAGACGCGGGCGATGCGATTGCGCTCCTCCGGGTCCTTGAGCTTTGAATTCGACGGATCGACATTGTCCGGCAGCGAGCCTTCCTTGATGATCCATTCGGCCGGGTCCTCATAGGCCGGCACGACCATGTCAGGGGCGATGCCGAGTTCGGCGGCGATGCCGGTCAGGAGCTTGGCGGAATCCTGCTCGCCGACGCCGTAGTCGCGGCCTTCCTCCGCCACCAGGTCCGGATTGCTCCAGATCGGCCGTCCGTCCCTGCGCCAGTAGAGCGAGAAGGTCCAGCGCGGCAGGCTTTCGCCCGGATACCACTTGCCTTGGCCGTAATGCAGGAAACCGCCGGGAGCGAAACGCTCGCGCAGCTTGCGGATCAGGATGTCGGCCTTTTCCCGCTTGGTGGGGCCGACGGCGTCGGTGTTCCATTCGCCGGCTTCGAAATCGTCGATCGACACGAAGGTCGGTTCGCCGCCCATGGTCAGGCGCACGTCCTGCGCCTTCAGCACGCGGTCGACCTGCTCGCCGAGCGCGTCGAGCGCATCCCAGGATTCGTCCGAGAAGGGCTTGGTGATGCGCGGATGTTCGGCGACCCGGTTGACCTTCATGTCGAAGGCGAAGGAGGTTTCGGCCTCGCCGAAATAACCGCCGGAAATCGGGGCGGCGTTGCGGAAATGTGGGGTCGCGGCAAGCGGGATATGGCTTTCGCCGGTCAGAAGCCCGGAAGTCGGGTCGAGGCCGACCCAGCCGGCGCCGGGGAGGTAGACTTCGCACCAGGCGTGCAGGTCGGTGAAATCGACCTCGGTACCGGAGGGGCCGTCGAGTGCCTTGAGGTCCGGCGTGAGCTGGATCAGGTAACCGGAGACGAAGCGGGCGGCGAGGCCGAGATGACGCAGGATCTGGACGAGCAGCCAGCTGCTGTCGCGGCAGGAGCCCATGGCCGAGGTCAGCGTCTGCTCCGGCGTCTGCACGCCCGGCTCCATGCGGATGACGTAACCGATCGCCTGCTGCAGGCGGGCGTTGATGCCGACGATCATGTCGACCGTCGGCTGGTCCGGGGACATGTCGAAGGTTTTCATATAGTCGGCCAGTGCCGGTTCCGGCGGCTCCGGCACCATGTAGATAGACAGGTCTTCGACCAGTTCCGGCGGATAGCTGAACGGCCATTTCATCGCTTCCTCTTCGACGAAGAAGTCGAAGGGATTGTAGACCGTCATGTCGGCGACGAGATCGACCTCGATCTTGAACTCGGTGACCGGGTCCGGAAAGACGAAGCGGGCGAGGTAGTTGCCGTAGGGATCCTGCTGCAGGTTCACGAAATGATTGGAGGGCGTCACCTTCAGCGAATGGCTGAGCACCTTGGTGCGCGAATGGGCAGCCGGTTTGAGGCGGATGATCTGCGGTCCGAGACGGACAGGCTTGTCGTACATGTAGTGGGTAAGGTGGTAGACACTTGCCTTGATCGACATACTTCCCCTTGCCGGCCGCTTTACCGGGCCGATCGATGATCGTTGCAAGGATTTTGTGCAATGCACGAGAATAAAGCAAGGCGGAATCCAAGCTTATACCGCAGACGCGAGATAACCGGCTTTATTCCCTCAATCCAGCGTGCGACGGAAACGGCGCACTGCGATCAGCATGGCGACGGTCATCAGGGCGGCGAGCGCCCCCGTGTCGTAGCCGAGGCCGCCGATATCGGCGCCCTTCAGCATCACCGCCCGGACGATGCGGATATAGTGGGTGAGCGGCAGGGCCTCGCCGATCCACTGCGCCCAATCGGGCATGCCGGCGAAGGGGAACATGAAGCCGGAAAGGAGGATGTTCGGCAGAAAGAACATCATCGCCATCTGCATCGCCTGCAACTGGTTCGCCGCGATCGTCGAGAATGTGTAGCCGATCGACAGGTTGGTAATCACGAAGAGGGCGGTGGCGGCGGTCAGCGACAGGGGATCGCCGAGGATGGGCACGCGGAAGACGAGGATGCCGACGCCGATGATCACCAGCGCCTGGATAAGGCCGATCAGCACGTAGGGAGCGATCTTGCCGAGCATGATCTCCAGCGGCTTGATCGGCATGGAGAGCAGGTTCTCCATCGTGCCGCGCTCGACCTCGCGGGTGACGGAGAGGGCGGTGAAGATCAGCAGCGTCATCGTCAGGATCGTGCCGAGCAGGCCAGGAACGATGTTCAAGGTCGAGGAGCCGGCCGGATTGTAGCGGCGGTGCTGGACAATCTGGAAGGCGGGTTTCACGGGCTCGGCAAAGGTGATCTGGCGGTCGTTTTCCAGCGCAGTCGAAATGATGCCGGAGAGCGCGCCGAGCGCGGAACTGGCGGCGACCGGGTCGGTGGCGTCGGCGGCGACCAGCAGAGAGGGAGAGTCGCCGCGGCGCAGCGACCGTTCGAAACCTTCGGGGATTTCGACGACGAACAGGGCCTCGCCGGACTGCAGCAGGGCATCCATGTCCTCGGCGCGGGTGATGACGGATTTGACCTCGAAGAAATCGGTGTTCTTAAGGGCGGCCAAGATGGAGCGGCCGACATCGCTGTTTTCGCGCATCAGCACGGCGGTCGGCAGGTTGTGCGGAGTGGTGTTGATGGCAAAGCCGAACAGGAAAAGCTGCATGATCGGCAGCATGACCATGGTCGCGAGCGTGATGCGGTCGCGGGTCATCTGGATGAATTCCTTGACCGTCATCGCCCAAAAGCGGCCGAAGGAGCCGCCATTGCCGTTGGTATTTTCGGGCGCGGCGGTCATTTGAAATTGTCCTCCGAGCGGCGCATCAGGTCGATGAAGGCGTCTTCGAGTGTCGGTTCGCCCTTTTCCCATTTGAGGCCCGGCCTGTCGCGATAGGGAGCGATCGCCTGTTCCAGGGTCGCGGCATCGCGGCCAGCGACGTGCAGGCTGGTGCCGAAGGGGGCGATCATGTCGACACCGGGAGCATGTTCGAGTTCCGCTTGCAGACGGTCGGCGCCTGGGCCGGAGACGGCGAAGGTGACGAGGCCGGTGCCGGCGATCACCTCGTCCACAGTGCCTTCGGCGAGCAGTTTTCCGTAGGCGATATAGGCGATCTCGTGGCAGCGCTCCGCTTCGTCCATGTAATGCGTCGAGACGAGCACCGAGAGGCCGTTGGCGGCAAGCGCGTGAATCTCGTTCCAGAAGTCGCGGCGGGCCTTCGGGTCGACGCCGGCAGTCGGTTCGTCGAGGAGGAGAAGCGCGGGTTCCGGCAGGATGCAGGCGCCGAGCGCGAGGCGCTGCTTCCAGCCGCCGGACAGTTCTCCGGCCAATTGTTTTTCGCGGCCCTTGAGGCCGAGGCGCTCGATGGCGGCGCTCGCCTTGCCGCGCGGATCGGCGAGGCCGTAGACGCGGGCGACGAATTCGAGGTTCTCGCGGATCGACAGGTCCTGGTAGAGCGAAAATTTCTGGGTCATGTAACCGACCCGGCGGCGGATGCGGTCGCTCTCGGTCAGGATGTCGAAGCCGAGGCAGGTGCCGTCGCCGCTATCGGGTGTCAGCAGGCCGCAGAGCATGCGGATGGTGGTCGTCTTGCCGGAACCGTTGGGGCCGAGAAAGCCGTGGATGCGGCCTTTCTTCACCGACATGGAAACATCATCGACCACCTTGCGGCCGCCAAAACTCTTGGTGAGGTGGTGGACGTCGATCACCGTTTCCGGGGCGTCGACTTGGTAGGTTTCGGCGGCGGTCATGGATGAACTCCCGGAAGGACATCGACCGGCTGGCCGGGGCGGAGCGCCTTCGGGTCGGCAGGGATGGCCTCGATGCGATAGACGAGTTTTGCACGCTCTTCGAGGCTGTAGATTTCCGGCGGCGTATATTCCGCGCTCCTGGCGATGAAGCTGACCTTTGCATCGGACGGCCGGCAGGCGTCGCAGCCGACGCGGACCGGCTGGCCGAGCGACAGGCGGGCGATTTCGGTTTCGGGCACGAAAAAGCGGATGCGGACATTTTCGGGTGGCAGGAGGGCGACGATCGGGCGGCCTGCGGGCACGACTTCGCCCGTGCGGTAATAGAGTGTCTCGACGCTGCCGGCGGCGGGAGCCGAAACCGAGCGGCGGGCAAGTGCTGCCTGCGCCGAGGCGAGATCGGCCCTGGCGGCGGCGACGGATTCTTCTGCCTGACGCAGCGCCTCATCGCGGGCGGGAAGGGCGGCGAGGATGATCTGGCTGCGGACATTCTCGAGGGCGGCGCGGTTGGCGGCCTCGGTCGCGGTCGCGGTATCGAGATTGGCGCGGGTCGCGGTGCCGCGCTCGACGAGGACCCGGGTGCGGTCGAGATCCTGTTCGGCAAGCTCCAGCCGGGCGGAGGCTTCGCGTTCGGAAGCGCGCAGCACGTCTATCTCCTGGGGGCGTTTCTGGGCGGCTTGCGCCAGATCCAGTTCCGCCCGCGAGCGGGCAAGCGCGGCGCGGGCCGCAGCGACGGCGGCCTCTTCGCTTGAGGAGTCGAGCCTGAAGAGCGGCGCGCCGGCTGCGATCGTCGCACCTTCGGCGATATCGACCTGAGTGAGCCGGCCGGCACTTTCGGCACCGATGAACAGCGTGTCGGCTTCGACCCAGCCCTGGTAAGGGCGCGGCGGCTTGTCGGCGAAGAGGAAGGGCAGGGCGGCAAGGGCGGCGCCCGCCAGGATAGCGATGATGAGGATACGCTTCACTTCGCACCTCCTTCCGGCACGAACAGGGTTTCGAGAAAGGCATCGAACAGATTTTGGGTGTCGAGATGTTCGTAGGCCTCGAACAGCGTCGTCCAGACGATCGACAACAGCGCCGGGGCGATGACGATCTGCGGCACTTCGGCAATGGCCGGATTGCGCAGGTCGCCGCGGGTGGCGGCACGGGCGAGCAGGATGCGCAGGACGCCGAGACCCTTCGAAATGATCTCGCGGTGGTAAAACTCGGTGACGGCCGGAAACATCGGGCCTTCGGCGAGGATCAGCCGCAACAGGTGGCGGCGCTCGGTCTCCAGAACCTCGCGCTTGAAGAGGGTATAGAACATCGAGATGGCGAAACGCGGCGGGATTGCCTCGTTGGCCGCCAGCCCGTCGATCTGACCGAGGATCGGCGTGGCGATGCCCGAGACGAGCTCGGTGAACAGCGCTTCCTTGTCCGGAAAATGCAGGTAGACGGTGCCCTTGGCGATGCCGGCACGGGCCGCGACATCCTCCATGCGGGTGGCGGCGAACCCGCGTTCGGAAAAGCAGGCGAAGGCGGCGGCCAGGATTTCGGCCCGGCGCTGCTGCGGATCGCGCTTCTCTCTTTTCCTCTCGGCCACCGCGTATCTCCAATTGTGACTGACTGGTCGGTCATTAACATTTGGCTGCGAAATTTGCAAGCGGTTTTGGGAAAAGTGAAGAGAGGAGGTGGCGCGTGACGAACATTGTCGGGCGGTTTTTCGGTGGGGTTCGGCGGCGCGGACGTTCCGGATGAACCTCACGAAGACGTTGGATGCATCCGGCTGGTTCGACCCCCATATAAACCAAACGGGACCCTTGAAGCTGCATAAGCCGCAAACGCGTGCTAAGTTGGGGGTGACGAGGGTGATTGTAGGAGTCGCAGTAGATGTCGCAGAATTCCGAAGGTGTAGTGCCGGCCTTCGAACTTTCCCTGGGGGGGCAGCTCCGCATGATGGGCAAGGCATTCTGGAATGCGCCGGTGCGCAATCGCGTCCTGGTACTGACCGCGGCCCTGCTCGTCGTCATCTTCGCAACGACCTATGCGACATACCGTCTGAACGAGTGGAACGGACCATTCTACGATGCGCTGGAACGGCGCGACATGCCGGAATTTCTGAACCAGCTCGTCGTCTTTGGTATTATCGCCTTTTCGCTGACGCTCCTGAACGTCATCCAGCAGTGGCTGAACCAGATTACCGCCCTGCGGATGCGCGAGGGGCTGGCGCGCGACCTCGCCGATGTCTGGCTGAAGCCCGGCCGGGCGCTGAAGCTTGGCCGCGCAGGCTCGATCGCCAGCAATCCCGACCAGCGGCTGCATGAGGACACGCGCATCCTGGCGGAAAACACCACGGCGCTGGCGATCGGGCTCGTCAACTCGACGATCCTGCTCGCGAGCTTCATCGGCGTGCTCTGGGCGATCTCGTCGAATTTCGTCTTCCATTTCGGCGACCGCGCCATTTCGATCCCCGGCTATATGGTGTGGACGACGATCCTCTATGCGCTGCTGGGTTCGGTGCTCAGCAACGTCGTCGGCAACCTTTTGCCGAAGCTCAACGCCGAGCGTTATGCCCGGGAAGCGGACCTGCGCTCGGCCCTGGTGCGCGCCAACGAGAACCTCAAGCCGATCACGCTCGCGCGCGGTGAGGCAAGCGAGCGCGACCGGGTGCATTTTGCGATCGACGGCGTGCTCGGCATGCTGCGCAAGCTCGCCTGGGCGCTCGCCAACCTCACCTGGGTCTCTGCCGGGTTCGGCTGGCTGGCGCTGGTGGCGCCGATCATCATCGCGTCGCCGATGTATTTTTCCGGCGAACTTTCCTTCGGCGGGCTGATGATGGCGGTCGGCGCCTTCAACCAGGTCAACCAGGCGCTTCGCTGGTACGTCGTCAATTTCAGCGTCATCGCCGACTGGCGGGCAACGCTGAACCGCGTCTCTTCCTTCCGCAACGCGCTGCTCTCCATGGATACGCCGGCTGAGGAGGGCGGGGTGATCGCCTATCGAGAGGCGCAACAGGGGGAGGGCATCAGCGTTTGCGGCATCACGGTTTACGGCGCGCCCGAGCAGGGCGAGGCCGGACATGGGGTGCGCGTCGTCGAGGGCGATTGCGCCATCAAGCCGGGCGAGCGGGTGATGATCAACGGCGATCCCGGCGCCGACCGGCATCTGTTTTTCCAGGCGCTGGCCGGCATCTGGCCCTGGGGGCGCGGCGAGATCGCCCTGCCGCCCGCGGGCCGCATGATCCTGATGCCGCAGGACGGATACCTGCCGACGGCGACGCTGCGCGAGGTGATGACCTATCCGGACGGGCTGAGCGACATCAACGACAAGGCGCTGACCGAGGCCCTGGAGAAGGTCGGGCTCGACCGCCTCGTGCACCGGCTGGACGAGGTGGAGCGCTGGGACCGACTGCTCGACAAGGACGAGGAGGCAGCGCTCGCGATCGCCAACGCGGTGCTGCGTAAGCCGGCCTGGCTGATCATGGACGACGTGCTGGAAGGCCTGGAGCCGGAAACCCAGCAGCGGCTGCTGAACGTGCTCAGCCGTCTCGACGGCGTGACGCTCATCTATATCGGCCGTTCGGAAGAGTTCCGGGCCAAATTCTCGCCGCGCCTCTTCCACCTCTCGCCGCTTCACGCGCATGCGAAGAAGAAGGAAGATGCGTGAAATGAGCAGGCATCTGGCTCCGACCAAGACAGGGCAATGCGTCGTCTGCGGCCGCACTTTTCCGCTCTCGAAAATGCACAAGGCCGGACACCTGCGGCCGAACCTCGTGGCAATGGTCGCCGAGGAAGTCCCGGACTGCACAGCCGACAGCTATATCTGCGACGAGGACCTCGGCCGCTATCGCCGCCGTTATGTGGAAAAGCTGCTCGACGAAGAGCGCGGCGAGCTTTCCGATCTCGACAGGCGCGTGCTCGACAGTTTCGAAAAGGGCGCCTCGACGGTGCAGACGAGCGCCAGCGACCTGCTCGAGCGCAACCCCACCTTCGGCGAGCGGATTGCCGACAAGGTCGCCACCTTCGGCGGCTCCTGGACGTTCATCCTGAGCTTCCTCGGCGTGCTGGTCGTCTGGATGGGGATCAATGTCGTCGGCCTGTTCTCCCAGCCTTTCGACCCCTATCCGTTCATCCTGCTCAACCTGGTGCTCTCCTGCCTTGCGGCGCTGCAGGCGCCTGTCATCATGATGAGCCAGAGGCGGCAGGAGGAGAAGGACCGGCTGCGCTCCGAGAACGACTACATGATCAACCTGCGCGCCGAACTCGAAATCCGCCAGCTCCACGAAAAGATTGATCACCAGATGGCGCATCAATGGGAGCGGCTGGCGGAAATGCAGCAGATCCAGATCGAGCTTCTGGAACGGCGCGGCGGCGGGCGGAGCCCGAGCTAGGCCGGAAATACCGAATGTCCGAGACCGGCCGCCGTCCAGCGCTGCTATTTCAAGGGCAGGAACAGTTCCACGACGACATCATGGACCTGCGCGCCCGGGAAGAGGGAGAAGTGCCGCTGGCAATAGATGGGGAAGTCGCGTGCGTCCTCCCCACTGGCTGGAAGCCAATCCCGATAAAGAAAGAGCGCGGCGGGCTCTAAATTGTGGGTATCATGGAAGACGCGCAGGACCGCACAGCGCCCGCCGGGGATCACGCCTGGTTTCATCTGTGCGTCATCGGGCGCAATCGGCAGGTCAGTCCCGACACACAGGTCCATGCTATAATCGGCCGGGATCGCAGGGGTCCTCTCAGAACGGAAGACGTTGAAGGTCGGGCTCGTCTCAGGCGATAAGCCGGCCGCCTTGCGCCAGGCAATGAAGCGCTCGATGGTATCGCCAAGTGTTGCCCGGTCGCCCCGATGCTCCATGATCGCCACCGGCGTCGGGGGGACATCGCGGATAGTCACGTCGTCGTGGGTATAGGTAATCTGCATGAGCTTGCTCCTCGCATTGTTCAAAGGCCCGAAGGCCGCAAGCCACGGTGCCCAGTCGGGCGACTTCCGGAATGATGAAGGCGATTGGCCAAGCCTTTGCCGAAAGGCGCGGGCAAAGGCGTCGGGTGCATCGTAACCGGCATCCATCGCTACGTCCGTGACACTTGGAGCGTCCTTCGAAGCCAGCCGGTGCGAAGCATGCTTCAAACGGGCAAGCTGGACATAGCGATGTACGGACACCCCGAAGGTGGACGCGAACTGCCGGTGGAAATGGTATTTCGAGAACGCTGCAACGCCGCTCAACGCGTCCAGGCCCAGATCATCGTCGAGGTGCTGGTCGATATGGTCCAGCACCCGCTGCATTCGGGCATGGTAGTTTTCAAGTGGCGCCTTCATAGTCTTCCTCCGTGGCGACACCATCTACGCCCTTTCAAATATGACGCGCTCGACCGATCTTGCGGTTTGGCATGGATCAGCAGGTGCCTGCCAGCGACGGCGGAAGGGGAGGTGGCGTACCCTAACGCGAGTTTGGCGGAATTCTCCGGCTTTTTGAATGTTTGCTCCACCTATTCTTAAAGGGCTGCGTGCTAAACGGGTTTTCGCCGCTGGTAGAAGCATCTGCGGTCCCCATTTCTTAAGGATTCACAGATGAAAAAAGCTCTCCTGATTGCCATGTTCGTCATGGCCGCTCCCATGCTGGCTGAGGCGAAAACACTCAAGTTCCCGAGCGATGCTCCGATCGCTAGCATCAAGATCCCCGACAGCTGGAACCCGAAGGAAACCGACACCGGCGTCGATGCCACGTCCAGTGACGACGCCGTCTATCTTTCCGCCGATGTCGCGGAGCTGAAGTCGATGGACAAGACCGTTACGGACGCCATCGATTTCCTGAAGGAGGTTGGCGTCACCGTCGATCCCAAGACGCTGAAGGAAACTCCGGTCGAGGAGTTCAACGGCATGCAGATGACCACGCTCGATTGGGACGGCAAGGACGAGAGCGGCCCGGTGAGCGTCGGGCTTGCACTGATCCAGACGTCGCCGACCAAGGGCCTCGTCGTCACCTATTGGGGAACCAAGGGCGACGAGGAAAAGCACCAGAAGGAACTGGTCGACATCCTGTTGTCGATCAAGCCCATCGGTAAGTGATCCGGACAAGCGGCGGCGGTTGTTTTCGCCGCCGCTTTCGTCTCGTCTGACTGAACGGGCGAAAAGTCAGCCGATGAAATCGTGGATGATGCGGGCGACCTCGTCCGGCATTTCGAGCTGCAGCATGTGGCCGCTCGGAACTTCCATGGATGCCCAGGACGGATCGGCGCCAACCCTGGCGTAGATGCCGGAAAAGATCTTCGCCTGGTCGATATTGGCCGAGACGTAAAGCCTTTTCGTGATCTTCCGATAGTCACCCGACAGCTTGATCTTCTGGATCATCGTCGCGAACGGCTGCGGCGAGCGGCTGGCCATGTAATGACGCAGATGTTCCGGTACGCGGGTCGCGTGACGGGCAGGGGGCGGCACCGCGACGCCGCCGAGTTCGCCGGCCATGGCAAGGTTGGCCATCGCCACTTCCGGGCCGAGCAGATCGAGCGCCGACTGGCCGTTTTCCGGCAGGAAAGCGTCGAGATAGGTCAGCGTGCGGATGCGGGCCGCGAAACGATCCACGACGCCCGTAATCACCATGCCGCCATAGGAATGGCCGACGAGGTCGAATTCCTCCAGGCCCTCCGCTTCGATAAGGCCGCAGACATCGCCGATATGGGTGTCGAGATTGATGGCGCCCGAAAAGAGGTGGGCGCGTTCACCGAGCCCGGTGAGGCTCGGCACGAAAACCTGGTGACCCATGCCCCGCAGAATATCGGCAACCGGCGTCCAGCTCGCGCTCGAACCCCAAGCACCCTGAACCAAAACGATTTTGCGACTAACCATTCATCCCCTCCCGTCTGAACGATGCCGGTTGTTTCCCATCCGGGTCGGGTGGAGTCAATGCGACAGGCGAGGGGACAGGTTTGGTGGAATACGGCTGTTCAGTTGTTCTTCCAGGTGAGGCGGAAGACGCGGAGCCAGTTGTCGAAGGCGAATTTTCTCAAGGTCGGTTCGTCGAAACCGGCCTTGCGCATGGCAGCGAAGAGATGCGGCAGGCCGCTCGCATCCCCGATCTCGCGGGGCACTACTGTGCCGTCGAAGTCCGACCCCAGCGCCACGCGGTCCACGCCAACACGGTCGATCAGATATCCGATGTGGGAGACAACAGTGTCGAGAGGGGTGTTTTCGTCCAGATGTGCGTCGGCACGGATATCGTAGACGGCGAGGTTGAAGCCGATGACCCCGTCCGTATCGCGGATGGCGTCAAGCTGCCGATCGGTGAGGTTGCGGGTGGAGGGGCAGAGTGCATGAGCACAGGCATGCGTCGCGACGAGGGGAGCGGAGCTCAAGGTGGCCACATCCCAGAAGCCCCGTTCGTTCAGATGCGCAAGGTCGATCATGATGCCGAGGGCATTACAGGCTCTCACCAGTTCCTTGCCAATATCCGTCAGGCCTGGGCCGGTGTCAGGCGACCTCGGATAAGCGAAAGGCACGCCGTAGCCGAATATATTCGGGCGGCTCCAGACCGGGCCGAGCGAACGCAGGCCCGCCATGTGCAGGACATGGAGATAGTCGAGATCGGGGCCGATCGCCTCGGCGCCTTCCATATGAAGAACGACCGCGAAGGCGGATTCCGCCCGGGCCGTCTCGATGCTGCCGACATCGGTCGCGAGGCGCATCCGGCCACTTGAGCGCCGGATCAATAGATTGATGGCAGCAAGCTGGGCGTCGATCAGCCGGCGGGCATAACTCTCTTCCAGGGCGTCGGCATAACGGACCTCATAACCATCGTCGGTGACCGTCAAATCGTTTTCCGGCTTGCGCTCCGGATGGGCCTGCAGCGCAAACAATCCGCCGACAAGGTGTCCTTCTATCGCCCGGGGAAGATCGAGATGGCCGGCATCCGAGCGAGCCAGGAAATCCCTGCCGCCGGGTTTGTAGTCCAGCATGAACTGGACCGCATCGTTATGCCCATCGAATACTGCGATTTTGTCCATAAGAATTCGTCCGGTTCCGTGGCAGATTGCTGGCGAGTCTTAGGACAGTTTTGTTACCGCCACATGCCGCGCATGCGGGCGGTGACGTCGATGCGGACCTGGTGGCGGGCCTGGCGTTCGGCGTCGGTCATCTGGGCGACGACCGGCCAGGCGGCGGTTTCGAAGAATTGCAGCAGGGTTGCCGGGATGAAGCGGGTGCGGGCGGCGTAGACGTGGCGGTCGCCCTGCGAAGCCTGGCCGTGCACGAAGAAACGCTGCGGCGTCATCAGGTGCAGGTGGTCCTTGGCCCGCGTCATCGCGACGTAGAGGAGGCGGCGCTCCTCCTCTATTTCGGCGGTCGAACCGACGCCGAGGTCGGAGGGGATGCAGCCGTCGACGCAGTTCAAGAGGAAGACCGACCGCCATTCCTGGCCCTTGGACGAATGGATGGTCGAGAGGATCAGATAATCCTCGTCGAGCAGAGGCGTGCCGGATTCGGCGCTGGTCGCATCCGGCGGGTCGAGGGTCAGTTCGGTGAGGAACCGTTCGCGAGAGGCATAACCCGAGGCGATCTGTTCTAGCTGCAAAAGGTCGGCCTTGCGGGTCTCGGCGTCCTCGTGGATGCGGACGAGATGCGGCTCGTACCACTGGCGGGCAAGGCCGATCTCGGACGGCCAGCCTTTGCCCTTGCGGATCGCGGCGAGCATGTCGACAAAGGCCGGCCAGTCGGCACCGGACCGCGGCGGGGCCGGGATTTCCTGGAGGGCTGCGAGCGGCTCGGGATCGGCGGCGATCGCATCGAGGATTTTTCCGGCCGTCTGCGGGCCGATGCCGGGGATGAGCTGCATCAGCCGGAAGCCGGCGACGCGGTCGCGCGGGTTCTGGGCGAAACGCAGCGCCGCCAGCATGTCCTTGACATGAGCGCTGTCGAGGAATTTCAGGCCGCCGAATTTCACGAAGGGGATGTTGCGGCGGGTGAGCTCGACTTCGAGCGGGCCGGAATGATGCGACGCGCGGAACAGCACGGCCTGCTGCTTGAGCGTCATGCCGGTTTCGCGGTTTTCGAGGATCTTTTCGACGATGTAATTGGCCTGCTCGGTCTCGTCCTTGACCACGACGAGGCGGGGGCGCTCCTCAGACTGGCGCTCGGTCCAGAGGTTCTTGGTGAAGCGCTCGCGGGCGAGATCGATGACGCCGTTGGCGGCGGCCAGAATCGTATTCGTCGAGCGGTAGTTGCGGTCGAGGGTGACGATGTTGGCCGGCGGATCGAACGTGTTCGGGAAATCGAGAATGTTGCGGATCGTGGCGGCGCGGAAGGAATAGATCGACTGGGCGTCGTCACCCACCACGGTAAGGCCGATGCCGCCGGGTTTCATCGCCATCAGGATCGACGATTGCAGGCGGTTGGTGTCCTGGTATTCGTCGACGAGGACATGGTCGAAACGGCCGCCGACATCCTGCGCAATCGCCGGCTCGCTCATCATCTGCGCCCAGTAGAGCAGGAGGTCGTCGTAATCGAGGACATTCTGGGCCTGCTTGGCCTCGACATAGGAGGCGAACAGTTCGCGCAGTTGCGGTTCCCAGGCGGAGCACCAGGGGAAATAGAGTTTCAGCACCTCGTCCAGAGGCGTTTCGGAATTCACCGCACGGGAATAGATCTGCAGACAGGTGCCTTTGGTGGGAAACCGGTTCTCGGTCTTCGAGAAGCCGAGTTCGTGGCGCACCAGGTTCATCAGGTCGGCGGAATCTTCGCGGTCGTGGATGGTGAAATCGTGGTCGAGGCCGATCTGTTCGGCGTAGAGGCGGAGCAGCCGGGCGCCGATGCCGTGAAAGGTGCCGGCCCAGGCAAGTGCGTCGGTCATGATGCCGGCATTTGCGCCCAGAACCTGCGCGCAGATGCGCTCGACCCGGCGGCCCATTTCCGAGGCCGCGCGGCGGGAAAAGGTCATCAGCAGGATGCGGCGCGGGTCGGCGCCCGAGACGATCAGGTGCGCGACGCGATGGGCGAGCGTGTTGGTCTTGCCGGAACCGGCGCCGGCGATGACCAGCAAAGGCCCGGCGGGGCCGCCCTTGGGCACGTCCGAGCCGTGCTCGACCGCACGCCGTTGCGCATCATTCAGCTTTTCCAGATAAGCAACAGCCATGCCCGTTCCCGATGTGTTCGAATTAGCCATAGCTGATTCGTGGGCCTGCGCGGAAATCCGCGTCGGCACTTATGCGGCAAGTCGCCAACTTGCCCGCGGGCCGGAAGATTGCGACGATGCGGCCGGCGGCAATTTCCGCCCAAGTACAATTTGCACACCACGGCCCGGTGCCGCGATCAATTCGCGTCTCCTGCTGTATCTGTTTGTATTTTAAAGGTAAATCACGCTTTTGTTATGCCTGTCACGGGAATAAACTTGACCACAAATCTCTGCTTTGGTTATGACGGGCTCGTCAAATTCCTGACTCTCTTGCGGAGGCGACCTTGAAAGCTTCATTCACCTTGGCCGCGGGCGTTGCCCTGGCTTTTTCCGTTCTGTCCCTATCGTCGCCGGCTTCGGCGCAGGTGGCCGACAGTCTCACTATCTATAATGCCCAGCACGAAGGGCTGACCAAGGAATGGGTGAAGGCCTTTACGGAAGAGACCGGCATCGCGGTCACCATCCGCCAGGGCAGCGACCTCGAAGTCGCCAACCAGATCGTCCAGGAAGGCGCCAATTCGCCGGCCGACGTGTTCCTGACCGAAAATTCGCCGGCCATGGTGCTGGTCGACGGCAAGGGCCTTTTCGCGCCGGTCGACAAGGCAACCCTCGACCAGGTTTTGCCGGGTTTCCATCCGGCCAACGGCAACTGGGTCGGCATCGCTGCCCGCTCGACCGTTTTTGTCTATGACAAGACCAAGCTGACTGGAGACAAGCTGCCGAAGTCGATGCTCGACCTTGCCAAGCCGGAATGGAAGGGCCGCTGGACGGCATCTCCGTCGGGCGCCGATTTCCAGGCGATCGTCGGTGCGCTGCTGCAGCTCAAGGGCGAAGAAGCGACCGCTGCCTGGCTGAAGGGCATGAAGGAAAATGCGACCCCGATCCGCGGCAACTCGACAGCGATGAAGGCGGTCAATGCCGGCCAGTTCGAAGGCGCCCTGATCTATCACTACTACTATTTCGGCGACGTCGCGAAGACCGGCGAGAACACCAAGAACATCGGCATGCATTATTTCAAGAACCAGGATCCGGGCGCCTTCGTGTCGATCTCGGGCGGCGGCATCCTCGCCTCCTCCAAGCACAAGGAACAGGCGCAGACCTTCCTGAAGTGGGTCACCGGCAAGGGCGGCCAGAAGATCTTGCGCGACGGTACCGCCTTTGAATACGCCGTCGGCAAGGGGGAGGCTTCCAACAAGATGCTGACCCCGATCGCCGATCTGCAGGCCCCGAAGGTCGAGCCTTCGACCCTCAACAACGCCAAGGTCACCGACATGATGACCGCCGCCGGCCTGCTCTAAAAAGCGGTCGATAACAGTTGCACGGAGACATCGCAGGGCGTACCTGCGATGTCTCGTATTTTCGGACCGGCAATGACTTCCACCACAGATACCAGGATCTCCATCGCGCCGCGACACCGCCTGCCGGCGGCGTCGTCCTGGACGCTGACGATCGCGGTCGTGGTGGCTTTGCTGGCGCTCCTGCCGCTCGGCTTCGTGTTATGGGCAGCGGTAGTGACAGGTTGGGAGATGGCCTCGCAGCTGATTTTCCGCTCGCGGGTCGGCGATCTGCTGGCCAACACGGTCCTGCTCGTCGTCTTCACTATTCCAATCTGCGCCGTGCTCGGCGTCGCGCTCGCCTGGCTGACGGAGCGCAGCGACCTGCCGGGCGCGCGGTTCTGGTCCTGGCTCTGCGTCACGCCGCTTGCCGTGCCCGCCTTCGTGCACTCCTATGCCTGGATCGGGATGTGGCCCGCTTTCAACGGCCTTCCCGCCGGTGTTGCGATCTCGGTCGTCGCTTATTTCCCCTTTCTCTATCTTCCGCTTTCCGCCGCGTTCCGGCTTCTCGATCCCGCTCTGGAGGACCAGGCGGCTTCGCTGGGGCTGGCGCCCTTCGCCGTCTTCCGGCGCGTCGTGCTGCCGCAGCTCCGGCTTGCCCTCTGCGGCGGCGCGCTGCTGATCGGCCTGCATCTCTTGGCCGAATACGGTCTGTTTGCGATGATCCGCTTCGACACGTTCACGACCGCCATTCTCGACCAGTTCCAATCGACCTATAACGGTGTCGCCGCCTATATGCTGGCGCTGGTGCTGGTGCTCTGCTGTTTCGTGCTGCTCGGCCTCGAAGCTTCGCTGCGCGGCCACAGCCGCTATGCGCGGCTCGGATCCGGCGTCGCCCGCCGGCCGAAGATCGCCCGGCTCGGCCGGTGGAAATACGTCGCTCTCCTTCTGCCGGCCGCGACCGCCGCCTTTGCGCTCGGCATTCCGGTGCTGACGCTCGGTCGCTGGCTGATCGCCGGTGGTGCAGGCGTCTGGCGGATCGACGAGGTCGGGCTGGCGCTGTGGCAGACGCTGGTCATCTGCCTGGTCGGCGGGCTTGCGACGACTGCGGCCGCCGTGCCGATCGCCTGGCTCTCCGTGCGCCGGCCGACCCGTGCCAGCCGGTTCCTCGAAGGCTGCTATTATCTTGCGAGTTCGATGCCGGGCGTCGTCGTGGCGCTGGCGCTCGTCACCATCACCGTGCGGACCATGCTGCCGCTCTACCAGAGCGTTGCGACCATCGTGCTCGCCTATGTGGTGATGTTTCTGCCGCGGGCGCTGGTGAGCCTGCGGGCCAGCATTGCGCAGGTGCCGGTCGAGATCGAACAGGCGGCCGCTAGCCTCGGCCGGTCGCCGGGCAACGCGCTGCTTGCGACCACGATCCGGCTTGCCGCACCGGGGGCTGCGGCCGGCGTTGCGCTCTCTTCGCTGGGCATCATGAACGAGCTCACCGCCACCCAGATGCTGGCGCCGAACGGCACCCGCACGCTCGCCATGGCCTTCTGGGCGCTGACCGGCGAGATCGACTATGCCGGTGCGGCGCCTTATGCGGTGCTGATGGTCGCCTTCTCGCTGCCGCTCACCTTTCTTCTCCATCACCAATCGAAAAAGATCGCCGGGCGATGACGCTGCTTACCCTGACCTCCCTGCGCAAACAGTATGGCTCCGTCGCAGCCCTCGACGGGATCGACCTGTCGGTGACAGCCGGCAGCCGCACGGCGATTGTCGGTCCGTCCGGATGCGGCAAGACCACGCTTCTGCGCCTGGTTGCCGGCTTCGACGCGCCGGATGAAGGCCGTATCGTGTTCGATGGCCAGACGCTCGCCGACGGCTCGTCCCAGGTGCCGGCGCACAAGCGCGGTATCGGCATCGTGGCGCAGGACGGCTGCCTGTTTCCGCATCTGACGATCCGGCAGAATATCGGTTTCGGGCTGGAGGCGGAGGCCTCGGTCAAGAGTGCCCGCATCGCAGAGCTGATGGACATGGTCGGGCTTGACGCGGCCATGCTCTCCCGCAAGCCGGACCAGCTCTCAGGCGGCCAACAGCAGCGCGTGGCGCTTGCGAGGGCCTTGGCACGCAAGCCGAGGCTGATGCTGCTCGACGAGCCCTTCTCGGCGCTGGATACGGGTCTGAGAGCCGCCACCCGCAAGGCGGTGACTGACGTGCTGACGGCCGCCGGCATCACCACGCTTCTGGTGACCCACGACCAGGGCGAGGCGCTCGCTTTTGCCGACCAGGTGGCGGTGATGCGCGCCGGCCGGTTCGCGCAGGTCGGTTCTCCGCGCGAGGTCTATTCCAGGCCCGTCGATGCGGCGACAGCGGCTTTCCTCGGCGAGGCGATCGTGATGCCGGCGGATATCGCCGACGGACAGGCAAAAAGCCCACTGGGCGTGCTGCCGGTCGACGATATCGCCTATCGCGGCAAGGCCCAAATCATGCTGCGGCCGGAACAGGTCACGGTCAGTCAAGCCGGCGGCCACAATGGCGGCGAGGGGGCTTCAGGCACGATCGCCGAGATCAATTTCTGCGGCCCGACCTCGGATGTCCGGATCAGGCTTGGCGGCGATCCGCAAGGCTTCTCCTTCCGGCTCGACATTCCCAGCCGCGAGACGCTTTTCGTCGGCGACCGGGTGACGATCGGCGTGGCCGGAGCCGCCCACGTCCTGCGCTGATTGGGAACCCTGGAACATTTCTTCGCGTTATCGGACCATCAACGTGAAGGAAACAATTCCATGCTGAAATGGGCTCTCATCTTTCTGGTCATCTCGCTGATTTCCGGTTTCCTCGGCTTTTCGGGCATTTCCGCCGCGACGGCAGGGATCGCGAAAATCCTGTTCTTCATCTTCCTTGTCGTTTTCCTGATTTTCGTCGTGCTCGCCTTTGCCGCCGGCAATGCGATTCTCTGATTCCCCTGACATCCTCGGGGCGTCAAGCGCGAGGAACCGTGCCGCTGAAACAAAAAAGCCCCGCCGAAGGTCGGGCGGGGCAAATTGGGGAAAATCCGCATCAAAGACGCGGTAGGTCGCATCTGGCATATTCGATGTCGTGTTACGAGGCGGGTTGGGGCCGATTCGGTACGCTCCGGCGAAAAAAGAGACCGGTCTCGAAACGGCGGTAACTGTTCTGCGCAGATGCGGAGGTCAGGGGCGCGAGGGATGTTTCTGGGCGAACACGAGCAGCTTCCAAATTACCGGTCCGAGGACCGTGTGCTCGTGGTGGATCTGAGGGATGGCCGCGTCCTTGTGCACGACGATTTCGTCGCCGCAGGTCTTGCACCGGTAAATGCCGGCATTCGGCACCTTCTGCCCCGGCATCCAATCCTTCTCGAAGGCCGGTGCTTTCGTCTGGACGAGATGCTCCGAATTCTTGAACTGCGCCATCTAGACCTCCTTGATGTCGTAACACCATAACAGCCGCAGATGACCAAATCGCCAGCAAGGCTGGTGAAGGATTTCGGGCGCAAGTGCGCCGTTTTGGAACGAATAGATTAAGGGGAGGATCAGAAACGAAGAAATCCGCCGAAGCGGATTTCTTAACGTTTTGAACTGGATGGTGGGCGTGACAGGGATTGAACCTGTGACCCCTACGATGTCAACGTAGTGCTCTCCCGCTGAGCTACACGCCCATCCGTGGCGGCGCATAGACCATAGACTGGTCGGGCCGTCAACAGGTTTTTGCCATGAAATGCGAAGGTTTTTTGAAGGCCTTGCAGATCAGGGCTTTCGGGGCCTCAGGCCGCCAGAAGCTTGTTCACTTCGTCCACCAGATCGCGCAGGTGGAAGGGCTTCGACAGCACCTTGGCATCCTTAGGGGCCTTGGAATCGGAGTTCAACGCGACGGCTGCAAAGCCGGTGATGAACATCACCTTCAGGTCCGGGTCGAGTTCGGTCGCCCGGCGGGCGAGTTCGATCCCGTCCATTTCCGGCATGACGATGTCGGTCAGGAGCAGCGAGAAGGGCTCTTCGCGCAGGCGATCATAGGCGCTGGCGCCGTTGTCGAAGGACGCAACCTTGTAGCCCGCCTTTTCAAGCGCCTTGACCAGGAAACGACGCATGTCGTTATCGTCTTCGGCGAGAAGGATTTTCTGAATCATCTCCAGGACCGTTATCCAATGCAAATTTTTAGAGTTGTCGGTATCTCTTACACTGCCTACACGCGGTAAACATCCGTTTAATGAGGGTACAAGAGGATTTGGTAGGGTATAGATAGTATGGACTTCGCCTCGGGCAACTGGCAACATGAGTTCCTGAACAAGTTCGCGACATGGTAAAGGCAGGATGGATTGCAACGCGGGTGATTTTGAACACTTCGAAGTGAGGGAGCCCGCCACGCAGACTATCCCCTTCGTCTTCAATTCGCCTCACAGCGGCAGCTTCTACCCGCCCGAATTTCTCGCCGAGAGCGACCTCGATTCGCTCGCCATCCGCCGCTCCGCAGACCACTATGTCGACGAGCTTTTCGCCGATGCGCCGGAACTCGGTGCGCCGCTGCTTCTCGCCCATTTCCCGCGCGCCTATCTCGACGTCAACCGCGAGCCCTACGAGCTCGATCCGCGCATGTTCGACGGGCCTTTGCCGCCTTTCGTCAATATCGGCTCGATGCGGGTCGCAGGCGGGCTCGGCACGATCCCCCGGATCGTCGCGGAAAACATGGAAATCTATCGCCGCCGGCTGCCGGTCAACGAGGCGATGTCGCGTATCGAAACGATCTACAAGCCTTATCACGCCTGTCTTCGCAAGCTGATCGCCCGCACCCATGCCCGCTTTGGGCTCGCCATCCTGATCGACTGCCATTCGATGCCGGGCAATATCCGCCTTTCAGGCTCGGACGTGCGGCCCGACTTCATCATCGGCGACCGCTACGGCACCAGCGCCTCGGCCGAGCTTTCGCGGGCGGCGATGCAGTTCCTCGACGGCATGGGTTTTTCCGCCGTGCGCAACAAGCCCTATGCCGGCGGTTTCATTACCGAACATTACGGACGGCCGGTGCGTGGCCTGCACGCGCTGCAGATCGAGATCAACCGCGCGCTCTACGTGGACGAGATGACGCTTGCCAGGCGGCCGGAGTTCCCGATGGTCGCGGCCGCCCTTTCCACCTTCATGCGACAGATGGCGGATTTCGTCGTCGACTTCGCCGGCGACAGCGCGCTGGCGGCAGAATAGACCTTCAGGTTTTCCACAGGTTTGATCTTTTGCCGGCCCGTTGGCAGGCTCGCCAGCTTGATCGCGGGCAAAAAAAACCGCGCTTGTGGGCGCGGCTAAGTCTAGGGAGGAAACACCCAAGGAGGGTATTTACAGTCAAAGACTGTGCAATGAACCTACGAGTGCACTGCACAAATGTCAAGCAACTTTTTTGACTGATTAAATATGCGCCATTTTTAGGCGGTTTGATGAGTTTTTCGGCGCGGGTGGCGTGTTTTTTGATTTTCTGCGCCCGGCCACGCGATTCCGGTTTTCAGTTTCAGGCGAGTATCCTAGAAGGGATCACCTCTTCCTCAGCGGATCTCCCCATGCTCCCCGATCGCGATTTCTTCGATGCGCTTGCCGCCGCCGCCAAGGCAGAGACCCTGCCACGCTTCCGCACCGGACTTTCGGTGGTCAACAAGCTGATGGGCGGGTTCGACCCGGTGACCGAAGGCGACCGCGCCGCCGAGACGGCGATCCGGTCGCTGATCACTGAGAAATTTCCGGAACACGGCATCCTCGGCGAGGAGCATGAGAATGTCGGCCTCGACCGCGAACATATCTGGGTGATCGATCCGATCGACGGTACGCGCGCCTTCATTTCCGGCCTGCCGGTCTGGGGCACGCTGATCGGCTTCCAGTCGAACGGCCGCGCCGCCATGGGGCTGATGGACCAGCCGTTTATCGGCGAGCGCTATTTCGCCGACGGCACCCGCGCCTGGTATTCCGGCCCGGACGGCGAGCGGCAGATTTCGGTGCGCGACTGCGGCAGCCTGGCCGACGCCACCCTGTTCACCACGTCGCCGCATATTTTCGGCGGCGAGGACCTGGCGAAATACCAGGCCGTCGAGGAAAGGGTGCGGCTGTTCCGTTACGGGTGCGATTGCTACGCCTATGTGCTGCTCGCCTCCGGCCATATCGACATTGTGGTCGAGAACAACCTGAAGCCCTACGACGTCGGCGCGCTGATTCCGATCATCGAGCAGGCGGGCGGCATCATCACCACCTGGGACGGCGGGCGCCCGGAAAACGGCGGCAATATTCTTGCGGCGGGCAGCAAGGCCGTGCATGCGGAAGCCATGAAGCTGCTTTCCGGCAAGTAGGTCGCCGAGCGGGTCGCGGGATCAGGCGGCCGTCTCGGAAAGCCCAAAACCGCCATCCTGGCCGGGCATAAAGGCTTCGATCGCCGCCAGCCCCTGGGCGCGGTAGATATCCCTGTCGTGAAACAGCTCGTGGCGCCCGCCGTTGATAGTGATCAGCTGGCCGGCGCGGAAATTGCGCGACATCTCCTCCTGCGCCGCATAGGGGACGATGGCATCGAGAACCGGAGCGAGGATCAGGGTCGGGATGGTGATCCTGGTCAGATGCGACTGGGAGGACACGCGGCGCGCCGCCTTGAATGTCTCGTGCAGCCAGCGGGCCGTCGGCGGGCCGATCGTCAGCTCCGGATGGGCGGCAGCGATCTCGATATTGCGGGCAAAACGCTTCGGATCCGATGTCAGCGGGTTGCCTTCGAAGGGGCGGTTGCTCCGGTCGGTGCCCATCGAGACGCCGCCGAAGCCGGTCCAGCTTGCCAGACCGGCGAGCGAACGGATAAGCCCTTCCGGCACGCCCTGGCCCGAAAGCGCGATATAGGGGGCGGCAAGCGCCATCCGGTTGATGCGGTTCGAGAGGCGTGGGGCAGCCGAGAGCGCGATCAGGGCGCCGGTCGAGTGGGCAACCAGGAAGAAGGGCAGGCGGGCATCCGGCAGGACGATATGCTCGAGGAAGATCTCGAGATCCCGCTCGTAATCGGAAAATCGGCGGACATGACCCTTGCGCGGATTTTTCGTCAGCCGCTGCGATCCGCCCTGGCCGCGCAGGTCGAAGGTCGCGACCCACAGGCCCATGGCATTCAGGTCCCGGATCGTCTCGAAATATTTCTCGATGCACTCATTGCGGCCCTGCATGAGCACGATGGTGCCGATCGCCGGCGACATTCCGGAGCGAAACAGGCCGTAGCGTAACCGGGTGCCGCGATGGCCGGTGAAATAGCCGGCCGAATAATTGGCCGGAGCCGGATTGCCGGGCGTCGGGTGGAGAATGTCGTCGATGGAATCTGCCGCTTCGCTCATGCCGTCCAGCGTCAGCCAGCGGCGGCGGGACGTCAAGGAAAAAGCGCGGCCGAAGAAATCGGAGGGCTTGCACGCTGCCGGTCAAACATGTGTATTCAGGCGCTTTTGCAGATTTCCGGATGTCCGTCGGTCCGCCCGAGCACGGGAGTGTGCGAGGAGGTGGGTTGGCGTCAGTCGACGTATAAGAGGGAGACAAGTCATGTATTACGCAATCCTTGCCTATCACCAGGAGGGAGTGGTCCAATCCTGGACCGAGGAGGAGGATCAGGCGCTGATGACCGAGTTGCTCGAGGTCAACGACCGTCTGGTTGCGCAGAAATCACTGGGACCTGCCGCGCGGCTCGGCCCGACGGAGCAGGCCGTGACATTGCGGGGCAAGGGCGAAGGCATGGTCATCGACGGTCCGTTTGCCGAAACCAAGGAGCAGCTGCTCGGCCTCTACGTGGTGGATTTTCCGACGATCGAGGGAGCCATTGCGGCGGCACGAGATCTGCGCCGGGCCAATCCGACAGCGGTCTACGAAATCAGGCCGATCCTGCTTTATCTGCCGGGCGCGCAGCTTGAGACGCGGGGCGAGGCCTAGCGAGTTCTTCAGCGGGAAAAAAGAAGCCGGAATCGCGGGTCTAGGGATACCTCAAGCGATTCCGGCAATTGATGACCGAAGCGAAGGGACGAATGGAGCTTCGGTCGAGAGAGACAGTCTGCCTTCCACTGTCACTTCTATCAAAACGATCCTGAACCGGCCCGAAACGGGCTGTTCATGTCAGGTTCACGCGCAAAACCGCGCCGCAACCGGGCTCTTGAAGCCGCAGAAATCAATCCCCATCTGAACTCTGCGGGCGCCAAACGGGTCCGCTGAACGGGACCGCATCGCCAATCAAGGGATGCGCAAACCCGGATGAAAACCGCAACGTCGCTTCCCAAGGAGGACTCCATGCGTCACGTCGATTTTACCCCCCTTTATCGTTCCACCGTCGGTTTCGACCGTCTTTTCAACCTGCTCGACAATCGCGGGCCGGCCGACCAGACCCCGAGCTATCCGCCCTACAATATCGAGCGCACCGGCGAAAACACCTATCGCATCACCATGGCCGTTGCCGGTTTCGACGAAAAGGAACTGAGCCTCGAAGCCCATGCGAACGTGCTGACCGTCAAGGGTGAAAAGAGCGAGGACGAAACCGCTGCCGAACAGAGCGAATATCTCTATCGCGGCATCGCCAAGCGCGCCTTCGAGCGCCGCTTCCAGCTCGCCGATCATGTCGAAGTGCAATCCGCTTCGCTGAAGAACGGCCTGCTCCATATCGACCTGCTCCGGAACATTCCGGAAGCCATGAAGCCCCGTCGCATCGCGATTGCCGCAGACGCAGTCGCTCCGAAGACGATCGAGGCTCAGGTCACCCCGCAGCAGGTCAACTAACCCGCTGCCGGGCACCCGGCCGATATAGTCGAGCAAGCCCAATGCGGCCCTTCCTCCTGGGGGAAGGGCCGTTTTTCGTTCTGGGGAGTTATTTGACCACCCGGCGCTAGGGGTCTATTGTATCGACAATGTATCTACTTGGAGCGACCCATGCGCGTGACCGTCAAAAAATGGGGTAACAGCGCCTCCGTGCGCATTCCCGCCGCCGTCATGGAGGCAGCGCAGCTTCAGATCGACACGATCGTTGATGTGTCGGAGGAAAACGGACGGATCATCATCGAGCCGGTGCGGGACGCGGAACTTGATCTTGACCAACTCATTGCGGGGATGACACCCGACAACCTTCACGAGGAAATCGATTTTGGAGGGCCTGTCGGCAAGGAAGCCCTATGATGGCTGCTTCCTACGTTCCGGAGGCCGGCGATATCGTCTGGCTGGAATTTTCTCCACAGGCGGGACATGAGCAGACCGGGCGCCGGCCCGCGGTCGTGTTGAGTCCTCAAAGTTACAATCGCTTCGGCTTGATGCTGTGCTGCCCGATGACCACCAAGCGGAAGGGATATCCTTTCGAAGTGGCGATCGGCGACGACGGCGACAGCACGGCCCTTGCCGACCAGGTGAAGAGCCTCGACTGGAAGGCGCGTAATGCGCAGCGGAAGGGCCGGGTTTCAACCCGGGAGCTTTCCCAGATCAGGGCCAAAGCAGGTGCGCTGATCGGCAAGCCCTGATCAGCGCTACCAGCCCCTCAAGCCGCAGCCGATGCCACCACCGCATCCTTCTTCGCCTTCAGGCGGTCGGCGTATTTCTGGGCGATGACGGCGCAGGCCATCAGCTGGATCTGGTGGAAGAGCATCAGCGGCAGGACGATGGCGCCGATCGACGAGGACTGGCCGGAGAAGATGGCGTTGGCCATCGGCACGCCGCTTGCGAGCGACTTTTTTGAACCGCAGAAGGTGATGGTGATCTCGTCTTCCTTGTTGAAGCCGAGCGCACGGCTGCCGAACATGGTGATGCAGATGACGACGGCCAGAAGCGCCATGTCGACGAGGATGACGACGCCGATATCCAGCGCCGAAAAGGTGTGCCACAGGCCTTCCATGACCGCTTCCGAGAAAGCGAGGTAGACGACCATCAGGATCGAGCCGCGGTCGACGGGGGCGAGCATCTTCTTCTTCGAGCGGATCCAGTTGCCGATCCAGGGCTGCAGGATTTGGCCGACAACGAAGGGGGCGAGGAGCTGCAGCAGGATGCTTTCGAGCGCATCCCAGGAGAAACCGGCGTCACCGGTGGTCGAAAGCAGGATGCCGGCGAGAAGCGGCGTCAGGAACATGCCGAAGATGTTGGAGCCCGAAGCGGCGCAGATCGCCGCCGGCACGTTGCCGCCGGCGATCGAAGTGAAGGCGATCGAGGACTGCACGGTCGAAGGGAGCACGCAGAGGAAGAGGATGCCGGCATAAAGCGGTGCCGCCAGGATATCTTCCGGAATAAAGCCGATCATCAGCCCGAGAATCGGGAAGATCGCGAATGTCGTCAGCAGGATCGTCAAGTGCAGGCGCCAGTGCAGGATGCCCGCCACCACGACATCCCGCGACAGGCGCGCGCCATGCAGGAAGAACAGGAGGCCGATTGCGATATCGGTCGCGACGTTGAACCAGTCGGCATAAATGCCGTGGATCGGCAGGACCGAGGCGAGGATGACGGTGCAGACGAGAAGGACCGTGAAGCGGTCCGGCAGAAAACGGCTCATGGGCGGATTCCTCGTATTTTGAGGATTTACCCCTCCCTTATCATGAAGCAGAATTCAAACACTAACAGTTATCACGATATTGGATAGCCATGCTGAACCTTCATCATCTGAACAGTTTCGTCATGCTGCAGCAGACCGGCAGTTTTACCGAGGCGGCGGCCCGGCTGGGGATCGGCCAGTCGACCGTCACCCAGCATATCCAGCGGCTCGAAAAATCGCTCGGCCGCCAATTGGTGTTTCGCGATACCCATCAGGTGAAGCTGACGGCGGAAGGCGAGGCGCTGCTCGGCTATGCGCGCGGGATGCTGGATATGAACGGCAAGGTCGCCTCGCTGTTCGGCGAAAGCCGGTTGCGCGGACGGCTGCGGCTCGGGGTTTCGGAAGACGTGGTGGCGAGCCGGCTGACATCGATCCTCGAAGATTTCATCCGGCTTTATCCGCTGGTCGATCTGGAACTGACCGTGGCTCTCTCGGCCGTGCTCTACCAGATGCAGGACATTGGCGATCTCGATCTGGTGCTCGCCAAGCGGCATATCGGCGAGACGCATGGGCGGCTGCTTTATCGCGAACCGCTTGTCTGGCTAGCACGCGATCCGGACCATGTCCTGTCGCGCGGCGATGCGTTGCCGCTGATCGCGTTTCCGCCGCCGAGCATCACAAGGCGCGTCGCCCAGGAAGCGCTCGACCGGGAAAAGATGGCTTGGCGGATCGTCTGCACCTGCGGCAGCTTGAGTGGGCTCACCGCTGCGGCGCGGGCCGGCATGGGCGTGCTTGTCCAGCCGCGCAGCATGGCGCCGGCGGGGCTCAAGGAAATCCCGGCAGACCGGCTGCCGGTGCTGGAAGACGTGGAATTCGTTCTGGTGCCGCGGCGCGGCGCCGATGCCGCTCTCATGGAAGCGTTGTCGAGCCTGATCGTGGCGCAGATCGCGCCACAGCATCAAGTGTGACGGTCGCTAGAGAGGCGATTGGGCTGGCTCGGCAGGTGAAGAAAACC
>PVBG01000031.1 GCA_002968845.1 Neorhizobium tomejilense | reverse complement strand
GATGCGCGCCGCGGACATGGGCGTGACGGGTCAGGGCAAAGGGCTGCGTGACATCGGACATATCAAAATCCTCTCTGACATCGGGCGGGGTGAAGCGCCCTGTTGCAGCCTATATGGCCCATGCCCATCGTTCACGAAAGAGCGCAAAACGGTGATTGATCGTCTCCAAATTGTAGACGATCACCAGGCGTTTGACCCTGATCAAGGCGGCTTTGGGCAGGCGACGATACGATAGGCCGAAAGACCTGAAGGAGATCGCATGTACAAGAAGATCATCGTCGCAGTGGACGTCTCCGCTCTGGAAAAGGGCGAGCGCATCCTGCTTACCGCCGCGAACCTTCTCGACAAGGACGGCACGATCCTGATCGTCAACGTGGTCGAGGACATGCCCGCTTATCTCGTCTCCGAGCTGACCGTCGATCTGACTGTCGCAGCCCGCCAGGATGCCGAACGGCAGCTCGTCGAGCTTCGCGAGAAAGCCGGCATCGAAGCCGATATCGAGATCCGGCAAGGCGCGCCGGCGCGGGAAATCCTGGCCGCTTCGGTGGATCAGGACGCCGACCTGATCATCGTCGCCTCGCATATCCCGGACCTCTCGAACTATCTGATCGGGGCCACCGCCGACCGCGTCGTGCGCCACGCCACGTGCTCGGTCCTCGTCGACCGCTGAGAAGGAACGGACCCATGGATACGACAAGATATGGCAGCGTTCTGAGGGCGAGAAAGGCGGAGTTGGAAAGCCGCCTGAACCGCATCGAACAGGATTTCGTCACACCCCGCAACCCTGACGACGACGACCGTGCCGTAGAACGCAACAATGACGAGGTGCTGGAAGAGCTCGGCGAAACCGGCGAACGGGAGCTTGCGGCCATCGATGCGGCACTTCACCGCATTGCCGCCGGCACGTTCGGCATCTGCGCCAGATGCGGCCAGCCGATCGCCGAAAAGCGCCTCGATGCCGTGCCACACACGCCCCTTTGCCAGACCTGCGCCGCCGAGGTGCCGGCCGAACTTTAACGCGGGAAATGGAATGTGAATCCTCCCTCTCTTGCCTTCCTCCCTGGTCATGCTCATTCTTAGATCCATGCAGGCGGAAGGTCGGATGAACGAGTTTTTCAATTTCGGGCGGAAATACGATTTTCACGAGATCGTCGCGGATGGCATCATCCACGGCGTCGGTATCGTGTTCGCACTGGTCGGCGCCACCGCCCTGATCTTCTACGCGACCGTCTGGTCCAGCCATGGCGAAATCGCCGCCGCCTGGATCTATGGCCTCGGCCTGATCATCTGCCTGTCGATCTCTTTCACCTACAATATCTGGCCTCACTCGCGCACCAAATGGGTGCTGCGGCGGCTCGACCATTCGGCGATCTTCATCCTGATCGCCGCGACCTATACGCCGTTCCTGCAGCGCGGCGCCCACGACCCGTGGATATTCGCCATGCTTCTGGCGATCTGGGCGACCGCCATTTTCGGCATCACGCTGAAATGCCTGTTTCCCGGCCGTTTCGACAAGCTGACGATCCTGCTCTACCTCGCGATGGGCTGGAGCGGCGTGATGGTGGCGGGGCCGATCTCGCAATATCTGCCGGCCGTCACCGTCTGGCTGATCGTCATCGGCGGCTTCATCTATTCGCTTGGGGTGATCTTCCACGTCTGGGAACGGCTGCGGTTCCAGAACGCCATCTGGCACGGCTTCGTCGTCGCCGCCGCCGCCGTCCACTACGGCGCGGTCATGACCTGCTTCAGCCTCTCCGGCGGTTTTTGATCCGAGGTTCGGTTTATCGCGGGCAGCCGGCCGGCTTCAAGCTGGCTACTCCGGCATTCCGTAACGATTCCCATGAAGTTATCAAAGGAGAAGGCCAGCAAATCTGGACTCGTTATCCAATCGTCTGTTATAGTGGACGAATGAGTATCATGATGGACGAAACCTGATGACCGAACCCCTTGTACGCGACGCCACCGAAGCCGATCTCCCGACCGTCATGGAGATCTACAACGACGCGGTCGCCAACACGACGGCGATCTGGAACGACGTGCTGGTTGACCTTGAGAACCGCAAGGAATGGTTCTCTGCCCGCAAGGCCCGAGGTTTTCCGGTTCTGGTCGCGGACGTGAACGGCAAGGTCGCCGGTTACGCTTCCTACGGCGACTGGCGCGCCTTCGACGGGTTCCGCCACACGGTCGAGCATTCCGTCTACGTCCACCGCGATTTCCGCGGCGCCGGCATCGGCCGGCTGCTGATGCGGAAGCTGATCGCCCGCGCCGCCGAGAACGGCATCCACGTCATGGTCGCCTGCATCGAGGCCGGAAACACCGCCTCGATCGGCCTGCACGAGAAGTTGGGCTTCCGCACCGCCGGCACGTTTTCCGAGGTCGGCACCAAGTTCGGCCGCTGGCTGGATCTGACCTGCATGGAGCTGAAGGTCACGGGGTGAGATGGCGCAGGGCTGCTTTTTAATGAGCTGACTAGCTCCGCTGCAGCGCCAGATGTGCGCCGAGCCCGACAAGCAGTGCGCCTCCGGCCCGCTGCATCAGCCGCTGCGCCCCGCTCGAATGTTTCAGCCGGGTGATGACAGCGCCGGCCAGCAGCACGCAGACGATATCGGCAGACGAGAACATCAGGTTGACGATCGTGCCGAGGATCACGAACTGCAGCCAGATGGGGAAGGCGGCCGAGGCGTCGATGAACTGCGGCAGGAAGGCGAGGAAGAAGATCGCCGTCTTCGGGTTCAGCACTTCCACCGTGATGCTTTCGAAAAACGCCCGCCGGCCGGATTTCTGGGCAATCTCCGGAAGTTCGAGATCGCCGGCCGCCTTGGCGCGGAACAGCGAGATTCCGAGCCAGACGAGATAGGCCGCGCCGGCCAGCTTCACCGCCAGGTAGAGCATCGGCACCGCGTGGAATAGCACCGAAAGCCCCGCGGCTGCGGCGAACACATGCGCGTAACCGCCGATATGGATGCCGAGCGAAGCCATCAGGCCAGACCACCGCCCGCGCGCCAGTGTCTGGGCCGCGGCATAAATCATGGCCGGCCCGGGTATGTAGGCGAACACCACGGTGGTGGCGAGAAAGGCGAGAAACAGCTCGGTCGAGGGCATATAGTATTCCTTGAATTAGCCCGCATCATTGCAACAGGCGGCGCCCGCCCGCAAGTGCGGTCAGCCGCTGCCGTTCGAGCGGCGCAGTGTCGGTCGGAACACTTCGATCCGCACCGAAGCATCCGCCCTCCGTCCTGACCTAGAAGACCCGCATCGAAATGCGAACAGGCCAGGCGGGATCATGCCGAACACACCGAATATGACCAGGGAACTGGCGCTGCTTCTGGCGCTCTCCACGCTCTGGGGCGCTTCCTACACCTTCATCAAGATCGGCGTCGGGACCATCCCGCCGGTGACGCTGATCGCGCTGCGGACGCTGATCGCCGGAGCGGTGCTGCTCGCCGTCATCCGCTGGCGCGGCCTGAAGCTGCCGCGCGATGGAGCGACATGGGCGCGCTTCCTGTTCCAGGCCTGCCTGAACAGCGCCATTCCCTTCACGCTGATTGCCTGGGCGGAACAGTCGACCGATGCCGGGCTTGCGGCGATCCTCAATTCCACCACGCCGATCTTCGCCTTCCTGATCACGGCATTGATCACCCGCCACGAGCCGGTGACGGTGCGAAAACTGTTCGGCGTCGGCGCGGGGCTCGTCGGCATCTGCATGGTGATCGGCGTCGAAGCGCTGTCGGGCCTGGGGGAGGGACTTGTACCGCAGCTGGCGATCGTGCTGGCGACGGTGTGTTATGCCGGCGCGGCGATCTTCGGCAAGAACTTCAAAGGTCTCGACCCGATCATGCCGGCGGCGGGCTCGCTCGTCTGCGGCGCCGCGCTGCTGGTCCCGGCAAGCCTGATCGTCGATAAGCCCTGGACGCTTGTCCCCTCGCTGGAATCGATCCTGGCGCTGGTGGCGCTCTCGGTGTTTTCGACCGCGCTCGCCTTCGTCATCTATTTCAGGCTGATGCAGACGCTCGGCTCCGTCGGCGCAACGTCGCAAGCCTATCTGCGGGTGCCCGTCGGGGTGGCGATCGGCGTCATTTTTCTCGGCGAAAGCCTGCATCCGGGCGCATGGGCCGGCCTCGTCTGCGTCGTCGCAGGCGTTGCCGCCATGACCCTGCCAGGACGTCGAAAGCTAATTTCCGTGTGATCCCGCCTTCCGTTAATCCTCCGTCGGCTCCGACGGTGCCTGTCTTGAGAGATAGGCCTCGACCGCGAGGTTCAGTTCCCGAAGCAGGTCCGCAAGCTGCGCCTTCTTTTCCGGATCGAAGCCCGCGATCGCCGCCGCCTCGCTCGCCATATCCTGCCGGAATGCGGCCTCCGCTCGGCGGATGCCTTCGTCGGTCAACTGCACGGAAAGGCTGCGGCCGTCGCTGTCGGACGGGACGCGCTTGATCAGGCCGGCCTTTTCCAGCCGGCCCAGACGGTGGGTGAGGCTGCCGGAGGCGATCATCAGCGACCGGTAGAGCTCGGTCGGGGTCAGCCGGTGGGGCGGCCCGGAGCGCAGCAGCGTGCCCACGACATCGAATTCTCCGCGGTCCAGCTGGAACGACGCGAACGTCGCCTCGATCGATGGCGTGACCAGCCGCGACAGGCGGTAGATGCGGCCGAGAATCTCCATCGGACCCGTGTCGAGATCCGGCAATTGCTTGGCCCACTGGGCCCGCGCCCGGTCGATGTGATCCTGCGTTTTTTGCGTCTGCGCCATTGCGATTCTCCGTCTCGATAAAACTATCTTGACATGAAGATAAATTGAGAGCAAATATCTTCACATGAAGATAAATAGGTAAGGAGCCGACCATGCCTTCGATCGCCGCAAGGAAGTCCTTTGAAATTCCGCTGATCGTGCAGATGCTTGCCTGTTCCTTCCTGTGGGGAGGCGCTTTCATTCTCCTGAAGTTGGCCGGCACCGCGCTCTCTCCGCTCGCCCTGACGGCGGTGAGGGGGCTGATGGGCGGTAGCCTGATCGCCATCTGGATGATCGTCTCCGGCCACAACATTCTCCCGCGCGGACGGGAAATGCGCGACTGGGTCGTCCTCGGCTTTTTGCAGGGCGTCGTGCCGAACAGCCTGACGGCCTATGCGCTGACGGAAATTTCGGCGGGCCTGACATCGATGATCCAGGCCTCCACGCCGCTCGTCGTCGCGGTTCTGGCGCAGGCGCTGTTTGCGAGCGAGCGGCTGACGCCGAAAGTGGCGCTCGGGCTTGCAACCGGCTTCGGCGGCATGGTCCTGCTGATCGGCCCGGCGGCGCTCGGTGCCGACAATGTCAGCCTTCGCGGCGTCGGCGCCGTGGCCATCGTCGCGGTCAGCTACGCGCTCGGCAATCTTTATGTGCGCGGCATTCCAGGTGCCCAGCCGGTCCGGCTGGCGCTGGGACAGCAGCTGTTCTCCGGCCTACCGACCTTCGCGGTGATGATCTATCTCGGCGGTCTTTCGGCCTTCTCTCCGGCACTCGACAACCTGCCGCTGCTTCTCGTTCTCGGCGTGTTCGGAACTGCCCTGCCAATCGTTCTCTACATGAACATCCTCAAGAAGGCGGGTCCGACCATCGGTTCGATGAACGGTTATTTCCTGCCGCCCTGGACGATTATCCTCGGTTTTGTCCTGCTGGGTGAACCCGTCAGCCTGAGAGAGATCATCGCCACCGCGATCGTGCTAGGTGGTGTCGCGATCGTGTCGCTGAAGACGGAAATGCTATTGATCGCCTGCCGCAGGCTGGTTGCCATTTTTCACCCGCGGCGCAGCGGCAAGGTTGCCTGAGCCAGAAGGTTGACCAAAGGCCCGGTACTCCGGGCCTTTTCTATTGTCCGGGCAGCACCGCTGCGACAAACGCTTCCAGGCTCCGGCGCACATGCGCGTCGATCGGCCCCGCGGGATTGAACCCCCACCAGAGAAGACAACCCTGCCACTGCGAGGCCATCAGCATGCCGATATTGTCCGGCGCGCCCGGCGTTGCCGCAAAACAGGCGGTGATCGCGGTGGAGATAACCTCGCCCCAGGCGCTGCCGCGGGCGCGCAGGCGCGGATCGCGAAAATCCTCCCGCAGCATCAGCAGGCCTTCGGCATAGGCTTCGATGCCGCCATAGCCTCCGGAAAGCGCGACGAGAATGTCCACAGCACCTTGAGGTGTCTTCGGCGCGGCGGCGATCGCCGCTTCCGTCTTGGCATCCAGATCGTCCCAGGCAAACAGCAGCGCGGCACGGGCGAGTTCTTCCTTGTTCCTGAAGCGCTGCACCAGCGTCGAGCCGGAAAGGCCGCAGGCCGTGGCGAGCGAGGCGAAGGTCAGTGCCTCCGGGCCTTTTTCGTGCATCACCTTCAGTGCCGCCGCCAGTACGTCCCTGTCCGGCATGGTTCTCGGTCGCGCCATCTTGCCTCTCGAATTATAAACGAATAAACGTTTATATATTGCCTTTGTGTGAAGCGCCAGTTCTAACCATACGGAACCGGAAGGGAAGGAGCAGTCATGTCGCACGTGTACAAAAAGCCGCTCGAGGGAAAAATCGCGCTGGTGGCAGGCGCCACGCGGGGTGCCGGGCGGGGTATCGCGGTCGAGCTCGGAGCGGCCGGCGCCACCGTTTATGTCACCGGCCGGACGACGCGGCAGAAGCAGTCGGAATACCGGCGGCCGGAGACGATCGAGGATACCGCCGAACTGGTGACGCAAGCCGGCGGCACGGGGATTGCGGTGCCGCTCGATCACCTCGTCCCTGAGGATGTCGCAGCGCTCGTCGAGCGCATCCGCCGGGAGCAGGGCCGGCTGGATATCCTCGTCAACGACATCTGGGGCGGCGAGCATCTGTTCGAATGGGACAAGCCGGTCTGGGAGCACGACCTCGAAAAGGGCCTGCGCATGCTGCGGCTGGCAATCGACACCCACCTGATCACCGCCCATCATGCGCTGAAGCTGATGATCGAGAAGCCCGGTGGCCTGCTGGTCGAGGTCACCGATGGCACGGCGGAATACAATGCCGAGCATTATCGCCTCTCGCCCTTCTACGACCTCGCCAAAACCGCGGTGACACGCATGGCCTGGGCGCACGGCAAGGATCTCGAGAAGGTCGGCAGCACCTCGGTCTCGATCACCCCCGGCTGGCTGCGCTCCGAAATGATGCTGGATATCTACCAGGTGACCGAGGAGACCTGGCGGGATGCGCTCGTCGCCCAGCCGCATTTCTGCATTTCCGAAACCCCGCGCTTCATCGGTCGGGCGGTGGCAGCGCTTGCCGCCGATCCGGGCCGGGCACGCTGGAACGGCCAGTCGCTGTCGAGCGGCGGCCTTGCCAAGGTCTATGAGTTCGACGATGTCGACGGCTCGCGGCCGGATTGCTGGCGCTACCTGAAAGAGGTTCAGGAGCCCGGCAAGCCGGCCGACGCCACCGGTTATCGCTGATCAGCCGCCCATCGCCGCTCTGCCGATCGCCGCCTTTCCGACCACCAGCCGCTCGGCCTCGTCGCGCAGGTCGAGCGTGATCAGGGTGCCGTCGCGGATACCGCGTTTCAGCGCGTCCTTCCGCTCCGGCCCGATCCGGATCTCCTGCCTCTCGAACAGCGCCTGCAGCCGGCTGCGCGACAGCTGGAGTTCCGCTGCCAGCAGCCGGTCGAGCCGCAGGCCGGTCGGGTAGGGCAGGGCGAGCGTGATCGCGATCCGCCGCCAATCCGCATCGTGGCGCAGCACCGCCTTGCGCATCTCGATATCGTCGCTCTCCTCGATGCGTCCGGCCTTGGCCTTCAGCGCCTGCGCGTCGAATTCGATGCGGGCCACGAAGTCCGGCGTACTCGCCTGCATCGCGTCGAGCATGGCAGGATCGATCGCCCGGATGGTCTGCCGCTCGAAGATCGGCCGGTTCCAGGTGCCGTCGCAGGCGATGCATCTGTAGATGAGCCAGGCATCGAGCCGCTTGCCGTTGGCGTTGAGGCGGATGCGGCCGCTGGAGCGGAACGGTCTCGATAGCCCGCAGCCGCTGCAGGCAAGGATCGGCCGGGGTGGGGTTTTAGGGATTGCAGTCCATTCGAGATGGAGGATGTCGCACATGCCGTTTTGATCTTCCGGTCAGGAAGTTCATGCGGGAAACGGCACTCAAGAAGCCCTTTTCGGGCGCGCACGGTGTGGCGAAGGTCCGGACTGTGGGGAGATAAGCGTCGGAGGTCTTAGTCGGACGGTTCAGGGCAGCATGAGGCCGCACTGGCACGATCAATGCCAAACCGGTCTCAAGCCGCCACCCCGATGAACAGTGTTCCCACGCGGGCAAGCGTCATCGCTCTTCCACACATGGGAGGGTGAACCTGTCGAGACCGGGGATTACTTAGGCAAACTGAACCTCAAAGGCCGACGCTCTTCGACTGAAAGGCATAAACGTGCGAAAATCGAAGTCAAGAATTTTTGGATGCCGCGCCGCGCCTGTTGTGACCTATATGCCGTCCTGACCTATATGACCTGACCCATATGAAGTGTAACCAGTCGTTCAGCGAGGATCGAACCATGGACATCAAGCGCAGCGGATCGCAGCCTTCGAAGGCACCGCCACAATATTTCACCGGCACCGTCCGGTTGGATCCGATCGTCGAGGCGCCGGAGCCGGCCCGGGTCCGCGCCCTTTCGGTCACCTTCGAACCGGGTGCCCGCACAGACTGGCACACCCACCCGCTCGGCCAGACGCTGCTCGTCACGGCCGGCGCCGGATTGGCGCAGGTCTGGGGCGAGCCGGTCCGGGCCATCCGGCCCGGCGACGTGATCTGGTTCCCGCCCGGCGAAAAACACTGGCACGGCGCATCCCCGACCACCGCCATGACCCACATCGCCATCCAGGAAGCGCTGAACGGCAGCACGGCGGAATGGCTGGGCGCGGTGACGGACGATGAATATGCAGGCGAGGTCGCGAAAGACTGATCCCTATTCGACGAGCCGGATTTCCGCGTCCGGTTCGTACCAGCCATGGCGCCGGCGCGACCAGAAGATCGCAGCCGGCGGCGCGAAATCCGGCTCGCCGAAACAGCCGACCGAAACGACGATCCCGTTCTCCAGGACCTCCGCCTCCATATAGACCAGCGTGCCGCAATTCGGGCAGAAGACCTGGTCCATCCACCGGCCCTCGTCGGTGATCCGCCGGAAGCGCCGCCGCTCGCCTTCGTCGGCGACGATTGCCTGCTTGCGATAACGTGCCCGATAGGAAAACGCCGATCCTGTCGCCTTCTGGCATTCGAGGCAGGCGCAGGCATAGACCCGCTCCGGCGCGCCCGCGAGGGTGAGCCGGAAGTTGCCGCAGGAACAGGCGGCGGTGCGGGCGGCCTCTCCTTGCCGGTTTTCGCCCTCGGTCATTTGGTTTCCATGAAGCGCGCCAGCGCCGCGAAGTCGTCCTCGGCGTGGCCGTTCCGGATGGCCGCCTCGAAAAGGCTGCCGAAGGCGTTCGCAATCACCGGGTTGATGCCGCGCTCCGTGTTGATCTCCACGAGATGCCGGAAGGCCACATTATGGACTGCGATCGTCGCGAGGGTTTCCTCGTCGCCCCGGTCGCGCCCGTCCAGCACCCGTTGCGTCAGATCCCGTTCCGCCCCATCGATGACGGGTTGGGAAAGCTTTAGATAGTTCGCGTAGATTTCGGGATCGATATTTTCGGCTTTGGTGATGGCGAGCGCCTGGAGCGTACCGAACAGCGTGCCCCACATCTGGCCGAGAAGGGCGCTGTCGAGCGCGGAGGCCGCCCCGAAATCCTCGCTGACGAAAGCGGATTTCCCGCCGAGCCCGGCAAACACCCTTTCGTGCTGCCTGTAATGGGCGCCCGACCCGCTGTAGAGGATCAGCGTCTCCGGTTCGCCGATGAAATTCGGCGTGGCCATGATCGCCCCGTCGAGATAGGCGATGCCGTGTTCGGCCGCCCAGGCGCCGGTGTCGCGCGCCGTCTTCGGCGAACCGGAGGTAAGCTGCACGAGCAGCTTGCCCTTCAGCGCCTCGGTGACATCCGATTTCCTCAGCTGTGCATCGGAAGCGGGATAGTCGAGCAGATTGACGAAAACGATCTCCGCTCCGGCCGCCGCCCGTTCCGGTGTCGGTTCCGGTCGTGCCCCAAAAGCGCCGAGCGCCTGCGCCTTTTCCGCCGTGCGGTTCCAGACATGCACCTCGTGGCCGTTTTTCGCGAGCGTACGAACAAGTGCCGTTCCCATTCGGCCGGCGCCGAGAAACCCTATTGTGGTCATCGCATCGAACTCCAATATGTGAGACGGCATTTTGATAACGCCTCTAGCCGGAGGCGGTAAATTACGCACCTTCGGGTAAGCGGTTACTCTGCAGTAAGGGGAGAACGGGAATGAAACGCCTGACGGACGACGATTGCGGTTTTGCCAGCGCCCTCAACGTGATCGGTGGAAAGTGGAAGACCGACATCCTCTGGGAGATCAACATCGAGCCCCGCCGCTTCGGCGAACTGCGGCGCATACTCTCAGGCGTCAGCGAAAAGGTGCTCGCCCAGCAGCTTCGCGAGATGGAGGCGGACGGTCTCATTCGCCGCGAAGTGTTTGCGGAGAAGGTGCAGCGGGTGGAATATTCCGCCACCGATTTCGGCCGCAGCCTCAATCATGCCGTGACGGTGATGGCGGAGTGGGGCAAGGCCTATGAAATCCGCATGGCGGAGAAGGCCGAACAGGAGCGCCGGCCCGCCCTGGCGATGCGGGCCTGAGGCTCGAAAAGGTTTCGCGCGTCATTGAACCGAAACGTCCGGCGCGCAAAGGTGAGGGCATGATTCCGAACCGGAACCTGAAGGAGCCTCCATGTCAGACGTCACCCGCATTTCCAACCAGTACCTGACCGTCGACATCTCCTCGCTCGGTTCCGAGATGCAGGCGCTGACAGCCGCCGACGGCCGCTCTTTCCTCTGGAACGGCGACGCCGCCTTCTGGAACGGCCGCTCGCCGGTGCTGTTTCCAATGGTCGGCAAGGCACCGGACAACCGGATCAGCGTCGATGGCAGAGCTTATGAGATGGGCCAGCACGGTTTTGCCCGCCGCAGCGAATTTACGCTCGCCTCGTCGAGCGGGACCATGTGCCGTTACGAACTCGCCGCCTCCGACGCGACACGCGCCGTCTATCCGTTCGAATTCCTGCTGGCGGTCGAGCATTCGCTGGAGGGCCGGACGCTGACGGTCGCGGGCGAAGTCGAGAACCGCGATCAAAAATCGATGCCCTTCGGCCTTGGGTTCCACCCGGCCTTCGTCTGGCCGATTCCCGGCGCGGCGGGCAAGGCCCACAAAATCACCCTCGACAACGGCGCCGAACCGGCTTTGACGCGGCTGGAAGGCGGGCTGGTCAAGCCGGAAAAGCTGCCGTCGCCGTTTACGGCCGGCAGCCTGACGCTCGACCATGCGATGTTCGAGGCGGATGCGATGATCTTTCCGGAAGGGGCGGGCGAGGGGCTGACCTATGCCGCCGAGGGTGGTCCCGCGCTGAAATTTTCCTTCGAGAACCTGCCGAACCTGGCGCTCTGGCAGAAACCCGGCGCCCCCTTCATCTGCATCGAACCCTGGCACGGCACCGCCGCCGAACTCGGCGGCTCGGACGACCTGGCGAAACGCCCCTACGGCGTGCTCCTTGCACCGGGCGAAAAAGCCCGCTTCGCCTTCACGGTGGAACTGCCGGCGTAACGAACCGAGGTGCTCCCATGTCGCCCAGCACAGCAACCTGTTCCTGCGGCCAGTTGTCGATCGAGGTGCAAGGGGAGCCGCTCGGCGTCGGCGTCTGTCACTGTTTCGCCTGCCAACGCCGCACCGGCAGCGTCTTTGCGGCACTTGCCGGTTTCGCTCCGGATTACAAGGTCTCCGGCAAGGCCACCGAATATGTCCGCACCGGAGACCAGGGCGCCCGCTTCAGGTTCCGCTTCTGCCCCGTCTGCGGCACCAATCTCTATCATACGGAAGAGGGCGCCGAGCAGCATTTCGTGGCGGTCGCGGTCGGCGCCTTCGCCGATCCAGGCTTCCCCGCGCCGCAGGATTCGGTCTATGATTGCCGCCGGCATTCCTGGGTGCAACTGCCGCCCGGGATCATCGTCTACGACAAGGACCCGACCTGACGTCAGGCGGTCCCGCGAGAGCTGATTGGGGGAGACCATGGCCGCGTCGCTTCACATAAACCACCTGTCCATCATGGTCCGCGACCTCACCCGCAGCGCCGATTTCTACCACCGGGTCCTGCGCCTGCCGGAAATCGAGTGCAAGGCCCGCAAGCCCAACATCCGCTGGTTCGGCATCGGCGACAGCCAGTCGATCCACCTGATCGAAGGCGATTTCGGCCAAACCTACGTCACCATGTCGACCCATCTCTGCATCGCCGTGACCGACCTCGACGCCGCGGTCGCCCACATCGCCGCAACCGGCACGAAATACGGCGATCTGGCCAGAAACGAAGGCCGGATCTACACCCGTGCCGACGGCGTCCGCTCCGTCTATCTGCAGGACCCGGACGGCTACTGGCTCGAGATCAGCGACGATTATTGAGCCGCTAGAGCAGAGTTCCGCGTCTTTCCGAGTATGATAGGTTGACCGACAGTAGGTCAGATAAGACGAGAAAAATGCTCCGTTTATTCCTTTGCCTGTCGGTGATGCTCGGTATTTCACTTGGTTCGGTTGCAGCTATGGACGCGGCAACGATCGAGAAATTTCACGACGCTGTCCATGTCGGTGATCTTAAGACGGTAAACGCGATGCTCGCTACAGACCCTGCATTGGCAACCTCGGTCGATGAAGACAAATTTTCACCTATCCATCTTCTCGACATGTACTTTGACGAGAAAATTCTCGATCTCCTTCTCGCCAACGGGGCCGATATAAACGCCAGAAACGATGAAGGCGTCACCCTTCTGCACATCATTACGGACCCTGACGCAGTCAGCCTCCTCGTGCAGCGAGGCGCCGATATTGAAGCGAGGGATGTCCGAGGTTGGACCCCGCTTATCTGCCAGGCGAACAATCAGGACAATGGACCCGATGTTGTCGCCGCACTGCTGGCCAATGGCGCAAACCCGAATGCCAAGGGTAGTAAAGGCGAGACGGCTCTTTCCTTTGCGCGCGGAACTCGCGACGAGGAATTCATAAAAGTCATGGAAGAGGGTGGAGCGAGGGACTGAAAGGCGGCGGGAAAGAAACCGGACAGCGACTATTGCAGATTTCGCCCACAAAATTTGCAATCGTGCGGCCGACCTCTGTGACAGGGATACCCGGTACCTTCGTTGTTACTTCATCGCCTCGAAATCCATCGCGTGGCCGTTGATGCAGTAGCGCAGGCCGGTCGGCGGGGGGCCGTCCGGGAAGACGTGGCCGAGATGGCCGCCGCAATTGCTGCAACGGACTTCGGTGCGCACCATGCCGTGCGACACGTCGCGGATTTCGGTGATCGCTTCCGGATTCACCGCCTCGAAATAGCTCGGCCAGCCGCAGCCGGAATCAAACTTGGTGTCGGAAACGAACAGCGGCTCGTGGCAGGCGGCGCAGTTGTAGAGACCCTTTTCATGGCTGTTCCAGAAGGGCCCGGTAAAGGCGCGTTCGGTGCCGGCCTGCCGCAGGATGCGGTACTGCTCGGGCGTCAAGATCTCGCGCCATTCCGCATCGGTCTTCTGGACTTTCGGAGTGATCACATCGGACATCGCAAGGTTCCTTTCGTTTCCCCATAGATAGGCATCGAGACGGCGAAGGAAAAGTCCGCGATTGGAGAGCGGATGCCGGCATGGCTGTTTCCGGGGCCGGTTGCGGCCATGAGAAGATGCGTCGGAGCTGTCCAGTGCTCGTCCGGGCATTTCGGGCGAAAGAGACTATGTCTTGCCCAAATGCTTCGGCCAGAATTCCTGATGGACTTTGGCGGCTTCGTCTTCGAGGTTTGTCGGGCCAACCACAGTGACGTTGCGCGCGCCGGTTTGCAACACCGCCCGGCTCGGCACGTTCAACCCGATCCCAGCGATCTCGCCAAGCCGCGTTTCGGAGCAGGCAAACACCATACGCCCGATGCCAGACCAGTAAATCGCTCCAGAGCACATCGCGCACGGTTCGGTGCTGGTGTAGAGCGTGCAGTCACCGAGAAAAGCCGTGTCGTATTGCTGTGCCGCCGGTCTAACCAGGTTCATCTCGGCGTGGTTCGTCATGTCGTGGCCGGTGAAGACGCTGTTTTCGGCACGAAGGATTACTTCGCCGTCCTTCACAAGCACCGAGCCAAATGGTTCGTCGCCGCCTTCCATCGCGGATTTCGAGAGCGCAATCGCCTCGCGCAAAAACGGCTCGTGGTTTTCCATCGGAGTTTCCCCAAAACGCTAGAGCGTGATGATCTTGTCTTGAATCGAAGAGATTTCCAAGGGCTGTACCTCAGATTGAGGATGCCGGCAGGCCATCAAATTTCCGAAAACTCGCGCTTCTGTGTGTTTCGTCCGGCTCCGTTTGAGGCGGGGCCAGGTTTATCGTCGCACATTGACGAGAGGATTTTTCACCACAATAAGGTCAAGCCGAAAAACATGATAAGCGCCAGCCAAACAACAACAGGAGTGAAATAGTGAGCGAACCGACCGTAGCAGATGCAACAGGCCGCATTTATGAATCGCTCCAGGCGAACAACGCCGACATCGACGTGCACATCGCGGCTCTCAAGGCGGCGATGGCCCGGGCGGGTTTGAAGGAAGCCGTATTCGACCCGGCTAGGCTCGTGCAGAACAATCGTTCTGGCAGGAAGCTGATGCAGGCCTATTTTCGGCAGCGCGGCGTGACGGTGAAGTTCTCGGCTGAGTGATATCAGACAGTGCAGTATGACGGATGGCCGGATCACACGAATGAGACCTGAGACCAAGCTCGGCCCCTCGGACGCGACTTAAGAAGCCGCATCCGTTTCGGGGTGTGACGCCTGCGCTGGCAAGCTGTCGGAGTAGGCCCTCATCCCAGCCGCGCAGCCGCGCCCGATCTAACCTCCCAGTCACAATGGCAGACATTATCACGGTGAGGTATTCACCGCCGTTGTCGCGGCGTGAACAGAACGGCTTGAATTAACGGAATAGTACGTTTATTTATTTGGGCAGGGAGGAGAAGTGCGAGCTTCTCAAAGCAATGCCTGGATACACGGATCGGCAGACTCGCCGAGCGCTGACGTGTGTCTTGTTCTCTTCTCGAAAGCACCAATAGGAGGAGGAGCCTATGCTTTCAGCAATCGCGTCCAGAGGTGAGACGCGCTTCGGTGACAACCAATGTGAGCAAGCAGTTTCAGCCGCGTTATCGGACAGGGAGATCAGATAATGAAACGCCTAATGAATTCCGTAAAAGCCGCCTTATTGGTAGTGTCCGCTCTTTTATGGGCAAGCTCGCCAGGTTTCGCACAGTTAAAACCCGCAGTTCAGACGACGGGAATAGAGCGTCCCGAATCCATCATCTATATCGGCAATAGTTTCTTTTACTTCAACAACGGGATCAGCGGGTTTATCTCCAGAATCCTCGCAGCGGCTGACCCTGAATACAAGCTACGCTCGGCTCAGGTGACAATAAGCGGCTCTGGTTTCGATTGGCACGATGTCGGCTCGTACTTCCGGCCTAACGCGGTGGGACGTTATACGATCGACAGCAAAAACGTCGTCACTTTCAACAATCCGGAGCGCCTGTTCGACCTGGCGATTATGATGGATTGCAGTCAGTGCCCGGTTCATCCGCAGTTGAAGGACATTTTCTACGAATATGCAAAGAAGCACTCCGAGACCGTAAGGAAGAACGGCGCAGAGCCAGTTTTCTTTATGTCGTGGGCTTATCTCGACAAACCGGAGATGACCGAACAACTAGCCGAAGCCTACACCCGCATCGGAAATGAAAACAAAGCTCTGGTTATTCCTGCAGGATTGGCATTTGCCAGATCGGTCAAAGAGCGCCCTGATATCAGTCTCTACACGGCCGACAAGCGGCATCCGACGGCGGCGGGGTCGTATCTGGCTGCTTTGACGACCTACGCGGCAATCTTCAAGAAAAACCCGGTGGGACTCAGTTACACAGCTGGTTTCGATGAAGAAGTAGCGAAATTCTTGCAAACCACTGCATGGGAGACGGTAAATGACTACCTGGCACCCTGATCGCAGGGATCATGCAATCTCTTGAGCGGTTTGTACCAAGATCAAGTCGGGGGCCAAGCTCATTTGCTGGTCCCCAGTTTGTGATCAAATTCGACCATCGGTGCTGGCACTGCATGAGGCCATCGCCACCAATGGCGCGAAGCCGCCTCTCAAGCGCTGATCGCCCTTGCCATCGAATTCCCGAAAAGTCGCGTTTCTGTGTGTTTCGTCCGGTTCCGCTTGAGGCGGGGCCAGGTTTCCCATAGAAAATCACCTGCCTCCGAACGGTCGGGCGGTGTGGGGCTTCTGAAGCGTGGAGATGACATGGCTGCCAATGCGCCGGCGTTGACGTTCTTCGCACTCTTCCTTCCCTTCCTCGCTTCCGTTCTGGCGCCTGTCCTCACCCGTCTTCTGGGCGACAGGGCCGCCTTCGTCCTGGCGCTGGCCCCGGCGCTCGCATTTGCGCATTTCTGCACCTTCCTGCCCGAAATCGCCGCCGGCGAAGTGGTGACCGGGGGGTATGCCTGGGCGCCGAGCTTCAACCTCTCCTTCTCGTGGTTCCTCGACGGCCTGTCGCTCACCTTCGCGCTTCTCATCACCGGCATCGGCGCCCTGATCGTCGTTTATTCTGGCGGCTACATGAAGGGTCATGAGGGGCAGGGGCGCTTCATGGCCTTCATCCTCGCCTTCATGGGCGCCATGCTCGGCCTCGTCGTCTCCGACAGCTTTCTGATGCTGTTCGTCTATTGGGAGCTGACCTCGATCACCTCCTTCCTGCTGATCGGCTTCGATCACGAGCGGGAGGCGGCGCGGCGTGCAGCACTTCAGGCGCTGGTGGTCACCGGCGGCGGCGGGCTCTGCCTGCTCGCCGGCCTGGTCTTCCTCTGGAACATCACCGGCGTCACCCAGCTTTCGCTGCTCGTGCATCTGGGCGACGGGCTGCGCCAGAGCCCGTTCTATCTGGCAACCCTGCTGCTGGTGCTTGCCGGCGCCTTCACCAAGTCGGCGCAGTTTCCGTTCCATTTCTGGCTGCCCAACGCCATGGAAGCGCCGACGCCGGTCTCGGCCTATCTGCATTCGGCGACCATGGTGAAGGCCGGCGTCTACCTGCTGATGCGGCTGAACCCGGTCATGGGGGATACGCCCGCCTGGGTGATCCTGCTGCCCTTCTTCGGCGGGATTACGCTGATTGCCGGCACCTTCCTCGCCGTCCGCCAGACGGACCTGAAGCTGATGCTCGCCTACACGACCATGGCTTCGCTCGGTCTCTTGGTCATGCTGACCGGTTTCGGTTCGGCCCATGCGGTCGAGGCGGCGGTGCTTTATCTCGTCGCCCATTCGCTGTTTAAGGGCGCGCTGTTCATGGTCGCCGGTACGGTGGATCATGAGGCTGGCACCCGCGACGTCACCAAGCTCGGGGGCTTGCGCGCCGCCATGCCGGTCACCTTCGGCGCGGCGCTTTTGGCGGCGCTCTCGATGGGCGGCCTGCCGCTGTTCTTTGGTTTCCTCGCCAAGGAGGAGATCTATGCGGCACTCGCCGCCGGCAATCCGCGGGCCGTGTTTTTCACGGGCCTTGCCGTGATCGGCAATGCGCTGATGTTCGCGATTGCCTTTGCCGTGGCGCTGAAACCCTTCCTCGGTCCCCATGTCGAGACGCCGAAACATGCCCACGAAGGACCAATGACGCTCTGGCTGGGGCCGGTGGTACTCTCGGTGCTCGGCCTGGCGGCCGCACTCTTTTCCGGTGTGGCGCATCGTTACATCTCCTCGCCGATGGCAAGCGCGATCACCGACGAAAAGATCGTCATCGACATTTCCACCGTGCCGCATTTGGGCCTGCCGCTGCTTCTGTCGGTGATCACCGTGTTGCTCGGCGCGCTCGCCTTCTGGCGGCTGACGGACCTTCGGGCCTTCATGGTGCGGGCGGTGGAAAGCCTTGGCCCCGGCCCGGACCGCGGTTTCGATCACGTCGTCTCCGGCCTGGTCCGGCTTTCGGCCGCCGTCACCCGTTTCGTCCAGCCGGGCCGGCTGGAAATCTACATCACCGCCACCTTCATCCTGCTGGCCGTGACGCTGCTCGTCCCGCCCTTCGTGTTCGGCGAACTGCCGGTGATGCCCGCCTGGCCGGAGCAATTGCTGGTCCAGGAAGCGGCGTTCTTCGCAATCGCGGTGATCGGCCTTTTCGCCGTGCTGCGCGCAAAGGATCGGCTGACGGCGATCGTCTCGCTCGGCATCCAGGGTTTTGCCGTCGCCGTGATTTTCCTGCTGTTCGGCGCGCCGGACCTGTCGTTCACCCAGTTCATGGTCGAGACCCTGTCGGTCGTCATCTTGGCGCTGGTGATGACGCGGCTGCGGCTCACGCCCCGCGATCATCGGCCTCTGGGACAGTCGCTCTTCGACGGCATGGTCGCGGTCGCCTGCGGCCTCGGCTTCACGCTGCTGCTTTTGAAGTCGACGCAGGCGCCGTTCGACACCGTGCTTACCGATTTCTTCAACACCTATTCCAAGACCGTCGCCCACGGCGCCAACGTCGTCAACGTCATCATCGTCGACTTCCGCGGCACGGATACATTGGGCGAGATCGCGGTGGTGATGGTGACCGCGCTCGCGGTCCTGGCGCTGATCCGGGTGAGGGCGGGTAAACGCGCCGGATCGGGGGAGGGGCGATGAGGTTCGTCATCATGGCTTACCCCCCTATGCCCTGCCGGGCATCTCCCCCACAAGGGGGGAGATCGACTCGCGGTGAGATTTCGACCACCATCGAGCGTTGCGATCGGGGCTTCTCTTTTGGGGGGAGGTTGCTTAGAGGCAGGCCAGCGCGCCCAGCCGATCTCCCCACCCGTGGGGGAGATGCCCGGCAGGGCAGAGGGGGGCTGGCAGGGTTCGACCTACGAAGGGAACGGACCTTCTTCAACCTCAAAGAAGTGGTGGCAACCAACGGGCGAGGTGCGCATCCATGAACACTCTCATCCTGCGCACCGTCGCCCCGTCTCTTACCGCGTTGATGCTGCTGTTCTCCGTCTTCGTCCTGCTGCGCGGCCATAACGAACCCGGCGGCGGGTTCATCGGCGGGTTGATCGCGGCCTCGGCGCTGGCGATCTACGGCATCGCCTTCGGCGTGCCTTCGGTACGCCGCGCGATCCGGTTCCATCCGATGGCGATCGCCGGCTTCGGCCTGCTGCTCGCCACCCTTTCCGGCGCGCTGTCCATCTTCTTCGGCGTGCCGTTCATGACCGGGCTCTGGGTCTATCCGGTCATTTTCGATGTCGAGCTGCCGCTCTCGACGGTGATGTCCTTCGATATCGGCGTCTATCTGGTCGTGGTCGGGGCAATCACCTCGATCGCGCTGGCGCTCGAACAGGAGCCGGGCTCCGACGTGGAGGGGGAGGACTGATGGAAGCGCTGTTTTCGATCCTGATCGGCCTGTTCTTTGCGGGCGCCATCTATCTCATCCTGTCGAAATCCACCGTGCGCATCCTTCTGGGCGTGGTGCTGCTCGGCAACGCGGTCAACCTGCTGCTCTTTACCGCCGGCCGGCTCACCCGCGAAGTGCCGCCGATCATCCCGGCCGGCATGGACGTGCTGTTGCCAGGCGCCGCCAATCCTCTGCCGCAGGCGCTGATCCTGACGGCGATCGTCATCTCGTTTTCCTTCTTCGCCTTCCTCCTGGTGCTGACCTACCGCGCCTACCAGGAGCTCGGCACCGACGATACCGACGAGATGCGGCTCGCCGAACCGCGGCAGGAACCACTCCCGCCGCTGGGATACTGAGAGGATGGTTTTGCAGTTTGTCATGTTCTTTCCCACCACCGGCTTTGGATCCCGCGGCACCCCCCTCTGCCCTGCCGGGCATCTCCCCCTCAAGGGGGGAGATCGGCCAGCGGCGGGCTTCCTGCTCCCTGTCTCTCCGCTTTCTGTTGAGCGATATGGGACGCGAGGCGGTGCGGCACCCTTAACCCTCCCCCTTGTGGGGAGGGTGGCCGGCAGGCGGGAGGGGTTTTATTCACGGCGAAGACCTCTCCCCAACCCCTCCCCACAAGGGGGAGGGGCTCCACGCACCGCCTCGCATCCCATATGGCATCGCCTTGCGCTCGCGGGGGACTCCAAGAGCGGGGCGGGGCGAATGGCTCGACCTGGGAAAACCGACACGCCACCCGGAGGCATCCACTGATGGCCTCCCCTTCCGTCGACCTCTCCGCAGCCCTGATCCTTGCCGCCCCGCCGCTTGCCGATTGGCTGGTCGTTCTCCCCGTCGCGCTGATGATCGGCCTCGGTGCCGTGCTGATGATGGTGCGCAAGTCCGTCCGCCTGCATGGCGGCATCGCGATTGCCGGGCTGGCGCTGCTCGTCCTTTTGGACGCCGCACTGCTCTGGCGGGTCTCGGTCCATGGCCCGGTTACCATGGTGATGGGCCGCTGGCTGCCGCCCTTCGGCATCGCTTTTACCGCCGACCTTTTCGGCGCGGTCATGGCGCTCGCGGCGGCCGTCGTCGCACTTGCCGCCGGCATATTCGCGCTCGCCGATATCGACGCGAGCGGCCGGCGCTACGGCTTCTACCCGTTCCTGATGCTGCTGATGGCCGGGGTCACGGGCGCGTTTCTCACCGGCGACATCTTCAACCTCTATGTCTGGTTCGAGGTGCTGCTGATCTCGTCCTTCGGCCTCCTGATCCTCGGTTCCGAGCCGGAGCAGATCGACGGCGCCCTGAAATACGCGGTCCTCAACCTGATCGGCACGACGCTGTTCCTGATCGCGGTCGGTTACCTCTATGCGATCTTCGGCACGCTCAACATGGCCGATATCGCCCGCAAGGCGGCAGGCCTGCGCGAGACCGCGCCGCTGACGACGCTGACGGCGCTGTTCATCCTGGCGTTTGCGATGAAGGCCGCCGCCTTTCCGGTGAATTTCTGGCTGCCGGCCTCCTATCACACGCCGCGCGTGGTCGTGTCGGCGCTGTTCGGCGGGCTGCTCACCAAGGTCGGCATCTATTCGCTGATCCGTGTCACCGTCATGCTTTTTCCCGTCGAGCGCGAGGCGTTGAGCCTGATCGTCGCCATCTCGGCGGCGCTCACCATGCTGGTCGGCGCGCTCGGCGCCCTGGCGCAGAACGATATCCGCCGGCTCGTCGGTTACGTGGTCATCGCCGGCATCGGCAACATGATGGCGGGCGTCGCGATCGGCACGCCGGCGGCCGTCAGCGGCGCCATCCTCTACGCGCTGCATTCGGTGGTGACCATGACCGCGCTTTATCTGGTGTCGGGGGAAGTCGGCCGGCTCGGCGGCACCTGGGCGCTCTCCGGTCTCGGCGGGCTTTACCGGAAGGCGCCGTGGTTCTCGGGCGCCAGTTTCCTGCTGTTCCTCGCCGCTTCCGGCCTGCCGCCGCTCTCCGGCCTGTGGCCCAAGGTGGCGCTCCTGAAAGCTTCGCTCGATATCGGCGCCTGGTGGCTGGCGGCAGCGATCCTCCTTTCCGCCTTCCTGGTGACGCTGGCGCTCGCCCGCGTCTTCCTGCTTGCCTTTTGGCGGCCGCAGCCCGACCCTGTTCCCGAGGCCGCCGCTCCGGCCGGCTCGTCCGTCGACTGGCGTATCGCCCTGCCGCTCGGCTGCCTCACCGCGCTCGTCGTTCTTTTCGGCCTGCTGCCGGAACCGCTACTCGATCTCGCCCAGAAGGCGGCGGAGGGGCTCGGCGAGCCTGCGGCCTATATCCAGTCGGTCTTCCCGGGAGGGACAGCGCGATGATCACTTATATCCTGTCACTGGTCTTTGCCGTCGTCTGGGTCGCGGTCACCGGCAGCGCCACGCTGCATAACCTGATCTTCGGTTTTGCGCTGTCGACGCTCGTGCTCTGGATCGTCCGAGACGAGATGGGCGCCCGCGGTTACTGGAGGCGGCTCGGCCGCATCCTGTCGCTGCTCGCCCTGTTCCTGAAGGAGCTGGCGCTGTCGGCCTGGAAGGTGGCGGTGCTGGTGATGAGCCCGCGCATGGACCTGAAGCCCGGCATCTTCGCCTTCCCGCTGACCGTCACCCGCGATTTCGAGATCACCCTGCTTGCCAACCTCATCACGCTGACGCCCGGCACGCTGTCGGTCGACGTCTCCGAGGACCGCAAGACGCTGTTCGTCCACGCGATCGACTGTTCCGATATCGAAGCCACGAAACGGGATATCGCCAACGGCTTCGAGCGCAAGATCATGGAGGCGTTCCGATGACGACGGCTGAAACGATCATCTCCTATGCGGTCTGGCTGGCGCTGGTGGTACTCTGTGTCTCCTTCCTGCTCACAGTCTGGCGGGTGATCAAGGGGCCGACGCTTCCCGACCGGGTCGTGGCGCTCGATATGCTGACCGGCATCGTCATCGGCTTCATCGCGCTGATCGCCATTCGCACCGGCTTCACGCTCTATATCGATATCGCCATCTCGCTCGGCCTCGTCGGCTTCCTCGCGACCGTGGCTTTTGCGCGGTTCATCCTGTCGCGCGGCAACAGGGAGGCGCCGAAGGGAGACATGATGAAGACGTTCACGGCGTCGGTGCCCGAACCGCGACGCAAATCCGCGGCAAGGCGCCCATCCGGCACCGGGCCGGCCGTCCGGCGGAAGGCGAAGAAATGATGGATATTCTATTGGCCGCGATCACCGCTCTTCTGATCCTTGGCGGCGCCGGGTTCGCGCTGGTGGCGGCGATCGGCCTCAATCGTCTGCCGGACCTTTATACCCGCATGCACGCCGCATCCAAGGCGGGCACGGTCGGCTCCGGGCTTCTGTTGCTTGCGGTCGGCGTCCATGCGGGCGATCTGCCGACTTTTGCAAGAGCGCTTGCAGGCTTCTTTTTCTTCGTGCTGACAGCGCCGATTTCGGCGCATCTGCTCGCTATGGCAGCACACAAGGTTGGCTATCCACTTTGCGCTGAGTCCGTCCGGGATGAAATGAAGGATTACGATAAGCGAATATAATCCATTCTGGACCGAGTTATAACCCTGTCGCGACTGAGCAAATGCCCATCTATTCATCAGTAAAGCTGATGTAGGGGCGATATAGGTGGCAGAAAGGCTGGTAACCGGCAAAATTCGCACTTGGAGATGAAGCGAAGCAGTGGTACTTCATTACAAGTAGAGTGCAGATGTTGTTCTAGATTAGGCGTTCCCTCGTCATTTTGGTGAGTCGACAAGTTCTTCCGATGAGGAACAATAACGCCGTTCACACGCAAGGGAAGGTTCCAATCGAGCGCAATATCCGGTGTGAACCGTTTTCTTTTCCGCATGAAGCTTAGGGGTAGGCTTCGGTCGCAAGACGGCGGGGCGGCATAGGTTTTCTCCGGGAGACTCTACGAACGGGCAGGTGTCGCGGAGGTCGCGGGGCCAGCCAGTCACTTAAACAGGAGACAGGAAATGACAGACGTCGCATTGGGCAAAAGCCCGGATCTGCTGGTAGAGCTGACCGCAGATATTGTGGCCGCCTATGTGAGCAACCATGTTGTGCCCGTCAGCGATCTTTCGAATTTGATCGCGGACGTGCATTCGGCGTTGAGCAACACCTCTTCGCCGGCACCGGTTGTCGTGGCCATCGAAAAGCCGAAGCCCCCGGTTCCGATCAAGAAATCGATCGAGGATGACTATCTCATCTGCCTGGAGGACGGGCAGAAGTTCAAGTCGCTGAAGCGGCATCTGATGACTCACTACAACATGACGCCGGAAGAGTATCGCGAGAAGTGGGGCCTGCCGGCCGACTATCCGATGGTGGCCCCCGCTTATGCGGAAGCCCGCTCCAGGCTCGCCAAGGAAATGGGTCTCGGCCAGCGCCGCAAGCGCGGCAAGGCCTGATCCGGGCGACGCCCGACAAGGCAGGGAGGATTTGAGACCAGCCCGATGAGGACCGATCGCAACAGCGGCGGGGTGGCTGGTTTTGGCATCGACGTAAAGATGCGGATAAAGAACCGGGCCGATTGAGTGCCCGGTTTTTTCTTTTTTGAAACAGGCATCGCGGGGATGGGTAGAGGAAAAAAATCCCATTATCTTTCGGGAGCTTGTGGAAATTATCAACAATTTCAGCTTATAATTGCGTGGAGGCGGTTTCCAGCGTCCCCGTTTTTGCTCTAGGGTGTATGAATTAATTCCTATTAATTGAGGAGTTGTCATGCCTTTCGAGAGATATTTCCAGCCCTCCGCCCCGCCTTCCTCTTTGCCGTTTTCCCCGCCTGTGCCGCTGGATACGGCCGGTTCGCCGATGCTTCCCTCCAGCCTGCCGCTCAAGAGCGCCTGCCGCATCGTCCGCCAGATGGTCTCCGAACTGGTCCAGCTTTTCGGCGATAGGGTGATGCTGCGCCGCGACCGGCGCCGGCTTTCCTGCCATGTGCGCCAGATCGCCATGTATGTCTGCCATGTGGCGCTCCAGATTTCGATGAGCGACATCGGCGAGGCTTTCGGCCGCGACCGCACCACCGTCGGCCACGCCTGCCACGTGGTCGAGGATCGCCGCGACGACCTCGCCTTCGACGAGTTCGTCGCAGCCGTCGAGCGCATCGTCACCGCCGTTTTCGGCCTGTCGGAGGTAGCGGCCCATGACTGAGGCAATTCGGAAACCGGTGATGGACAAGGCCGCAGACCCGGCCCTCAGGCGGCACCTCCTGCGGCTGATCCGCCAGCTCGCCCGCGGCGACTGCGCCATCGCGGCGGGTGAGGCGGGGGAGATCAGGCTGATCGGAGCGGAGGAACGGACCTATCCCGAAGCGGTGATCGCCCAGGCTCGCTCGCTCGGACTGGCGCAGCTTGGCGACGGAAGGATTGCCGCAAGTGCGGCGGCGTCCAGCTTCCTGCGCCGTGCGCTAGTGACGGGTGAGGAGGCCTTTGTCGAGCAGCATGGCGAGATCGTCGTGGCTTCGGCCGAGATCGACGGCGCCCGCCAGCCGGTGCGCCGCAACCTTGCCGAATCGCCGCTCGGCGTGATCGCACGGATGAAGGACCGCGAGGGAAAGCCCTTTCTGCCGGCGGAAGCCTTGGACGCGGGCGAGCGGTTGCTCGCCGATTTCACCCGCGGACAGCTCCAGCCCCGCGTTACCGCCTCCTGGGAACCGCGGCTCGCCACCCGCGCCAAGGGTACCGCCGGCGGCCAGGCCGACATCGCCGACAGCGCGATATCGGCCCGCAACCGTTTTTCCAGGGCGGTGGAAGCGATGGGGCCGGAACTTTCCGGCGTCGCGGTGGATGTCTGCTGCTTTGCGAAGGGTCTTGAGACGGTGGAACGCGAACGCCAATGGCCGGCCCGCTCGGCCAAACTCATGCTGCGTACCGCGCTGCTCGCGCTCGCCCGCCATTATGCGCCGCCGGTTCCGGCAAAACGCCGCCAGAACCATCACTGGGGAGCCGAGGATTACCGGCCGGTCCTGTGACGGAAAAGACTTGTGAGGTTGACGCTGCAAATGCCGCCCGTGACCGGCTCCACAAGCACCGGCCTACTGCGCCGCCCGTTTCGCTGCATAGGCGGCGCGGGCGGCGTCGATCCTCGGGGAGTTCGCATGGGTCCAGTCGGCCAGCGCCTGGACCGGCTCCCAGAAATCCCGGCCGAGGTCCGTCAGGGCATACTCCACCTGCGGAGGCGTCGTCGGGGTGACGGTCCGCGTCACGAAACCATTCTCCTCAAGATCGCGAAGAGTGGAAGCCAGCATCTTCTGGCTGATCTCACCGATCTCGCGCTTCAGTGCATTGAAGCGAAGAGGGCCGTTACCCAGAACGCGCACGACCAGAAGCGTCCACTTGTCGCTGATCCGGGCCAGCATGCGGCTGATTGGCCCGCAGGACACGGTATCCTCGCGGTTACCTGGTTTCCGAAAAGTGCTGTCTTGATGGGGCACTCGATCCTCGGATAGATGGTTACGGACAGAAACCAACATACATGAGGATACCATGGTTCCGAAGCCCAAAATCGCGGTCATTATCGGCTCTACCCGCCCAACCCGCTTTGCCGACAAGCCGGCACAGTGGATGTTGAAGCAGGCGCAGGCGCGTGACGACATCGAGGTCGAACTGATCGATCTGCGCGACCATCCGCTGCCGTTCTTCGACGAGATGGCCTCGAACATGTGGATGCCGAGCCAGAATCCGGAAGCTGTCCGCTGGCAGGAAACCGTCGGCCGCTTCGACGGCTACATTTTCGTGGTCGCGGAATACAATCATTCGCTCACCGGCGTACTCAAGAACGCCCTCGACCAGGCTTACAAGGAATGGATCCGGAAGCCCTTTACCGCCATCGGTTACGGCGGCACGGGCGCGTCGCGCGCCGTGGAGCATCTGCGCGGCATCGGGGTCGAGCTGCAGATGGTATCGACCCACGCCGCCGTCCATATCGGTGGCGGAGACTTCATGGCGGTCGCCCCCAGAGGCGGCAACAAGCCGATCGAGGAGATCGAGGCAAATCTGCTGGCTTCTGCCAAAACCGCGCTCGACGAGCTGGTCTGGTGGGCAAAGGCCACAATGGCCGCCAAAGCAGCGGAAGCCTGATACCCCTGACGCCCAATCCCTGAGCTTCGTTTGAAGCTCAGGGACATTTTAAGGCTGGTGACCGGGACCTCTGTGTCGAGTTCCGGGCTTCGGCGCTCAGATTCCGAGACCGCCTGCCACGTTGATCTGCTCGCCGTTGATGTAGCCCGCATGGGGGCCGGCCAGGAAGCAGATGGTTTCGGCCACCTCTTCGAGGGTTGCGATGCGACGGATCGGATGCATGTCGAGGATGGCGTCGCGGTTCGGAAGCTCGCCGGCAACGTCTGCCGCCATGTCGGTCGGCATGATTCCCGGCTGGACCACGTTCACGGTGATATTGCGAGGCCCGAGGTCGCGCGCAATGCCCTTCGCATATCCGGCAAGCGCCCACTTGGTTCCGGTATAGTCGGCGACACCGGGGAAGGGGACGTAGGAGCCGAGGAGAGAGCCGACGAAGATGATCCGGCCGCCGTCGGTCAGCTTTTGCGCCGCCGCGCGGGTATTGGCGATCGTACCGAGCACGTTGACCTGCCACTGGCGATTATAGTTGTCCCAGTCGAGTTCCGGATCGTCGACCATCTGGCCCTGGATGGCGATACCGGCATTGTTGACGAGGATGTCGAGCCTGCCGAATTCCGCCATCACCCTGTCGATCAGCGGTTTTGCCGAAGAAAGGTCGGCCTGGTCGCTCTTGACCGCAATCGCGCGAACGCCCTTTGCCCTGAGCTTTTCCACGACGGCTTTCGCCTTGTCGGCCGAGGCCGCGTAGCTGATCGCGACGTCCGCTCCGTGATCGGCGAACGCTTCCGCCGTCGCGGCACCAAGGCCGCGCGAACCGCCGGTAATGAGGACGACCTTCCCCTTGAATATGTTGGACATGAGTATCCTTTCCCAATTCGACGAGGGTTCCGCTCGATCCTGCCAAGCGGCGCCCAATTTCATAACGTATGTTACGATAACGATCGGTATGAAATTTGACAGGGCCGGTCAAGCGGTTTAATAACGATCGTTATGAAAATAACAGGACAGAGCTGATGGGACGCCATCGCGAATTCGATGTGGAGAAGGCGCTCGACGCCGCGTTATGCGTCTTCTGGCGCAAGGGTTATGAAGGTGCCTCCTACGCCGACCTGACCGAGGCGGCGGGTGTCGAAAGGCCGGCCCTCTATTCCGCCTTCGGCAACAAGGAAGCGCTCTTCCGCAAGGTCCTGGCACGCTACTACGAGCGGTACGTGGATTATCTTCCCGCTGCACTCCAGTTGCCCACGGCGCGCGAGGTTGCGGCGCACGTTCTCCAGGGTGCGATCGACCTCACCACCCGTTATCCCGACCATACGGGATGCCTCGCCATCCAGGGGGTGCTGGCGGGATCGGATGAAGCGGAGCCTGTCCGCCAGGCCTTGATAGAGTCGCGTGCCGAAGGCGAGGCGCAGCTTCGCGAGCGCTTCGAGCGGGCAAAGGCCGAGGGCGACCTGCCTGAGACGGCGAGGCCCGACACGCTTGCGGCATTCCTGATGGCCGTTCTTCACGGCATGGCGGTGCAGGCCAAGGCCGGCTTCAGTCGTGAAACGCTGGAGGCCGTTGCCGAGCAGGCGCTCGCCACCTGGCCCGCGGGCAGGGGCGAGGGGGCTTTGCGCCCTAAGCCGCGGCCCTGATCCTTGCCTCTTCCCGGATGCGCTTGACCATCGAGCGCAGCCCGTTGGCGCGCTGGGACGACAGGTGTTCGACAAGGCCGATGCGGTCGAAGATTTCGATCGCGTCTGTGGCGGCGATCTGGGAGGCGGTCCTGCCGGAATAGACGGCGAGCACGATGGCGACGAGGCCGCGCACGATATGGGCGTCCGAATCGCCGTCGAAGGTCATCACCGGGTCGGCGCTGCCGTCCCCGAGATGGCTGACCAGCCAGACCTGGCTCGCGCAGCCCTGCACCTTGTTCTCCGCGGTCTTCTGGTCGTCGGGAAGGTCCGGCAGCGCCTTGCCAAGTTCGATCACGTAACGATAGCGGTCTTCCCACTCGTCGAGGTATTCGAAATCTTCGATGATCTTATCGAGGCTGGCCATAAGCGCTCCGGTTCTTCTATCCGCTCCATATAGGCACTGCAGGCTCGGATAAAAGCAAAAAAAACGCCGTGAGGGGTAAACCTCACGGCGTCAGCAAATGCTGAATGACAGGGCAGGCAGATCAGGCACCGGGAACCGTGGCATTGAGAGCCCGGTGCAAGCTTTGAAATTCGAATTCGGATCAGACGTCCGGTATCAGGTCGATCTGGTGCGCCGACCTGATGCGCGGGATTAGTGGGTCGGCCGTTTCTGCGGGACCGGAACGGTGCCGGTGAAGATCGTGTCGGCGCCGGCAGCGGCTGCCGTTTCGGCCTGCTTGGCCGGGAATGGGGTCGGCTCCGGATCGGCAAGCACCGCGGTCCGGGTGCGCTTGTCGCCGAACTGCTTGTCGAGCAGCTCGAAGGCGACCTGGGCGCCCTGCCTGGCCCTCGTGCCGAGCGCCGAGAAGGTCTCGGCACCCTTTTCGCAGACCTCAGGCTTTTCGGTGCAGATGGCGCTCACATATTGATAGGCTTCGGTCGCAGCCGAAAATGCATTGCTGACCTGCAGGGGCGAAAGCCCGTCGGTCTCGGTCGCCGGCTTGCTGCTGAAGTAGGAGAGCACTACCAGCACCGCCGCGAACCACATACTTCCCTTGATGAGAAACCACATCGTTCTATCCACCTGTTTTTCCCGCTCTTGGGTATCGAGCGGGCCGCCGGATCTGTGCCGGTCTTGAACATGGTTGTACCGCCGGGAAGCAAATATGGCTTTGACGGGATCGTTCGGTTTTTCGGCAAATTTGCTTAAAATGCGAAATATCGGCATTTGCAGCGTCTTTGTCGCGAACTTGAATCGAATTTTAGCGATCGATGTTAAGCATAATTGCGGCGGTCCGCCCGAAAGCCCAGGCTTTGTCGGGGGCCGGTTTGCCACAAAGGTTAACGCATTGCGAAAAATCGAAGCAAATCCGCCGCTTACGTCGCGTTAACCACAAACTCGGAAGGCTTGGCCCTTCTGTCCCAAAGCCGGATTTTGGCCCATTGCGGGACTTCCAGACACCCCTTCTTTTATCCTTTCCTTAAGCCACGGAGGCCTATTGTCGGCTTCGATAAACGAGTCTGTGCAGGGTTTTGCGTGCGCGTATTGAGTAACATTGCCGGAAAGGCGGTCATGCTGGTCGACGAGACCGCAAGCCGCTGGCTGACGCGCCTCGGCGAGGGCGACACCGCGCGTCCCGGTGAAATTGCCCAGTTCCGCCGGCTCGTGTTCTGCGGCCTTGCCGCATTCGTCACCGTGCCGCCGGCGCTTGCGCTGCTCCTGCCGCCGGCGCTGGCCCTGCCGGTCGGCGTCGCTCTGGTTCTGTCGCTTTTCCTTCTGGCCGCGGCCGCCTCCTTCGCTTTCCCGCGCCATGCCGTGGCTTCCGTTGCCGCCCCCCCGCCGGAAGACGCTGCCTTCGACGCGATGCCCGGCCTGTCGCTCATTCTCGATCCGCATGGCCTGCTGATGAAGACTGGCGGCCGCGATCAGCATCTGTTTCCGCCAAGCCTGCGCGAGGCGGCCGGTGAGCCGCTTGCCGAGCGCGTCCACGTGTCCGACCGGATCGGCCTCGTCCAGGCTTTCGACATGCTGCGCCAGGGTGTGCCAAGCGCCGCTGCCGATGTCCGCATCGAACGGCCGTACTCGGCGGCCGGCCGCCAGTTCCTGTCCGTTCGCCTCGACATGACCGCCATCCGCGACGGCGAAGGGGAACTCCTCTACGTCCTGGCGCAGGCGCGCGACATGTCGGAAGAAGAGCAGCTCCGTCTGGAAGCCGCGGCCAATGTCGCCGAGGCCCGTTCCGCCCATGAGGCGAAGTCGAGGTTCCTCGCTGCCGTCAGCCACGAGCTGCGCACCCCGCTCAACGCCATTCTCGGTTTTTCAGACGTGCTCATCGGCGAATATTTCGGCCGGCTCGAAAACGATCGCCAGCGCGAATATGTCGGCCTGATCCGCCAGTCCGGCGGCCATCTCCTGTCCGTCGTCAACACGATGCTCGACATGTCGAAGATCGAGGCCGGCCGTTACGAACTGCTTGCCGAGCCCTTCGCCATCGCCGAAGCCGTGGAAACCTGCCGTGCCATGCTCGATCTGACCGCCCGTGAAAAGGGCGTGACGCTCACCAGCCGCGCCCCGCGCGGGCTTGGCGAAGTGATCGCCGACCGCCGCGCCGTGCAGCAGATCCTCATCAACCTGGCCGGCAACGCGATCAAGTTCACCGGCCCCGGCGGCGTCGTGTCGATCGACGCCGTGCTCGAGGGCGATGACGTCAAGATTTCGGTCAGCGACACCGGCATCGGCATCGCGGCGGAAAAGCTGCAATATATCGGCCAGCCGTTCATGCAGGTGGAAAACGCCTATACCCGCACCTACGAAGGTACCGGTCTCGGACTTTCTCTGGTAAAAGGTCTGGTGGCGCTGCACGGCGGTCGTTTTACGATCGTCAGCCGTCCGGGCGAGGGGACCGTGGTGACGATCTCGCTGCCGGCAGACGGCTCGGGCGTCGAAGCAAAACGGGATGACTCCCGGGAGGAAAAAGTCGAATTCCCGCCGCGGCTGAGGGCAGCCCGGCATGCGGCCATGATGGACGAACAGGATTTTATCGATGACCGCGCGGAAGCGAAAATCGCCTGACAGGAAAAAACCTGTCAAGCAACCGGGCATTCTATCGAACCTGCTGCTGGCGGGAGCGCGGGCTGCTGCGCGCCGGCCGAAGGCCCTGATCGGCTGCGCTGCCTTCGGCATCGTTTTCTCCTTCGTCGCCGCCAATGCGCTCTGGTACCAGCCGGGCGGCCATCCGTCTCCGTTCCTCGCCACCCGCGATTCCAAGAACCCGAACCAGATCGCCGGTTATCGTCCGGCAAGGCGCACCGCGCCCGCCGATGTCACCACGTTTCGTATCGAGCGGGCCGACCCGAGCGTCGTAGCGCCAGCTCCAGCCGCCGCGCCGACCGCAATGCCAGCCGCAGCGCCTGCCCAGACGGCAGCGCCCGCGCTGACGGTTGTCGCGCCGATGCCGCGCCCGGCGCCGCAGCAGGCCGCCGCCCAGCCGGCAACCCCTCCTGACGCTCAGCCGGCAGCGCCAAAACCCGCCGAGACAGCACGCGCCGCGCCGGCAAGGCCCGCGCAGTCCCTGGTCCAGCCGCCCCGGCCTGTTTCTCCGACCCGCCCGGCCGAAAGCGCCAATGCGCGTGGCGAAGACCCGGTGGCCGCCGCAATCCGCGCCTCCGAGCGCAAGCCGACGATGACGCCGCCCGCCAACATCCCGAACGCGGCCTCCAATTCCGGCAGGCCCGTGGCCACGCCCGTCTCCCAGAAGCCGAACGCGCCCGTTCAGCCCACGAACCTGGTGCTGCAGATCCAGCGCGGCCTGTCGAACATCGCCTATGCGGATGTCGAAGTGGACGGCGTTGCCGGCAGCCAGACCAAGGCCGCCATCCGCCGCTTCCAGCGCCATTACCGCTTGCCGGAAACCGGCGAGCCCGACGAGCTGGTGCTGAAGAAGCTGAAGTCTATCGGCGCGCTGTAGGGCGCCGTCGCTCCCAGCCTCCCGAATGCTCTTGTTTACTACGGCGAGGGCCACCAGCGACCGCTTTTGGCCCAATGCGGTCATAGTCGGCACGATCTCTGAAGGGCTGCTTTGCCCCCTCATTTCGGATGTTCAAGGTTCATGATTGAACTCTGAAAGCGGAAATTCGCTGCAGCGGCACTAAACGACAGCTTTGCACTGAACTTGAAGATCTATTATTCGCCGATGAGATTTTCAGCGGTCCGCCTCCAATAGGGATCTCGAACGAACTCTTTGGCAAGAAATCCCATCAGTAGCGATATTCTGTGTACGCCCCGAAGGTCTGGATGGGTGAGCACCCAGAGCGGGTTCGCGGGTGCCGTGTGATAGGTGAAACACCGCTTCAGGTCTGAACGGCGCAAATCGTCCGGCAAGAGCGCAACACCGCAGCCCTCCGCTGCCAGACGCGCCATGGCGGTGAGATCATCGCATGCGATTGCCGTCACAGGCTGCTTTTCATTCAACACGTCACGAAAAACCGGATGACGCAGCAATTGTCCTACCGGTGTGGCCAATTTATGTTGTGAAAGGTCGGATGGGCCGTCCAGCCGCGCAGCGGTCTCGAGGTAGGAGGGGGCCGCGTAGATAGCCCAATCGATATCGAGAACACGCCGCCCCCAAAGATGGTCAGGCGGATTATGGGCGACTCGCAAGGCGACGTCCGCGCCCCGGTCGGACATGTTCATTTCCTGGTTCGAAACCAGAAGTTCCACCCGAACGTTGGGATGCGCCTCGCTGAAATTCATCAGATAACGCGGCAACACGGTGTCGGCAAAACTGCGCGGCGCGGTAAGGCGCACAATGCCCTCGGCATTTCCGTCCCTGCCGCTTACACGCCGGTCGATCGCCTCGAAAAAGCGGGCGATACCAAGACCTATCTCGCGCATTTCATTGCCCGCGTCCGTCAACACAAACCGGCCTTTGACACGATCGAACAAACGCGTGCCCGTCTGTTCTTCAAGCAGGGCAATGTGCCGGAAGACCGTCGCATGGCTCAGTCCGGTAAGCCTGGCGGCGCGAACCTGAGAGCCCGTTTCGCAAACCGCGAGAAACACTTTGACGAGGTTCCAGTCCAAATTCTGGCCAACTTCATTTCAAATTTGCAATAGGAACTCTCACAAATGCATATATCCATCTTTTCTGCAACAGAATATCCTCAGCTCATATCGACAACGGCAATGAAGGACATGGATATGATTGGATACACTTCGCTTGGCACGGCCAACCTTTCCCGCGCGGAAAGCTTCTATGACGAATTATTGGCGGAGTTCGGCGCAAAACAGGTGATGCACATGGATGATTTCATCGTCTGGGCAGGCGAAAATGGCGGCGCGGCCTTTTCAATTCATGTTCCTGAAAACGGAAAAGAATATTCGGTCGGCAACGGCGTGATGATTGCGCTCGCGGCATCCGGCCAGACACAGGTTAACCTGGTGCATGAGAAGGTTTTGAAATTGGGAGGCGCCGATGAAGGCAAGCCCGGATTTCGGGCCGAGGGCTTTTACGCCGCCTATTTCCGCGATCTGGACGGCAACAAACTCAATGTCCATTGCATGGTCAGTTGAGCTATGCCGTTGGAACCCTACAAGATCGTAGGGCACAGATTGTGCCCTTATGTGCAAAGGGTCGTTATCGTCATGATCGAAAAAGGCATTGACTTTGAACGGATCGATATCGACCTCGACAATAAACCTGCATGGCTCGGCGATATATCGCCGGGCCGTCAGGTGCCGGTATTTTGGGCTGGGCGCGACGAATGGCTATTCGAATCCGGTGTTATTGCCCGTTATCTGGATCAGGTGACAGGAGGAGGTCTAATGCCCAGCGATCCTTGGGCACGCGCTTGTCATGAAGCCTGGATGGCCTATGCGGATGGCATGCTGAATATCGTCGCCCGCATTATCTACCGCGATGTCGACGCATCCGCTTTCGCAATCTCGTTGCGAGAGCTTGAGGAGCGACTGCGGATTCTCGATGACCGTTTTCAGCCGCAAAAATACTTCGCGGGTGATGCTTTCGGCCTTGTCGACGCGGTGTTTGCAACACTTTTCCGGTATTTTTCTGTTTTCGATAGAGTGTCAGAAACGAAACTGAATGACTCGCTTCCACAAAAACTCACAGAATGGTGGGCTCTTGTAGGCAGTCATAAATCGGTGAAAGACGCGGTACCGCCAACCTATGAGGCTGAACTTATACAGTTCATCGCCCAAAAGGAAAGCCATGCCGCTCGGGTGCTAGGCACGGCAAGTGGATAGGACTGTTGCTGCAACGACCCAACATCCTAGATCGCAACAACAGTATATTTCTTGAAGATGTGCAACTGACACTCGTAGTGCTCAAGCGCATGTGGGTGAGCGTTCATTTCCAGCTATTCAGCATGCAAGCGATGGTGCCGACAGTAACAAGTCGACATGTAATTGATCGGCAGTGTTTGTTTGTTCGCAGCCTAGAAGCAGACATTCCGCTGACGGCCCCAAATTTGGTCACTCGTCTAAGCCGACGCTGTGTCCGCTTCTGGCGCGAAGTCGCCACGGTAGCCCCACGCCTGGCGGCGTTTGCTGCCGACTGCCGGACATATGCCGCCTCGTTTTGCCACATTCTCAAGGGAGCGCGTGGCACGTCCCCTCTCCCCGTCGGAACGGGGAGAGGGCTAGCTGAGAGGCAATTTCTCAATTTGCAGGGCGAGGGCTCGTCGCTCAACGCATCGCCACCGCTTCCAGCACCAGCCGTTTCAGCTCTTCGGCAGGTGGGGCGAGGCGGGTTTCGGCGACGTGCAGTGCAAGCTCGATCGCGCCGAGATCGGGCAGGCCCGCGTCTTTCGCATCAAGCGCGGCAAGCTGCGCCGGTTTGCCCTCGACGATCCGGGGGGTGACGCCAAGCCCTGCGGTGACCGCGGCCCAGAGGCCGGCAAGGCTCGGGCTGGCGAACGCGTGGCGCCAGGCGATGCCGTTGCGATCGAGCGCATCGATGGCGGCCTTGCGGAAGGCGCAGGGCGGATCGAAGGCGACGATCGCGAGCGTCTCTCCAGGCATATGCTGGAAACCCTCCGGCCCGATCCAGGCGATTTCCCGCCTTGCGACGATCTCCGCCCGTGGGCTGGCGAGCGTGCCCCAGGTCAGCGCCACGTCGAGTTCGCCCTTGTCGATCGCCTGTACCATCGCGACACCCCGGTCGACGCGCGCCTCGACCCGCACCTTCGGATGGACTTTTGAAAAGCGGCCGAGCAGGTCGGGCAGCCAGGTTTCGGCGAAATCCTGCGGCACGCCGATCCTGACCCAGCCTTCGAGCTTGCCGACGCCGCGCACCGCCGCCCGCGCCTCGTCGTTGAGTTCCAGGATACGCCTGGCATAACCAAGCAGGATTTCGCCTGCTTCGGTCAGGACAAGCCCACGGCCCTGCTTCTGCAGCAGGGTTTCGCCCACCTGTTCCTCGAGCTTCTTCAATTGCAGGCTGATCGCCGAAGGCGAGCGGCCGAGCCGGTCGGCGGCCTTGGCGAAACTGCCGAGCTCCAGGCCGAGGGCGAAACTTCTCAACGTGTCGATATCGAGATTGATAGGCAGCATGATCGTTGAGTTCTGCAAAAGAGTTTGTTTGAAACTTCGCGATTTTCAAAACGATTGTGCGGGGAGAAGATAGCGGCGTCAACAGAAATCCGAAAAGGAGAACGTCATGCCCTTCGTTCATGTCATCATCGCCGGCAAAAGCATCGAACCGGAAGCCAGGCGCCGGCTGCAGCAGGAAACCACGGTGCTGATGAACACGATCATGCGCAAGCGCCGCGAGGTCACCGCGGTCCTGGTGGAGGAGGTCGATCTTTCCGGCTGGACCGTCGGCGGCGAGCCGCTGGAAGTGGCCGCCCATGTGGAGGCCAATGTCACGCTCGGCACCAACACGGCCGAGGAGAAGAAGCGTTTCATCGAGGCGATGGACGCGCTTTTGAAAAAGAGCCTCGGCGAGATACCGCCCGCCACCTATGTCATCGTCCGCGAGGTCGAGGCCGACGCCTGGGGTTTCGGCGGGGTGACGCAGGAATACCGGCGTACAAATGCAATGACGGCGTGATCCTCATCGCACCGGTTGGATGGCGCCCGGCATGGCCGGGCGCATCTCTGCCTTTAGAACACGGCGAGGTATTTCAGCAGCGAAATGATGCCGATGATGATGATGATGATCTGCGCGATCTGCTTCGCGCGGCCATCGATCGGCAGGCGCGCGACGAGATAGAGAACCAGGACGATCACCAGGAAGGTGATCAGAATGCTGATCAATGCGGAAGTAGCCAAGCCCCAAACTCCTTTTCATGACAGTGCCGTACGACACCGCCTGTGTAAATATGGTGCAGTGGGCGAAAGGAAAGGGCGCGGCAGCGCGATTTTCCGTTTCTTCTCAGGGACTTCCGTTGCCTGGTTCCCGTGGAAGGGCTCAGACCGCCTCGGCGCCGAGCTCCCAAGCCCAGTGCAGATGTCGGTCCTTCAGCGTCCGGTCACGCAGGTAACCGGTCAGCTCCTCGTCGATCTCCTCCAGCCGCTCGATCGCGAAATCCTCCGGCCGGTTGGCATTCCAGGCCGCCTGCAGGCTCTTGCTCACATGGCTGCCGTGCCGGAGCGTGAACCAGATGCGGTTCTGGATCTTGTCGAGGTCTCCGGAGCGGCCGATCCATCGCTGCCCCATGGGTGCAAAACGGATGGCATAGATGCCGGCCGGAGCCTTGCGTTCCTTGTAGGCGGAGATCGCCGCTTTCCTGTCGATGGTGTTCATGTCCCGTGCCTTCCTTGATGGAAGTGCAGCTAATATCATCCGGGTAAAATTATGGCAATAGTTATATCCGGATAAAATTGGCGCGAGGCAGGTTTGCGCCCGGTCCCGAAGCACCGTATGAGGGGCCATGCGCCTGAAATCCGAAATCGTCGTCTCCGCCATGATCCGCCGCGTCTTCGGGCTTGGCGGTTTTGCCGCTGTCGAAAAGAAGGGTGCGGAGGCGGCGGGCGCAATCTTCATCCGCCAGCGTTTTCGCGACGGGCTGGAAACGCTCTACGCGCCGGCGCCGCAGAATTTCTTCGGCGACGAGGACGACGGCGGGCGCAAATTCGAGGTGAGGGCGGAACGGGCCGAGCCGGAAGCCATCCGCGAGATGCTGTCGCGGGAACTGCGCTTCGATCCGGATCTCTGGCTGCTGGAACTGGAGATCGACGACGTCGCCGATCTGTTTGAAGTGGTGAAAGCGATCTGACCGGTCACCGCGCCCGGTAGAGGCCGTTGAGCGGCTTGCGGGCGCTGGCGGTGGTGCGGACCACCCGTGGCTGGCGGCTGTCTTCCGCGCGGTTGTCGCCGAACATCGGCTGATGCTGCTGTTCCGGGTAGGTGTAGCTGTCGGCGCGGCGCCAGGCCTCGACGCGTTTGCCGCATTCGTCCTCGTCGAGCGCGTCCCAGAGCGCGGCGGCGCGTGTCACCCCGTCCCGTTCCGCACCCAGATGGTCGTAGAGCCGCTGCAGGATGAACAGCGCATCGTCCTTCTCCATCGCCAGGCCCTTCAGCGTCGCCGCGAGCTGCTGGCCGGAAATGTCGAGCATGATCCGCTCCGAAAGCCAGTGGCTGGCGGAAAGCGTGTCGGCAAGCACGGTTGCAAACAGCCCGGTCTCGCGGTTGCGGGCGAAGCGGACGAGCAGCGCCTCCTGGATCGGCGATAGATTGCGCAAGCCCAGCCGGTCTGCAGCGGGCCGGTCGACATGGCCGGCAAGCGCCTTGATGCGGTTGCGCAGCAGTTCCTCGCGCGTGTTGCGCTCGGCCTCGTCGACCATTTCCGGCGTCGGCCTCAGCGGCAGGAGCGCGCCGAGGTTTTCGGGCGCATCGCTGCGCTTGGTGCGGTCGTGGCGCAAGCCCACCAGCGCGTCGATCACCGTCGGCGACAGCGCCTCGCGGCGCACGATGGCGCGGGCATGCGCTTCCCCTTGGGTGCGGGCGATGGCGATCAGCGCATCGTCGGAAAGGCAGGTCGAGGAGGTGAGGAAAGGTGCTGCAACCGCGATCGGCTGGCTGGCGATGAAGAAGGCGACGGCCGGCGGCACGGTCTTGCATTGCGAGAGCGCCGCGACCGCATCGCGGCGGGCCTCTTCGGACGATGCGGAAAACAGGGGTGCGAAGAGCTCGGCGAACTGTCGAAGTTCCGACCGCGAAGGGTACGGAAGACTTTCGAAGCTCGTCACGGTGGCCATCAGCACCACATCCTTTTTACGCATGGCCTGGGGCCTCTCAAGGTCTCGAAACTCATTCGTCACTGGCAAACTCGCAATCAACGCAAAACAAATCCGGAGTGCCGAACGCCGATCAGGTGTGCCGGAAAAGCTCGCCTGGCGTTCTCATCGTACCTTGCCTGGGAAACTCCCGGTGGCGCGCCGTCCGCTCACGCAGCTGTGAGAACATCTGCAGAATGGGGTCGCCTTGGTTTAACCGGATGCTAACTCTTGGAGGGTTAACGGTCTGTAAAAATGGTTCGTTTCGATACGCCGGTAATTTCTTGCAGTCCCGCTGTTTTGCCAGGAAATCGCAGGTCCGATCGACGCCTTCAAAGGCTGCGAACCAAACCGACGCTTCTGCGTTTTGGGGTCGGACAACAGACATGTACCGGTAGCAAGTGCTATATTAGCAGTAATACATTGTTAACGGTGGTCTGGCTGAATCCAGGGGTAACCGGCGCGTATTTGCCGCGTTTCAAATGCCGGATGGCCCCGCGTCCCTGGGCCCTTCCCGATAGCGGCCGGTTCAGGCGGAACCGGCCGTTCATGTCGAAATGTCGTTGCGCTTTCGAACAAGGCGCACAGGCGAGAAAGGCGCGGATGCCCGGACTTCTGTCTCGGGAAGCGTCAGGCCCTTGGAGAGGGCAGGGTGAGATCGGTCCGTCTTCATCCGTCTCGAATTCCTTAAACGGAGACGAGCATGGCAGAGATCGTAATACTGAACAGATGGCGCAGCGAGCATGCGCGCCGGCCGCAGATCAGGATCGGCGAAAGCGACAACGCCGGACAGGTTCTGCTGTTCACCGGCGTGCGATACGAACGTTTCGAGGATTTTGGCGACCGCAAGGCTGAAAACCACGCGGTGCGTGCCGAATAGTCGGCAAACGGAGATCAGAACCGGCTTCGGGAGCGCCATTCGAAGGGCGCGCAGGTAGCCTGGTTCAGGAATTGCGACACGATACCCGCAAAGCTCGGTTGCGGGACGAGACTTCTCAAGACCACATATCCCTCCTCCGCCCGTGCTTCCACCAGGATCGACTGCGAAACCGCCTGCGGCAGCGCCTTGCGCAATGCCGTCAGCTGCATCGGCGACGCGATCACCACATCCAGCACGCCGCCGGCCGACGTCCGGTCATTGATGCTGAACACCTCGTTGGACGACTGGTCGTAGACGCCGAGCGACCAGAAGGGCACGCCGCCATTGGCGGCCGTCAGCCTCACCGGTCCCTCAGAGATATCGAAGGCGCAGACCGTCGCATCGACGAACGGATCGTCCTTGGAAAGCCCGGCCCGGTCCGGCTTCTCCCCCAGCCGGTAGAAACGATAGATCTCGCCTTCCGCCAGCACCCGCGTATAGGCGTCGCGCTCGCTGAAATCGGGCAGCGCCAGCACGATGATCAGGTGCAGCAGCGCCGCACCGACGAGCCCGGTGATCACCGCCAGCAGAACCTTCAGCGCAAAACCCCGGGAACCGGCATTCCGGGACGCGAAGTCCCTCGAGCCCAATCCCAAACCTCTCGCGCGCAGACTTCCAAACCCCAGGCGTCTAAACCCAAGGCGTCTAAATCGCGGACTTCCGAACCCAAGACTTCTAGACATTGCCGCACCCGGTCTTCTCGATGCGCGGCATGGTAAGGTCGATCAGCCCGGAGCTGCCGGCCGTCGGCGTGTCGAACAGCGTCAGCGTCAGCCGGAACACGCCGGGCGTCGTGACCGCCAGCCAGTTGCCCGGCTTGGCGGTTGCGGAAATCGCGATGTCGAAACCGCCGTCGCTGCTGCTGTTGCGCAGCACGATGCGCGAATTGAGCGCGGTCGGCAGGTCCGATTGCGCCGAGGGCGGGGCGGCGCCAGGAGCTGCGGCAAACAGCGTCCAGAAACGCGCCGGCGGCGTGTGGCCGGTGAGGCGATAGGAGCAGTTTCCGGTCAGTCGCTCGCCGGCCTGGTCTACCGAAGCGATGAAGGTGAGGCCCTCGGCGCTCGCGTAGATGAGTTTGCCGGCGCTCGCCCGGTGCGATTTCGCGTAAGGGTCCGCCTGCGCGGTCTGCGCGTCAGGAAAGGCTTCCCACGAGCCGAGCTTGATCGCACCGAAACCGATCGTGGCATCCAGTGCCACGAGGGTGGACCATATCCCGCCGCCGAAGGCGATGGTGAGCGCGATCGCGATGAGGAAGGGAACACGGAACACGGGTTTGCTTTGGCCCTCGGACAGCTGTGCCAGAGGGTTAGCATTGATTCTATTGCGAAGGAATGGGCCTGCCGGCGAAACCCGGACCCGTTGCACGCTATAACGCATTGCGTTATAGTCTTCACATGATCGGGGATTTTGCGGATCGCGAAGCCGAGCGGATTTGGTCCGGCAGGAAAAGCCGGAAATTGCCCCCGGATATGCAGTCGGTTGCGCTGAGAAAGCTGCGTCTTCTCAATCAGGCACGCGCGTTGTCGGACTTGCGCATTCCGCCCGGAAACCGCCTTGAAGCCTTGAAAGGCGACCGTTCGGGGCAGTTCTCGATCTGCATCAACGATCAATGGCGTATTTGTTTCATCTGGACCGAAGGAGGGCCGGCCCATGTCGAAATCGTCGACTACCATGGTTGAGACCGAATGGCTCCCGAACCCGCATCCGGGAGAAATCCTGCTGGAGGATTTCCTGAAACCCATGGGGCTCAGCCAGAACGGACTGGCGCGTGCCATAGGCGTGCCGCCGCGCCGGATCAACGAGATCGTGCTCGCCAAGCGGTCGATCTCCGCCGATACCGATCTCAGGCTGGCTCGTTATTTTGGCATGTCCGAGGGTTTTTTCCTCGGCCTCCAGGCGGACTACGACCTGATGCAGCGGCGCCGCGAACTGGGTGACGCCCTGAACAGCATCGAGCCGCGCGCAGCCTGATCTCTCAAGGCCAGCATTGTTTCCACTGAAGCAACGGGTGTGCGTGTCTTTTCGGCACGCCCGTCCCCATGACTTCGGCACGAGGCCGAATCACTCCCTATAAATCTGCCGTAAGACGCCCGCCGTCCTTCCTCCGATCCCCGCCGGATCGGCGGCGAGAGGCCCGCTGCCTGTGCCGGGATCGGTCATCCAGGGCCTTTGCGTGCCATTCCTAAACAGGGGTGATTTTAGGGTTAACCCTTTGATAAGGTTGATTCGAGCGGTTCCTGTGACTAAAAACCGCCTGTACCTTGCCCGGTTCATTCCTTGGCTACCGTGTCTGCGACGACGTTCCGGAGCAGAGACGATGAGAGCATGGATGATGGCGACCGGTGCATTGATAGCCGTGGCTGCTGGATTTTCGGGTGCCTATTACCACCTGAAACCGGCGCCGGGGCCTTCGACCCCGAAGGACATTTCCCTCGATTTCATGACGCTGACCGAAAGCCAGCCGACGGAGGCGCGCCGCGCCATCGTCGACGGTATCGAGATCTGCCTTCCCCAGCCGGCGCGGGAGGGCTGGACGAGCCCGCCGGTCAAGAACCTCGCGGTCGACAGCTATATCCGCTTTTTCGACCTGATGGGGCAGGAGGTGGGGCAGGCCGAGCGCAGCGCGGAATTCCGTGCCTGGCTTTCGCAGGCCGGCGGCGGCCTGTCGGAGCGGGACCGGATCGCCTTCGGCAAGCTGACCGAGGGCGGCCTGCACGAAGGCGTGACTGCGCTCTGCGTCGCCGCGACCATGCGCGGCAAGCTCGGAAGCCAGGGGGTCAGGGGTTTCTGGAACTGACGGCCGTCGCCTCGGCGAGCGATCCCGTCGCGGTCTTGTCGGCCACCTTGGCGGTGGCAGGTCCGAGCCGCCCGGCTTCTTTCAGCTTTCCGGCGATCTGCCGCAGCAGCCGGGTGGACTCGGCCGACAGGGAACGCGGGCGGATGAGCGCCTGCAATCCGGTATCGGGGGTGCCGTCCTTCTTCTTGGCGACGGCGTTGCCCTTGTGGTCCCCGGTCGGTAGCGGGTTGTCGATGCCGGGAATGGCGCGCAGCTCGATGCCCTGGTGGGCATAGTCCATCACTGTCTTGAAGGTCGAGGCCGGCAGCGAGCCGCCGGTCATGTTGTCCATCGAGGTGAAGTCGTCGTTACCGAACCAGACCGCGGTCGTGTAATTGCCGGTAAACCCGATGAACCAGGCGTCGCGATAGCTCTGCGAGGTACCGGTCTTGCCGGCCGTGACGATGCCGCCGTCGAGCGCCGCCCTGCGGGCCGTGCCGATCACCGGGATCTGCGTCAGGATGCGGTTCATCGACGATGTCGCCTGCTCGGAGAGCACGCGCTTGGCCGGCCGTTCGTCCCGGTTGAAGTCGTAGAGCACGTCGCCGCCGTAGCCGAGAACCTGCTCGATGCCGTGGCGGCGCGATTCCATGCCGCCGGCCGGCATCACGGCGTAGCCCGTCGCCTGGTCGAGCACCGTCATTTCCGACGTGCCGAGCGGGATGGTCTTGTCCTTCCTGAGCGGCGTTTCGACACCGAAGGCCTTGGCGGTCTTGACGATCACGTCGGTGCCCAGATAGTCCTTGGCGAGCCTGACCGGCACGGTATTGAGCGACTGCGCCATGGCCGACAGCAGCGTCACCTTGCCCTTGTAGGAGCGCGCGTAGTTCTGTGGGGACCAGCCGTTCCAGGTGATCGGCGCGTCTGAAATCGTCGATTCCGGCTTGAAGCCGTTCTCCATCGCCGCCGAATAGGTATAGAGCTTGAAGGACGAGCCCGGCTGGCGCAGCGCCTTGGCGGCGCGGTTGAACTGGCTTTCGCCGTAGTCGCGGCCGCCGACCATGGCGCGCACGGCCCCGCCGTTCTCGATCATCACCAGGGCCCCCTGCTTCACCTTGAAGCTCTCGCCATATTCGCGGAGGCTCGATTCCACCGCCGATTCCGAGGCCTGCTGCAGGCCCATGTCGATCGTCGTGCGCACCACGACCGAATGTTCGTGGAACTTGCCGGCCGAGGCCAGCCGCTGCACTTCGTCGAAGGCCCAGTCGAGGAAATAGTCCGGGGCCTTGACGTCGGCGCGGTCGACAACGGTCGCCGGGCCGCGGCGGGCGGCGATCACCTGGCCTTCGGTCATCATCCCGCTCTGTACGAGGTTGGAGAGCACTTCGTTGGCGCGGGCGCGGGCAGCCGGCAGGTTGACATGCGGCGCATATTTGGCCGGCGCCTTGAACAGGCCGGCGAGCATGGCGCTCTCGGCAAGGTTCACTTCCGCGATGTTCTTGCCGAAATAGAATTGTGCCGCGGCCGCTGCCCCGAACGTGCCGCCGCCCATATAGGCGCGGTCGAGATAGAGCGACAGGATCTCCTTCTTGGAGAGATTGGCTTCCAGCCACAGCGACAGGAAGGCTTCCTTGATCTTGCGTTCGATCGACCGTTCGTTGGTGAGGAACAGGTTCTTGGCAAGCTGCTGGGTGAGCGTCGAGCCGCCCTGCACGACGCCGCCGGCCTTGGCGTTTTCGCTCATGGCGCGGGCAAGGCCGAAGAAGTCGATGCCGAAATGGTCGAAGAAGCGGCGGTCCTCGGTCGCCAGCACCGCCTTGATCAGGTGGTCCGGCAATTCGTCGATCGGCACGGAGTCTTCATGGATGATGCCGCGATGGCCGATGATGTTGCCGTAGCGGTCGAGGAAGGTGACCGCGAAATCGCCACGGTTGCGCCAGTCCTCGTGGGTTTCCTCGAAAGCGGGCTGGGCGAGCGCCAAGAGCACCACGAAACCCGCGGTGCCCAGGGTCATCGCCTCGCCGGCGAGTTCGAAGCCGAGGCGTTTCCAGCCACGCACGCGAAACCGGCGGAAGAAGATGGTGATCTCCTCCCAGATCTCGCCGAGCCGGAAACCGAGATTCCAGACGGTGGAATCGATCCAGGAATCGATGCGCAGCAGCAGGTGGCGCTTGCCGCGCGGCCGGTCGTCGGATGACTTTGGCTCGTCCTGCACCTTCGGAATTCCCCGCCCTTTCGATGAGTTGTGCTTGACGCGGTCCCTTCAAGGGATCAAGAGCTCTAGCCTCTCACCGTTAATCAGCTTTAGCTGACAAATGGTTGATGCGCGATATCAAAATCGCAACAGGTAAAATGCAGATGCGCGGATTTGTTCCGCCCTGCCGCAAATGTGATATCCACGATGACCGACGAACCTTTCTGGAAGACCAAGCGGCTCGACCAGCTGAGCCAAAATGAATGGGAAAGCCTGTGCGACGGTTGCGGGCTCTGTTGTCTCAACAAGCTCGAGGACTGGGACTCGGGCGACGTTGTCTTCACCTCCGTCGCCTGCCGTCTGCTCGACGGGGAGAGCTGTCGCTGCAAGGATTATCAGCACCGCCAGGCGACCGTGCCGGACTGTATCCAGCTCACCCCGACGACGGTCAACGAGATCGCCTGGCTGCCGCCGACCTGCGGTTATCGCCTCGTCCGCGACGGCGAGGACCTCTACTGGTGGCATCCGCTGGTTTCGGGCGATCCGAACACCGTGCACCAGGCCGGCATCTCCGCCCGCGGCCGCACGGTCAGCGAAAACGAAGTCGATGTGGAAGATTTCGAAGACTACGTGGTCGACTGGCCGCTGACGGTGGGCGAGGAACGCTGATCTGGTTTGAACGCTGGAGAGATGGTCGGTGGCCATAAGCCGCCCACCGCGCCGCTGACAGGATCGTCGCGATTCCGGCCAGCGCGCACCATCTTCATGCGCGCGCCAGCCAGACAAGAGGGCCAGAAATTACAGTTTCACGCCGACGCTCGCCAGGAAGCTTTCCATACGGTTGTCAACCTCAGCCTTCGTCTCCGCCCACGCCGGGAACGACTGGAGAAGATTGTCGTGCCAAGCGACCAGGTTTGGATATTCCTTGAACGGAAACTTTGCACGATCGACCTGGGAGAAGGGAGCCGCGATATCGATATCGGCAAAGGTCAACCCATTGCCGACCATGAACTTGCGGCCTTCAAGATGCCGGTCGAGTGCCTTCGCTGCAGCGCGGATCTTGCCCTCGGCAAATTTGATGAGGGACTCGTCCTTCGGTACGCCCATGACCGTCTTCCCCACGCGCTCATCGAAGATGGTGGTGGTGAAGGTGCGCCACTGCTCGCCCGACCAGAACATCCACTGAAGCACCTGGAAGCGCTCCTCCTGCGTGGTTCCGACCAGTGGCGAATTCACCTTGTTGGCGAGATACAGATTGATCGCAGAAGATTCCCAGAGAATGGTGTCTCCATCCTCCAGGACCGGCGTCAGACCGTGGGGGTTGAGACGTGATTTGAACTCGTCGGTCTGGCTCTCACCTTTGAAGAGGTCAACGTTAACGCGTTCGAGTTCAATGCTCATGATCTTCGCAGCGGCGTTCACGCGACGCAAGCTGCCCGAGCCAGCATCGCCATAGATCTTGATTGTCATAACTCTTCCTTTCGGTTCCGGGCCCGTAAAAGGGCGACCGAATGTCGAGTCTCATATTCCCTTGGGGAATGGCAGTCATGCCTTATGAATGTCATCTATTCCATTTTGGAATTCATTGATGTATTCCATGCCGCCGGGTCATGACTTGCTCAGTCAGCTCGATCGGTCTCGTTCGGAATAAAACTGATGGATAAGCTAGATGCGATGCGGATGTTCGTGCGCGTCGTCGAAAGCGGAAGCTTTTCGCAGGCAGCGCGAGACCTGAACGTCAGCCAACCGACGGTCAGCAAACAGCTTGCTGCGCTCGAAGCGCGGCTCGGGACGCAACTCCTTGCGAGAAGTTCGCGTGCCCTTGCCGTGACGCCCGCAGGACAGGAATATTACGAGGCCACCGTCCGTATCCTTCAGGATATCGACTTCACCGAAGAGAGGGTCCTTGAAGGGCAGTCGGCCCCCTCGGGGCTGGTCCGCGTCACCCTCTCGCCAGCATTCGGGAGGATGTTCGTTATTCCCCGGCTGGCGGATTTCAGGAACCGGTTCCCTGACGTCGCGATCGAGATGGAAGTCTCCGGGCGGCACGTTGACCTTATCGAGGAGGGAATAGACGTCGCGATCCGTATCGGTCGGCTTTCGGATTCGGCACTTGTCGCCCGACATATCGGCGACATGCGGATGATAACCCTGGCCTCCGCCGGCTATCTTGTCCAACACGGCACGCCGCAGACGCTGGACGAACTGCGCACCCACGAGCGTATCAGCTATGTCTACCAGGGAGATATCATCGGGTGGGGTTTTGAGGTAGACGGCCGGCAGGTCACGGTCGACGGTGGGGGAGCGTTCCGTACGAACGACGCCGAGCATGTCCGCGGCGCGGTCCTCGCGGGCCTTGGTATCGCCCACCACGCGAGCTGGTTGTTCACGGATGTGCTGGCCACCGGCGAGGTTGTGCGAATTTTGGACCAGCATGCGCCGCCGCTCTTTCCGATCAACGCCGTTACCGTTGCCGGACGGCGCATGCCCTCCCGAGTGCGGCAATTCGTCGATTTCCTCGCCGCGATTTGCGCCGAGGAGCCGGAATTAAGGATAGGCGACGGCTAGCCCGTCATCGGCTGTTCTCAGTATGGCTGGCTTCGCCGCTTCTACAGCCTGAACGACGTCACTTCACTGCGATGACGACCTTGCCCTTGGCGCGGCCTGTTTCGACATAGTCCAGCGCCTCGTTGGTCTTGTCGAACGGGAAGACCCGGTCCATCACCGGGCGGATGTGGCCCGCTTCGATCAGCGAGATGATCTGTGCGAGCTGGCCGCCGTTCGCCGTCATGAAGAGGAACGAATAGCCGATCTTCCGGCGTCCCGCTTTTCGCCTGATGCCGAAGCTCAGCAGGCGCATGGCCTGTTGAAGCAGCCAGCCGGAGCCGTTCTGCCGGGCGAAATCCGGATCGGGCGGGCCGGAAATCGAGATCAGCTTGCCGCCCGGCTTCAGTACGTCCAGGGATTTCTCGAGCGTATCCTTGCCCAGGCTGTTCAGCACGACGTCGTAGCCCTGCAGCACCTTCTCGAAGTCGTCTTTCCTGTAATCGACGACGACGTCCGCCCCGAGGCTTTTCGCGAGGGCGACATTGGCGGTGCTCGTGGTCGTCGCCACATAGGCCCCGAGATGCTTGGCGAGCTGGATCGCGATGGTGCCGACGCCGCCCGAGCCGGCATGGATCAGGATCTTCTGCCCCTTCTGCAGGTTGGCGCGCTCGACAAGGACCTGCCATGCCGTCAGCGCGACAAGCGGAACGGATGCGGCCTCCACCATGGTGAGATTGCTGGGCTTCCTTGCCACATCGGCCTCGTCCATGGCGATATATTCGGCAAACGTGCCGATGCGGTCCTGGGCCGGGCGTGCATAGACCTCGTCTCCCGGCTTGAATTGCCGGACCTTCGTCCCGACCCGGACGACGACGCCCGCAACGTCATTGCCCAGCACCAGCGGAAGGCGGTAGGGCAGGATAAGCTTGAACTCTCCGTCCCTGATCTTGTTGTCCAGGGCGTTCACGCCGGCGGCGTGAACCTCCACCAGGACGTCGTTGTCGCGCAATGCCGGCTCGGGTATTTCGCCGGGCCGCAGGGCGCCGCCTTTGCGATAGCGATCGATCAGGAATGATTTCATCGGACTGACTTCCGTTTCCGTGGTGGCCGGCATCGCCGGCGGGCCTGCGATGAATGCTCAGGCGGGGAGCCCGTTGAACTTCCGAAGGTTCTTGTCGACGATGTTTTCGGGCAGGAAGCGACGTATGAAACGGACCTGTCCCGCCATTTTCCCGGCAGTGTAGCGCCGTTTGGGCGATGCCGCATTGGCGGCCTTCAGGACGGCTTCGGCGACCACTTCCGGTGCATCTCCCTTCGCGACGGCTTCCTGCATCAGCCGTTCCGCACCGGCGCGAACTGTATCATAGACGGAAAGCGGGCGGTCGGCGCGGGTCAGATTCTCCTCGAAGGCGGTGCGGGTCAAGCCGGGCTCGACAAGCACGACTCGGATGCCCTGGTTCCGCACTTCATGGTCGAGGGACTCCGAATACCCTTCGACGGCGTGTTTGGTCGATGCATAAAGGCCGTTGAAAGGAGCCGGGATCAGCCCGAGTATGGAACTCAGGTTGACGATGCGGCCCTTCTGCTGGCCCCTCATCACGGGCAGGACTGCATTCGTCATCCGGATGGTGCCGAACACGTTGACGTCGAACAGGGCCTTCGCCTGCTCGATCGTGGATTCCTCGGCACCGCCAAGGAGGCCGACCCCGGCATTGTTGACGAGAAGATCGATCCGCCCTGCGCGGCGCAGAACCTCGTTAACGGCACTTTCGACCGATGCGTCGTCGGTCACGTCGCAGACCAGCATCGTCACCCCATCCGCCGTGTCGGGCATCGGCTTCCGGCTGGTGCCGAAGACCTGATAGCCATCCCGCCGCAGCGCCTGCGCCGTCACCAGTCCTATTCCTGAGGAGGCACCCGTAACCAGGGCAACGCCGCGTTTTTTCTTGCTCATCGGTTTCGCTTTCATTTTGTGATGGAACATCGTTGAGCGATCAGTTACTATCAAATCCGTATCAAGTCACTACTAAAAAGATATCGACATGAAGAATCTTTCCGACCAGCCCTGCCTGATCGCCCGGAGCCTGGCGCTTGTGGGGGACGCGTGGAGCATGCTGATCATGCGCGACGCCCATGCGGGGCTGACCCGCTTCGACGAGTTTCGCAAGAGCCTCGGCATCGCGCCGACTATGCTGACCGGACGGCTTTCAGGCCTGACGGAGGAGGGGCTTTTGGAGAAACGGCGCTATTCCGACCGTCCGCCACGGGATGAATATCTGCTGACCGAAGCCGGCCGTGACTTTCTGCCGGTTCTGTTTGCGATCGGCGCATGGGGACGCAAGCATCGCGGCGGCGGCAAGGTCACCCGGTTCTTCGACGCCGAGACCGGAACGGAGATCGATCCGGTCACCATCGACCGCGCCACCGGCGCTCCGATCGGAACGCGTCCTATCCGGATCGCCGCATCCGAGTGAACCAAAACACCGATTGAAAGCCGGGTCCTGCGTCCTGTTGCCGGCGACTGTCCGCTCCTCGGGCGAAGCCGGATCGATAGGCCCTGGGGCTAAACCGGTGAGCGAGAAAGGCGCGCGAAGAGGCTCGAAGCACAGGTTTATTACTTGTCAATGACATAAGTTAAGATGGGCCACGCAAGTTTTTCAGGTAATTCTACCAGTATGCCCGGGCGCGGAGAAACGCTAAGATTATGGTGACATTCAAGATTCATTCCGAATTCATTCGATGGCACCTAGATGAATGCAGAAGGCACGCTGGCAGACCGCCTCTACGAGGCAGCCCTGGTTCCTGAGCTTTGGACGGAAACTTGCGAGAGGATGGCATTGGAGGCGGGGTCCAGTACCGCCTCGATCTTCACCATCGACGGCAGCGGCAATCATCGTTACGTCACCACCCCCAATATCGCCGAGGCCTTTGCCGAGTTCGTCAAGAGCGACACCCGGCTGGACAATGTTCGCCCCCTTCGGGCCATGGAGCGTTCGCCCTTTTCGTTTGTCCGGGTGACGGATCTCCTGAGCGCGGAGGAATTTGCCAATGATGCGATCCAGCGCGACATCATCGAGCCGCACGGCATGCAATGGGAGGCGGGCTGGGCCTTCCAGGAGCCGACCGGGCACGTCATCGTCATCACCCTGATGCGCGCCAAGGGCCTGACGCATTTTTCCGACGAACAGCTGGCGCGCCTCAATCTCCTGAAGCCGGATCTCGCTCGGGCCGCCTATATGGCGTCGCGGCTTGCCTTTTCCGAGGCGCGTTCGATGACCGAGACGCTGTCGTTGCTCGGATTGCCGGCGGCGGTCATCGGCGACGGCGGCCAGGCAATTGCAATGAACCCGGATATGGAGGCCTTGAGCCCGCGCATCCGCACCGGTGCCGGCGATCGGCTGGTGCTGGAAGGGACGGGTGCCAGTGCTCTCCTCGACGGGGCGATCGAGCACTACAAGGCGCAGGCCACGCCGACCGTGCAATCGCTGCCGATGGCGGGCCGCGACGGGGCGCCGCCGCTGATCCTGCATCTTCTGCCGATCCGCCGCGCCGCCCGCGACATCTTCTCCCGTTCGATGGCGGTACTCGCCGTCACCCAGGTGGGCCAGGTCGGCCCGCCGGACATGCGGGTGCTTTGCGGCCTCTTCGACCTCACCCCCGCCGAAGCCCGCGTGGCACGCGGCATCGCCATGGCCCAGACGCCGGAAATGGCCGCCGCCGCGCTCGGCATCTCGCTCGAGACCGCCCGCTCGCACCTGAAGAAGATCATGCTGAAAACCGGCACCACCCGCCAGGCGGAACTGGTGCTGCTGCTTTCGGGCCTGAACGCGCCGAGCTTCGGCGGCGGCGGCCGGCAGGAGCCGTGAACGCCTCGCAAAGTGCGCTCGGGTTAAATTGGCCACATTCCTTTGCTGGATGACGTGCACGCATGTGCGAAGTCGCAATTGGCTCAGGCAGGAGCGAGTGCAATCGATCGATGCGCTCGGCTGTCGTGAATTGATGCCGCATTGGGTTGTAGAATGAAATACAGACCGGAAATCGACGGCTTGCGGGCCGTCGCTGTGGTTCCTGTCCTTATATTCCACGGTGGTTTGGGTTTCCGCGGCGGATTTGTCGGCGTCGACGTCTTCTTCGTCATCAGCGGTTATCTGATTACATCGATCATGTATGGCGAAGTCGAAGCGCGGAAGTTCAGCCTCGTCCGCTTCTACGAGCGGCGCCTGCGACGGATCATTCCAGCGCTTGTTTGCGTCTGCCTGGCTTGTCTGCCTTTTGCATGGGCATGGATGCTTCCCTATGAGCTGCGCGACTTCGGCCGCAGCCTCTATCAGGTGAATCTGTTCGTTTCGAACTTCTATTTTTGGAGCAAAACCGGCTATTTCGAAGCAAGCAACGACCTGAAGCCGCTTTTGCATACGTGGTCCCTCGGCGTAGAAGAACAGTTCTACATCATATTTCCTGTTGTTCTGATGGCCTTGCGCCGGTTTCGTCGCCAGTTCGTTCTGGCGGCCATCCTCCTGTTGAGCATGGCGAGTTTCCTTGCCACGCAGGTCGTGCCGCTGTTCGATCCTGCGGCGAATTTCTATCTTCTGCCCACGCGCTTCTGGGAGCTTGGCGTTGGCGCCAGCATCAGCCTGGCGAATTTCGATCGAGAAAAGGCCCGCCATGGCGGTGTGGCGGCGGCTTGCGGTCTCGCGATGATCGTCCTGTCCTGCTTCTTGGTTGAAGGCGGACCGTCTTATCCCGGCTGGCAGACGCTGCCTGTCGTGGTCGGAACCGCGCTGGTTCTTCTGTTTTCATCTTCAGAAAATCTCGCTGGACGGCTTCTTTCCGCAAGAGCCTTGGTCTTTGTCGGTTTGATCAGTTACAGCCTCTATCTCTGGCATCAGCCGGTCCTCGCCTTCGCGCGCTTGCGACTGTTCACGGATGACCTGAGCGCTTCAACGTCCGCTCTTCTGCTTAGCGTCACGGCGTTGCTTGCGGTTGTGAGCTACTATCTCGTCGAGCGGCCGTTTCGCGACGGGAACCGCGTCGGCACAAGGGCTTTCGTCACTCTGGCCGGGGTTACGGGAGCCGCCAGCATCGCTTCCGGGATCATGTTCGAAATGACCGACGGCGCGGCGTTCAGGTCGCCGGGTCTCTACGAGATGACCGAGGTGAGCAAAGGTCTGAGCGAAAACTGTAACGGCGAGATGGCGCCCGAATGCTCCACGTCCGATAATCCGGAGATCGCGGTGTGGGGAGATTCCTTCGGCGCCCATCTCGTCGAAGGCATCCTGGCGTCGGCCCATGATGTCAAACTCGTGCAGTTCACCAAAAGCCTTTGCGGACCGTTCACCGACATTGCCTACCCGGTTACCAGCGACGGTCGCAGGTCGCCTGAAAGCTGCCTGTCCCGGAACAGGGACGTCCTCGACGCCATGGCGGCAACCAGGACGCTTCGATACGTCGCGATAGGCGTCAATCTCGATATCTATACGGAAACTGAAACGTTCGTTCGGAAGGACGGACAGAGTGTACCGGCAAGCCGGGCGCTGCTTCTGGACAGCTTTTTAGCGTCCTTGTCCGGTCTGCGGCAAATGGGATTGAGGCCCGTGGTTTTCGCGCAGCCGCCGCAGACGGGGACCGATGTCGGCAGTTGTGTTGCCCGTTCACGATTGCTGGGCATCGCGGCCGACCGCTGCGATCTGTCTGCTGACGACGTGAACCGGCGAGGCCGCGTTGCGAAGGACATCATGAATGTCGTGGCGCGGGACTATCCGGTGATCGATCTGGGCAGCGGCCGGTGCAACGGCACGACCTGCCGGGTTTCCGAGGATGGCGTCTCCCTTTATGCGGATGCGGGGCACTATTCTCAGGGTGGAATACGGCTGCTCGGAAAGAAGTACCATCTGTACGATCTTATCGTGAAAGCGGCGACGCAGGGCTGCGGTAACGGCCCTGTTCCCGCTGCCCGACCCGCCGGTTTCTGCCGCCCTTGAGAATATCCACAACTACCCCTTGACCTTCCCATGATGGGAAGCTCCACATAGGGCGGGACAGTAAAACATCCCGACAAAAAAAGGGGAGATTGCGCCCGTGAACCAGACCGTCAAGCCGATCCACAAAGCCGAGCCTTTTACCGTGCCCGTTGAGGGCATGACCTGCGCCTCCTGCGTGCGCCGCGTCGAGAACGCCGCCGCCAAAGTGGCGGGGATCGACAGGAGCGCCGTCAACTTCGCGACCAAGAAACTGACGGTGGAATCGGCCGAGGGCTTTTCGCCGGAGGAACTGACGAAGGCGATCAGGAAGGTCGGTTACGAAATCTCGCCCGGCGCCATCGACCATGCGATGCGCGAGGCGGGCATGATGCCGCCTGTGGCGCCGACGGCGCATGCCGGGCACGAGCACCACCACGAGCACCACCACGGACCTTCCGCACCGGAAGCCCACATGGACCATGCCGCCATGGGGCACGACCAGGCAACGGGCCATGCCGGCGGGCATGACCACATGCACATGCACCAGGGCGAGGAGGGCGTGCTGCAGCGCGACCTGGCGATCGCCTTCGTACTGACCCTGCCGCTCTTCGTGCTGGAAATGGCAGGCCACGTCTACGATCCGTTCCACCACTGGCTGATGGGCGTGATCGAGACGCAGAACCTCTATTATGTCTATTTCGCACTGGCGACGGTGGTTGTCTTTGGCCCGGGCTTCCGTTTCCTGAAGCTCGGCCTGCCGGCGCTGTTGCGCGGCGTGCCGGAGATGAATTCGCTGGTCGCGGTCGGCGTGCTGGCGGCCTACGGGTATTCGCTGGTGACGACGTTTGCCCCGGACCTGCTGCCGGAAAGCGCAAGGTTCGTCTATTATGAAGCCGCGACGGTGATCGTCACGCTGATCCTGTTCGGCCGGCTGCTCGAGGCCCGCGCCACGGGCCGCACCGGCGAGGCGATCGAGAAGCTGAGCCGGCTGCAGGCGAAGACCGCCCGTGTCGAACGCGACGGCAAGCTGCTGGATATCCCCGCCGAACAGGTGGTCGCCGGCGACGTGCTGGTGATCCGGCCGGGCGAGCGCATTCCGGTCGACGGCACGGTCATCGACGGCTCCTCGAATGTCGACGAATCGATGATTTCGGGAGAGCCGCTGCCGGTCGAAAAGGCGGCCGGCGCGAACGTGGTGGGCGGCACCATCAACAAGACCGGCGCCTTTCGTTTCCGGGCCGACAAGGTCGGCCGCGACACGATGCTGGCCCAGATCATCCGCATGGTCGAACAGGCTCAAGGGTCGAAACTGCCGATCCAGGGGCTGGTCGATCGGGTGACGGCCTGGTTCGTGCCGGCGGTGATCGTGCTGGCTGTTCTCACCTTCGCCGTCTGGTTATTCGTTGGCCCCGAACCGGCGCTCGCCCATGCGCTGGCCAATGCGGTCGCCGTGCTGATCATCGCCTGCCCCTGCGCCATGGGGCTTGCGGTGCCGACCTCGATCGTCGTCGGCGGCGGCCGTGCGGCCGAGCTCGGGGTGCTGTTCCGCAAGGGCGAGGCGCTGCAGGAACTGCGCAATGTCCAGTTGGTCGTGTTCGACAAGACCGGTACAGTCACCAAGGGCCGGCCGGAACTGACTGATCTGGTGACCGCGCAAGGTTTTGCCGAGGACGAGGTGCTGGCATTGGTCGCGAGCGTCGAGGCGCAGTCGGAACACCCGATCGCCGAGGCGATCGTCAAGGCGGCCGAGGCCAAGGGCCTGACGGTGCCGAAGGCGGAACGCTTCGCGTCGGTCACCGGTTACGGCATCGAGGCGGAAGCGGGCGGTCGCAGGATCTCGGTCGGCGCCGACCGGTTCATGGAAAAGCTGGGGCTTTCGGTTGAGGTGTTTGCGCAAGCCGCCGCCCGGCTTGGCGACGAAGGCAAGACGCCGCTTTATGCCGCTGTCGACGGCAAGCTGGCGGCCGTGATCGCGGTTGCCGATCCGCTGAAACCCTCGAGCCGCGACGCGATCAGGGCGCTGCAGGCAATGGGCGTCGAAACCGTGATGGTGACCGGCGACAACCGCCGCACCGCGGAGGCAATCGCAAGACAGGTCGGCATAGACAAGGTCGTGGCCGAGGTCCTGCCGGAAGGCAAGGTGAAGGCGATCCACGAGATGCGGGCCGGCGGGAAAAAGCTCGCCTTCGTCGGCGATGGCATCAACGACGCGCCGGCGCTCGCCGAAGCCGATATCGGCATCGCCATCGGCACCGGCACGGACGTGGCGATCGAAAGCGCCGACGTGGTCCTGGTCGGCGGTGATCTGTCCGGCGCCGTTTCGGCGATCGCCATGAGCCGCGCGACCATGACCAACATCAAACAGAACCTGTTCTGGGCCTTCGGTTACAACGTGGCGCTGGTGCCGGTCGCGGCGGGCGTGCTGTATCCGGCCTTCGGCTGGCTGCTGTCGCCGATGATCGCCGCCGGCGCCATGGCCTTGTCGAGCGTCTTCGTGCTCGGCAACGCGCTGCGGCTGAAGGCGGTGAAAGTGGGAGAGACGAGATGAATATCGGCGAGGCTTCGAATGCGTCCGGCGTTTCGGCCAAGATGATCCGCTATTACGAGGAGATCGGCCTGATCCGCCCGATGGGCCGCACCGGCAACAATTACAGGGTCTATGGCGAGGAGGAGGTGCATATCCTGCGCTTCATCAAGCGCGCCCGCAACCTCGGCTTTTCGCTGGAGGAAACCGAGACGTTGCTGAAACTCTGGCAGGACAAGAGCCGCGAAAGCGCTGCCGTCAAGGAAGTCGCGACCGCCCATATCGGCGATCTCGAACGACGCATCGCCGAGATGCAGGGCATGCTGAAGACGTTGAAACACCTCGCCAACTGCTGCGGCGGCGACAACCGCCCCAACTGCCCGATCCTGGATGATCTGGCGGGGGATGGGGCGGCCGATGTACCCATTCCGGCGGGTAGGAAAAAGACGAGGCAGGATGCCTGATGCCTTTACGCCAGCATGAGGCAAAACAGCGCCTCCTTCGATCTCCCCCCTTGAGGGGGAGCCGATCTTACACGGACGTGAGGCGGTGCGGCATCCTTAACCCTCCCCCTTGTGGGGAGGGTGGCCGGCAGGCGGGAGGGGTTTTAAATGCGGAAGGGAAAGCCCCTCCC
>PVBG01000030.1 GCA_002968845.1 Neorhizobium tomejilense | reverse complement strand
GCCGGTTCCGGTGAATGCCGCCACGCCGGTATAGGTCAGGTTCTCGACATCGGCGACCGCCGCCAGCGTGTAGCTGGCGAGTGCGGTCTTTATCGTATCCGTGCCTTCATCAGCGTTTTCGGTGACGACATCGCCGACGTTGTCGACCACGTAGCTGTCGTCGCCGCTGCCGCCGATCAGCGTGTCGGCGCCGGCCCCGCCGCTCAGCGTGTCATTGCCCGCCCCACCGGTGATCGTGTTGGCAAGCACATTGCCGGTGCCCGAGAAGTTGCCGATGCCGGTGTAGGTGAGATTCTCGACATTGGCACTGAGCGCATAACTTGCAATCGCTGTCTGGACGGTGTCGGTTCCTCCATTCAGGTTCTCGATCACAATGTCGGTCGCGATATCGACCACATAGAGATCGTCGCCCACCCCGCCCGACATCGAGTCGGAACCAGCGCCTCCAATCAACGTGTCGTCGCCTGCACCGCCGCCAAGCGAATCATTTCCGCCGTTACCCCAAAGGGTATTGCTTACTTCGTTACCGACAATCGTGTCGTGGCCGGAGCCTGCCTGAACATTCTCGACCAGCGACGCAAGGTTGTTGTGATAAAGCAGCGCGTTGAAAATGTTACCGCGGGCATAACCATTGTTCAGGCTACCGCCCAGGTCGGCCAACTGGGCTTGGGAAAAGAAAGAGTAGCCCCCGGCTCTCAGGTCGATTCTAAGCCGGGTGGTATAGGCGCTCAGGTCATAGGTATCGACGCCGCCGCCGTCCCAGATCGTTGCGAATATCCTGTTAGCATTGGGCGTGATGGCCGCGACGCCATTGACATAGGTAACGCCCTCATTCGGATTCCACTTATAGGTGGTATCGTCACCGTTGGTCGTATAGTCCGCGCCATACATTTCCTGCAGAGCGGCGATGTCGAGCATCATGAAGCTCTGTGGCGCACTATTCTGCTCGTATTCGTAGCCGTTCGGAACGTCTCCGATATATGTGCGGTAGGTCATGATCGTATATTCGAGAGAATCGTATCTGCTCGGCACGATCTTCGGATTGCCATTGCTGTCCGGTTCATGAGCATGTTTCAGGCCCAGAGCGTGACCCAGTTCATGCGCCAACGTATGTCCCGCATAGTTGCCGAACTCCGGAAACCGATAATCATCGTTAGTGCCAGCATATTCCGTCCCGAACCAGATATCGCCGCCGGCGCTGCCGGTGCTGGGAAAATAGGCCCATGCCGTCGAAAGATCAGGGTCGGATGACTGAGCAAATCGCACCGTTGCAGTGTTTACGTCTCCGACCACAAAATCGGCGTTGGTAAATCCTTCTATGGAGAAACCGTCATTCGCCGTGTTTCCATAGGATTGTTCCATGAGGATCAAGGCAGCAGCCTGCTGCTGCGAAGAAATCGAGGAGAAACCGAAATCTCTCTCTCCACTATACGAGTACGAGGTCGAGCTGGTGGGAAACGCATAGGTTATCGTACCGTCCCACGCGTAGCCGCTGATAAGCCCGTCGATTTTCTGATCTCCGGTCAAAGGCACATTCTTTGTGGAAGTGATAATGCCCGTCATAAAATCCCTGCCTGCTATTCTACTCGATCATGGGTTATGCAGCTTCCCTGTGCTCCAGGTGAGCGGCCGAAGCATTTATTGGGGAACCAGTGGACTACATATCCTAGTTCCCGATTCGAGTGAGGTTACGGATTCGTGCAATAAGCTCCAGAATCTGCATCGAACATATCCAAATTAACACTGACGAAAGCCCGAAGGCCCAAAAGTAATATATAATATCATAGTTCTTATCACCAAGTACATAGCTTGCGACTCTGCAGTTTTTATCAACGCAATCCCTTTGCCTGTACTTGTAAATCGCGAAACAAACAAACAACAGTGGAATAAAAAGTAGAAGTAGTCTAGCTACTATTGTTGAAGTCAATTCTTCAACTGGTGCTGACCTTAATTTCGAGTAGATTCCTGACATATTTACCATTAACACCAAAAGAAGAAAAGCCGAAAGAGAGGCAACCGAGAATTCACGAATATTAGGCTCGGATCCAACCACAAGGAGCGCTATTGATACGCAAAATGAGCAAATTATAGTTGCAGATAGCAGCACCACTCCCGTCGGCATCGATCTGAACAGAGATAAAGTATAGAAAAATGCCGCGGCACAGAGCATCGCGATTGATGCGGGTCCAAACGGCCAAGGGAGCGAAAGGTCCATTACATGTCCTTTTCCAAAGGGCGGCACTTAGGTCTCAGTACATTCCACGACAGGCCGTTGCGTCCACCGCTTTTCCCTGTTCGATCGCGAGCTGAGGAGAATGGTGCTCGGGGCCGGTAGCGCGAGTTGCCGGTATAGCCGCAAGCGGTTCATCGTTCATGCATCGCTTCCTCCGCGACCTCAACCAGCGGCGAAAACACATACTCGAGTATCCGGCGCTCTCCCGTGCGAACCTCCGCGGTCGCCGACATGCCCGAACTGAGCTTGAACTCGCGTCCGTCCGCCGAAACCCGGTCGGCATCCAGGCTCAACGTCACCGGAAACACCAGGTTCTGCATTCTTTCGGCGCCGCCGAAGACGCTCCCCGCAAGCCTTGCTGCGGCATCGCCTTCACGGCGCGCGGCGTCGGGTTCCGGAATGGCATCCGCCGCAATTTTCGTGACACGGGCCGGGATGGTGCCATAGCGGGTAAAGGGAAAGGCTTCGAGCTTGACGACGGCCTCCTGGCCAAGCTTGATAAAGCCGATATCCTTGTTCAAGACGTAAACCTCGAGTTCCAGTGCGCTGCCCTCGGGCACGACGCGCATGACGTCCTGACCGACGCTCACCACTTGCCCGACACTGGTGATCGACGATGCCTGTACCGTGCCGGCAATCGGGCTGCGCAGCGTCATCTGCTCCCGCGAATTTCTTGCCTTCGTCAGGCGCTGCTCAAGCTCCTCGACCCGACGCTCCGCATCGCCGAGTCGCGCGAGGTGGTCGCTTAGAAACGCCCGCGTTACCCTGTCCTTCTCCCGCGCAAAGACCTCGATGCTTGCCACGGCGTCGGCAAGCCGGCCCTCCTGCATTGCAAGCTGCGTCGCCTGCTCCTTCAGCGTTTCCGTCGCGTCGATGACGCTTGCCATCGTCCCGGCATCCTTTGACGCGAGTGCGCTACGCATCGTCACGCGCTCGTTCAGCGTTTCGACCAGGGAATTCTGAGCCGCAAGCGTCACATTCAGACGATCGCGTTCCACTTCCTTCTGGTGCTTCTGAGCCGCAAGCGAGGCGACTGCGGCCTGGTGTTGTTCAAGATCTCCCCGGAGAATGCCGTCTTCCCTCCGGCGCAGCTCATCGGGCACATCCGCGTCCCAGTCGATCATCGGCAACGGCGCGTTCGGCACGCGCGAATGGACATGATCCACGATCGCTTTGCGGCGCCGGACCTCGGCACGCATGGACGCCAGGCCCTTTGCCGCATCCGTCTCATCGGCAATGGCATCGGTCGGATCGAGCCCAAGGAGGATATCGCCCTTTTCGACATGGGTACCGTTTGGCGGCGGAAGCTCCTTCACCTTGCCGGTCAGCAGCGGCTGGACGACCTTGACGCGCCCGGTCGGCTGGAGTTTGCCCTGGGCGGCAGCGATAATGTCGATGCGGCCGACATAGGACCAGACCAAAGCCGTTGCGGTGAAGGCGCAAATGATCAGGATCAGCGCCATGCGCACCGGCGAGGGTGGCGTCTCCAGGACTTCCAGAGCGGGCGCCAGGAACTCGTGATCGGACCGCTCTGCGGGCCTCATCGGAAGGTCGGCATATCGGGCGGTCGTGGCGGGCGCTTTCCTCATGCCCCGCCCCTGTCGTTCTGCAGGGCCCAAAGCCGCGCATAAAGCCCGTCCGGACGCTTGAGCAGTTCCTCATGACTGCCCATTTCGGCAATCCGCCCATCCGCAATGCCGATGATCCTGCTGCACGGCCTGATGGCGGCGAGCCGGTGTGCGATGATGATCACCGTCCTGCCCCGAGCGATCTGGTGCATGTTCGTCTGGACGACCCGCTCGCTCTCATAGTCAAGCGCGCTGGTCGCCTCGTCGAAGATCAGGATCGGCGGGTTCGTCGCAAGAGCTCGGGCAATCGCGATGCGTTGCCTTTGGCCGCCGGAAAGGTTGGCGCCCCGCTCCTCGATCATCGTGTCATAACCCTGGGGCAGCCGGGTGATGAATTCGTCTGCGCCGGCGAGCTTGGCAACGGCGATCACCTGGGCGCGGTGCATCGCAGGATTTGAGAAGGCGATATTGTCGTGGATCGTCCGATTGAAGAGAAGGTTCTCCTGCAGCACGACACCGATGTGGCTGCGCAGCCAGGCCGGGTCGAGCTGCGAGAGGTCGGCGCCGTCGAGCAGCACCTGTCCCTCTTCCGGGATATAGAGGCGCTGGACGAGCTTGGTGAGGGTCGATTTGCCGGAACCGGAGGCGCCAACGATGCCGATGACCTCGCCGGGATGAATGTCGAGAGAGATGTTCTTTAAAACCTCGGGCAAACCGGGCCGGTAGCGGAATGTGACATTGCGAAACTGGATCATACCCTTGGGTGGCGGAAGCGCCATGCGGGCGCCGGGGTGCCGTTCGATCGGCGTGTTCAGGATGTCGCCAAGGCGGTCGATGGAGATCTGCACCTGCTGAAAATCCTGCCAGAGCTGCGACAACCTCAAAACCGGCTGGGTCACCTGACCGGCGATCATATTGAAGGCGACGAGCGAGCCGACCGAAAGTTCACCGTCGATGACCGCCTTGGCCCCGAAAAGCAGCAGGGCCGCCGTCGAAAGCTTGCTCACGTACTGGATGGCGTTCTGGCCGCCGGCACTGAGCAGCGTGGTATCGAAAGCCGTCCGTACATAGGCCGCAAGCTTTTCTTCCCATTGCGCCTGCATGATCGGCTCGACGGCTGAAGCCTTGACGGTGTGGACGCCGACGATCGCTTCGACGAGGAACTGCTGGCTAGCGGCACCGCGATTGAACTTCTCCTTGACCAACTCCCGCAGCGGCGGACGCACGACCATGCCGATCAGCATATAGATCGGGATCGCGGCAACCACGATCAGCGTCAGCTTCCAGGAATAGGCGAAGAGCACCGCGATGAAGACGAAGGTGAAAAGAAGATCGATCGCCGAAAACAGCCCCTGCCCGGTCAGGAAAGCGCGGATGGTCTCGAGCTCGCGCACACGTGCCACCGTCTGGCCGGCAGAACGGGTCTCGAAATAGCCAAGCGGCAGCCGCAATAGATGGTGGAACAGCCGCTGACCGAGTTCGACGTCGATCCTGTTGGTCGTATGGGCCAGCGCGTAAGTCCGCAGATATTGAAGCACGACATCGAAGAGGCCGATGATGGCGATGCCGGCCACCAGCACGAACAATGTCGAGTAGCCTTTGTGCGTCAGGACCTTGTCGACGACGACCTGGAAAAATAGCGGGGTCACCAGTGCGAATATCTGCACGAAAAGCGAGGCGAGCAGAACATGCGCCAGCGGCTTTCGATATCGCCAGATGGATGGCACAAACCACTTGAACCCGAATTCCCGCGGATCCGAGCCCTCGCCGCCGAGCCGCCGCCCGACGAGAAGGACACTCCCTCCGATCTCCGATGCGATGTCCTCTGGCTCGATTTCCCGATCGACCCGCGTGACGGGATCAATCAGCCGGTACTTTCCGGAGGGATTGAGGCCGCCAAGCACCTGGAAAGCACCGCCTTTCACCCGCACGATTGCCGGCACCGGAATTGTCCGCAGCCGACGTTCGCTGACCTTCTCGACCGGGCGGGCTCTAAGGCCAATCAGCCTGGCGGCACGCTGCAGATCAAGCGCCTGCGAGGGCCGGCCCTTCAGGGCGAGATCATGTTGCAGTTGCTGAGGGTCGGCTGCGATCCGGTAGAAAGCCGCAATGCCGCACAGCGCACGGAGGCCGGAGTCGAGCTGCTGCGAAACGACGCCATCCATGCCGCGAAACAATCCCCTGAGCGTTTTCTTTGCCTGTGCAAGGCACCCTTCCCCGCAGCCGTTGCCGACGGTTTGCGCCTGCAGATGTAGGCGGATTCACATCTGCAATCTATGGGAATATTGCACTCGCGAGATTTCGGGATGGCGTGTGACGTATTACCCACGACTCACAACCACGGCGCGACGCTTGCTACTCCATGATTACCGATACGGACACCCTGCTCCCTTTTCTCATTGTCTCGATAAGATCAATCTATGGCGTCGCAGTCACCTTGGATTTATCGCCAGAGATATCCCTAAGATATACAACTGTGATAAATTCTGATGCGAACGGTCGGTGTTAGTGGACTTCCACGCTTTTCGCCGAACCGCTGCGATCTTCTTGATGTAGCCAATGAGGCACTGGATGAACGCCGCGTATGCTCGTAGCGGAACTTTCCGCTATCAGCCCCAAAGCGGACCGGGAGGCCTCATTTCCTGGACAAGGTATAGGTTCTTTTTTGAATCGCCGCCTTGGGCCGCCTATTTGGGTTTTTCTAGTTTCGCGACCGCCTTTTCGAGCCGCGCGCCGCGGATTTCCGGGGTCGTAGCCTTGAGGAGCGGAAGCACCACCGCATACTGGCCGGTCTTGTCGAGCTTTTCGAAGGCGGCGGCGGCGGTGGCATTTTCAGCGAGCGCCGCCAGCAGGTCGTCCGGCAGGCCGGCCTCGCGCTGCGGCGCATAAGCGGCCGCCCAGCGTCCGTCGGCTTTGGCCGCCTCGACCTCCGCCAGCCCCGCCGGCTGCATCCGCCCGGCCTGCGTCAGCGCTGCCACCCGATCGACATTGAGCTTCGACCACGGGCTTTTGGCGCGACGCGGCGAATACCGCTGCAGATAGGAGGTCGCGTCGAAGCCTTTGCGCTGGCTGTCGATCCAGCCATGGCAGAGCGCCTCGTCCAGCGCCTCGTCGATGGTGATCAGGGTCCGCTTCGGATTCTTCTTGCCGATCTTCAGCCAGACGCCGGACGAGGTGGCATGGTGAGCGGAAAGCCAGGAGGCCCAATCCGCGGGATCGGTGAAGGCGACGGCTTCGGTGGCAAGGTCCATGGGCGGCTCCCGGTTGGCGAACTGCCGATCCAGATGGCAGCCATTGCTCGTTGGGTTGGAAGGATTGGCGGGGTGGCGGTCGGATGACAAGCCCCGGCGCCTGGCGCGATCAGTGGTAGCCGAGCGACCTCAACGTCATGTCCATCCAGAAGAAACCGGTGACCGCAGCCACGGCGATGATCGCAAACAAGATCCACCCCGCCGTCGTCAACGTGCTGCGCTCGACATCGCGATAGGGATAGCGGTTGCCGGTGAAGAGCAAATAGAGGCCGAAAACCGCGCACACCGCCAGCAGAACAACGACGCGCGGCATCCATGTGACGGTGTCGGCGTCCAAATTCGCCTGCTGAAGCGGCTGCCATATGGCCGACCACCCCATGGCCGCGCCGACAACCAGGGCCAGCAAGCCACCCAGACGATATTTTACCTCTCCAAACATGACCCCTCCTGCAACCTGAGATTTGCGAATGCGGGGAAGATAGAAGGAAAAACGGCGTTGGGGAAGCGCGCCGGGAGGCGGCAAGGAGTGCACATAGACGACGGACCCTTTCTCCGTTCCCCTGCAATTTCTCGATTTCGGCAGTGCCCAGTCCTTCCCGCTTTAGCAGGATGTCGTCATGAACCAGATTGTCATAAAGATCGGGAAACACGGCCATCCGCCAGTCATCCAGGCCCAGCATGAAAAGCGGGTCCAATTGCGACGAAAAGGTGCGCTGGATAGAGGCATATCGATTGAGGAGGGTGCCTACAATTTGTAGATCATACGATTCCTTTAGCTTGCCACGCAAAGGCTCACCACTATCGGGCATAAGAAGTGTGCCCATGCTCTGGTTTAACGCCAAGACAGGAAGAATATCGGCTGGAAACGGCGCGGCCAGATGGATCATCAGCACCGCCTCGCGCGCGTAGGCGGTGCGCTCCATTTTAGGTAAATGTTTCCCCGATCCGTTTCGAAGCGATGGATTTTTGCCCCGGTACAGCACGGATCAACTTCGGTAGGCTCAACACGCGATAGGCGTGAGCCGCCAACCATTCTTCCGCCCAAATAATTGTTGGATCCATGCTGAAGACTAGCGTTCCGACGGCTACCTCTGGCAAGCGTCCCGCCTGCACACGGTCTGGACTGAAAGGACTTCACTACCGAGCATGCAGCAGTAGGTGGCGATAGTGAAGAACGGTCAACCTAAGCCAGCCTTCCATAATTGTTGCCGGCGCTGTCAGTTGGTGGTAATAATTACTACCATAAGCAGATGGAGGTCAACCATGGCCAATGTTGAAAAAGTCAGCGTCTCGATGACACCGCAGCACGCCGAGCTGTTACGCGATGCCGTCAAAAGCGGCGCTTATGCCAGCGGAAGCGAAGTCGTCCGCGAAGCCATGCGCGACTGGTCGGCCAAATGGATGCAGAAGCGTGAGGATATCGCCAAACTGCGAGCCATGTGGAACGAGGGCAAGGCCAGCGGTCCCGCTATCGACGTGGATTTTGACGCTGCGCTGGATGAAGCGCGCGAGGAACTGTCTGCCGCGACCGATGCCCGCTAGACTTGTTTGGACACCGAAGGCCCGTGCCGACGTCAAGAAAATCTACGTCGATATCGGCAAAGACCAGCCCCGCAGCGCGGAGTGGTATTTCGCCAATTTCCGCTACAAGGCGGAAATGCTGATCGAGCATCCTCGCTTGGGCGAGCGCCATCCGGAAATCTTCCGTACCGCCCGGATGCTGGTCGAAGCGCCTTATGTCATCCTCTATGAGACCCTGCCGGACACTGACGAGGGCAATATCCATATGGTCGAAATCGTGCGGGTGGTGGATGGTCGGCGCGACCTTTCAGCACTGTTTTAACGCCGAACGGCGTCTGCGGAACGCACGGTGCCGTCTGGCACTCCAAATAGAGTTTAAGGTTTTGCGAGCCAGATCTCCGCAGGCACCTGCGCCTCGACCCCCTAAAAACCGGCGTCGGACGGCGACCCATAGGCTGAAACCGGTTCAGGCCAGAAATGCCCATGAATCATGAACCAAATCGCAACTTACACCGCCTATTTTCCATTGTGGTGATAGGGGGCGAATGACATGATTGCAGATATCGCACGGGCAGCGACAACAGGATTCGGTGCCAGCTTCGGGCGTGATGTGTACAGATCAGCGAAGAAGAATCCGTTGTTGTTCGTCGCCATAGGGGCGGGCCTGCTTGTATTCGGTTGGCGCAACCTCTTCATGGGTATCGGCCGTAGCGCCCTTTATTTCTTCTTCGTGAACCTGATCGGCTCCTTGGTGATGATTGTCGTCGGTGGAGGCTTAGTCATGACCGCGGCCCTGATCTTCGAAGATAAGCATTCGGCATCAAATGCGGCGGTTGGCTGGGGATTCCTTGCAGTGAGTGTCATTTCTCTGGTCGGCATCCTCTGGGGCCTCCAGAGCCGCCGGGCCAAGGCGCACCGCATCGGAATCGAACGCCGAAACGTGGCATTCCTCGCGGCGCACGGTTTCACCGACGCCGGTTTTGAAAGCACGAATCTTCAGGACGCCGAGGGGCATATTCTCAAGTTAATCGAGCAGACGGACGATCGCCTGGTATTTTCCGTTGCAGGGCGGCGAGGTTTGCGAGCCGCAATCCGTATCGAAGACGGTGAGATGGTATCTTATACGGGCGTCGTGAAAGCCGCCTGAGGGAAGAGATTTCGCCCCCCTGCAGTCCCGTATCCATCGTCTATCAATCCACCGACTACCTCCCCGCGATCCCGCCGTGGCAATGCTTGAATTTCTTGCCACTTCCGCAAAAACAACGGTCATTTCTCTTCGTATACCTTATCGCCAGCTGGTAGCTGATGCGGGCATTTTCCGCTTGCAGAAGTTCTATCCGCCTGCTGAGCTCCGGTGTCACCTGGATCTGCCCAACGCCACGCAGCGTGTTCATCAGGCCATTGTGCCTCTTCGCATTGTCAAAAAGAGCCTGGATTAACGGGTCATGGGCGAGTGCAAGAGGATGATTATCGTGGCGCACTCCTTCGTTTTCGAAATCATAGAATGCAGTGGGATCTTCAAAAAAGGCGATGAGTGATGTCGGGAAACTGGGTGGGCGTAACATCCAGTCAATTTCCTGCGGCATCTTCATGAACGACATGATGCTCAGCTCCGAGATACACGCCCGGCCACTCTCAGATCGCCCAGCCGAAGACAACCCGACCACCTTCGTTCTGGACCTTAAGGGCACCGGTATCCGATAAGATTGGCAAAAGGCTTGACCTGCCTGCTTCGCAGGCGAGCCTTTCCCATGAAACAGGACATTTACGAGAAGATCACCAACCACATCGTCGCCGAACTGGAAAAAGGCGTCAGGCCGTGGATGCAGCCATGGAACGCAGAACATACGGCAGGCCGGATCACGAGGCCCTTGCGGGCAAACGGTGTTGCCTATCGCGGCATCAACACGATCATGGTCTAGTCGGAGGCGGTCACAAAAGGGTATGCCGCGCCGATCTGGATGACGTACAAGCAGTGCGCGGAACTTGGAGGGCATGTCAGGAAGAGCGAACAGGGCAGCCTTGTCGTCTATGCCAGCACGCTTCACCGCAGCCAGACCGACGAGGCGAGCGGGGAAGAGGTCGAGCGCGATATTCCCTTCATAAAGGGATACACGGTCTTTAACGTCGAGCAGATCGAGGGATTGCCGGAACAGTACACCCGACCGGCGCTGGCGATCCTTGATCCGGTGCAGCGCATTGCGGATGCGGAGGCCTTCTTTGCTGCTACCGGCATCGAGGTTGGCCATGGCGGCAACCGGGCGTTCTATTCCGAAAGCGTTGACCGGGTGCAGATGCCATTCGTCGAGACGTTCAGGGATGCCGAACGCTATTACGCCACGTTGGCCATCAAGAAATTCACGCGACAAAGCACAAGAGCCGCCTCGCCCGCGATCTTGGCCGAGCCAGCTCTGTGCGCATCTGGCATGGGCGTTTTACGAATTCAGGCTGGATTTCCTATGGCCTATTCGACGGCAAGACGTTTCGGACCCATATAGACAACCTCTTTAATCGCCGGAGGCTTGCCGGGGTGCCACCTTCCCCAAATCGTAGGTGACCTGGGAACGGCGTGCGAAGTTGGCTTTTGGAACGTGGTTTAACGGCACCATGGACGTGGTGTCGGCGGACATCCGTTTGCGCCACAGACAAAAGGAACGGCTAGGCCCTCAGAGATCAAGGTCTGCCCAACATCGCGGCCGTTCACCTTAAGCGTCCCGCAACTCCTACCATGATTGCACTTCTTGGTGCCCTCGGTCCCAGGCGCACATGCACAGGCAACAAGCTTCACATCGGTTGAGGTTGCCGTCGCCACCAATTCCCTGAGACGCTCGGTTGCCCTGTTTCCAAGCGCGGCCTCACGGGAGCATCGCGGTTCGAACTTCTCTGGCGTGTTGAAGCCTACCAAACGAACCCGAGTCCCGTCATCCAGACGTATCGTATCCCCGTCAGTAATGGAGAAATTTGCACCACCCCGCTTCGCCGAAGCTCCGGGCTGCGGCGCGACGGAAGAACTCTTGAGCGTAATGTCCTCGGTGGTCGCATCAGGGGCCAAAAAGATTCCGAGAAAACCAACGATCATCACCATTACCAACGAACCGAGCGTGAGCCCACGTCCAAGAGTGGGCACTGAGCGGAATGCACGCGGGGGCCGCAAGAGATAACGGGGAGGGAATGGATTGCTGACGCGGAAGGGGTTGCGGTGCAGAGGATTTCGCCCGCGTGGGCGCTGAACTCTTGATGGGCCACGCGGCGACGGTGGATACGGCTCAGGTCGCGGATTGTCAGCAACAACCCCAAGGTTCGGCCGTTCCGTTGGCGTCTGCGTAAGGCGCTTCAACATGGAAAGCTGTTTGTCACTGAGCCTGGTTCGAATCCCGTAGCGACTGATCTTATTTCGAATATCGCTTAGAAAGCGCCTCTGCCAATCTGTCAGAATCTCGTTTGAGAGCACTTCATCGATTCGACCTTTCATTTCAGCAATTTCAGTCTCGCTTAGCATTCCTCATCCCGGACGGCTGTATCTCAGTGGCTTACACTAGGTCGAAGTTCTTTAGAATTGGCCGGAGCAAGCGTGAGCTCGTCTGCCTGCTGATAGTTGATGGCGAGACAGTAGATCACCTGCGATACCTTAAGTCTCTGACATAGGAATCGGACGATACCAGTAGCGAAGCTTAGATCACGCAGTTGCTCGAGGTCTTGGGGACACTTCTCCCGCACTTAGCGGGCGCTCGTCAATCCGGCCAGACTTCGCTCACGCGCAGGTCAGTATTGAGGATGCATATATGTTGTGAGGCAAGGGATAGCTGCCTGATATCCTCCGCCCGGCATGCTGTGCTGACGAGAACAAATCATCCGCACCACGTCTCCAAAGGCTCGGCAAGCAATGCTGGGGTATTTCTCATGCGGGCACGCAAAACCTGGGACAAGAAACGGTAAGACTACGCTGGCCTCACACGCACACTTTCTCGCACAGCTCGATTTCTGCTATATTTATTTCTTTATCGTCATATACATAGCTATTGGCCACATGGATTTTGATACCGCCGCTAAGCACCAACGGGGCGCAGGATCCGGTTTTGGAAAAGCATCTTCCTCCTTCATTTCTCCTCCTGTCTTGAACTCAGCGTATATTATGGCAATATACATCGATGATCGATTGGGAACGGATTGCCGGATTCGAGTGGGACGAAGGAAATGCCCGCAAGAGTGCCGACAAACACGACGTAAGCCAGAGCGAAGCCGAGCAGGTGTTTTTTAACGAACCGCTGCTGATGGTGCCCGATCTGAGGCATAGTTTTTCAGAGCAGCGCATTCATGCGCTTGGTCGCACCGATGACGGAAGGTTGCTCCATATTACCTTCACGCTTCGGGCAAATGAAACGAGAATCCGGGTGATCTCCGCCCGGGATATGAGCCGGAAGGAGCGGAGCTATTATGAGCAGGAGGCCTGATCCCGTGCCGCACTTCAGTACGGAAGCCGAAGAGCGGGCTTATTGGGAACACAATGATTCCGCCGATCATGTCGACTGGAGCAAGGCAGCCAAAGTGCGATTGCCGAACCTGAAGCCGTCGTCCACGTCAATCTCATTGCGTCTGCCCAACTCGCTTCTGGAACAGATCAAGGTCGCCGCTGGCAGGCGTGATGTCCCATACCAGTCGCTGATCAAGATCTGGCTTGCCGAGAAGATCGATACATCTGGAGCAAAGCGATAGTCTCTCGAGCCGGCGTGGGACACGGCAATGAGGGATCCCGGTCGGCCAGGACATGGCGGCCGGAAGCCTCTACCGCGAGAACCACGCTAGATAGGCCGTGAGCGCAATTTTGCCTCCTATCGGTACAAAAGGCGCACGGGATCCATCTTCACCAAAGAGTGCGCCTAATGCATCCACGCAGCTGCCAACGGCGACGAGCATTGGGTGCCTGGTTCCTCAGACGCCGCAGCTCGATGATACGACCAGCACTGCCGGGTCCAGCCTGTCCTTGGAACGCCTGTTCGCAGCCTTACGCCGCCTCCCCCACCTTCGCATAGGGGTCAAACCGCCCGTAAAAGGTCTCGCCCTTCGCCGCCATGTCCTTCAGGAGCGGCGTCGGCTTGAAGTGCGGGCCGTAGCTTGCGGCCAGTTTTTCGCAGAGCGCGACAAAGTTCTTCACGCCCATGCCGTCGATGTAGGAGAGCGTGCCGCCGGTATAGGGGGCGAAGCCGAAGCCGAGGATGGAGCCGACATCGGCTTCGCGCGGATCGGTGACGATGCCTTCCTCGACGGTGCGGGCGGCTTCGAGCGCGATCGTCACCAGCAGGCGCTGTTTGAGGACGGCGACATCGACCTCCGAGGCCTTTTTCTGCGGGTAGAGGGTTTTTAGCTCGGGCCAGAGGAATTTCTTGGCGGGCTTGGCCGGGTATTCGTAAAAGCCCTTGGAATTCTTGCGGCCGCGACGGTCGAACACGTCGACCATCTGGTCGACCAGCGCCATGTGCTCCGCCTTGACCGCATTGGGGCCGAGATCGGCGATCGAGGCCTTCATGATCTTCTGGGACAGATCGACGGCGACCTCGTCGTTGAGCGACAGCGGACCGACCGGCATGCCGGCCATTTTCGCGGCATTTTCGATCATCGCCGCCGGCACGCCCTCGGTCAGCATGTCATAGGCTTCGTTGATATACCGGAAGACGCAGCGGTTGACATAAAAGCCGCGGGTATCGTTGACGACGATCGGGGTCTTCTTGATCGCGGCGACGAAATCGAGCGCCACGGCCAGCGCCTTGTCTCCCGATTTTTCGCCGAGAATGACCTCGGTCAGCATCATCTTTTCGACCGGCGAAAAGAAATGCACGCCGATGAACTGGTCGGCGCGCTTCGAATTCCCGGCAAGGCCGGTGATCGGCAGGGTGGAGGTGTTGGAGGCAAAGATGGTGGTTTGCGGGATGACCGCTTCGACCGCCTCGATGACCGCCTTCTTGACAGCGCGATCCTCGAACACCGCCTCGACGACGAGGCTTGCATCCGACAGCGTCTGGTAATCCGGCGTCGGGGTGATCAGCGACAGCAGCTTTTCGCCCTCCTCCCTGGTCATCCGGCCCTTGCCGACCTGATCGGCCACCAGCTTTTCGGAATGGGCCTTGCCCTTGTCGGCGGCTTCTTGTGTCTGGTCGATGAGGGTGACGGGAATGCCGGCGGCGGCCGTCACATAGGCGATCGAGGCGCCCATGAAGCCGGCGCCGACGACGCCGATCTTGGAGAATTCCGTCTTCGGGATACCGGCCGGGCGGCGAGCACCCTTGCCGAGTTCCTGCATGGAGACGAACAGCGAGCGGATCATCGAAAACGCTTCGGTGGTGCGCAGGATCTCGGTGAAATACCGCTGCTCGACCTTGAGGCCCGTATCGAAGGGGAGCTGCAGGCCTTCATAGACGCATTTCAGGATGGCGAGCGCACCCGGGTAATTGCCGGCGCTTTCGCGGCGCAGGATGGCGGGGGCGGCCGGCCAGAGCTGGGCCGCGGCCGGGGTCCAGATGCCGCCGCCGGGGACCTTGAAACCCTTTTCGTCCCAGGGGGCGACGGGTTTCAAGCCGTCCTTGATCATCTGCTTGGCGGCGTTGATCAGCTCGGCGGGCTCGACGACCTGGTGCACGAGGCCCATGGCCTTGGCACGCTGGGCGGTCAGCGACGAACCCGTCGTCATCATCTGCAGGGCATCCTGGGCGTTGGCGAGCCGCGGCACGCGCTGGGTGCCGCCGGCGCCCGGGAAGATGCCGACCTTGACTTCCGGCAGCGCGATTTTCACCGACTTGGAATTGGCGGCGACGCGGCCATGGCAGGCGAGCGACAGCTCGAACGCGCCGCCCATGCAGGTGCCGTTGATCGCCGAAACCCACGGTTTGCCGTTGGTCTCGACCTTGCGCCACAGCCACGACATGCGGCCGGCGGCATCGAACAGTTTTTGGGCGGCGGTGGCCGGGTGCCTTGCCTGTTCCTCGGCGAGCATCGAGAACATCGACTTGATCATGGTCAGATCGGCGCCGCCGGAGAAGGACGACTTGCCGGACGTGAACACGACGCCCTTGACGGCCGCATCCGCGACCGTCGCGTCGACGATCGCGTCGATCTCGTCCATCACCTCCATGGTGAAGACGTTCATGGATTTGTCCGGCATGTCCCAGGTAACGAGAGCAATGCCGTCCGCGTCGGTTTCGACGGTGAAGTTCTTGTAGGTGCTCATGATGGGATTTCCTCTTCCCTGAAATTCAGAATACGCCGAATGCGAGGCAAAGCCAGCCGACGAGAAGGAGCAGAACGACGAGAAGAACGAGATTACCGAGCTTCAGCGACCGGACATGGCCCGCAGAAACGGGGAGCGAGGCTTTTTCGTGCGCCTTTGCCATGTCCTTCGCCAGGTTATGCTGGGCGAACTGTTTCTCGACGTCGTTCTTCTGGCTCTCATACATGCCGCGTGCCTCTTGCTTTGCCGGCAGATCAGACCCGTTCGATAATCGTCGCGGTGCCCATGCCGGCGCCGATGCAGAGCGTGACCAGCGCGGTGTTGAGATCGCGGCGTTCGAGCTCATCCAGGACGGTGCCCAAAATCATCGCGCCGGTGGCGCCGAGCGGGTGGCCCATGGCAATGGCGCCACCGTTGACGTTGATCCGGTCGTGGGGGATCTCGAAGGCTTGGCAGTAGCGCAGAACCACGGCGGCGAAGGCTTCGTTGAGCTCGAAGAGGTCGATGTCCGAGATCTTCATGCCCGAGCGCGCGAGCAGCTTTTCGGTGACGTCGACCGGACCGGTCAGCATCAGCGCCGGGTCGGAGCCGATATTGGCGAAGTGGCGGATGCGAGCGCGCGGTTTCAGGTTCATGGCTTCACCGCCGGCCTTCGAGCCGATCAGCACGGCCGCGGCACCATCGACGATGCCCGACGAATTGCCGGCATGGTGGACATAATTGATCCGCTCGATTTCCGGATGGGCCTGGATGCCGACCGCTTCGAAACCGCCCATCTCGCCCGGCATCTGGAACGACGGGTTGAGCGAGGCCAGCGATTGCATGTCGGTGGTCGGGCGCATGTGCTCGTCGCGGTCGAGAATGGTCAGGCCGTTCTGGTCCTTGACCGGAATGACCGAGTTCTTGAAGTAGCCGGCGTCCCAGGCCCTGGCCGCGCGCCTCTGGCTCTCGACGGCATAGGCGTCGACGTCGTCGCGGGAAAACCCGTATTTGGTGGCGATCAGGTCGGCCGAGACGCCCTGCGGCATGAAGAAAGCCGGGAAATTGACCGACGGGTCCATGTACCAGGAGCCGCCGGACATGCCCATGCCGACGCGCGACATCGACTCGACGCCGCCGGCAATGACGATGTCGTCGGACCCGGCCGCGACCTTGCCGGCCGCGAAATTGACCGCATCGAGGCCCGAGGCGCAGAAGCGGGAGATCTGCATGCCGGGCGCCCGGGTGGAATAACCGGCCTCGAAGGCGGCGGCCTTGGGGATGACGGCGCCGGCATCCATGACCGGATCGACGCAGCCCATGATGATGTCGTCGACATAAGACGTGTCGAGGCCGTTGCGGTCGCGGATCGCTTCCAGCGTCTTGGCGGCGAGCCGCACGGACGGCACTTCGTGCAGCGCCCCATCCTTCTTGCCGCGGCCGCGCGGCGTGCGGACGTGGTCGTAAATGAAGACTTCGGTCATGGTGTCATCTCCCTGGGTGGCAATTTATATTGCCTCAAATCTCGGACATGGGAGGAAAGCCCCTCCCCAGCCCTCCCCACAAGGGGGAGGGAGCGCGTCGGCGCAAAATCAAAACGCGTCGGCGGCCAGTTCCATCACGCTGTCGGCGCCGGCTTCGATGCGGACTTTCCGCATCGCGGTTTCCGGCATGATCTTTTCCATGAAGAACTTCGCCGTCACCAGCTTGTTCTTCAGGTAGTCGGCGCGGGCGTCGCCGGCGGCAAGTCCGGTCTGGGCTGCCTTGGCGATCTTGGCCCACATGTAGCCGAGCGTCACGATCCCGAAGAGGTGCATGTAATCGGTCGAGCCGGCGCCGGCATTGTCGGGCTTGGCCATGGCGTTCTGCATGAACCACATGGTGGAGGCCTGCAGGTCGTTCAAGCCCTTCTTGAGACCCTTGGTGAAAGGAGCCATGTTCTCGTCGGCGCGGTTTTCCTCGCAGAAATCGCCGATCTCCTTGAACATCGCCATCACGGCGCGGCCGCCGTTGAGCGCCAGCTTGCGGCCGACGAGGTCGAGCGCCTGGATGCCGTTGGCGCCTTCGTAGATCATGGTGATGCGGGCATCGCGGACATACTGGCTCATGCCGTGTTCCTCGATATAGCCGTGGCCGCCGAAGACCTGCTGGGCCATGACGGCATGCTCGAAACCTTTGTCGGTCATCACGCCCTTCAATATCGGGGTCGCAAGGCCGAGGAGATCGTCGGCGTTCTGGCGCTCGGCCGCATCCGGCGAGCGGTGGGCGATGTCGGATTTCAGCGCGGTCCACAGCAGGAAGGCGCGGCCGGCCTCGTTGAAGGCGCGGATGGTCATCAGCGTACGACGGATGTCCGGATGAACGATGATCGGGTCGGCTTGTCTGTCCGGCGCCTTGGCGCCGGAGAGCGAACGGCCCTGGATACGCTCGCGGGCATAGGCGACGGCATTCTGATAGGCGGTCTCGGCGATCGACAGGCCCTGCAGGCCAACGCCGAGGCGGGCCTCGTTCATCATCACGAACATGGCGGCCAGGCCCTTGTTCTCGGGCCCGATCAGGTAACCGGTCGCCTCGTCATAGTTCATGACGCAGGTGGAGTTGCCGTGGATGCCCATCTTGTGTTCGATCGCGCCACAGGTAGCGCCGTTGCGCCTGCCAAGCGACCCGTCGGCATTGACCATGAACTTCGGGACGATGAAGAGCGAGATGCCCTTGGTGCCCTCCGGCGCGCCTTCGATGCGGGCGAGCACCAGATGCACGATATTGTCGGTCATGCCGTGTTCGCCGGCGGAAATGAAGATCTTCTGGCCGGAAATCCTGTAGGACCCGTCGGCCTGCGGCACCGCCTTCGACCGCAGAAGGCCGAGATCCGTACCGCAATGGGGCTCGGTGAGGTTCATGGTGCCCGACCAGGTGCCGGCGACCATGTTCGGCAGGTAGGTCTTCTTCTGTTCCTCGGAACCATGCACGAGGATCGCGGCAATCGCGCCCTGGGTGAGGCCTGGATACATCATCAGCGACATGTTGGCCGACGACATATATTCGCCGACGGCGGCATGCAGCGTGTAGGGCAGGCCCTGGCCGCCGAATTCCTCCGGGACGGCAAGCCCGATCCAGCCGGCCTGGCAATACTGATCATAGGCCTGCTTGAAACCCTTGGGCACCGAGACCGTGCCGTCGTCATGGCGGGTGCAGCCTTCCTGATCGCCGGAAAGGTTCAGCGGAAAAAGGACGTCCTCGGCCACCTTGGCGGCTTCTCCGATGATCGCTTCCAGCATGTCCGGAGTGGCATCGGCAAAGCCCGGCAGATTGCCGTAACGCTCGATGCCGAGCACATCGTTGAGAATGAACAGCGTGTCGTTCACCGGGGCCTTGTACACTGGCATGGTCGAGCTTCCTCCAAATCCTCGTCTTCCGGATCCGCCTCGTGGCCCATGGCTCACGGCATGATCCGTATTCCTCCTACCACAAATAATTGACGTTCGCGTAAACGTCAATTGCGACGACGGGAACTTCGGCGATCTGCACCACCGCCATTCCTCAGTCCCGCGCACAGTCTTAACGGACCGAACAGTTGCGAGGCTGGATGGGAAAGCCGGAAGATAGAGGCGGCAGGCGCAACGTCATCATCGCAAAGCCGCCAAACGCATCGAAAAGGTTAAAATTTTCGCCCGGGTTAACGACTTGTTTACCACGTCTCGCGAAATAGTGGGCTCTTAAGCGACGCAGTGCATTTATCACCAAGACGTCCCGCGTCCGCTGAAATGGCAGTCCTGCGCTAGGCATTTCTAATATACGACCCTTTTGGGATCATCCTATCCCCGAAACAAGGCCGGTACGAGAGCCAGCAGGTACAACGTCGAAACGAGCGAGCACATGAACGGATCACGAGCGACCCCTTCCCGTCCCGGCGACCGCTCTTCGCTGGATGCGCTGAACCGCACCATCGAAGGGCTCGAGGCGCGTATCGAGGGGTTGATGTCTGGTACCGCACGCGACAGCCGCGCGCCGAAGCCTGCCGAGCCGCGCCAGGAGCGCCGGCCAGCCGTGGCTCCCGCCTATCGCGAACCGCCACTCGCAAGCGATCCGCTCGCCCAGATCCGCGAGCGCCAGCGCATGCTCGAGGCCAGCCGCGACCGTGCCGCCCGTCCCGAGCGCCAGCGTGGCCCGGATCTGCGCCGCGAAGAACCGCGTCATGCCGAACCGCGCCGAACCGAGCTGCGCCCGCCTGAGGCCTACCGCCCGCCGGCGCGCCAGGCCCCCGTCCGCGCCGAAGCGCCCCGCTACACCGAGCAGCGCCCGATCGCGCCGGCGCCGCGCCGCGAAGACCCCCGTCGCCCAGCCGCACAGCCGCGCATGCCGGCACCGCCGCCGCAGGTCGACAATGGCATGCGGGACATCGCCCAGGCGCTGATCGGCCTGCGCCAGGAGCTGAAGCAGGATATTTCCGACAGCGTCGCGCGCGAAATGACGGCGCTGCGCTCCGAAATCCGCTCGATCAAATCCATCGCCGAGGACCAGCATTTCACCGAGGACCTGCGCAGCGACCTTGCCCGGCTTGCCGAAGGCATCAGCCAGCTCGGCTACCAGGCGACGCCGGAGGCCGCCGGCCTGCGCCACGAATTCGAGGAACTGCGCGCCGTCATGGACGGCCTCGCCCGCGAAGATTCCGTGCGGCGGATGGAAACCCGCTGGCAGGGTCTCGAAGATCGCATGCACGGGCTGGACTCCACGGCCCTGCGCGAAGAGCTCGTCTCGCTCGCCTACCGCATCGACGACATCAAGGGCCAGCTCGGTGAAATGAGCGACAGCCCGGTGATCCGGGCGCTCGAACAGAAGCTGATCACGGTGGCGAGCGCCATGGAACAGCTCGGCTCGCGCATGCAGCCGAACGATTCGGTCATTGCCGAACAGTTCGCGGCATTGGACGAGCGGCTGGACGAGATCAGCCGCGCGATTGCCGCCGGCAGCCGCGCCTCGGCCTCGGCCTCGATCGACCAATCCTTCCTGCAGCGGCTGGACGGACGGATCAGCGCGCTTGCCGACCAGATCGATGCGATAAGCCAAGCGACCCATGCCCAGTTCGATCCGACGGAAGCGCTGTCCGCCCGCATCGAGGCCTTGACCGGCCGCATCGAGGAACTCACCGACGAGCAGGCCGCGATGCGCCTGGAGGAACGGCTCGAACAGCTTTCGCTGATCCTGGAACAGGCCCAGAAACCTTCCCAGGACCCCGACCTTTCAGCCTACCTCGCCGATATTTCCCGCAAGATCGACGGCCTTGAGCAGGGGAGCGTCAGTGACGTGCTCGCCGAACGGCTCGACTATCTTGCCCGCCGGATCGAGGAAATCGCCTATCAGCCGCCGGCCCAGCCGGCGATCGACGAAAACGCCTTCGGGCGGATCGAAGACCGGCTGACTGACATTGCCGCCCGGCTTGACGAGGCGACGGCGTCGCCGCGCGGCGACGACGGCGCGCTTCGCAGTCTCGAAGACCAGATCGCCCATCTTTCGGTGCTGATCAGCCAGCCGCAGCAAGCTGCCGGCGCCCTTCCCGCCGAATTCGAAAACCGCATGACGGCGCTCGAAAGCTATATGGCGACCAATGACGAATACATCATCGAGGCGGCCCGCCAGGCGGCCGAGACGGTGGTGGAAGCCTATTCGCGCAACGGCATGGCGGGCACGCCGGGCGCCGCCGCCGACATGGCGGCGCTTTCGGCGCTTGCGGACGACCTTCGCCATCTCGAAGACCTGACCCGGCATTCGGACGACCGCACCCACCAGACATTCGAAGCCCTGCACGGCACGCTGGTGCAGATCGCCGACCGCCTGGACGGCATGGAAGAACGGCTCGTCGCCTCCGCTCATGCGGAGCGCGATCGCCATCACGAAGAACCGGCCCGTTACGAAACCCGCCCTGCCCCGGCCATGCCGGCGGCCGCGCAGCTTTCCGTCGCTGCAGCCGAAGAGCTGATGCGCTACGAGCTGGCGGAGGCCGAGGCGGACGAACAGCCGGCAGCGACCTTCGGTCACCGTGCAAAAGCCCCGGAAGAAGCATCCTCCGACGAAACGGTGCTTCGCGCCGACTACGCCGACACGAAAACCGCCACCAAGGACAATCCCGCCAGCGAAAAGCCCGCCAAGACCAGCCTTCTGACCGAGCTTTCCCGCCGCTTCCTGCCCGGCGGCAAGGGCGAGGCGCCGAAGGGTGGCCGCACCGTGATCGAGCCGACGCCGCCACTCGACCCCTCCGACGTGCTGCCGGCGGATCGCGAAAACGACCTTCTGGAGCCCGGCTCCGGCGCACCCGACGTCAAGAAGATCCTCGAGCGGGTTCGCGCCAGCCAGGTCGCCGGCGAATTCGATACCGACCGGACGAGCGCCGCGGAACGCGCCGACTATATCGCGGCCGCCCGCCGCGCTGCCAAGGCCGCTGCCCAGGAAACCGATCCTTCGCAGGGCGGTTCGCCCTCCAAGGATTTGCGCAAGGCCGCCAAGGCCTCCGCCAACAAGGGTTTCGGCGCCATGCTTTCGCAGCATCGCCGTCCGATCCTGATGGCCGTCGGCGCCGTGCTCCTGGTGCTGATGGCGATGCCGCTCGCCAAGACGCTGACAAGCGGCACGAAGGCTCCCGCGGCACCGGCCCCGACGATTGAGGCCCCCGCACGGCCGGCCGCACCGGCCAATATGAGCGGCAGCAACGGAATCCCGACGATCGAGGATCAGGCTGCGACCGACGGTGCCGAAAGCGGCGCGGATATCGCAGCCGCACCGACGCGACCCGTCGAACAAGCGCCGGCCCCGGCGATGGCGAACCATCTGACCGATCCGCGCCCGGCGACGGGCCAGCCCTCCGTGATGGAGCCGGCCGGCAACCCGCTTCCGGCCCAGAACACCTTCGCCGCCGTGCCCAAGGCCGATGCCCCGGCCGCGATCGTGGTTCCGGTCGGCATCGAACCGAAGTCGCTTGCCGATGCGGCTGCTGCCGGCGACCCGAACGCGCTTTTCGAGATCGGCGCTCGTTTCACCGACGGAAAGGGCGTCAAGAGCGATCTCTCGGAGGCCGCCAACTGGTACAAGCTCGCCGCCGATCGCGGCCTGGCGCCGGCGCAATACCGGCTCGCCAACCTCTTCGAAAAAGGCACGGGCGTTTCCCGCGACCTGACCAAGGCGATGACCTATTACAAGCAGGCCGCCGACGCCGGCAATGCCAGCGCCATGCACAATCTCGCAGTGCTCCAGGCTTCGGGCGCCGCCGGCCAGCCGGACTATGCCGCGGCCGTCACCTGGTTCCGCCAAGCCGCCGACTTCGGCGTCGCCGACAGTCAGTTCAACCTCGCCATCCTGCTTGCCCGTGGCAACGGCGTGAAGCAGGATCTCGAGGAATCCTACAAGTGGTTCGCGGTCGCGGCCAAGGGAGGCGACAAGGACGCCGCCCAGAAGCGCGACGAAGTTGCCAACGCCATGCGCAAGGAACAGCTCGAAAGCGCGCGCGCCAAGGTCGACCAGTGGAAGGTGAAGCCGCTCGATCCGAAGGCCAACTCCATCAATCTCCCGGACGAATGGGCTTCCGGCAAGCCGCTCACCACGGCTTCGATCGACATGGAAAAGGCGATCCGCAATATCCAGGCGATCCTGAACAAGAGCGGCTTCGACGCCGGCACCGCCGACGGCAAGATGGGCGCCAAGACCGTGACCGCCATCAAGGCCTTCCAGACTTCGGTCGGCCAGGAGCCGAACGGCAAGATCACCGACGCGCTGGTCAAGGAACTACTTGCGAAGAACAAGTAAGTCTACTTACCCGACCGGGATCGGGGAGTTGCGCGATATTAATCACGCCCGCACAAAAACGGTAAAATTGCCGCATTATCCGGCACTTGCGAATTGACTCGCAGCGGCGCCCGGGCGCATGACGGATGACACCCTTCATGCCCTGTTCACATGGCATGTGAGATCACGTTTCCTTCGCCGCACCGGGCGGACAACCACATCGCGAACGCCCGCGAGGGCGTCGCTTTTTGCCGTGTCGAGGTTCTGCCGTGACTGTCTACCTGCCGATCGCAGAGCTGTCGGTGAACATCTTCATCATTCTGGGCATGGGCGCGGCCGTGGGCTTTCTCTCCGGTATGTTCGGCGTCGGCGGCGGCTTCCTGATCACGCCGCTGCTGATCTTCTACAACATCCCGCCGGTGGTGGCGGTCGCAACCGGTGCAAACCAGGTCGTCGCCTCGTCAATTTCCGGCGCGATCACCCATTTCAGGCGCGGCACGCTCGACATGAAGCTCGGCTCGGTCCTGCTTGTCGGCGGCCTTGCGGGGGCAACGGCGGGTGTCTGGGTCTTCTCGTGGCTGAGGCGTATCGGACAGCTCGACCTGTTCATCTCCTTGCTCTACGTCGTGCTGCTGAGCTCGATCGGCGCGCTGATGCTGCAGGAAAGCGTCCGGGCGATGCGCCGGGCGAAAAACAACAATCCACTGCCGATCAAGCGTCCCGGCCAGCACAACTGGGTGCACCGGCTACCGCTCAAGATGCGGTTCAAGAAATCGAAGATCTATCTTTCCGCCATTCCGATCGTCGGGCTTGGCTTCGGCATCGGCGTGCTGACCTCGATCATGGGCGTGGGCGGCGGCTTCATCATGGTGCCGGCGATGATCTATCTCCTGCGCATCCCGACAAACGTGGTCGTCGGCACCTCGCTGTTCCAGATCATTTTCGTGACCGCCTACACGACCATGGTGCAGGCGGCGACCAACTATTCCGTCGACATCGTGCTGGCGACGATCCTGATGGTGGCGGGCGTGATCGGCGCGCAATACGGGGTTCGCGTCGGGCAGAAGCTGCGCGGCGAACAGCTGCGCGCGCTCCTGGCGCTGCTCGTGCTTGCCGTCGGCATTCGCCTGGCGGTCGGGCTGATCGTCACGCCGAACGACGTCTATTCGGTCGCGGTCGGGGGGATGTCCTACTGATGCGCCGGTTTCTCCGCACCGCCCTGCTCCTGCCGTTCCTGGCGCTGGCCTTCCCGGTCGAGGCACAGGTGCCGTTCGGCCAGGCATCGGGCGTCAAGGAAGGGCTGGAGATCGGCACTTCGACCAGCGAAATCGCCATCGCCTCGGATTTCCGCGGCGCCGACCTGACGATCTTCGGGGCGCTCACCAATGCCGACGAGCTGTTCCTGGCGATCGGCCAATACGACGTGGTGGTGACGCTCGAAGGACCGAAGGACTATGCGACGGTGCGCAAGAAGGAGCGCGTCTTCGGGATCTGGATGAATACCGAGGGGCTGACCTTCGAACAGGTGCCGGAAAGCTACTCGCTCGCCAGCACCCGGATGATCGACAGCATCGACGAGGCGCCGAGCCTCAACAATATCGGGGTCGGCATCGACCATCTGGCGCTGAACCCGGTCGGCTACATCCCCGATTCCGGCATGATCGGCGAATTCCGCGACGCCTATCGGCGCCTGAAGCTGTCCAACGGACTTTATCAGCGCGACACGAGCGGCGTGCGCTTCGTCTCGTCGAGCCTGTTTCGCGCCTCGCTGAAACTGCCGGCCAACATCCCGGACGGGATGCACATGGTGCGCGCCTACCTGTTCAAGAGCGGCCAGCTGATCAACCAGCGGGAAATGCCGCTGCGGGTGGTCAAGACCGGCATCGAACAGGCGATCACCGACGCCGCCCACGACCGGCCGCTCGCCTACGGTTTCCTCTGCGTGCTGATCGCCATCATCACCGGCTGGGGCGCCAGCATCGTCTTCCGCAAGGACTGATCATTCCGCGGCATCGGCCGCCGCCGCGTTTCGAGCGACGACTTCGAGATAGGCGGCGCGCAGGCGGTCGAACACGGAAGGTTTGGCCGGATCGCGCGGCGCATGCAGATGCAGGACGCGCAGTTCGTCCATGAAATCCTCCCAGAGCGGCCGGCCGCCTTCCTCCAGCAGTTGCGCGCGGATCGAGAGTTCTTCGGAGACCGGCATGAAACGGCGGCCCCAGGCGCCCATTTCCGCAAAGATCGGCACCAGGCGGATCGACATTTCGGTAAGGCTGTAAATCCCCTTCTGCTTGTGGCTCGGGTCGTCCTCGCGGGAAAGCAGGCCCCGCTCGACCAGCCGCTTCAGCCGGTCGGCAAGGATGTTGGACGCGATGCCTTCCTCGGAATTCTGCAGCAGTTCACGGAAGTGACGGCGATTGCCGAACATGATGTCGCGGATGACGATCAGGCTCCAGCGGTCTCCCAGAACCTCCAGCGTCAGATTGATCGGGCAACCCGACCGATAGGTGTCGTTCATTTTTTTCTCCAATACCGCTTGCATTCTACAATCAGTTTGGCTAACTTTCAACCACTTGCTTTTTGCAACTGGTTTAAACGCGATGGAGGATGACATGAGAAAGCTGGTGGCCTGGAACCTGATGAGCCTCGACGGTTATTTCGAGGGGGAAAAGCCGTGGGATCTCGCCTTCCACAACTATGCCTGGGGGCCGGAACTGGAAAAGCTCTCCGAACAGTTCGGCGAGGAAGGCGACCTCCTGGTATTCGGCCGCAAGACCTACCAGGGCATGGCAGCCTATTGGCCGACCGCCGAGGAAGGCAGCAAGGTCAAGCACTACATGAACAATATCGCCAAGATCGCCGTGTCGAAGACGATCAAGGATGCCCCCTGGAACAATACCCGGGTCGTCGACGATCCCGTTGCCGAGCTCACCAGGCTGAAAGGCGAGGACGGCAAGACGATCTTCATCTTCGGCAGCGCCGAACTGGTGGCCTCGCTGATGAAAGAAGGCCTCGTTGACGAATACCGGCTGTGCATTGCGCCAGTGCTTCTCGGCTCCGGCAATCCGCTCTTCAAGAAGGCGGAGCAGCAGACCGAGCTCAAATTGCTGAGCTCCAGCACAACGGCCAACGGCGCCGTGATCCTGGCTTACGCGGTGGCCAAGGCGGCCTGACGCCGCAGGCGAAGGGCGGGCTGCGCTGCGCGGCCGGATCTTCAGACCTGAGCCGCCTTCTCCCTTCGGCTAATTGCGCCTCACGGAGCGCGATATATGGTCACCGTTCCAGGGAGAAGGACGATGGCCGATACGGAATGCGAAGCGCCTGCGGATCGGGAAAACGACGGCGACGCCCGTTCGTCGCGGCCCGCCGGGCAGCCTGTCGGCATGGCCTGCCGGGACGGTATCACTCTCCACGGACACTTCTGGCAGGCACGGTCCCCGGCCATCGGCAGCGTCGTCGTCAATCCGGCGACCGGGGTGCTTGCCCGTTATTACCACTATTACGCCGACTTCCTGGCCGGCGAAGGTTTCGACGTGCTGACCTACGACTATCGCGGCATCGGCCTTTCGCGCCCCGAAAGCCTGAAGGGATGCGGCTATCGCTGGCGGGAATGGGGCGAGCAGGATTTCGACGCAGCGCTGAGGTTCATGGAAGCGGCAAGGCCGGGGCAACCGCTTTACGTCGTCGGCCACAGTATCGGCGGCTACCTGCCCGGGCTTTCGCCGATGGCCAAACGTATCGACCGGATGCTGACCATGGGCGCCCAATATGCCTACTGGCCGGACTATGCCAGCGGCCGCCGCCTGCGGCTGTTCCTGAAATGGCATGTGGTGATGCCAGCCCTGACTGCCGCCTTCGGCTATTTCCCCGGAAAGCGTCTCGGATGGCTGGAGGACCTGCCGGCGGGGGTGGCGAACGAATGGAGTTTTCGTGGCGCACGGATGGAGGCGACCCATCCGGCAGCGGAACGAGGCGATGTGCTGCGGCGGTTCGAAGCGGTGACGGCGCCGATCCTGGCGGTGACCATGTCGGACGACGACATCGGTACGGTGGCGGCAATCCGGCGCACGCTCTGTTATTATCGCAATGCCCAGGTGACGCAGGTGCTGCTGAACCCGGAGGATTACGGCCTGGCCGCCATCGGACATTTCAGCCTGTTCCACTCCCGGCACCGGGAAGGCTTCTGGCAGGATAGCCTTCGCTGGCTGCGGGACGGCATCAATCCCTGGTCCGGACATGTGATAACGTCGTAACGCCCGGGCCTGCGGCTTGCGCTGGATCAACGAATGATCCGAGGCACCTGCGATGATGTCACCAGATGAAAAGGAGGCACAGATGTTCAAACATGTTCTGATCCCGACCGACGGCTCTCCGCTTTCGACCAGCGCGCTGGAAAAAGCGCTCGATTTCGCACGCGAAATCGGCGCGGAAGCCACCGTTCTGGTGGTGATGGAACCGTTGCAGGTCCTGACGCTCAATCCGACCGGCATGGAAGTCGCCTATGCGGAATACGACCGCCAGAACAACGAAGCAGCCGACGGCATTCTCGCCGACGCAAAGGAAGCGGCGAAACAACGGCTGGTGGCCTGCGAAACGGTGAAGCTTGGCAGCCTCGATCCGGCGAGCACCATCGTCGAGACCGCCGGCACCTACCATTGCGACGTCATCGCCATGGCCTCGCACGGCCGCTCCGGCTTCAAGGCCTTCATGCTCGGCAGCGTGACGATGAAGGTGCTGGCGCATTCCAAGACGCCGGTGCTGGTCTACCGGTGAGATCTGGTCTACGCCGGCGCTGGCTGCGGATGTTCGTTCAAAACCGGCCGGTCATGCGGTGCTTTACACCTTCGATATTGCGGCGCACAATGCTCCCTTGGCCCGGGGGACAGCGAATGATGACCGTATTTGAAGGCCTAAAAGGGGAACTCGCCGCCGGCACGACAGTCTTGGCGCTGGTCGACTACAATGTCACCGAATTTCGCGACGGCGACAGTTGCCGTTATGTCGGGCACGTTCGCACCAAACCGTCCATTCTACGAACTGCACTGAACGCTCCGACCCTCCGGCTCGGCGGTCACCGCATAACCCTCAATGCGGTCGAGCATGAGGATTGGGTATCGTTTCATCTGGACAGGTTTCCTTAGAGCGGAACGCTGGTTGTTGGATCTGGTGAGATCGTAATCGTTGTCAGTCCAGCCTGTTCGGCCTCGTCAGGACTGTCGATGATGGATGGCATCCGCGTCCGCGCATGTGGTGGGCGCTTGGACAGGTTTAAACCAGACGGTCAGCCGATCAGATTAGCGTAGCGCACCGAATAGATGCGGTCGCGGCCGAGAAGATGTGCGACCAGGGCTTCGCGGTCGAACAGGCCGTGCATGGCACGATGGCGCAGGTCGAGGCCGCCGGCAAGTACGCCGAAGGCCGGCATGAGGAGGCGGTTGCCGTCGCTGGCGAAACACGGGCGGCGGACGGATTTTTCGCGGCGTCGGACGGTGGCCGACGGATGAAGATGGCCGGCGATCTCGCCCTTGCTCCCCCCCGGGCCGGAAATCAGGCTCGGCTCGTGGCGGAAGACGAGGCCGCCATAAAAGAGTTCGTCGGTGCAGGTGCCGGGCAGGTCGACCGTGCCGTCCGGATCATGGTTGCCGTTGATCCAGACCCACTCGCGGCCGCGCGCCATGGTCGTGATCAGCGAACGCAGGTCGGCGGCGAGATGCTCCGATCCCTTGCGATCGTGGAAATTGTCGCCGAGCGAGACGACGGTCTTTGGATCATAGCGGGCGATGACGGCGGACAGGATGTTGAGCGTGGCGACCGTATCGTAGGGCGGCAGCATCATGCCGCGGCGGGCAAAGGCAGCACCCTTTTCCAGATGCAGGTCGGAGACGACGAGAATGCCGGTTTCGGGCAGGTAAAGCCCCCCGAGCGGGTCGCAGACGGCGAGAACGCCGTTCACGACGATCTCTTCCGCCCCGGTTGCGGCAGGTCCTCCTGAAATCGTTCGCGCCAAAGCGAGGCGGTGCATCAATTCAATGTCTTCCAGTCCAGCGTACCGCATCAGCCAAGCGCCTCCGCGATCAGTTCGTCGGCGGCCTCCTGCAGCACCGCGTCATGCGCCTCGCCCGGGACGCTCTCCTTGCCGATTTCCAGCATGATCGGAACGGCAAGTGGCGAAACGCGGTCGAGATCGCGGTGGGTGATGTGCCCCCTGATTCGCGCCAGCATATCGCCTAATCGGGCAAGATCCAAAAGACCGGATGCCGCATCCCGCCGTGTCGCCTCCAAAAGCACGTGATCCGGCTCGTGGCTTCGCAGCACGTCGTAGATGAGATCGGTCGAGACGGTGACCTGCCTTCCGGTCTTTTCCTTGCCCGGATGGCGCCGCTCGATCAAGCCGGAAATCACGGCGCAATTGCGGAAGGTGCGCTTGAGCATATACGATTCGTCGAGCCAGGCCTCGAGATCGTCGCCGAGCATGTCCTCGTCGAAAAGGTCGGAAAGGCTCAAGGCATCGGCGCGGATCATCCCGCCGATATCGTTGAGGCCCCAGATGGCCAGCGAATAGTCGGTGGCGACGAAACCGAGCGGACGGGCGCCGGTCCGTTCCAGCCGGCGGGTGAGCAGCATGCCGAGCGTCTGGTGGGCGAGCCGTCCCTCGAAACAATAGGCGATCATGAAGAACCTTTTTCCACGCGGAAAAGTCTCGATCAGCAGCTCGTCCCTGGCCGGCAGCATGGAGCGTTCGCGCTGGATGTTCAGCCAGTCGCGCACCTGGTCCGGAAGGACATGCCAGCGATCGGGATCGGCGAGCATGCCGCGCACCTGGTCGGCGAGATAGGTGGAGAGCGGGAATTTTCCGCCGGCATAGGCGGGGATTTTCGGATCGAGCGAAAAGGCGTTGGAGACCAGGCATTCGTTCTCGCGGATGCCTTCGAAACGTAGCACCTTGCCGGCGAAGAGGAAGGTGTCACCCTGCACCAGCTGTTCGAGGAAATATTCCTCGACCTTGCCGAGCGACATGCCGCCCCGACCGACGGTTCCCTTTGCCAGCCCTTGGGCATTGCGCTTCACCAGCCGGACATTGAGCTCGGTCGCCTCGACGATCGTGCCGAGGTTCAGGCGGTATTGCTGGGCGACAGCCGGATTGGAGACCCGCCAGCGGCCTTCCTTGGTTTTCCTGATCTTGGCGTAACGCTCGTAGGAGCGTAGCGCATAACCGCCGGTCGCGACGAAATCGACGATGCGCTCGAACATTTCCCAGGAGAGGTTGGTATAGGGCGAGGCGCTGGTGATCTCGTCGTAGAGTTCGACCGGATCGAAAGGTTCGGCGCAGGCCATGCCGAGCACGTGCTGGGCGAGCACATCGAGCGCGCCCTCGCCGACCGGCGGCGTATCCTGGGCGCCGAGATAATTGGCGTCGAGCGCCGCCTGGCATTCCATCACCTCGAAGCGGTTGGCCGGCACCAGGATCGCCTTCGACGGTTCGTCCATGCGGTGGTTGGAGCGGCCGATGCGCTGGGCGAGGCGGCTGGCCCCCTTCGGCGCGCCGACATGCACGACGAGATCGACATCGCCCCAGTCCATGCCGAGATCGAGGGTGGAGGTAGCGACGACAGCGCGCAACTTGTTGGCGGCCATGGCGGCCTCGACCTTGCGGCGCTGGCCGGCATCGAGCGAGCCGTGATGCAGCGCGATCGGCAGGTTGTCCTCGTTGATCGTCCACAGCGTCTGGAACAGCAGTTCCGCCTGGAAGCGGGTGTTGACGAAGATCAGTGTCGTCTTGTGGCGCTTGATCTCCTCGTAGACCTCGGGGATCGCGTAGGTCGAGACATGGCCGGACCAGGGGATGCGGTCCTCGGTGCGCATGATGGTGATATCGGGTGCCGCACCACCTGTGACATGCACGAGGCCCGCGGGCGGGGCTGGGTTTTCACCCTGGGGCACCAGCCAGCGCTGCAGGTCCATGGGATCGGAAACGGTGGCCGACAGGCCGATCGTGCGCATGTGCGGTGCGTGCCGGCGGATGCGGGCAAGGCCGAGCGACAGAAGGTGGCCGCGCTTGGAGGTGACCAGCGAATGCAGTTCGTCGAGGACCACGTATTTCAGGTCCTTGAAGAAGCGCTCGGCCTCCTTGTTGGCAAGCAGCAGCGCCACCTGTTCCGGCGTGGTCAGCAGGATATCCGGCGGGTTGAGCTTCTGGCGATGGCGTTTGGCCTGCGGCGTGTCGCCGGTGCGGTTCTCGATCGAGATGTCGAGGCCCATTTCGAACACGGGCTTCATCAGGTTGCGCTCGATATCGACCGCGAGCGCCTTCAAGGGCGAGATGTAGAGCGTGTGGATGCCGGTGAAGGCGGAGCCCGGCGGGATTCTGCCGCGCCGCGTGAGGTCGGTCAGCGACGGCAGGAAACCGGCAAGCGTCTTGCCGGCGCCGGTCGGTGCGATCAGCAGCATGTTTTCGCCCGATGTGGAGCGCGACAGCAATTCCAGCTGATGGGCGCGCGGCTGCCAGCCCTTCTCCGCGAACCATTTTTGGAACGGCCGGGGCAGAAGCGCGGCGTCACGGCCGGTAGAGGAGGTTTCGACGATATCCACGCCGCTAAGTTAAGAGAAAGCGCGCGAAAAAGAAGGGGCTTGACGCGAGTGCGACAATCGTGGATAAATTTTATCCACGATATGGAGATGAGCGATGAAACTCGGCGACGGTGTCGAACAGGCGATCCACAGCATCAGCATGCTGTCCAGCCTTACCGAAGGCGGGGTCCTGTCGGCTGCGGCCCTGGCGGAATTCCACGGGGTTTCGACCAGCTATCTGCTGAAACATCTCCAGGCGCTTTCGGGCGCCAGGCTGGTGGAAACGGTGCCGGGTCCGAAGGGCGGATACCGGCTCGCGAAGAAGCCGGCCGAGATCACGCTTCTCGATATCGTGCTTGCCGTCGAAGGACCGGCGCCAGCCTTCCGCTGCGCCGAAATCCGCCAACGGGGGCCGAACCCGCTGCCGGGTCGGTATTTCACCAAACCCTGCGGCATCAACGCCGCGATGTTGAAGGCCGAAAAGGCCTATCGCGCCGAACTCGCCAAGGTGACGATCGCCGACATCCTGGCCGACCTCAACGCAACCGACGACGGCGGCATCGCCGCGCGCGGCTGCGCCTTTTTGGAACTCAACGAACGCAGAACCGCCCGGTAACCGGGCGGCCATAGGCACGCCGAAGGCGGCCACAACTCAAGGAGAAGACCCATGCAGCCTCGTCTGAATTTCGCCAAGGCTTCCGAGGAAGCCTATAAGGCCGTTCTCGCCCTGGAAACCTATGTCCAGAAATCAGGCCTCGAACGCCGTTTCATCCATCTGATCAAGCTCAGGGCCTCGATCATCAATCACTGCGCCTATTGCATCGACATGCACGTCAAGGAAAGCCGTCACGACGGCCTCTCCGAGCAGTGGATAAACCTGATGAGCGCCTGGGAGGAATCGCCGATCTATGACGAAAAGGAGCGCGCTCTTTTGACATGGGTGGATTCGGTCACCAGGGTTGCCGAAACTCATGTCCCCGACAGCGCCTATGAGACACTGAAAGCGCATTTCACCGAAGAGGAAATGGCCAAGATTACGGTCGCGATCGGCGCCATCAATGTCTGGAACCGGCTCTGCGTCGGCTTCCGTGCGATGCACCCGGTCGACAAGCCGGCCAGCAAAGCCGCCTGATTGGGGGCCGGCTGACGCAAGCTCCCGCCTCGATCACCGCGCGACGATATACCGGTCGGAGCGGTGATTGATGGCCAGCACGAGATTGAGCACGACGGCGCCCAGCACCGACCATGCGACGGTGATGGGCGAAACCACGGCAAAGGCGCAGAGCATGACGCAGAGATCGAAGGCGAGCTGGATGAGGCCCGCCTGGATGCCGAAGCGCTCCTGGATATAGATCGCCAGAATGCCGACCCCGCCGAGCGACGCGCGGTGGCGATAAAGTCCGAGCAGGCCGTAACCGAGCACCAGGCCGCCGAGCAGGGCTGCCCAGAACGGGTGCAGGTACTGGATCAGGAAGAAATGGCTCTCCAGTTCGGTGATCACCGAGACCAGCGCGATGGCGATGAAGGTCTTCAGCGAGAAGGCAAGGCCGAGGCGCTTGAACGACAGGTAATAGAACGGCAGGTTGACGATGAAGAACAGCAGGCCGAACGAAATCCCGAACGCATAATGCAGCAGGAAGGCGACCCCCGCCGTGCCGCCGGTCAGAAGGCCGACCTCGTTCAGGAAATAGAAGCCGAGCGCCGACACCATGGCGCCGATGAAGAGGCCTTGCCCATCTTCCAGCAACGTGTGTTGTGCCGGATCGGCGCTGTAAAATCCGAGACCGCGCCTCTGCTGCTCAGCCAATTTGAACCCCTCAGGTTTTCGGTGATATTGCACTGCAATAAAACTGTCGGCAAGGATCTTCAAGTGTTCATCGGCGGGCGCGGAAAAAAGCAGGAATCGGCGGGTTCAGCCCAGCCACTTACCTGGACGTGGAATCCCGCGAATATATGCTGAGAACATCGACTCTGTGGAAGCCCGTCCCTTTAGATCAAGGCTTCCACGAACTGCCAATTGAGGCGGCTTCATCGATGCCATCCGGCAGGTCAGTAACCTTCTGGCGTCTTCAGGTCTTCTACCAGGATTGCTGGGGTGGAGAGTTGTTGTCGATAAAATCTCTGACCTCGGAGTCCTTGGGGCAGGAGATATCGCTTGTTAGTTCATCGTAGACGGCATCGACGATGACAATCCTCATGTCCAGTGCAAGCGGAAGATCAAGCCGATCAGCCATCCAGGGCTGTTGATCGGACCCGCATCTGGCGGGACGATCGTGCACCTCTTCATTCCATTCTCCAGAGCTTGGCGAAGGTGGCAGCTTGATTTTCGATCTCGTGTGCCGGGGGAAGCGGCATCGGAAGGTCAGCATCCCCTAGCGCGACCAGCAGGTCCGCATAGTCTCTTAGCCCAAGGCGGCGGACGACCTCGCGCCGAGAGAGCAAGCCCTTGGAATAGGCCAGCAGTGGGTCCTGGTCGGAAATTTCCTTCTCCGGCTCGGTGATTACCTCAAAATGCTCACGGACAATGCCGTCATGGTTGTCCGGTTTTGTGCTGCGTACGCTCTTACCCTGGCGACCAGTTCATCTGGCAGATTCATGGTCGTGTTCTTCAACATGCCGTAATCCTCCATCCTCTTCACATATAAATGTGAGATGCATGCGGCCAACAAGAATTTCCTTGGGAGAGAAGGGCCGCATGCAGTATGGGGTCTATGAAAAAACTCGGTATCGGGAATGCTGCTTGAGCGGCTGCAATCCTATGGGTTACTTCTGCCCCATCATTTAAGATTCCACATTTGAGTTCGTGGCTGGGCGTTCAGCCGCGCTTTTTCGACAGAAACAGAACGCCGTGCACAGGTTTTCCAGCATCCATGCGAATGACGGTGTTTTCCACGCAGAGCAGATCGAAGCCGAAGCGGGAAAGCAGCGCGCGGATATAAGCTTGCGAATGGGCGTAACGCAGGGAATCCCGCAGCACGAAACCAGCCCCCCGGCCCTCGTCCTCGCCCGCATCCTCGGCCGAGAACGCGAAGACACCGGCCGGCGCCAGCAGTTCCAGGACCAGCGGGAAGACTGTTTCGAGCGAGCCCAGATACATCAGCACGTCGGCCGCCGAGACCAGATCGGCACGGTGGACCGTCAGGTCGCCGAACAGGCCGGAATCGTCCGATGCAAGGCTGAGGTCCGACTGGCCGAGATGGTCGTAAAGACCCTTGGCCTGCGCCTTCGCCAGCATGTTGGTCGACAGGTCGAACCCTTCGAGGCGCGCGGTCCTGGTTCGGATTTCGGCACCGAACAGGCCGGTGCCGCAGCCGAGATCGACCGTATTGCGGAAAGGTCCGTGCGGCGCGACCAGCGTCGCCAGCTTGCCGGGCACGGAGTAGCCGAGCTTCTCCACCAGAGCAGTATCGAACCGGTCGGCATAGTCGTCGAACAGGCCTTCGACATAACGGCTCGGCGGCCGGTCGGGCGTCTGCTCGGCGCCGATCAGCGCGAGTTTCAGGCGGGCGCCAAACACATCGTCCGGCCGCAGTACTAGCGCTTGGCGATAGGCATCCGCGGCCGTGCCGAGACCGGCCTTGCCGCGATACTCGCCGAGCCGGAACCAGCCGGCCGCCCAGCCGGGTGCCAGTTCGAGCGCCTGTTCGATCAGCTCCGCCGCAGCCGCGAAATCTCCGCCCTCCGCCAGCATGCGGGCGTAATCGGCGCGGCGATCGGCGGTGGCATCGCCCGAGGAGAATTGACTGGAAAACGGGCTGGGCGGCATGGATGATCCTCGCAGGTGGAGGTTCTTTGCCGAAGCCACAAAAAAACTCAAGTTCTATCTGAGGGGAAACGCTTGCGGCGGCAACGGCTGCCGATTATCTCTCATGGGAATTCGGAGAAGGACAAGGATGGCGGACGGGGTCAACAAGTTCCTGGGCGATACGCCAGGTCGCACGATCATCAAGCTGATCGTGGTGTGCCTGGTGGTGGGTTTCGTGCTGGCATTCTTCGGCTTCACGCCGGACAATATCGTCGACACGATCCGCTACTGGTTCCTGGACCTCTGGTATAACGGTTTCCGGGCGCTCGGCCGGGTCGGCAATTATCTCGTGCTCGGCGCGATCATCGTCATCCCGATCTTCGTCATCCTGCGCCTGATGAGCTACCGCCGCTGACATGACTTCACTGATCAAACCTTCCCGGCGGGACCTCCTCGTCTTTTCCGGCCTGGCGCTGGTGCTTGCCGGCTGCTCCACCACATCAGTCCTTACCCCGACTGCCGGCGCCGAGGACGAGACCCAGGCAGCGCTTCCGATGGTCAACAAGTTGCGGCAGAGCCGCGGCCTGCCTGCGCTCGCGCTCGACATGCCGGCGCGCAAGGCGGCGGCCCGCCAGGCGGTTCGCATGGCGAAAGCCAACCAAATGAAGCACCTGATCGGCTTCGGCGACAGCTTTGGCGCCCGGATGAAGAGCAGCGACGTGGCGCTGCCGGCGGCCGAAAACATCGCCAGCGGCCAGGATACGGTCGCAGCTGCCGTGCAGGCCTGGATCGATTCGCCCAAGCATCTCGAAAACATGCTCGGCTCCTACCGCGGCCTCGGGGTTGCCATGGCGCGAACCTCTGCCGGCGCCCAACCCTATTGGGCCATGGTCCTTTCCGGCTGACCCATGGAGAGCGGGGCGCGTAACCAGGAGACCGGGGTGGCCAGGCCGTTCGACGTGACGCACCGGCTGGTGCTTGGGATCGCCATCCCGATGACGCTCGGCTTCCTGACGACGCCGCTGCTCGGTCTCACCGATACCGCGGTGGTCGGGCAATTGGGCCAGGCAGAGTCACTCGCGGGTCTGGCGATCGGCGCCATCCTCTTCGATCTCATCTATGGCAGCCTCAGCTTTTTCCGCACCTCGACCACTGGGCTGGTGGCGCAGGCCTTCGGCCGCGGCGACCGCCGGGAACAGCAGGCGGTGTTCTGGCGAGCCTTCTTGAGCGCGCTCGGCCTTGGGGTGATCATGCTGGCGTTCTCGCCACTGATCCTTCGATACGCGCCGGACCTGATGACCAGCGATCCGGCCGTGGCCGACGTGACGCGCCACTATTTCGGCATCCGGGTGCTGACGAGCCCGGCAACCTTCGCCAATTTCGCCATCCTCGGCTTCGTGCTCGGGCGCGGCCAGGGCATGCTCGGGCTGACGCTGCAGATCATCCTCAACGGCACCAATATCGTGCTCGCCATCCTGTTCGGCTTGGTGTTCGGCTGGGGTGTGGCGGGCGTCGCCTGGGCGACCGCAGCGGCTGAAGTAACCGCCGTGGTGATCGGCCTCGTCATCGTCAGCCGGCAATTTTCCGCCGCCGACCGGCCGACGCGGGCGGACATCTTCGATGCCGCCAAGCTGCGCCAGCTCTTCCAGCTCAACGCCGACATCCTGATCCGCTCGCTGATATTGAACGGCGCGTTTGCGGTGCTGACCCGCGTCGGGTCGAGCTTCGGGGCGGTGACGCTGGCGGCCAATGCGGTGCTGATGAACATCTTCATGCTGTCCGCCTTCTTCCTCGACGGGCTCGCCGGTGCTGCCGAACAACTCGCCGGCCGGGCGGTGGGCGCCCAGTACCGGCCGTCCTTCGATCGGGCGCTGAAGCTGACCGGCCTCTGGTCCTTCGTGATGGCGGGCGTGGTCGGGCTATTCTTCGTGGTCTGCGGCCAGCCGATCATCCAGCTTCTGACCACGTCGGAAGCGGTGCGGCAGGAAGCCTATGTCTATCTCGGCTGGGCGGCGGTGACGGGGCTGACCGGCGCGCTCGCCTTCCAGATGGACGGGGTGTTCATCGGCGCCACCTGGTCGCGCGAGATGCGCAACATGATGCTCGTCTCATTTGCGGGCTATTGCGTCAGCCTCGCCGTGCTCGTGCCGATGATGGGCAATCACGGGCTGTGGCTGGCGCTCAACCTGTTCCTCCTGATGCGCGGCTTTTTCCTGGCCGCCATGGTGCCGCGCAAGGCGCGTCAGAGCTTTAACCCGGCCCATTGATCGAGGCGGGTATCCCGCAACTCGCGGATCGAGGAGACCTTCTCCCGGTCGAGAAGGTTCGAAAGCCCCTTGACGATTGTCGCCGGCAGGCCGGGCCCTTCATAGACCATGCAGGAATAGAGCTGCACGAGGTCGGCACCGGCGCGGATCTTTTCCAGCGCATCCGCAGCACTCGAGACGCCACCGACGCCGATGACGGCAAGGTCCGGGCCGACGCGCCTGCGCACTTTTGCAAGGACCGCCGTCGAGCGCTTGAAGAGCGGGGCGCCGGAAAGACCGCCCGCTTCCTTCGCCTGGGCCTGGTCCTTCAGTCCATCTCGGGCGAGCGTCGTGTTGGAGACGATCAGCCCGTCGAGCGGATGCGCGGTCGCCTCGGCCGCGATATCGTCCAGGCCCTCCTCCGTCAGATCGGGTGCGACCTTCAGGAAGACCGGAACGGTCCGGCCATGGCGCAGCGCCTCTTCGGCGCGGGTGGTCAGCACGGCGTCAAGCAGCGCCTTCAGGCTGTCGCGCGCCTGAAGATCGCGCAGGCCCGGCGTGTTGGGCGAGGAGATGTTGACGGTGAAATAGGTGGCGAGCGCATAAAATTTTCGGATGCCGGCGACGTAGTCAGCAACCCGGTCGGCCGCATCCTTGTTGGCGCCGATATTGACGCCGACGATGCCTGGCGCATTGCGCCGTGCGGTCAGGCGCGTGAACGCCGCCTCATGGCCCTCGTTGTTGAAGCCGAGCCGATTGATGACGCCGCGGTCCTCCACCAGGCGGAAGATGCGCGGCTTGTCGTTACCCGTCTGGGCCTTCGGCGTCACCGTGCCGATCTCGGTAAAACCGAAGCCGAGCTTCAGCATCGCATCCGGCACCTCGGCATTCTTGTCATAACCGGCCGCAAGCCCGATCGGGTTCGCAAACCGAATGCCGGCGACCGTCTGGGCAAGCCGCGGATCGAGGGCCAGGCGGCAGGCGGGCACGAGGCCGGTTTTGAGGGCAGCGATCGACAGCCCGTGCGCAGTTTCCGGATCGAAAACGAAAAGGCTGCGCGAGGCAAACCCGGCAAAGGGGCCGATCATGGCATTTTCTCCGGAAAGGCATGCAGGCCATCGACGCCGATCAGCAGCGGCATTTCCCAAAGGACGGCCGAAACAGGCAGGGTGCCGTAAAGATGCGGGAAAAGATCACCGCCGCGTGAGGCTTCGTATTTCAGCGCCTCGCCGAGACTGGGCGCATTGACCGCGACCAGCATCAGGCCGGCGACGCCGGCAAAGTGCAGCCTTGCGGTCTCCTTCGCCTGCGTACCGGTGGAAAAATGGATAAAGCCGTCCTTGAGGTCGATTTCGGCGCCTTCGAAGACACCTTTTTGCTTTGCCTGGCGCCAGAGCGTTTCCGGCACGATCTTGTACACTATATCCGTCATCATCAACTCTCGGGGACCTGCTATTCTCCGACCGTTTGCCGCAAAGCCCGGCGCTTGTCCACCGTTACAGCAGGAGGACCACAACATGAAAACGCTCGCATTGGTGACTTGCGTACTGCTCTTGCCGCTGGCCGCCACGGCGCAACAAGCGCCGACGAACCGTTTCCAGCTTCAACGCACCGAGACCGGCATCGTCCGGCTCGATACCGAAACCGGCGCGATGACGCTCTGCCGCGACGAGAACGGCACGCTCGCCTGCCGCATGCAGCCCGACGAGAGGGCAGCCTACGAACAGGAGCTCGACCGGCTGGCCAAACGGGTCACCGCGCTCGAGGAGCGGCTGAGCAACATTCCGCCGGACGCCTTGCCGAAAGCGCTGCCGAGCGATGCGGAAGTCGATCGCTCGCTGTCGATCATGGAGAAGTTCATGCGGCGCTTCATGGCGATCGTCGGCGAGTTCGTGGACGAACGAGAAGCCGATAAACCACAACCCAATCGTACGTGATCTCCCGCACTTGTTTCGGGTCTGCGAGAGGTTTACAACTTTCTAAGATTCATTGGCACGACTATGCTCTTGGGAGGGGGCGTGGACATGCAGACACTCACGATCATCATAGCAGACGACCATCCGCTGTTTCGCGGCGCGCTCAGCCATTCCGTGCGCGGCATTGGAGAAGAACTCGTGATCATCGAGGCCGGCGATTTCGAGGCGGCGCGGCGTGCGGCCGAAGACAATCCCGATGCCGACCTGATGCTGCTCGATCTCGCCATGCCGGGCGTCAGCGGCTTTTCGGGACTGATGTCGCTGCGCGCCGAATTTTCCGGCCTGCCGATCGTCATCGTTTCGGCCAGCGACGATTGCGCCACCATCCGCAGGGCGCTGGAACTCGGCGCTTCCGGCTTCATCTCGAAATCCTCCGGGCTCGACGATATCCGTGCCGGCATCCAGACGGTGCTGGAAGGCGACATCTGGGCGCCGAAAGACTACCTCGCCGGACCGGAAGAAGATTCGGGCCTCACCGAGATCATTGAACGGCTGAAGACGCTGACGCCGCAGCAGAACCGGGTGCTCTCCATGCTCGGCGAGGGACTGCTCAACAAACAGATCGCCTATGAACTCGGCGTCTCCGAGGCGACCATCAAGGCGCATGTCTCGGCAATCCTGCTCAAGCTCAATGTCGACAGCCGCACCCAGGCGGTGATCAAGCTCGGCAAGATCAACATGGCGCTGGTGGCCTGACACGGTTGCGACTGGAACAGGATTTTATTCCTTTCGTCCCTTTACGCGAGGCTGAGGTTCCGTTAAAATTCGGGGTGCGCGCGAGCCGGCAGCCCGCTGGAGCGAGGCGTTCAAGGAACCGGTCGACAAAAGTCTGATCGGTAGGGTTCTGATCGAGAGGTTCGCAGAGCGCTGGATTGTCCGGCCTTGTCTCGCGCACCGGTCACGGGTACGGACGACGATGCTGTCACATGATACGATCTGGAGCGCGATAGATACGCTCGCCCAACGCCACCAGCTGACGCCTTCCGGGCTGGCGCGACGCGCCGGTCTCGATCCCACCTCGTTCAACAAGTCGAAACGGCTCGGGCCGGACGGACGGTTGCGCTGGCCGTCGACGGAATCGATTGCCAAGGTGCTCGAGGCGACGGGCGCCACGATCGACCAGTTCATGAGCTACCTGCCCGCCGTTCCCGGCCGCTCCTCGATCCCGGAAGGCAATTTCCCGCCGCAGAACGGCTCCATCCCGCTGCTCGGTTTTGCGCAGGCCGGCGCCGGCGGCTTTTTCGACGATGGCGGGTTTCCGGCCGGCCAGGGCTGGGACGTGGTGGAGTTTCCGGTCGATCCGTCCCGCAAGGCCGGCGTCTATGCGCTGGAAGTCCAGGGCGAATCGATGATGCCGCTTTATCGCGACGGCGACGTGCTGATCGTCGAGCCGGGCGCCCAGGTGCGCCGTGGCGACCGTGTGGTCCTCAAGACCAAGGAGGGCGAGGTGATGGCAAAAGTGCTCGCTCGTCAGAGCGCCCGGACTGTGGAGCTGCTCTCCCTCAATCCGGAACATCCGAACCGCACCTTCGACCTTTCCGACGTGGAATGGATAGCCCGCATCATCTGGGCGAGCCAATAAGCGAGTGAGTAGGAAACTGCTCCTACCCAGCCATCAATAAAGCCCGTTCGGGAAATAGCGCAGGTAGATATCCTGCAGCCGGCCGTTGCGCGACAGGACGCTCAGCGCCTGATCGAAGGCGGCAACCAGGAGCGGGTCGTCCTTGCCGAGCATGATCGACAGGCCTTCGCCAAGGAATTTCTCCGAGAGATAGGGGCCGTCGAAGAGGGCGCAGCATTTCGCCGACCCTTCGCCCGCCACCCAGAAGGGCAGTCTCAGGCCATCGGAAAAGGCGGCATCCACCTTGCCCGTCTTCAGGGCTTCCAGCACCGCCTCGTAATTGTCGAACGGTACGGCGGCGATCTTCGGAAAAAACGCCTTCAGCATCAGCTCATGGGCGGTACCCCTGACGACACCGACCGGTTTGCCGGAAAGCGCTGCCGCCGTATCGCCGTCGATCCTGGCCTTCAGGTTGCGGGCGAAACGCGCCGGCACGCCGAGATAAGGCCGCGAGAAGGCAAACCGCTGGCGCCGCTCCGGCGTCACGGCCATGCCGGCCATGACCGCTTCGCCGGCGCCACCCTCCAGGGCCTTTTCCAGTTCGTCGAAGGGCAGCGCCTGGATCTGGCACTTCGCCTCGATCTTCAGCTCGGCGCAGATTTCGCGGGCAAGGTCGACATTGAAGCCGGCAAGCCTGCCTGTCTGGTCGGCGAAGTTGAACGGCGGGAAATCGACGCTCGTCAGGATGCGGACCCGGATCACGGTGGAAAGATCGGGGCGGGCGAGCCGCTCCTTGGCATCGAACATCAGGGGCAGCGGGCTGCTGCCTTCGGCAGCCCGAGCCGGGACCGCGGCGGCAGCAATTCCTCCGGTCAGAAGGCAAAGCCGCAGAAGACGGAAGAACCCCTTGATTTTCGGGGATGCAATCATGGGATGCATCTCTATGATCCAGATCGGGACAGGTTGGGGCGCTCGCCTGCGGGCGGTGTAGCAGAGACATGCGCTTGAGGGAATATCCGCCAGCAGCGCTGCCGGTGCAAGATGATGCGCGGAACAATTCGGCGCCGTCCGGAAACCCGTCGGCCGACGACGGCAGCGCTGCCGGCGATCCGGAATTCCTCGCGCTGTCGGCGCTCGGCTTCTCCAAGCCACTGCTTTCGACGCTGACCGACAGGGCGCGGCGCAACGGAACCAGCATCGAGAGCGAACTGCTTCACAGCGGCCAGGTCGACGAGCGGCCTATTGCGGTGCCATGGCGCGTTACCTTCGCCTGCCCTTCATCCCAGCGATCGATCCGGCTCGGTCGCCGACATGCCGGGCTTGGAAACCAGTTGCCACGCCCGAACCGGGTCAGGATCAACCATCGCCGCCAGGCGCCCACGTGGCGGGCGTACCCGAGGCGAGAAGGCTTGCGGACCGGAAGGCGGCACTGCTTGCAATGCCGCTGCTCGGACAGGACCTTGCGATCGCCATTCCATCTTGGGCACCCCGGGCCGTCTCGAGATCAGGCGCGACGCGACGCGTCCGCGAGACGATCAACGGGCTGTTCGAGCGTTTCCTGAGTTCTCGGCCCGCGTGGTACTCTCAAGCTCCCAGGTTTTCCGCCGGGCTCGGATTGGCCGCCCTCCCCACTGCGCTGATCGGGACGCTGCTTTTTCTGCACATTGTTCTGCTGATCTATTTCGCGTTCGCCGCCGTCAACCGGCAGCAGTTCGCACGCCCGTGCCTCCTCCGCCGGGTCGTCCGAAGCCTGACGGACCGCGCTCACGCCGATCAGCCTTTACCGAGGAACCCGGCTACGGATTGCCGAAATTATGACCACGAACGAGCCTCAAGACCAATCTATTGAAGGAAATTTGACTTGGTCCCTTACTCACGGCACAATGCCTAAAATTATGTACATAAGCGCGAGCTGTGTCCATTTGAATGAACAAAGGTAACTAACCTTGCCCCGCAAGAGAAGCTATTCGCGAGTGACGCGCCAAGCCCTCACCATGCTTGGAAAGCTGATCCGCATCGGCCGGGCCGAGCGCGGCCTGACGGCGCAGGAATTGGCCGACCGAGCCGGCATCAGTCGGACAACCCTGTCCAGTATCGAAAAAGGCGCGCCAGGCCCCGAGATCGGTATCGTCTTCGAGGTCGCCTCACTCGTCGGCCTGCGTCTGTTCGAATCTGACGAGCGCATGTTGCAGGTTCACAGTTCCCGCGTCGACGAAAAGCTGACGCTGCTTCCCAAGAGCGTCCGCCACGCCGTGAAGGAGGTTGATGATGATTTCTAGGGCGAGCGCCACGGAAGCCTTTGTCTGGATTTGGCTCCCCCAGGCAACGGAACCGGTTGTGGCAGGGCGCCTCGTACAGGATCGCGAGCGCCTGCTCTTTGCCTACGGCGCCAGCTACCGGAGCCGAAAGAGCGCCATTCCTATCTATGACCCCGAACTTCCCCTTCGGGAGGGCGTAATCAGGCCCATCAACGGATTGCCGATGGCGAGCTGTATTCGCGATGCCTCGCCCGATGCCTGGGGCCGCCGCGTCATCATCAATAGGCTGACCGGCAAGACGCCCGACGCCGTCGGCGTGCCGGAGCTCAGCGAGTTGACCTTCCTGCTCCAGTCAGGCTCCGACCGGATTGGCGCCCTCGATTTTCAGGCATCGGCAACAGAATATGTCCCCCGCCTTGCCGCGCAAGCCTCTCTCGACGAACTCATGGAAGCGGCCGAACTGATCGAAAAGGGAGTGCCGCTTCCCCCGGCGCTCGACCAGGCTATCAATCACGGCACCTCGATCGGCGGCGCGCGCCCCAAGGCGCTTATCGACGACGGCACCACGAAGTTCATCGCTAAATTCTCGGCAAACAACGATACCTACAGCGTCGTGAAGGCTGAATTCATCGCGATGAAGCTGGCATGCGCCGGCGGGCTCAACGCGGCATCCGTGTCGATAACCCGTGCCGCGCATAAGGACGTGCTGCTGATCGAGCGCTTTGACCGCGGGCGTACAAAGGACGGGTGGACGCGGCAGGCCATGGTCTCGGCGCTGACGATGCTTGGCCTTGATGAGATGATGGCCCGTTACGCTTCTTATGAGGACCTGGCGGAACTGATCCGTCATCGCTTCACGGCCCCCAAGGATACACTCAAGGAGCTCTACGGGCGGATTTGCTTCAACGTGCTGTGCGGCAACACCGACGACCATGCCCGCAACCATGCCGCGTTCTGGGATGGTAAGATGATGACACTGACGCCCGCCTATGACATCTGCCCGCAAAACCGTACCGGCACTGAAGCCACACAGGCCATGCTGATTAAAGGCGACCGACGCGCCAGCACGCTGGCAACCTGCCTTGCGGCCGCGCCGGATTACCACCTGAAAGAGGCGGAAGCCGCCGCGCTGATCGAACACCAGATCATGGCCATAGCCAAACAGTGGCAACCCGTCTGCGAGGAAGCCAGGCTGAGCCCTGTCGACCGCATGCTGTTCGCCGGACGTCAGTTTCTCAATAGCTATGCCCTGGAGGGGCTCGATGGCCACAAGGCACTGCACGATGCATTTGCTGCCGCCCGGAATGCACTGATCGCAAGTGGAGACGCCTAAAGAGGTGAGCACCGCAGCGGCTCAGAAGACGCGCTTAGGGCGGGCATTTCTCAGCTCAATAGACCACGCATCATGGGCTGCTGAGCAGAACACATCAGGGATCAACTTCCAACGGTCGTTCGGGACAAACGACCACTTGGCCCGGAAATGCGTACTCACAACGAGATCCTGCGCCAAATCTGACGGGTGTGCTGCGATCCGATCGGCGCCCTTCAAGAGTGCGTCCCCGTTAGGCACCGATCCAGGCGCCAGCACGAGATTGTCGGCTAGGTCCGCTGTAGCTTACGGCTTCACTGAGGAGCGCTCCAACTCGAAGCGGATCGGCGTGCCACTCTACTGGATGATGAACTCTCCGGCGACGTGGCGGGCGGAGGATCGAGATGCGGTCGAAAACCTCTCCTGGAACAAGACGCCGCATCAGCCGACCGGCAAAACAAGCGGATCCTCAGTCACGCGTGGCATGCCGGAACATTTCCGCTCCCTGGGCGTCAGGTAGGAGGCTCTGACAATGGAGGAGATAATGCACACCTACTACCGTTATGACGGCGGCGCACCCGCACCCGCGCCCGGCGCCCTTATCATCAGGTTCTACCACTCCGGCGACGAGATCCGCGGCTTTGTCCGCAAGATCGCCGAACCCTCCGAAGACGACGCGATTTTTCCGGGAGAGGAAATGGAACCGGAAGCCGCCTTCCGGACGGCCGAGAACAGGAACCGCGGACCGGACAAGCCGCCGATCTTCGTCGAGCTTTCGGAAGGGTTCAATGGGACCCAGCCTGGGGCAGATTGATGTGATGTCGGGGCTTGAGACCTAGACCCGGCCTCATGCCGTTCCTTGCGCAGAAAGCGGGTTGCGCGCTTGTCACTTCTTCATGCCCACGTGAGCCGGGGTAACCATCGCGCCGATCCGCCCGCTCCCGCTGGTTAATGCTTGGGCGTTGTCAGGGAGACGCTGATGCTTCGAATTGGACTATTCACAACGACAGACCTTCCGTCGTATCTACCCCGGCCAGGACAAGCCGCCCCGGTGCATGGCCGAGCCCGGTTGTGATCCTCGTGCTGCGCGGCGGGATGAAAGACAGACGTGGAAAATAAGCAGTCAAATATCAGGGCGGCCGCATGGATGATGACATCCATCGCATTGCTCCTGCTCATGGCCGTCTCGGGTCGTGCCGTAACCCGCGAGATCGACGTTTTTCAGGTGATGGAGATGCGCTCCGTCATCGCCTTTTTCATGCTGCTGCCGCTTGTCCATCGCGAAGGCGGCATTAAGGCGATGCGAACCGGCATTCTGCCGAGCCACATAGGCCGCAACGTTGCCCACTACGTTGGCCAGTTCGCCTGGCTGATGGGCCTTACACTGATCCCGTTGGCGCAGGTCATCGCCATCGAGTTCACCGCCCCAATCTGGGCAGCTCTGATGGCCGCGGCGTTTCTCGGGGAACGGCTGACCTGGCGTAAAAGCGTGGCGATCCTGTTCGGTCTGGTCGGCGTGGCGCTGATCGTGCGCCCGGGCGCGGCAGCGCTCAACCCGGGTCACCTCATCGTGCTCGGAGCAGCCTTCGTATTCGCCATATCCTTCATCACCACGAAGGCCCTGACACGTTCCGACAGCGCAACGAAGATCATTTTCTGGATGCTCGTCATTCAATCGGTGATCGGAATAGTACCGGCGCTGAACGTTTGGGTCTGGCCGTCTGCAGCAATATGGCCGTGGATTTTCCTGATCGCGTTTACAGGTACATTCGCTCATTATTGCATGGCGAGAGCATTGTTTCATGCCGACGCAACGGTGGTGATGCCGATGGACTATCTGCGTGTGCCGTTGTCGGCCCTCCTTGGTTACCTCCTGTATGCCGAGGCGATCGACAGCTTTACCGCGATTGGCGCAGGACTGATCCTCGCAGGCAATCTTTTCAACCTGCGCCGACCCCATGCCAACCGGATACAGGCCACTCCGTCCTGATGGTCGTCCGCAAAACCTGCCCTATTCCGCGTCCCGGTGGTTCTCCTTGAGCAAATCCCTTGCTGACGCCCGGGTCATCGGGGCCATCCATTTGGGCGGTTTCATTCATTTATGCAGTAGATAACCGCACACCCCGTCGACCGAAAAAACATGCCGATTCTGCATCTCCGCGGCCCCGAGCGCTTTCCCCACGCTCAGCCCGCGAGGCGACGACCGTGAACGCCTGCCCGCGCAAGGGCCATCAGCATCGGGCCGACAGCGAACTCGCCTCTTTCGGTACGGCGGGTGAGATCGCACAGATAGCCGCCGGCCGAGTTGATGTGCCCTCCCCTCTCGAGAATGCAGGCAATGACGGTTGCGGCATTTTCCCTCCCCATCGCCACACACGCTTGCTCATAGGCGGTAGGGCTGACCCCCAGCATGGTACGGACAACGACCGCCGCCGCCATCAGGTCGCGCCAGTTGTCGATTCTCCCGCCTGGCCCGTAGTCTGCGATCTGCGGGCAGGCCTGGAGCACGAGCCCAAGTGGGAAGGATTGCAGAGATCCTCTGGCGACACCGTCGTTGCGGGACCCCCTTTCGCTGCTTTGGTTAGCTCCAACGCGTCCGCTCAACGGCTTGGGTTCGTTCGGCAAGGGTGCGACACGCGTGATCTCCAAGCGGGGTTCAGATTCAAAATGGTAGTTAAGATTAGAATTCTGTTTGTGGCGCTCAATCTGAGACTCCCTGCCGTCGATTTTTTGCGTCTTTACCCGGATTTCCAGGAGGTTGATGATCTCCGAGCGCAACATTTCCATCTCGTCCAGAATGGGAGCGAGGGTTTTGATGGTGGCGACACGCGGAATCCGCCCGACCAGCGCTCGGAACATGTCGAGGATCGTCGCCCAATCCCCGGGAACAGCTTCGTCGAAGGCTGCGGCAATCAGCTTGGCGACATCACGCCGGCAGACGGTGAGCCGGTCGCGGGTGATCCGCAACAGTTCTCGATCGGCGACCACCTGGGCGGCCAGGCTCTCGATCTCGGTGGCACGTGCCAGAAGCGGTGCGAGGCTGAAGCCGAACGCCTCGCGGATCTCTCCAGCCCTACTGCGACGGGCGTAACGTTTCCCGTTCGGGCTATCCTTGCGCAGGATGAGACCGGCCTCGATGAGAATGGCAAGATGTCGCCTGAGGGTCGCAGCCGTCATTCCACGGGCGCGGAGGGAGAGCTGGGCGTTGGAAGGGAAGACGACGAGGCCCCTCGCCTCAGTAATCTCGTCATCCGGATAGAAGGTCAACAGCGCATCAAGCACCGTCAGGGCGCGATCGGTCACGCCCAGCAACGGCCGTGCTTCGCAGACGGCTCTGAACAGTTTCCATTTGTTACGGGTGAATCCGGGTTCAATTGTCTCGGCAAGTTGCTGATTTACCAACATGCCAAGCGACATCGCCCGCCGCCCAAAGGGCGTCGTCACATACCTATTCTCCATCTGCCTTCACTTTCGCTAAGGCAAAAGAAATCCGCACGCCCAAACGGCGCCTAAACTCTTGACAGTGATTCGAGGAAATGCGATTCTTGATTTGCTAAGATCTGAGAAGGGCTTCCACGACCATGTCGCTTGGGGGCCTTTTTCTTTTGCGGTTTACGCTCCTTTATTCTGCTGGAATTCTGCAAAGAGGCCCTGGAGTCTCTCCTGCACGAATTGGTCGAACCCGGGCGCGGCCTTGTTATCGAAAACAAAGGTTGCGCTCGATGCGTTCTTCTTGAACTGGACCGGAACTCCGGAAATTTGCGGGTTGACGACGGGGGCCTCGGTTACGGCCGGCCTTCTGACGGCCAGCGCCAGCGCCAGCGCCCGGTGAAACCGCTCGTCACTTGATAGCGGCCGCGAGTTGTCCGCGGACAACTCGGCCAGAATCAGATCAGGCTCCACACTCTCAAGGCGCTCACCCAATTCCAGCCAGCGTCTGCGGCCGATCTCCGGTGCCACGCCGATGGCGGTGATCAAGGCGATCGGCACCTGCCGCGTCACGATCAGCATCTTGGAGAGCGCGGCTTTATCCACACCCAGCGCCGCCATGATGATGTCGCGCGTAAAGCCCCGTTGCTCGAGGCGCAAAGCGAAAAGCGCCCGCTCGATATAGGAGAGGTTGGTTCGGGCGCTGTTTTCCTGCCCTTGGCTGACCACCAGCTGATCATCGGTGAGTTCGCGGACAACGGCCCGTACACGGATACCAAGTTTCTTGACCGCAGCCAGCCGGCGATGGCCGTAGGCGACCTGATAGCGGCCTTTCGTCTGCGGGTGGGGCCTCACCAGGATGGGCACCTGCTGGCCATGCTCGCGGATCTGCTCCACCAGCTCGTTCAGCTGAACGGCGTCGATTTCCAGTCGGTCTTCGACGAAGGACGCATCGATAAGGCCAGGATCGATCTCGACGACCATCTGGCCCTGGGCCAGCTGCCGTTCAAGGTCGTTCGCCCGTTCGACCTTCTCGGTGATGTTGCCGAGGGTCTTGGTGATCCCGCCCACGGGGGCCGGATTGCGGGCCTGTGGCACAAAGCCGGCGATCGGGCGATTGTCCCTCAGGGCAGTGGGCTCGGGGCGCACCGCGGTGGACGAGGATATCTCGATGAGGTTTTTTCGTGCCATCTAATTACTTCCTTCCCCACGTGGATCGGATATGGGCCTCGATCTCTGCATTCACGAGATTGAGTGATTCCCAGGCGCGATCGTAGGTGCCGCGGACAAACAGCGACCTGTCCACTTCATAAAGCGTTTGCTTCGTCACCCCGGCATCGGCGATGGCGGTCGATTTCAGCATCGCATTCTGAAGCATGCGGTTGCCAAAGATGGCGCGCATGAAGCCCGTCATCTGGCTTTGCGGGCCGTCATTGGGTTCAAATCTGGTGACGAGATACCGCATCCAGTCGTAACTCGTCCGGCCCCCTGCCCTTTCGACCACGGACATGAGCTCGCTGGTCATGGTCAGGAACTGCGACATCGACATAACGTCGAGCATTTGCGGATGCACGGTGATCAACACGGACGTGGCAGCGCAGAGCGCCGACATTGTCAGGAACCCGAGCTGCGGCGGGCAATCGACGACCACGACATCGTAGAGGCTTTCGATTTCGGTCAGCGCCTCGCCGATCCGGGCGAAGAACATTGTCTCCGCGGTTCCGGATGCCATTGCCTTCGGGGTCTCATGCTCGAACTCCATGAGCTCAAGATTGCCAGGGATCAGGTGGAGATGGGGGGTATAGGTGGCGCGCACGATATCGGCAATCGGCCGCGGATCTTCATAGCGGATCGCGCCGTAGAGCGTCTCTGCCTCGCCGACGTCGAGTTCCGGCTGATGGCCGAACAGGGCCGAAAGAGAAGCCTGCGGGTCGAGATCGACGGCCAGAACGCGGTAGCCTCTCAAGGCCAGATATTGCGCCAGATGCGCGGCGGTGGTCGTCTTGCCCGAGCCGCCCTTGAAGTTCATCACCGACACGATCTGAAGCTTGTCGGTGCCCTTGCGGGCCGGGACGTATTTCGGCGTCCCGTTGCGTTCATCGAGAACCCGACGGATCCGATCCATATCGTCAGCACCATAAAGGCGCCGGCCATTGGCAAGGGGGTCCGGGCCGTGCCCCTCGGCTGCGACCTGCCTGAGATAACCCTCGCCGATGCCAATGAAACCCGCTGCCTCGGCAGGGGAAAAGACCCGCATCGTCTTTTGAGAAAGGGGTGGGAAGATTTTGGCCTGGTGCTGCTGGAGCTGATAGGACAGCTCCTGCGCGTCTGTTGCCAGAAGGGAAGGAAGATGCTCTTGATCGTCCTGGATAACGAGACTCGGCTGCATTTGATGTTTTCCCGGTTAACTGCGCAATTTCCACAAAAAGCGCTTTAACTGCGCAGTTACATTATGCTCCGATTCGTTACTGATTGACAAACGCTTAACCAAACCGTCGTGCTCTCCTGCTTTCCGCGTAAGTTGCACCCGTTGACGCGTCTTCTGGATTCATTTTTCGATGGTTATAGGCAGGTGGGTTTTGGATCAGGAGCTGAGTAGTCCGCGGACTACTCAGCTCCTCACCTCATCGATGAGGGGTATTCAAATCCGGTCCTGAACTGATCAAGGTGGACTGCACATCGGTAGGCGCGGTCAGTTCTTTCCAATCGGGCGCCTCACGGATGACCTGGCGCAATGGACGTTGTGGACTGGTTTGCGCGCTGGCACGAAGGGCAATGCGACGGAGATTGGGAGCACGGCGTCGGTGCTTCGATCGACACTCTTGATAATCCTGGCTGGTTGCTAAAGGTCGATCTCGCCGGCACGGACTGCGATGGCCGGATACTCGATCGGATCACTCAAAATTACGAGCATAAGCTGGACTGGTGGACGTGCTGGACGGAAGACAACGTGTTTTGTGGCGCTGGCGGCCCCCGTCAACTTCGGTCGCTTCTTGAGGCGTTTCGAGACTGGGCAACGAGCGTCCGCTAGGATGCCTGCAGGCATTTTGACGCCGCAGCAAATTCTGACCCGTATGCCGAATGAGGCGATATGATCCGGTCGACTTCGGGTGGCGCGCGACCGGCCGCTTCAGCCGAACAAGTCTGAAGGCGCTCCTCGCGTGAATGATCGTTGCGTGCTGAGCGGCACCTTCTGGGTTTTGCGATCACCTTCGGCGTCGCGTGGCCGAGCGTTTATGGCCACTCACCATTTGCTACAGCTGCTTCGTGGGATGAGGAAAGGCGAGTGTCTGGGATAGGAATGATGGGCGCCATCATCCGCAACCTCTGACGGCCGCATCCAGGTGACCGATAGGACGTCCGTCCGCGCTCACCAGCAGGCTGCCACGGCAAAGGGGATCGGGAGCATCGTCTCGTCGGCCCCGAGACGGGCTCGCATCCATGCGGTCGTCGAGGCACAACGGCTTTCGATCCGGCTCAAGCCTTACTCCTTGCCGAGCACACGATCGGCCTGTTGCCGACCAGCCGCGCGAGCACGTTGGTCGGGATGCGGTCGTTTGGCCGATAAAGCCCATGACGCGGATCGTATCGGCGCATCTCTGTGCAGCAGAGGTGCTTTGGCCACTGTCCACCCGGGTCCAGCCGGTGCTGGAAATTCCGCGTCAGCGCGGGCTAAACCGCGAGCGCAACCGGATCGAGCGCGTCTTTTCCAAACTGAAGCACGTCCGCCGCGTCGCCACTCGCTCCCACAGGCTTGACGAGAACGTCCTGGCAATGATCCAATTCGCCTCAATGCGGTTGCGGACGTGCGCTTGAGGCTGGGGATCGAAGGACGTCATCCTTGCCATTGGTAGTCCGCGGACAACTGAGAAATTATCCAAGAATCTTGGGTGTGCGATCGGTACGGGGGAGCGCGGATCCAGGGACTACCCTCGAGACCCTGTTCGGCAATCCAAACGTCCCGTTGATGATCGGGGAGGAGGCACCGGCGGCTGATATGGGTGCAACGACCTGGGGCTGAGAATGTCCCGTGGCAGGCCGGTGGTGCGGGGGACGTAGAGACTGCACGCCTCTACCTCTTCAACGAATGCAAACCCGACATGACGCCGCGAACACGTCAGGCTGCTGACCGTGTCGAGCTTCGAGCGAAACCGTCGCCGCGACAGGTGGCGCGGCGACGCGGTTCCCACCGGTCCGTGGGCTCTGAGAGAGAACCGTGAGAGCGACGGCCATTTGGTCGAGCCTGTCGCGGATCCCGCCGTCGGCCATTCGGCGGTCGGCGCGGGAGGGATCTGGCGATGAAAGGGGCCGCGTCCGACAGGCTGCCTCAGCGATCGAGCCGGGCGATGGCTGGGCCAGGCTTCTTTCCCGATGACCCCATGGACGAGATGAGCGCCGGCGATTTTAAGCAACGGGCTCGATCTGCGAACTGAGGTCCAGAAACACCACTTTGGTCGTCAAGGGACGGCGGGACGGCTCTCGCGCCAGGGATAGCAGTCTCCGTTTGGGCAAGCGACCGCGTCGGTGCTCGCATGGGTGAAGCGCCCGAATGAAACGTCGCCAAGTCTTTAGGTCCGCTATCGCCGCGTGCGGATCCCTGGATGCCGCAGGATCTTCCGGACTCATTTTAAACGGCGGCGGGCAGGGGAGGGGTGGTTAAACTCGCTTGGGACGATCGAGGTTGGAACTGCCACAAATCATTATGACGTTTGGGTTAGCGATAGTTCGACGAATCGAAATTTCATCCGCATAGTGCCTTTCCAGGATGAGATCGGATCCAAAGGCATCGACGGATTGCGATGTGGCCTCCGCGGAGGCGGCGGAGCCTTCCAAAACGATAAATTTTCGGTCGACACATCGTGCGGTTTCTCTAGCCAATTTTGCCAGAAACCGCACTCTCCCGGTCTATCCCACCTGAACTCGCTGCCAACCGTACCGCTGGCACTCAGACGGATCGTCCTGTACTCAGGACCAGGCGCAGCCTTGAAACGCACCGATGGGCAGCTTCAGGTATCGCATGCCGTTGGCTTCCGGTTCCGGAAGCCGGCCGCCATTGATGTTGATCTGCAGCGCGTGCAGGATCAGTTTCGGCATCGGCAGGGTGCGATCCCGCTTTTCGCGGATGGCGACGAACGCGTCCTTGTCGGAAGACTGCTTGAGATGGATGTTCTCCGTTCTCTGGCGCTCCACCGTGCTTTCCCACTGCGGCTGCCGGCCGCCGGGCTGATAGTCGTGTCCGACGAAAATCCGCGTATCTCCCGGCAGTGCCAGGATGGCCTGAATGCTGGACCACAGCGCACTTGCGCTGCCGCCGGGAAAATCCGTGCGGGCCGTGCCGCCGTCCGGCATGAACAGCGTGTCATGCACGAATGCTGCGTCGCCGGCGACATAGGTGATCGACGCAAGCGTATGGCCGGGCGAATGCATGACGTCGACCTCGATCTCGCCGATGGAAAACGTTTCTCCATCGGAGAACAGGCGGTCCCACTGGCTGCCGTCGACAGGCAGGTTTGTCCAATTGTAGATCTGCGCCCAGATTTTCTGGACATCGATCACGTGAGCGCCGATGGCCATCGGCGCGCCGGTCACGCCTTTCAGGTAGGCGGCCGCGGAAAAATGGTCGGCATGCGGATGAGTGTCGAGGATCCACTGCAGGCGCAGGTCGTGCCGGCGGACATGGTCCAGCAGGGCATCAGCGTTATGGGTCGCCGTCGAACCCGACTTCTCATCGAAATCGAGAACCGGATCGATGACGGCGCAGGCCCTGGTTTGCGGGTCGCTCACCACGTACTGGATCGAACAGGTACGCGGATCGAAGAACGCGGCGACGTCAGGTCTATGCATAACGAGCCTCCCGAAGGTCCGGCGTGCGCGGAGAAAAGATCGCCCGTGCGGGATCGAATGTATAAAACTCGGTATAGGAAGCCGCATCTCGCGCCAACTGTGCGACAGATTGAAGGATGAACTGGACTTTCTCGTCCGAAAGCAGAACGCTCAGATTGAGCCGTGTGAAGCCCGGCTTCTCGATCTCGTTGCCGCTCAGGATTGCCTGCCTGATCCGCTCCGACGTCTCGGGATCGATCGACAGCAGCCGGTGCACATACGGACCTGCGCAGGCGCAGCCCCCGCGGGCCTGAATGCCGAACCGGTCGCTGAGCATGCGGGTGACCAATTGCTGATGAACGTAGCCGCCCTGGCCGTCCCTGATGCGAAACGAGAATATCGGCAGCCGCGCCATCGCGGCGGAGCCCAGAAGTTCGATCTGCGGCACGTCCTGCCAGGCGGCGAGCGCCCTTTGCGTGAAGATGTCGTTCAGCCGGCGGATTTCCTCCAAGCCGATCGCATGCTTGACGAGGAAGACCAGTGCCGCCCGGATGTCGCCGACGACGTTGGGCGTTCCGGCTTCTTCGCGGGCTTCCAGGCTGTCGCTGTAATCGTGGCAGGTGGGCGATACGAATTTGACGGTGCCGCCGCCCGGCCAGGACGGCTTGTTGGTGACGACGGCGTCATGCCGCACGATCAGGACGCCGGAGGCGCCCGGTCCGCCGAGGAACTTGTGCGGCGATACCACGATCGCGTCGATCTCGGCGCCTTGCTCCGGCGTCATCGAGATCGGCATGTAGGGGCCGGCGCCGGCATAGTCCCAGACGATCTTGGCGCCCGCCTGTTTCGCAAGCCTGGTGACGGCGGCAACGTCGGTCGAGATCCCGGTTATGTTCGATGCGGCCGAAAACGAGCAGATTGTCAGGTCGGCAGCGGTGCCCTGAAGGGCCTCGTCCAGAAGGACAAGATCCGGGCCGCCGCCGCTGCCTTCGGAAATTTCGACAATCTCAGCGCCACTCTCGCGCCAGGGCAGGATGTTCGAATGATGCTCGTAGGGTCCGACGATCACGCAAACCCGCCGACCGGCAGCGATCGCATCGGTAATGCCCAGCAGGTTGACGAGCCGATTGAGGCCCGCAGTCGCGCCGGATCCCGCAAAAATGGCGGCATGCCGGCTGTCTGCTCCGCAGCATTCTTTGATGACCGACCGCGCCTCACGCCGCAAGCGGGTCATCATTCCCCCGCAATAGGAGGCCTCCGTATGGCTGTTGGCGTAATAGGGCAGGACCTCGTCGAGAACAAACTGCTCGACCTGCCTGAGCGCCCGTCCCGAGGCGACGTAGTCGGCATAAACGAGATCCTTCAAGCCGAACGGCCCGTCGACCTTCGCCTTCGAACCGATCAATCCGTCTTTCAACGCGGTGATCCGATCGGCGACTTCGAGGCTGCTTTTGAACTTGCCAAGAACGGTGACGAGTTCCTTTGATGGATTGAGATCGGCCTGTTCACGCATCGTCGGTTCTCCAGACAGCAATTGACAGCGATTATAATCTCGACCACCGTCTGAAACCTTCACCTATTTTTCAGGCAACAAGCGGAAATGCGGGTCACATGATCGATAAATCTGTCAGTTTTGATCATATCGATCTGAAAATCCTGACCTGCCTCCAGCGCAACGCCGCACTCTCGCAACGGGATCTGGCCGAGCAGGTGGGACTTTCGCAAAATGCCTGCTGGCGCCGGCTGCAGCGGCTCCAGTCAAGCGGCGTGGTGGGCGGTTCCCGCGCCGAGGTCGATCTCGAGATGCTGGGCTTTGACCTGACGGTCATCGTGATGATCCGGACCCGTCACCATTCCAAGGAATGGTCCGAGGATTTCCGCAAGCATGTCGACCGGCTGCCGGAAGTCATCGATTTCTATCGGATAGGCGGAGACTGGGATTATCTGATCAAGGTCGTCACCCGCGGAATTTCGGGCTACGACGCCTTCTATCAAAAGCTCATCACCAATTTCGACCTGGCGACCGTGACCGGATTTTTCGCCATGGAGGCCATCATTCGCAATCGGGCCGTGGACCTAAGCCGCCTGAGGTGAACCCACGAGGCCGGCGGCATATCCCGATCGGTCAACTCAAGCCTCTCCTGCGTTGACGCGAAATTAGGCGATATCCGCAGATTCAGCAAATGCGGGTGGGGGTTGGATGCAGCGGCGCGGTCTTCCGTTACGAAGGGGCGCGAGACGGGCAATCTATTTTAGTTAATTAGAAATTATCAATATGGTGTGACATTTTGCCCTGACGATCGAGCCGGTCGCCCCTAAGCGCCTTTGGAGAGCCGCAGCATGAACCGCCCAAGCATCAAGCAAGCCCTCGTCCTGAAGCTTTCGATTATCAGTGTGTTCATGATTGGTTTATCCTATGTCTCCCTCAGCACGATCGCGACACTCAGCGCCAATGCGGAGCAGATCGGGACCTTCTGGATACAGCGGCTGTTGACGGCCCGTGAGATAAAAGGCGATTTCCTCGATCTCAAGCTTGTCTATGCCAGCTACATCCTCGACGATACGGCGGAGGAGCAGAGTATCGGGAAGCGAAAGATCGACGCCGCTGTCGCTGCTGTCGAAAAGGTTATTGCTGACTACGAAAACGGCGTCCGGACTGAGCGCGGGAGGGAACTGATCAAGCGGATCAAGCCGGAGTTCAGCAAATACCGCGCCTCGGCTGAGCAAATGGTCGCACTTCATAAGAGCGGAAAGACACCGGAAGCGGTTCATTTATTCAAGAAGGACATGGAGTCGCAAGCCGAACTGGTGGACAAGGGGGTCACCGATCTGGTTGCGTTCATCCTCAACCAGGCTGAAGGCTTTGTGGCGGCAAGCGGTGCCTCCGCGAAGTCCGCTTTCCTGCAGACGGCGGCGATCGCCGTGCTTGCGGTGCTCATAGTTCTCGCCGGCATCGTGTTTGCGATCTCAGGCGTCGCGAATCCGATCCGAAGGATCACCTCCGCGATGAAGCAACTGTCGGACGGAGACCTTGATAGCGATATTCCTTACGCCGGGCGCGCCGACGAAGTTGGTGAAATGGCCGGTGCAGTTGAAGTTTTCCGTCACAACGCCCTCAACCTCGTCAGGCTCGAGAATGAAGCGGCAGAATCCCGCATCGAGATGGAGGCGGCGCGCGCTGCCGCCCAGCAGCGCGCAGAACGGGAGGCCGAACAATTGCGCTTCGCGACCACGACATTGGGCGGAGGTCTGCAGCGGCTTGCGGCGGGCGACATCTCATTTCAGCTTTCTGATCAATTTGGGGCCGAATACGAGGCGCTGCGCGAGGATTTTAATGCTTCGCTCCGCCAACTGGGCACGACAATCGGCGCGGTACTCCAAACCGTACAGAGCATAGACAGTGGGACCGGTGAGATTGCATCCGGTGCTCAGGACCTTTCCAAGCGCACAGAACAACAGGCAGCCTCTCTCGAGGAGACGGCTGCAGCCTTGGATGAGATTACGTCCAATGTCGCGATGTCGACGAAACGTACCGACGAGGCACGCAATGTGGCCCTAGAAGCCAATGCCAGCGCCAAACGGTCAGCGACGGTCGTATCGGAAGCCGAGAAAGCCATGCGGCGCATCGAGGACAGTTCGCAGCAGATTTCGAACATCATCGGTGTAATTGATGAAATCGCCTTCCAGACGAACCTTTTGGCGCTCAACGCCGGTGTCGAAGCCGCCCGTGCCGGTGAGGCGGGCAAAGGTTTCGCAGTCGTCGCACAGGAAGTCCGCGAGCTTGCTCAGCGGGCTGCTCAAGCGGCCAAGGAAATCAAAGGGCTCATCCAGAAATCATCGACCGAAGTGGAAAATGGCGTGAAACTGGTTCTCGAAACCGGGACGTCGCTCAAGTCGATCGGTGAGTACGTTGTACAGATCAATCAGGTCATGGATGCGATTGCCACCTCGGCGCGCGAGCAATCGACCGGACTTGCCGAAATCAATACGGCCGTCAATCAAATGGACCAGGCGACGCAGCAGAACGCGGCGATGGTCGAGCAGTCGACAGCCGCCGTCGCTTCGTTATCCTCCGAGGCGAGCCGCCTGCGGCATCTTGTCAATCAGTTCCAATTGAAGAGCGACAATACGACCGACATCCAGCGGATTGCGCGGTCCTTGCAAACCGGCCGGCCCGTGGAGACGATCGCTCCCCGCCGCGCGAGCCAAAGATGAAGCGCGGCGGTTGTACGGGCACCACTTCGCCTTTGCCCTACAAGGGGCTTCCTGAGGCGGTGGTTCTACCCCGCGACGGGCTTCGCAACGCCACTTCCGGCCTCGACGCGGTCAGCCAAAAAGAGGTCGTCACGTTCCTGCAGGAGAACGCTTCGGCAAACATCCCTGCTTCTTCATCAGGCGGATCAGCAGGCGCTTGGCAGCCTTGGTACTGCGGCTGGTCTGAACGATCTCGTCGAGAACGTAGCCGTCCTGATCGACGGCCCGTCAGAGCCAGTGCTTGCGGCCACCGATGGTCACGACCACCTCGTCCAGATGCCAAATGTCGCCCGGGCTTGGCGGCTTGCACCGCAAGCGACCGGCATAGTCCGGGCCGAATTTCTTCGCCCAACACCGGATCGTCTCATGGGAAACGACGATGCCGCGCTCCAATAGCATTTCCTCTATCAAGCGCAGGCTCAGCGGAAATCGGAAATACAGCCAGACCGCATGGGCGATCAAAGACGGCGGGATATGATGACGCTTGTAGCTGATTGTGGATTGGATCATGATCGGCGACTACCGCCGAAACCTTCTGTACCGGTTAACCTGATATCATCGTTCAAACATAACTCAATTACCGCCTCTGTCTGACAGGGGCGGTTTTGTCGTTTGTGGCGCCCCGCCTCCCAGGACCAGAACCGCTGGCAGACCTCGGTGTCAGGCGAAATGAGAAACTGGCCCCCGCAAATCTTCACTTCGCTTGACACTCCGTGGAGCGGCAATCGGGTATCGCACTGAATCACTCGACGATCTGATCCGGGCCGCCATGGCTCGGCTGGCGCGATCGCCTCAAGGAAGCGGACCGGATCAGATCTCGATTCCTCAGAACCGCGACTAGGGTGGTGTTACGCTTCAGGCATCTAGCCAGTTCTCGGTGTTCAGCCCGGGATACGCCGCAAAGTCTCGCACATTGTTCGTAACCAGAATGGTGTTCAGCGCGATTGCATGCGAGGCGATCAACTTGTCCAAATGGTCTCTTTTCCGCTCTCGCGTCGCCATGCGAACCGGCCCATAGGCACGCGCCGCGATCATGTCGAAAGGTTCCACCGTAATCAGCATGGACAGTGCATCGAGGTTGGCGCGCTCGCGCTCCGGATCATCCGACGCGGAAACGCCATAGTCCAGCTCCGCGAAGGTAATGGCTGATATGACCACATCGCCCACATAACAACCGGCAAAGCGGCGAGCCACTTGTTCCGGCTGGTTCTTCATCAGGTAGATGCACATATTGGTATCGAGCATGTAGCGCGGCATCAGATCTGATCCCGCTCGGCCTGCTCATGGTCTTCCCTGCCGTCCTGCAGGAAGGTTGGCGAAAAACGGGCGAAGACGTCCAGAACGCCGGCGAGCGACTGGCGAACGGGTCGGATGCGTAGTTCGTCACCGACCCGTTCGATCTCCAGCTCGACATCCGTGCGATCAAAGGCCAGCTCGGCCGGGATACGGACGGCCTGCGAATTGCCGTTCTTGAAGGCTCTAGTGGTCTGCATGGCGCGCTCCTTGTATGTACGAGGATGTACTATATGCCTCAACCACCTAAATGTACATCCGACGTGTGTATTTCAACGGATCATGTCTTGTCAATTCTCGAGCCGTCGTTTGGACCCCGGCCAGATCCGTAGAAAAGTCTGGCTGGCCCGAATTCTGCTGCTTCGCACTCTCGCGAGTGACTAGGATGAGTTGCTGATGGAGCCGATGCGTCGATCATCCGGTCGCGAGTTTGTCTGGGGTTGATGGAAAAGCTGGCCTTACCGCGTTATCACCGATCGATGGTGTGCCACCGACGGTCATCAGAATCACCAAAGCGTGGGCGACATGCCGTTCGTCGTCGAGCTGGTGATGTCAGGTTAAGTCTGACAGTTGCGGATCGGGGATGCTCCGGAGTGATCAGGTCGCAATTCCGGCAACATCCTTCCAATGGGCAATCGCTGCAAGGCGATGCAGATGGATGGCGAAGGCGGAACGATTGGATCGTGCTGGACAAACAGATTTCGGACCGCAGAAAAGATGCTGACGAAACGTTGCAGCGCGCCCGGCGAACGGAACCGCTGCATCACTGGCTCCCGCTTCCGCAAAGGAAGATGGGAGTTCTCGGCGCGATTGTTCAGCCCCTTATGTGATCGATGCTCCCCGGCAGGTATGATCTGACGCCGCACGGCGCCATAAGAACCAAGCCTGTCGGTGACAATACACTTCGGCAAACATCCCTGCTTCTTCATCAGGCGGATCAGCAGGCGCTTGGCAGCCTTGGTACTGCGGCTGGTCTGAACGATCTCGTCGAGAACGTAGCCGTCCTGATCGACGGCCCGTCAGAGCCAGTGCTTGCGGCCACCGATGGTCACGACCACCTCGTCCAGATGCCAAATGTCGCCCGGGCTTGGCGGCTTGCACCGCAAGCGACCGGCATAGTCCGGGCCGAATTTCTTCGCCCAACACCGGATCGTCTCATGGGAAACGACGATGCCGCGCTCCAATTGCATTTCCTCTATCAAGCGCAGGCTCAGCGGAAATCGGAAATACAGCCAGACCGCATGGGCGATCAAAGACGGCGGGAAACGATGACGCTTGTAGCTGATTGTGGATTGGATCATGACCGGCGACTATCGCCGAAACCTTCTGTACCGGTTAACCTGATATCATCACCGTGTGAGGTCGTCGGTCACGGCACCATCAGAGATGCCCGTGGCCGATCGACGCCGTTTCCCACGAATCCCTCGATTGGCTTGAACGTCTTTCTCAGCTCTTGCGCGGCTCCTCGGGGACAAGGCTTTCCAGGTTCAGGCCAAGCGCATCACCGAGCCTCTTCATGGTCGGCAGGGTCACGGCCATATCGAGGATCGAGCTGACGGTCTGGTCGACGGGGGAGGGCATGCGTTCGCCGGCCTCGCCTGAGCGGCCAAGGCCGGTGATGTGGTTGATCGAGATGCCCTTGATCTTCTCGGCCGGCTTGACCATCTCGCCGATGATAGCGGGCAGGGCGGCGAGCCGCGCCTTTTCCATCTCCATGGCCGCCAGTTCCGGCGAGCGGGTGTTTTCCGCCTCGATCCGGGCGGCCTCGCCGTCGGCCTCGGCCTTCTTCTGGATGCGCAGCGTGTCGGCCTCCTCCCGGCGGATCAGGCCGCGGGTCTTGGCGGCGATCTGGTCGCTTTCGGAAGTGATGCGCACGCGTGTCGCCTGCGCTTGCGCATCCTGTTCGGCCGCCAGCAGCGCCAGCCGCTTGCGGCGCTCGGCCTCTGCCACCTGGCGCACCGTCTCGAGATTTTCCTCCGCGGTGATCACGGCCGCGCGCGCGTCCGCCGCCTCTGCCTTGGCCTGGCTTTCCTCCTGGCTCTTTGCCGAAATCAGGATGGAGCGATCCTGCTCGGCGATTTCCAGCGCACGCGCCTGATTGATCTCGGCCTCGCGGATGATCTGTTCGCGGGCGATAGAGGCGGACTGGATGGCGCGTTCCATGCCGATGCGGGCTTCCGCCGCCGCGGTCTCGGCCTCCGCCTTGCGGCGGGCGACTTCCGTCAGTTGCTGTGCCAGCAGCAGTTCGATCTCCTGGGTCTGTTGAATTTCGGCGCGACGCTGTTCCAGCTCGATTTCCAGCTTGCGGCGGTTGGAATCCACCTCGGCGCGGCGCACGCTGACCTGGCTCTCGCCCTCGATCTCCGCCCGCTCCTTCTTTGATTTGGCAATCACCTCGGCAAGCTTGCGCATGCCCACGGCATTGAAGGCGTTGTTTTCGTCCAGAGCCGAGAACGGCGTCTGGTCGAACGAGGTCAGCGAGACGCTGTCCAGCTGCAGGCCGTATTTGGAAAGAGTGCCGGAAAGGGCTTCATGCACCTGTCGCACGAACTCCCCGCGATTTTCATGCAGTTCGTCCATGGTCATCTGGGCTGCGACTGCGCGCAATGCATCCACCATCATGCCGTCGACGAGGGACTTGAGCTGATCGGCCTGGAAGGTGCGCCGGCCCAGCGTCTGCGAGGCCCGCACCACCGCGGCTTTTTCCGGGACGACCGAGGTGTAGAACTCGGCGCCGACATCGATGCGCATGCGGTCCTTGGTGATCAGGGCGCTGTCGCCGGTGCGCGACACGTCCATGCGGATGGTCTGCATGTTGACGCGTCCGACCTCGTGAAAATAGGGGATCGCCAGCGTGCCGCCGTCGATCACCACCTTGCGGCCGCCGATGCCGGTGCGCACGAGGCTCACCTCATTAGTGGCCCGCTGGTAGAACAGGGCGGCCAGCACGATCAGGATGGCCGCAAGAATGAATAGGATGATGATCCAGCCCAGAGCGCTCATGGTAAAAGTCCTTTCGGTGCCGGTCAGAACTGCGGCGGGAAATGGCGGCCGCCGCGATCAAGCGTGATCCAGCGCAGCTCGGTGAAGGCGTCGAGCGACCAGCGCCCGCCATATCGCCCGACGCCGCTGGCCTTGGTGCCGCCGAAGGGCACATGCGGCTCGTCGTTGATATTCTGGCAGTTGATGTGGCAGATGCCGGTTTCCAGCCGCTCGGCCAGCCGCAGGGCGCGCGCCTCGTCCTTCGACCACACCGCGGCGGTCAGCCCGTATTCCGTGTCGTTGTTGAGCGCTGCCGCCTCGCCATCGTCGCGGAACGGGCAGACCACGACCACAGGCCCGAAGGTCTCGTCGTGCCATATGTTCATGGAGCTGTTGACGTTCGTGAGCACGGTCGGCTCGACGAAATTCTCCCAGGCGCGGCCGCCGAGCTCCACCTTGGCGCCCTTGGCCACCGCATCGTCGATCAGTGCCTTGACGCGAAGCGCCTGGCGGGTGTTGACCAGCGGGCCGATGACATTGGAGGGATCGTTGGTATGGCCGGTCTTGAGCTTGCGGGCGCGCGCCAGGAAGCGTTCCATGAACGGTTCGTAGATCTTCTCGTGCACCAGCAGCTTTTCGGTGGACATGCAGACCTGGCCCTGGTGCATGAAGCTGCCGAAATTGGCGGCACGCGCGGCGGCGTCGAGGTCGGCATCCTCCAGCAGGATCATAGAATCCTTGCCGCCCAGCTCGACGCAGACCTTCTTGAGGTAGGCGCCGCATTTGGCGGCGATCTGGCGGCCGACGGCGGTGGAGCCGGTGAAGCTGATCGCCTTGACCTTGGAATTGCCGATCATCTCGTCGCCCACGGCGCCGACACCGTCGCGCGAGCAGGTGACGACATTGAAGACGCCGGCCGGTACGCCGGCCTCCTCCAGGATTTCGGCAAAGTAGAGGCCGCCTGAATAGGGCGTGTCCTCCGAGGGCTTCAGCACGATCGTATTGCCGACGGCAAGGGCTGCGGCAAAGCCGCGCGAGGTCAGGATGCCCGGCATGTTCCAGGGGCTGATGACGCCGACCACGCCGAGCGGGAAGCGGGTGGCCATCATGAACTTGTGGTGTTCGGATGGCAGCACGTCGCCGATCGACTGGTAGCAGAGCGCGGCCGCGGAACGGAACACCTCCGCCAC
>PVBG01000002.1 GCA_002968845.1 Neorhizobium tomejilense | reverse complement strand
GGAGAAGGCCCCTCCCTAACCCTCCCCACAAGGGGGAGGGGACAGGTCGAAGAACGCCTTACGCCGCGATGAATTCGTTCCAGCGGCGGACCATGTAGCGGTCCTCGTCCATCACCGAGTTCCAGCAGGCCACGTGGCCCATGCGTTCCTCGAAGGAGCCGCCGTCACGGACTGCGCCGGCCTTTTCCATGACCTTGCCGTCCGGAGCGACGATATCGCCCTTGGCAGCCTTGCCTTCGATCCAGTAGCCCCATTCGTCGGCAGACATGTGTGCCTTGGCGGTTTCCATCGCAGCCGAATAGTAGCCCTGGCGATTGAGATAGGCGCCGACCCAGCCGGACGTGTACCAGTTGATATACTCATAGGCAGCGTCGAGCTTGGCGCCCGAGAGGTGTGCTGCAAGCCCGAGACCGCCGCCCCACGAGCGGTAACCTTCCTTGAGCGGCTGGTATTTGCAGGCAATGCCCTTGGAGCGGACGGCGGCGACGGCCGGCGACCACATGGACTGGATGACGACCTCGCCGGAGGCCATCAGGTTGACGCTCTCGTCGAACGACTTCCAGAAGGCGCGGAACTGGCCGGCCTGCTTGGCCTTGATCAGGAAGTCGATCGTCTTGTCGATTTCCGCCTTGGTCATGTTGCCCTTGTCGGCATATTTGATGTTGCCCATGGCTTCCATGATCATCGCGGCATCCATGATGCCGATCGACGGGATGTTGAGGATCGAGGCCTTGCCCTTGAACTTCGGGTCCATGATGTCGGCCCAGGTCGAGATCTCGCGGCCGACCAGGTCCGGGCGGATGCCGAGCGTGTCGGCATTGTAGATGGTCGGAACCATCGTGAACCACTTGGTTTCTTCCTTGGCGAACGTCTTATCGCCAGGCTTTGCGACATAACCGACCGTGTGCGGCGCGGTCCCTTGCGCGATCACGCTGTCCGGCTTCAGCTTGCCGTTTTTGAACAGCGGCACGATCTTGTCGTAATATTTGAGCTTGGTCGTATCCATCGGCTGGATGACGCCGGCCGGATAGACCTTCTTCAAGATCCAGTATTCGATATCGGCGATGTCGTAGGAGTTCGGCTGGGTGACGGCGCGCTGGGCGGCCGCGTCAGAGTCCGTCGCGGTCATTTCGAGCGTGATGCCGAGGTCGGCCTTGCACTTCTCGGCGATGGCATTGAGGTTCGAAACGCCGGTGCCGAATTGGCGCAGCGTGATCGGGTTCTGCGCCCAGATGGTCGGGAAGCCGGTGATAGCGCCGGAGCCAGCGGCAAGACCGGCGGCCGCGGACGCCGTCTTCAGAAGCGTGCGGCGCGAAATGCCCTTGGTTGGTTTCTTGGTCTCAGTCATTGCCATGTTCTCCTCTGTTGAGTTTTTGTGTTTGGCATCAGTTCTTGAGGCGGCCGAGGACGATGGCGTCCTCGCGGCCCCAGGAAAGAGGGATCGCTTCTCCGACCTTGACCGGATTGGCGAAAAATTCAGCGTCGGTCAGGATCGCGGTGAAATCGTCGATGCCCGCGCCGTTGACCGAGAGCTTTACCGAAGAACCACGATATTCCACGTTCGAGACGGAGCCGGTGAAGCCGAGGCCCTTTTCGGAAGGCTGGCCGATGCGGACATGGTCGGTGCGGATGGCGATGTCGGCCGTGTCGGTCAGCCCGGCGGCGCCGTCGTCGGTGGCGAGGAAATCTCCGCCTGCGGGCACCGACAGCATCAGCTTGTCGCCGGAACTCTGCGCCACCCGGCCGGAGATGACGTTATGATCGCCCATGAACTTGGCGACGAAGGCGGTCGCCGGTTTTTCGAATACCACGCGCGGATGGGCGGCCTGCTCGATGCGGCCGTCGTTCATCACGACGATCAGGTCGGCAAGCGCCATCGCCTCTTCCTGGCTGTGCGTCACATGCACGAAGGTGATGCCGAGCGAGGTCTGCAGCTTCTTCAATTCCGCGCGCATGCGGATCTTCAGGAACGGGTCGAGCGCCGAAAGCGGCTCGTCGAGAAGCAGCGCTTCCGGATCGGTGATCAGCGCGCGGGCAAGCGCCACGCGCTGCTGCTGGCCACCGGAAAGCTGGGCTGGGCGGCGGGTCGCATAGGCTTCGAGCTGCATCAACCGCAGCATGTCCATCGCCTTGGCGCGCCGCTCGTCCTTGTCGACGCCCTTCATCTTGAGGCTGAAGGCGATGTTGTCGACGAGGTCGAGATGCGGAAAGAGGGCGTAGGACTGGAACATCATCGCCGTGCCGCGTTTCGCCGGCGGCAGGTCGGTGACGACGGTATTGCCGAGGCGGACGTCGCCCGAGGAAATGCTCTCGTGCCCGGCGATCATCCGCAGCGTCGAGGTCTTGCCGCAGCCGGACGGACCGAGCAGGCAGCAATAGGTTCCGGCCGGAATCTTCAGGCTGATCGCATGAACGGCCGTGGTTGTTCCGTAGATCTTTGAGACTGAAGCGATGTCGATTTCGGCGGCTTTGCTCATCAGGCGCTCCCTTGCGTCTGATATGTCTATGCATCAGCCATGCCAACTCGATTAAACGTCTAGAAAGACTTGAATTTACCTGAAAGGGTCAGTGTTCGGGTTTTGCCGGTGCGCAAAAATCAGGCGATCGTTTTCGATCCATTGGGCAAATCGTATGCAATCTTGGCATTGGATCAAAAACAAGTTGCTTGGCATCCTGTAGACACTCGGGTTACAAAGGCCGTACATTGGACCGCAGCAATGAACATCAGCGAAAAAATCAATTTTACGGATACCGCGCCAGAGGATCGCTCCCAGGAAGATCGCTCCATGGCGATTCGGGAATCCTTGCGGAATGCGATCATCGACCGCCGTCTGGCGCCCGGCACGAAACTTTCCGAAAGCGAAGTCGGCTCCCTGTTCGACGTCAGCCGCACGGTCGCCCGCGCCGCTTTGCAGATGCTCGCCTTCGAAGGCCTGGTGAAGACCGAGCGTAATCGCGGCGCCTTCGTCTCCAATCCGTCGCCGGAAGAGGCTCGGCAGATTTTTGCGTCCCGCCGGCTGATCGAGCCCGGAATCGTCGCGGCCGCGGTCGAGCGCATCACGCCTGAGGACATTGCAAGGTTCCGTCGTCAGCTCGACGAGGAGCAGCGTTTTCTGAACGAGCGCGGTCCGGCCGCCCGCCGCGCCGAGATCAAGGCGTCCGGCGATTTCCACCTCATGCTGGCCTCCGTTGCCGGCAATGTCATCCTGCAGCGCTTCATGGACGAACTGGTTGCGCGTTCATCGCTGGTGATCGCGCTCTATGGCCGTTCCGGCGTATCGAGCTGCGGGCATTCGGAACATACCGCCGTTCTAGATGCTCTGGAAAAGGGCGACGGCGAGCGCGCCGCCAAGCTTATGATCCACCACATCGACCATATCGAAGCGGATCTCGATCTTCAGTTGAAACAGGGCTCGGGTCTCAAGGACGCCCTGTCGCTCGCCTAACCGCGCAAGTGTCGCAAGGCCTCGATATAGGCGGCCAGGTCCCGTTCCGGGTCGGCCGGCAGTGCGGCGGCGCGAATGACCCGGCCGCCACCTTCCTCGATGCCGAGGTCGATCATCAGATTGTCGGCCTTGCCGTGGTTCTCGATCGACATGCCGTCCGGGCCGCGAGGTCTCCCGCTGCTCTCATCGATCTCGAGCCCGGAATACCAGATCGACCGCACGCGCGTTCCATAGTCGTCGGGATGGTTGGTATAGGCCCACACCCGTTTGCCGAGCGCGATCATGAAGCCGATTTCGTAGACGGTACCGGGATCGGCGCTGATGCCGCGAAACGGCGTGATATTGGCGAGGCAGACATCCGCACGCCGCATCGCGCCGTCGTTGCGCTGGTAGATCGCGGCTGCCGTCAGCTGGCCTACGGGCGCCTGGTTCTCGTCGCTGCCCGGGCCGGTCGGCTCGAAGCCGAAGCTGCGGGCGAGCCGGCGTTTCTCGCCCATGACGATCTGGGCGTCGGGCAAAAACACTTCGGGGCCGGCGAGATAGATGGTCGGCATGAAAATCCTTTGAATCGGTTGGTACCAATGTTCCATAGCGTCCTGTCCGATGCATTGCGAGCATGAATGCGCTGGCCGACCGGTTCGAGCCGCCGAGAGACTGTTCATTTCATCTCTTTGCGCCAGGTTGGGCGAAAGCGCGTTTTAAAAGTGGAGATTTGTAGACAAGTTTAATCGCGCGCATTAGGAATGCTCCCGACGACGTTACCGGCAGGGGATAGATCATGGTTTCGCTCACTCGTTTCGCTTCGCGCGGCCTTCTGGCCGCCGCGCTTTCCAGCCTGCTGGCGCATGGCGCCGCGGCACAGGAGATCGTCTTCAAGGATCAGGAAAACCGGGAGATAAAGCTCGCCAAGGCGGCCGAGCGCATCGTTTCGATCGTCATCCCGATGGCTTCCACGGTGATCGCACTCGATGGCGGGACGAAGAGGCTCGTCGGCATGAACCCGACCGCCAAGAGCGCCGTGCTCGAAGGCATCCTGAGCAAGATCTTTCCGGAAACCAAGGACATTCCATCCGACGTGACCGCTCCGAATTTCGTGCCGAACATCGAGGCGCTGACGGCGACCAACCCCGATCTCGTCATCCAGTGGGGCGGCCGCGGCACCGATATCGTCGCGCCGATCACCAATGCCGGCCTCAACGCCATGCTGATCCTCTACGGCACAGAGCAACTGACCCGCGACTACATGACCATGACCTCCAGGGCGATCGGCAAGCCGGAGCGCATCAAGGAACTGGTCGAGTGGCGCGACCGGGTCCAGAAGGACATCGAGGCGAAAGCCAAGGCGATCCCTGAAGACAAGAAGCCGACCACGCTTTATATCGCCCGCGCTCTGACGGAGATTGCAACGACAGGAACCAAGGGCAGCTATAACGCCTGGTACATGGAGCTCGTCGGCGGCAGGAACGCCTCTGCCGAACTCAACGGCACGGTAACCATCAACAAGGAACAGATTGCCCAATGGGATCCGGAAGTCATCTTCCTCAACGCCTTCGAAGCCAGGCTCAACGTCGATTGGGTCTATAACGACCCGATCCTGTCGCTGACCAAGGCGGCCAGGAACAAGCGCGTCTACAAGATGCCGCTCGGCGGCTATCGCTGGGATCCGCCGAACCAGGAATCGCCGCTGGCCTGGATGTGGACGGCCAACCTGACCCAGCCGGACGTCTTCAAATACGATCTGCGTGCCGAGATGAAGACCGCCTACAAGACGCTCTACAACTACGACATCACCGATGCCGATATCGACGGCATCCTGTGGATCAAGGAACAGAGCGGCTCGGCCAACTACGCTCAGTTCAAGGCGAAGTAGGTCATGGCGGCGCTGACTGAAGACGAGGCGGCTCCGATAGTCCGCTCGCATCTGGCCCGGCAGACGCTGGTTTTCGCAGCGTTGCTGGCGCTGTTTGCTGTCGCCTTCGTGGTCAGTCTCTGCGTCGGCCGTTTCTCGGTTCCGGCCGGTCGGGCGCTGGAGCTGATCTGGCTCGGCGCGACCGATCCATGGCGGGAACTGACCACGATCGAGGAGCGCATCGTTCTTCTGGTCCGGGCGCCGCGCGTCGTACTGGCAGCGCTCGCAGGCGCCGGGCTCGCCCTGTCGGGTGCGGCCCTGCAGGGCGTTTTCCGCAACCCGCTGGTCTCGCCGGATATCCTCGGCATCTCGCAGGGAGCGGCCTTTGGCGGCGCGCTCGGCATCATGCTCGGCATCTGGGGTTTCCCGCTGATCGCCATGGTGTTCATCTCCGGCATAGCTGCCGTCATCCTCGTCGGCCTGATTGCGTGCGTCAACGGCCGCAGCGAAACGATCACCGTGATCCTTTCCGGCCTCGTGGTCAGCTCGATGTTCTCGGCCGTCGTCTCGCTGCTGCAATTCATCGCCGACCCGAACACCTCGCTTCCCGCCATCGTCTACTGGCTGATGGGGTCCTTCGCGACCGCGACCTGGGAGCGCACCCTGATCGCAGCACCCGGCCTCATCATCGGCGGGGTGCTCCTCTGGATGCTGCGTTTCCGGCTCAACATCCTGTCGCTGGACGAAGCGGAAGCCCAGAGCCTTGGCGCCAGGACGAATCGCGAGCGCTGGCTGGTCTTCGGGCTGATCGCCGTCATCGTCGGCAGCCAGGTGGCTGTCTCCGGCATCATCGGCTGGATCGGCATCGTCATTCCGCATGCCTCCCGGCTGCTGGTCGGCCACGACCACCGCGCGCTCTTGCCTGCCTCGGTGGTGCTCGGTGCCGGCTTCATGGTGATCATCGATACGCTCGCCCGCACCGCGACCGCCGCCGAGATCCCGCTCGGGGTCATCACCGCCCTGGTCGGCGCGCCGATTTTCGCGATGCTCCTGCGCAATCACTACCGCGAAAGGAACGGCTCATGATCGGCCTCGAAGACGCCACCGTCCGCTTCGGTTCGCGCACTATCATCGAAGCCTTGAGCTTCTCGGTTCCGGCCGGCCGCACGCTCGCCGTCCTCGGCCCGAACGGACGCGGCAAAACCACGACGCTGAAGGCGATGCTCGGTTTCCAGCAGCTCGATGGCGGCCGCAGGGTGGCGCCCGATATTGTCGGTTATGTGCCGCAGACCGGCACCAGCAACCAGCGTTACCGCGCGCTTGACGTCGTGGTCATGGGCCGCGCCGCTCATCTCGGCATTTTCGGCCAGCCGGGGCCGGAGGATTTCGGGATCGCCCGTTCGGCGCTGGACCGGGCCGGCGCCGCGCGTTTCGCCGATCACTATTTCGACCGCCTTTCCGGCGGCGAGCGCCAGCTCGTGCTGCTTGCGCGTGCGATCGCCACGGGGTCGCAGGTGCTGGTTCTCGACGAACCGGCAGCGGCCCTCGACCTGCATAACCAGGAACGGCTGCTGGCGCTGCTCAACACGCTGCGTCAGCCGCGCGACAAGGCGATCGTCTTCACCACCCACGATCCGAACCACGCGCTTTCGTCCGCCGACGACGCGCTGCTGATGATGCCGGGCGGCCAGACGCCGTTGTTCGGCCCCGTCGCCGAGACGATCACGCCGGAGCATCTGGAAAGCCTCTATGGCGTGCCGATGCGCGTCGTCGAGCTGGCTGGACCCTCCGGCGAAACCCATCGGGCAGTTCTGCCCGCCTTTGCAGGAATTCGTGCCGCATGACCATCCTGATGATCCAGTCGCATTACCAGGAGCCGTACTCGATGACCCCGCCGGCGTTTGCGGATGCCATCGCCTCCGGCCTCATGAAGGTCGTGCGCGAGATGGAACTGACCGGCGACGATTTCGCGGCGGCGCGCGGGCTGATTACCACCACCCATCTCGATCAGGTCGGTTTCATGCGTTTCGCGGCCGACGTTACCGCTTTTCTCGATCGCGGCGGACGGTGGATCTATCATGGTCATATTCTCCGCCCGATCCTGGCCGAACTCGGCACCTACCGGCCGATCCCCGATCCAAAGCGGGTGGATCTCGTCCAGTCCCGGCTTTACGAGCACCCGATCTTCGCCGGCATCGACCAGAAGGTGCTGGAAACCAACCATGGGGTCGCCGGTTTTTATGGCCGCGGCTACAATCCGCCGCCGGAGGGCGCTGTCGTCATCAATGCGCTCGGCCCCGCAAAAGCCCCGGTCGATTGGGTATGGGCGAGGCCTCAGGGTGGGGAATTCCTCTCCCACGCCGGCAACGAATTCTGGGGCTGCAGCGACGATCCAGAAATCAAGAAGCAGTTGGCGAGCCGCGCCCTCGCCTGGCTTGCCGGAGAGCTGAACTGATGAGCATTCTCGCGATCCATCCCGGCGCCTACTACCATATCGAGACGCTCGAAGCGCCGCGTTACGCCCATCACTTCGATAGGCTCGTGCGGCCGGAAGACCTGGCCTCCGTAGATCTTGCCGAACACGCTGTCGTCTTCATTCCCTGCCGCACGCCGGCCGATCGCCTGGTGCCGCATGCCGCGCAGCTTCGCGCCTATCTCGACCAGGGCGGCACGATCGTCTCGACCGGCGAGACGAACTGGGACGTCTTCCTGCCCGGCATTGCCTTCACGCCGCAGCCCACGAACTGGTGGTGGTGGCTGACGCCCGGCGCCGATCTCGGCGTCCGCATTGCCGCGCCCGGCCACACGCTGTTCAACCGACTTGGACAAGACGATCTCACATGGCATCTGCATGGCTGGTTCGACCCGCCTGATGGTGTCGACGTGCTCGCCGTCAACGGTGAGGGAAAGCCCATTCTCTATGTGGACGAGGTGACGACGCCCGGCCGCATGATCATCACCAGCCTCGACCCGTGTTTCCATCACGGGTCACATTTCATGCCGGCGACGACTCGTTTCCTGGACGGTTTCCTGCCCTGGATGCGCGAAGAGCTGGACGGAGCAAGGACAAAATGACAGACAAAATCAACGTTCTCGAAGACGGCAAGCCGCTTTCCTACACCTATGCGGACATGATGCATTTCCACGGCTTCGGCTATCCGGGCGGTGTCGCCCATGCCTTCAAGGTGATGCAGCGGGCCATGCCGCTCTTGAGCCCCGACGGCCCGCCGGAGCGCCGCGAGATCGTCATTCGCACCGCGTTTCGCGGTCCGGGTGCCCGTGACGCCTTCGAAATGGTGACGCGCGGCCTGACTGAAGGCCGCTATACGGTCGATCACGGGTTCGAAAAGCCCGAGCGCGGCAATATTCTCGAACGCTACGTCTTCGAGTTCAGCTATCGTGGCAGGACGGTGACGCTGCAGCTCAAGGAAGGCCATGTCCGCGAGGAATTCATTATCGTCAGCCGCAAACCGGACCGGACGCCGGCCGAAGAGGAACGCCTGGTTTGGCTGAAGCAGGAGATGGCCGACCGGCTGCTCCTGGCGCCGGCCGAGGCCGTTTACGAAGAGGCCTGAACCCTCAGGAGGTAAACAGGTTCCTGAGCTGCGAAGGCTGGCAGCGGAGATATTGCGGTGCCGGCTTCACCTGGGCACCGAGTTCCGCTGCCGCATGCCACGGCCAGCGCGGATCATAAAGGACCGCGCGGGCGATCGCGACGATATCCGCGTCGCCGGTCGAAACGATCGCTTCCGCCTGCGTCGGTTCGGTGATCAGGCCGACCGCCACGACCGGCATCTTCACCACGGCCTTGACGGCGCGCGCCAAGGGCACCTGATAGTTCGGGCCGAGCGGGATTTTCTGTTCGATATGCAGCCCGCCGCTCGACACGTGGATCGCGTCGCAACCTTTTTCGTCCAGCATCTGGGCAAACGCGATAGTCTGGTCGATGTCGAGGCCGCCGTCGACCCAGTCGGTCGCCGAAACGCGCACGGTAACCGCCTTGTCGGACGGGAAGGCCTGGCGCACGGCATCGAAAACTTCGAGCGGAAAGCGCATGCGGTTTTCCAGCGAACCGCCATATTCGTCGGTCCGCTGGTTGGAGAGCGGCGACAGGAACTGGTGCAGCAGGTAGCCATGCGCTGCGTGGATCTGGATCGCATCGAGGCCGATCCTTGCCGCCCGTACGGCGGAAGCCGCAAACGCGTCGCGCACCTTGTTCAGGCCTTGCCTGTCGAGCGCGACGGGGGCCACGTATTTCGGATTGAAGGGGATCGCCGAAGCCGATTGGGTCTGCCAGCCGTTCGGTTGGTCCGGCGCGATCTGGCTGCCGCCGAACCAGGGCTTGTCGGTCGAAGCCTTGCGGCCGGCATGCGCGAGCTGCACCGAGATCGGCATGTCCGACCATTTGCGGATGCTGTCGATCGTGCGGCCCATCGCCTTCTCGGTGGCGTCGTCGTAGAGCCCGACATCCGCATAGGTGATGCGCCCCTCCGGGGTTACTCCTGTCGCCTCGATCGTCAGAAGCGCTGCGCCGGAAAGCGCGAGCTGGCCGAGGTGGATGAGGTGCCAGTCGGTCATGCAGCCGTCCTCGGCCGAATATTGGCACATGGGCGCAATGACGATGCGGTTCGAGAGTTCGAGATTGCGGACGCGGATCGGAGAAAAGAGAGCAGGCTGGGCCATGATTGAGTTCCTTTGCGCGATCGTTGGCGCCGAGGAGGGAGGATCGGTGACGCCTGAAATCGATCCCCGCGTTTTTGGCAAATCAACCGGGTCTCATCAAGTCACGCTGACGAGAGCGGCCCTACCAGACGACCGGATGCGTTTCGCCGGTGAGCACGTTGACGAATCCCTGCGGCGCCCGCTCCGATGGCGCCACCAGCACCCAGCGCCAGGGCGAACAGGTCAGCGTCGCAAACGACAGCCGCTCCGGGAAGCCCGGCCACCAGCGCGGCGAGAAGGTCGGCTCGTACATCCAGTCGATCGTTTCGCCGGCCTTGTAGAGCGCCTGCATTTCCGCATCGAGTTCCGCGGCCGAGCGCGCCGTCATCAGCCCGCCGACTTCGTAATGGACGCGGGCGACCACCTTGCCGCCGGAGACGAGAACCCAGCCGCCCTGCTGTTCGGCGAGCGCATTGGCCACCATTGCCATCGCCTCGTCCGAGGAGCTGACCACCCAGATATTGTGCTTGTCATGCCCGAGCGTCGAGCCCAGCGCCGTATCCGGCGTGCGCGGCCCGGTGCCGAGCCAGAACATTTTCGACACTTTCGCCTCGCCGGAAAACCGGTCGACGATCGAGAATTTCGTGACGTTGCGGTCATGGTCGCGCTGGACGGCGCCATCCCTGACCGGCAGTTCCATGGTGATGAATTCGTCCGACCAGTGGAAGGGCCGCAGCAGGGCGGCATTCGCCGTGGCGCGATCCGCCGGCGCCTCGATGCGGAAATCGGCGGCGGTCACCTGCCGGTCGATCTTCACCGTCTTGGTCGCCCATTCCGGCCAATCTATCTCTGGCCGCGCGCCGGTAAACGTCCTGCCTTCCGACACCGGCCCGCCATCCGCCCAGACCTTGGCGATCGACAGCTTTTCGACGTCGTCGAGCAGCACAATATCCGCAAAACGGCCGGGTGCGATCGACCCGACCCAAGGCGTCAGCCGCATGTGCCGCGCCGGGTTGAGCGTCACGCACTGGATGGCGATTTCCGGCGAAAGGCCGTTCTCGATCGCAAGGCGGACATTGTAGTCCGTCGCGCCCATCTTCAGCGTGTCGGAGGCGCTGCGGTCGTCGGTGACGAAAGCCACCTGGGACCAGTCGGCGAGATTCTTTTCGATGAGCCCCTTGATCACTTCCGGCAGCGAATGCGGCCGAAGCTCGATGAACAGCCCGTGCTGCAGCTTCTGCCAGATCTCCTCCAGGAACCAGCCTTCGTGATCGGAGGCAAGGCCCGCGGCGGCAAACGCGTTGATCGAGGCCAGGTCGCGCAGGCCCGCACCATGGCCCTCGACCACGCCGCGCTGCTCGAAGGTCGCGCCGATCATGCCCCAGAGCCGGTCGTAGGAGGGATTTGAGGGATCGGAGATCGATGGCCAGTCCATGACCTCGTCGAGGCCAGCGACCATCAGGCTTTCGCTCATGAACTGCTTCTGCTCGTCATAACCGAAATAGCCGCCGCCCCATTCATAGGCCGTCGGCGGCACGGCCGAGCCCGGCAGCGGAAAGATCTTCATCGGCGAGCCGCGGCGGCGGGCTTCCAGCCAGAATTCCAGGTTGCGGGCACCGTTGACGTTCGAGAATTCGTGGCTTGCCTCGCAGGTCCAGGTGACCCCGTGCGGCATGACGAGAGCCGCTTCCCATTCCGGCGTCAGGTGCGAGCTCTCGATATGCTTGTGCGCCTCGCCGAAACCCGGAACAGCCGAGAGATCGGGCTCGTGGCTACGTTCCCCCACCTCGCCTGCAAAACTGCCCGCCGGCCCCACATAGGCGATCCGCCGTCCCTTGATGACGATCTCCTGGTCATCGAGCCACGTCCTGCTGTGGACGTCGAGCAGTCTGCCAACCCTCAGCAGCCGGTCCGCGGGCCGTTTGCCGAGTGCCGTCAGTACCAGGTCCTGGCGGATGCGGACTTCGTCGGCCGCGTTGATCAGCAGGTCGTCGGGGAGGCGCGCGGAAACTGTCATCGGAGGAATGCCTGTCGGTTCTGATCGCCGGACCCTAAAGACGATGCCCGGACGTGTAAACCATCGCAAACCGTGCATCGGCTATCGCCTAAGGCTGGAAATCAACCTCCGGTATAGGATGGTTCAAGCCTAAAGAAATTTGTCTCTCTAGGGGTCTATGCCTAATAATTGGGCTTGCGGCGGGACCGTTCAAAAAATAGTATCGCCCCCAATTCCCGGGGGTGCCTGCCCCAGGGGAGCATCAACGCCGCTTTCGCAAAGGACCCGCCTCATGAAGGCCACTCGTTTCACCCAATTGGCAACTCTTGCTCTCCTGGCGACGCTCGGCGGCACAGCAACGGCAAGCGCCCAGTCGAAGACGCTCACCATCTCGTGGTGGGGCTATAACGGCGAGAAGATGACCGCCAACATCATCGATCCGTTCAAGAAGATCTGCGGCTGCGACATCGTTTTCGAAACCGGCAACAATGCCGACCGCCTCAACAAGCTGAAGCTGCGTGACGGCAAGGGCGTCGATGTCATCTACCTGACCGACAGCTTTTCGCAGCTCGGCATCGAGCAGGGCCTGTTCCAGCCGGTCGACCCGGCGAAGATCCCGAACCTCTCCGAGATCTACGAACTCGGCCGTGCGCCGCAGGGCAAATACGGCCCGGCCTATACGATCGGCCGTATCGGCCTCGTTTACGACTCGGCCAAGGTCAATCCTCCGATCACCTCCTGGAGCGATCTGTGGCGTCCGGACCTGAAGGGCTCGGTTTCGCTTCCGGGCATCACCACCACGGCCGGCCCGATGGTCGTCGTGCAGGCCGGCAAACATGCCGGCGTCGATCCCTATACCGGCACCGACAAGGCGTTCGAAGCCGTCGAAGCCCTGAAGCCGAACGTGGTCAAGAACTACAATACCGGTTCTGAACTGGTGAACCTGATCTCGACCGGCGAAGTGCGCGTCGCAATCGGCCAGGATTTCACGCTCGCCTCGATGCAGGCTGCGGTGAAGACCATGACCTGGGCGAAGCTCAAGGACGGCGATATTGCCACGCTGAACACGGTCAACATCCCGAAGGGTTCGACAAACGTCGAACTGGCCCACCAGTTCATCAACTTCATCCTGTCGAAGGACGTGCAGCAGAAGGAAGCCGAGCAGGGCGTCGATGCGCCGATCTCCACCAAGGTCCAGCTCACCCCGGACCAGGCGAAGATCTGGACCTACGGCGCCGATCAGGTTTCCAGCCTGGCCCGCATCGACTACGCCAAGATGAACGCGGCCAAGACCGACTGGATCGACCGCTGGAACGAAGTTTTCGGCAAGTAATCCCGGACGTCGCCTGACTGGTGATATGTTTGCATTGAGAACGGAGCGCCGCCATCAACGCGGCGCTCCTGCCTTTGAGAAAGACTGTCGATGAACAAGCTTGCCAGATGGGGTTTGACGATGCCGGCGACGATCGCCGTCGTCCTGCTTCTGGTCATCCCCGTCATGCTGACCATCGCCACCACGTTCGGCGAGGCGGCCGGTCCGTTTTCCACCTACACGGCCTTCTTCAAGAGCGGCTTTCGCATGGCCGTCCTCTACCGAACCCTCCAGGTCGCCCTGATCACCACGGGCATCGCGCTCGTGGTCGGCTTCATCACCGCATATGTCATCGCCCAGATGCCGGGACGCCTGAAGAGCATCATGATCGTCGCCGCGGTCTTTCCGTTGCTGACCGGCGTCGTCGTCCGCTCCTTCGCCTGGCTGATCATCCTCGGCAAGAACGGCATCATCAACAATGCCCTGATGTCGGTCGGGCTGATCGGCGAGCCCCTGTCGATGCTCTACACTCAAGGCTCCGTCATCGTCGCGATGGTCTATCTCTTCGTGCCGCTGATGATCCTGACGCTGGTCGGGGTGCTGGAGGGGATCCCGCGTGACCTGATCGAGGCCGCCGCCTCGCTCGGCGCAAGGCCGGTCCCGACCTTCCTGCAGGTCATCCTGCCGCTTGCAGCCCCCGGCCTGATTGTCGGCGCGGTGCTGGTCTTTACCGGCAGTTTTACCTCCTATGCGACCCCCCAGCTCCTCGGCGGCGAAAAGCAGATGATGATGGGCACCTTCCTCTACCAGCGCGCCATGGTGACCTTCGACTGGGTCGGCGCTTCGACGATCGCCGCGATCATGGTGGTCATAACCATCGGCGTCGTGCTCATCATGAGCCGCATGGCACGCCGTCTCAACCCGATGGCGGTCTGATGGCGACGCGTATTCACCCCCTTCTCGGCGCTTTCGCCATTCTCGTCTTCTTCTTCCTGCTCGCGCCGCTGGTAATCATCGTCGGCTCGGCCCTCAGCGACACGACATTCCTCACCTTCCCGCCGCAGGGGCTGACGCTGCGCTGGTTCGCCAACATCTTCCAGATGGAAGCCTTCCGCCGCACGGCGATCACCAGCCTGCAGGTGGCGCTTCTCGGCACCGGCCTGTCGCTGCTGATCGGCATTCCGGCCGCTTACGCGCTCAATCGCTATCGGGTCGAGCTGCCCCGCTGGCTCTCGACGCTGTTCGTGCTGCCGATCCTGGTGCCGGAAATCGTCTTCGGCTTCGCGCTCCTGAAGTCGATCACGATAGGCCTCGGCCTGCCGGTCTTCATCAGCCTCGTTGTCGGCCATGCTCTGCTGATCCTGCCCTATTCGGTGCGTGTCGTCGGCGCCAGCCTCGCCTCATTCGATTTCTCGATCGAGGAGGCCGCGAGAAGCCTCGGCTGCCCGCCGCTCAAAACCTTCATGACCGTGGTGCTGCCAAACATCCGCGCTGGCGTCATCGCCGCCTTTATCCTCGCCTTCATCACCTCCATCAACGACGTGTCGGTGTCGGTCTTCCTGACCGGCCCGGGCATCTCGACGCTGCCGATCCAGATTCTCGCGCATATGGAGCAGTTCTTCGACCCGACGATCGCTTCCGTTTCCGTGCTCCTGATGCTGGTGACCGTCGGCGTCATGGCGATCGTCGAAGCGACGCTCGGCCTCACATTCCTCACCAAGTAGGTTCCCTTGACCGTATCCCTGACCATCGAAAGCCTCTCCGCCCATTACGGAACCACGCAGGTTCTGAAAGACCTGTCGATCTCCGTTGCGGCCGGCGAACTGGTGTCGCTGCTCGGCTCCAGCGGCTGCGGCAAGACGACGACGCTGCGCCTGGTGGCGGGCTTCCTGCAGCCGACCAGCGGCCGGATCAGGCTCGGCAACCGCGATCTGACGACGCTGCCGGCCCATGCCCGCAATATCGGTCTCGTCTTCCAGAACTATGCGCTTTTCCCGCACCTGACCGTGCTCGACAATGTCGCCTTCGGCCTGAAGCAGCGTGGCCTCGCCAAGCCGGACCGCACGAAGCGGGCGATGGCGATGCTGGAACGCGTCGGCCTTGCACCGCTCGCCGACCGCCTGCCGGCAGCGCTGTCCGGCGGCCAGAAACAGCGCGTCGCGCTTGCCCGCGCTCTCGTCATCGAGCCGCCGCTCCTGATGTTCGACGAGCCGCTCTCCAACCTCGATGCCAAGCTCAGGATCGACATGCGCGTCGAGATTCGCCAGCTGCAGCGCGCCAACGGCACGACCTCGCTCTACGTCACCCACGATCAGGAAGAGGCGTTTTCGATCTCCGACCGCGTCGCGATCATGAATGCCGGCCGTATCCTGCAGCTCGATACGCCGGAAGTGCTCTACCAGAAGCCGGCCAGCGCCTTCGTTGCCCGCTTCGTCGGGTTCGAGAACCTGATCCGCATGAAGGTCGTCGACCGCCAGTCGGCAATCGTTACCGCCGAGGCGACCGGCGGCACGCGGCTTCACCTTTCCCAGGATCTGTTTGGCCCGATCAAGGACGATTTCATTCTGGCCTGCCGCGCCGACGGGCTTGCGGTCCGCCGCGAGGGCGAAGGCATCCCGGCAGTCCTCGGGACGCGCACCTATCTCGGCCGCGCCTACCAGTACAAATGCGAAACGGCCGCGGGCGAAATCACTGCGAACGGCCCGCTTTCCGACCCGTTGGATGCCGGTGCCCGGGCGGTGCTCACGCCGCTGCCGGAGCAGTGCTGCATCCTCGATCCGGAAAACTGAACCCGAAATAGAACACGAACGGGCCGTTTGCCGGGGGCGTTGATGCAAGTCAAACCCCCGAAGCGGTCCGTATGTCAGCACATCATGGTCACAATCCTTCAACCGGCAGCGTATTTGCGCTGTGAGGCCAAAGACCATGAATTACGTCTCAGAAACACTCTGGCTGTCGATCGGCACCTTCCTGGCGTTGCTCGCGGCCGCCTACACCCATGACAGCCTGTTTGCAGCCCATATGTGGGTCCTTTTCTTCGTGCTGCTGATCAGCACGACCGTCTTGATGCGCAGGATCTCCTTCGCGCCGCAGGCGCCCGCTATATGCCTGCCGTCAAAATCCGAATATTTCGACGAGGTGGTCAAATACGGCACCATCGCCACGGTTTTCTGGGGCGTCGTCGGTTTCCTGGTCGGCGTCGTCATCGCACTCCAGCTTGCCTTTCCGGACCTGAACATCGAACCCTGGTTCAATTTCGGCCGCCTGCGGCCGCTGCACACATCGGGTGTCGTCTTCGCCTTCGGCGGCAATGCACTGATCACCACGTCGTTTTATGTGGTTCAGCGCACCTGTCGCGCCCGCCTTTTCGGCGGCAATCTCGCCTGGTACGTGTTCTGGGGTTATCAGCTTTTCATCGTCATGGCGGCGACCGGCTATCTGCTCGGCATCACGCAGTCGCGCGAATATGCCGAGCCGGAATGGTATGTGGACCTCTTCCTGACCGTCGTCTGGGTCGCCTATCTCGCCGTTTTCCTCGGTACGATCCTGAAGCGCAAGGAGCCGCATATCTATGTGGCCAACTGGTTCTATCTCGCCTTCATCGTAACCATCGCCATGCTGCACGTGGTGAACAACCTGGCGGTCCCGGTCTCCTTCCTCGGCGTGAAGAGCTATTCGGCCTTCTCGGGTGTCCAGGATGCGCTGACCCAGTGGTGGTACGGACATAACGCCGTCGGTTTCTTCCTGACCGCAGGCTTCCTCGGAATGATGTATTATTTCGTGCCGAAGCAGGTCAATCGCCCGGTCTATTCCTACCGGCTGTCGATCATCCACTTCTGGGCGCTGATCTTCCTCTATATCTGGGCCGGCCCGCATCACCTGCACTATACGGCGCTGCCCGACTGGGCCCAGACGCTCGGCATGGTCTTTTCGATCATGCTCTGGATGCCCTCCTGGGGCGGCATGATCAACGGCCTGATGACGCTCTCGGGCGCCTGGGACAAGATCCGCACCGATCCGATCGTCCGCATGATGATCATCGCCATCGCCTTCTATGGCATGTCGACCTTCGAAGGCCCGATGATGTCGATCAAGGCCGTCAACTCGCTCAGCCACTATACGGACTGGACGATCGGCCACGTGCATTCCGGTGCGCTCGGCTGGGTCGGCATGATCTCCTTCGGCGCCATCTACTACATGACGCCCAAGCTATGGAACCGCGAGCGGCTCTACAGTCTCGATCTGGTCAACTGGCACTTCTGGCTCGCCACCCTCGGCATCGTCGTCTACGCCGCCGTCATGTGGGTTGCGGGCGTCCAGCAGGGCCTGATGTGGCGCGAATACGATAGCCAGGGCTTCCTCGTCTATTCCTTCGCGGAAACGGTCGCGGCCATGTTCCCCTACTACCTGCTGCGTGCGGTTGGTGGCGCCATGTACCTCGCCGGCGGGCTCATCATGGCCTTCAACGTCACCATGACCATCCTCGGTTACCAACGGCAGGAGCGGGTTCGGGGTGGTGCTTCCCCCGCCGCTCTCCAGCCGGCCGAATAAGGAGGGAACCACTCATGTCCATTCTCGACAAACATCACTACATCGAACGTAATGCGACCCTGCTTCTGGTCGGTTCGCTGCTCGTCGTCTCGATCGGCGGTATCGTGGAAATCGCACCGCTCTTCTATCTCGAAAACACCATCGAGAAGGTGGAAGGCATGCGGCCCTATTCGCCGCTCGAGCTTGCCGGGCGCGACATCTACATCCGCGAAGGCTGTTATGTCTGCCATAGCCAGATGATCCGCCCCTTCCGCGACGAGGTGGAGCGCTACGGTCACTACAGCCTGGCGGCTGAATCCATGTACGACCATCCGTTCCAGTGGGGATCGAAGCGCACAGGCCCCGATCTCGCCCGCGTTGGCGACCGCTACTCGAACGAATGGCACGTCCAGCACCTGATCGAACCGCGCGACGTCGTGCCGGAATCGGTGATGCCGAGCTACGCCTTCCTCAAGGAGACGCCGCTCAAGATCACCGACGTTTCCATGGAGTTGAAGGCGAACCGCGCGGTCGGCGTCCCCTATTCGGACGAAATGATAGCGAGCGCCAAGGCGGATCTTTCGGCCCAGGCCGATCCGAACGCCGACACGTCCGGCCTGCTCGCCCGCTATCCCAAGGCCAAGGTCGGCGATTTCGACGGCAATGCCCAGAGCCTCACGGAGATGGATGCGCTGGTCGCCTATCTGCAGATGCTCGGCACGCTGGTCGATTTCTCGACCTATGACGACGCTGCCGGTTACCGCTGAAGGAACAAGCTCATGGAATTCTACACGGCCATGCGCCACTTCGCCGATAGCTGGGGTCTGCTTGCCATGACCCTGTTCTTCCTCGGCGTTCTCGTCTTCACCTTGCGCCCCGGCGCGAAAGCCTCTGCAGACGAGGCCGCCCGGATCCCTCTGAAGGAGGATTGAACATGCCAGAAAAACATATGGCGGAAAAACATATCGACCAATTGAGCGGCGTTGAGACCACCGGCCACGAGTGGGACGGCATCCGCGAGCTCAACAATCCGCTGCCGCGCTGGTGGCTCTGGACCTTCTATGCCTGCATCCTGTGGTCGGTCGGATATGCGATCGCCTACCCTTCCATTCCCCTCCTGACCGACGCGACGAAAGGCCTGCTTGGATATTCGAGCCGTGCCGAGCTTGCGGCAGATCTCGATGGTGCCAAGATCGCCCAAGGCGGCATCCTGGAGAAAATCTCCAGTTCGTCGCTGGAAGAGATTGTCGTCGACCCCCAGCTTAGCCAGTTTGCAATCGCAGGGGGTGCGGCCGCCTTTCGCGTCAACTGCACCCCGTGCCACGGCACGGGTGCCGCCGGCGGGCAGGGCTATCCCAATCTCAACGACAACGATTGGCTGTGGGGCGGCGATGTCAACGCTCTTTATCAGACGATCGCCCACGGCATCCGCGATCCCGCCGACGGCGAGACCCGCATTTCGGAAATGCCGGCCTTTACGGACATGCTGAAGCCGGACGAGGTGCGCCAGGTCGCCGCCTACGTGGTGAGCCTCACTGGAACCCCGCGCGATCCAGCGATGGTCGAGCCCGGAAAGCAGCTTTTCACCGACAATTGCGTCTCGTGTCATGGCGAGAAGGCCGAGGGCAACCGCGACCTTGGCGGGCCGAGCCTTGCCGACGCGATCTGGCTGAAGGCTCGCGGCGAGGCGGAGATTGCCAGGCAGATCCAGGCCCCGAAACACGGCGTCATGCCGGCCTGGGGAGCCCGCCTCGGAGACGTCGCCGTCAAGCAGCTCGCCGTCTACATTCACTCGCTCGGCGGCGGGGAATGATCAGGCTTCCGCCGACAGATACCGCAGCTCGATACCGGCCGGGGCGCGAATGCCCCGGTCGTTCGTCAGGAAGACATCGCATCCGAGAGCTTCGGCGGTGGCGACGTGGATGGCATCAATGAGCTTCATGTTGAGTTCGGCGCCGAGGGCGGCGGCGCGCTTGATGAGAGCAAGACTGACGGGCGCGAGTGAGATAAACTCAGCATTGCTCAAAATGGCGAGGAAAACAGCCGAGACATCCGGGGCATCGCGAGGTACCCCGCGAAGGCATTCACCGAACGTGATCTCGCTGGAAAATAACCTCCATTCACTTCCGATGAAGGCCATCACGGCGTTTTCAGCCAGGGATTTGAACGCGGGCAAACCATCGACGTAGTAGATCAGGACATTGCTGTCGACATAGACCTTACCGGTCATATTGACGATCTTCGCGGAATTCGCGGATCTGGCGATCGATCTCTTCCGCGGATCGGCCAGGACGTCCCAGCGCATCGATCCGCGCAGACATTTCACGGAGGAAAGCCCGCCGTCTCTCTATCTCCGGCCGATCCGGCGCGTCGACGACGGCTGGGGGAAGATCCTTCAGCTTATCGACGACGACCTCTGCACGTGAACGATTGATACGAGCGGCGGCGGCATCAATCCGCGACAGCATCTCGTCATCCACTTCGATTTCCAGCTTATGCAGGCCCATGGTCTTCTCCCGGTTGCGGTGAAGAATAGTGCATTTTGCACGTCCCCGCCAGAATGTCGCGGTCTGCTGCCTTTGCTCGGGTTGACTTTGGTCAAGGGAGATTGCCTGCCCCGGTGCGAGACTATGGCCACAAAGGATTGGCCAATGAATCTCTACACCGCCTCCCATCTGCAGCAGAACGGTTCTTCCGTTGAGCGTATCGATGTCCAGCCCGTGCATTCGCCGGGCAAGCCGCTTTACGAGAAGCGCAAGAAGATATTTCCCAAAAGGGCCGAAGGGCGCTTCCGTCGCTTCAAATGGCTGGTGATGCTGATAACCCTCGGCATCTATTACCTCACTCCCTGGATCCGCTGGGACCGCGGTCCCTTTGCACCCGATCAGGCGGTGCTCGTCGATCTTGCCAGTCGTCGTTTCTACTTCTTCTTCATCGAAATCTGGCCGCAGGAATTCTTCTACGTCGCCGGGCTTCTGGTCATGGCCGGTTTCGGCCTTTTCCTGGTGACCTCGGCCGTCGGTCGCGCCTGGTGCGGTTATGCCTGTCCGCAGACGGTCTGGGTCGATCTCTTCCTTGTCGTCGAGCGCTTCTTCGAGGGCGACCGCAATGCCCGCATCAAGCTCGACGCCGCGCCCTGGAGCCTCGACAAGCTCTGGAAGCGCGTCGCCAAACACGCCACCTGGCTGGCCATCGCGGTGGCGACCGGCGGCGCCTGGATTTTCTATTTTGCCGACGCACCCTCGCTCGCCTTCGATTTCGTCACCGGCCAGGCGGCGCTGGTCGCCTATTCCACCGTCGCCACCCTGACGGCCACGACCTATGTCCTCGGCGGACTGCTGCGCGAACAGGTCTGCATCTATATGTGTCCCTGGCCGCGCATCCAGGCCGCCATGCTGGACGAGAGTTCGCTGGTCGTCACCTATAACGACTGGCGCGGCGAACCGCGCAGCCGCCATGCCAAGAAGGCGGCGGCGGCCGGCCAGCCGGTCGGCGATTGCGTCGATTGCAATGCCTGCGTGGCGGTTTGTCCCATGGGCATCGACATCCGCGAAGGCCAGCAGATGGCCTGCATCACCTGCGCGCTCTGTATCGATGCCTGCGACGGCGTGATGGACAAGATCGGCAAGCCGCGCGGCCTGATCGCTTATGCGACGCTCGACGAATACGACGCCAACATGGCGCTCGCGACAAACGGCAGCACGACGCCGATCGATCCGGCCCGGGTGCGCAATCCGGACGGTTCCTTCATCGACAAGGTCCGCCATTTCGACTGGAGGGTGATCTTCAGGCTCCGCACGCTGATCTATTTCGGTGTCTGGTCGGCCGTCGGTCTCGGCCTCGTCTTCGCGCTCCTGTCGCGCGACCGGCTGGAGGTCAACGTGCTCCATGATCGTAACCCGCAATTCGTGCTGGAATCGGACGGTTCCATCCGCAACGGGTATACGATCCGGCTGCTCAACATGATCCCGGAGCCACGCATGATCATGGTCTCGATGGAGGGCCTGCCCGAAGCGACGATGAAGATCTCCGGCGTCACGGACGTACCGGGCCGCCTCTTCGCGGTGCAGGTGGAGCCCGACAAGACGCTTGCCTTGAAGGTCTTCGTGACTCTGCCCAAGGATGCCGTTTTCTCCGAGGCCGTCGATTTCCACTTCGTCGCCGAGGACCGGTCGAGCCACGAAAAGGACAGCTATTCAGCCGTCTTCAACACACCGGGAGCCAGAAAATGAGCCCGACGAAAATGAACGCGATCCCTGCAAAATCCTTCGTCTTCACCGGCTGGCACATGGTCGGCGTGCTGGTGCTCTTTTTCGGCACCATCATCTCGGTCAATTTCTACATGGCCTATAACGCGGTTACCAGCTGGAGCGGGCTGGTGGCGGAAAACACCTATGTCGCCAGCCAGCAGTTCAACGGCAAGGCGGCGGAGGCGAGGACGTTGACGGCGACCGGCGTCACCGGCCGCATCACCGTCAATGGCTCCGATGTCCGTTACGAGGTCTTCCACCCGAAGAACGGGCCGGTCGCCGCTGATGGGCTGACGCTGAAGTTCAAACGACCAGTCGGCGAACATCAGGATTTCGAACTCGACCTCCTTCCCGTCGGCCGGGGGATATTCGTAGCCACCCATGAAATCCTGCCCGGCCAATGGATCGTCGATGCGAGCGCCATCCGGAACGGCAAGCGCATCCTGCATCAGGCCGAACGCATCTCGGTTTTGAGGGGGGCGGAATGAGCTGCTGCGCGCCCGGAGCCGAAGGCTATTCGGACCATCCGCTTCCGTCCTCCGAGGAGCTGACGCTGTCCAGCCGGACAATTTCCCCTGGCCTGCGCCAGACCGATCTCAGCGTTCCGCAGGTCCATTGCGGCACCTGCATCGCGACGATCGAAAAGGCGCTCAATGCGCTGCCGTCGGTAGAGCGGGCACGGGTCAACCTCTCCACCAAGCGTGTTTCGATCGTCTGGCGGGAAAAGGCCGGAGATGTCGACACGGATCCGGCGGAACTGGTCAGGGCGATCGTCGCCGCCACCGGCTACGATGCGCATCTTTTCTCGAATGCCGGGGAGATCGGCGAAAAGCTGCAGCGCGACCTCATCCGCGCCGTCGCGCTCTGCGGTTTTGCGGCGGCAAACATCATGCTGCTTTCGGTTTCAGTCTAGTCGGGTGCCGATGCCTCGACACGCGACATGTTCCATTGGATATCGGCACTGATCGCCGCGCCGGCGCTGATCTATGGCGGCCGTTTCTTCTATCAGTCGGCCTGGAATGCGCTCAGCCGCCGTCGCACCAACATGGACGTGCCGATCGCGCTCGCCATCACGCTTTCCTATGCGGTGTCGCTCTGGGAAACCATGCATCACGGCGAACATGCCTGGTTCGACGCAACTGTATCGCTGTTGTTCTTCCTGCTGATCGGCCGCACGCTAGACCACGTCATGCGCGACCGGGCGCGGGCTGCGATCAGCGGCCTCGCACGCCTATCGCCCCGCGGCGCCACGGTTATCGGTCCCGACGGCTCGCGCGACTATCGCCCGGTGGACGAAATACGGCCGGGCGACCGAGTGGCGATTGCGGCCGGTGAGCGGGTGCCGGTCGATGGGCTCGTCGAGAGCGGCGCAAGCGATATCGACGTCTCGATCGTCAACGGCGAAAGCGCGCCGAGGCCGGTCCGTGCCGGAGACATGATACAGGCAGGAACGCTCAACCTCACCGGTTCGCTGGTGCTGAGAGCGACGGCTGCGGTGAAGGACTCCTTCCTGTCCGAAGTCATTTCGCTGATGGAGGCGGCGGAGGGTGGACGGGCGCGCTATCGTCGGATCGCCGACCGCGCAGCGCAATATTATTCTCCGGCCGTCCATTTTCTGGCGCTCGCCGCCTTTCTCGCCTGGGGTTTCATCGGCGGCGACTGGAAACACGCGATGCTGGTGGCAATCGCCGTGCTGATCATCACCTGCCCTTGCGCGCTCGGCCTTGCCGTGCCGGTGGTGCAGGTGGTCGCGGCCGGCCGGCTGTTCCGGAACGGCATCATGGTCAAGGACGGTTCGGCCATGGAACGGCTTGCCGAAATCGACACGGTGCTCTTCGACAAGACCGGCACGCTGACCCTCGGCCGGCCGCGGCTGCTGGATGTCGAGCGGTTCGACAGGAAGCAGCTCGCCTTGGCCGCCGGCCTCGCCGCCCATTCGCGTCACCCTCTCTCCCAGGCGCTGGCGATGGCGGTGTCCGGCCCGGTTGCGCCCTTCGAAACGGTCACCGAAATCCCGGGCCTGGGCCTCGAAGCGGCGACACCCGCCGGCGTCTACCGTCTCGGCAACCGGCGTTTTGCCCTATCCGTGCCGGACGACGGAAGCCCGGGCAATAGCGTGACCGAGACGGTTCTCTCGCTCGATGCCAAGGAAATCGCCACCTTCCGGTTCGACGATTCGCTCCGCCCCGGCGCCCTGACCGCCACGGCATCCCTCGTAGCCAGCGGTTTCGAGACGGGTATCCTGTCGGGCGACCGGCGCCGGGTGGTTGCCGATCTCGCCATCCGCCTCGGCCTCGAACATTGGCAGGCGGAGCTTTCGCCGAGACAGAAGGCGGAGTTCTGCACCTCGCTCGAAGCAAGCGGCCGCAAGGTGCTGATGGTCGGAGATGGCATCAACGATGCCCCGGCGCTCGCCGCAGCCCATGTTTCGATCGCGCCGGCGACAGCGGCGGACGTCGGACGTCAGGCCGCCGACTTCGTATTCATGCGCGACAACCTCGAAGCGGTGCCGCTGGCGATCGATATCTCGCGGCGCGCCGGCCGGTTGATCCGCGAGAATTTCGCGCTCGCCATCGGCTACAATGTCATCGCCGTGCCGATCGCGCTTGCCGGTTATGCGACGCCGCTGATTGCCGCCGTTGCCATGTCCACGTCGTCGATCATCGTCGTCGCCAACGCGCTGCGGCTCAGCGGATCGGGAGGCGCTGCCGAGGCCGAAGCGGCGGCGGAGAGCCACGGTCGAGCAAAAGCCCCTCCCGGTGAGGCCCGCGTCGCATGAACATGCTGATCTATCTCATCCCGATTGCGCTTCTCCTCGGCGGTCTCGGCCTCTTCGCCTTTCTCTGGTCGCTGAAGAGTGGCCAGTACGACGACCTCGAAGGCGCCTCCTGGCGCGTGCTTCGGGATGATCCGCCGGAATGAACCGGCGACCCCCGACAAGCTCCGGCACGCCCTCGAGCTTCTCAGGAGTGGGCGTCGCTGGCGGTTTTCTTGCCGAGAGCACTGTCGTGAGGCATTCTTTTCGTGGAACCGCCAACAAACGGCATCTGCGCCCGCAAGGACTGCGACCTTCACGAAAGGAATTCGATGCGTTTTATCAATCCCATTCCTTTCGTTCGCGACATAAATCACTCGAAAGCGTTTTACCGAGATAGGCTCGGGCTGAGGATACTGGAGGATTTCGGGGGTTTCGTACTCTTCGAAACCGGTTTCGCAATCCACGAAGGGAGTTCGCTTGAGCAAACGATTTGGCGGCAAGGCCCTGTTGCGAACGAACCCTACGGACGGAGAAATTTGCTGCTATATTTCGAACATGAGGATGTCGATGCGGCCTTCGAAAACATCGCGCCGCATGTGGAACTGATCCATCCGGTAGAGCGGCAAGCCTGGGGACAGCGAGTCTTCCGTTTTTATGATCCCGATGGACACGCGATAGAGATCGGTGAACCACAAAGGCTAGGCCCTTCGGGTAGTTTATAGAAACTCTAAGCTCTGCAGCAGAATCTGGGGCGTTGGCCGCGGATGCATCCGTTTTATCAAACGATACTCAGTCCAGCAGTTCCCGAAGCCGCACCGCGAGTTCCCTGGCAGTATACGGCTTCTTTAGCCAGCTACCGGATTGGGCGAGCTCGCGTCCGGCAATGGCCGGTTCGGCATAACCGGAGGTGAACAGCACCTTCATGCCAGGGCGTCTGGCGCGCACTTCGGCTGCCAGTTCGTCGCCCGTCATTCCGCCTGGCATCACGATATCGGTGAAAAGAAGATGGATGCCGTCGTGCTGGCCGAGCTGGTCCAGCGCCTCCCGGCCGTTCGAGGCCTCGATGACGCCGTAACCGAGCTGCGTCAGCCGGGACACGGCGATGCGCCGGACCCGAGGGTCGTCCTCGACGACGAGGATCTTTTCGGTGCCGCCCGGAATGGTGGCCTGCTTCGAGCCGGCCTCGACGGCAAGCGGACCCGCTGCCTCCGTCTTGCGCGCCACCGGCAGGAAAATCCGCACGCTCGTGCCCTGCCCCGGCTCGCTGTAGAGCTGGATATGCCCGCCGGACTGTTTGGCGAAACCGTAGACCATGCTGAGGCCGAGGCCTGTTCCTGCGCCCAGGCCCTTGGTGGTGAAGAATGGCTCGAAAGCCTTGTCCTTGACGTCGGAAGGCATGCCGACGCCCGTATCGGTGACGGAGATCAGCACGAAATCGCCGGTGCGGACATCGGGATACATCTGCGCATAGTCGACATCCAGCCTGACGCGGGAGATCTCGATCGTCAGCTTGCCTCCACGCGGCATCGCGTCCCTGGCATTGAGCGTCAGGTTGAGAAGCGCGTTCTGGAGCTGCGATGCATCGACCAGCGCTTCGTTGGAAACGCCGGCCACGGTGGTACGAAGCTCAATCGTTTCACCGAGGGTTCGCCTGAGAAGCTCCGAGAAGCCGGAGACGAGATTGCCGACATCCGCGAGCTTCGGGTTGAGCGGCTGGCGCCGTCCGAAGGCCAGAAGCTGGCCTGTCAGTTTGGCGCCGTCTTCCGCGGCACCCTGGGCTTCATGCAGCAATTCCAGCAGGCCTGCATCCGCGACCTTGTTCTCGATCATCTCCAGATTGCCGCTGATGACGGTGAGAAGATTGTTGAAATCGTGCGCAAGGCCGCCAGTCAGCTGGCCGATCGCTTCCATTTTCTGGGCCTGGCGAAGTTCTTCTTCGATCTTGTGACGGCTGGTGAGGTCGCGGACGAAGCCGGTGAAAATGCGTTTCCCGTTGGTGACGGCCTCGCCGACCGAAAGCTCCATCGGAAACGTGCTCTTGTCCTTGCGCTGCCCAGTCACGACGCGGCCGTAGCCGATGATCCGGCGCTCGCCTGTGGTGAGGTAGCGCGAGATATATCCGTCATGGGCGTCCCGGTCGGGTGATGGCATCAGCATCTTCACATTCTGCCCGCAGACTTCGTCGGACGAGTAGCCGAACAGCTGCTCGGCCGCGGTGCTGAAGGAGGAAATGCAGCCGACTTCGTCGATGACGATCATCGATTCCGGAACCGTATCCAGAATGGAGCGCAGATGCGCTTCGCGTTCGGCAAGATCGTTCTGCACCCTTTTCATCTCGGTAATATCGTTGTTCGTTTGGATGATGATCGAAGGTCCGTCGCTCGACGGATTGACGGCCACCCAGCGGCTCGCCACGACGACGGAGTGACCGTGCCTGTGGCGATGGACGACCTCTCCCTGCCAGGTATGATAGATCTGGACATGACGGCGGATCCCGTCGAGCGGCTCGGGAAACTGCGTCGCCAGCAGCTCGTGGACGACCCTTCCGAGAGCCTCCTCCCGACGCCAGCCGTAAAGCTGCTCGCAGCCGCTCGTCCAGCGGCTGATAATGCCGTCCACGCCGTGGACGATGAGGTTGGCATCGTCGAGAAGAAGAGTGACGGCATCGAGTTGGCTTTCCGTCGTGGCTTCGGGTCCTGTCTTGCCGATCATGTCCAATCCGTCTAATGGCGCCGTCGCTCGCCGAGAGCGATCAGGTCGCGCCGCATGTCCCCACAGTCATCGTCGTCACCGGCGAGTTGCGCAAGCATCCCCGGCCGTTCGATTCTTATGGAATGACGGGCGGCCGGGTCCAGAACATTCAACACGCCTTTGCCGATAAGCCTGGTGATAGTACGCGAAACGGTCTCGATCGTCAGTCCGAGATAGTCGGCCATGTCCTGCCGGCTCATGGAGAGCTCGACGACCGGCTGCGCATTGCGTTCGGCCATCGCGCGCTTCAGGTATCTCAGAAGGAAGGTGCAGAGCCGCTCTTCCGCGCTTTTGCTCGACAGGAGCACCATCTGGTCCTGGGCTGCGGCCATTTCGTCGCAGACGCGGGCAAAGACCTTCGGCCTCAGGCTCTCGGAATTGATGACCGCTGCCTCGAATTGCCGACGCGCCAGCCGACGGACCTTCGCCGTGGTGATGGCTTCCGCAGTGTAGATATAATTATCCCGGAACGACACGCCGATCATATCGCCGGCATGCAGAAACCCTGTAATGACCCGGCGTCCGTCCGAAATGATCCGGAAAACGCGCAGCGTCCCCTCCATGACCTCGAAGATATGCCTGGCCTCGTCGCCCTCGAAAAACAGGGCCTGGCCCGCCGACAGATATTCCACAGGCTGCTTGGCGAACAGCGAATGGAGACAATCCGGTTCGTCGAGCGGTCTTGCTGCTGCCGTGTTGAAGGTCTTCGCATAATCCGTGACAAACATGAAACTGCCCCTATCCGTTTGGTTAAGGCAGTTGACCGAATCCCGGTAACGCGCGAATGCTAGTCGTGTGAAAGACGGTTCTAATTGGTAACAATCTGTAACACGCCGGTTCCCTGTTGATGTCATCCCCCGCAAGCTCAGCCAACATTCTCGTCGTCGACGATGATCCTCGAATTCGTCAGATGCTGACGCGGTATTTCGAGGGCGAGGGATATGCCGTCAGCGCGGTATCCGACGGGCAGGAAATGCGCGCTCAGCTGAAACGGCAGGAGGTCGACATCATCCTCCTCGACCTGTCGTTGCCCGGCGGCCAGGACGGTTTTGACCTTGCCCGGGAAATCCGGATGCAATCGGACGTTCCGATCATGATGCTGACCGGCCGCGATGATGTGGTCGACCGGATTATCGGGATCGAGATCGGTGCAGATGACTATATAGCTAAGCCGTTTCACCTGCGCGAAGTGCATGCGCGGCTGAAATCGATCCTCAGGCGGCGCCAGCCGGCTCAGCCGAAGCAGGAGGTGAACGAGGAGAAGATCGTCCGTTTCGAAGAATGGACGCTCAACCTTTCCAGGCGCCAGCTGCTGTCCAACGAAGATGGCGAAGTTGAGCTGACGACAGGCGAATTCGACATGCTGGCGGCCTTCGTGCAGCATGCGGGTCGGGTGCTGACACGCGATTTCCTGATGGACGCGACGAGGGGGCGGCAGCTCGATGCCTTCGACCGCACGATTGATGCCCAGATCGTCCGGTTGCGCCGCAAGATTGAGGCGGATGCCAAACATCCCCAGCTCATCAAGGCTGTTCGCGGCGTCGGTTACATTTTCACCGGCAAGCTCGGCTGATCAAAAAACGACCTGTCTGTCCGCCGCAGAAAGCCCGGCGAAAGCTCTTTCCCTGATATCGTCCGCATCGGAGCCCTGCAGCGGAACCGGCCCCAAAGGCAGGTCGTGGTCCACGGGCCTGCCGACCGAAATCGGCAGCAATTCAAGTCTCTTGCACGTACCATCATCCGCAAGCGTCAACCGGATCGCGGCGCTGCGCCAGACATCGACATGCTTTTCGTCATAGGTCGCCGGCCGCCCGGTGTGGAAGACGAAGTTGCCGAGGCCGGCGATGATCACCCGTCCGCGATAAAGGATAAGCGGCTGCATGACCGGCGCGCCGGTACCAAGCACCAGGTCGGCGCCGCAGTCGATCAGGCTGCGACAGAGATCGAGCAGCCAGTCGGGTGTCATTTTCCAGTTCGAATCCCAGTGGTGGCCGTGGAGCGCCACCGCTACCAGATCCCCTATCGCCTTTGCGGCGTCGATGCCGTCAACGAGCCGCTGCATGTCCGTCTCGTCCGCCGTCCAGCGTGCGCCGATGGCCTCGCCGGCAGCGACGGGTGTGCCAAAGACCTCCAGTTCCGGGCGCTCGCCCGCATCATAACCCACGGCAGCACGTGCCGCGCCGCGTTTGTCGTCGCCGAGGGTCCCGACGATCCTCTTCAGCGTCTTGAATTCTTCGGCCGGCACGCTCACCGTTCGCTTCATCCGCAAGGGGGCAATGCCGCCGCGCTCGGTCGAGGCATAGTTGATATCCGGCTGCGGTCCGAGATCGACGGAGAAGATGGCAAGCGATTGCTCAGGTCCCGGCACGATGACCGGCGCGGCGGCCTGCTCGATATCCCGCCCGCTGCCGGCAAGCTTCAGCCCAGCCGCTTCCACTGCGGCGCGCGTCGACGCGATGCCCGGCGGGCCGAGGTCGAAGGCGTGGTTGTTGGCGTGCGTTACCGCGTGAAAGCCGAGTTCCCGGATGGAAACCAGCGCATCCGGGGAAGCCAGATGCAGCGTCTTCGTCTTGGTAGGCCATGCACCGGCAGTCTCCACCGTCGCCTCGAGATTGCCGAAGACAACATCCGCCTCGAGGAAATCCTGGACCTCGGCCTGTCCCTCGCCATGGAGGTCGAGGGGGCCGTGGATCAGGATTTGGCCGGTGACGGCGACGGTGAGCATGGCCTCGTTCATTTCGCGATGGGCTTCAGCGCCGCCATTGCCACTCTACCGACAATCGGCAGGCGGATGGCGGATGCACGCATATCATCGCAGAAAACGGTGTTGCGGGCCACTTGGCTTGTGCGTCCCCGGCCCTCCGGCGCATAGCTATTTGGATTGATGTCGTACTTCGGGAAATTGGACGAGGAAATGTCCACCCGGATGCGATGACCCTTGGCGAACAGGTTGGCGGTCGCAAACGGCTCGATCGTTACCTTGAACACCTCGCCCTTGACGATCGGCTCCGGCTTTTCGAAGGAGTTGCGGTAGCGGCAGCGGATGATCCCGTCGGTGATGTTGAGCGCGTAGCCGGTCGGGTAATCCTTGCTCGGCGGATAGACGTCGACGAGTTTCGCGGTGAAATCCGTGTCCGGCGCATCCGACGAGACATAAAGTTCGACCGTGATCGGCCCAACTACGGCGACATCTTCGGCGAGCGGCTCGGTCTCGAAGGAGAGCACGTCGGCACGCGCCGAGAGCGGCAGGCCCGGATGTTTCGAGCCGTAGAATTTATCGCCCTCGCGTTGGTCGAAGCCGCCGCCTTCGAAGATCGGCTGACCGCTCGTCAGCGATCCGCCAATGGTCGGAACCGGGTTCTTCGGGTCGAAGTCGTAGGTGAAGGGGGAAGCCTCCGCCTTCGGCCTGTCGGTCGAAAGCGAGCCGTTTTCATGGATATAGTAATTTCGGAATTCCGTTCCCGGCAGCGGCCAGTCGGCCGCTTCGATCCAGTGACCGCCGTGATCCAGCCGGCCGTCCGCGTTGCGCGTGCCCGACCCGCCACCCATCACGAAGGCGCGCACCACCGGCTCCTGCGCAACAGTGTTGTCCTTGCCCTTCAGCCAGTGGTCGAACCAGTTGCGGCGGAAGGATAGCCAGCTTTCCATCACATTGCCGCCAAGCGGCGCGGCCGGCCCGAAGGAGGTGTCGCCGGCAAGCGTCGCATTGCGGTTGCCGTGCAGCCAGGGCCCCATGATCAGCTGCAGCGGTCGGCTGTCCTTGCCGGAAAGTCCGCGATAGTTGTCGAGCGTCGACTTCACATAGGCGTCGTACCAGCTCGACATCAGCACGATAGGCACTTCCGGAAAAGTCTCGTAGAAACCTTCCATGTAAAGCCCGACCCGGCGCCAGCTTTCGTCGAACGTGCCGCTGCGCCACTGGTCGAGCAGGTAGCTTTCATATTCCGGCATCCAACGCACCGGAGAATTGCCTTCGCTCCAGGGCATGACGTTGAACCATGCGTGAAGATCCTCCGCTTCGATCGCTGCACGGGCAAACTCGTTGCCCTCGCCGATCGCCTGGTTGTAGGCCCAGGTCGCCTGTTTCAGTTCGAATGCGCCGCCCTGGCGGATGCCGCACTGATAGGCGTTCGAAAATCCGCCCGAATCCATCACCATGCAGGCAAGCCCCGGCGGGTTGAGGCAGGCGAGCGCCGCCTGAGTATGGGCCGCATAGGAAAGGCCCATCGTCCCGAACTGGCCGTTCGACCAGGCCTGTTCCACCAGCCAGCGGGCGGTATCGTAACCGTCGGCGGCTTCCGAAATGTATTTGCTGAATTCGCCCTCGGAATTGTAACGGCCGCGGCAATCCTGGTAGATCACGGCATATCCCGCCCGGACGAAATAGCTCGCCACCTCATGGCGCTTCATCGGCTCCGCCATGCCCACTTCGATCTCGGAACGCGAGCGCTCCGCCTTGCCGTAGGGCGTGCGTTCCATGATCGCCGGAAGCCGGCCTTCGATCGCCTTGCCGCCCTTGGCCGGCCGGTAGACGTCGGTCGCCAGCCTCACGCCGTCGCGCATCGTCACCATCACATCCCGTTCGACGACCACGTCGTCGGCAATCACCTCGAAGCGCGATGGCGTCAGAGTATCCATGTCCATATCCTCGAATTTGCAAATCAATTCCGGGCCAGCCCCACCACACGTCAGGCCGGCCCGGGATATGCCGCGGCTCCAGGAGAGAGGGCCGCAGCAAACTGTTGAGTGCGGAAAGACTTACTTGGCGATGCCGGCGAGCGTCGCGGCGGTGTCTTCCGTCATGTTGGCGACATAGGAGAGGTTTGCCTTGCCGGCCCAGTGAACCTTCTGCCAGTAGAGCGGGATGACTGGAATGTCGGAAAAGACCAGCTTGGTCGCCTTCTGCAGCAGTTCCACGCGCTTCTTGACGTCGAATTCGGCGGTGGCGGCACGCATCGCATCGTCGAAGGCCGGGTTCGAATATTTCGTCCGGTTGAACGAGCCGGTGCCCGCATCCTTGTTGGCCGTCATCAGCAGGTTGCGAAGACCCGTGGCGGAGGTCGGCGTAGAGTTGCCGAGCGAGAAGATGAAGGCGGAGAATTCGCCGGCCCCGGCGCCCTTGGTGTAGACGTTATAGGGCTGGGCGACGACGCCGTTCACTTTCAGGCCGCCGCGCGCGAACATCTGGCCGAGCGCCTGCGCCACTTCCGCATCGCCCGGGAAGCGGTCGTTGGAGGTGTGGATGGTGATGCCGAAACCGTCCTTGTAGCCGGCTTCCGCCAGCAGCTTCTTGGCGTTCTCGGCGTTCATGGCGGGGGCCGCGATCGACGGATCGTTGCCGGCGACGCCCTTCGGAACCAGCTGGCCCGCAGCTTCCGCCGAACCGTCGAGAATCCGGTCGATGATCAGCTGGCGGTTGACCAGCTCGGAGAGCGCCTGGCGGACCTTGAGGTCCTTCAGCGGGTTCTTGTCCAGCGGCTTGCCTTCCTTGTCGGTGATGAAGGGCGTCTTGTCGCGGGCGCTGTCGAGCGCGAGGTAGATCATCCGGGACGAGGCGATCGAGAAGACTTTGAGGCCGGAGATACCCTGGAGGGTCTTCACATCGCCTGGCGGCACGGCGTCGATCAGGTCGACGGAGCCGGAGCGAAGGGCTGCGACGCGCGAGGCGTCGTTCGAGATGAACTTGATCGTGACGTTGTCGAAATCCTGTTTCTTGCCCCAGAAGGCATCGTTGCGGGTGAGCTGCAGGTTGTCGCCCGGCGTCCAGGACTTGAACTTGTAGGCGCCGGTGCCGATCGCCGCCTTGCCGCTGTTGAAGTCCTCGATCGAAGCGCCTTCCGCGACCTTCTTTTCGACGATGTAGACGAAGCCGACCTGTTCGATGAAATCGGGCGTCGGCTTCTTGGTCTTGATCTCGACGGTCAGTTTGTCGATCGCCTTCATGCTGTCGATCGCCCCGACATTGCCGGAGAACGGCGCCGGGCTGTTCGGGATATCCTTGGCTCGGGTGAGCGAGAAGATCACGTCCTCTGATGTCAGCGGGTTGCCGTCATGGAATTTGACGCCGTCGCGCAGTTTGATCTGCCAGGTCAGCGGGTCGACATTGGTCCAGGAGACGGCAAGCGCCGGCTCGACATTGATTGCCGGGTCGGTCTGCACCAGGCGGTCGAAGACCTGCATGGCGATGTTCTGGTTGTTGCCGGTGCGCGAAAACTGCGGATCGATCGCCGACGGTTCGGTGGCGCTGCCGAGTATCAGGTCGGCGGCCTGAGCCGAGCTCAGCGCGATGACCGAGGCCGCAACCCCGGCCAGGAGAAATTTCATCGATTTCATTATGTCTGTTCCCTTCCTTTTTAGATGGCCGGTTCGGCCGTCGCATTTGTTGCCTGATGGGCGGCAAGATCGTTCAGGTGGCAGGCGCTGATATGGCGACCAGCGACCTTGGCCGCGTTTTCCTTCAAGACCGGCCGTTCCACGCGGCAGCGGTCGAAAGCCTTGGGACAGCGGGGATGGAAATGGCATCCCGCCGGCGGATGGAGCGGCGAGGGGATCTCGCCCTTGATCGGCGTGAACACCCGGCGGCGATCGGTGACGGACGGCAGTTCGCGGATCAACGCCTGGGTGTAGGGATGTTTCGGATTGTCGAAGAGCTCGTCAGGCGTGGCGCTTTCCACCACGCGGCCGAGATACATAACCACAACCCGATCGCAGATATGTTTGACGACGCCGAGGTCGTGGCTGATGAACAGGTAGGTCAGCCCGAATTCCTGTCTCAGGTCCATGAACAGGTTGAGGATCTGCGCCTGGATCGACACGTCGAGTGCAGCGACGGATTCGTCGCAGACGAGCAGCTTCGGCTTTACCGCGAGCGCCCGGGCAATGCCGATACGCTGCCGCTGCCCGCCGGAAAACTGGTGCGGGTATCGGTCGAGATAAGAGGCATCGAGGCCGACGCGTTCGGCGAGCGCAGCAACATAGTCCCGCATCTCGCGGCCCTTGACGATGCCGTGCACCTTGGGTGCCTCGCCGATGATATCGAGTACTCGCTTGCGCGGATTGAGCGTCGACATCGGGTCCTGGAAGATCATCTGGGCGGAAAGCCGCATGGCGCGTTTGTCGTCACCCTGCAGCGAAGTCAGCGGCCGGCCCTTCCAACGGACCTCGCCGCCGCTCGCGGGCATGATGCCGGCCATCACCCGGCCGAGCGTCGATTTCCCGCAGCCCGATTCGCCGACGAGGCCGACCACCTCGCCCGGATAGACCGCGAGATTGACTTCATCGACCGCATGCACGGTCTTTTCCTCGAGGCCGGCCCCGAAGAGATTGGCGATCTTTTCCGCATAGTCGAGCTTGCGGGAAAACCGCCGGCTGACATCTACGGCTTCTACGAGGGGCACGGCTTCCACGAGCGGGTTCGTCATGCGGCGCTCCAGAGGTGAGGGTGGAAACAGCGGAACTCGCGATCGGCGGCGATCGACCGTATCGGCTCAGTGGCGCAGATATCGGTGGCCCGAGCGCAGCGGTCGCGGAAGGCGCAGCCGGAAGGGCGCGACAGCGGCGAGGGCGCGAAACCGGGGATCGGCCTAAGCGGTTCGCCGCGCGGCACCGCCGCAGGCACGGCGCTGAGCAGGCCGGACGTATAGGGATGGCGCGGCGCGGTGAGGACCCCATCGACCTGCCCCGCCTCGACGATGCGGCCCGCATACATGACCATGATCCGGTCCGCGAGGGCTGCGACGACGCCGAGATCGTGGCTGATCCAGATCAGCGCCATGCCGAATTCGGCGGCCAGCCGCTTGATCTCGAACAGGATCTGCGACTGGATCGTCACGTCGAGCGCCGTCGTCGGTTCGTCGGCGATGATCAGGTCCGGCCGGTGCAGGAGGGCGATCGCGATCGCCACGCGCTGGCGCATGCCGCCGGAAAACTGGTGCGGATAGGAATCCAGCCGCTCCTCCGGCGAAGGAATGCCCACGAGGCCCAGTGCATCGCGAGCCCGGGCGCGGGCTTCCGTGCGGGAGACCCTGTCATGCGCCTGCACCGTTTCGATCATCTGGGTGGCGACCGAGAGAACCGGGTTCAGCGTCATCATCGGGTCCTGGAAGATCATCGCGATGCGCTTGCCCCGGATCGTCCGCATGGCGCCCGGCGACATCTTCAGCAGATCCTCGCCGTTGAACAGGATCTGGCCGCTGACCACCCGCCCGGGCGGGTCGACGAGACCGAGGATCGAGAACCCGGTGATCGACTTGCCGGAGCCGGATTCGCCGACCAGGCCGACGATCTCGCGCTCACCGACCGTGAAGCTCACGTCGTCGACGGCCTTCAATATCCCGCGGCGGGTCATGAAATGAGTGGAAAGGTTTTTGACTTCGAGGACGGGTGTCATCGCGCTCACCTTTCACCAAGTCGGGGATTGAGGACTTCGCGCAGCCGGTCCCCGACAATGTTGATCGAAAACACCAGTACGAGCAGAAGGACGCCCGGATAGACGCTGATCCAGTATTCGCCGGACATCAGCAGTTGATAGCCGTTTGCGATCAGCAGCCCGAGCGACGGTTCGGTGATCGGCAGGCCGATGCCGAGGAAGGAGAGGGTCGCTTCCGCCGAAATGGCGTTCGCCACCTGCAGCATGCCGATGACGATCAGCGGCGGCAGGCAGTTGGGCAGGATATGGCCGATCAGGATACGCGGCGTACCGATGCCGAGCGTCACTGCGGCCTCGACATAGTCCTTGTTCTTCTCGACAAGCGCAGCACTTCTGACGGCGCGGGCAAATGTCGCCCATTGCACAAGGATCAGCGCGAAGATCACCTTCCAGAGCCCCTGGCCCAGCAGCGCCAGCAGCATCAGCGCCACGAGGATGGTCGGAAAGCCGAGCATCAGGTCGACGACGCGCATGATCAGCGTGTCGATACGCCCGCCGAAATAGGCGGCGATCAGGCCGAGCACCGTGCCGACCAGAAGCGCGACGATGCCGGAGAATACGCCGACGCCGAGGCTGGTGCGCAGGCCGTAGATCATCGCCGAAAACATGTCGCGGCCCTGGCCGTCGGTGCCGAGCCAGTAGTTCATGCCGTCCATGCTCTGCGAGCCGGGCGGCAGCTTGGAATCGAGGATGTCCAGAACCGCGAGATCGAACGGGTTCTGGGGCGTCAGATAGGGTCCGATGACTGCGGCAAACAGCAGGATGATGCAGACGACGGCGGCAACGACCGCCTTGGGGCTGCGGCCGATGCCGGTGACCAGGCGGCCGAGCAGCATGTCTTCGGCGAAAAGAGCGCGGGCGGTCATTGGGCGCCTCCGAGCCGGACGCGGGGATCGACCAGTGAATAGAGCACGTCGACGACGAAATTGATGAAGATGAACAGGCTGACGATGACCAGCAGGTAGGCGACCACGACAGGCCGGTCGAGCCGCATGATGCTGTCGATCAGCAGCTTGCCGATCCCCGGCCAGGCGAAGATCGTCTCCGTCACTACCGCAAAGGCGAGCATGCTGCCGAGTTCCAGGCCGATCACGGTGATCAGCGGGATCAGGATGTTCTTGAACACATGGACGAAAACGATGCGTCGCTCGGAAATGCCCTTGGCGCGCGCGAACTTGACGAAATCGAGCGGCATCGTCTCGCGCACGCCGGTGCGGGTGAGGCGGATCACCAGCGAAAGCTTGAACAGCGACAGGTTGATCGCCGGCAGGATCAGGTGAGTGAGGCCGTCGAGCGTGAACAGGCTGGAACGGAGCCCCAGAAATTCGCCCATCTGGCCGCGCCCGGTGGACGGCAGCCAGCCGAGCCACACGGAAAAGATCATGATCAGCATCATGCCCTGCCAGAAGCTCGGCAGAGAGAAGCCGAAGATCGAGCCGGTCATGATCACTTCGTCGGTGGCGGTATTCGGTTTCAAGCCGGACAGGAGGCCGAGCGGGATGCCCAGCAGGAGCGCGAAGACGAGGCCGGTCAGCGTCAGCTCCAGCGTCGCCGGCAGGCGTTCGAATATCAGGCTGATGGACGGACGGTTGAAGACGAAGGAGCGGCCGAGGTCGCCGTGCAGCGCGTTCCAGGCGAAAGTGAAGAACTGTTCCCAGAGCGGCTTGTCGAGCCCGAGCGAGGCGACGACCTGAGCGCGTTCCGCCGGGCTTGCATCCGGCGAGATCAGCATTTCAGCCGGATCGCCGATCGCATAGATACCGATGAAGACGATAACCGCGGTCACACAGAGGACGGCAATGCTCTGCAGGAAGCGGCGAATGACGAAAACCGTCATGGCGTGCGCTCCTGCTTACCCTTCGTCCCCCAGGGACAGAGAATTCTCATGAAGACGTTCCCTTTTTTCTAGTTGTTGGGGCCGACGATAGCGGGCGGCGCGGGATGCGCAATATTATGCGCGGAATGCATGGTCCTATGCGTTTTGCGCGCGGAACCCTGTTCGATGTCTCTGCTTGTGTTCGCCGCCGCCTTCCGTAGGATCGCGGCATGAATTTCAAGCAGCTCGAAATCTTCAAGACGATCATGGATACCGGCTCCACCATAGCGGCGGCGGCACAGCTCGGCCTGTCGCAGTCGGCGATCAGTCGCCAGCTCGCATCGCTGGAGGAAGAGATCGGCCGCGAGCTTTTCCTGCGCGACAAGGGGCGCCTCATCCCGCGGCCGGAAGCGCATCTCCTCGTCGACGAGGTGGATGACGTCGCAGAGAGCGTCGCCAGACTGCGCGTCAAGGTCGGCGACGTCCGTTCGGGTGCCTTCGGTGAGGCGCTGATCCGCGTCGCTTTCCCGCACAGCCTCGCGACCACCATGCTGCCGCCGATCCTTGCCCGCTTCAAGGCCGATCATCCGCGGGTGACGGTGGAGATCCTGAGCGGTCCCTACGATGCGATCGAACGCATGGTGCGCGGCCGCGTCGCCGATCTCGGTTTCGTCCGCCTGCCGCCGGAGGAGCATTCCTTCGACACCCGCCCGCTTTTCACCAGCGGCACCACCTGCGTCATGCCGGTCGGCCACCCGTTGGCCGCCAAGCAGGCCATCGACGTCAACGATCTTGCCCGCAACGACCTGATCCTGCTTGGCCGGCAGCGCGTCAACCGCAACGAACTGGAGCACGAACTGCGCCGCATGGTGCCGAGCTACCGCTGCAGCCTGGAAGTCCATTCGGTCGAGACCGCCTGCGCCTGCGCAGCCCAAGGGCTCGGCATCGCCATCGTGCCCTCGCTGATAGCCGAGTTCTTCCGCAGCGATGCGATCGCCATGCGGCCTTTCCTGCCCGACAAGGTCTCCGAATACGGGATCATCTCGATGCCCGGCACGCCGCTGTCCTGGACAGCCGAGGCGTTCATCAACATCATCAAGGCGGATTCGGGCGAAACCACGCTCTAGGTGTGAGCTTTCAGGAGGCTGTCCATTCGGAGCGGATTTAGGAGACTGGAGTTACCACACCTCAGTTTTCCAGGATCGCTCCGATTGAACATCCATAAGAATGCCCGACCCCGCTGCGTCGAGAGAAATGGCCGTCGCCGTTGCTGGCGGCGCACTCACCAAAGCGCAAGCCGCCCGCGTCTATGCCGCGGCCAAGATCGTGTCGCGCTGGATTGAACGCTTCGAACAGGATGGGTGCGCCATGGCCGCCGCTCGTCGCGGCTCAAGAACAGCTCGCGGCAGAGAGGTCAGGTTCTGAGCGAGCGCATTGTCGCTCTTCGTCGCCAGCGCCTGACCGGCAAGCATAACAGGCTAGATTCCGTAGCCTGTAGTAGCATATTTTTAAACGGCGTTTGCTAAATCTGGCCCAAATTTCGAGCTGGAAAGTCCCCATGGGAGATTTTGCGAAATCGGTTACGGATGACGTAGTTATTAAATGGCGTCCGCCTGTCTTCTGGCGGATCTTTTTGATCGTCTACATCACAGCATTGGCAATGTCCGCACTGGATATAGCAAACGGCCACCTCTTGACGGGTGATATCGACGATCGGATGCGGGCAATCCAGATACGCCAGCTCCTTTCTCCGACCGGTCACTGGTGGAGTCTTGTGCTACCGGTCGTTTCCATGCCTGAACCCTATGTTTCTCCTTGGTCGCGATTGGTCGATCTACCATACGTTGCAATTAGTATCGCTCTGTCGCCGATGCTTGGCCATAACGATGCCATCTCCTGGTCATTCCTGATTTGGCCACCCCTGATGCTCGGCATTTACAGCATACTGGTCAGTCAAATTTTACGGCGCCTGACCGAATTCCACACGACGGCAGATTATCTGCTGCTGGTCGCAACGACTATTTCCATGACCCTGGCCGTGGGCGAATTTGCGCCGGGGCGAATCGATCATCACGGCATGCAGATCCTCGCGTTGATGACGGTCGTGCTTGGCCTTGTCCGCTGGGACCGGTTCGGCGGCATTCTGATAGGACTGGGCAGCGTTACTTCCGTCGCGATAGCATTGGAGGGACTGCCTTTGGTTGTCACCGCCTTTTCGGGGCTGGTGATCTCATATCTGTGCAGAACCCGCGCATCACAACAAGTTCTCGCCGGAGCATCGGCATCTGTTTTACTTTGTACGGTGCCCGTGGCGCTTGTCCAGCTTGGCCCATCGGCTGCTATATCAACGCAATGCGACGCTTTTTCCGCTCCCTATATCTTCTTGCTCGTCGGATGCTCGGCCCCGCTGCTGTTGGTCACTACAGTTTTCCCCCGCATAACAGGGTGGGGGCAATTGGCGATCATATGTGTCGTCGGGGCGGCAGTGGTCGTTTTCGCTGCCTTGCTTTTCCCGCGATGTCTCGCAGGACCTTATGAAGTCATAGATCCCATTTCTCGTTCGCTATGGTTTGACCGTATCCTCCAGGAAAAACCGCTTTGGTCCGCGGCTGCGCACACGCCACCGGCCGTCATCTGGTGGGTTGGGCTCGCGGGTTCTCTTTTGCTGGCTGCCGTGCCACCAATGCTGGGGCCTCGCGGCCGCGAGCAGCCCGGACGGCCAGTCATCTTTGCTATTGCTGCTGCAAGCCTTTTTCTCACGATTGGAATCGCCCGCTACGTCCGTTTCCCATTTGCCTTCATTCCGTTGTTCCTGCCGATCGCCTATCACTATCTGAAGCAGGGGCAGGCAACGCCAGTTGCCTGGTGGCATACCCGCTCAATCTTTCTGGCGTCTCTTTTACTGCCGATCGCGGCCGCCCAATCAGCCAGCATGTTCATGCCACCGATCGAACTGAGCCACGACGCGGCCGACTACATGGCGTTTGACGAGTGCCAGCACGGCGATTTCTCGGTGCTCGAGAAGGTTACGCCGGGGCGAATTATGGCACCACAAGGACTGTCCCTTCGACTGGCTGAAGGCATGCCCGACGGTTTTTCCGTCGGGGCAATTCCTTTCCATCGGGCGTCTCCTGGCATCAGACGGGCACTGGAATTTTTTATCTTGCCTGGTGTGCATGTCAGGCAACAAGCACTCAAGTCGTTCGACTATGTCGCAATCTGCCGTTTTCCGCTAAAACCGATGCCGGGCGACGCGCCTGTGTATACAGCGCTCGCAGGCGGCGAAGAATGGCCGGGTCTTGTGCGAATACCAGGCGATGCTTCCAACCCTTTCCAGCTTTTCCGGATTAACTACCCAGCGGTCCAGTAGGAGCCGCGTGATGCCGAACGCGATGAGCTGTAAGCCATTGGCCGCGCAGCTGCGGTCTACCGAGAGAAGGATCGCTTGGCGGTTGATGGGGGCAGAACAAGAGGAATACGAAATCGTAGGCGGCCGTTATCAACCAAAGACAGCTACGGCCGATTTGATGGTGACGAGGCCAGCCAGACCGCCGCTCTAGGTGTGGTCATATGGTTTCAGGCCTTTTTGCATTTTCCGGCCCGCGCTCTTATCAATTCGTATAGATGCGCGTTCCACGGTTTCCCGTAGGCCCGCGAGACGCTAAGTAATGCCCAAGGGAATACCGGGAGCAAACATGCGAGCAGTTCTGGGTGAGGTCGAGAAACGCCGGGCGGAGGCAAGGCTCGGCGGGGGCAAGAAGCGTATCGAGGCACAGCATGCCAAGGGCAAGCTGACGGCCCGCGAGCGCCTCGAGGTCCTGCTCGACGAGGGCTCCTTCGAGGAGTTCGACATGTATGTCACTCATCGGGCGGTGGATTTCGGCATGGATAGCCAAAAGGTCGCGGGCGACGGCGTCGTCACCGGCTGGGGCACCATCAACGGCCGCCAGGTCTACGTCTTTTCCCAGGACTTTACGGTTCTCGGCGGCTCCCTTTCCGAGACACATGCGCAAAAGATCTGCAAGATCATGGATATGGCGGTACGGGTCGGGGCGCCGGTGATCGGCCTGAACGACAGCGGCGGTGCCCGCATCCAGGAAGGCGTTTCCTCGCTTGCCGGCTACGCAGAAGTCTTTCGCCGCAATGCCGAGGCATCAGGCGTCGTGCCGCAGATTTCCGTCATCATGGGGCCTTGCGCCGGTGGTGCGGTCTATTCGCCGGCAATGACCGACTTCATCTTCATGGTGCGCGACAGTTCCTACATGTTCGTCACCGGTCCCGACGTTGTGAAGACCGTGACCAACGAGATCGTCACGGCCGAGGAACTCGGCGGCGCCGGCACACACACGAAAAAATCCTCGGTCGCCGACGCCGCCTTCGAAAACGATATCGAGGCGCTCGAAGCCGTCCGCCAGCTCTTCGATTTCCTGCCGCTCAACAACCGCGAAAAGCCGCCGGTCCGTCCCTTCCACGACGATCCGGCCCGCATCGAAAACCGCCTCGACAGCCTGATCCCGGACAGCGCCGCAAAACCCTACGACATGAAGGAACTGATCCTTGCGATCGCCGACGAGGGCGATTTTTTCGAGATCCAGGAAGCCTATGCGAGGAACATCATCACCGGCTTCCTCCGCCTCGAAGGCCAGACGGTCGGCGTCGTCGCCAACCAGCCGATGGTGCTGGCCGGCTGCCTCGATATCGACAGTTCCCGCAAGGCGGCCCGTTTCGTGCGTTTCTGCGACGCATTCTCGGTCCCGATCCTGACCCTCGTGGATGTTCCGGGTTTCCTTCCAGGCGTGGCCCAGGAATATGGCGGCGTCATCAAACACGGTGCCAAGCTTCTTTTCGCCTATTCCGAAGCGACCGTCCCCATGGTCACGCTGATCACGCGAAAGGCCTATGGCGGCGCCTATGACGTCATGGCCTCGAAACATATCGGCGCCGATTTCAACTATGCCTGGCCGACCGCCGAAATCGCCGTCATGGGCGCGAAGGGAGCGACCGAGATCCTCTATCGCTCGGAACTCGGCGACCCGGAGAAGATCGCGGCGCGGACGAAGGAATACGAGGAGCGTTTCGCCAATCCGTTCGTGGCGGCCGAGCGCGGTTTCATCGATGAGGTGATCATGCCGCATTCGTCGCGCCGCCGCATCGCCCGCGCCTTCGCTTCGCTGCGCAACAAGCAGGTGACGACGCATTGGAAGAAACACGACACGATCCCGCTGTGACGAGCGGAAATTCGGCTGGCCGCTCTCTATATAGGTGTCGCCCCGCTAAAACCCTCGGGCGCGCCACCTGAATGGAAGGAAGATTTCATGAACGACAAATCCCCCGCCGAGAATTTTCCAGCGGGCTACGAGCTCCCGAAGATCTGGACCTGGGAACAGGGAAACGGCGGCCAGTTCGCCAATATCAACCGGCCGATCGCCGGTCCGACACATGAGAGGGAGCTGCCGGTCGGCAAGCATCCTCTGCAGCTCTATTCGCTGGCAACGCCGAACGGAGTGAAGATCGGCATCATGCTGGAAGAATTGCTGGCCGCCGGCCACAAGGGCGCCGAATACGATGCCTGGCTCATCAAGATCGGCGACGGCGACCAGTTCGGTTCCGGTTTCGTCGACGTCAACCCGAATTCGAAGATCCCGGCCCTGCTGGACCGTTCCACGCCCGAGCCGACCCGCGTTTTCGAAAGCGGCGCGATCCTTCTCTATCTCGCAAACAAGTTCGACGACGCCTTCCTTCCGAAGGACCACAAGGCACGCACCGAAACGATGAATTGGCTGTTCTGGCAGATGGCCTCGGCGCCCTATCTCGGCGGCGGCTTCGGCCATTTCTATGCCTATGCGCCGGTCTACATCAAATATGCCATCGACCGATTCTCGATGGAGGTGAAACGCCAGCTCGATGTCCTGGACAGGCATCTTGCCGAGAACCGGTACATGGCAGGCTCCGAATATTCGATCGCCGATATCGCCATCTGGCCCTGGTACGGCAACCTGGCGCAGGGCAAGGCCTATGGCGAGGCCGGCACCTTCCTCGATGTCCAGAGCTACAAGAACGTCCAGCGCTGGACGGCCGAGATCGCCGAACGGCCCGCCGTCAAGCGTGGCCGCATGGTCAACCGGGTGAACGGCGATCCGTCCGAACAGCTTCACGAACGCCACGACGCTTCCGATTTCGAGACGAAGACACAGGACAAGCTCGCCAAGGCTTGAAGAACGACCGCAAGGAGAGCAGCATGCCCAGACCGCCCGACATGACGAAACATAGGGGTTTCCCTTCCGGCATGCCGGGCCACGGGCATCATTTCACGATCCGGCGGGCAAACGAAAAGGGGGCGACGCCGCTGAAGCAGCTGCAGCGCCTCGCCCGCCCGGGCACGATCGAACACAAGGTGGATGCCGCCTTCCTGCATGCGCTGTGGCACCATTTCGGCTCTGAGCCGTTCGAGCGGGGCAATCTCGATGCCGGCCGGCTCAACCTTCTGTTCGGCCGCGAGGTCGTTCCGGCCGAAAGCGATTTCGACCCGACCTCCTACGACGCGCGTCTCAGGATCGACGAGAAGGTCGCCCGCAGAACGTTCCCCGAATCCTTTGACGACGTCATGGAGGTCTGATGCCGGCGCTCAAGAAAATCCTCGTCGCCAATCGCGGCGAGATCGCCTGCCGGGTCATCAGGACGGCCCGCAAGATGGGCATAAAGACGGTGGCGGTCTATTCGGACGCGGATGCCGAGGCGCTGCATGTACGGATGGCGGACGAGGCTGTTCATATCGGCCCGGCACCGTCTTCCCAATCCTATATCGTCATCGACAAGATCCTCGATGCGATCCGGACGACCGGCGCGGATGCGGTGCATCCGGGTTATGGCTTCCTTTCGGAAAATGCCGCTTTCGCGCAGGCGCTGGAAAAGGCGGGCGTCGTTTTCATTGGCCCTCCGGTCAAAGCCATCCAGGCGATGGGCGACAAGATCACCTCCAAGAAGATCGCAGCCGAAGCCGGCGTCTCCACCGTTCCGGGCCACATGGGCCTGATCGAGGATGCTGACGAGGCGGTGAGGATTTCCGCCTCGATCGGTTACCCGGTGATGATCAAGGCGTCCGCCGGCGGCGGCGGCAAGGGCATGCGGATTGCCTGGAACGATGCCCAGGCGCGCGAAGGTTTCCAGTCCTCCCGCAACGAGGCGAAGAACTCGTTCGGCGACGACCGCATCTTCATCGAAAAATTCGTCGACCAGCCGCGCCATATCGAAATCCAGGTGCTCGGCGATCAACACGGCACCACGCTCTATCTCGGCGAGCGCGAATGCTCCATCCAGCGCCGCAACCAGAAGGTCATCGAGGAGGCTCCGTCGCCCTTCCTCGACGCCGAAACCCGGCGGGCCATGGGAGAACAGGCCGTCGCACTCGCGAAAGCGGTCGGTTATTTCTCGGCCGGCACGGTGGAGTTCATCGTCGACGGCGCCAGAAATTTCTATTTCCTCGAGATGAACACCCGCCTGCAGGTGGAGCACCCGGTCACCGAACTCGTCACCGGCATCGATCTCGTCGAGCAGATGATCCGCGTTGCGTCAGGCGAAAAGCTGTCGCTCGGTCAGGACGACGTCGAGCTGAATGGCTGGGCGATCGAAAGCCGGCTTTATGCCGAGGATCCCTACCGCAACTTCCTGCCGTCGATCGGCCGGCTGAGCCGCTACCGTCCGCCGGCGGAAGGCCGGCAGGACGACGGCACCGTGGTCCGCAACGATACCGGCGTCTTCGAGGGTGGCGAGATCTCCATGTATTACGACCCGATGATCGCGAAACTCTGCACCTGGGCGCCTGATCGTCTGACGGCGATCGACGCGATGGGCAAGGCGCTCGACGATTTCGAGGTCGACGGCATCGGCCACAATCTGCCCTTCCTCTCGGCCGTCATGGATCACGACCGTTTTCGCTCCGGAAAGATCACCACGGCCTTCATCGCCGAGGAATTCCCGGAAGGTTTTTCAGGCGTGCATCCCGACGAGGCGGCCGCGAGGAAGCTCGCCGCCATCGCCGTCCTGGTCCATCAGGCCCTGCAGGAGCGGGCGGTACAGATTTCCGGTACGATCGGCAATCATCGCCGGGTGATCGGCAAGGACTGGGTGGTGACGCTCGCGGGCTTTGAGGAGGCTGTCACGCTCGAAACCGGGCCTGACGGCGCCGGCGTCCGCTTTGCCGATGGGACGCAGCTCTCCGTTGCCAGCGGCTGGCTGCCGGGCCAGAGCCATGCCCGCTTCCATGTCGGCGGCGAGACGATGGGGGTCAAGGTCAACCTCATCGGCTCCGCAGTGCGGTTGCGCTGGCGCGGGATGGATGTCACCGCCCGTGTCCGTTCGCCCCGCGTGGCCGAACTTGCTCGCCTGATGCCGAAAAAACTGCCGCCGGACACCTCGAAGATGCTGCTCTGCCCCATGCCCGGCGTCATCACCTCCGTCTCGGTGAAAGCCGGCGACGCCGTCGAAGCCGGCCAGACGCTCGCGACCGTCGAGGCGATGAAGATGGAAAACGTGCTGAAGGCCGAGCGCAAGGGTATCGTCAAGCACGTTGCCGCGAGCCAGGGCCAAAGCCTGGCGGTCGACGAGTTGATCATGGAGTTCGAATAGGGGCGGTTCTCGATCCGCAAGGCCGCAATTAGCTGCCCTGTATGCGCGCCAGCATACGCCGCTGATGGTTCTGCCCGCCGAAGAAAACGGCGATTAGGCGGACGATTTCGGCCTCTTCGTCCACGTGGAAATAGAAGACTGCCCGGTTTTTTGTTACATGGCGTAGTCCAGGCTCGATATCCTGATCCAGAGTGCCTTGATGCGGAGTACAAGCCAGCACGTCCATATCTGACTTGATGTTTTCGATCCGCCTGACAGCCCTTTCGAAAGCGTCCGTCTTTGGATCACCGAGTGCGACATAGGATTGGAAGAGGTGGTCGAAGATGAGATCGAGGTCGCGTTGGATCGCCGCTGAGCGGAATATCTTATAAACCAAGGGAGGTCTTTTTTTTTGCGATCATGGCCTCAATGCGCCTGTTGCTTTCCTCCATCGATATGAATTCGCCGTTCATGCGTTCGCTGATCAATGCTTTCAGTGCGGCAAGCTCTGCGTCTTTCAGTTCGGTCTCTTCGCGGACAAGTTCGAGGCCACGTTGCACGACAGCGCTGAGACTTGCATAGCGCCCATCCGTCACGAGCTGACGGGCAAAGGCTTCCTGCTGGTCTGAGATGGAAACGGACGCTTTGACGGTCATGGAGAAGCTCCTTTCGCCGTAACAGTACGACCAAGTAGTATTCTAGTCAATTAAACCGCGTTATCACCTGACCTTCGTCGGACTTGACCGGGAGAGTATTCGGGATACCTCTTGATGCGCGCGATTGCTGCCGTGTGCCGGAGAAATGTGATGTACGAAAAGACCGTCAAGGATTGGGAAGCGCTTGCCGAGAAGGAGCTGAAGGCCTCGCCGGAAACGCTTGTCTGGCATACGCCCGAGGGCATCGATATCAAGCCGCTTTATACGGCTGAAGATCTCGATGGCATCGGGCATCTCGATTCGCTGCCGGGCATGAAGCCGTTCGTGCGGGGCCCGCGCGCCACGATGTATGCCGGCCGCCCCTGGACGATCCGCCAATATGCCGGTTTCTCGACCGCCGAAGCATCGAACGCCTTCTACCGCCGCAATCTCGCCGGCGGGCAGAAAGGCCTCTCTGTCGCCTTCGACCTCGCCACCCACCGCGGCTACGACAGCGACCATCCGCGGGTCGAGGGCGATGTCGGCAAGGCGGGCGTGGCGATCGACAGCGTCGAGGACATGAAGATCCTGTTCGACGGTATTCCCTTGAAGGAGATGTCGGTGTCGATGACCATGAACGGCGCGGTCATCCCGATCCTCGCCTCCTTCATCGTCGCCGGCGAGGAGCAGGGCTGTTCGCGGGCCGAGCTCTCCGGCACCATCCAGAACGACATTTTGAAGGAGTTCATGGTCCGCAACACCTATATCTACCCGCCCGAGCCTTCGATGCGGATCGTCGCCGACATCATCGAATATACGGCAAAGGAAATGCCAAAGTTCAATTCGATTTCGATATCCGGCTATCATATGCAGGAAGCGGGCGCGACGCTCGTCCAGGAGCTTGCCTTCACGCTGGCCGATGGGCGCGAATATGTCCGTGCAGCACTTGCCAAGGGCCTCAGCGTCGACGAGTTCGCCGGCCGGCTTTCCTTCTTCTTCGCGATCGGCATGAACTTCTTCATGGAAGCGGCCAAGCTGCGCGCCGCCCGGCTTCTGTGGTCGCGGATCATGGAGGAGTTCAAGCCGCAGAAGGCGTCGTCGCTGATGCTGCGCACCCACTGCCAGACGTCGGGCGTCTCGCTGCAGGAACAGGATCCCTACAACAACGTCATCCGCACCGCCTATGAGGCGCTGTCGGCGGTGCTCGGCGGCACCCAGTCGCTGCACACCAACGCGCTCGACGAGGCGATGGCCCTGCCGACCGATTTTTCCGCCCGCATCGCCCGTAATACCCAGCTGATCCTCAGCCACGAGACCGGCGTGACCAAGGTCGTCGATCCGCTGGCTGGGTCCTATTATGTCGAGAGCCTGACCAACGAGCTTGCCGAAAAGGCCTGGGCGCTGATCGAGGAGGTCGAGGCGATGGGCGGCATGACCAAGGCTGTCGCCGATGGCCTGCCGAAACGGCTGATCGAGGAGGCCGCCACCCGCCGCCAGGCCGCCGTCGACCGCGGCGAGGAAATCATCGTCGGCGTCAACAAGTACCGGCTGGAAAACGAGGACGAGATCGACATTCTGGCGATCGACAATACCGCGGTCCGCAAAGGTCAGATCAAACGCCTGGAGGAAGTGCGTCGGCAGCGCGATCCTAAGCGCGTGGCGGCGGCACTCGCGGTCCTCGAGGAAGCCGCCGAAAGCGGCGAGGGAAACCTGCTGGAAGTGGCGATCGAGGCGGCCCGCGCCCGCGCCACCGTCGGTGAAATCTCCGACGCGATGCGGCAAGCCTTCGGCGACCACTCGGCGGTGCCGGAGGTGGTCGGCGATATCTACGGGCCTGCCTACGAGGATGACCCGGAATACAAGACGATCGTCTCGCGGCTTGGCGGTTACGCTCAAAAGCTTGGCAGCAGCCCGAAGATCATGGTCGCCAAGCTCGGCCAGGACGGCCATGACCGCGGCGCCAAGGTGATCGCCTCGGCCTTTGGCGACATCGGTTTCGAGGTTCTCGCCGGTCCGCTGTTCCAGACGCCCGAGGAAGCGGCAGACCTTGCGGTCAAAGAGAAGGTCCAGGTCGTCGGCATGTCGTCGCTCGCCGCAGGTCACCGGACGCTTGCGCCCCAGCTCGTCGAAGCGCTGAAGGCGAAAGGCGCCGAAAACGTCATCGTCGTGGTCGGCGGCGTCGTGCCTCGGCAGGATTACGACTACCTGATGGACCACGGCGTCGCCGCCGTCTTCGGCCCGGGTACCAACGTGCTGGATGCCGCCAATTCCATCATCGACCTTTTGGAGGGCAAGAGGCGGAATATCTGACGGCTATTTTGCCGCCAGCATGGCCTTGGCACTGTCGGCGTCGGTGATCATCACGTTGACGAGCCCGCTCTGTGCCACCGCCTGCAGGATCTTGCGCTTGTGCGCCCCGCCCGACGCGACGATTCGGCAGCCGATTTTTCGGAAATCCTCCATCTCCGGGGCGAGAACCTGGCGGTTCAATGGATGGTCGATTTCCTTGCCCGTCGCGTCGAGATAACGGCCCATCAGGTCGCCGACCGCGCCGGCTTTCCTGAGGATCTGCTCGTTCATGCCTTCGGGAAGACCATAGCGCACCTGCAGCGACTGCTGCGATACGTCGCCGACGCTGAGGTAGGCGACATCCACCTCGCAGATCTGCTTGAACGTCCTCTGGAACACCGCCTGCGAAATGATCGCATCGCGCGATTCCGGGCTCTCGGCATAGATCGGCGCCACGAAATAGCGGCACTGAGCGTTCAGCACCTGCGCGAAGCCGCGGACGATCTCGAACGTGTTGATTTCAGAGCCCTGCGTCAGCCCGCCCATCATCGAGCGCACCTTGATCTGCGGCTCGTTCAGCGACGGGATGTGCTGGATCGTCTCGCGCAGCGTCGAGCCCCAACCGACGCCGATCGATGCGGGTTTCTGCGTCTGGATCAGCCGGCCGAGAAAGCCGGCGGCACCGCGTCCGAGCACCGAATGCAGAAGCCCCGCGTCCGCCGGCGTCGGCACCACGACCGCATCCTGCAGGCCGAACCGCTTGCGCAGTTTCGCTTCCAGCTCGACGCTTTCCGCCAGCACGGAATCGAAGCTGATCCTGACGACGCCTGCTTCCAGCGCCTCCGAGAGGATCTCGTTGACCCGCCGGCGGGTGATATTCATCCGTTCGGCGATCTGCTGCTGGGTAAGGCTTTCCACATGATAGAGCCACGCGGCCCGCACCATCAGCTCACGATATTCCATTGTCCCTGCCCTTCGAAGTATCATATGTCACACACACGTAACACATGTAACTTACCCATCCATGTCATGGCTAACCCAGACTGATGGAGATGGCCAGAACCGAAACAGGGCGGGTCGTGCGAAAGACCCGATTATCAGGGACCGAAACATGGCTTCGACATACGTGAAATCGATAACCGGCCTTCTTGCCGCCGGCGCGCTGCTGATGGGCGCGACGGGAGCAACTGCTGCCGACCGCGTCAAGATCGAGTGGTGGTATGCGATCTCCGGCAAGCTCGGCGATACCGTCCAGAAGCTGATCTCCGACTTCAACAAGTCCCAGGACAAGTACGAGGTCGTCGGCACGTTCAAGGGCAATTACGAAGAGACCATGGCGGCCATGGTCGCCGCGTACCGGGTCAATCAGCAGCCGGCTATCCTTCAGTCTGCCGAGCGCGGTTTCATGACCATGCTGAATTCCGGTGCGGTCATCCCTGTCGACCAGCTGATGGCCAAGCAAGGCTACAAGATCGACTGGAGCGATTTCGTCAAGCCGGTCGCCGGCTTCTATATCGTCAACGGCAAACCGGCGGCGCTTCCCTTCAACTCGTCGACGCCGATTCTCTGGTACAATGCCGATGCCTTCAATGCGGCCGGCTTCGACGCGCCGTCGGATACCTGGCAAGGCCTCGAAAAGCAGCTTTATGCGCTGAAGGAGAAAAAGGTCACCGATTGCCCGATGGCGCTGCCGGGCGATTTCCAGTGGAGCCTGATCGAGAACTATTCGGCGATCAACAACTACCCCTTTGCCACCAAGGCCAACGGCTATGGCGGTCTCGACACCGAATTCGTCTACAACAAGACCGGCGTGGTCGGTCAGGTCGCCCGTCTCAAGAAATGGGTGGATGACGGCGTGCTGAAGATCGCCGGCCAGGGCGTCGCCCCGATCAGCCTCTTCACGTCAGGCACCTGCGCCACGATCATCAACTCCACCGCCAGCCATTCCGGCGTTGAAGCGGACGCGAAGTTCAAGTGGAGCGCCGCGGTCATGCCGCATGAAGAGGGCGTCGACGTCAAGAACGGCACGATCGGCGGCGCGTCGCTCTGGGCGGTCAAGGGCAAGTCGGAAGAGGTTCAGGCCGGCGTCGCCGCCTTCTTCAACTTCGTCGCCCAGCCGGCAACCCAGGAATGGTGGAGCAAGGCGACTGGCTACGTTCCGGTCACCAATGCGGCCTACCAGAAGATGAAGACCGATGGTTATTTCAAGGATCATCCGACCCGCGAAATCGCCATCGAGCAGCTGTCACGTGGCGAGCCGACGGATAATTCCCGCGGCTTCCGCTTCGGCAACCACAACCAGTCGACCGCCATCCTGATCGAGGAAATCCAGGCCGTCTGGACCGGCAAGAAGACCCCGCAGGAAGCACTGGATAGTTCCGTCAAGCGCGGCAACGAGATCCTGCGCCAGTACGAGAAGCTCCATGCCGGCAAGTGACGCCATCATGATCAGGAACGAGGGCGCGGCGACACGCCCTCGGTTACCCTTGCGGCGGAGCCTGAGCTCCCTGGTGGGGACGTCGGAAGCGGGGCTCAAGGCCTCGCATTTCCGGCGGCCCTGGCTGGCCGCGGGCCTGCTCGCGCCGCAGCTGCTGATCCTGCTCTTCTTCTTTTTCATCCCCACCTGGAAGGCGCTGTCGCTTGCCTTCGTGCAGGTGGATCCGTTCGGCGGCACGATGATCTTCGTCGGGCTGGAAAATTTCACCACCCTGTTTTCAAGCCCGGAATACCGCGACAGCGCCATCCTCACGCTGTGGTTCACGGTGGTGCAATGCATCGCGACGCTCGTCATCGCCGGGTTATTGGCCTTCGCCACCGACAACGTCATGCGCGGCAGGGCGATCTACAAGGGCGTCATCCTGCTGCCCTATGCCATCGCACCGGCGATATCGGGCGTTCTCTGGGCCTTCCTGTTCAACCCGACCGTCGGCCCGCTCGCCCAGATGCTGCATGAGATCGGTTTCGCCTGGGACCCGAACCGCCGGCCGTTCGATGCGCTGCTGCTGGTTTCGGTCGCGGCGGTCTGGAAACATGTCTGCTACGATTACATCTTCCTCGTCGCGGCGTTCCTGGCCGTGCCGGCCTCGGTGATGGAGGCAGCCGCGATCGACGGCGCTCGTCCGGTCCGCCGCTTTTTCACAGTGACGCTGCCCATGGCGGCGCCGACGATTTTCTTCCTGATCGTCATGAACTTCGTCTACGGCCTGTTCGAGACCTTCGGCATCATCGACACCGTGACGCACGGCGGACCCGCCGGCAGCACCAACACGCTGGTCTACAAGGTCTACCAGGACGGTTTTCGCCAGCTCGATCTCGGCTCGTCGGCCGCTCAGTCGGTGATCCTGATGGCGATCGCCGTGCTCTTCACCTTCCTGCAGTTCCGCGCCGTCGAGCGCAAAGTCAATTATCAGGTGTGACCATGGTCGAACGTCACACGGGCCTCTCGATCTTCTGCCACGTCGTTCTGCTGATCGGTGCCGCAGTCGTCTGCATGCCGCTCTATTTCGCTTTCGTCGCCGGTTCGCTGACGGTCGGCGAAGTGCAGCAGGTGCCGTTTCCGCTGGTCCCGGGCGGCCATTTCGTCGAGAACACCGTCCTCGCCTGGAACGAAGGCCAGTTCAGCCGTCTCTACGTCAACTCCCTCATCGTGACTGTCGGCATCGTCGTCGGCAAGCTGACGGTCTCGCTGATAGCCGGCTTCGCGGTCACCTATTTCCGCTTTCCCTTCCGCATGACCGCTTTCTGGCTGATCTTCATCTCGCTGATGCTGCCGGTGGAAGTACGCATCATCCCGACCTACGAGGCGGTGGCCGATGCCGGCGGCCCGCTGCGATCACTGTTCGAGGCGATCGGCCTGACCGGCTTCATCGCCGACAGGACCGGCTATCAGCTCGACGCGGCGCTGCAGTGGAACATGATCAACAGCTACGGCGGGCTCATCCTGCCGCTGATCGCCTCGGCGTCCGCGACCTTCCTGTTCCGTCAGTTCTTCCTGACGGTGCCCGACGAACTCTGCGAGGCTGCCAAGCTTGACGGCGCCGGGCCGTTGAAATTCTTCTGGGACGTGCTGCTGCCGCTGTCGCGCGCCAATATCGCGGCGCTGTCGATCATTCTCTTCCTCTACGGCTGGAACCAGTATCTCTGGCCGCTTCTTTTCACCACCGAAAAGGCGATGGCGACGGCGATGATCGGATTGAAGGACCTGATCCCGGTCGCCGACGCCCAGCCGGCCTGGAATATCGCCATGGCTGCTTCTTTTTTTGTGATGGCGCCGCCGGCTCTCGTCATCCTTCTGATGCAACGCTGGTTCACCAAGGGCCTGGTGGATTCCAGCAAATAGAAATGAGGTATTTCCAATGACCAATCCCATCATCGTCGGCCATCGCGGCGCCCGCAATCTCTGGGCCGAGAACAGCCTGACAGGATTCCGCAACCTTCTCGACCTCTCCGTCGAATCGGTCGAATTCGACGTGCATCTGAGCGCCACCGGCGAGCTCCTTGTGATCCATGACGCGACGCTCGACCGCACCACCGAACGCTCAGGCCGGGTGACCGAGCTTGCCGCCGGCGAATACCGTTCGGTGATCCTCAAGGGCACCGATGAGCACATCCCGACGCTCGAAGACGTGCTCGAAATCTACGCGCCGACCGGCCTCGAACTGCATGTGGAGCTGAAGGCCGATGCCGACGGCAAGCCCTATGAAGGCCTCGAAGCCAAGGCTGCGGCGATGATCGATCGCTTTGGTATCGCGGACAATTCCTTCCTGACCAGCTTCAGCGGCGACGTCCTGAAGACGATCGGTGAAGTCGCGCCGCATATCCGCCGGCTGTCGTCGCTCAATCACAAATCCGTCCAGGCTCTCGGCCTGCGCCAGTCCGTCGAAGCCATGCTGCGGGTTTCCGACGTGCTGGCAATCGAAAAGGCTCTGTTGCTCGAGGAATGGGAACTGCTCTCCGCGCTCGTCCCGGCCGAAAAGCTCGGCGCCTGGGTTCCTAACGAGCTGGAAGACCTGTCCTTCTGGCTGAAGCGGCCGCTGCGCCAGATCACCACCGACCGGCCGGATCTCGCCGTCAAGGCACGCGAAGGGCTGTTCGATGCCGCTCATTGATCGCCGAAGCCTGCTGGTGGGCGGACTGGCGGCGGCTGCGATCTGGCGGACGCTCGGCTCCGCGCGTGCGGCGAGCTTCAAGACCGATCCCTTCGCTCTCGGTGTCGCGTCCGGCGCGCCGAGGGCCGACAGTGTCGTCCTCTGGACCCGGCTGATCCTCGAAGACACATCGGCCGCCACCTCCGCCGATCCTTTCGCCCCGGCGCCGAAGCCGAATCTCGATCCGATCGACGTAGAATGGATGATCGCCGAGGACGAGGCTTTTTCAAAGCCGGTCCAGTCGGGCCTGTTCCGCGCGGTCCCGGAATTCGCCCACTCGGTGCATGTGGAAGTGACGGGTCTTCTGCCCGGCCGCTGGTATTTCTACCGTTTCCGGTCCGGCAATGCGGAAAGCCCGGTCGGCCGCACCCGCACCGCGCCGGCCGACAGCGTCAATACGCTTCGCCTCGCCTTCGCCTCCTGCCAGCAATACGAACAGGGTTTCTACAGCGCCTATGCCGACATGGCCGGCCGCGATCTCGATCTCGTCATCCATCTCGGCGACTACATCTACGAGCGCAGTTATGGCGCGCAGCTGGTGCGCAAGCACGAAACCGGTGTGCCGTCGATGCTCTACGAATTCCGGGATCGTTATGCGCTCTACAAATCTGACCCGCAACTGCAGGCCGCCCACGCCGCCTTTCCCTGGCTCGTCGTCTGGGACGACCATGAAGTCACCAACAACTACGCCGCTAACCGCGCTCCCGACGCACCGAACCGTGACGAATTCCTCGCCCGCCGCCGTGCCGCATACCAGGCCTGGTTCGAGCACATGCCGGTGCATCCAAGCCTCGTCGCCGGCTTCGATGCGCTGCGCATCTACGATCATTATCGGTTCGGCAATCTGGCCGGCGTGACGCTGCTCGATACCCGGCAATATCGTTCGCCGGAACTCCAAGGGTCTGCAGGCGACGACCGGCCGGAGCGGACCATGCTTGGCCCGGCGCAGGAACAATGGCTCGGCAAGACGCTCGGTGCCAGCCGGGCGAAGTGGAACCTCATCGCCCAGCAGACGCTGCTTGCCGAGCGCGACACCAAGTCCGGGCCGGCCACCACGTATAATCTCGACGGTTGGGACGGATACCGCGCCGCCCGCGGCCGCCTGCTGGAGGCGGTGCAGACCTCGGCGGTCCAAAATCCGCTGATCATTGGCGGCGACCTGCATGCCTTCTATGCGGCGGACGTGAAGCGCGACTTCACGGAGGAGAAGGCTCAGGTCATCGCCAGCGAATTCGTCTGCGGCTCGATCACCTCCGATGCGCCGTCGGCATCGAGCCTGGCGACGGCGCTTGCCGAAAACCCGCATCTCAAGTTTGCCTCGGACAAGCATGGTTATGCGATCATGCGCTTGAGCGAGCGATCGGCCGAGGTGGATTTCATCGGGATCACCGACCGCAAGCAGCAGAATTCCTCCGCTGCCGTTTTCCAGAGCTTTGCCGTCGCCGACGGTTTGGCTGGCGTCAATCGGCTTTGACGCCTCATTCAAATTGGACTTTCATGCAGATAGATCTCCTGATTTTCGATTGTGACGGCGTCCTGATCAACAGCGAGCCGATCGCCAGCCGCACGCTTGCCAAGGCCCTGCAGGATGCAGGCGCCGCCATCACCGCGGACGAGGTGCTGGTCCGGTTCACCGGCAATTCGGCCAGCGCCATCCGTCGCATTTGCACCGAAGAGCTCGGAATAACCGATCTGGATGCGGTCTTCGAGGCCTGGCATCTCGATATCTATCCGGAATTCGCCCGCTCGCTGGAGCTCATGCCCGGCATCGAAAGCCTCGTCCGCGCACTGCCGCACCGCAAATGCGTCGCCTCCAACAGCTCGACGGACCGGCTGTCGAAAAGCCTCGGCCTTCTGCCCCTCTGGCACGCTTTCGCGCCGTCGATCTTCAGCGCCGACATGGTGGTTCGGCCGAAACCGGCGCCAGATCTGTTTCATCTCTGCGCCGAAACGCTCGTCGCCGATCCGGCCCGTTGCGTGGTGATCGACGACAGCGCCCACGGGATCACCGGGGCAAGGGCGGCGGGCATGATGGCGGTCGGTTTTGTCGATCCTGCCGATCCGCGGCCCGGCCGCGCGAAAATCCTGGCGGAGGCCGGAGCCGCTTTCGTCGCGACCGGTGCCGACGAGCTTCAGGAAGCGCTCGCCCGGCTCGAAGCCCCGCTCTCAGTGGGCGCCTGAGCGGCCACCTTACGAGCATCCGGCAATAAAAAATTTGCGGTGTCATCCGCCTGTAAAATTCCGGCCCTAAGAAACGCCCAGCAAGATTGCACGGCTGTGCAAAAGGGGGTTCGATGGAACGGGACGGTTTTCTGGAATTGCGCGGTGTCGCCAGCCGTTATGGCGCCACGCAGGTTCTGACCGATATCGATCTATCGATCGCTAAGGGCGAATTCGTGGCGCTGCTCGGTTCGTCCGGCTGCGGCAAGACCACGCTTCTGCGTCTGCTCGCCGGTTTCATCAGCCCGTCGGCCGGTGAAGTGAAGGTGCGCCATCGCGACGTGACTTACCTGCCGCCCGACAAGCGCGGCATGGCGCTGGTTTTCCAGTCCTACGCGCTGTGGCCGCATATGACCGTGGCGCAGAACATCGGCTACGGGCTGAAGCTGAAGGGTATTTCTCGAACCGAGATCGCGGCCCGCGTCGCCGCCATGCAGTCGCTGCTCGGCCTCGACGGGCTGGAAGCGCGCAAGCCGCAGGCGCTGTCGGGCGGCCAGCGCCAGCGTGTCGCGCTCGGCCGGGCGCTTGCCATCGATCCGGAAATCCTGCTGCTCGACGAGCCGCTGTCGAACCTCGATGCCCGCATCCGCCTGACGGTGCGCCACGAGTTGCGGGCGCTGCAGAAGCGGCTCGGCATCACCGCGATTCACGTCACCCACGACCGCGAGGAGGCCATGGTGATGGCCGACCGGATCGTCATCCTCAATGCCGGCAGGATCGCCCAACAGGGCACGCCGGAAGATGTCTATAACCGTCCCGCCTCGGCCTTCGTCGCAGCCTTCATGGGCGCGGAAAACGTGCTTTTCCTGAACGGCGCGCCGCAGGGCGACCAGTTTGCGATTGCTGCCGGCCCGGCCAATGCGGCCTGTTCCCTACCGCTCCTCGGCCGTCCGCTGGCCGCCGGTTCGGTCGAGGCCCGCTTCCGCCCGGAGGCCGCCCGCCTTTTCCCGGCCGATGATATCGCCGCGATCGGTCCCGGCATCACCTTTCGGGGCGAGGTCGCCGCCGTCAGTTATCCCGGCGGCCATTGGCGCCACGTCATCAAACTCGGCGATCACGAAATCATGGCCGATGCCGACCGCGCCTTCGAGCCGGGCGCCCGCGTCGCCGTGTTCGTGCCGGCCGAGGCGCTCTTTCTGTTCAGTTCGCCGGAGGCTGCTTCGGCCTCACCCACTTCCCGGGCGCCATCCGGGAAAGTCCACGCCTGACCTTTCGATACCTCTGCCTTTTCAACTCACGGAGAAGCACTCATGAAGAAGATGTCCTACGCAGCTTTCGCCGTCGTTTTCGCAGCCCTTCCGGTTCATGCCGAAGAGCTGACGGTTGCGACCGCCGGCGACCAGAACATGGTCGACTACATCAACCAGTATCTCGGACCGCTGTTCGAAAAGACCTATCCCGGCAATACGGTTCGCGCCGTCGGCACCGGCCCCGGCGATGCCGGCTCGCAGAAGATCCTTGAGCGCTTCGACGCCCAGTCTGCCGCCAAGTCCGACAAGTGGGACGTCGACGTCGCGGTCGTCCATGAAAAATTTGTCGGCCCGATGGTGACCAAGAACTATCTCGACAAGTACCGCAGCGACATCGAAACCGGCAAGCTCGTCACCCGTGCCAACGCCAAGATGGCGCTCGGCACCAATGTCGACGGTTATGTCATGCCGATGTTCAACAGCCAGACCGCGATCGCCTACAACCCGGCGCTCGTTCCGAACCCGCCGAAGTCGTATGCGGAACTCGCAGACTGGGCCAAGGCCCATCCGAAGCAGTTCGGCTATAACGGCATCAAGGGCGGTGCTTCCGGCGTCTCGTTCGTCATGGGCTGGATCTACGCCTTTGGCGGCGGCGATGCCAACACCCTGATGAACGGTCCGTTCAAGGAAGACGAAACCAAGAAGTGGGATGCGGCCTTCAAGAGCCTCGCCGACTTCACCACCAACGCAACGCTGACGCCCGGCAATGCCGGCACGCTCGACCTCTTGTCGCGCGGCGAGATCGCCATGGGCCCGGTCTGGGTCGACATGTTCTACTCCTGGCAGGCCAACGGCCAGCTGCCGCCGACCATGAAACTCGTCCTGCCGGCGCCGGGCATGCCGGGCCAGCCGATGCATTACGTCATGCCGGAAAAGGCCGCTCACAAGGCGCTGGCCGAGAAGTTCATCGCTCTCGCCACCAGCCCCAAGGTCCAGGCCGAAGGCATCGTCAAGCGCTTCAACTGGTATCCGGGCATCGACGCCGACAACGTCAAGCGCGAACTGGACGACACCACCTGGAACAAGCTGTTCGTCGACATCTCGCCGGCCGATCTTGCCGCCAAGGGCAAGCCCTTCCCGATCGCGCCCTACAACACCGCGATCCTCGAAGCTTATGAGAAGTCCGTGAAGTAATCCGGGATTCCCTTCTCCCCTTGGGGAGAAGGTGGCCCAACGGGCCGGATGAGGGAGCTGTGGCACGGCATACAAGGCCTTACGGCCGCGTCTGTAGCTCACCCCCTCATCTGTCCTTCGGACATCTTCTCCCCGAGGGGAGAAGATAGTGCCCATCATCCCTCCGAACGGTCGAACCATGCCAAAACGCTTCCTCGGTCTCCTTCTCGTGCTGCCGGCACTCGCGGTGATCGCCTTCCTTTTCATCCTGCCGCTGATCATGTCGGCGGTTGGCGCCTTCCAGGTGGAGGGGACTTTTGGCTGGGGCAATTTCACCAAGACGTTCGACCTCTACACCAAGGACATCATCTTCACCGTCATGATCGTCAGCCTGTCGACGGTGCTGATCGGCATCGCCTCGATCGCGATCGGCGGTTATCTGACGCTCGGTGAACATCCGGTCGCCGTCGCGATCCTGCGCTGGCTCTATCGTTGGCCGATGTTCATTCCCTTCATCGTCGTCGGCCAGATTCTCCGCACGTTCCTCTCCAAGAACGGCATGATGAACAACACTTTCATCAATCTCGGCCTGCTGACGCCGCTCGATGCGGTGAGCTTCCTCGACTGGCGCGGCATCGTCATCGCCTTCGTCTGGAAGCAGACGCCATTCGTGGCGCTGCTCGTCGCCGGCGCCATGGCCTCCATCAACCGCGATACGATCGAGGCGGCCCGCAATCTCGGTGCCTCGCGGCTGCGCCTGCTGCTGGAAATCGTCGTGCCGCAGGTGGCGATGACGCTGACGGTCGGCCTCATCCTCTCCTTCGTCACCATGATGTCGGTTCTGTCCGTGCCGCTGATGATCAACGCCCAGTCACCGACCATGCTGACCGCCGATATCGCGTTCCGGGTCAATTCCTACGGGGACTACGGTGTCGCCAATGCACTTGGCCTGATCTCGCTCGTGCTCGCCGCCTCCGTCGCATGGATCTACCTGCGCGCCAGCCTTAAGGAGCGCGCATGATAGCCGCCCATAATCCCGCCGCCCGCAATCCTCTCGCCGCCCTCTGGTGGGTGCCGCGCGGCATCATCTTCGGGCTGATGGCCTTCTTCATCTTCGGGCCGCTGTTCAACCTGCTGCTGTGGACGGTGGCCGAGAAGTGGTATTTCCCCCACAGCCTGCCGTTGGAATACGGCTTCAGCTCCTGGGCGCGGGTGTTTGCACCGCGCGGCGGGGCGATGGAATCGCTGACCAATTCGCTGGTCGTGGCCCTGCTGACCGTTGTCGTCTCGCTCTTGCTGGCGATCCCTGCCGGCTACGCGCTGGCGCGCCTAAAACTGCCGTTTCGCGGCCTTATCCTGCTCGCCTTCCTCATTCCGCAGGCCTTTCCGAACCTGACGGTCTACGTCAACGTGGCCCGCATCTTCTACGAGATCAGGCTCAACGGCACGATTCCCGGCGTCGTGCTGGTGCATGTCTCGCACGGCCTCGTTTATGCGGTGTGGATCGCGACGGCCGCCTTTTCGGCGATCGACGCGGAGCTTGAGCAGGCGGCGCGCAATATCGGCGCTGGCGCCTTCCGGGCCTTTCTCGACGTGACGCTGCCGTTGGCGGCACCGGGCCTGATGGCAAGCGCCATCTTCGTTTTCCTGGAATCGCTCGACGAATTCACCGGCAGCTATTTCGTCGGCGCGCCCGATGTGAACATGCTGCCGCTGCTGCTCTATACGACCGCTGCCGGCGGCAACTATCAGATCGCATCGATCACCGCCCTCTTGCTGCTCGTTCCCTCTCTGGTGTTCATGTTGATCGTGGAGCGATTCCTGAAGGCGGACGTCCTTTCGCGGGTGGGGCATTGAGGAAAGCATGAGGGACGAAAAACGGATGCGCTTTGTCAGCGCCGAACAGGTCGCCCGCCTTGCCGGTGTCTCTCGCTCGGCCGTTTCCCGCACGTTCACGCCAGGCGCCAGTGTCGCGCCGGCGACGCGCGAAAAGGTGCTGCGGGCGGCGGAAGAGCTTGGCTATCATGTCAACGACCTCGCCCGCGGCGTGCTTGCCAACCAGAGCCGGCTTGTCGGTATCGTTGCGACCAAGCCGGAACTCGGTTTCCGTGCCCATCTGACCGCGGCGCTCGCCAAGGCGCTGATCCAGCGTGGCAGCATCCCGATCCTCATCAATACCGGGCAGGCGGAAGAGGAATTGCTGGCCGCCCAGAAGATGCTGATCGGCCACCGCGCCGAGGCGACGATCATCCTTTCCGGCTCGCCTCCGGCAAGCTTCTTCGAACTCGCCCAGCGCAACGGCCAGCCGCTGGTGGTGATCGGCCGTTCGGAACCGGATGCCGATCATGTCCGCGCCGGCAATTCCGAGGCCTCCCGCAAGGCCGCCAATGCTTTTTTCGACGCCGGCCGTCGGCGCCTCGCCGTTGTCGGTTCGCAATCGGGGACGCCGAGCATCGTCGAACGCGAAAATGCCTTCACGTCGGCGGCTCTGGCGCTCGGCGCCGAGGTCCGGTCCGCCGGCGGGCCGGATTCCGATTACGACAGCGGCATCGCCGCCGCCCGCGAGCTGTTCGCCGATGGCGAACGCCCGGACGCGGTGTTCTGCGCCAACGACCAGATCGCCTTCGGCCTTATGGATTTCATCCGCATCGAGAAGAAGCTGCGCATCCCGGAGGATGTCGCGGTGATCGGCTTCGACGACGTGCCGGAAGCGGCATGGCTGAGCTACGGCCTCACCACCTTCCGCCAGGACCCGATCACCATGGCGCTTCGGGCCGTCGAGCTTCTGGAACGGCGCCTCGAAAACCCGGACGCTTCGCCGGGCTACGAGCGGGTCATCCCCGAACTGGTGGTGCGAAAGAGTTTCGTCCCGGTTTAAAGCTTCAGCAGCTTGCGGGCGTTTTCCTTGAGGATCAGCGGCCGCACCTCGTCCTTGATCGAGATTGCGGCAAAATCCGCCATCCAGCGGTCCGGCGTGATCGCCGGCCAGTCCGAGCCGAACAGCATTTTGTGTTTCAGGATCGAGTTGGCGTACTGGACGAGGATCTGCGGAAAGTACTTCGGCGACCAACCGGACATGTCGATATAGACGTTCGGCTTGTGGGTCGCGACCGACAGCGCTTCTTCCTGCCAGGGGAAGGAGGGGTGCGCCAGGATGATCGGCATGTCGGGGAAGTCCGCCGCCACGTCGTCCAGATAGATCGGGTTGGAATATTTGAGCCGCATATTCATGCCGCCGCGCATGCCGGCCCCGACGCCGGTCTGGCCCGTATGGAACAGCGTGATCGCACCCTCTTCGGCAATCGCCTCATAGAGCGGATAGGCCATCCGGTCGTTCGGATAGAAGGCCTGCATGGTCGGGTGGAACTTGAAACCCTTGACGCCGAATTCCCGCACCAGCCGGCGCGCCTCGCGGGCGCCCATCTTGCCCTTGGCGGGGTCGATCGACGCGAACGGGATCATGATGTCGCTGTTTTCGGCAGCGATCATCGCCACTTCTTCGTTGTTGTAACGCCGGAAACCGGTCTCGCGCTCGGCGTCGACCGGAAAGATCACGCAGCCGATCTTGCGTTCGCGGTAATAGACGGCGGTCTCGTTCACCGTCGGCAGCATGCCCTTGTGGCCGGCCGGGTTCTTGAAATATTTGGCCATGCCGGCCTGGAATTGGTCATAGCCGTCGTCGCGTGGGCCGCAGCAGGGTTCTTCCGCATGGGTGTGGACGTCGATGGCGATCAGCTCGTCGATGTTCAAGGTTCGCTCCTCCCGATCCTTAAATTCAGCCCAGGCCAACGAATTTCCGCAGCAGGGCCGTCAGTTGTTGGCGCTCGTCACCGGTAAGGTTGGCGCCGACCGACTCTTCGTAGGTGAAGAACCATTGGCTTGCCTGCTTCACCCTGGTGACCGCTTCCGGCGTCAGCGTGATCTCCACGGCGCGGCGATCCCCATCCGGCACCTTCCGCGAAACGAGGTTCTGGTCCTCCAGCGCCCGGATCAGCTTGGTCATATGAGCCCGCTTGATCATCAGCCTTTGGCCGAGCACGCTTTGGCGGATGCCGGGATTGTGGAGAATGACCCAAAGCACGGAGAATTCCCCCGGCTTCAGATTATGCTCGCCGACCTCTTCGAAAAACCGCTCGTAGATCTTGAGCTGCGCCAGCCGCATCAGGAAACCGAGCGCCGAATTGAGCCGGTCGAGTTCGACCTGGTCTGCGGTGCGGATCGGCATGTCCATGGGCGTTCCCCCTTATGCCGAGCCCGGCGCCTTCAGCCGCGCGGCGCGTTTTTCCAGGAAGGCGCGCAGACGCTCTTCGGCCTCCGGGCTGGTGGCGGTGAAGGAGGCGATGAAGGATTCGACGAAAAGCCCGTCTTCCTTGGCCATGTCCTGGATCCGCGGCAATGCGTTGAGCACAGCGTAGTTGGAAATTTCGGCGTTGCTGGCGGCGGCTTCCGCAAGCTCATGCGCCTTCTGCCGGGCCATGCCCTTTTCGACGACGTATTGCGCCAGGTTCCAGCGCTCGGCCTCTTCCGCCGAAGCCACGCGGCCCGTCAACATCATGTCGGTCATGCGGGCGACGCCCATCAGCCGGGCGGCCCGCACCGAGCCGCCGCCGCCGACGAAGATGCCGCGCTGGCCTTCCGGCAGCGCGAAAAAGGCGGACTTGTCGGCAACGCGGATATGGGTGGAGGATGCCAGCTCGAGCCCACCGCCGACCACCGCCCCGTGCAGGGCTGAAATCCACGGGATCGTGCCGTGTTCGATGCCGGCAAACACCGCATGCCAGCGGCGCGAACCGCGCACACCTTCGATCGGTGTCTTCTTCACATGTTCGGCAAGGTCGAGCCCGGCGCAGAAGTGATCGCCATGACCGAAGAGCACGACGGCTTTCGCCTCGCTTTCAGCGCGCGCCACGGTCTCGGCGATCGTTTCGACGAAACGGTCGCTGATCGCATTGCGCTTTTCCGGACGATTGAGACCTATATGGGCAACATTGCCCTTGAGCTCATAGGTCACGAAGCTGGTTGCCGTCTGATCGGCCATTTTATGCATTCTCCTCCAGCAACGGACGCTCCCCAGCCCGTCATCAGTTTTTGATCGTTTACAGGGAGATTGTTTCTTTGTAAACAAATTTTGGGAGCCCGATAGGGAGCATTGACGTCTGGGAGGAGAAGTCATGAGCGGAAAACCTGTGCGTGACGTGAAGCTGTGGTCGCCTGTGGTCGGCTGGGAAGAGCGGCCGAACGGCGAGTTCGTGGTCTGGCGTGAGGATCCGCTCGGACCTTATCCCGCCAAGCTCAACGAGCGGCTGATCCATTGGGCAAAAACCGCACCCGATCGCACCTGGATGGCGGATCGCGAAGGGACGGCCGAGTGGCGCAGGGTGAGTTTTGCTGAGGCGCTGGATCAGGTGCGCCGTATCGGCCAGTTCCTGCTGGACATGAAGCTCTCGGCCGAAAATCCGCTCGTCATCCTTTCGGAAAACTCGATCGAACATGCGCTGATGGCGCTCGGCGCCCAGCATGTCGGCATCCCGTCGGCGGCGATTGCACCGGCCTATGCGACCATCTCCTCGGACTTTTCCAAGCTGCACGACATCGCCAGGCAGATCACCCCCGGCCTGATCTTCGCCGACGACGCGGGTGCCTTCCGCAAGGCGGTTGATACGGCTTTCGGGGCAGACATTCCCTTTGCCGGGATGCGCAATCTGCCCGAGGATAGGTCCGGCACCTATCTCCTCGACGACATCCTCAGGACCGAGCCGACCGAGGCTGTGGACAAGGCTTTTGACGCAGTCGGGCCGGATACGGTCGCGAAATTCCTGTTCACTTCGGGCACCACCGGTTCGCCCAAGGCGGTCATCCAGACGCAGCGCATGCTCTGCTCCAACCAGGAGATGGTGACCGACTGCTATTCCTATTTCCGCGACGAACCGCCGGTTCTGGTCGACTGGGCGCCCTGGAACCACACCGCCAGCGGCAACAAGGTCTTCAACATCGCCATCTATAACGGCGGCACCTATTACATCGACCGCGGCAAGCCGAGCCCGGCGTTGATGGCCCAGACGATCGCCAACCTGAAGGAAATTTCGCCGACCTGGTATTTCAACGTGCCGGCCGGTTATGAAATGCTGATCCAGGCGATGCGCGAGGACGAGGGACTTCGCAAGACCTTCTTCAAGGACCTGAAGCTCCTGATGTACGCCGGCGCCGGCATGGCGCAGCACACCTGGGACGCGTTGATCGAGCTTTCCGAGATGACGATCGGCGAACAGGTGCCGCTCGGCACCGGCATCGGCTCGACGGAGACCGCGCCATTCGCGATCTTCTGCACCGACCCGCAGGAAAAGCCGGGCAATATCGGGGTGCCCGGCCAGGGCGTCACGATGAAACTGGTGCCGATCGACGACAAGTACGAGCTGCGCCTCAAGGGCCCGAACGTCACCCCCGGCTACTGGCGCAACGAGAAGCTGACCAAAGAGGCCTTCGACGAGGAAGGTTTTTACCGGATCGGTGACGCAGTGAAATTCGCCGTGCCCGGCGATCCGCGCCAGGGGTTCTATTTCGACGGACGCACGGCGGAAAACTTCAAGCTGCAGACCGGTACCTGGGTGGCGGTCGGCGTATTGCGGGCGCAGCTCGTCAACCAGTTCGGCGGGTTGATCCGCGATGCGGTCATCACCGGCGAGAACCGGGCCGAGCTCGGAGCGCTGGTGGTGCCCTTCGTGCCGGCACTGCGGGAACTGATCGGCGGCGACGTCGCCCTTTCCGACGAGGCGGTAGTCGCCCATCCGAAGGTAAGGGCGGCGATCATCGAGCGGCTAAAGGAACACCAGCGCCAGTCCAGCGGTTCGGCGACGCGCGTCATGCGCATGATGCTGATGACCCAGCCGTTGCGTTTCGAAAAGGGCGAGGTGACCGACAAGGGCTCGATCAACCAGCGCGCCGTGCTCGCCCATCGCGGCGATCTGGTCGAGGAACTGTATGCGGATGCGCCGGGCGTCATCCGGGTCGGCAAGGAGCTGGCGGCATGAGGATCGACGGAACAAGCGCTGTCGTCACAGGCGGCGGATCGGGGCTCGGCGAAGCGACGGCGCGGCTGCTCGCGAAGCTCGGGGCCGTGGTACATGTCTTCGACCGCAATCAGGCCGCGGCCGAAAAGGTCGCGACCGAGATCGGCGGCGTGGCGCTCTCGGGCGACGTGACCAGCGAGGACGATGCGACCAGGGCACTCGACATTGCGGCGCAAGCCGGCGACGGCTTGCGCATCCTCGTCAACTGCGCCGGCATCGGCACGGCGGGGCGCATCGTCGGAAAGAACGGCCCGATGCCGCTTGCCGATTTCGAGCGGGTCATTCGCGTCAACCTGATCGGCACGTTCAACATGATGCGGCTTGCGGCCGATCGCATGTCGGGCCTGCCCGAGCGCGACGACAAGGCGCGCGGCGTGATCGTCAACACCGCCTCGGTCGCAGCCTTCGAAGGGCAGATCGGCCAGGCCGCCTATGCGGCCTCAAAGGGCGGCATCGTTTCGCTGGCTTTGCCGGCGGCGCGCGAATTCTCCCGTTTCGGCGTACGGGTCAACACTGTAGCACCCGGCATCTTCCTGACGCCGCTGCTTCATGAGCTGCCGCAGGAGGCGCAGGACAGTCTTGCCAGCGCGATTCCCTATCCGTCCCGGCTCGGCGACCCCGGCGAGTTTGCCGATGCGGTGCGGTTCGTGATCGAGAACCAGTATGTCAACGGCGAAGTGATCCGGCTCGACGGTGCGCTGCGCATGCAGCCGCGGTAACCGCCGATGTCGTTTGCGGATCAGGCCGACCGAACGCTGGACATCCTGGCTCTGACGCCGGGCTGGCACCGGCTGAAAGAGCTCCGTGAAGATTGCGACGACGAGACGGTTGCCGCGATTATCGAGGAGGCGGCAAGTTTTGCCGAGGGCGTGCTGGCGCCGCTGAATGCGGTCGGCGACCGGAGCGGCGCGAAGGTGATCGACGGTCGGGTGAAGACACCAGACGGTTTTGCCGACGCGTTCCGGCAATATGCCGAGGCCGGCTGGCTCGGAATGGACGTGGCCGAGAAATTCGGCGGCCAGGCCGTTCCGCTGACCTTGCATGCTGCCTGCGCGCCGCTTTTCGAGCGCGGCTGCGTGGCGCTGATGATGGGGGCCGGCTCGACCCGTGCGGCGGCCCATCTTCTGACGGAAGCCGCCGACGAAACGACTGCAAACGAATGGGTGCCAAAACTCAGCACCGGCGAATGGGCGGCGACGATCTGCATTTCCGAATCGGACGCGGGTTCCGACGTCGGCCGGCTGCGCACGAAGGCCGAACTCAACGATGGCGAATGGCTGATCACCGGCCAGAAGATCTGGATCTCCTTCGGCGACCACGACATGGCGGGCCGTATCGGCCACTGCCTGCTCGCCCGTACCAACGACCAGCCGGGCACGCGCGGCATCAGCCTCTTTCTCGTGCCGAACCTCATCGACGGCCAGCCGAACGGCGTTTCGGTCGATCGCATCGAGGAGAAGATGGGCCTTCACGGCTCTCCCACCTGCGCCATGCGCTTCGACAACGCCCGGGGCATCATGTTGGGCCGCGAAGGGCGCGGACTGCCGCAGCTTTTCACCATGATCGAGTTGATGCGGCTGCTCACCGGCTGCCAGGGGCTGGGCATAGCATCTGCTGCGGCCGATATCGCCGAAGACTATGCGAAGGAGCGCCGCCAGGGCGGACGGCCTGACCAGCCGCCGGTACCGATATCGAGCCATCCGGATGTGCAGCGCCAACTGCACGAGATCCGCAGCTCCACGGAAATCCTGCGCGCCGCCATTCTCGAACTCGCCACGACCATGGATATCGCCCGACTGGAGCCTGAATCCGGGCTGGAGGATTTCACCGGCTGGATGCTGCCGCTGATCAAGAATTTTGGCGCTGCGGCCGGGTTCGAGGTGGCGAATGCGGCGATCCAGGTACTCGGTGGCGTCGGCTATACTCGCGACTGGCCGCTCGAGCAATATCTGCGCGATGCCCGCATCATGACCATCTACGAGGGCACGACGGGCATGCAGGCGCTGGATTTCCTGACCCGCCGCCTCTGGCGTGACGAGGGGCGGGGGCTCACCCTTTTCCTGGAGAAGGCGCGAGACGAGATCGACGCCTACATCGCCGAACACCCGGCGGAATCGGAACAGGCTCTCGCGGTCCTGGAGGGATTCGAGCGCTTGAGCGGGCGGATGGCGGCGCTTCAGAGCGATCCGGATGCTGCCCTCTACCGCGCCGACAGCTATATGCGGGCCGCCTGGTCGGCGGTGTCCATATGGATGGCATTGCGCATCTCGGAAACCGGTGCGGTCGGGAAACTCGCGGCGGAATTCGATTTCCATAGCGCCCGTTGCGGCTGATCTATCGAGAATGATCAGGCAAATAGGACGTCGGCTATGGAACGCGGCAGGAGTTGCGAAACCCCGGAAAATATGCGCGTGATGCCGGTTCGGATTTTCTCGAAACGAGAAAGACAGTGAATATACTTCTCGATATCGGTGCATTCCTGGCAACCGCACGCGCCGGCAGTTTTTCCGCCGCCGGCCGTGACCTGGGTGTCGCGACCTCGGTCATTACCAAGCGCGTCAAGCGGCTCGAAGAGCACCTCAATACCCAGCTGTTCGTGCGCACCACAAGGCGATTGGCCCTGACGCTCGACGGAGAGCGGCTGCGGCCCCGCCTGCAGCTCCTGGTCGGCGAGATCGAGGAGACGCTGGCGACGCCGAATACCCACGAACTGGGGCTGACCGGCTCGCTGCGCATCAAGGCACCGACGACGCTGACCTCAATGTTCTTCGGTGATATCTGCGCCGCGTTCCAGGCCGCCAATCCGCGGGTGAAGATGGAGATCGTGCTGATCGACCGCTCGGTCAATCCGCTGGAAGAGGGGTTCGACGTGGCGATCGGCGCCCTGCCGCAATCCTACGCCTATGTGATCGATCATCCGCTTTGTCCCTATCCGCGGGTGCTGTGCGCATCGCGAGGTTATCTGGCGGGGCGCAAACGGCCGAAGACGCCCACCGAACTCGTCGGCCACGAATGCATCACCTTCCACACGATCGGCACGACCTGGACCTTCCAGATGGAAACGAGCACGCTCAACGTGGAGATCACTTCGAATTTCACGGCCAACGATAGCCGGGTCCTGCTCGCCGCTGCCCGGCAGGGATTGGGATTGGCGATCCTGCCGAGGTTCCTCGCCCGGTCGGATCTCGATAGCGGCGCGCTTGAAGAGGTGATGCCGGAATTTCCGGTCGAGCCGCTCTGGGTGAAGGCGTCCGTGCCCAGGATCAAGATGAACAAGGTCGTGGTGTCCGAGTTCATATCCTACGTGCAGAAGCGGTTTTCGGAAGGGGTGCCGGATCAGGTCATTCCGATGTTTTGAGAAGAAATCTGGACCTGCCTCAAGCGCGCCGTTTCGCTGACGCCAAAACCGCTGAAATCCGGCGGGACCTTTCTCGAAACAAGAAAGCTGATCGCATCACTTGCCGGGTTCAAGGCGAGGCGGCTTGGGTTACGATCATGGCCAAAGCGCCGGGAGGGCGCAGGCCGTACGGGAGGGTTCGATGGCGGAGACGCTGAGCAGGGAAACGCGGATTGTCCGGCGCGAGAAGTCGGCGCCGTTCCGCAAGCTCAAGGCGGATATCTGCGTCGTCGGCGCCGGCATCGCCGGCATTTCCGCCGCCCTCGAAGCCGCGAAACTTGGTCGCAAGGTGGTGATCGTCGACGGCCAGGCGGCACTCGGCGGGCAGGCGGTCAACTCGATCATCGCCACGTTCTGCGGCCTGTTTTCGAACGGCACGCATGGCTACCAGTTCACCTATGGCGTCGCCGACAGGCTGCTCGCCCATCTCGAAAGCCAGGACCGGTCGATCTATTACCGCCACGGGCCGAACACCACGGTCGTCTATTACGACGAAGTCGTCCTTGGCCGCTGGATGGAACAAAGCATTCTGGATGCCGGCATCGAGGTCGTGCTCGGCGCGCAGATACTCGACGTGCATGTCGAAGGCAGGCGGGTCGTCCAGACCGATTTCATGACCCGTTACGGCGGCGTGTCGATCGAGGCGGCGGGCTGGGTGGAGGCGAGCGGCGACGCGGCGCTCGTCTGGCAGGCCGGCTTCGCCTGCCGCCAGCCGGAAAAGGGCGGCGTCTTCGGCACCCAGATGGTGGTGCTGGAAAACATCGACGAAGCGAAGCAGCCGACCCGCTACGAGATCGGCGACCGGATGAAGGAAAAGGCGGCAAGCTACGGCCTGCTGCGCCGCGAAGGCCTCGGTTTCACCATTCCCGGCCGCGGCATCGCCGCCATGAACATGACCCATGTGGAAACCCCGCTCGATCCGGTCGAGGCTTCCAGGAAGGCGCTGGAAGGCAAGGACCAGGCGGCCCGCGCAGTGGAGTTCCTGAAGACGGAATTCCCCGAATGCTTCGGCAATGCCCGTATCCGCTCCTTCGGCCTGCCGGGCATCCGCCAGACCCGCTGGATCGCCGGCAGCCATCACCTGACCGTCGACGAGATCAAGTCGGGCACCAGGTTCGACGACGCCGTTGCCCGTACCGCCTGGCCGATCGAGCTGCATGACCATGGCGACGGCCACCACTGGATCACTTTCGACGAAGAGCATGCCCACTATATTCCGCTTGGCAGCCTGACGCCGGACGAATGCGACAACATTGCCGCCGCCGGCCGCTGCGTCGATGCGGATTCCGCGGCGCTTTCGAGCATCCGGGTCATGGGGCCGTGCATCGCCATGGGCATGGCGGCCGCCAACGCGCTCGACCTTGCCGGAACCGGCAGCGTGCATCAGATCGATCGCGATGCGCTGCGCGAGCGGGTTTCCGACAACGTCGAAAAGAAGCATTATCGGTGGACCGACGCGAAAATGCGCGCCGCATCGTGAGGAGGATGCGATGAACCTGACGGATCACGAAAAGGCCATGTATGAGGGCGAGCACGGTCGCGCCAAGGCGCGCGCCATGGATCTGCTGGTTCGTTACGGCGAAGCGCTCGGCGCCGAACGGCTGGTCGAGACCAACAACGTCGCCGGCGCCTTCAACGCCTCGACGCCGTCGGTGCAGGCGATTGCCGAAAAGGGCATGGAGCACGTCTATTCCGAGCTCAACCTCGACAGCGACGAAGTCGTCGAGGTGCCCCATATGGTGGCGCATACCTGCCAGCTGATCACCGGCATCGACAACGACAACTGGGAACTCCAAGGCGTCGATAAGGCGCTTGTGGACATGCAGCGCGCCAATGAGAAGTATCTGGGGCGACGCGGCGTCAACATGTTCGCCACCTGCACGCCCTATCAGGTGGGCAACGTGCCGGTGAAGGGCGAACACTGCGCCTGGATGGAATCATCGGCCGTCATCTACTGCAACTCGGTTCTCGGCGCCCGCACCAATGTCGAGGGCAAGGAAAGCACCGGCGCCGCGGCGCTCACCGGCCGAATTCCCTACTGGGGTTTCCACATCACTGAAAACCGCCGCGGCACCCATCTGGTCGAGCTCGATATCGAGGTCGACGACATGATGGATTGGGGCCTGCTCGGTTATTATATCGGCGAGGTCATCGGTGAGGAGATCCCGGTGCTGAAGGGCGCCGGACGCCAGCCCGACCTCATCAAGCTCAAGCACTTCGGCGCAGCCGCCGCTTCGTCCGGCGGAGTCGAGATGTACCATATTCCAGGCATCACCCCGGAAGCGGACAGCATCGAGGAAGCCTTCGGCGGTCGCAAGATGAAGGCCACGTTCCGCTACGGTGCGAAGGAGCGGCGCGAGACCTATGAGAAGCTGCAGAGCTCGACCGAGAAAAAGGTCGATTTCATCATGCTCGGCTGCCCGCACAATTCCATCGACCAGATGGCGCTGATCGCTCACATGCTGGAGAACAGGAAGATCCATTCGAATGTGCAGCTCTGGGTGCACACGCCACGCGCGATCAAGCAGGTCGCCGAGCGCAACGGCTATATCGATGTCATCCGCGAAGCGGGCGGCGTCGTCATGAGCGACACCTGTCCCGCCATTTCCCGCCGGTTGCCGGCGGGGACCAAGGTCATCGCCACCGATTCCGCCAAGCAGGCGCATTACCTGCCGGCGATCACCGGCGTGCAGGGCTGGTTCGGCTCGGTCAGCGATTGCGTCGATGCCGCCTTGACGGGCCAGTGGAACGGGAGAGCCTGATGGATATCGCGACCGAAGCAAAACCCGATACGATCGAGCTCAAGGGCCGCAAGGTGGTTGCCGGCCGCGCCGAGGGCGAGGCGCTCGTCACCACCGAAACGATCTCCGGCTGGGGCGGTATCAACGAGCGCACCGGCACGGTCATCGAGCGTCGGCATGAGATGCGCGGCGTCTCCTTCGCCGGCAAGATTCTGGTTTTCCCCGGCGCGAAAGGCTCGTCCGGCTGGTCGGCCTATTTCCATATGACCCGGCTGAACGGCGTCCAGCCGGCGGCGATGATCTTTACCCGGATGACCACCAAGATCGCGCTCGGCGCCGTCGTCACCCGGGTTCCGGCGATCACCGAGCTGGACCAGGACCCGCTCGATGTGATCGAGACCGGGGATTGGGTCGTGGTCGATGCGGATGCCGGCACTGTGACCGTGACCAAGAAAAAACCCGCCTGAGATCATGCCCAGGCGCCGCGGGCCGCGGCGTCTTTCGCATAATCGGTGAAGCTTTTGGCCGGCCGGCCGAGGGCGCGCATCACGCCGTCCGACAGGTATTCGTTGCGGCCGTCGAGCACGACGGTGAACAACTCCACCAACAGTTCGGCAACATCGGCGGGCACTTCGGCCTGTTTGAGACCTTCCACAAACGCCTCATCGGAGATCGTCTGGAAGGCGATGGCGCGCCCGCTTGCCTTGCCGATTTCCGCCACGGCTTCGGCAAAGGTCAGAAGCTGCGGGCCGGTCACTTCGTAGAGTTCGCCGATATGCCGAGCGTCGGTGAGAGCGGCAGTGACCACGTCGGCGATGTCGCCGGCATCGATGAACGGCTCGCGCACGGTGCTGACCGGCAGCGCCAGTTCCCCTTCAAGGATCATCGGCAAGAGCTGTCCCTCGTCGAAATTCTGGTTGAACCAGCTTGCCCGAACGATCGTCCAGTCGGCACCCGAGGCGATCATCCGCCGTTCGCTTTCCTGCGCCGCGGGTTCGCCCCGGCCTGACAAGAGAACCAGCCGCTTGACGCCCAGCGATACCGCGAGCGTCGCAAGCGCGTCGATATCGTCCGGCGCCCCCTTCACCGCGAGATCCGGGTAATAGGTGATGTAGGCGGTCGACGCTCCCTCCAAAGCCGGCGCCCAGGTGCTGCGGTCCGTCCAGTCGAAACCGGTGGAGCGCGAAGCGAAACGGACAGGCCTGTTCAATGCCTGCAGGCGCTCTGTAACCCGAGAGCCGGTCTTGCCCTTGCCGCCGATGATGAGAATGGGGTTTTCCACGGGATGCCTCCTTTAACATGAATTTTCCTCATGTTCTAAAGCGATAAATCCTCATGTTGCGCTTGTCAACAAAAAATGCGAATGTTCCTCGCGTTAGAAACTCAAGGTACGGAAAGACAATGGAGATTTCTGCATCGACGCCACGCCAGCCCCAGCAGAAGCGCAGCCGGGAGCGGGTGGAGCGGATTCTCGCGGCGGCGAAGGAGCTGATCGCCCGCGGCGGCAGCGACGTGATGAAGATGGGTGAGCTGGCGGAAAAGGCGGGCGTGCCGATCGGCTCGCTCTACCAGTTCTTCCCGGACAAGGGGTCGGTGGTCCGCACGCTCGCCGAACGCTACAACGAGGAAGGCCGCGCCTGCATTCGCGAGGCGCTGGAGCCGGTCCGGAACGAGGCCGCGTTTTCGCAAGCGTTCAGAGAGCTGATCGACATCTATTACGGCCTGTTCCTCGCTGAACCCGTGATGCGCGACATCTGGTCCGGCACCCAGGCAGACAAGGCATTGCAGGATATCGATCTCGCCGATGCCCGCGAAAACGGCGCGATCGTCGCGGCAACGCTGGCGCATATGGAGCCCGACGCCCATCCGGAAGAACTGTTCAACCGGGCCATGCTGGTCATGTATCTCGGCACGTCGACAATGCGGCTGGCGATCTCCCTCGAGCCCGCCCAAGGTGCGGCGATGGTGGAAACCTACAAGCGGCTCGCCCTTCGCGAACTGCTGGCAAAGGACTGATGGGCCTCGACGGCCATGCCGATCGCCGACTATAAGATGCGGCGAAACGGACAAGGAGGAGTGGACATGTCGAAAGTAGCGATCGTAACGGGCGCGGGCTCGGGCGTTGGCAGGGCCGTCGCTATCGGGCTTCTGAACGCAGGTTATCGGACGGTGCTTGCCGGCCGGCGCGAGAGCGAGTTGCGGGGTACGGCGGAACTGGCCGGCGGGGAGTCGCTCGTCGTGCCGACGGACGTCACCGATCCGGCCGCCGTGGAGGCTTTGTTTGCAGCGACGCAAGAGGCCTATGGCCGCCTCGATCTTCTGTTCAACAATGCCGGTCGCGGCACCCCGGCCGTTCCGATCGACGAATTGCCGCTGGAAACCTGGCGGGCCGTCATCGACCTCAACCTCAATGGCGCCTTCTATTGCGCCCGGGCGGCCTTTGGGATGATGCGGCGGCAAAACCCCGGCGGCGGGCGGATCATCAACAACGGTTCGATCTCGGCGCACGTGCCGCGTCCTTTCCAGGCCGCATACACCGCCACCAAACACGCCATTACCGGCCTGACGCGCCAGATCGCGCTCGATGGGCGGCCGCTGAACATCGTCTGCGGCCAGGTGGATATCGGCAATGCCGACACGCCGATGACGGTGCGGATGAAGGAAGGGGCGCTGCAGGCGGACCTCACGACTGCTGTGGAGCCGGTCATGGATACCAAGCACGTGGCTGATGCGGTGCTCTACATGGATGGATTGCCGCTGGAGGCCAATGTCCTGTTCATGACGGTGATGGCAAACGGCATGCCTTATGCCGGCCGTGGCTGAAAGCGGCAGATGGCTGCCTTGATCTCGCCCGGAAGCTCGGCCAGCGTCAGAAAATAATCGGAAGGAAACATCGCATGCAGCAGGCACTGGTGCTCGAGAAAAAAGGCGTTCTCGCGTTGAGGGAGATCGATCTTCCGACCGAGGTCGGGCCGGGCGACGTGAAGATCGCCATCGATACGGTCGGTGTCTGCGGCAGCGACGTCCATTATTACACCCACGGCGCAATCGGTCCCTTTGTTCTGCGGGAGCCGATGGTGCTCGGCCATGAGGCGGCCGGCATCGTCGTCGAGGTCGGTAGCGAGGTGAAGACCTTGAAGGTCGGTGACCGCGTCTGCATGGAACCGGGCGTACCGAACCTGTCGTCACGTGCCTCCAAGCTCGGTCTCTACAACGTCGATCCGGACGTCCGTTTCTGGGCGACGCCGCCGGTCCACGGGGTGCTGACGCCGGAAGTCATCCATCCTGCGGCCTTCACCTACAAGCTGCCGGACAACGTCTCCTTTGCCGAAGGCGCCATGGTGGAGCCGTTCGCGATCGGCATGCAGGCCGCCAGCCGCGCCCGTATCCAGCCCGGCGATGTCGGTGCGGTGATCGGTGCCGGCCCGATCGGCATCATGGTGGCGTTGGCGGCACTCGCGGGCGGCTGCGCCCGCGTCTTCATCTCGGATCTGAGCCCCGACAAGCTGAAGATCGCCGGCCAGTACCCCGGCATCATCCCCGTCAACATCACCGAACGGCCGTTTGCCGAGGTCATCGCCGAAGCGACCGGCGGCTGGGGTGCGGATGTCGTGTTCGAGGCGAGCGGCAGCCCGAGGGCCTATGCCGGCATGTTGGACCTGGTGCGGCCCGGCGGTGCCTTCGTGCTGGTCGGCCTGCCGGTCGAGCCGGTGCCGTTGGACGTCTCGAGCGCCATCTCCAAGGAAGTTCGCTTTGAGACGGTGTTCCGCTACGCCAACATCTTCGACCGGGCGCTGGAACTGATCGCGTCCGGCAAGGTCGACCTGAAGCCGCTGATCACCGGCGTCTTCGATTTCAAGGATTCGATCAAGGCCTTCGAGCGGGCCGCCGCCGGACATCCATCCGACGTCAAGCTGCAGATCCTGATGAACGGCAAGGCGTGATCAGGCGGCGCGGACGAAGCGCTTCGAAAGCGAGGCCGGCTTGTGGAGTGGCACGCGGCGGAGCATTTCGAGCGCGAACAGGCGGGCGTTCTGCCGGGCCTTGTCGAGATTGCTGATGCGGTTTTCGTCCATCGTGTAAAGCGTGCCGCCGAGATCGAAGATATCGCGGAACGCGGCGCGTTCGATGATCGGAGTGTCCAGCACTTCGACCTTGCGCTCGGCCAGCAGCATCTTCACCGCAAGCAGGGCGCGGGTCGTCACCATCGAGTTGACGCGGGTCAGAACGACCGAATGCGGCACGCGGAGATTGGCCTTTTCTTCGAGATAGCGCAGCAGTTCCAGCACGTTTGCACCGCCCTGGGCATCCATGGCGCAGCCCTGGATCGGGATCAGTACGTGGTCGGAAAGGCCGATCGCCTTGGCAAGCAGCGGGCTTTGGGCGCCGGGCAGGTCGAGCACGAAATAATCGGTCTTGTGGCGGTTCTCGGAAATATGCCGGTCGATCGAAGCCTGCGTCACGTAGGAAATGACGTTGAGCTTGTCATCGCGTGGGGAGAGCATGTGCCAGCGGGTGATCCAGTATTGCGGATCGGCATCCAGGATCGTGACGCGGTAGCCTTGCTCAACGAGTTCGGTTGCAAGAAGAAGCACAGCGGTGGTCTTGCCCGCTCCGCCCTTGGTGTTGGCAAAGGTAATGACTGGCATCTTCGGTCCCTGTCCGGCTACGAGCGTAAGATTGCTCTCTCACCGCACCCTCATGATGCGTTGCCCCATTCTTGCCAAACATGGTTAACGAGCCGTGAAAAATCCGTTGCCAGATCTTACCGCCGACGATCGGCGGCGAGGATTTCCCGGGCGATCTGTTCGAGCGGCACGACCTTGTCGACGCCGCCATGGGCGATGGCTTCCTTGGGCATGCCGAACACCACGGACGACGCTTCGTCTTGGGCCACCGTATAGGCGCCCGCCTGATGCATCTCGTTCATGCCGCGGGCGCCGTCGTCGCCCATGCCGGTCATGATCACGCCCATCGCATTGCTGCCGGCCGAGCGTGCGGCGGACCGGAATAGCACGTCGACGGACGGACGATGGCGGCTGACCAGCGGGCCTGAGCGGATCGAGACCTCGTAACGCGCGCCGCGCCGTTCTAGCAGCATATGCTTGTCACCGGGGGCGATCAGCACGTGGCCACGCAGCACCGGATCGCCGTCGGCCGCCTCCTTGACCTCGACTTCGCAGAGGCTGTTGAGCCGTTTGGCGAAGGCCGCGGTGAATTTTTCCGGCATGTGCTGGACGATGACCATGCCCGGAGAATTGGCCGGCAGGGCTTCGAGAAGCTCGCGCAGGGCCTCGGTTCCGCCGGTCGAGGCGCCGACGCAGACGACCATTTCGGTGGTCTTCGCCATGGCGCCGGCCTTGGGGGGCGGAAGCACCGCGTCGGCCGTCAGCTTGGCGGTCGTTCCGCCTTCGGAAATGCGTGATGGACGCAGCCGGCCGACCCGGGCGCGCGCCGCTCCCTTGACCGCGGTGCGGATCCTTTCGGCGGATTCGGCAAGGTGGTCGGCCGCGCCGATCTTCGGCTTCAGGATGATATCGACAGCGCCCGCCTCGAGCGCCTGCATCAGCGTTTCCGAGCCGCTTTCGGTCAGAGACGAGCACATCACCACCGGAATGGGATGCTGGGACATCAACTTGCGCAGAAAGGTGATGCCGTCCATCTGCGGCATTTCCACATCGAGCGTGATGACGTCGGGGATTTCCTCGCGCAGCTTTCGCGCCGCCATGAAGGGATCGCTGGCCGCGCCTATGACTTCGATGTCCGGATCCGCCGACAGGACGGCTGTCAGGGTCTGGCGGACGCTGGCGGAGTCATCAATGATCAGAACGCGAATTTTGCCGCTCATCGTTCATACTCGCTTGAACACAGTATTTGCCACCTGACGGATCGGCAGGTCGAAGCCAGTCACGGTTTCCGAATGACCGATGAACAGATAACCCCCGGGAAGCAGTGCCTGGCAAAGGCGGGACAACACATGCTGCTGCGTCGGCTTGTCGAAATAGATCAGCACGTTGCGGCAGAAGATCATGTGCATCAGGTCCCCGACGGGGTAGGCCTCGTCCATCAGGTTCAGCCGGGCGAAACCGACGTGGGAGCGCAGTTTCGGTGAAATACGCACTTCCTGCCGACGGCTGTCGGACGAACGCATGACATATTTGCTCATCATGTCGGCCGGAACGGGGGCCAGGAGATCGCTCTGGTAGATGCCGCGTTGGGCCTTCTGCAGCACGTCGGTCGAAAGATCGGTGGCAAGCACGAAATAGTCACGTTCCGGCGTCGACGAGCTCAGAAATTCCGAAAGCACCATGGCTATCGTATAGGGCTCGGCGCCCGTCGAGCAGGCCGAACTCCAGGTGCGGATGCGCCGGTCCGCGTAGGTTTTCAGGATGTCCGGCAACGCCGTCTGCATCATGTAGTCGAAATGCTTCGGCTCGCGGAAGAAGTCGGTCTTGTTGGTGGTCACCGCATCGATGAGGAAGATCGATTCGGCCTCGATACCTCCGTGTTTGAAGAGGTAGTCGCAATAACTGTCGAAAGTCGGCATGGCCGTGACGCGCAGGCGCCGGCGAAGCCGTCCTTCGAGCATGGTCATCTTGCTGTGCGGCATCTTGATGCCGCTATAGTCGTAGATGTACTTCGAAAGCAGATCGAAGTTGCGCTTGCTCAGCCGGTCGTCGAGCGGCTGGCTCCTCATTGCTGTACTCACGCGCGTGCCCCCCGTACAAGAACCTATTCGGTTATGCGAATTCCATCAGGCGACCTGGGACTGCGGTCCGACATCGGCGAGCGCCGACCCGGAATCCGAAAACAGCCGTGCAAGGTCGACAACGACAACGAAGCCGCTCTCCCGGCGCACCACACCGGCGATATAATCGGAGCGCCAGCGCACCCCGATATCCGGTGCCGTCTCGATCTGTTCCTTGCGGAACGGCACCACTTCGAAGACCCGGTCCGCGACGAGGCCGAGCACCAGGACGCGATCGGCGACCGGCACGTCGAGCACCAGGATGCGCGTATGCGGCGTCTTGACCGTCCTCGTCAGGCCGAGGCGAAGACGAAGGTCGATCACCGGCACGCCCTGTCCGCGCACATCGCGCAGGCCGAGCAGGTATTCCGGGCCGTGCGGGATCTTGAACGGTTCCTCGTGGTCGAGGATCTCGCGGACCACCTCGACGGGGACCGCGAAAACCTCATCGCCGAGGCTGAAGGTTACGAACTGGGATTCGGAGGATATGCCTGCCATTACGCGCTCTCCCTGAAATCGTCATCGTCCGCGTCGGGGCCGCCCATCGATAGGTCGAGGGCAAAACCTTTCACGCGGGCCTGTTGTGCGTTGACTGAATGACCGGCCGAATAGGCCTTGGGCGCCGGCTGGGCTCTGGATTTGGCCGGTGCGGGCTTGGCGGCCGGGACCGGCTGGCCCCGCTGCTTGGATCCCGCCCGATCGACCTTGAAGAACGCGATCGACGCCTGCAGTTCTTCGGCCTGGGCGGCGAGTTCTTCGGACGTCGCCGACATCTGTTCGGAGGCGCCGGCATTCTGCTGGGTCACCTTGTCGAGCTGCTGGATCGCTTCGTTGATCTGGGAAGCACCGATATCCTGCTCGCGGCAGGCGGCCGATATTTCCGACACGAGTTCCGCAGTCTTGTGGATCGCGGGCACGAGCTTGTTCAGCATCTCGCCAGCGTCGGTTGCGACCTGCACCGTTTCGCCGGAAAGTGCGCTGATCTCGGCAGCAGCAGCCTGGCTGCGTTCGGCAAGCTTGCGCACTTCCGATGCGACGACCGCAAAACCCTTGCCGTGTTCACCGGCACGGGCGGCTTCCACCGCGGCGTTCAAAGCGAGAAGGTCGGTCTGGCGAGCGATTTCTTGGACAATCGAGATCTTCTCGGCGATCGTGCGCATGGCGCCGACGGCGCGGCCGACGGCCTGGCCGGAGGCTTCGGCGTCACGCGAGGATTGGCGGGCGATCTTTTCCGTCTGCGCGGCGTTGTCCGCATTCTGCTTGATGTTGGCCGCCATCTGCTCCATCGAGGCGGAGGCTTCTTCTGCCGAAGATGCCTGTTCGGTGGCGCCCTGGCTCAGCTGTTCCGAGCTTGCCGAAAGCTCCTGGCTGCCGGAGGAGACGTTGCTCGATGCCGCCAGGGCATCGGCGACGACGCCGCGAAGGCGTTCACCCATGCTCTGCAGCGCAAGCCCGAGCGTGTCCTTGTCGGAGAGCGGTTTTGGCGAGACGGTCAGGTCGCCGTTGGCGATCTGGTCGGCGACATGTGCCGTGGTGCGCAGGTTGGCCACCATGCTCTGCATGGCGAGCCCAAGCGTATCCTTGTCGGAAAGCGGCTTGACGTCGACGGCAAGGTCACCCTCCGAGATGCGCTCGGCGATCGCCGCCGTATTGCGCAGGTTGCCGGTCATCACGTTGACGGTGTCGATCAGATCCTTGACCTCGTCATTCGTCTTGACCTCGACTTTCTGGTTGAGGTCGCCGATGGCCACTGCATTGGCGACGGACGCGATCTTCTTGAGGCCGTTGTTGATGCCGAGCGTGATCCAGAAGGCGGCGCCGATGGCGATCAGCACGGCCGCAATCGAGGCGACGCTCAAGACCATCATCGTCGAGGCGAACAGATCCTGGTTCGCTTTTTCGGTATTTGCCATTCCCTTGCGCTGGATATCGAGGAGAACCTTGATGGCCTCGCCCATATCGGCGGTCATGGTGCGCAGATCGCCCATGGAGAGCGCCAGAGCGCCGGCCTGATCACCGCGTGCCTGAACGGCCTGCAAGTCGTTGGACTTCTGCTGGAACTGCTTGCCGATCGTCAGCAGTTTTTCCCAGTAAGGCTTGCCTTCCGAAGAGGCGATCGAAAGCCCTTCCTGAACGGCCTTGAACATCAGTTCCGTGTTGTCGTCCGCTTCCTTGTGGAATTTCGCGGCATCCGCGAGATTGGTCGCAAGCAGCGCGTTTTTCTGGGCGCGCACGGCGTCCACTTCGTTCACATTGGCGTTGAGCGCAAGTTCCAGGCGACGAACCGGGCCGTCGACCATCTTGATGCTGGCGTCGTTGAGTCCGCCAAGGCTCAGGCTACCGTAGACTGCAATGCCGACCAGCAGCAGCGTCAACAGGGCGAAAGCCAATCCCAATTTCAGTTTGATTGTAAACCGCATCTTAAATCCCCCGAATTTCTTGAAACAACCGGCAGAGCCGCCCTATCCTCAGATGCGACCGGGAAAAGTCTGGCTGAAAGGCCGGTAGGCCGACCGCCGGAACTTTTCACGGCTCGCATTAACGCAGTTACGCTGACCATTGACGGGACCTGACGGCCCCGCTCATGTGTCTGAAAGCCGCTCAGGCACTTTCCCTGAAATCATCGTCATCCTGGTCGGGGCCACCCATCGAAAGATCAAGCGCAAATCCCTTGGCGCGGGACTGCTGTGCCTTGACGGGATGTTCGGCTGGCCGGGAAGCGGCGAACTTCGACATCTGTTTCGCGCCGGGTTTTGCCGGTGCGTGGGCTTTGGTCCCGGGCTGGGTCCGAGCCTTTGCGGTAGCGCGCTCGACCTTGAAGAAGGCGATCGAGGCCTGCAGTTCTTCTGCCTGGGCTGCGAGTTCTTCCGAGGTCGCCGACATCTCTTCGGAGGCGCCGGCATTCTGCTGGGTCACCTTGTCGAGCTGCTGGATCGCTTCGTTGATCTGGGATGCGCCGATATCCTGCTCGCGGCAGGCGGCGGAGATTTCCGACACGAGTTCCGCAGTCTTCTGGATGTCCGGCACCAGCTTGTTGAGCATCTCGCCGGCTTCCGTTGCGACCAGCACCGTTTGGCCGGAGAGGGCGCTGATTTCGGCCGCGGCAGCCTGGGACCGTTCGGCAAGCTTGCGCACTTCAGATGCGACCACCGCAAACCCCTTGCCGTGTTCGCCCGCACGTGCGGCTTCCACTGCGGCGTTCAGGGCGAGAAGGTCCGTCTGGCGAGCGATTTCCTGGACGATCGAGATTTTTTCCGCAATCGTCCGCATCGCCGAAACGGCGCGGCCTACTGCCTGCCCGGAGCTTTCCGCATCCCGGGATGACTGGCGGGCGATCTTCTCGGTCTGCGCGGCGTTGTCCGCATTCTGCTTGATGTTGGCAGCCATCTGTTCCATCGAGGCGGAGGCTTCTTCGGCCGAAGATGCCTGTTCGGTGGCGCCCTGGCTCAGCTGTTCCGAGCTTGCAGAAAGCTCCTGGCTGCCGGAGGAGACGTTGTCGGATGCGGCGAGCGCATCACTGACCACGCCGCGCAGGCGTTCCACCATGCTTTCGAGCGCCAGGCCGAGCGTGTCCTTGTCGGAGAGCGGTTTCGGCGAGACGGTCAGGTCACCGTTGGAAATCTGGCTGGCGATAGTCGCCGTATTGCGCAGGTTCGCCGTCATCGTGTTGATCGTGTCGACTAGATCCTTGATCTCGTCGTTTGTCTTGATCTCGATATTCTGGTCCAGATCTCCGATCGACACTGCCTTGGCGACGCCCATGATCTTGGTGAGGCCTCTGCCGATCCCGAGGGCGATCCAGAACGCCGTTGCCGCTGCGGTGATGACGGCCACCACAGCGATCGCGATCATCAGGCTGCGCGTCGTCCAGTAGCTGGCTTCCGCTTCGTCGTTTGCCTTCTGCATCCGGTCGCGGTTGATCTGTACGGCCTCATCCAGTTGCGCGGAAAGTTCCATGATCGCCTTGCGGCTTTCTCCGGCCGAGAGGGCGATCGCCTCCTGCATGTCGCCGCGCTTGACCGCGGCGTCGACTTTTTCGTTCGCAGCGTGATTGGTCGTCGAGAGCGCACGCGTCTCATCCCAGAACTGCTTCTGGTCTGCCGACGCCGTCGAAGCCAGCTGGTCCAGCAACGTGGTGAACTGAAGCTCCAGCTTGTCGCCGTCGACGTAGAACTTTTCGATCTCCTGCGGCGAGGTGGCGAGCAGCATGTTCTTCTGCGCGCGGATGCGATTGAGCGACAGGATGTCCATCTGCTGGACGCTATCGAGGCGCTTTGCCGCGACCTCTGTCACGTAGGTCATGGAATCGTGCGCGGCGGCGAGGCTGTATATCCCATAGCCGGCGGTACCAATCAGCAGGCTGACAAGAAAGCCGAAAGCCAGTCCCAGCTTGGCCTTGATCGTAAATCGCATAGCCCTATCCCCTCGAGGCGGTGAAGTGCATCAGTCAGTGCTTCCTCCGGCGGAGGAAAGCGGTTGGAACGAGAAGACCGATACATTCACCCTTCTGCGATGGTCCGGCAGCCCGGACATTCTCCCGCTTACATGCGAGAGGCGATCCCGGATCTCTGTTGATCCGGGACCGTTTCAATTCCTTCAGGCGCTTTCACGGAAGTCCGCGTCGTCGGCATCCGGTCCGCCCATTGACATGTCGAGGGCAAAACCCTTGGCGCGGGCTTGCTGGCTGAGCACCGAATGATCAGCCTTGTGAGATGGCTGTCCCGCAGCGCGGCGCATCGGGGCCGGCTTGCCAATCGGCTTGTGGGCCGCAACGGTAGCCGGAGCCCGCTTGGTCGGCTTTTTGCCGCCGGCCTGATCGACCCTGAAGAAGGCGATCGAGGCCTGCAATTCTTCGGCTTGCGAGGCGAGTTCTTCGGAAGTCGCCGACATCTCTTCGGAGGCGCCGGCATTCTGCTGGGTCACCTTGTCGAGCTGCTGGATCGCTTCGTTGATCTGCGAAGCGCCGATGTCCTGCTCGCGGCAGGCGGCGGAGATTTCTGAGACCAACTCTGCGGTCTTCTGGATGTCCGGCACCAGCTTGTTGAGCATCTCGCCGGCTTCCGTTGCGACCTGCACCGTTTCGCCCGAGAGCGCGCTGATTTCGGCAGCGGCAGCCTGGGACCGTTCGGCGAGCTTGCGGACTTCCGAAGCGACCACCGCAAACCCCTTGCCGTGTTCGCCGGCACGAGCGGCTTCCACCGCGGCGTTCAGGGCCAGAAGGTCCGTCTGGCGGGCGATTTCCTGGACGATCGAGATCTTCTCGGCGATCGTGCGCATCGCGCCGACGGCGCGGCCGACGGCCTGGCCGGAGGCTTCGGCGTCCCGCGAGGATTGGCGGGCGATCTTTTCCGTCTGCGCGGCGTTGTCGGCGTTCTGCTTGATGTTCGACGCCATCTGTTCCATCGAGGCAGAGGCTTCTTCGGCCGAAGATGCCTGTTCGGTCGCGCCCTGGCTCAGCTGCTCCGAACTTGCCGAAAGCTCCTGGCTGCCCGAGGAGACGTTGTCGGATGCGGCGAGCGCATCGCCCACGACGCCGCGCAGACGCTCGATCATCGTGTTGACATAGCCAAGCAGTTCGCCGATCTCGTCCTTGCTGGTGATCGAGGCAAACCTGGTCAAGTCACCGTCGGCGACGTTCTGAACTGCCGTTACAGCATTGCGCAGACCCCTGTTGATCGAAAGCGCGATCCAGAGCGCGGCCAGCACGGCGATCAGGAAAGCGACGCTGGCGACCGAGATCATGATCAGGCGGGTCTGGGCGTAATCCAGATCGGTCTGTTTGTCGGCCTCACTGAGGCGGCTTTCCTCGAGCTTGACTACATCCGAGAGCAGCGTATCGATGTCGTTGGTGACAGCGCGGGCCTCATTGTTGGAAATGTGCAGCGCGGAGGCTGTGTCGCCGCCGAGCATGGAGTTGCGGATCCGGTCGTCCTGCTTGCGGAATTCTGCCGTGAAGCCGCCAAGCTTCGCCCACAGAGCCTTGCCCTGCTCGGTTGCACGGGCTTCAACCGCCTTGAGCGTCTCGTCGAAAGTGCGTCGAGCCTCATCGCCCTTGGCGATATATCCCTGCATCTCTCCAGGATTTGCAGCCAGGAGCAGGTTCTTCTGCTGACGGGTCTGCTGGAGCTGCTCGTTGTTCAGGTTCTGGGCCAGTTTCAGGCGCAGGGCCGGCCCCTGCAGCACATTCTCGAGCGTGTCGTTCATGTTGCCAAGGCTGACGATGCCGTAGGCGGCGGTCGCGAGCAGCATGATGATGATGAAACCGAATGCTGAAGCCAGCTTAAGCTTGATCGAAGCGTGCATTTTTTTCGTCCATCGAAAGGGTGATCAACCGTGGGAAGCCCCGGTCGCGGAATGGTCGTGTTGGGCGGAGAAGATCGCCTGGAGATTGGGGAGAATGATGAACTCCGCCCCCCGCTTGACGAGGCAATCGATGAAATCCGGCCGCCAGCGCATGCCCACGCTCGGCGGCGGTTCGCCGGCGGCGCGGAACAGGGTGGTGACCTCATGCACTTTGTCTGTACGGATGCCTGCAAGAACCGGTTCGCCGCCGATGTTGATCGCGATGACGATGATCCGGCTGTCGATCGTCGGCTTCGTTGCTTCCATGCCGAATGCGAGCCGGATATCGGCAAGCGGAATGACCTTGCCGCGAAAGTTGATGACGCTGCCGACGAAGGCTTTTGCGCCGGGAACCATGGTCTCGGGCAGGAGATCGAGGATTTCCTGTACGCTCACGGCTTCCAGCGCGAACATCTCGCCGGCGATATCGAATGTCAGGACTTCCAGCTCGTCGCGGCCGCCCCAGAGGTTTTCGGAGATCTTTCTGACTGCTTCGTTCATCCGGCCGCGCGCAGATGCGCCTCCTGTTGTTGTCCTTCGGCCACGAGATGGCCGACGTCGAGGATCAGCGCCACGTCCCCGTCGCCGAGGATGGTCGCCCCCGAGAAGGTGGCGACGTCATGGTGCAGCTTGGACATTCCCTTGATGACCGTCTGGTGGTCGCCGATGATCTGGTCGACGACCAGGCCCACCCGTTCGGAACCGGTCGAGATGACGACCACCTTCTGGAAGGGATCGGGCTTGGTGCCGGTGCGGAAGAGGTCGCGAAGCCTGAGGAAAGGCACCAGACTGTCGCGCAGCGAGATGAAGCTGCGGCCGCGCGAGCGCATGTCTTCTTCGATCGGGAGCTCGAGGCATTCCTCTACCGCCGAAAGCGGAATGACATAGCGGCCGTCGCCGACCCGCACGAGCAGTCCGTCGATGATCGCGAGCGTCAGCGGGATGGCGAGCGAGATCTCTGAACCCTTGCCAACGTGGCTTGTGACGTTGATCGTGCCGCGCAAAGCGTCGATCGTCCGCTTGACCACGTCCATGCCGACGCCGCGGCCGGAGAGGTTGGTGACCGTCTGGGCCGTCGAGAAGCCGGGCTGGAAGATCAGCTGATAGAGTTCCTGGTCGGTGAGGTTGGCATTGGATGCGATGAGACCGGAGGATTCCGCCTTGGCCCGCACCCGCTCCTTGTTGATGCCGCGGCCATCGTCCTTGATGGTGATGATCACTTCGCCGGCCTGCTGGCGGGCGGTGAGCAGGATATGGCCCGCCTCCGGCTTGCCGGCGGCACGCCGTTCCTCGGGTGTCTCGAGACCGTGGTCGCAGGAGTTGCGCACGAGATGCACGAGAGGATCGGCAAGGCGTTCGATCACGCTCTTGTCGACTTCCGTCGTTTCGCCCTCGGTCAACAGCTCGATCGTCTTGCCGGTTTCACGCGCCAGATCGTGTACAAGCCGGCGGAAGCGGCCGAACAGCTGGGTGACCGGCACCATGCGCAGCACCATCATCGTATCCCGCAACTCGCCGGACAAGCGTTCCACGTCTTCCGAGACGGCCCGCAGCTGCAGGTCGCCGCTGCCGCCTGCAAGCTGGCTAAGGCGCGACTGGGCGATCACGAGCTCGCCGACGCGGTCCATCAGCTCGTCGAGCTTTTCGGCCGGTACACGGACGTTTTCAGAGGTCTTTTTCTGCTTTGCATCGACGAGTGCCGGAGCGGTCGGTGCAGGGGCTGGGGCGGTCGGTGCCGCTGCAACGGCCTGGGCTGCCGGGGCAGGCAGGGCTTCGGCGATAGGGGCTTCGGTCTTGGCCGGCGTGCCGGCGGTGAGCGGAGGCTCCACCGTGACGACGTCGAGCTGCATTTCGTCCATGACGAAGATGAACACGTCGTCGATCGCCGAACGCGGTTGGGTGGTCACGAGCTCGACTTGCCAGGAGACATGAAGATCGGTCGGGGCGAGAAGTTCGAGCGATGGGATGGCGGACCGGTTTGCCACGATCTCGCACTCGCCGAGCTCGCGCAGTTCGTCGAGAAGCGGCAGCGGATTGGTGCCGTTTGCCATCGCGTTCTGCGGCAGGCTGAAGCGGATCTTGAAATGGTTGCGGCCCGGCGTAGCCTTGGCGAGGCTGGCCGCGCCCGGGCTGTTGGCGCCATCGACGGCGGCGCGCAGATTGGCGAGAAGCGCTTCGCCCGTAGCCTCATGGTCGCCATTCGGCGTGTCGACTAGGGCACGCATGTGGTCCTTGGCTTCCAGGACCGCGGTGACCAGTTCCCGGGTTGCCGGAACTTCGCCCTTGCGAACGCGGTCGAAGGCCGTCTCGCAGTGATGGGTGAAGGCGGCAAGGGCATCGAAGCCGAACATGGCTCCCGATCCCTTCAACGTGTGGAGGCCGCGGAAGACCGCGTCCACCTGATCCTTGTCACCGAGGTTTACATTCAGGTCGAGAAGCCCTGCTTCGATCAGTTCCAGAAGCTCGGCCGCTTCTGTCCTGAAAACCGCGATAGGATCGGGAAAACTCATCTGCCAAGTACCTTCCGAACGATCTTGACCAGGCTTTCCGGGTCGAATGGTTTGGTGAGCCAGCCGGTGGCACCGGCGGCCTTGGCTTCCTGCTTGATGTCGCTGTCGGATTCCGTCGTCAGGAAGATGACCGGAACGCCCATATGGGCCGGCATCTTGCGCAGTTCCCGGATCATCGTCAGGCCGTCCATGTTCGGCATGTTGAGATCGGTGACGATCAGGTCGAACTGGCCGGCCTTGAGCTTGGCAATGCCGTCCAGTCCATCGACTGCCTCGGTGATCTGATATCCGGCATTGCTGAGGGCGACGCGCGTCGTCAGCCGGATGCTGGCGGAATCGTCGACTGTTAGGATGCTGGCGCTCATTGAATACCCCCTTGATGAAGCCAGAATTTCAGGTCTTCAGCAGACATCCCTTCGAGGAAGCCGCTGCGCTTCAGAACATCGAGCGTCGAGCCGCTGGCGGGACGGGCCAACGCGATGTGCTTTCCGGCTGTATCGGCATGAATGCGTGCCGCTTCCATGAGCTGGATGAAGCTGATGTCCACCTGGCAGTCATCGTCGAGTTCGATGGTTGCGGAGGCGGTCTTGTCGAGAAACTGCAGCATTTCCTGCTGGACGATGGTGATCGCGCGAACCGTCAGGTTCTGCGGCAGGCGAAGGCAATCTTCTTTAACATCGGAAGCAGGCATTCTTACCTCAACGTAATTCCGAAAGAGCTGAAATAGCTGGCAGAATTTGGACTTGCATCGTTAATGGGGAGTTAATCGCGTATGGCGACTTTTCGCGAAACAATACTTATAGGTTGTATTTTGGCCCACCGAGGAGGCGGAAAAATTAACCACAAGTCGCAAATGAGACCGCGGATTCTGCGAGAATTAACCCCTGGGCGCTCACAGTCCCTCTCGCACGGGACAAACCGTATCGGCGACTTGCCGATGCGGGCCGTCCCAAAACAATACAGACGAGTTCATCGTCGTTATCGTCAGCAGGCAGAGGTCCCGCGGGACCCGAAAGGTGAGGCAAAGTGGCTGTCAGGGCACCCATTTTTGACGTCGCAGACAATTCGACGGGCGTTCTGGTCTTTGTCGACCGGATGGAAACGGCACGGTCACGTATCGAGGAACGCTTTCTCGATGGCGGGGCTGCACTTCTGTCGATCCTCGACGTGCTGAACAAGCTGATCAGCTCTCTCGACCAGTTGACCGGTTCGCTGGATGAAGGAACGGCAAACGCCACGATGGCCGAACTGAAGAGCACGGTCGAGCGCCTGTCGCACCTGACCAGGCTCGAATCCGGACGCCAGATCGGCTTCCAGGAAATCGCCTGTGCCGAGCGCAAGCTCCGGCCCCAGATCGAAGAGATGCAAGAAACCCTGCGTTATCTGCGCACCTTCGCGGTGACCGCAAAGATCACCGGTGCCGGTATTGCCGATTTCGCCGGCTTCGCAGAGGAAATTCTCGCAAGAATCCAGGAGGGCTCGCGCCAGGTCAACGATCTGGCCGGCAAGCTGAGCACCCTCGGCCACGGCCTTGGACCGGTGATGGTCAAGGGGAAGGCGATCCTGGCACGCTACGATCAAACGGTGCCGCAGATCGTTGTCGGCCTCTCCAACGGCGCGGCGGAGATCGGCAAGCACCGCAAGCTGCTGGTCGAGCGCGCCGCGAGGGTGCGTACCGTTGCAGGCGGCATCCAGTCGAAGCTCGCCTCGACGCTGTCGGCCATGCAGGTCGGCGACATCACCCGCCAGCGCATCGAACATTGCCAGTCGGCCCTGCGCATCCTTTCCGACTATCTGGAGTCGCCTGCGGCCGCCAGGCTGACCGGCGACCAGCGCGAAAGCCTGTCGCTAATCATCCGCAAGCTCGTATCGTTGCAGCTCAATCAATCCGTCTCCGACTTCGATCGCGATACTGCAAAGATCGTTGCCATTGTCGCAAGCTTCCGGTCCGATCTGTCACAGATCGAGGCCCTGCGCGCGACGATGACCGACGCTGACAGCGGCGACAACGACAATGCGATCCGGCAGCTCGAGAGCGGCGTGGCCGCAGCTCGCGGTGCCGTGCGCGAAATCGAGGAGGTTGCCCACCACGCCGGTGAACTCAGCCGGTCGACCAGCGATACCGTCGGGGAACTTGTCGAGGGCATAGGCATCGTCAAGGTCGTGCGCACCGACATTCACTATATGGCGCTCAACACCAACCTGCGTTGCGGCAAGATCGGTGAGGAAGGCAGGGCGATCAATGTCGTGACCGCCGAACTGCGCAACTTCGCCGCGGTGCTCGACGAGACGGCCGAAAAGATCCTGATCGAACTCCAGACGCTTGAAATCGCTGCCAACAAGCTGACCAGCGTCCACGGCGAAGAGAGCGAACAAAGCCTCGACCAGCGTTTGGAAAACGCGCTTGAAAACATCCGCTCGGTCGGCGACCGGATGGATGCCCAGATGTTGGCACTCGGCGATCAGAGCAGGACGGCGGTCGGCGAGATGGATATCTCGCTCGCCCGGCTGAACTTCAACGCCGAGCTCGGCGAGGTGCTGCGCTCCTGCGCCAATGAGATGGAACTCGATGAAGACATCTTCGAAGCGCCGGGTCTCGAAGAAGCGCTTGCCGATGTCGGTGGCCGCATTGCCCGCCTTTATACAATGGTGAGCGAACGCGAGCTGCATGCCGCACTGCTCGGCACCCAGCCGCCGGTGGAAGCCGCTGCCGTCACGAACACCATGTCCGACGACGATATCGACGACGCTCTGTTCTGATCGGCCGTCACCTGCGGGAGCCGGGTTTGGGGGCTGCATCAGGCAGCCCGTCCTGTTAAGATAAAGCGAAGGCCGCGCCTTGACCTTTGGGCGCGCCTGGGTCATGTGACCGCCTTTGCTGACGCAGCGCTTGGAATACGGGACGAACCCCGCAAGTGTTCTAGAAGAGAAATAAAATGACCAAGGCATCATCCTCGGCGCCGTCTCAGCGCATGCTTCGCGTTGGCGAACAGGTCCGCGCCGCCATAACCCAGGTCCTCCAGCGCGGCGAAGTGCGCGACGACCTGATCGAGAAGACCGTAATCTCCGTGTCCGAAGTGCGCATGTCGACGGACCTGAAAGTCGCCACGGCCTATGTGACACCGCTCGGCGTGCCGGATCACGCGGCAGTCATCGAGGCGCTGAACCGCAACGCGAAATACATTCGCGGCCGTATCGGCGGCCAGCTCCGGCAGATGAAATACATGCCGGAAGTCCGTTTCCGCGACGATACCAGCTTCGATAACTACAAGAAGATCGATGAGCTGCTGCGCTCGCCGGAGGTCCAGCGGGATCTCGATGGCGGCAGCGAAGACAAAGAATAGTCAAGAGAACGCATGTCCAAACCCCGCAAACCAAAGGGCCGCCCGGTTTCCGGCTGGCTGATCCTCGACAAGCCGGTTGATTTCGGCTCGACCGAAGCCGTCTCCAAGATCAAATGGCTGTTCAACGCCCAGAAGGCCGGACACGCCGGCACGCTTGATCCGCTCGCTTCCGGCATGCTGCCGATCGCGCTCGGCGATGCGACCAAGACCGTGCCTTACGTCATGGATGGCCGCAAGATTTATGAATTCGCCGTCAGCTGGGGCGAAGAGCGCTCGACCGACGACCTCGAAGGCGAAGTCACGGCCGCTTCGGATATGCGTCCCGACGAGCAGTCCATCCGCGATCTGCTGCCGAAATACACTGGCACGATCAGCCAAATCCCGCCGCAGTTCTCGGCGATCAAGATTGCCGGCGAGCGGGCCTATGACCTTGCTCGCGATGGCGAGACGGTCGATATCCCTTCCCGCGAAGTGGAGATCTTCCGGCTGACGCTGCTCGGCGTCACCGCGGACAAGGCGCATTTCGAGGTGGAATGCGGCAAGGGCACTTATGTGCGTGCGCTCGCCCGCGATTTCGGCCGCGATCTCGGCTGCTATGGCCATATTTCCGAACTGCGCCGCACCTTCGTCGCACCGTTCGCCGAGGAAAAGATGGTGCCGCTCGCCGATCTCGTGGCGCTTGAGGAGATCGAGGACCGCGACGAACGCCTGGCGGCGCTCGACGAGTTCCTGATCGATACCGCCGAGGCGCTGTCCAGCCTGCCGCACCTGCCCGTCACCGACGATCAGGCGCATCGGCTGAAAATGGGCAATCCGGTCATCCTGCGCGGCCGCGATGCGCCGCTTGCTGAGGCGGAGGCCTATGCGACGGTGCGCGGCAAGCTGATCGCCATCGGCGAGATCGGCCAGGGCGAATTCCGGCCGAAGCGGGTCTTCGGCTGATCGGCGGACGCCTCTTCCAATTGCAACGTGAATGGTCTATAGGCAGCGCCAGCATCAGGAGCCTATAGGCATCCTACTGCATTCATGGCCGAAGCTGAACGACATCTCGGCTTCTGGCGTCTCGTTCTCCTCTTTACGAAAGGATCGTAAGATGTCGATCACTGCCGAGCGCAAGACTGCGCTGATCAAGGAATATGCAACCGTCGAAGGCGACACCGGTTCTCCGGAAATTCAGGTCGCAATCCTGACGGAACGCATCAACAACCTGACGGGTCACTTCAAGGATCACAAGAAGGACAACCACTCGCGTCGTGGCCTTCTGACCATGGTTTCCACCCGTCGCTCGCTTCTTGATTATCTCAAGAAGAAGGACGAGGCCCGTTACAGCAAGATCATTGCTGCTCTGGGTATTCGCCGCTAAAAATTTCCGGCGGGCGCTCTTGGGGCGCCTGCCGGTTCTTTATTCGGGCCAAGGTCCGATGAAATGTTTGCGCTACGCCCTAGTTCGCGTGGTGACTGCCCGCAGACCCGGATGGGCCGGATCTGCCAAACAAACCGTTGACCTGTCATGGGGCAGGATTGCCGGATGCTTTCGGCCAAAGCCCTCGGGGCTTTAGCCGCGGCTCCTTTTCCAGGATGCCGGTGATGCAAAGCCTCCCGTTGTCTTGCCCATGATGTGTCACATTGATTGCGGTCGACTGTGCGCTGCGCCCGATATCGGCGATGCGTGTGCTCCCGCATTGAAGGACAAGACATATGTTCAATACTCATTCCGTCGAAATCGAATGGGCAGGCCGCCCGCTGAGGCTGGAAACGGGCAAGATCGCCCGCCAGGCTGACGGCGCTGTTCTCGCGACCTACGGCGAGACCGTCGTTCTCGCGACCGTCGTTTCCGCCAAGGCTCCGAAGGCTGGCCAGGATTTCTTCCCGCTCACCGTCAACTACCAGGAAAAGACCTATGCCGCCGGCAAGATCCCGGGAGGCTATTTCAAGCGCGAAGGCCGCCCGTCGGAAAAGGAAACGCTGGTTTCCCGCCTGATCGACCGTCCGATCCGCCCGCTCTTCCCGGAAGGCTACAAGAACGACACCCAGGTCGTCGTTACCGTCGTGCAGCACGACCTTGAGAACGATCCGGACGTCTTGTCGATGGTTGCGGCTTCCGCGGCGCTGACTCTCTCCGGCGTTCCCTTCATGGGCCCGGTTGGCGGCGCTCGCGTTGGTTACATCAACGGCGAATACGTTCTGAACCCGCATCTCGACGAGATGGACGAGTCGGTCCTCGACCTCGTCGTCGCCGGTACGGGCGATGCCGTTCTGATGGTTGAATCCGAAGCCAAGGAACTCAACGAAGACATCATGCTCGGCGCCGTCATGTTCGGCCATCGCGGTTTCCAGCCGGTCATCGACGCGATCATCAAGCTCGCTGAAGTTGCTGCCAAGGAACCCCGCGAATTCGAACCGGAAGACCATTCCGCGCTCGAAGCCGAAATGCTCCAGCATTTCGAAGCCGAGCTTCGCGAAGGCTATAAGATTACCCAGAAGGCCGACCGTTACGCGGCCGTCGACGCCGTCAAGGCGAAGGTGAAGGCCCACTTCTTCCCCGAGGGTGTCGAGCCGAAATACAGCGCCGAAGTCATCGGCGCCGTCTTCAAGCACCTGCAGGCCAAGATCGTTCGCTGGAACATTCTCGACACCAAGAGCCGCATCGACGGCCGTGATCTCGAGACCGTCCGCCCGATCGTCTCGGAAGTCGGCATCCTGCCGCGCACCCACGGCTCTGCCCTCTTCACCCGCGGCGAGACCCAGGCGATCGTTGTCGCCACGCTCGGCACCGGCGAAGATGAGCAGTACGTCGACAGCCTGACCGGCATGTATAAGGAGCGCTTCCTGCTCCATTACAACTTCCCTCCCTACTCGGTTGGTGAAACCGGCCGCATGGGCTCCCCGGGCCGCCGCGAAATCGGCCATGGCAAGCTCGCATGGCGCGCCATCCGTCCGATGCTGCCGACTGTCGAGCAGTTCCCCTACACGCTGCGCGTCGTCTCCGAGATCACCGAGTCTAACGGCTCGTCTTCGATGGCGACCGTCTGCGGCACCTCGCTCGCACTGATGGACGCCGGCGTACCGCTGGCCAAGCCGGTTGCCGGCATCGCCATGGGCCTCATCCTCGAAGGTGAACGTTTCGCGGTTCTATCCGACATCCTCGGCGACGAAGACCACCTCGGCGACATGGACTTCAAGGTCGCGGGTACTGCCGACGGCATCACCTCGCTGCAGATGGACATCAAGATCGCCGGTATCACCGAAGAGATCATGAAGGTCGCACTCGGCCAGGCACAGGGCGGCCGCAAGCACATCCTCGGCGAGATGGCCAACGCTCTTTCCGAAAGCCGTGGCCAGCTGGGCGAATTCGCACCGCGCATCGAAGTGATGAACATCCCGGTCGACAAGATCCGTGAAGTCATCGGTTCGGGCGGCAAGGTCATCCGCGAAATCGTCGAAAAGACCGGCGCCAAGATCAACATCGAAGACGACGGCACCGTCAAGATCGCTTCGTCTTCCGGCAAGGAAATCGAAGCGGCCCGCAAGTGGATCCACTCGATCGTTGCCGAGCCGGAAGTTGGCGCTATCTACGAAGGCACGGTCGTCAAGACCGCCGACTTCGGCGCTTTCGTGAACTTCTTCGGCGCCCGCGACGGCCTCGTGCACATCTCGCAGCTCGCCTCCGAGCGTGTTGCCAAGACCCAGGACGTCGTCAAGGAAGGCGACAAGGTCTGGGTCAAGCTGATGGGCTTCGACGAGCGCGGCAAGGTTCGCCTGTCGATGAAGGTCGTCGACCAGGCCACCGGCCAGGAAGTCAAGAAGGCTGAAGGCGAAGCCGCCGAATAAGGCCTTCTTCCTTCCGAGACATCGAGGCGCGGAAGCTCTTCCGCGCCTTTTGTTTATCTGCTGTCACGAGACGAACCGACGAGACTAACCATGAGCCGAGACGCCCTGAAAACCCTGTTCCACCCCTTCGACACCGAGGCTGTTCCGATGCCTGGCGAAGGCGAGCGCGTGCTCTTCCTGGGCGCTGAGGCAGGCAACGCCCTACCCGAGGGGTTTGCTGCCGAGATCACCGCGGTACAGTCGTTCCGGCCTTTGTTCCGGGCCCTGAGCGAAGGCGCGTTTCCCGAGGCCGAGGGCGATAGCTACGACGTGGGGCTGGTGCTCTGCGGCAAGCATCGCGGCGAGAACGAAAACCGCGTCGCCGAGGCCCTGGAGCGCGTCAGAACAGGCGGCGTCATCATCGTGGCCGGCGGTAAGGAAGACGGCATCCAACCGCTCCGCAACACGCTCCTGAAGCTTGGCATCGAACTCGACTACACCCCGAAATATCACGGCGTCGCGATATGGTTCGCCAGGCCCGCCAATGCCGACGCCGCGATCAAGGCGTTGAAGAAGTCGACCGTGGTGATCGACGCCCGGTTCGAGGCAGCACCCGGCATGTTCTCCCACGAGCGCGTGGATGCGGGCTCTGAACTGCTCGCAGGCCGCCTGCCGACCGATTTCGACGGCAATGCTGCCGACTTCGGCGCCGGCTGGGGTTATCTCTCGGTGATGCTGGCCGAAAAGTCGAAGCGCGTGAACCGCATCGATCTTTTCGAAGCCGATTATCAGGCACTGGAATTTGCCAAGCGCAATCTCGCGCGCAACTGCCCGGATCTCAACGCCCGTTTCTACTGGCAGGATCTCGGCGCCGAGCCACCGAAGGAAAAATACGACCTCGTCATCATGAACCCGCCTTTCCACGAGACGCAGGCGACGGATCCGGAGCTCGGCAAGACGATGATCCGCACTGCCGCCGCGGCACTCAAGAACGGCGGCCGCCTGATGCTGGTCGCCAATCGCGGCCTGACCTATGAGCCGGTCCTGGCCGAAGGTTTCCGCGAAAGCGGCGAGACTTGCCGTAACGCCCGCTTCAAGGTTCTATGGGCGAAGAAGTAAGGCAGTCCTAAGCCGCCTCGATATCCTTGCGAGCGGCGCTGGCCAGGAAGGCGGAACGCGTCAACCCGCGCTCTTTTGCGGCCGCGTCGATCGCATCAAGCATGCCTTTTTCGAAAGTCACGTTGGCGCGCACGACGCGCGTATCATCCTCGATGAAGGGAATACGCGCCAGGAACGCGCCGTTGGCGAGTTCTGCGCGAATCTCGCTGCGAGACATCAGCTCTTCATAGGAGGAGGGGCCCGGCAGTGCGCCATCTTCCGCCCAGAGCCGAAGCGCTTCGATCGCATTTGCAGTCAGGTCATCCTCGATATCTGCTGCAGAAAAAACCGACGGCAGGTCGGGGAAACTGATGCCGAAAGCGCTGTCGCCGTCTTTGTGCACGAGCGCAATGAAGTACTTCATCGGTCTACCTCAACCCATCCTGCCTGCTTGGCAATCGCAAGCGCGGTCCCAACAGGCAGGTCTTTCTTCGGGTGCGGAACGATGATGGTTTGCGCACCCCTGCGGAGCTTGTGGTGTGAGCCTTTGATGGATACGAGTTCGTAACCGTCGCGTTTCAACCTCGCGATGATCTTGTGACTGTTCCGCTCCACGGGCACACTTTGCTATGCGAAGAACATAGCGCGGCCGAGATGAGGGATCAAGATGCGCATTATTATGCGCATCTTATTCATTCCGAATCAGCGTTCCGCAGCCGGTCGAGGCTCGGCAGCGAGGTGATGTTGTAGCCGGCGTCCACATAGTGGATTTCCCCGGTGACGCCGCGGGAGAGGTCCGAGAGCAGGTAGAGGGCCGAGCCGCCGATATCCTCGATGGTCGCGGTGCGACGCAATGGCGCGTTCTTCTGGTTCCAGGAATAGATCGCACGGGCGTCGGAAATGCCCGCACCCGCAAGCGTGCGCACGGGGCCAGCCGAGATCGCGTTGACGCGGATATCGCGCGGGCCGTAATCGGCAGCGAGATAGCGCACCGAGCTTTCCAGCGCGGCCTTGGCAACGCCCATGACGTTGTAGTTCGGGATGACCCGCATCGAGCCGCCATAGGTGAGCGTCAGGATCGTTCCGCCATCGATCATCAGGTCCGCCGCCCGTTTGGAAATCTCGGTGAAGGAGAAGCAGGAGATCACCATCGTGCGGCTGAAATTCTCGCGCGTCGTGTCGGCGTAGAGGCCTTTCAGCTCGTTCTTGTCGGAAAAGCCGATGGCATGCACCAGGAAGTCCAGCTTGCCCCAGCGCTCCTTGATCGCCGCGAAGGTCGCATCCACCGAGGCGATATCTTCGACATCGCAGGGCACGACGAAATCGGAATCGAGTTCGGCTGCGAGCGGCTTGACGCGCTTGCCGAGTGCTTCGCCCTGAAAGGTGAAGGCAAGTTCGGCGCCCTGCGCCGCGACGGCTTTCGAAATCCCCCAGGCGATGGAGTGATTATTGGCGACCCCCATGATCAGGCCGCGTTTCCCCTGCATGATTCCGGTCATGGATTTATCCGTTAAAGCGCTGGAAGACGAGCGTGGCGTTGGTGCCGCCGAACCCGAAGGAATTGGAAAGGACAGTGTCGATCTTGGCATCGTCGATGCGCTTGCGCACGATCGGCACACCCTCGAATTCCGGATCCAGGTTTTCGATATGGGCGCTTTCGCCGATGAAGCGTTCCTGCATCATCAGAAGGCCGTAGATCGATTCCTGCACGCCCGCGCCGCCGAGCGAATGGCCGGTCAGTGACTTGGTCGACTGGATATGCGGGATCTTTTCACCGAAGACCTGACGGATCGCCCCGATTTCCTTGCTGTCCCCGACCGGGGTCGAGGTGCCGTGGGTGTTGATGTAGTCGACATCGCCTTTCACGGTCGTAAGCGCCTGGCGCATGCAGCGCATCGCGCCTTCGCCCGATGGGGCAACCATATCGTAGCCGTCCGAGGTGGCGCCGTAGCCGACGATTTCGGCATAGATCTTGGCGCCACGAGCTTTCGCATGTTCGAGTTCTTCGAGAACCAGCACGCCTGCGCCGCCGGCGATGACGAAACCGTCGCGGTCGACGTCATAGGCACGCGAGGCCCTGTCGGGATCGTTGTTGTACTTGGTGGACATCGCGCCCATCGCGTCGAACAGGTTCGACATCGTCCAGTCGAGGTCCTCGTGGCCGCCGGCGAACATCACGTCCTGCTTGCCCCACTGGATCATCTCGGCGGCGTTGCCGATGCAATGCGCGGAGGTCGAGCAGGCAGACGAGATCGAATAGTTGACGCCGTGGATCTTGAACCAGGTGGCAAGCGTCGCGGATGCCGTGGACGACATCGCCTTCGGCACGGCGAACGGGCCGATCCGCTTCGGGCTGTTGTTCTTGATGGTGATCTCGGCGGCCTCGATGAGCGTGCGGGTGGAGGGGCCGCCCGATCCCATGATGATGCCAGTGCGTTCGTTCTCGCCGATATCCTTGTCTTCAAGGCCGGAATCGGCGATCGCCTGTTTCATGGCGACATGGTTCCAGGCGCCGCCCTGGCTGAGGAAGCGCATGGCGCGGCGGTCCACCAACTCCGTCGGATCGAGCGTCGGCCGGCCCCAGACCTGGCACTTGAAGCCGTGCTCGGCGAAATCGGGAGAGAAGGAAATGCCGGACTTTGCCTGACGCAAGGATTCGGTGACTTCGGCGGCGTCGCTCCCGATCGAGGATACGATACCGAGACCCGTTACAACTACCCGTCTCATCTCATCAAAACCTTTTCTGCTTGTTCTTCTTTGGCCGCGAAGCAGGATCAGGCGGCCTTTTCCTTCGACAGGCCTACACGAAGGTCTGTTGCCTGGTAAATGGTTTCGCCGTCCGCCTTGAGCCAGCCATCAGCGGTGCCAAGCACCAGACGACCACGCATGACGCGCTTGAAGTCGATGCCATACTCGAGCAGCTTGGTGTCCGGGCGGATCATGCCCTTGAACTTCACTTCGCCGGTCGACAGAGCCATGCCGCGTCCGGGCTCGCCGAGCCAGCCGAGGAAAAACCCGGTCAATTGCCACATGCCGTCAAGGCCAAGGCAGCCCGGCATGATGGGATTGCCTTCGAAATGGCAGGGAAAATACCAATCGTCGGGCTTAACGTCGTATTCGGCGCGAAGATAACCCTTGTCGAACGCCCCGCCTGTTTCCGAAATGTCGGTGATGCGGTGGACCATCAACATCGGCGGCAGCGGAAGCTGCGCATTGCCGGGTCCGAACAGCTCGCCATGGGCGCAAGAGAGAAGTTCTTCGTAAGAGAAGCTGGACTGCCTGGGTGCCATAAATTTCCGTTCCCCCCGTTGAACCTTAGACCTTTTGTTTCAGCAGCTTTAGTGCAAGATCGGTCGGAATTGAAGCGTAACGATGAACTTGCGCTCCGCCTGGGGATGGCAGCCGAGCCACTGGAACATGCGTTTGTTCTGGTCCGCATATAGGAAGCTACAGGCGCAAACCAGAGGCTTGTAGCGAAATTGCGCGTTTTTGGCGCTCTCGCGGCAGGTATCCTGCGGAAACTGTTGAAAGTGCTCGCCGTAAAAGTTATATCCGAAAGTCAAGATACCTTATATGAGCGTGAAACGGCAGGAGCTGACGGGCAATATGGCAGAAGCCATGACGGACATCGAGACGAGACTGCGCCATTGCGGCCTGCGTCCGACGAGGCAGCGCGTTGCGCTTGCCGACCTGCTGTTCGCCAAGGGTGACCGCCACCTGACCGTCGAGGAACTGCACGAGGAAGCCACCTTTGCCGGTGTCCCGGTTTCGCTCGCGACCGTCTACAACACCCTGCACCAGTTCACCGAGGCCGGCCTTATCCGCGTGCTGGCGGTCGAAAGCGCCAGGACCTATTTCGACACCAACATTTCCGATCATCATCACTTCTTCGTCGAGGGCCGCAACGAGGTGCTCGACATTCCGGTCAGCAATCTCCAGATCGGCAACCTGCCGGAAGCGCCGGAAGGCATGGAAATCGCCCATGTGGATGTGATCATCCGCCTGCGCGAAAAGAAAAGCTGACGCTTCTACTCTTTCCCTTTGTTTCCCCTCATAGCCTCGTCCTGCTCCCGGCCGGGCCGTGGCCTGTAGCGCGGCAATGTCCATCCGTAGTGGATCGCGCCGCCACGCAGACCGAAGGCAAGGGCCGCACCCAGGCCTGAACTCGCGTAGAGCGGCAGGCCGAGCGCATTTGCCGCGGTAAACCCGCAGGCGCCTGCCAGTGCGGCGGTGATGTAGATCTCCGGCCTCAGCAGCACCGAGGGCTCGTTGGCGAGAAGATCGCGCAGGATGCCGCCGAAGGCAGCCGTCAGCGCACCGGTGACGATTGCGATCGTCGGTGATCCCGTGGCGGCAAGCCCTTTTGCCGCGCCGAGCACGCTATAGGCGGCGAGCCCTACCGCATCGAACCAGATCAGCAGGCGATAGCGCCATTCGACCCGATGGGCCGTGCAGAAGACGAAAGCACCGGCAATCACGCAGATCAGGATATAGGTCGGATCGAGCACCCAGAAGACCGGCATTCGTCCGAGGATGATGTCTCTGAGCGTGCCGCCGCCGAGCCCGGTGACCGCCGCGAAAAACAGGAAGCCGACGAGGTCGAGTTGTTTTCGCGAGGCCGCCAGCGCGCCGGTCGCGGCAAAAAGTGCGATGCCGGCGTAGTCGAGGATCATCAGCAGTGACATGTCAGACCTTGTGATCCAGCGTCGCGCAAGTGCAGGCCGTTAGCATAACCGCCGATCGTAGCGCGCGTCACCCTTCCGCGCGTGCCGTGAACAGATGAATTTGCAGAGGTAGGCCTGTGAAAAAGCTCTTGATCATCGTCGTGCAGGCGCTCGTCCTGGCGTTTGCGCCAACACTTGCTTTTGCTCAGCAGCCGCAGCGTTTCAGCGATCCGGAAATCTACGAGAGGGATTACTTCCGCAAGGAATGCAAGACCATCGATTTCGGACCGGCCTTCATCAAGCGCTTCGACATCAATAATGACGGCATGATCGACCTCGTTTCCAATCAATCCGAAGTCACCTGCGACGGGGTCAAGGGACCGCGCTGCGCCAGTGAAGGCTGCCGCTACAATTTTTATGTCCAGATCAAGGAAGGCGGCTACGTGATGGTCGCCACCGCCCAGCTTTATAAATACGACTTCGTTCAGTACTTCGGCAACATGGTCTTTGAATTGACGATGCATCCCCGCTTCTGCGGTCGCAACGACGCCGCGCCCTGCGAAATGCGCGTCAGGGTGCGCGGCCTCGATTTCAATATCCTGTCGAAGAAATAGAAGAGCCCGGAGATGGCTCATCCCGGGAAGATCCCGCCGATCCGCCCGCTGAGGTAATAGGCGGTCAGACTCATCCATTCGCGGGCGGCAGTCGTCGTCAGCTGCGCATTCAGCGCCGGCTGGGTGAAATCCAGCGACAGGCGGACGATGCCGCTGGTGCGGTAATCGACCGGCCACGGCGTGACCGTGATCCCGGCCGCCCGAAACAGCCCCATCGAGCGCGGCATGTGGAAGGCGGAGGTGATCAGCAGGCAGTTATCGAGCCCCTGAGCCTTGAGAAGCCCAGCCGTATTCACCGTATTCTCATAGGTCGTGCGGGACGCGTTCTCCTTCACCAAGCGATCGGCCGGGATGCCGAAGGCGGAGAAGAACCGTTCCGAAGCCTGTGCTTCGCTTTCGTAGGTGCCGCTGATCGAACCGTCTCCGCCGGAAATCAGAATGCGTGCTTGCGGATGATTGCGGGCGAGCCGCAGAGCCTCCACGAACCGGTCGGCCGCCTGATTGAGCTCGATGCCGCCGCGCACGGTCGTCACCTCGTTTTCCAGCACGCCGCCGAGCACGATCATGCAGGAAACCGCCTGTGGCTCCTGGGCAGCCTTCGGAAAGCGATCTTCCAGCACCTGCAGCGCCACCGTGCCTGTCGTGGTGAAAAGCGTCAGGAACAGCACCAGCGCGGTTAGGAATGCGGCTAACCCGCCGAACCTGCGCCAGCCAACGAAGACGAGAAATGTGGCGAGAGCCGCGAGCAGGAAAGCAATCGAGAGAGGCTGGGCAAACACCCAGAAGAGCTTGGAAAGCAGGAACATCAAAAACTTTCGGAACGATCAGGCGCGGCGGCGGCGGGCGGAGACGATCGGCTGCTGGAAGTGCAGGTGCAGCGGGCGGGGCAGAAGCGCCGTCGCCAATGCCACCGCAAGGGCCAGAACCGAAACAATCCAGAGCGCATGGCTGCCAGCATATTTCGTCAAAAAAGCGCCGGTGACGGCGCCGCACGCCATTCCGGTCCAGGGAACCGTCTGGATCAGCCAACCGGTCGGGTTGCGGTCGCCGATCAGCCAGCGGCCGATGCCCCGGCCGAAGCGGGAAAGGGCGCCGGTCACATAGGTAAGACCGATCGGCAGCCCTTCGATATGTTCGACCGTCGCGTTGATCATGCCCATCGACAGCACGATCAGATAGAATTGAAGCCGCGGATAACCGGCCGTGGGAACGATGGAAGCCGCGGCCAGCAGGAGTGAAACGCCCGACAGGACGACGAAGGTGCGGCGCGCCGAGACCGTATAGGCAAGCACGATGCCGAGCGCGTTGCCGAGGATGAAGACCCAGAGCGCGATGAAGAGGATGATCGCATGGCTATAGTCGCCGTCGGCGAAGGAGATGGCCGCGCGGGTCGTGTTGCCGGTCATGAAGGACACGAAATCGCCCGAGAGCAGCAGCCCCACCGCATCCGTCATGCCCGCCACGAAGGAAATCGCGGCAACGAGCGCAAGACCCGTCACGGTCCGCCGCCTGCGGATAATGCGTCTTCGTCTTTCCCTGGTCATGGAGGTCCTTTCCTCCGCGTAAATCTGCGCGAATCACGCCCCGAGGCGTTGATCCAGGACAATGTCGGATAACTAGGAAAGAAATCGCAAATCGAACGCTGAAGCGAGTCCTATTGCGAGCCCAGCCACGCCTCGACGCCTCGGGCAGCAGAGCGGCCCGTCGCAAGGCAGGCGGTCAGCAGGTAGCCGCCCGTCGGCGCCTCCCAGTCGAGCATTTCCCCGGCAGCAAACAGGCCGGGAAGCGGCTTCAGCATGTAGTTCTCATCGAGATTGCTCCAGGCGATGCCGCCGGCGGACGAGATCGCTTCCGCAATCGGCCGCGGACGGAGAACCGGGATCTGCAGAGCTTTGATCAGCCCCGCCAGTTCCTTCGGGGACATGCGGTTGGCATCCGGAACAAGTTCGCGAAGCAGAGCGGTCTTCACGCCCTCCAGCGCTGCTCCCTTGCGCAGGCGGTTGGAGAAACTCGCCTTGGCATCCTGCCGGGCAAGGTCGCGGCCAAGTCGCTCCAGCGTGCGGCCGGGCGCTAGATCGACGGTCAATGCAGCTTGGCCTTGCGAGAAAAGCCGGTCCCGAAGCGCTGCGGAATGGGCATAGACCAGGCTGCCCTCGATCCCGTGTTTCGAGACCACGAATTCGCCCTGGAACGTGCCGGCGTCGGACGTGGTCGAAACAGATTTCAGCGGCTCGCCGGCGAAGCGCTCGCGAAACGCCTCGCTCCAGGCGACATCGAAACCGCAATTGGCCGGCTGCAGGCCGGCGACTTCAACGCCCTTGGCGCTCAGCCACGGCACCCAGGCGGCATCCGAGCCAAGCCGCGGCCAGCTGGCGCCGCCCAGTGCCATAAGAGCGGCATCTGGCCGGACGGTGACCGGCCCTTCCGGCGTTTCGAACCGGTAACCGTTTTCGGCAAATCCCACCCAGCGATGCCGTGTCCTGAGTGCCACGCTCTGCGCCTCCAGCCGCCGCAGCCAGGCGCGCAAGAGCGGCGAGGCTTTCATGGCTTTCGGAAACACGCGTCCGGACGTCCCGACGAAGGTTTCCGTGCCGAGACCCGCCGCCCAGGCCCGTACGTCGTCCGGCCTGAATGCCTCGAGGGCAGGGCGCAGGCGCGCGGAGGCGCTTCCGAATCGCTCCGTGAACTTTGAAAAATCTTCCGAATGGGTGATGTTCAGCCCGGATTTGCCGGCGAGCAGGAATTTTCGCCCGAAGGTCGGCATCGCCTCGTAGACGGTCACGGAATGGCCGGCGGCGGAGAGAACCTCCGCCGCCATCAGCCCTGCCGGGCCGCCACCGATGATCGCGATCTGCTTTGTCATGCCTCCCGGTTAAGGCAGATCAGTCCGCTTTGCCATAGCCTCCGGCTGTCGGCGTCTGGACGGTCACCGCTTCGCCCGCCTCGATGATCGTCTGGGCGCAGCCGCCAAGCTCTTCGAGCGTGCCGCCGAGGCGCCGCACCGTGGTCTTGCCAAGCTCGCCGGTTTCGCCGCCGGCAAGCCCGTGCGGCCTGATCGTCCGGTGCGAGGAAAGGATGGCGCAATCCATCTTCTCAAGGAAGCGGATGGTGCGCTTCGTCCCGTTGCCGGCCGAGAACCTGCCCCTGCCGCCGGAATCGTCGCGGATGTGGAAATCCTCGAGCAGCACCGGATAACGGGTTTCCAGGATTTCCGGATCGGTGAGGCGGGAATTGGTCATGTGCACATGCACCGCATCCGTGCCTTCGAAACCGGTCCCGTCGTTGAACACGCCGGCCGGCGAGCCGGAGCACAGCGTCTCGTAATACTGGTAGGTCGCATTGCCGAATGTAAGGTTGTTCATCGAGCCCTGGCTTGCCGCCATCGCGCCGAGCGCGCCGAACAGCGCATTGGTCACATGCTGGCTGGTCTCGACGTTGCCGGCGACGACCGCCGCCGGATATTGCGGCTTCAGCATCGATCCTTCCGGGACGATGATGCGGATCGGCCGCAGGCACCCCGCGTTCATCGGAATGGAGCTTTCGACCATGACGCGGAAGACATAGAGCACCGCCGCCCGGGTAACCGGTTCCGGCGCGTTGAAATTGTTCTTCTTTTGCGGGCTCGTTCCGGTGAAATCGACAGTCGCCTCGCGCTTGGCCTTGTCGACGGTGATTTTCACATTGATCACGCTGCCCTGGTCGGTCGGATACGAGAACTCGGAATTTCCGAGCTTCTCGAGGACCCGGCGGACGCTCTCTTCCGCATTGTCTTGCACATGGCCCATATAGGCCTGGACCACCTCCAGGCCGAACTGCGCGATCATCTTGCGCATCTCGTGCACGCCCTTTTCATTGGCGGCGATCTGGGCGCGCAGGTCGGCGACGTTCTGGGCGACGTTGCGGGCAGGGTAGGGGTGGTTTGAGAGGAGATCGGTGATGCCGGCCTCGTCGAACCGGCCGCGATCGACGAGCAGCACGTTGTCGAACAGCACGCCCTCTTCATCGACGGTGGTCGCAAGCGGCGTCATCGAACCCGGCGCCGTACCGCCGACATCGGCATGATGGCCGCGCGAGGCGACGTAAAACAGGATGTTCTGGCCCTCGGCATCGAAGACCGGCGTGACGACGGTGATGTCCGGCAGGTGGGTGCCGCCGTTATAGGGGGCGTTCAGCGCAAACACGTCGCCGGGGCGGATCCTGCCCTGGTTCTGAGCGATGACGCTTTCGACCGATCTGTCCATGGAGCCGAGATGCACCGGCATATGCGGGGCGTTGGCCACCAGCGCGCCGTCCGCATCGAAGACGGCGCAGGAGAAATCCAGCCGTTCCTTGATATTGACCGAAGACGCGGTGTTCTGCAGCGTCACGCCCATCTGTTCGGCGATCGACATGAAAAGGTTGTTGAACACTTCGAGCAACACCGGATCGGCCTGCGTGCCGATCGGCTTGGCGCGCGAAAGTTCGGCGACGCGCTTCAGCACGACATGGTTCAACCTGGTGATCTCGAAGGCCCAGCCGTCCTCCACGACGATCGTCTGGTGCGGCTCGACGATCAGGCACGGGCCGTGGGCACGCGAGCCGGGCTTGATGTCAGCGCGGCGGTAGACCGGCGCCTCCCGCCAAGCTCCGCCAGAGAAGAATTGTGTCTGTTCGGCGGCCTTTGGCGCGCTATTGTCCAATTCGAATTCAGGTTCGTCGGAATCGGCACCGCCCCCGATCGCCTCGACCTCATAGGCCTCGAAAATAATCTCGCGGTTTTCGAAGATGAAGCCGAACTGCTTTTTGTGTGCCGTCTCGAAGGTAAGCGTCATCTCTGCCGCATCGGCGAGAGTTACGGGCAGTGTCGTGTCGGTGCCCTGATAGCGCAGATGAGCGCGGTGCAGCACCTCGGTTCCGGATGCGGTCACGCCCTGCGACGCCATTTCTTCCAGCACGCTGGCAGTCAGGTCGTCACGGATAGGCTGAAGAGTTCCCAGCGCGGCCGCAAGCTCTTGCGATACCGTGCGCTGGCGACTGGCGCGAATATCCGCAAGTCCCATTCCATAGGCGGAAAGGATGCCCGAGAACGGATGGATCATCACCGTCGATATGCCGAGCGCGTCGGCCGTCAGGCAGGCATGCTGGCCGCCGGCGCCGCCGAAGCAGGTCAGCACGTAATGGGTGACGTCGTAGCCGCGCTGGACGCTGATCTTCTTGACCGCATTCGCCATGTTCTCGACGGCGATGGCCAGGAAACCGTCGGCCACTTCTTCCGGCGAACGGCCGTCGCCGATCACCTTGGCCATGTCCTCGAAGGCGGCGCGCACGGCATCCGCATCGAGCGGCTGGTCGCGGTTGGGTCCGAAGATCGCGGGAAAGAGTTTTGGCGAGAGCTTGCCGAGCATGACGTTGGCGTCTGTCACGGTCAGCGGTCCGCCGCGGCGATAGGCCTTCGGACCGGGATTGGCGCCAGCCGAATCCGGGCCGACGCGAAAACGGCCATTCTCGAAATGCAGGATCGAACCGCCGCCGGCAGCAACCGTGTGGATCGACATCATCGGCGCGCGCATGCGCACGCCCGCCACCTCGGTTTCGAACGAACGCTCCAGCTCGCCATCATAATGGGAAACGTCGGTCGACGTGCCGCCCATGTCGAAGCCGATCATCCGGTTGAAGCCCGCCAAGCGCGAAGTCTCGACCGCGCCGACCACGCCGCCGGCAGGCCCCGAGAGGATTGCATCCTTGCCCTGGAACAGCCGTGCCGCTGTCAATCCGCCCGAGGACTGCATGAACATCAGCTGCGCGCCCTGACTGTCGGCGACGTCGAGCCCGGTCCCGAGCTCGCCGGCAACCTGCTCCACGTAGCGGCGCAGGATCGGCGACAGATAGGCGTCGACCACAGTCGTGTCGCCGCGACCGACCAGCTTGATCAGCGGCGAGACCTCGTGGCTGACGGAAACCTGGGTAAAGCCGATGTCCCGTGCGATATGCGCAATCAGCTGCTCATGCGCCGGGAAGCGATAGGCATGCATCAGGACGATCGCGACGGCGCGGAAGCCCGCGTCATACTGCTCCTGCAACTGACCGCGGATCGTCTTTTCGTCCGGCGCGGCCTCGATCGTGCCGTCGGCGCGGACCCGCTCGTCCACCTCGACCACGTGCTTGTAAAGCAGCTCCGGCTTGATGATCTGCTTGGCAAAGATGTCGGCGCGGGCCTGATAGCCGATCGCCAGCGCGTCCCGGAAGCCGCGGGTCGTCACGAGCAGCGTGCGCTCGCCTTTGCGCTCCAGCAGCGCATTGGTGGCGACCGTCGTCCCCATCTTCACAGCGCCGATCGCATCGGCGGGGATGGCGGCGCCGGCGGGCACGCCGAGCAGTTCGCGGATCCCCTGCACGGCGGCGTCGCGATAGGCTTCCGGATTTTCGGACAGGACCTTATGGGCGACGAGCGATCCATCCGGCTTTCGGCCGACGATGTCGGTGAACGTGCCGCCGCGATCGATCCAGAAATCCCACTTAGCCTCGGTCATGTTCCGCCCCTCAAATCAAATTGCGTGCCTTAACGAAAACATTTCGTCGATAAAACGTCAATGATTAGTTGACAGGAAAATGCACATTGAAGCATCATGCTTGCTGAACGGGCAGGAAGCCGCCAAGAGCTCCACCCGTATAACCGGCAACCGAGGGGAGCCGACCATGCCGTTTTCGAGATCCTGTAACGGGAGGGCCATCCATGTCCTCCGTTGATCCCCGCCACAGCATATTCCCGGATTGGCTCCGGAAGGTGCTGGATGGACTTTATCTGTTTTCCGGCTATCTCGCCGGGCTTTTTCTGGTCGCCATTTTCCTGATCATGCTGGGGCTCTCGGCCGGGCGCCCGCTCGATATCGACGTGCCGTCCGGTGACGACTTCGCCTCCTGGTGCATGGCCGCAAGCGCCTTCCTCGGCCTCGCCCACACGTTCCGCTCCGGCGAGATGATCCGTGTCGGATTGCTGATCGAGCGTTTCAAGGGCCGTCTGCGGCAGGTCATCGAAATTGTTGCCTTGGCCACGGGCACTGCCGCCGCGGTTTATTTCGCCTGGTTCGCCTATGACATGACGAAGACTTCCTGGCAGTTCAACGACCTGTCGCAGGGCGTCATCGCAGTGCCCTTGTGGATCCCGCAGCTCGGCTTCTGCGGCGGCCTGATCATCCTCGCGATCGCCTTTGTCGATGAACTCCTCCATGTCCTTTTCGGCGGCTCGCCGCGCTATGAGAAACCGGAGCCGCAAACGGCCGAGGAAGTCATCGAGCGCGCCATGCAGAGCGGGGCGTGATCCATGAGCACGATCGAACTCGTTGAAATCGCCGGCGTCGTTCTTGTCGCCCTTCTGGCGCTGCTGGCCGGCGGGGTGTGGATCGGCATTTCGCTGCTGATCTGCGGCTTTATCGCCATGCTCTTCGTTCCCGGTATTCCCATCGGCGCCGTGCTTGCCACCAATTCCTGGAGCGGCGGCGCATCCTGGTCGCTCGCGGCCCTGCCTCTGTTCGTCTGGATGGGAGAAATCCTGTTCAGGACACGGCTTTCGGAAGAGATGTTCCGCGGCCTGGCCCCCTGGCTCGGCTGGCTGCCCGGCCGCCTCATGCATGTCAACGTGCTCGGCTGCGGCCTGTTCGGCTCGATCTCGGGCTCGTCGGCCGCCACCACCGCCATGATCGCCAAGATCGCCCTGCCGGAATTGAAGAAGCGCGGTTACGACGAGATGGTCAGCCTCGGTTCTCTCGCCGGCGCCGGCACGCTCGGCATCCTCATCCCGCCGTCGATCACCATGGTCGTTTATGCTGTGGCGGCGAATGTCTCGATCATCCAGATCTTCCTCGCCGGCTTCCTGCCGAGCATCATCGTCATGGTGCTTTATTCCGGCTACATCATCATTTGGTCGCTTCTGAACCCGGACAAGCAGCCGCCCGCACCGCCGAAGATGAGCTTCATGGAGAAGCTCAAGGAATCGGCCAACCTCATTCCCGTCACGCTGCTCATCGTACTCGTCTTCGCGACCCTCATTCTCGGCTGGGCGACGGCGACGGAATGCGCAGCCTGGGGCGTGCTCGGTTCGCTTGCCATCGCCGCCTGGTCGCGGACACTGACGATGAAAGCCTTCTGGGATAGCGTCATGGGGGCGACCCGGCTTACCTGCATGATCATGCTGATCCTGACCGGCGCCGGCTTCATGTCGATCGCCATGGGTTATACCGGTATTCCGAACGCGCTTGCCGCCTGGGTCGACAGCTTCAATCTCAGCCCCTATGCGCTTATCGCGGTGCTGACGGTGATGTATATCCTGCTCGGGGCAGCACTTGACGGGCTGTCGATGATCGTGCTGACCACGATCGTGGTGTTGCCGATGGTCCAGCAGGCCGGTTTCGACCTCGTCTGGTTCGGCATCTTCCTGGTGTTGATCGTCGAGATGGCGGAAGTCTCGCCGCCGGTGGGCTTCAATCTCTTCGTGCTGCAGACGATGAGCGGTCGCGACAGCCTGACCGTTGCCCGCGCCTCGCTGCCATTCTTCTTCCTGCTTGTGGCGACTGTCGCCATCATCACGGTCTTCCCGGAAATCGTGATGGTTCTGCCGAAAATGGCATTCCCGGGCTAACCACAGTGACAAAAAAGGGGACTGATATGAAAAGCTTGCTTTCCAATCTCGTGCGCACCGGCCTTGCGGGCGCAGCGCTGCTCGCCGCCAGCGGCGCGGCCTTCGCCCAGACCGCCTGGGTCCTTCCGTCGGCCTATCCGCCGGCCAATTATCATGTCCAGAACCTGAGCCAGTTTGCCTCGGACGTGGATGCCGCCAGCAAGGGCGCTCTCAAGATCACCATCCATCCCAACGCTTCGCTCTTCAAGGCGCCGGACATCAAGCGCGCCGTCCAGACCGGACAGGCACAGGCCGGCGAAGTGCTGATCTCGCTGCACGAAAATGAAAACCCGGTCTTCGGCATCGACGTCGTGCCGTTCCTGGCGACCAGCTTCGACGCATCGAAGAAGCTCTATGCCGCCTCCAAGCCTGCAATCGAAAAGGCGCTCGACGCCCAGGGTCTCAAGCTCCTCTATGCGACTCCGTGGCCGCCGCAGGGCATCTTCACCAAGAAGGACGTCAACAGCACGGCGGATCTCAAGGGCCTGAAATGGCGCGCCTACAACGTCGGCACGTCGCGCATCGCCGATCTCGTCGGTGCCCAGCCGGTCACGGTCCAGGCGGCCGAACTGCCGCAGGCGCTGGCAACCGGCGTCATCGATGGCCTGATGACCTCGAGCGCCACCGGCGTCGACAGCAAGATCTGGGAATCGCTCACCCACTATTACGACACCCAGGCCTGGATCCCGAAGAACGTCATCTTCGTCAACAAGGCCGCCTTCGCAGCGCTCGACCCGGCTGTCCAGAAGGCCGTCACCGATGCGGCGGCTGCCGCAGAGACCCGCGGCTGGGCGCTCGGTGCCGAAAAGACCGCCGCCTACATGGAAACCCTCAAGAAAAACGGCATGAAGGTTCTCGAACCGAGCGCCGATCTCAAGAAGGGTCTGGCCGATGTCGGCGCCAAGCTGACCGAGGATTGGTCGAAGAAGGCCGGCGCTGATGGCGCCGCCATTCTGGACGCCTACAAGAAGATGTGATTTGAGGGGCGCCGCAGGCATCCGCCTGCGGCGCACTCGTCCCGGGAGGAAAAATCATGGCATCGGAAAAGAGTGAATTCGGCCCGATCGTATCCTCCGGGCACCTGGCGAGCGGCGCATTGCCGGCGCTCTCCGAGATCGAATTCGGCATGATCATGCTGAACCACGCATTCAGCCGCTGGATGGTCCGGTGCATGTCGGCTGCCGGCGTGCCGGATCTCTCGCCGATCGATATCCTCGTGCTGCACAATATCAACAGCCGCAACAAGGCAAAGACGCTCGCCGATATCGCACTGGTCCTCAACATCGAGGACACGCATGTGGTGACCTACGCGCTGAAGAAGCTCGAGCGCCTGAAGCTGATCAAATCCGGCCGCCGCGGCAAGGAAAAGCTGGTCATGGTGACGGAGGCGGGCGCCGAGGCCTGCAGGCGTTATGCAACGGTGCGCGAGGAGTTGCTGGTCAAGTCGGTGCTGGCCACCGAGGTTTCGGGAGAAACCCTGTCGGCCATGGCGGCCCGCCTGCGCGCCCTGTCCGGCCATTACGACCAGGCCGCCCGTGCGGCGGCTTCGCTTTAGGAAAACAGCGCATCCATCAACGGGTGGGCGGGATCCTCCAAGCCGTCGAGGATAGTGAAGTGATGCTTGTCCGGCTCCTCGACGGCCTCCGTCTCGACGCCCAACCCCTTCCAGATGCTCGCAAGCAGCGCGTTCTGGCGGATGAACTCGGCACGTTCGCCCGCTCCCACCCAGCATGTCACCCGAGCGCCGGCAAGCGGCTCCAGCAGGGCAGGGCTTTCCGCTTGCGCTTCCTCGGCGTCGATCCGCTGCTTTTCGTTCATCTTCGTCTTCATGATCGGCCGCAGGTCATGCACGCCGGACAGTGAAACCGTATTGACGATGCGGCTGCGCACCGCTTCCGGCAGCGGGGAGGTGGCCGAGATCATCCGCGTCACCAGATGGCCGCCCGCCGAGTGGCCGATCAGCCGGATCGGTCCCGCCACGTCCTTTGCAGCAGCCTCGATCGCTTTGCCGATTTCCAGGGTGATGCCTGAAATGCGGCTTTCCGGGGCCAGCGTGTACATTGGCATGGCGACGGCATATCCGCGCTCTACCGAACCCTTGGCGAACTGCGACCAATAGCTGTTGTCGAGACCGATCCAGAAGCCGCCATGGACGAAAACCACGAGGCCGGCCGGATCGGTTTCGGGCAGGAAAAGGTCGAAGCGGTTGCGCGGCTTCTCGGCGTAGGAAAGGCCGAGCCTGGCGCGGCCGGCTGTGGCGAGCGCCTCGCGATAACGTCGTGCCGGCTCCACCCATGCTGCCGGCCAGCGGTCGCCCTGGGGAATGTTGATGCCGTTCGCATAGGCATTGTCCCAGTCGCTGATCCGATGACGCATCTTCACTTTCCCTTCGATCCGCTTGATTTCGAACGTCATACTGTCACCGCATCAGCCCGCTTGGAAGCCCGACGCAGCTTCAAAAAGCGTCGGAGGAAAAATTATTACAAACTTAAACTTTCTCTCTTGCAACCGAGGGAAAGCAGTGCTTTGCTGGGCGAAAGGCAAAAAGCCGCTATATAAAAAACGCTTGGGAACGAAAATATGCTGGGACCGTCAGGCCATCTGGATACGTTTGCCCGCGACAATCTTCCGCCGCCGGATCAGTGGCCGGAAATCAGGCTTGATGGCTTCGATTATCCGGAATGGATGAATGTGGGCGTCGAACTCACCGACCGCATGGTCGAGCGCGGCTTCGGCGACAACACAGCGCTCATCGGCAACGGCCGCCGCCGCACCTACAAGGAATTGTCCGACTGGACGAACCGCATCGCCCAGGCGCTGACCGAAGACTACGGCCTAAAACCCGGCAATCGGGTGCTGATCCGTTCCGCCAACAACCCGGCCATGGTTGCCTGCTGGCTGGCTGCGACGAAGGCCGGCGCGGTGGTCGTCAATACGATGCCGATGCTGCGCTCCGGCGAGCTCGCCAAGATCATCGACAAGGCGGAAATCTCGATCGCGCTCTGCGATACGCGGCTGATGGACGAACTGGTCGCCTGCGCCAAGGAAAGCCGGTTCCTGAAACAGGTGATCGGCTTCGACGGCACCGCCAACCATGACGCCGAGCTCGATCGGGCGGCGCTCAACAAGCCGGTCCGTTTCGAAGCGGTGAAAACCGGCCGCGACGACGTCGCCCTGCTCGGCTTCACGTCCGGTTCCACCGGCGTGCCGAAGGCGACCATGCATTTCCACCGCGATATCCTGATCATCGCCGATGCCTACGCGAAGGAAGTGCTGGACGTGACGCCGGATGACGTGTTCGTCGGTTCCCCGCCGCTCGCCTTCACCTTCGGCCTCGGCGGCCTTGCGGTCTTCCCGCTGCGTTTCGGCGCTGCCGCGACCCTTCTGGAGCAGGCGACGCCGCCCAAGATGATCGAGATCATCGAGACCTACAAGGCGACGATCAGCTTCACCGCGCCGACCGCCTATCGCGCCATGCTGGCGGCGATGGATGCCGGTGCCGACCTGTCGTCGCTGCGCATCGCGGTTTCCGCCGGCGAGACGCTGCCGGCGCCTGTCTTCGACGAATGGGTAGCGAAGACCGGCAAGCCGATCCTCGACGGCATCGGCGCCACGGAGATGCTGCATATCTTCATCTCGAACCGGCTCGGCGATTCCAAACCCGCCTGCACCGGCAAGCCGCTTGCCGGTTACGAGGCGATCGTCGTCGACGACGACATGAACGAGGTGCCGCGCGGCACGATCGGCAGGCTCGCGGTCAAGGGACCGATCGGTTGCCGTTACCTCGCCGACGACCGCCAGAAGGATTACGTCAGGGACGGCTGGAACCTGACCGGCGACAGTTTCGTCGAGGACGAGGACGGTTATTTCCACTTCGCCGCCCGCTCCGACGACATGATCGTCTCGGCCGGATACAACATCGCCGGCCCCGAGGTGGAAGCCGCCCTCCTCAAGCACGAGGCGGTACTGGAATGCGCCGTCATCGGCGTGGCCGACGATTCACGTGGCACCATCGTCCAGGCGCATGTGGTTTTGGCGAAGGGCGCCGAGCCAGGCGAACCGATGGTCAAGATCCTGCAGGATCACGTGAAGACTGTCATCGCCCCTTACAAATATCCGCGCTCGATCATCTTCACCGATGCGCTGCCGAAGACCGAGTCGGGCAAGATCCAGCGCTTCCGCCTGAAGCAGAAGCCATCGGCTTAACCAAGGTGATTAGCGGTTGAATTTCGCCGTATAACCAGAGTGGAAGTTTCCACGCAAATGTGGAAGACAAAGAAGACCCGGCGGATCTCCAAGTCCGTCGAAGGCATCGGGAACGACACAACAACAAACGGGAGTTCGTCACATGAAGAAAATGCTTGCTGCAGCCACTTTGGCGCTGAGCATGAGCACCGCCGGCACGGCTTTCGCCGAGCCTTTGAAGATCGGCATGATCACCACGCTTTCGGGCGGTGGCGCCGGCCTCGGCATCGATACGCGCGACGGCTTCATGCTGGCGATCAAGAATTCCGGCAACAAGGACATCACCGTCGTCACCGAGGACGATGCGCAGAAGCCGGAACTGGCCGTTCAGATCGCCGACAAGATGATCCAGAGCAATCAGGTCGACATCCTGACCGGCATCGTCTGGTCGAACCTGCTGATGGCGGTTGCCCCGAGCGCGGTGGCCCAGGGCAAGTTCTACGTCTCGACCAATGCGGCGCCTGCAGCCCTGGCCGGCGCCAATTGCAACAAGCTCTATTTCAACGCTGCCTACCAGAACGACAACCTTCATGAAGCCATGGGCGAATATGCCAACAAGGGCTACAAGAAGATGTTCATCCTCGCCCCGAACTATCCGGCCGGCAAGGATTCGCTGACCGGCTTCAAGCGCTATTACAAGGGCCAGCTCGCCGCCGAAGTCTACACCCAGGTTGGTCAGACCGACTACGCTGCCGAAATCGCCCAGATGCGCGCTTCCGGCGCCGATGGCATCTTCACCTTCCTGCCCGGCGGCATGGGCATAGCCTTCATGAAGCAGTTCGCCCAGTCGGGCGTCAAAATCCCGGTCATGGGCCCGGGCTTCTCCTTCAGCCAGGACGTTCTGCCGGCAATCGGCGATGCGGCGGTCGGCGCCAAGGCGTCCGGCCAGTGGGCCCCGGACTTCGACAACGCCGCAAGCAAGAAGTTCCTGGCGGATTTCCAGAAGGAATATAACCGCCTGCCGTCCATCTATGCCGTCCAGGCCTATGACGCAGCTCAGCTCATCCTGTCGGCCGCCTCCAAGGCAAGCGTCAAGGATGCCAAGGCATTCGGTGCCGAACTCAAGAAGGCCGACATCCAGTCCCCGCGTGGAAAGTTCAAGTTCAACACCAACCAGCATCCGATCCAGGACATCTACCTGACGGAAGTGGTGAAGCAGAACGGCGTCATCACCAACAAGACGGTGGAGAAGATCTTCGCCGATCACGGCGATGCCTATGCCAAAGACTGCAAGATCTAAGGCCCGCCCGTGACCTTGGCACTTGCTCTCGAGCAGTTGCTCAACGGCCTGCAGCTCGGCGTCATGTTGTTTCTCATGGCTGCCGGGCTGACGCTGATCTTCGGCGTCATGGGTCTGATCAACCTCGCTCACGGCTCGCTCTACATGGTCGGCGCATTCGCCTGCGCCACCGTGGCGGCGTGGACCGGCTCGTTCTGGATCGGATTGATCGCCAGCCTCGTCGCGGCCGCCGCCGCCGGGGCGATCGTCGAGCTTGTGGTGATCCGCAGGCTCTACGACCGCGATCACCTCGACCAGGTGCTCGCCACCTTCGCGCTGATCCTGATCTTTTCGGAAGGCACGCGCTGGCTGTTCGGCTCCTTCCCGCTTTATCTCGATATCCCGCCGCTTCTGCAGGGTGCCGTCGCGCTGCCGGGCGGCACGGAATATCCGGTCTACCGTCTGGCGATCATCCTTGCTGGAGCAATTGTCGCTTTCGGCCTCTATCTGCTGATCTCCCGGACCCGTCTCGGCATGCGTATCCGCGCCGGCGAAAGCGACCGCGAAATGATCGGCGCTTTGGGCGTCGATATCCGCACGCTTTATACCGTCGTCTTCGCGCTCGGCGCAGCCCTCGCCGGTCTTGCGGGCGCCATGGTCGGCGCGCTGCAATCGGTGCAGGTCGGCATGGGCGAACCGGTGCTGATCCTTGCCTTCGTGGTCATCGTCATCGGCGGTATCGGCTCGATCAAGGGAGCGCTGCTTGGTGCCCTGCTGGTCGGGGTTACCGATACGATGGGGCGTTTTCTGTTGCCCAAGATCCTGGCGCTGTTCGTCGCCCCGGCGCAGGCCGGCATGATCGGCGGCGCTGCGGCCTCGATGCTGATCTATATCGTCATGGCGGTCATTCTTGCGGTCAAACCGCGCGGCCTCTTCCCCGCGGCGCATGCGTGAGGCCCCTGGTTCAATGATGACCCTGACCCGCGAAAACCTCATCAACCTCATTCTGGCGGTGATGCTGCTCGCCGTGCCTTTTGCGGCGAACGCGCTCGGCCAGCCGTTCTACATCACGCTGGCGACCCGCATCGCCATCCTCGCGCTGGCCGCGACCGGCCTGAACCTGGCGCTCGGTCTTGGCGGCCTCGTCTCGTTCGGCCACGCGGCCTTCTTTGGTATCGGCGGGTATGTGGCCGGCATTCTGGCGGCCCATGCCTTTTCCGGCGATCCGCTGCTGTTCGGCCTCTCCGGCTCGAAGCAGATGTGGGTGATCTGGATCGCCGCAGTGATCCTGTCGGCCCTTGTCGGCCTGGCGATCGGCGCGATCAGCCTGCGCACCTCGGGCGTCTACTTCATCATGATCACGCTCGCCTTTGCGCAGATGGTCTATTATTTCGCGATCTCCTGGCCGGCTTATGGTGGCGAGGACGGGTTGTCGATCCTCGTCCGCAACCAGTTTCCCGGCGTCAACACCATGCGGCCGCTGACCTTCTTCCTGATCTGCTACGTCGTCCTGCTGCTGGGGCTCGGCCTTTTTGCGCTGATCCGCGCCTCGCGTTTCGGCACGGCGCTGCAGGCGGCGCGGCAGAACGAGGTGCGCGTCGCAACCGTCGGCATCCAGCCCTATCGCATCCGGCTCACCGCCTTCGCGATCTCGGCGGCGGTCACCGGCCTTGCCGGCGCGTTGTTTGCCGATCTCAACCGCTTCGTCAGCCCCTCCATGCTCTCCTGGCACATGTCGGGCGAGCTGATCGTGCTGATCATTCTCGGCGGCACCGGTCGGCTGTTCGGGCCGCTGGCGGGTGCAGCACTCTACGTGATCTTCGAATTTGCGCTCGGCGGTCTCACGGAGCGCTGGCAGTTCTTCCTCGGCCTCATCCTGCTCGCCGTCGTGCTGTTTGCGCGCGGCGGTCTTCTGGGCCTGCTTGCCGGAAAGGCCAAACATGGTTGAGCCGGTTCTCCAGATCTCCAATCTCGTCAAGAACTTCGGCGCTCTCCGGGCGACCGATGGCGTGACGCTCGACCTGCGTCCGGGCGAAATCCACGCCCTGATCGGCCCGAACGGCGCCGGCAAATCGACGCTCATCCACCAGATCTGCGGCACGCTCCGGCAGGATAGCGGCTCGATCCGTTTTGACGGGCAGGATATCGGTTCGTTCGGGGTTGCCGAACGCGCCCGCCTTGGACTTGGCCGCACCTTCCAGGTCTCGTCGATCGCGCCGGATTTTTCGGGCCTGCGCAACGTCATGCTGGCGGTCCAGGCGAAGCAGGGCTCGAGCTTCCGTTTCTTCAAACCCGTCATGCGCGACAGGTCGCTGATCGATACCGCCATGGCGATGCTGGAACGCGTCGGTTTAACCGCCCGCGCCCGCATTCCTGCCGCCGAGCTTTCCCATGGAGAACGCCGGCAGCTCGAAATCGCCATGGCGCTGGCGCTCGGCTCGAAAGCCTTCCTTCTCGATGAACCGATGGCCGGCATGGGGCCGGAAGGCTCGAAATCGTTGACCCACTTTCTCGATACCCTGCGGCATGAGGCGCCGATCCTGCTGGTCGAGCACGACATGGATGCCGTTTTCGCGCTCGCCGACCGGATTTCGGTGCTCGTCTACGGCCGCATCATTGCGACCGGCACGGTGGAGGAGATCCGCCGCGACCCCACGGTGCGCACCGCCTATCTCGGAGACCATGCCTGATGCTGCTCGATGTGACGAAGATCGAAGCATTTTATGGCGCCAGCCAGGCACTGTTCGGTGTCGATCTCTCGGTCGCCGAAGGCGAAGCCGTCGCCCTGATGGGCCGCAACGGCATGGGCAAGACCACGACGATCCGTGCCATTTGCAATCTCAATCCTCCACGTGCGGGGGCGGTGAAGATCTGCGGCACGGATACGAAGGGCAAACGGCCGCATCATATCGCCAAGCTCGGCATCGGCCTCGTGCCGGAAGGCCGCCGCTGCTTCCCGAACCTCACGGTCCATGAAAACCTTTTCGCTGCCGCCCGGCCCGGCCAATGGACGCTGGAACGCGTCAACGAACTGTTTCCCCGGCTTGAGGAGCGGCATGCCCAGATGGCAAGATCGCTGTCGGGCGGCGAGCAGCAGATGCTGGCGATCGGCCGTGCGCTGATGACCAATCCGCGCCTTCTCATTCTCGACGAGGCGACCGAAGGCCTTGCCCCGGTCATCCGCCAGGATATCTGGAAAGCGATCAGGCGGCTGAAAGCCGAAGGTTTGTCGATCCTCGTGGTGGATAAGACGCTTTCAGAGCTTTTGCCGGTTGCGGACCGCTGTGTCATCCTGGAAAACGGAAGAAGCGCCTGGAGTGGCAGGCCCGCGGACCTGACGACGGAATTGCAGGATCGATATCTCGGGGTATAGTCATGGAAGCGGAAGCGGCAAGCGCCGACCTGGAACTGATCGCCCATGGCCCGCATGGGAAGAACAAGCCTGAGACGCGGCTCTGGCTGCGCATGCTTTCTACCACCAAGCTGATCACCACCGAAATCCGCCGCCGGCTCCGCACCGAGTTCGGCGCGACGCTTCCCCAGTTCGATCTGATGGCGCAGCTCTATCGCGAAGCGGACGGCTTGAGGCTCGGCGAGCTCTCCAAGCGCACCATGGTGACGAACGGCAACGTCACCGGGCTGGTGGAGCGGCTGGAGACGGACGGTTTCGTGCAGCGGGTCACGCCGGACGGGGACCGCCGTGTCACCGTCGCCAAGCTGACGTCCGCCGGGACCGAGCTTTTTGTCGCCATGGCAGCCGCCCACGAGGGCTGGCTGCGCGACATCATGGCCGATGTGGACCCGGCGATGATCGCCTCGCTGTGGTCGGAGATCGGCGCGGTGAAAGCTTCTGCCAGCAACCATCTTTCCGGCAGCGCCTTCGAATAGTAAGGCTCGTCTTCGGGCGCAACAATTCGGGGTTAAGAGATGGCAGACCTGCAGGCGATCGTCGACGAGATCCATGACAAGCTGACGCCGCGTCTGGGCGAAGGCAAGGTGGCCGATTACATCCCGCAGCTCGCCCATGTCGATCCGAAGAAGTTCGGAATGGCGATCATCGGTGTCGACGGCCAGGTCTTCAAGGCCGGCGATTGCGACGAACCCTTCTCGATCCAGAGCGTCTCGAAGGTCTTCACGCTGACGCTGGCGCTCGGCAAGCATGGCGAGACCACCTGGAACCGTGTCGGCCGCGAGCCCTCCGGGTCCGCCTTCAATTCCATCGTCCAGCTCGAGCATGAGGAAGGCAAACCGCGCAATCCCTTCATCAATGCCGGCGCCATAGCCGTCAGCGATCTCGTGCTTGCCGGACATACGCCGCGCGAGGCGATCGGCGAGATCGTGCGCTTCGTCCGTTACCTGGCGGATGACGATTCGATCGCCATCGATCCGGAGGTGGCGAAGTCGGAGCAGGCGACGGGTTTTCGCAATTTCGCGCTTGCCAATTTCATGCGCTCCTTCGGCAAGCTCGACCATCCCGTCGAACATGTCCTCGGTGTCTATTTCCACCACTGCGCGCTGGCGATGACCTGCACCCAGCTCGCCAAGTCGGCCCTTTTCCTCGCCGCATCGGGTCGCAACCCGCTGACTGGCCACACCGTAGTCTCGAAGCAGCGGGCAAGGCGCATCAATGCGCTGATGCTGACCTGCGGCCACTACGACGGGTCGGGGGATTTCGCCTATCGCGTCGGCCTGCCCGGAAAGAGCGGTGTCGGCGGCGGCATCATGGCGGTAGCACCTGGCAAGGCTTCCGTCGCCGTCTGGTCGCCGGGCCTCAATCACAACGGAAATTCGCTGCTCGGTTCGCTGGCGCTCGAAATGCTGGCCACCCGAACCGGCTGGTCGGTGTTCGGCCAATAAAAAAACCCGGCGGAAGCCGGGTTTTCAGTTTGCTGGCAGCGTTATGATCAGTCTTCGCTGGCTGCCATCTGCGAAAGAGCATCGCCGCGTCCGCGTGCGCGCAGGACGAGCGGCAGGATGAGGGCAAGCGCTGCCACGCTCAGCAGCACCGCGGCGATCGGCGAGGTGAACAGCACCGTCACGTCACCCTGGCTGATCGCTAGCGCGCGGCGAAGCTGCTGTTCTGCAAGCGGCCCGAGGATGAGGCCGACGATGACAGGCGCGATCGGATAATCGAAGACGCGCATGATATAGGCGACGAGTCCGAAGACCAGCAGCATGCCGAGCTCGAATACCGAGGGGTTGGCGCCGATCGTGCCGAGTGTTGCGAACACCAGGATGCCTGCATAGAGCCAGGGCTTCGGAATGGTCAGCAGCTTCACCCACAGGCCGACCAGCGGCAGGTTGAGCACGAGCAGCATCAGGTTGGCGATCAGCAGCGAGGCGATCAGACCCCAGACGAGCTGCGGGTTGGTCGCAAACAGCAGCGGACCGGGCTGCAGGCCGTATTGCTGGAAGCCGGCGAGCATGATCGCGGCAGTCGCCGAGGTCGGCAGGCCGAGGGTCAGGAGCGGCACGAGCGTACCCGCGGCGGACGCATTGTTGGCCGCTTCCGGCCCGGCAACGCCTTCGATCGCGCCATTGCCGAATTCTTCCGGATGCTTGGAAAGCCGCTTTTCAGTCGCGTAGGACAGGAAGGTACCGATCTCCGCGCCACCGGCTGGCATCGCGCCGATCGGGAAGCCGATCACGGTGCCGCGCAGCCAGGCTTTCCAGGAACGCCCCCAGTCCTGTGCCGTCATCCAAACCGAGCCCTTGATCGCTTCGATCTTGTCCGGTGCCGCTTCGCCCTGGGCGGCGATGTAAAGCGTCTCGCCGATCGCGAACATGGCGACCGCCATGGTGGTCACTTCGATGCCGTCGAGCAGGTCCGGAACACCGAAGGAGAGACGGTTCTGGCCGGTCAACTGGTCGATGCCGACGAGCGACAGGGCTAGTCCGATGAACAGCGATGTGAGGCCGCGCAGCGTCGAATTGCCGAAGGCCGAGGAGACGGTGACGAAGGCCAGAACCATCAACGCGAAATATTCGCGCGGACCGAAGACGAGCGCCAGCTTGACGATGTAGGGCGCAATGAAGGCAAGCGCCAAGGTGGCGATCAGTCCGGCGACGAACGATCCGATCGCAGCCGTCGCCAGTGCCGGGCCGCCGCGTCCCGCCCGGGCCATCTTGTTGCCTTCGAGCGCGGTGACGATCGAGGCGCTTTCGCCCGGCGTGTTCAAGAGGATCGAGGTGGTCGAACCGCCATACATGCCGCCGTAATAGATGCCGGCGAACATGATCAGCGATCCGGTCGCATCCAGCTGGTAGGTCACCGGCAGAAGCAGGGCGACCGTCGTTGCCGGACCGATGCCGGGAAGCACGCCGACCATGGTGCCGAGCGTCACGCCGATCAGCGCGTAGAAGAGGTTCATCGGCTCCATTGCCGATACGAGCCCCTGGAGAAGGAATTCGAATGTGCTCATGATCTCACTCTCAGGGTCACGTCACTGGATCAGGTGTTCGAGCGGGCCTGCCGGAAGCGAAAGTTGCAGGACGCCGGCAAAGAGCCACCAGATGGCGAGACAGACGACGATGCCGACCGGAATGCTGATCCACAGCCTGCGGGCGCCGAAACCCGCTGCGGCGAGGCCGAACAGCGTGCCCGTGGCGATCGAGAAACCGGCGATCCGAATGAGGATCATCTGCGCCAGAAGGCCGGCGACGACCCAGGCGACAGGACCGAATTCCTGTTTTTCGCGGACCGGAAAGTCACGACGAAAGGCGGCGAATACGGTCCAGATGGCGAGGCCGATCAGTGCGAAGGCGATCCAGTTGGGAACGGTGGCGGGACCGACCTGGCTATAGCCGCCCATGTCCCGTAGCCGGTCGACATCCAGGAAGATGACGGCAGCGACGGCGACGAGGATGGCGGCAATAACAAGCGCCGCCCAATCGGGGCGGCGCTGTTCGGTACTCGTTTTGTTGTTGTCGAGGCTCATTTAACCAGTCCGATGTCCTTCAGGATGGTTTCAGTCGCGGCAATGTCCTTGGCAAGCTGCGCTTCGAATTCCGGACCGGAGAGATAGGTGTCGATCCAGCCCTTGGTCTTCAGGGTGTCCTGCCAGGTCTTGGACTTGGCGAGCTTTTCGACGTCGGCGGTCACGGCCTTCTTCTGCTCGGGGGTGAGACCGGGAGCGGCAGCGACCATGCGCCAGTTCTGGATCACGACGTCGAGGCCGGATTCCTTCAGCGTCGGGGCATTGATGCCTTCGAGCTTCTTTTCGGAGGAGATGGCGAGCAGACGCAACGCGCCGGCCTTGATCTGCGATTCGAACTCGCCGTAGGACGAGATGCCGGCCGTGACTTGGCCGCCGAGGATGGCGGCGAGTGCTTCACCGCCGCCGGAAAACGCGATGTAGTTGACCTTCGTCGGATCAACGCCGGCAGCCTTTGCGATCAAACCTGCCGTGATGTGGTCCGTACCGCCGGCCGAACCGCCGCCCCAGGAAACAGCGCCCGGGTTTGCCTTCAACTTGGCGACGAGGTCGGCAACAGTCTTGATCTCGGAGGCTGCCGGTACGACGATCACTTCGTACTCGCCCGTGAGGCGAGCGATCGGGGTGACGTCCTTCAGGGTGACCGGCGACTTGTTGGTCAGGATGGCGCCGACCATGACGTAACCGCCGACCATCAGGGCGTTTGCGTTGCCCTTCTGCTGGCTGGCGAACTGGGCGATGCCGATCGTGCCACCGGCGCCCGGAACGTTCATGACCTGAACCTTGCCGGAGATCTTCTCGGTCTGCAAAGCGGTCTGCATGGTGCGGGCGGTCTGGTCCCAGCCACCGCCCGGCGCTGCCGGAGCCATGATCGAGTAGTCGGCCGCAGCGGCCGGAAGTGCGATTGCGCCCGCGAGAAGGGAAGCAAGGAAGAAATGTTTCAAGGGTCGATCCTCCGTTGGCGTCGTAATCCGACGCGATATGTTTGTTGGCGGAACGAGTAAGAGGGTTTGGCAAGCGGGTACCGCCTGGCCGATGTCCTCCCATCGTCAATCGGGTCCCCACCTCCAAATGGGGGCCGAATGCCCTAAGCCAGCATATGAAGCTGACATTAACCTGACATTTTCCCTGGACTTGCCATTTGGCAAGGGGTTTCCACCCGCCGCCGCCGAATTTTGTGACTATTGCAGCCTGAGGACCTCATTCCAGCGGGAAATCAGCCGTGCCCGCTTCACCTGGTCGAGATAGACCATCAGCCCGAGGCTGACCGGCACCGGCTTCAATTGTCCGCCGAGCATCTCCCGCAATGTCGTGGCGGTATTGTTGCCGGCGACCTCCGGGCTGACGGCGGGGATCTGCAATTCGCGGGCCATGATCGTCTGGCCTTCCTTCGACATGAAGAATTCCAGATAGCGCTTGCCGAGATCGGGAGCGGCGGCGGCCTGCGGCACCAGGCCGATGCGCGACATGACGACAGTATAATCCTTCGGCAGCACGATGCCGACATCCGGATGACGGGAAGCCCAGTCGGCGGCATAGGAGCCGAGAATATTGTACCCGAGCAGGAACCGTCCGTCGGCGACGCGTTCCAGGATCGCCTGGCTGGTCGAGTAGAGCTTCACGCCCGCCGCACCCATCGCCCGGATCACCGACCAGATATCGCCGAACTGCTCCTGGTCGCGCGCCATGAACAGGAAACCGACCCCGGAACGCTCGATGTCGTAGGTGCCGATCCGGCCGTAGACCGCATCGCCCCGCTTCTGGAGGAAATCGACCAGTTCGGCCCGGGTCGAGGGCGGGGACGAATCCTTGAAACTCGGCTTGTGATAGACGAATACGGCCGGTTCGAAAGTCAGTGCGTAGGCCGTATTGCGCCAGTTCGCCCAGCCCGGCCATTGCCCGCTCATCGGCAGGTCGCTGCGCTGGGCGTAGCCGTCGTTGGCGAGCTTCACCTGCAGGTCCATGGCGGAGGAAAAGGCGAAGTCGGCGGTCTTTCCGCCCGCGTCCGTTTCCCTGACGATCCGGTCATATATCTCGCCGGTCAACATGTCCTCGTAGCGCACCGCCACATCCGGATTGGCCGTCTGGAAGCCGGCGATCATCGGCTTGGCGAGCGGCTCGTCGAGCGAGGAATAGACCGTCAGCATCGGCGCGTCGTCCCGCCCGGAAAGCGCCTGAAACAGCTTGGTATCCGCCGCGGCGAGACCTGGCGAGACGGCGAGACAGAGGAGCGGGAAAAGCAGCCTTTTCATGGGCTCACAATGCCCCACCGCGGCGGCCGCGACAAGCCGATCGGATGACCCGTAACATTCCCGCCACAGGGGGCTCGATGCAACCGTCTGCCGGCTTGTTTTCCGATGTCGTGCCATTACGTGTGGGCGGTCTTTTCGCGCCGGAAGCCCCGGCGTCCCCGTCCGTCAACGAAGGTTTCGCACAATGTCGCTTACGCTCTACGATATCACGGTACCGGTTTTCATCCGCGCTTTCGGCAACCTCACGGAAATCCTCAGGAAAGGCGAAGCCTTCGCCGACGAGAAGGGCATTGCCCACAAGGAACTGCTGGAAACCCGGCTGGTCCACGACATGTACCCGCTGACCGCCCAGATCCAGCGCGCCAGCGACACGGCGAAATTCGTGCCGGTCCGCGTCGGGCAGATCGAGAGCATCGCGATGGCCGACAACGAAGTCACCCTCGCCGATCTGCATGCCCGCATTGAAAAGACCGTGGCCTTCCTGAACAGCGTCGATCCGGCCAGCATGGCGGACCGTGAGGACGCCGAGGTGATTCTGAAGACCCGCAGCGGCGAGACGAAGTTCACCGGCAAGAGCTACGTCCTCGGCTTCGCGCTGCCGAACTTCTATTTCCACGTCGCGACGGCCTACGCCATCCTGCGTCACAAGGGCGTTCCGATCGGCAAGATGGACTATATCGGCCGTTCCCAATAACGGTCGCGGTAACCACCGTATCAGCGCCTCAGTGACATCGCCGCTTCCGCGTTTATAATCGTCTGCGGAAGCGGGGAGATTTCGTGCGTATTCTTCTGGTCGAGGACAATCAGGCGCTGGCCGACGGGCTGTCGACGATCCTGCGCGGCAGCGGTTATGCGGTCGATGCGGTCGCCGACGGCGCTTCGGCCGAAGCTGTCGCCGCTGCAGAGGCCTATGATCTCGTCATTCTCGACCTGAACCTGCCGGAAATGGACGGACTTGACGTCCTGCGCGCCATGCGGGCGCGGGCGAACAAGGCGGCCGTTATGATCCTGACCGCCCGTGGCACGCCCGAGGAGCGAGTGAGGGGGCTCGATCTCGGTGCCGACGACTATATGATCAAGCCGTTCGACATCCCGGAATTCGAGGCGCGCATCCGCGTGCTGCTGCGCCGTCAGGCGGGTCTCCGCAGCTCGATCGTCAACTATGGCGGCATCACCTTCGACCTGAATTCGCGGACCTTTTCGAGCCAGGGCGTGCCCCTGGACCTGCCCGCACGCGAGGTGGCGCTTCTGGAACTGCTTTTCCTGCGCGCCGGCAAGGTGGTCTCCAAGGACGCGATCATGGCTTCGCTGACCGGCTTCGACGACGACCTTTCCGCCAACGCCATCGAGCAATATGTGAGCCGCCTGCGCCGGCGCCTCGCCCCGCACGGGCTCACCGTCAAGACCGCCCGCGGCATCGGCTATTATCTCGAAACCACGGCACCGACGGCATGACATCGGTCTCCCACGGCGCCCAACCCGTCCCGCCGATCGCCGCCTATTCCCTGCGCCGCCGGCTGCTCGCCTGGCTTCTCGTCTCGACGGCGGTGATCGGCACGATTGCCATGGTCGACACCTGGGACGAGGCGGTTGATACCGCAAACGACGTGTCCGACCGTGTGCTGGCCGGCTCCGCGCTGGCGATCGCCGAGCGGGTGATCGTTGCCGAAGATGGTTCTCTCGAAGTCGACATCCCCTATGTGGCCCTGGAGATGCTGACTTCCGCGGCCCAGGACCGCGTCTTCTACCGCGTCGATGGGCCGCCCGGAAAATTCATCACCGGCTATCAGACGCTGCCGTCGATCCCGCGCCGGGAAGGCCAGGCGGCGGCGTTCGAGAACGCCACGTTCCGCGGCGAACCGATCCGCGTCGCCGCCCTTGCCCGCTCTGCTTCTACGGGCATCAATTCCGTGCCGTTCACGGTGACCGTGGCGGAAACCACCATCGCCCGTCAGCAGTTGACGCAGACGATCCTGATCCGCTCGGCGCTGCGCCTGCTTTTCATGATCGTCGGCGCCGCGATCATCGTCTGGGTGGCGGTGACGCTGTCGCTCCGCCCGCTCTACCGTTTCAGCGAAGCGATCGCCGAACGCAGCCCGGACGATCTTCACCCGATCAGCGAGCGGGTGCCGAACGAGGTGCAGGGCCTCGTCGACACGGTCAATTCCTTCATGGTTCGGCTCGAAAGCGCGCTTGAGGCGCTACGGCATTTCACCGGCAATGCCAGCCATCAGCTGCGTACGCCGCTCGCCATCATCCGCACTCAGCTTGCCCTTGCCGACCGCGCGACCGAACTTGCCGAGGTCAAGGAGGCTGCCCGCAAGGCGGACGAGGCGGTGGCGGATGCAGAGCACATCCTCGCCCAGCTGCTCCTGATGGCGAAGATCGATGCGGCCACCCGGTCGGCCTCGATGCAGCGGGTAGACCTGACCGCGTTGGCGCGCGGTGCGACGGCCGACAACGTGCCGCTTGGCGCCGATGCCGGTATCGATCTCGGTTTCGAGGGGGAGGGGGAAATCATGGTTTCCGCCGAACCGCTGCTGATCGGCGAACTGATGAAGAACCTGATCGGCAATGCACTGCTTTATGCCGGAAACGGCGCCGAGGTGACGGTTCGGGTCAAGTCGGAAGACGGCATTGCGGTCCTCGAAGTGGAAGACGACGGCCCGGGCATACCGCCGGAGAAACGAGCTTCCGTGCTCAAGCGCTTCGATCGTGGCGATCGTTTGGATAAGCTCGGCACCGGCCTCGGCCTGCCGATCGTCGAGGAGATCGCCCGCCTGCATGGAGCGACGATGATCCTCGCGGACGGTCGCGAGGGGAAGGGTCTGAAGGTCGAGATACGGTTTCCCGTAGCCGGCTAAGTCCTATTGCTGGTGAACCTTCGTGCCGCTGATCCAGGTGCTCTTCATGCCGAGGGCATCAGTCAACAACACAAAATCCGCGTCGAAATGGGGTTTCAGCGCGCCCTTGCGGTCGGCAAGGTAAGTGGCTTCCGCCGGATAGGTGGATGCCATGCGCAATGCCTCCTCGACCGGCAGGTCGAGCGCCTCATGCGCAAACCGGACCGATGAGATCATGTCGATATCGGCGCCGGCGAGTGTGCCGTCGGCGAGCGTCAGGCGCCCGTCCTGGCGCAGGATCTCGCGGCCATTCAGCGTAAAGCTCTTCATGTCGGTGCCGATGGTCGACATTGCGTCGGTGACGATGAAGATCTTGCCGGGTCCGTTCTTGGCGCGCAGCGCAATGCCCATCGCTGCCGGATGCACATGGATGCCGTCGGCAATGATCCCGACATAGAGCGAGCCGATATCGAGTGCCGCGCCGACGACGCCCGGCTGGCGGTGGCCGAGTGGGCTCATGGCATTGAACAGATGGGTGACGGTGCGAACGCCGGCCTCGGCATAGGCCTTGGCGGTCTCGTAGGTCGTGTCGGTATGGCCGAGGCTCACCATGAAGCCGGCCTGCGCCAGCCTTTCGGCTTGTTGCGTCGTGACATTCTCCGGCGCGACGGTGATCATCATCGCATCGAACACGTCGCGGCAGGAGAGCATCAGTTCGATGTCCTTCTCCTCCATCGGCCGGATCAGTTTCGGGTCATGCGCACCCTTCCGCGCGATCGAAAGGTGCGGACCTTCGAGATGCAGGCCGAGGAAACCCGGCACGCTTTCCGCCTTCGCCTGCTTGCCGGCTTCAACGGTCCTGGACGTGATTTCGTAGGTGTCGGTGATCAGCGTCGGCAGCAGCGCCGTCGTGCCGAACTTCGCATGCGCGGCGCAGATCTGCCTGAGGCCGGCCACCGTCGGTTCCTCGTTCAACAGCACGCCACCGCCGCCATTCACCTGCAGGTCGATGAAGCCGGGGACGATCAGCCCGCCTCCGGCGTCGATAAGCTCGATGCCTTCCGGCAGTTCGGACGTGGACTGGATCGCCCTGATCCTGCCGTCTGCAAAAACGAGCGCAGCATCCTCATGCCAGAAGGTGCCATCGAAGATGCGGGCGCCGGTAATGGCTTTGGACGTGCTCATAGCGTCTCTGTCACCTTCTTGAGCGCGACGGGCGCATCCGGATTGAAGCCCTTGGCGCGCGACCAGGCTTCGACGAAGCCGTAGAAGGGCAGGATCAGCGTCAGCGCATCGGTGATTGGGTGGCCGGTCGCGACGAAGGGCAGCCTGCGGGCGTCCTTGACCTTGTCGGAGGTCGCAAACGCGAGCGCGCCCTTGGCCGCCAGGCTGTCGGCAATCTCGATGGCCGAGGCTTCGGCCGCATCGCGTGCCGCGAAGGTGACGACCGGAAAACGCTTTTCGACCAACGCGACCGGCCCGTGCAGCACTTCGGCCGCCGAATAGGCTTCCGCATGCATGTTGGAGGTTTCCTTGAACTTCAACGCCGCCTCGCTGGCGATCGCCAGTGCCGGGCCGCGGCCGAGCATGTAGAGCGATTCCGCATCGCCGAGCTCGTTGGCAAGCGCGCTCCAGTCCAGCTTGACCGCCTTCTCGAAGTGTCCCGGCAGGTCACGGATGGCGGCCTTGAGCGCCTCGTCACCAACCCATTCCGACAACAGCGCCAGGCCTGCGACGATCGAGTTGACGAAGGACTTGGTCGCGGCAACGGCGAGTTCCGGCCCGGCATTGATATTGATCGCGTGAGCCGAAGCGCTTGCGATCGGCGAGGGGAGCGTGTTGGTGAGCGCCACCGTGACGGCGCCGGCCTTGGCCGCGGCCTCGGTCATCGCGACGATATCCGGGCTCTTGCCAGACTGGGAAATGGCGATCGCCGCACCGCCGTCGAGCTTCAGCTTGGCGCCGTAGATCGAGGCAAGCGACGGACCGAGGGAAGCGACCGGCCGGCCGGCGGTGAGCTCGACGGCATATTTGATGAAGGTCGCTGCATGGTCGGAGGAGCCGCGTGCAATGGTGATCAGGAAGGCCGGGTCCTTTTCGCGCAGCGCCCGGCCGGCAGCGGCAAGCTCGGCCGCCGAGCCGTCGAGCAGGCGGGCCGCCGCCTCCGGAATCTCGTCGATCTCTTTGCGCATGTTCGTCATATTGGTCAGCATAACATCGTCCTCGAACGTCAGTTTTCGCCAAGCGAGAGCTCGGCCACGAAATCATAGGCATCGCCGCGATAGAGCGAGCGGGTGAGTTCCACCACCCGGCCGGACGCCAGGTAGGAAACCCGCTCGATCGAAAGCCCGGCGGAACCGATCGGCACGGCCAGCAACCCGGCATCCGGGTTCTTCATATTGCACGCCGATATCCGTTGTATGGCGCGCACCGGCCTCGCATCCTTTTTCCCGAGCTCCGCATAGAGCGAATTGGTCACCGCCGAGGGATCGGGCAGGAAATCGGCGGAAATGCTGGCGCGCTCGATCGCAAGCGGCATGTCGTTGCCGAGGCGCAGGCGTCCGAGACGGGCGACCCTGGTGCCGGGCGCAAGGCCGAGCATCATCATTTCCTCGGGTGAGGGATGGAAAAGCCCGCGTTCCAGCCATTCGGATCGCGTCACCAGCCCACGCCGCGCCATGTCCTCGGTAAACGACGTGAGGCGGGTGAGCGGCTGCTCGACGCGCGACATCGGCTTGACCACGAACGTGCCCGAGCCGTGCCTGCGGGTGAGCAGCCCGTCCTTGACGAGATCGTCGACGGCTTTGCGCACGGTGACGCGGCTGACATTGGCGTAGTCTGCGAGGTCGCGTTCGGCCGGCAGGGCGTCGCCATGGCCGAGCTTGCCGCTGCGGATCGCCTCTTCGAGGCTCTGGCGCAGCTTTCGGTAAAGCGGCCCGGTGCCGGCCGATTGCAGGCCGTCGAGCGGCAGGATGGCGGCGAGCATCTGGTTCATGCGCGAAGCTCCGCCCGCGCCCCATAGGTCTTGACCGCAAGCGCCACCGCGCCAGTCAGCGCGTCGGCCAGCGGTTCGGACAACCGGGCACGATGCCGTTCGGCCAGATATTCGGGATAAAGCGGCGCAAGCCCGCCGAGAAGGCAAAGCCGGCCTTTCCCCCGGGTGATACCGTTCACGGCGTCAAGCGCCTCGTCAATGCCCGTTGCCCCAGTCTTGAGAATGCGGATAGCCGCCTCGTCGCCCTGCCGCGCGAAGTCGAACACCTTGGGCGTATGACGCCCGAAATCGCCGGGCTTCGCCAGCCGGGCGAAATCGACCACCTTTTCCGGATTGCCGTCGAACTCGGCGAGAATGGCCTTCGACAGGCCGGACATCGGATGGATGTTGTCGTAGGCGAGCAGGCTTTCCTGCAGCGCGAGCTGGCCGAGCCGGGCGCCGCTGCCCAGATCGCTCACCTGAAAGCCCCAGCCGGCGACCGAATGAAGCCTGCCTTCATGCCGGGCAATATAGACGGTGCCGGTGCCGACGATCCCGATCGCCCCATCCTCGTTGCCGATTGCTCCCTGCAGCGCGATCACGCCGTCCGACACGATATCCGACTGCTTGAAAGGCAGCCGTGCCTGCACATAACTCACCGCATCGCCGACATTGTTGCCCGCAAGGCCGAGCACGGCGGATGTGGCGGAAAGGTCCGGCTCAAGCCCGGCTTCGGCAAAAGCGAGGCGGGATGCCTCGGCGATATGCCTGAGGGCCGTGTCGGGGTCGGTCAGGATATTGGAAGCGCCGCTTTTGCCGCGGCCGAGGATCATGCCGTTTCCGTCAGCAAGTGCCGCGCGGCAGCTTGTTCCGCCGCCATCGATTCCGATAAAATAGGCCGCCATGGGTACCTCCGGGCCGAATAATACCAAAAACGTACCAATAACCAAGCATGTTTTCAAAAATCTCAAGTCGCGGGTTTCATCTCATTGATTATATGGACACATTTTGCGGGACTTTTGCCGAAGTTATCGATCCGTTCATAAAAGTTAATTTTCCTTCTGGACAATTGGTATTTTTTTGGCATCATTTTGGATGAGAGGGAGAAACCGGATGAGCAGAACTGCCACCGAGGCAAGACATGGGAAAGCGAAAGGGCTCGATACGCTCGCGCCCGCCGAAATCCTCGTGCTTCTCGCCTCCGGCCAGCAGGCGGCAGCCAAGGCTGTCGACCATGCCGTCCCGGCGATCACCAAAGCCGCCGATCTCATGGCCGCCGCTTTGAAATCCGGTGGCAAGGTGGTTTACGCGGGTGCCGGCAGCGCGGGCCTCGTGGCGATGGCCGATGCCATGGAACTGCCTGGCACATACGGCATACCGCCAGAACGGATCGCTATCCTGTTTGCCGGCGGTGTTCCCACCATTGCCGATCTGCCCGGTGGTCCCGAGGACGACGCCTCGCTCGGCGAACGTGATGCCGATATCGTCGATGGGGCGGATTGCATCATCTGCGTGTCCGCGAGCGGTTCGACCCCCTACACGGTTGCCGTCGCCGAAACCGCGAAACGCCGCGGCGCGAAACTCGTGGCGATGGCCAACAATGCCGGCGCAAAGCTGTTCGAGGGCGCCGATGCGGCGATCCTGCTCGAAACGCCGCCGGAAGTCGTCGCCGGCTCCACCCGCATGGGTGCCGCCACGGCCCAGAAGATCGCCTTCAACATGCTGTCGACACTCACCGCCGTCAAACTCGGCCACGTGCACGACGGCCACATGGTCAATCTGCGAGCCGATAACGGCAAGCTGCGCGCCCGCGCCGCCCGCATGGTGGCCGATATTGCCGGCATCGGTTTCGACGAGGCTCGTGCCTGGGTCGAGGCCTCCGAAGGTTCTGTCAAGGTCGCGGTCCTGCTCGCAGCCGGCGCGGCCGATGTGGAAGCCGCGAAGACTTTGCTTGCCCGTTCGGACGATGTGCTGCGCGTAGCGCTTGCCGAATTGCAGGCGTCCAAGAGTTCCATGAAACGCGCCTGAAGGTGCATATAAAAGGGAGAACATCATGACACGCATATTGAAAAGCATACTTTTTGCCACGACCGTACTCGCACCCGCGGGCCTTGTCGCAACCGGCGCGTCCGCGCAGACCGCGACGCTCACCATCGAGAGCTGGCGCAATGACGACCTGCCGATCTGGCAGCAGAAGATCATCCCGGCCTTTGAGGCCAAGAACCCGGGTATCAAGGTGAGCTTCGCGCCGATGGCGCCGACGGAATACAATTCCGCCGTCAACGCCAAGCTCGAAGCCGGCACCGCAGGCGACCTCATCACCTGCCGTCCGTTCGACCTGTCGCTTGCCATGTTCCAGAAGGGACAGCTTGCTTCGCTGAACGACCTGCCGGGCATTTCCAACTTCTCCGACGTCGGCAAGTCCGCCTGGAGCACCGACGACGGCAAGACCACCTTCTGCGTGCCAATGGCATCCGTCATCCACGGCTTCATCTACAACAAGAAGGCCTTCACGGATGTGGGCGTCCAGGTCCCGAAGACCGAGGATGAATTCTTCGCGGCTCTCGAAAAATTCAAGAAGGACGGCAAATACATCCCGCTCGCCATGGGCACCAAGGACCAGTGGGAAGCGGCGACCATGGGCTATTACAATATCGGCCCGAACTACTGGAAGGGCGAGGACGGCCGCAAGGCGCTGATCGCAGGCAAGGAAAAGCTGACCGACGCCGCCTGGGTCGAGCCTTACAAGACGCTCGCCAAGTGGAAGCCCTATCTCGGCGACGGTTTCGAAGCCCAGACCTATCCGGACAGCCAGAACCTCTTCACACTCGGCCGCGCCGCCATCTATCCGGCCGGTTCCTGGGAAATCGCTCCGTTCAAGGCGCAGGCCGATTTCGAAATGGGCGCCTTCCCGCCGCCGGTGAAGAAGGCAGGCGATACCTGCTACATTTCCGACCATAACGACATCGGCATCGGCCTCAACGCCAAGGGCAAGAACCTCGAAGCTGCCAAGAAATTCCTCTCCTGGGTCGCTTCGCCGGAATTTGCCGATCTTTATGCCAACGCAGCACCAGGCTTCTTCAGCCTGAACTCGTCACCGGTGAAGATGCAGGATGCGCTTGCTCAGGAATTCGTCTCCTGGCGCCAGAACTGCAAGGCAACGATCCGCCCGAGTGCCGCCGTCGTCGGCCGCGGCCAGCCGAACCTCGACCTCGAAATGTGGCGCGTCTCGGCCAACGTCATCAACGGCACCCAGACCCCGGAACAGGCCGCCGCCGAAACCCAGAAGGGCCTCGACAGCTGGTACAAGCCGGCGAAGTAAGACACTTCGCCTCAGCCATCTGCCCCTCACCCTACCCTCTCCCCGCTTGCGGGGAGAGGGGACTTGCCCCACGATGCTTTTGAGGGCGCAGGCATATCCCTTCTCCCCGTGGAGACGGGGAGAAGGTGCCGGCAGGCGGATGAGGGGCACCGCTATAAAGTCATTCTGAAAAATACAAACCACCGGAACCCAAACCCATGAGCGATACCGAAATTGCCGATATCGAAACGGTTCCGGTGAAGCGCCCCACCCGCTGGCACATCGCCGTTTTCCTGGCGCCGGCCTTCCTCGTCTATACGGCGGTGATGATCCTGCCGCTGATCGAGACGCTGCGTCTGTCGCTCTTCAACATGGTCGAGGGCCAGCTCGCCTTCGTCGGCCTCAACAATTTCAAGACCCTGTTCGGCGATCCGCGCCTTTCCGCCGATTTCTGGAACGCGCTCCGCAACAACGTGATCTTCTTCATCATCCACATGCTGGTGCAGAACCCGGTCGGCATCGCGATTGCCGCCATGCTGTCGCTGCCCGGCCTGCGGTTCGCGGCCTTCTATCGTTCGGCGATCTTCGTGCCGACGCTGCTTTCCTTCGTTATCGTCGGCTTCATCTGGAAGCTGATCCTGTCGCCGATCTGGGGCATCGCGCCGAGCCTGATGGATTTGATCGGTCTCAAATGGGCCTTTGCGCCTTGGCTCGGCAAGGCGGAAACTGCGCTCATCGCCGTCTCGCTGATCTCCGTCTGGCAATATGTCGGCATTCCGATGATGCTGATCTATGCGGCGCTGCTCAACATTCCCGACGAGGTGCTGGAAGCGGCCGAATGCGACGGCATTACCGGCTGGAGCCAGTTCTGGAAGATCAAGCTGCCGCTGATCCTGCCCTCGATCGGCATCGTCTCGGTCCTGACCTTCGTCGGCAATTTCAACGCCTTCGATCTGGTCTACACCGTGCAGGGCGCGCTTGCCGGGCCCAACGGCTCGACGGACATCCTCGGCACGCTGCTTTACCGCACCTTCTTCGGCTTCCAGAACCAGATGGGAGACCGTTCCATGGGCGCCACCATCGCGGCCGTGATGTTCCTGATCATCCTCGCCGGCGTCGCGCTTTATCTTTTCGTCATCCAGCGGCGCATGCGCCGCTACCAGTTCTGAAGGAGCGCAAAACGTGTCGAAAGCCCGCTCCGCCCCCGTCCGTGCCGCCTTCATCCACCTGGCGCTGATCGCCTATACGCTGGTGGCGCTGTTTCCGGTGTTCCTGACGCTGGTCAATTCGTTCAAGAGCCGCAGCGCGATCTTCAGCGCGCCGATGGCCCTGCCGACACCCTCGACCTTCAGCCTGATCGGTTACCAGACCGTGCTGAGCCAGGGCAATTTCGTCGGTTATTTCCAGAACAGCCTGATCGTCACCGTCGTCTCGATCGCGCTTGTCCTGCTGTTCGGCGCCATGGCCGCCTTCGCGCTGTCCGAATACCGTTTTCGTGGCAACATGCTGATGGGGCTCTATCTCGCGCTCGGCATCATGATCCCGATAAGGTTGGGCACGGTGGCGATCCTGCAGGGCATGGTCGCGGCCGGTCTCGTCAACACGCTGACCTCGCTGATCCTGGTCTACACGGCGCAGGGCCTGCCGCTGGCGATCTTCATCCTGTCGGAATTCATGCGCACCGTCTCCGACGACCTGAAGAGCGCCGGGCGTATCGACGGCCTGTCCGAATATGCGATCTTCTTCCGCCTCGTCCTGCCGCTGGTGCGCCCCGCCATGGCGACGGTCGCGGTCTTCACCATGATCCCGATCTGGAACGACCTCTGGTTCCCGCTGATCCTGGCGCCAGGCGAGGCCACCAAGACGGTGACCCTGGGCGCCCAGATGTTCATCGGCCAGTTCGTCACCAACTGGAATGCGGTGCTCTCGGCCCTGTCGCTGGCGATCCTGCCGGTCATGGTTCTTTACGTCATCTTCTCGCGGCAGTTGATCCGGGGGATTACGTCGGGGGCGGTGAAGTGATGGTGTCCGCATGTGAGGATAGGGCGCGCGCCCTCACCCGGCCTCCGCTCCGCTCGGCCACCCTCTCCCCGAGGGGAGAGGAAGGAATAGCCACGTCGCGGCATATCCTCTTCTCCCCAGCGGGGAGAAGGTGCCGGCAGGCGGATGAGGGGGCGACCCGGCACGCTGTCTCAAACAAGGAGACAAACACATGAATTCCACCCGCCCCATCCGTGTTCTTGTCGCCGGCCTCGGCAATATGGGCAGGAGCCATGCGCTCGCCTATCATGACAATCCGGGCTTCGAGATCGTCGGCCTCGTCAACCGCTCGCGGCGCGACCTGCCGGCCGGGCTCGAAGCCTATCCGCTGTTCTCCGATTTCGAGCAGGCGCTGAGCGAGACCAAGCCGGATCTCTGCTCGATCAACACCTATTCCGATACCCACGCCGACTATGCGGTCATGGCTTTCGAGGCAAGCTGCGACGTGTTCGTGGAAAAGCCGCTGGCGACCACCGTCGCCGATGCAGAACGCGTCGTGGCGACAGCGAAGAAGCACGGCCGCAAACTCGTGGTCGGTTATATCCTCCGCCACCACCCTTCCTGGATGCGGCTGATCGCCGAAGCGCGAAAGCTTGGGCCGCCCTACGTCTTCCGCATGAATCTCAACCAGCAGTCCTCAGGCCCCAAGTGGGACGTCCACAAGGCGCTGATGCAGACCACCCCACCGATCGTCGATTGCGGCGTCCATTATGTTGACGTCTGGTGCCAGATCACCGATGCGAAAGCCGTCGAAGTCCGCGGCATGGGCCTGCGCATGACCGACGAGGTCGCGCCGGACATGTACAATTACGGCCATATGCAGGTTCTGTTCGAGGACGGTTCGGTCGGCTGGTACGAGGCAGGCTGGGGTCCGATGATGTCGGAGATGGCCTTCTTCGTGAAAGACGTGATGTCGCCGAAGGGGTCGGTGTCTATCCTCGTCGATCCCAAGGCGAAGTCCGATGATATCGATACCCATACCAAGACCTCGGTCATCCGCGTCCATTCGGCCGAGACCGGTCCGGACGGCCAGTTCGTCCGCCGCGACGAGGACCTCGCCATGACCGGCGAGCCGGATCATCAAAAACTCTGCGATCTCGAACAGGCCTATGTGCTGAAAGCGATCCGCGAAGATATCGATCTCACCCGGCACATGGACGATGCCGTCCAGTCGCTGCGCATCTGCCTTGCGGCGGACGAAAGTGTGCGCACCGGCGCACCCGTCCGCCTCTAGAAGTCCGGTTTGTAAGGAAAACGCCCTTGGGTTCGCTTCAACTGAAATCCATCCGCAAGGCCTTCGGTCCTCACGAGGTACTGAAGGGCATCGATCTCGAGGTCCAGGACGGCGAGTTCGTGATCTTCGTCGGTCCCTCCGGCTGCGGCAAGTCCACGCTGCTCAGGGTCATCGCCGGCCTTGAGGATGCGACCAGCGGCAGCGTCAGGATCGACGGTGCGGAAGTGATCAACACACCGCCTGCCAAGCGCGGCATCGCCATGGTCTTCCAGTCCTACGCGCTTTATCCGCACCTGACGGTCAAGGACAATATGGGTCTCGGCCTCAAACAGGCCGGCACCGAAAAGGCCGAAATCGACACCCGCGTCGCCAAGGCGTCCGGCATGCTGTCGCTTGACCCCTATCTCGCCCGCCGCCCGGCGGAACTTTCCGGCGGCCAGCGCCAGCGCGTCGCGATCGGCCGCGCCATCGTGCGCGAACCGAAACTCTTCCTGTTCGACGAACCGCTCTCGAACCTCGATGCGGCTTTGCGCGTCCAGACCCGCCTGGAGATCGCCGGCCTGCACCGGCGGCTGAAGGCGACGATGATCTACGTCACCCACGACCAGGTCGAGGCGATGACGCTCGCCGACAAGATCGTCGTGCTGAATGCCGGCGCGATCGAGCAGATCGGCTCGCCGATGGAGCTTTACAACAAGCCGGCTAACGTCTTCGTCGCAGGTTTCATCGGCTCGCCGCAGATGAATTTCATCCCTGCCGAAAAGCTCGGCCAAACGGGCGCCAAGACGATCGGCGTCCGCCCCGAACACATTGCCCTCTCCCGCGAAAGTGGCGACTGGAAGGGCAAGGTCATCCATGTCGAGCATCTCGGCGCCGACACGATCGTCTACCTGGAAACGGAGGCGACCGGCCTTCTAACCGTCCGCCTGTTCGGCGAACATGCCTATGCGCCCGACGACGTGGTGTTCGCGACGCCGGACAGGGCGAGCCTGCACCGGTTCGACGCCAACGACCGCGCGATCGCCTGAAGGGCTTCATTCATTCGCAATTCCGGACGGAAAACCGCTCCAGATTTTTCCTGGAATTGCTAATCGCCGCTCGCGAGCAGCTTGGCGCCGCCGGCGGCCTGGACGGCGCGGCTGCCGAACCGGATGCCTGCCTTGAGGCAGGCTTCATCCGATGCCTCGTTCAGCCAGGCATCGATGAAGCCGGCATTGAAGGCATCGCCGGCGCCGGTCGTGTCGATCACCGGCACGGTCTCGGCTGGCGCATGCAGCATCCGGCCGTTGGACATCGCCCAGGCGCCCTTGGCTCCGCCCTTTAGGAGGACCAGCGGAAAGGCCGGCGACAGCTTGGCGAGCGCGGCGTCCGGATCGGCCGAACCGGTGATCGCTTCCGCCTCTTCCAGGTTGGGAAGGAAGAGATCGACGCCCTCGCAGGCCCGCAGCAGGCCACGGTCATAGATCAGCGTCGCGTCCCAGCTCGGATCCAGCGAAACGGTCAGGCCCTTTTCCTTGGCGCGGGAAACGAGGTCCGGAATCTCGTGCAGCGTCGCATATTCGGCGATGTGCAGGTGGCGGGCTTCGTCCCAGTCGAGCGCGGCGTCGAGCGTGGCGGGCAGGGCAGGGCCGGCGCGGCGGGTGAGAAAGGCGCGGTCCTGGCCGACGACGGCCGCGACCGTCACCTGCGGTCCGGCATCTTGCGCATGTTCGACGAAACGCAGGTCGACGCCGCTGTCGCGGATCTGCTCCTCGACGCCTGATGACAGCGAATCCGTGCCGAGTCGGGCGGCAAGCGCTACCTTGCGGCCGGCATGGGCAAGGTGGGCGGCCGCGATGAAGGCGCCGCCGCCAGCCGCGATCTCCATGCCGCTGGCATAAATCTCGCGCCCGAGCACCGGCAGGTGGCCGAGGCCCGTGAAAATCAGGTCGCAATAGATCCGCCCGATGCTGAGCACCGCGGATCTTTTCTCTGCATGCGTCATCATGAACGGCCCAGAAATCTCTCTGTGCTGGCATCGAAGAGGTAAAGGTCGCCGGGAGCGGCTTCGCAGGTGAGCGTGCTTCCGACAGTCGGCACGAATTTTTCGCGCACGGTCGCGATGATCGACGTATCAGCCACGTCCAGATGCACCAGCGTTTCCGGCCCCAACGGCTCGACGGCCGAGACCGTTCCGGTCACCGTGAAGCCGTTGCTGCCGGTAACGGTGGCATGGGCAATCAGGTCATGCGGGCGCACGCCGATCAGGATATCGCCGACCGGTGCCATTACCGCACCCGAAGCGGTGCGACGGCCGCGCACGAGGTTCATCGAAGGGCTGCCGATGAAGCGGGCGGTGAACACGTCGACCGGGGCATCGTAGAGCTCCGACGGCGTGCCGACCTGCAGGATCACGCCGTCCTTCATCACCACGATCCGGTCGGCCATGGTCATGGCCTCGATCTGATCGTGGGTGACGTAGACGGTGGTGGTCTTCAGCTTTTGATGCAGCCGCTTGATCTCGATGCGCATTTGCGCACGAAGCTGGGCGTCGAGGTTGGACAGCGGCTCGTCGAACAGGAAGGCGGAGGGGTCGCGCACCATGGCGCGGCCGATCGCGACACGCTGGCGTTGGCCGCCGGAAAGTGCGGCCGGCCGGCGATCGAGCAGGGCTTCGAGGCCGAGGATCTTGCCGGCTTCCTCGATCCGCTTGTCCTTCTCGGCCTTGTCGAGCTTTGAGGTATATAGCCCGAAACCGATGTTCTGGCGCACGGTCATATGCGGATAGATCGCATAGTTCTGGAAGACCATGGCGATATTGCGCTGCTTCGGCTCGCGCTCGTTGACGACTTCCGAGCCGATCTTCAGCGTGCCGTCGGAGATTTCCTCAAGCCCTGCGATCATCCTGAGCGTCGTCGACTTGCCGCAGCCCGAGGGGCCGACGAAGACGACGAATTCGCCATCGGCGATCGAGAGGTCGATGCCCTTGACGACCTCGACCTTGCCGTAGCGCTTCACCAGTTTTTCAAGTTCGATCGTCGCCATCAGCGGGCTCCCGTCAGGGCGGTGAATTTCTGGTTCAGCTCAGTGGCTGCCTTCGCCTCATGGTCCGCAGCCTTCTTGGCTTCGGCTTCGAAGGCGGCCAGCTTGTCGCGATAGGCAGCGATTGCGGCCTGCATCGGCTCAGGGGCAGGACCGCCGAAACGGGCGCGCACGGCGACGAAATGTTCGGGCGAAACGATCTCCTTGAACTTCTGGAGATCGATGGAAGGCTTGCGGCCGGCCGAATGTTCGAAGGCCTTGAGGAATGGCTCGTAGCCGTCATTCGGCAGATCGCCCTTGGCTGCGACGACGCTCTTTGCCGTTGCAGCGGCAATCTCATGCGCCTCGCGGAACGAAAGCCCCTCGATGCGCACCAGCGAGTCGGCAAGTTCGGTAATGGTAATGCAGGACCGGCGGATATTCTGGTCGACGCGCTCCGGATCGATGCTGATCTGGGCGATCAACGCCGCAAGCAGATCGAGCACGCGGCCGGCCGAGGCGAAGGCCTCGTAGCCCATCCCTTGCGTTTCGCCCTCGCTGTCGTTCATGTCGGTGAACGGCGTGTTGTGCATCACGTCGAGCACGGTGCGGGCCCGGCCCATCGTCTGGCTGGCGAGATGGCGCAGGTGTTCGATTGGCACCGGATTGCGCTTCTGCGGCATGATCGAGGAGATCTGAACCAGCGCGTTCGGTACGTAGATCTGCCCGACTTCGAAGCTCGTCCAGAACTGGAAGTCCTGGATCAGGCGGCCGAGATGCAGGAACATCAGCTCGATCGCCGAGTAGGTGGACGTCGTATAGTCGACCGCGGCGATGCAGGAATAGGAATTGCGCAGCGGCGCGGAAAAACCGAGCAGCTCGGCGACCCTGGCGCGGTCGATCGGGAAACCGGACGTGGTGATCGCGGCAGCCCCCATCGGCGACAGGTCGACGATTTTTCGAGCCTCGGCGAAACGCTCGATGTCGCGGACAAGCACTTCGATCGCCGCCGAGAGATAGTGCCCGAACGTCGTCGGCTGGGCCGGCTGGCCGTGGGTATAGGCAACGATCAGCGTCGCCTTCTCGCGCTCGGCGGCATCGACCATCGCGGCGAGCAGTTTGCGGGCCTTGCCCATCAGCGCATCGATCTTGTCCTTCAGGCCGAGCTTGAAGAGCGTGTGGTCGATGTCGTTGCGCGACCGGGCGGTATGCAGGCGCCCGGCGATATCGACGCCGATGCGAGCCTTCAGCTCCTTCTCGATCAGGAAGAAGAAGTCTTCGACCTCGCCGGTATAGACGAGAGTCGAGGGATCGATTTCCGTGTCGATCGCCTCCAACGCGCCGGCGATCTTTCCGGCGATCTCCTCGTCGAGAATGCCGGTCTCGACCAGCATGACGAGATGCGCGCGGTCGATCCTGCGGAACCCATCTACGTGATGGCTCTTGGCGCCGTCGAAGAGCGGCCGGAGCACGGTTTCCTTGTAGACCGGATCGGGGAACGTGCTGGTGTCGGAAAGGCGCGGGTTGATGTCCGCCATGGTTTTATCCTTGCATTATCCCTTTAGGCCCGCCAGCATCACACCGCGGACGATGTAGCGCTGCAGGACGAGGAAGACGAGAAGGGTGGGAAGGGTGGCGATCGCAGCCCCCGTCATGATCATTTCCCACTGGATGGACTGCTCGACCGCGAAGCTCGAAAGCCCGACCGGCAGCGTATAGAGTTCCTTGCTGGTGGTGACGATCAGCGGCCAGAAGAACGCCGTCCAGTTGCCGAGGAAGGTGAAGATCGCGAGCGCCGAAAGCGCCGGCGTCACCAGCGGCAGCGCCACTTTCCACCAGATCTGGAATTCGTTGAGCCCGTCGACGCGCGCCGCCTCGATGAAGTCGTTCGGCACGGTTTCGAAGAACTGCTTCATCAGGAAGGTGCCGAAGGCCGTCATCATGCCGGGAAACATGATGCCCCAGTAGCTGTCCAGCCAGCCGAGTTGGCTCGACATCAGGTACCACGGGATGACCAGCATCTCGGTCGGGATCATCAGCGTTGAGAGGATTGCGAGGAAGATGAAATAACGGCCGCGGAACTCGAACTTGGCAAGCGTATAGCCGACAAGACTGTCGAAGAAGCAGTTCGACACGGTGACGATGACCGCGATCAGCGTCGAGTTGAAGAACCAGCGCATGAACCGCCCGTCGGCGAGCACCGCGATATAGTTCGCAAGCGTCGGCGCCGCGGGAATGAGGCGCAGGTCGTAGATCTGGTCGGCCGTCTTCAGCGATGTCGAGAACATGAAGGCGAGCGGCGAGACCATGATCAGACCGCCTATGAACAGCACCGTCCAGGTGACGATCAGGCCGGGGCGAACCTTGCCGTGGCTGAGGCGAGTGGCTTCGCTCATTTCTTTTCCCTCAGGATCCAGAGCTGCAGCAGCGATACGATCAGCAGGATGGTGAACAGCACCACCGTCTGCGCAGCCGCGTAACCCATCGCATAGGAGTTGAAGGCGGTCTGGTAGATCATCAGAACCAGCGGCTTGGTCGATCCGAGCGGTCCGCCGGGATCGTTGGTGGTCATGTTGTAGACCTGGTCGAAGATGCGCAGGAAGCCGATCGAGGAGAACACCACGAGGAAGACGGTGGTGGGTTTGAGGAGCGGCAGCGTGATCTTGCGGAGAATCGCCCATTCGCCGAGCCCGTCGATGCGCGCCGCTTCGTAGAACGTGCCCGGAATGGCGCGCAGGCCCGCCATGAAGATGATGATCTGGAAGCCGAGGCCCGCCCAGATCGCAGTCACCATGATCGAGAACAGTGCCTGGTCGGTCGAGCGGATGAACGGCTGCTGCGGAATGCCGAGCATGCCGAACACGTCGTTGATGATGCCGATCGGCGGCGGCTGGTAGAACCAGCGCCAGACCCAGGCCATCGCCGCAGCCGTGGTCAGGAACGGCAGGAAATACAGCGCCCGGATGAAACTGTGCATGAAGCGGACGCGATCGAGGAAGAAGGCGATCGTGAAGGCGACGACCAAGCTGATCGGCGTGCCGACGATCAGGTAGGTGAACGTGTTCTTGAACACCTTCCAGAACTGCGGGTCCTTGAAGAGCTTGATATAGTTGGCGAACCCGATGAATTTCGCCGGCCGCAGCAGGTCCCAGTTGGTAAACGACAGATAGAAGGCCTGGAACGTCGGATAGAAGCGGATGATCGCGTAGAAGAGGATCGGCAGGGCAAGGAAACTCCAGACCCAGACGAGGCGTCGCGTCCGCATGGAAAAGCGGTCGCCAAAGGATGTCCCTGGGGATCCGCCGGGGCGGCCGGACGCCGCCCCCTGCTGTTCAATCGCTGCCATGACCGGCTCCGGACCTTACGGCTTGGCCGCGTCGATGATTTCCTGCTCGGCTGCGGCCGCCTGCTTGATCGAGTCCTCGACGGACTGACCCTGCAGCAGCACGCGGTTTGTCATGTCGATGGCGTTCTGGCGCTGGGCCTGCTCATCCATGAACAGCGTGGTGTGTGCGTATTCCAGGCCCTTCAGGAACGGTGCGTAGATCGGGTCCTTCAGGTTGGCTTCCGTCAGCGCCGCGGAGCGCAGCGCCGGCAGTTCGCCGACGGTCTTCAGCCAGATGTCCATGGCGGCCGGAGAGGTGATGTAGGCCAGGAACTTCTTGGACGCTTCGAGTTCCTCGCCCTTCGCCTTGGCGCTGATGCCGTTGGCGAAATAGCTGGCATAGTTGGAGCGCACGCCTTGAGCATTGGCCGGCAGTTCGGTGACGCCCCATTCGAAGTCCTTGATGCTCTTGAAGGCGCCGAGGCGGAAGGTGCCGTCGATGGTCATGCCGGCTTTGCCGCCGCGGAACGCCGCCTGGCCCTCGTCCATGAAGCCGGCCGCGCCGATCTTCTTTTCGAGCTGCAGGCTGGTGTAGAACTTCAGGGCCTTGACGCCCGCTTCGCTGTTATAGGCGACCTTCTGGTCGTTGTCGGTATAGGGAACGCCGCCGAACTGGCGGATCAGCACCTCACGCCACCACTGGTGGTCCTGGCCGCCCATGTCGAGCGTCGAACCTTCGACGAGGAGGTTTCCCGAAGCGTCGCGCTTGGCGATCTTCTGCGCGGCGGCGACATATTCGTCGAGCGTCTTCGGCGGGCTGTTCGGGTCGAGGCCGGCCTCGGTGAAGAGCTTCTTGTTGTAGAACAGGGCGAGCGAGCGCACGGCGGTCGGCAGGCCGTAATAATCGTCGCCACGCTTCATTGCCTTGACGATCGGGAAGAAGTCGCTTTCGATCTTGGCATGCGGGAAGGCATCCTTCGGCAGCGGGGCGAGAAGGCCGCCGGCGACGAACTTGTCGAGCCAGCCGTAGAACAGCTGCATCACGTCGGGACCGTTGCCGGCCATGTTGGCGGCGATCACGCGCGTCTGGTAGTCGGCATAGGGGAAGGTGACCTGCTTGACCGTGATGCCCGGATTGGCCTTCTGGAACTCGGTAATGAGCTGGTCCATCGCCTTCACACGCGTGTCGAAGACATACTGCCAGTATTCGATTTCGACCGCCTGCGCGGCATTGAATGCGAATGTGCTGAAACCGGCGACGAGACCGGCGAACAAAGTTGCCTTGCGCATGTGAGCCTCCATTTGCCCCGCCGGGTGCTCCGGTCTTGGGGTCTGATTGTTCCCTGCATTCGGATGCGACCTGCAGCCCGACGCGTTTATTGGTTTCTGGGAGGCGAGCCTCCCTTTGACGTGCTGCGGCGCTTTGCCCCAGCCCTACCCTTACGGTTTCCTGAGTGAGGTCTTTTGTCAATAAGATAATTTACTTGAATTATTCTATTGCCGGATGCGGTTTCCCGGCGTTATGAATTCTGCCAACCGAAGGTGGGCGAAATGACCATACACACGATCGGCACACACCCGGTGGCTATCGGCAAGAACCCTGAACGCAGCCGCGAACACAACCGTCGCGTCGTGCTGGATGTGGTGCGCCGTCACGGTTCGCTCGGACGCGCCCATATCGCCAAGCTCACCCATCTGACGCCCCAGGCCGTTGCCAACATCGTCGACGATCTGGCGGGCGAGGGGCTGCTGATGGAAATGGGCCGGCTGAAATCCGGCCGCGGCCAGCCGCCGATCCAGTTCGCGGTCAATCCCGAAGGCGGCGCCACCATCGGCGTCGAGATCGCCGCCGACCATATGGTGACGGTGGCGCTCGATCTCTCCGGCGGGCTGCGGGCAAAGCGCATCACGCCGCTGAAGGACACGACTCCGGGGCATATCCTCCCTGCATTCGCAGCCGAGCTTGCTGCGGTCACGGAACTGGTCGGCGCAAAGCTGCTCGGCACCGGCGTCGTCATGCCCGGTCCTTTCGAAATCGACGGCATGACCTCGGTCGGCCCGACGACGCTGCCGGGCTGGGCAGGGCTCGACGCCGCCCAGGCGCTCAGCGAAGCCTGCGGCCATGCGGTGATCGTCGAAAACGACGCGACGGCGGCGGCCGTCGGTGAGCGGCTGTTCGGCGCGGGCCTGGCGATCTCCAATTTCTGCATGATCTATTTCGGTGTTGGCATCGGCCTCGGCATCATCCAGGACGGCGCACCTTATCGCGGCGCCTTCGGCAATGCCGGCGAAATCGGCCATGTCACCGTCGTGCCGAAGGGCAGGCCCTGCCCCTCCTGCGGCCAGCTCGGCTGCCTGGAAGGCTACGTGTCGGCCTATGTATTGAAGGAAAAGCTGAGCTGCGTCGGTATTTCCGACACCGAGTTTTCCGATCTCGAGACGCTGCACGCGGATCACCACCCCGTCGTCGAGGAATGGATCGACGAGGCGGCGACTTATCTCGGCCCGATGGTCGCCATGCTCGAAAACATCCTCGATCCGCAAACCGTCATTCTCGGCGGTGCGCTGCCGGATGCGATCATCGAGGACATCGTCGCCCGCATGGGCAACCTGCCGACATCGGTCGCGAGCCGCAGGCAACGCGACCTTCCCCGCGTGCTGCGCGGCCAGACGGGCCAATTGACGGCCGCGCTCGGCGCAGCCGCCCTACCGCTTTTCGACATGGTGACGCCCAAGCTGGAAACCTCGCTTGCCGCGCTTGCCGATATTCCCGCATGACATATTGAGGAGAGTTTTCATGCTGACCGCCCGCGAACGCATCGAACGGCAGATGGCCGATCCCTCGCTCGTCCGGCTCCACCGCAAGCTTTCGCGGCTGAAGTCGACGGTCACGATGATGAACACCGGCGCCCATCCCGACGACGAGCAGAACGGTATGCTCGCCTGGTTCCGCCTCGGCCTCGGCATGCGCGTCATCATCGCCTGCTCGACACGCGGCGAGGGGGGACAGAACGCGCTCGGCCCCGAACGTCTCGGCCCGCTCGGCGTGATCCGCTCCCGCGAGCTGGAAGAGGCGGCCCGCGCAATCGACGGCGACGTCTCCTGGCTCGGCCACGGCCCGACCGATCCGGTCCATGATTTCGGCTTCTCCAAGGATGGCGACGCCACCTTCACCCGCTGGGGCGAGGCCCGCACGGTCGAGCGCCTGGTACGCGCCTATCGCCTGGAACGTCCGGACATCGTCATCCCGACCTTCCTCGACGTCCCCGGCCAGCATGGCCACCACCGGGCCATGACCCGGGCCGCGGAGACCGCGATCACACTCGCGGCCGACCCCAATGCCTACCCCGAACATTTCACCGAGGGCCTGAAGCCCTGGAAGGTCGCCAAATATTACCTGCCGGCCTGGTCCGGCGGCGGCGATACCTATGACGACGAAGTGCCGCCGCCGGACACCACGGTGACGGTTGTGGCCGAGGGCCGCGATCCGGCCACCGGCGCGGACTATGATCGGATCGGCGAATGGTCGCGTTATTACCATGCCTCCCAGGGCATGGGTCACTGGCCGAAGCGTCCGGAGAAGGACTGGCAGTTGCACCTGAAGCTCTCCGCCACGGGCTCGAAATCCGAGCAGTCGGTGCTCGAGGACCTGCCGGCATCGCTGACCGTACTTGCCGAATTCGCCGGCCTGCCCGCCAATGCGGCGGAAGCCCTGCGCTCTGCGGATGCCGCGATTGCAGTGGCATCAGTGGCGTTCCCCGACCGCGATGCGATCATCAAGGCGCTGACCGAGGCGGCCGGCTGGCTGGACATCGCAGCCTCCGCCGCACCGGAAGAGTTCGCGACCCTGCACGGCCACCGCATCGCCCGCAAACAGACGGAAGTCGATGCCGCGATCCTGGATGCGGCCGCGATCTTCGAGCGTGCCTATGCCGATCCCTCCGCCATCTCCCCCGGCGGTGCTGCGACACTCACCGTCGAGCTCGGCGAAGGCGCTTCGGACCACAAGATCGATGTTCTCCCGATTTTGCCAGCCGGCGTCTCGTCCTCCGTTCAGTCGCTCGCCAATGACCGCATATTCGCGCTGACCGCGGCGTCGGACGCTCCGCTCTCCGGCCTCTATCTACCCGCCTGGTCTGCGCTCGGCAGCAACGGCCATGCGCATGTAAAAGTCTCGGCCGAGATCGCCGGACGCACCGTCTCCGGCACGTTCGATCTCGAAGAGCCGTTTGCGGTGACGCCCGCCCAGTCGCTGACCCTGTTGCCGGATGCGCTGCTCGTACCCCTCGGCACGAAGCAGACCGAATGGCCGATCAAGGCCAATATCTCCGGCACCAATGCGCCGGTTTCCTTCAAGTCACCCGCTGGCTGGGTAATGAAGAAGACCGACGGCGGCTGGATCGCCTCTCCGACCGATGCGGTCAAACCTGGCCTCGTCGAGCTTGAACCGCAGATTGACGGCCACCCGGCCTTCCAGGTCACGCCGATCGCCTACCGGCATATAGGCCGCACCAGTTTCCGTGCCCCGGCGGCGCTAAAGATCCTGTCGGTCGACCTGAAACTGCCGGAAGGCGCACGCATCGGCTACGTCGGCGGCGGCGCCGATCGTGTCGGCATGTGGCTTGCCCGCATGGGCCTCGATGTCACCGAACTCGACGCTCAGGCGTTGTCCGGCGATCTGTCGCGCTTCACCACGATCGTTGTCGGCATCTTCGCCTTTGGCATCCGCAAGGATCTCGCTGCCTCCACCGAGCGCCTGCATCGCTTCGTCGAGGAAGGCGGCCATCTCGTCACCCTGTATCACCGGCCGACCGATGGCTGGGATCCGAACGATACCCCGGTCCGCCGCATCGAGATAGGCTCGCCGTCGCTGCGCTGGCGGGTTACCGATCCGAGCGCCGAAGTCACCGTGCTTGCGCCGGACCATGTTCTGCTCAAGGGACCGAACAGCATTGGCCCTGAAGATTGGCAGGGATGGGACAAGGAACGCGGCCTCTATTTCGTCTCCCGCTGGGATGACGCCTATGAGCCGCTTCTGGCCATGCACGATGCCAACGAACAGCCGCTCAAGGGCGCGCTGATCTCCGGAGCGATCGGCAAGGGCCGCCATACCCATACCAGCCTCGTGCTGCATCACCAGCTCGACAAGCTCGTTCCCGGTGCCTTCCGGCTGATGGCGAACCTCGTGCAGCCGGCGTGAGCACGGAGGCAGCGCCAGAACAGGAAGCCAGGCGGGACTCGAACGCTCGCATAGGCATCGGCTGGCTGCTTCTCGACATGACGCTGGTCTCCGGCGGCATGACCGCGCTGGTGAAGGCGCAAGGAGCGACCTATCCGGCCTTCCAGCTCGTCTTCATCCGGGCGATGATCGGGTTGCTGTTCATCCTGCCGCTGATCTGGCGGCATCGCGCCGAGATGCGCCGGGTCAGATATCCGTGGCGCAACGTATTCCGCATTTCCTGCAATGCGGTGGCGCTGACCAGCAATTTTTTGGCCATCACCATGCTGCCGCTCGCCATGGTCAATGCGGTCGGTTTTTCCCGACCGCTGATCACCATGGCCATGGCGGTCGCCATGCTCGGCGAGACGGTGAGCCGCATCCGCTGGCTCGGCGCCGGCTTCGCCTTCATCGGCGTGCTGATCGTCATGGCGCCCGGCACCTCGAGCTTCGATATCGAGGTTCTGGTCGTCCTGGTTTCGGTGGTCTTCGGGTCGCTGGCGATTATCCAGACGCGGGCGCTGAAGGACGAGAACACCACCGTGATGATGGTCTTCTACACGGTCGGCCTCGCGGTCATCACCGCCGTGCCGGCCGTCTTCACCTGGAAACCGGTCATGCCCTGCGACTGGATCCCGCTGCTCGGCATAGGCTTCCTCGCTCAGCTCGGGCAATATTGTTTCCTGCGCGCCTATCGGATCGCCGATGCCAGCGTGCTCGCCCCCGTCGGCTACCTCTCGATCGTCTTCGTCACCATCACCGGCTACGTCTTCTTTGGCGAGGTGCCCGAGGTGAGGGTGGTCATCGGCGTGATCATCATCCTGGCCGCACTCCAGGGCGCAGCCTGGCTCGACCGCCGCCGCAGCCGCGCGCGACTTTGATGGTGAGATAGCGCGAACGGCGATCAGGCGTTCTGGCCTGCGCAATTAACTTCTACTTCTTCGAAGGAAATTTGGTGGAGCTAAGCGGGATCGAACCGCTGACCTCTTGCATGCCATGCAAGCGCTCTCCCAGCTGAGCTATAGCCCCATCAGGGTAGGTGGTCCGGTATTTGCCGGTCCTGGGAAACTCCGCCGGGCGCCTGTAAGGGCTGCCCCGTTGGAGTGGCGGCTTATTACTTCCGGTTTACGGAGAGTGCAAGCCGTATTTTGTGCGCCCGGCAATTTTTATTGAATTGCCGGGCCTTAACTTGGATATCAGATCAGACTTCGTCGTCGTCGCCGGTCACGCCGATGATGCCCGACATGTCGTCGTCGTCTTCATCTTCGTCGGCTTCCAGGAAGGTATCGTCGTCGTCATCGCCGATATCGACATCGTCGTCATCGCCGATATCCGGGATTTCGTCGCCGCTGGCGGCCTCGTCGCCCTCTTCGAGCGAGACGAGTTCGACTTCCGGATTTTCGGTATCGACTTCCTGGACGTCTTCTTCCTCGGCCTGTTCCATCTTCTTGGCGGCGCTGTGCTCCTCGAAGAAGGACAGCGGCCAGGATTTGCCGGAATAGGGGGAAACGACCGGATCGCGGTTCAGGTCGTAGAATTTCTTGCCGGTATCGGGGTCGGTTCGCTTGGTTCCGAGTTCCGCTTTTGCCACAGTCAGAGCCTCATGGGATGGCCGAATAGTTCGGCGCGCCGCTTGTATCGCGGCTTTATAGGGTGAAAATCTAAGCCGGTCCCCATAAGGCCTGCGCTCTTTGATGTCAAAGACAAACTTTTCATGAGCCGCATAAGAGCGAAAGCGGTGACCGGTCGAAGGCTTTATGTTAGTCACGACGAGAAATGTCCGCCGCAAGGGGCCGGCCCCGCCGTCTCTCCGGGCGGAAGCGACAAGAGGTTGAAAAACATGTACCAGCCGCCGCAATTTCGCGGAGAGGATATCGGAACTCAGCATGCGCTGATCCGGGCCCATCCGCTCGGTCTGCTGGTCACATCCGGGGCGATGCGGGAAGCATGAGTTTGACGTCCAAACCCGCAATCGTCATCGCCATCGACGGTCCCGCCGCCGCCGGCAAGGGCACGCTGTCGCGCCTGATCGCCGACGCCTATGGCTTTCATCATCTCGATACCGGGCTGACCTATCGCGCCACCGCCAAGGCGCTTCTCGATGCCGGCCTGCCGCTCGATAATGAAGAGGTCGCCGGGAAGATGGCGCGTGAGGTCGAACTCGCCGGGCTCGATCGCGATATACTGTCCGCCCATGCGATCGGCGAGGCGGCCTCGAAAATCGCGGTCATGCCGTCGGTCCGCCGGGCTCTGGTGGAGGCGCAGCGTGCCTTTTCCCAGAGGCGGCCCGGAACGGTGCTCGACGGGCGCGATATCGGTACGGTCGTCTGTCCCGATGCGCCGGTGAAGCTTTATGTCACCGCGTCGGCTGATGTGAGGGCAAGGCGCCGTTATGACGAGATCGTCGGTAAGGGCGGCGAGGCGGATTACGGTGCGATCTTCGCCGACGTGAAGAAACGCGACGAACGCGACATGGGCCGGGCCGACAGTCCTCTGAAGCCCGCCGACGATGCGCACTTGCTTGATACCTCGGAAATGAGTATAGAGGCCGCGTTTCGGGCAGCGAAGACCATCATCGACGCCGCCCTGAAGAGACAATCGAGTTAGAATAGCGAATTAGAATAGCCCGAGGTTCGGTCCCCGCGCCGGATTGCCTCCCCCGGATAATTCCGATGAGGGAGGCGGACCTGACCCTTGGGCATGTGCAACACGAACCACCGGCGCTGTATGGGCCCGTATAGGGCACCTCAGGAGATTTCATGGCAGTATCTAACCCCACGCGGGAGGACTTCGCAGCCCTCCTCGAAGAATCCTTCGCTACCAACGATCTGGCTGAAGGCTACGTCACCAAGGGTCGCGTCACCGCGATCGAAAAGGACATGGCAGTCGTTGACGTCGGCCTCAAGGTCGAAGGCCGCATCGCGCTCAAGGAATTCGGCGCCAAGGGCAAGGACGGTTCGCTGAAGGTCGGCGACGAAGTCGAAGTTTACGTCGAGCGCATCGAAAACGCGCTGGGCGAAGCAGTTCTGTCGCGCGAGAAGGCTCGCCGCGAAGAGAGCTGGGTCAAGCTCGAACTCAAGTTCGAAGCTGGCGAGCGCGTTGAAGGCGTCATCTTCAACCAGGTCAAGGGTGGCTTCACCGTCGATCTCGACGGCGCCGTTGCCTTCCTGCCGCGTTCGCAGGTCGACATCCGTCCGATCCGCGACGTCACGCCGCTCATGCACAACCCGCAGCCCTTCGAAATCCTCAAGATGGACAAGCGTCGCGGCAACATCGTGGTTTCGCGCCGCACGGTTCTCGAAGAGTCCCGCGCCGAGCAGCGTTCTGAAATCGTTCAGAACCTCGAAGAAGGCCAGGTTGTTGACGGCGTCGTCAAGAACATCACCGATTACGGTGCGTTCGTTGACCTCGGCGGCATCGACGGCCTGCTGCACGTCACCGACATGGCATGGCGCCGTGTGAACCATCCGTCGGAAATCCTGTCCATCGGCCAGCAGGTCAAGGTACAGATCATCCGCATCAACCAGGAAACCCACCGCATCTCGCTCGGCATGAAGCAGCTCGAGTCGGATCCGTGGGATGGCATTGCCGCCAAGTATCCGGTCGGCAAGAAGATTTCCGGTACCGTCACGAACATCACCGACTACGGTGCATTCGTCGAGCTGGAGCCGGGCATCGAAGGCCTCATCCACATTTCCGAAATGTCCTGGACCAAGAAGAACGTCCATCCCGGCAAGATCCTGTCCACGACGCAGGATGTTGACGTGGTCGTTCTCGAAGTCGATCCGTCCAAGCGCCGTATCTCGCTTGGCCTGAAGCAGACGCTCGAAAATCCGTGGCAGGCATTTGCCTACAGCCATCCGGCCGGCACTGAAGTCGAAGGCGAAGTCAAGAACAAGACCGAATTCGGCCTGTTCATCGGCCTCGAAGGCGATGTTGACGGCATGGTCCACCTCTCCGACCTCGACTGGAACCGTCCGGGCGAACAGGTCATCGAGGAGTTCAACAAGGGCGACGTCGTCAAGGCTGTCGTTCTCGATGTGGACGTCGACAAGGAGCGCATCTCGCTCGGCATCAAGCAGCTCGGCAAGGACTCGGTCGGTGAAGCCGCCGCTTCCGGCGAACTGCGCAAGAATGCCGTCGTCTCGTGCGAAGTCATCGCCGTCAACGACGGTGGTGTAGAGGTTCGTCTCGTCAACCACGAAGACATCACCTCGTTCATCCGCCGCAACGACCTGGCACGCGATCGTGACGATCAGCGTCCGGAGCGTTTCTCGGTTGGCCAGGTCTTCGATGCCCGCGTCGTCAACTTCTCCAAGAAGGACCGCAAGGTCATGCTGTCGATCAAGGCTCTCGAGATCGCAGAAGAGAAGGAAGCAGTCGCTCAGTTTGGTTCGTCCGACAGCGGCGCTTCGCTCGGCGACATCCTCGGTGCCGCTCTGAAGAATCGCGGCAGCAACGAGTAATCGAAGCTTCTCTGATAATCAAAAACCGCCGGATGCAAGTCCGGCGGTTTTTTCATGCGCAGTTTTCATGGATAGAATTACGTCCAGCCGGCCATGCGCCAGTAGAGGTCGTTGGCCCGGTCGGCATCTTCGACGGCTTCCTTCGAAGCGTCGTCGTCCTCGTCGTCCTGGGTGTGGTCCCGAGTGTGGTCGTCGTCCGGGTGCTCTTCGCTGAACGCCTGCTCGCCGGCCGAATGCTGCTGTTCGCCGTCTTCGTCGGTCTCCGAAATCGCCTTGGTCTTGCGCTCCTCGGGGTCCCGCTCGCGCTCTTCCGGCGGATAGGCGACGTAGGGCAGGGCAACGCCTTCGCGAAAGGCATGCGGCATGGCGATCGGGAGAGCGAGCTGTTCGGCGAGTTCCGTCGCGGCCGTGGCCTGGCTGATTGCGTTTGCGGAAGGACCGGTCGTGCTGCCTGTTGAACCGGTGCTGGCCGGCTCGTCGGTGGTCGGCGGCACGGATTTCGCCGCGGCGGCACTCGCTGCCTCGTTCGCCTGCATGGCGGATTTTCCGAAAAGCTCCTTGTCGGTCAGTTGCTGCAGCGCCTGCTGTTCCGGCAATTGCCTTGCCGCAACCGGCAGGCCCTCGAGAAGTTCGCTGGTGGCCTCGGCAAGCACTTCCGCGAGCCATACGGTCGTCGCCCCGTTCGCCATCTTCTCAGCGTTCGGCCCGCGAACGCCGTTTTGCTGTTCGAGGCCGCGCTGGGAAAGCCGGGCCAGGGCCGGACCATCGTAAAACACGGGTTGAGACATGCGCCGATCGCCGGCGGCGGCGCTTGCGGTTTGCCGGCCGTCGTCCGGGCGCGCCGGGGATGGGTTCTCCGTTGTCTCGTCGGCACGAGCGGCTGCAATTTCCGGCATCTCGCTCTCCGGGAGCTCGGCCGCTTCCTGCGCGGATACCGAGGCGGGTGCCGCGTCGAGATCGTTCTCGGCGCTCATCTGAGATGCATGGTCGTCGGTTGGCGTCGGCAGGGCCTCGGCTTCCGCCGAAAGCATGGTCGGATCTGGAGTGGTGTTGAAAGTTGCCGTCGAAACACGGGGTACATCCGGGTCTTGGGCATCCGCAGCCATAGCCTCAGGCGACGCTCCGTCGATCGCAGTTTCGGCGCCGGGCTGGGCGGCTTGGCCCTCGGTCTCTGGCGCAGGCACCGAAGCCTGGCTGGATGCTGATGGCGCCGCATTCGCCGGCTGCGGCAAGGCGCTCGGCACCTGTTCCGCCCCGGCATTCTGCCGATAGGAGCTGACGACGGCCTTTGCCACGAGGTCGCGCTCGAGCAGCTGCGCGGTCTCCAGCTGTATGGCGACGCGGGCAGCTTCGGGACCTGCGGGATTGTTGAGGATTTCGGTGAGCAGGCGCAGCGAAATGCCTTTGACGAGTTGGTTGAGCGTGCGCTCGAGGGCCACCTTTTCGGCCGGGTTCATCGCCTTGACCGCCTCGGAAAGGCGTTGGGCATAATCCGCCAATGCCTCGCCTTCGCGGCGTGGGACCTTGATCAGCCTGCCGATGGTTTCGGCGAAGATGGAAAAACCCTGGGCGAGCTGGAGCTGCGCCGAAAGCGAAAGGATATCCAGCCGGCCTGCCGACATCGGCGAGGAACCGATCAACCCGCTATTCGCCGCGGTATTGGCCATGTCGATCCGCTGGCGCAGCATCGGTTGTTGCGACGGTGTCTGATAGTCGACGAATGAACTGGTACGAACCGGGGGCAGCATCGTCCGCTCCAATGTCTGATAGAGACGATAGGACAGCTCGGCTGAACGGGTTCTTGTCTTTTCGCAACGAGCGGCGTTGCGACCGGAACGCCTCATGGCGTCGCCAGTGCCGATACACAGATATGACTGTGGGGCAAAAAGGTTAACAACTCGCTAACGGATTCCACCTTCCGCTGGCAGCTCAGCGAAAATGATCCATTCCGATGCAGATGAGGGTGGGGCTGGGGGTTATTGCACTGTCACGCAGCCAACTTCTTATTCAACAATTCATAGATGCCGATCTCGTCCACATGCACCGGCACAATGTCGGCATAGGACTTTTCGGCGTTCTCGGCTGCGAGCTCCTCGATCGCTTTCGCCGCCATTTCATTGGTCGGCGCTTCGTTTTCCGTCAGCACGGCGTCGGAGGCTTCGTCCTTGCTGGAGCTATCGTCGGAAACGAGGCTGTCGGCAGCGTCGCCGGTATCGGAACCGGCGACCTGTTCGGCGGCTGCAGCAAACAGGGCCAGTAGCGCTGTATCGTCCACGGATACCGTGTCGGCAGCCGGTTCGGCATTCGCCTTGTCATTCTTCTTTTCGATGACATCCTGGATTTTCTGGACGTCTTCGAGTTTCCTGCCGGCTTCGGCCGCCTCGATGTCGGCCTGGCGCTCGGCGCGCGTTTCGGCATCTTCGACACGGGTGGGATCGTAGCCCTGCGGGCCGAGCTTCAGCTCTTCGAGCGTCTTCGGATCGGCGACATCCTCGAGCCGTTGCACGACGCGCTCGACTTCCGTATCGAGCTTGCCGCCATTGGCCTTCCGGTTGAGGCCGTCCATCAGGCGCTGGTTGTCGTCGCCGTAAGGGTTCTTGATCGCCGAGAGCAGCGTGTCCATCGAGATGCCGATGTCTTCGAGGCCGAGATCTTCGACGAGTTCGCCGATCTTGTCCGGCATCATCTCTTTCAGCGCGTCCTCCAGCGCTCTTCCGAGCTTATAGGACGAGCGCGCTTCGTCGGTATCGATGCCGAGCTTGGCAGCCAGGCGGTCGACGAGTTCGATCTTCAGCTCGTTGGGGTCTGTCTTGGTGACGCCGAAAAGGGCGGTGGTAATCTTGTCGCGCGCGCGCCGGGCGTCTTCGCTGGCGCTGATACGGGCCTCGGTAACCGGGTCGCTCTTCTTGCCGGTCCGCTGTTCCTCGTCCTTCTTGCGCTGCTCCTCGATGCTGTCGAGCATCGACTGCATCATGTTGGTCGCGGCAAGCCCATAAGTCTGCTGGGTAGGAAGCAACATGGCCCGAAATCCGGTCTCGTCGAGAGGTATACCGCGGGCAAAATTAGATTCGAACAGTTAACGGAGCGTTACCGGACAACTAGAGGTTATACCGCTCTTTCTCAGATTCGGGCGGGCGTATATCGGGGCGGAGATCCTTCGTGGGCGTCAGCTATGGGCGAAGATATCGGCCTCTTCCCAGCCTAGCAGGTCCAGCTTCGCCCGCGTCGGCAGGAATTCGAAACAGGCCTGGGCGAGTTCGGCACGCCTGTCGCGCACCAGGCGGTAGGTCAGCTTGTCGCGGAGCGCATGCAGGTGCAGCACGTCGGACGCCGCATACTCCAGCTGCGCCGGCGAAAGGACCTCGGCTGCCCAGTCGGATTGCTGCTGCGCCTTGGAAACGTCGACATCCAGCATTTCCTTCAGATTGTCCTTCAATCCGTGCCGGTCCGTATAGGTGCGGGTCAGCCGCGAGGCGATCTTGGTGCAGAACACCGGCGTCGTGGTCACGCCGAACGTATGGAAGAGAACGGCGATATCGAAGCGGCCGTAGTGGAAGATCTTCTGGCGCGTTGGATCGGCAAGCATGGAGACGAGGTTCGGAGCCTCGTTCTGCCCGGCAGCGATGCGGATCACGTCGGCGGAACCGTCCCCGGGCGAAAGCTGCACGACGCAAAGCCGGTCGCGGCGGGGTACGAGGCCTAGGGTTTCCGTATCGATGGCGATCGGCCCCGTATAGCGCGCCGCATCCGCTGCCGGAATATCGCCCTCGTGATACCTGATCTCTGCCATGTCCGTCTCCGTCCGTCTGTCTGCCGCGAATTCGCTATAAACCACGTTTTTCCCGAGCGATATGGCGATCTTGAGGGCGCGGTGCAGCAGGGGTCGAAAAAGCGTCGCTGAGCGATCGGACCGGCTTCGGGCATTTGCTCAGCTCTGCGCTCAGTGCATTGCTGCATTGCGGCAGGATGGGTTGGCGTGATTAAACGATTAGCCTATATGTTTGGTCATCGAGCGACGCACTCCTCCTCCCAGTGTTGCTCGATACGGATCGACGACATCCTCCTCCTCCTCCCAGTTGTCGATCAAGTTTAAAGCCTGGCGCACCCTCCTCCCGCGCCAGGCTTTTTCCGTTTCTGGAGCAGGATTTCCCTTTCAAAATATTGCTTTTTGTACCGCCGCCGCCGAGCTCTTCCTGCTGTGGCGCTCGGCATCGGCTTCCTGATCGGCCTTGCTGCCGGCGGCAAGGCTTCGGGTCTAGACCAGCGCCTCGATTGCCGAAATCACCTCGTCCTCGACATCAAGCCCCTGCTCGATCGCCCTCCGACGCGCGTTCTGGCCGCGCCGTCCGGGGAGGCGCACGCCTTCTTCGGAGGCCATCTCGTGGGCGAGTTCGGCGATCCGCTCGGCAGCCGAAGCCGTGCTAGCGGAAGGATCGATGACGATCAGCGTCTGACCGACCGAGGGTGGCGGGCCTTTCTCGTCCATGAACGAGCTTGCCTCGTAGGAGAAGTTCGAGCCGGTGAGGCCAGCCGAGAGAATTTCCACCATCAGCGCCAGCGCCGCACCCTTGGCACCGCCTGAGGGCGCCATCAGGCCCTTGTGGGCCGCGTGCGGGTCGGTGGTCGGCTTGCCGTCGGCGTCGAAGGCCCAGCCTTCCGGAATGCTTTCGCCCTTCTGGCGTGCGGCCATGATCTTGCCGGCGGCGACGGTCGAAAGCGCGAGATCGATGACCAGCGGCTCCTCGCCGGCGACCGGTGTCGCGAAGGCGATCGGATTGGTGCCGAACAGCCGCTTCCTGCCGCCCCAGGCGGCCATGGAGGCTGGCGCATTGGCAAACATCAGCGCCACGAGGCCCTGCTCGGCAAACCGCTCCACGGTCAGCGCCATGACGCCCGCATGGTGGGAGCGATGGATGGCGCCAAGCGCGATGCCCTGTTCCCGGGCGATTTTCGGAAGCTCGGCGACTGCGATATCGAAGGCCGGGTAGCCGTAACCGAGCGCCGCATCGACGACAAGCACCGCCGGACGCGGCCGGGAAGCTATCGCCTTGGCCTTGCCGTCGACTTTGCCGGAGCGGGCTTGGCCGATATAGGCGGGAACGCGGCGAAGCCCGTGGCCATATTGCCCGGCAGCTTCCGCATGCACGAGCGCATGGGCGACGGATCGGGCGGTTTCGGCAAGGACGCCATTGGCTTGGAAAGCGCTCTGTACCAGCGTTTCGGCTTCATTCAGAGTAATATGCATGCAGGAGATCCAGGTGAGTTCAGTGGCGAACACCGCGAGGAAATCAAGCGGTTATTCGCACTTTACCGGCTGGCTGAGTGAACTTGCAACACCCGAAGGCGGTGCAGGGATGGGCGAAGCACGCCGGACTGCCGATGCGACATAGTCATCGATAGACGAGTTGCCCGACGATCCCGCGACCGCCACGTTGCTGATGTTGCCGCCGCCGTCGAAGCTGAAACGGACCGTCACGACGCCAGTTCCGTTGCCCGGGCATTTGCGGGCATATCGAGCAATCTTTGTCCGTACGCGCGTCATCCACTGCTGCGGGGAGACCGACGAAGAGAAGAGGCTCGTGGAATTCTGGCTGGCGGCGGTGCGGTCCGATTGCCTGGCCTGGATCTTCGCCTCGGCCATGTCCGGACGGGCCTGCTGCTGTTGCTTCGGCTTCTGGACCTTCTTCACCGGTTCCTTTTTGGGCTCCGGCTTTTTCGGCTGTTCAGGCGGCTTTTCCGCGACCGGCGGCGGCAGAGGCCGCATCGCCGGCAACGGCACTTCGACACTTTCCAGCGCCGCCGTCATCTGTTCGTCGATCGGCTTGATCTCCTCGATCGGTTCCGGTGGCGGTTCGGGGATGGTTTCGGTAACCTGGGGCTCCGGCTCCGGCGGCAGTTCCACCACGGGCGGCTGCACCGGTTCAGGCTCGACCGGCTCGGCGACTTCCTGCGGCGGCGGCTCGACTGGCTGCTCGATGGGTTCGGCAACGGGCTCCGGCTGCGGTTCCTCGACCGGCTGGGTCTGATCGCTCACCACCTGTTCCTGCTCCTGCATGTCAGGAGAAATCTGCTCTTCCTCGGTATTGGCGGCTTCCGGCTCTGGCGCAAGCTCGATCATGATCGCCGCCGGTGGTGCGTTTTCGGCGAGCACTTCGGGTTGTTCGCGCATCAGATAGGCCGCGGCGCCGAAATGCACCGTCAGCATCAGCAGTCCGGCAACGCCCCACAGCGCCAGCTCGCCGACGCGTCCGCCCGGACCTGTCTGGGAGACGACGAGGCTCATGGATTGCCTCCGGTCGGCGGTACGGCGGGTGCGGCCGCAGGAACATTTCCGGCGGGCGTCATCGCGGCTGGGGCGCCTGGGGCGGCCGGTGCCGGCAGCGTTTCAAGCCCGACGAGCGCGATCTTGAGGTAGCCGGAATCGCGCAGCAGGTTCATGACCTCCATGAACTGCCCGTAGTCGACCGCCTTGTCCGCACGCAGGAACACGCGAGTGTCCTTCTTGCCTTCCGTGACGCGGTCGAGGGTCGCCGCAAGCTGCTCGCGCCCCACTGCGTCGTTGCCGATATTGAGGCTCAGGTCTTCCTTGACCGTCAGGTAGAGCGGCTCGTCCGGTCGCTCGGCGGGCTTTGCGGTCGAGGCGGGAAGATCGACATTGATGTCCACGGTCGCCAGCGGCGCTGCCACCATGAAAATGATCAGCAGTACCAGCATGACGTCGATGAACGGCGTCACGTTGATCTCGTGGTTTTCGGAAAGCTCGTCGCCGTGCTGTTCGCGGATGCCGCCGGCCATGTCAGCCTCCTGCCACCAGCGAGACCGGCGCCTTGCGACTGCCCGGAGGAACCTTGCGGAAATCGAGGTCGCGGCTCACCAGCCGTTCCACACCCGCCGCGGCATCCGCCAGCAGCTGCCGGTAGCCGGTGATCGAACGGGCGAAGACGTTGTAGATGACGACAGCCGGAATGGCCGCAACGAGGCCGATCGCGGTCGCCAGCAACGCTTCGGCGATGCCGGGCGCGACGACGGCGAGGTTGGTGGTCTGTGATTCCGAAATGCCGATGAAGGCGTTCATGATGCCCCAGACCGTGCCGAACAGGCCGACGAACGGAGCCGTCGAACCGATCGTCGCAAGCACGCCGGTACCGCGCGACATGCGCCGGCCGGCATAGGCCTCGATGCGGGAGAGCGCCGAGCCGACCCGTTCCTTCGCGCCGTCGCCGTGGGCATGGTCGAGGGCTGCTTCTGAAAGCTGCATTTCTTCTGCCGCGGACCGCAGCATCAGCGCGGCGGGACCGCCGCGGCCACCGGCAGCGCCGACGGCTTCCGAAAGCGTGCGGGAGGTGCGGATGACCTTCAACGTGCGCCCGGCGCGGGCGCGGGCGCCGGCAAGCTCCAGCGTCTTCGCGAGCCAGACCGTCCAGGTCACCAGCGAGGCGAACGCGAGCCCGATCATCACCCCTTTGACGACCCAGTCGGCCGCCATGAACATGCCCCACGGCGAAAGGTTGTGTGGTAGGTCCGAACGCTGCTCAGGCTCCAGGAACTGCGTGAACATGTCGATCGGCTGGCGTGCCCCCGGCGGTTGGGCCGGGGTCTGTGGCGGGCTGGCAGGCGTTGGCTGGGCAGTATTGCTCGTCGGCGCTCCCGTCGGGACGGCGGGCTGCGAAGCGGAAGCTTCCGGCTGAGGGGAAGCGGGATTGGTCGGCTGTGCGGCGGGCGGTACCGCAGTCGGCGAGGCTGCCGGCTCGTTCGGCGCCGTGCGGGAGGTTGTCGGCGCGGCCTGCGCGGCAGGAGCGGGGGCCGCCTGGATCGGCTGTGCACCGGAAGGCGAGGTCGCCTGTGGCGAGGGCGGTGTTTGCGTCGACGCATCCGGTGCAGGCGTCTGCGCCATCACCGCCGAAGCCGTCAGCACCACGGCCGCGAGAACGATCGGGAACCGGCTCCTGATTGGCTGGCGCATGGAAAAGGCGGGCTTCAGGGCAGCAGGCATGGCAGGCGATACTCCGGACTGTTCGGCATCGCAGACGGCGCCCTGGGGGCGCTGGTCGACAATGACGGAAACGGGACACCGGAACGCCGCCGGCGACTGCCGCCGGGTTCGCGATGTTGCAGCTACCGGATAATAAACATGAGTAGAAATGGCAACTAATAAATCTGCGGGATGCCGATCAAATTTATGCGTGTTGGGGCAATTGCCCCGTTCGCGCATGGAAGGAGCGTTCCGTTACCCAGAGAACCAAGCGGTCGGACGCCCTCAGCGCGCCAGCCAGCCTCCATCGACCGGCAGCACGACACCATGCACATAATCGGATGCCGGCGAGGCAAGGAATACGGCGGCTCCGCCGAGTTCTTCCGGCTGGCCCCAGTGTCCGGCTGGAATACGGCTGAGGATCGCCGCGTTGCGGTCCGGATCGTCGCGCAGCGCCTCGGTGTTGTTGGTCGAGAAATAGCCGGGCGCAATGGCATTGACGTTGATGCCCTTGCCTGCCCACTCGCAGGCGAGCAGCCTGGTCAGGCCGGCAAGACCGCTCTTCGAGGCCGTATAGGAAGGGATGCGGATGCCGCCCTGGAAGGAGAGCAGCGAAGCGATATTGACGATCTTGCCGCCCCTGCCCTCGGTAATCAGCCGGCGTGCAAACGTCTGGGAGAGAAAGAACACGGTCTTCAGGTTCACGTCCATCACCGCATCCCAGTCGGCCTCGCTGAAATCGATCGCGTCGGCCCGGCGGATGATCCCGGCATTGTTGACGAGGATGTCGGCACGCCCGGTCCAGGCGACCGTTTCGCTGATGATCCGATCGACCGGTTCGAGTGTCGAAAGGTCTGCCTGGATCGACAGGCTGCGGCCGCCCGCCGCGCTGACCGCGGCTTCCGTTTCGGCCATAGAGGAGCGGCCGACCAGCGCCACATCCGCGCCGGCCTGTGCCAGCGCCACGGATATCGCCTGGCCGAGGCCCGTATTGGCGCCGGTGACGATCGCCGTCTTACCCGTCAGGTCGAATGAAATCGGCATGTTGTCCTCCTCGGAAACTGAAAATGCGGATATGGGTAGATGCTTACCGTCGCGAACTCTCCGATAGAAGCTGAAAATTTTTACCATGTTCTCCCGGCACTGGTGGGGACGCAGGTTCAACGGTCAGAGCCAGCCTTTGTGCGTCCATCCGGACGCGCCGGGCACCACCGGATCCGCCACGGGCGGCGGATCAAGCCGCGAACAAAGAATATGAATTTGTTTGCAGTCTCGTCGTCGGGAAAGATGCGTCGCGGCAGCAGGACCGCTCCGTCGGTGTGGAAAAGCAAAAGCCAGCCATCAAGCTCGACGACTTCCTCAAGACCCCTCGCATCGAGTTCCACGGTCATGCCATCGGCATGCGAACGAAGTGCCGTGGCGTCAGTCGTGGCGCTGACATGATAGACGTCGCGCTCCTCTTGCCGGATGGTCGGCGCCAAAAGCGCCGCACCGCGGGGTTTCGTCATCAGCAAGATCAGAAAGAGGAGCCCGGCGATGGCAGAAAGCGAAGGCATGCTGCCATTGATCAGGCTCCCTTCCCACTCGTCCGAGAGCCATCTGAGAAAGTCATCGATGTATGTCATGCCAATGAAGATGACGAACGGCGCGAAAAGAAGGGTTGACGTCAGGAGCGTCCTGACGAGCCGCGGCCGGCCGGGCCGTTTGCTCTCCTGGTACCGGACAAGAGATTCAGTCCCCGCGGCCAGTTCCTCACGAGAAACCGAATACTCAAAATGCCAAGAGCCGCCCGTGAATGCCACGGACGGCTCCTGTAATTGTTCGGGCTGTTCGCCGGAGGTCACAGCGTGCGCGTGATATGCTCCACGCGGAAGCATTCGATGACGTCGCCTGCGCGCATGTCTTCGTAATTCTCGAACGCCATGCCGCATTCCTGACCCATCGGCACTTCGCTGACTTCGTCTTTGAAGCGCTTGAGCGTCTTGAGCTTGCCTTCGTGGACGACGACGTTGTCGCGGATAAGGCGGACGCCCGCTCCACGCTCGACCTTGCCCTCGACGACACGGCAACCGGCGACCTTGCCGACCTTGGTGATGTTGAACACTTCCAGGATCTCGGCATTGCCGATGAAGGTTTCGCGGCGTTCCGGAGAAAGGAGGCCCGACATCGCCTGCTTCACGTCATCCACCAGATCGTAGATGATGTTGTAGTAGCGGATCTCGAGGCCTTCGCGTTCCGCAGAGGCACGTGCCTGCGGGTTGGCGCGGACGTTGAAGCCGATGATCGCCGCGTTGGATGCCTCGGCGAGCGAGATATCCGATTCGGTGATGCCGCCGGCACCCGAATGAACGATGCGGGCACGGACTTCGTCGGTGCCGAGCTTGTCCAGTGCGCCGATGATCGCTTCGATCGAGCCCTGCACGTCACCCTTGATGACCAGCGGGAATTCCTTGAAGCCGGTATTTTGGAGCTGCGACATCATCTGTTCGAGCGAACCGCGCTGTCCGGACTGGCGGGCAGCCGCCTTGTCGCGGGCAAGCCGCTGGCGATATTCGGAAATCTCGCGAGCGCGGCTTTCGTTTTCGACCACGGCGAACCGATCGCCGGCAGCCGGCGTTGCGGACAGGCCGAGCACTTCGACCGGCATGGCCGGGCCGGCTTCCTTCACATGGTCGCCCTTGTCGGTGACGAGCGCGCGCACACGGCCCCACTGGTCGCCGGCAACGATGATCTGGCCGGGTTTCAGGGTGCCCTTCTGGACAAGAACGGTGGCCACGGAACCACGGCCACGGTCGAGCTGGGCTTCGATGACGATGCCTTCGGCCGTCCGGCTCGGATCAGCCTTGAGGTCGAGGATTTCGGCTTGCAGCAGGATGGCTTCGAGCAGCTTGTCGAGATTGACCTTGTTCTTGGCCGACACTTCGACGTCGAGCACTTCGCCGCCGAGCGATTCCACGAACACTTCGTGCTGCAGAAGCTGCTGGCGAACCTTGTCCGGATTGGCTTCGTGCTTGTCGATCTTGTTGATCGCCACGATGATCGGAACACCCGCTGCCTTGGCATGGGCGATCGATTCGATCGTCTGCGGCATCACGCTGTCGTCGGCTGCGACCACCAGGATGGCGATATCGGTCGCCTGGGCACCGCGAGCACGCATGGCCGTGAATGCGGCGTGGCCGGGGGTGTCGATGAAGGTGATCTTCTGGCCGTTATGCTCCACCTGATAGGCGCCGATATGCTGGGTGATGCCGCCGGCTTCGCCGGAGACCACGTTCGCATGGCGGATGGCGTCGAGCAGCGAGGTCTTGCCGTGGTCGACGTGACCCATGATGGTGACGACCGGCGGGCGCGAAACCATTTCGCCTACGTCGTCGGCAACGTTGAAGATGCCTTCTTCGACGTCGGATTCCGAGACGCGCTTGACGGTATGGCCGAATTCGCCGGCGATGATTTCGGCGAGGTCGGCGTCGATGACGTCGCCCGGCTTCATCATCTGGCCTTCCTTCATCAGGTACTTGATGACGTCGACGGCGCGTTCGGACATGCGCTGCGACAGTTCCTGAATGGTGATGGTTTCAGGCAGGATGACTTCGCGCATGACCTTTTCGCGCGTTTCCTGCATCTGGCTGCGGCGGAACTTCTCCTGCCGGCGGCGGGTCGCGGCCATCGAACGGCCACGGGCGTTGCCGTCTTCGTCCGTGCTGACCGTGGTCACCGTCAGCTTGCCGCGGCGGCGTTCGTCTTCGGTCTTCGGGCGGGCCGGAACCTTGGCGGGAGCAGCGACGGGGACTCGGCCACGGCCGGGTGCGCCACGCGGCGGGCCGCGATCTTCGTCTTCTTCGTCAGCGCCCTTGCGGCGGCCGGCAACCGGCAGTGCCGCAGGTGCGGCGCCGGGAGCTGCAGGCCGGGGAGCCTGGGGACGTGTTTCGCCCGGACGGCCGGCAGGGGCGCCAGCGGCGCGCTCGGCCGGCTTTTCGGCAGCCACGGGTGCAGGTGTCTCAGCCGGGGCCTCGACCGGTTCGACCTTGGGTTCGGCAGCGCGGCGGGCAGCCTCGGCGGCTTCCTCGATCTTGCGGCGTTCTTCCTCGACCTGGCGACGTACCTCGTCTTCGGCGCGCTGCTTGGCCTCGATGACTTCGCGCGCCTGCGCTTCCATCAAAGCGCGGCGACGGGCTTCCATCTCGCCAGCGGAAAGGTCGTGCAGGACGGCGCCGCCCTGACGCTGCTGTGGACGCTGCGGCTGGCTGGATTGCTGCGGACGCTGCGGCTGGTTGGGCTGCTGCGGGCGCTGCGGCTGATTGGATTGCGGCGGGCGCTGGTTCTGCTGCGGCCGTGCGTTCTGCGAGCCCGGCTGGTGGACGCGCGCTGTCGGAGCGGCAGGCTGCTGCGGTGCCGGGCGCTGGGGAGCGGCCGGCTGTGCGACAGCCTCTACCACCCGCGGCGCGGGCGCCGGGGCTGCGGGCGTGATTGCCGGCTTTTCGTCCAGCGGCCGGGTCGGCCGCCGCTTGACTGTTTCGACGACGACGGCCTTGGTGCGGCCGCGACCCATGTCCTGGCGGACGGTACCCTGGCTCATCCCAGATGGCTTCAGTGTAAGGGTCTTCTTTACGCCGAGTGTCTTATCGTCTTTGTTGTCGGTCATTCCGTTCCTGTTCCTTCGGACAGGAACGGATGGAAGCCATCAGAACCCGTCGTTTAATCCGTACATATCGATGTGCGTCCGGCTAAAGCCGGTGACCGCGTCATTGTTTCGGCATGTCAGCGACACCTTTTGTCTGGGACAGACCGCCCATGCGGTACTGTTCAAGTAGGTTTGCGCGCTTCACTACACCCTCACCCGCCTGCCCCGCAAGCGCGCAGGCATGGATAAAAGCATTCTGGCCCATCACTTCGTCCAATTCAGCGCTCGTGAAGAGCGAAAAGGACGGAATGTCTTCCCCGGTATTCGAACCGAGCTTCCAGGCCTTGCGGGCCTGGTCTATTTTTCTCACTCCGTCGGCGGCCGCATCGGCCGCATGGAACACTGCAAGTGCCGCACCCGAGCGCACGGCGGCATCCACCTTCGTGGCGCCGGTGACGAATTGGCTCGCCTTGCGCGCCATGTTCATCATGCCGACGAGATCGGCGGCGAGCAGGCGATCCACCAGCGCGCCCAAATCCGCATCCGCCTTCGCCTCGGCCTTGAGAGCCCGGGCGAAAAGCTTTTTCTGGACCGCTCGGTCGACGAGCGACCGTTCGGCCTTGATCCAGCAGCCACGGCCTGGAAGCTGGCGCTTCAGGTCGGGCACGACCTGGCCGTTCGGGCCGGCCACGAAGCGGATCAGCGTTTCCGGTGATCCCGCCTCGCGGGTGACGATGCAGGTACGGTCGTTCACGACGATCTCGCCCAGGTCATCATCGACATGTCCGTCTTCGTTCTCGTCCGGCTCATTCGCGAGCGGGATCATTCCTGCTCAACGGCGTCCGCCTCCTCCGCTTCAGCTTCCGGCTCGGGGGCACCCTTTGCGAGATCTTCCTCGGTGATCCAGCCTGCGGACAGGCGGGCCTGGACGATCATGTTTTCAGCTTCGACGCGGGAAACATCGAACTTCGAGAACAGGCCTTCGAACTTCTTCGTCACGCCGTCCTTGCGTTCGCTCCAGCCGACGAGGTCGTCGGCCGCGCAGCCGGCAAAGTCCTCGATCGTCTTGATGCCGTCTTCGCCGAGCGCGACGAGCATCTGGCCGTTCAGGCCGTTGATCTGGCGCAGTTCGTCTTCGACGCCGAGCTCCTTGCGCTTGGCGTCCATCTCGCCTTCGATCCGCTCCAGGTATTCGCGGGCGCGGGTCTGGATTTCGGTGGCGGTGTCTTCGTCGAAACCGTCGATCGAGGAGATTTCGTCGAGGTCGACGTAAGCCAGTTCCTCGACCTGGGCAAAACCTTCCGAAGCCAGCACCTGGCCGACCATTTCGTCGACGTCGAGGGCGTCCATGAAGAGGTTGGTGCGCTCGTTGAATTCCTTCTGGCGGCGCTCCGACTCCTCGGCTTCCGTCATGATATCGATGTCCCAGCCAGTCAGCTGCGAGGCGAGGCGGACGTTCTGGCCGCGGCGGCCGATGGCAAGCGACAGCTGCTCGTCCGGAACCACGACTTCGATCCGCTCGGCATCCTCGTCGAGAACCACCTTGGCGACTTCAGCCGGCTGCAGCGCGTTGACGATGAACGACGCCGGATCCTGAGACCACGGGATGATGTCGATCTTCTCGCCCTGCAATTCGCCGACGACCGCCTGGACGCGCGAACCGCGCATACCGACGCAGGCGCCGACCGGATCGATCGACGAGTCGTTCGAGATCACGGCGATCTTGGCGCGCGAACCCGGATCGCGGGCGACCGACTTGATCTGGATGATGCCGTCGTAGATTTCCGGCACTTCCATGGTGAACAGCTTCACCATGAACTGCGGATGGGTACGCGACAGGAAGATCTGCGGGCCGCGCTGTTCGCGACGGACATCATATACGTATGCGCGGACACGATCGCCATAACGCATGTTTTCGCGCGGGATCATCTCGTCGCGGCGGATGATGCCTTCGCCGCGGCCGAGATCGACGATGACGTTGCCGTATTCGACGCGCTTGACGGTACCGTTGATGATTTCGCCGACGCGATCCTTGAATTCGTCGAACTGGCGGTCGCGCTCGGCTTCACGCACTTTCTGGACGATGACCTGCTTGGCCGACTGGGCGGCGATGCGGCCGAAATCCATCGGCGGCAGCGGATCGGCGATGAAGTCGCCGATCTTGGCATCGACGTTGCGGTCGAGCGCCAGTGCCAGCGGGATCTGCGTGCCGTAGTCCTCGGCGTGATCGACGACTTCCAGCAGGCGCTGGAGCCGGATTTCGCCGGTCTTGGAATTGATGTCGGCGCGGATATTGGTTTCCGAGCCGTAGCGGGAGCGGGCAGCCTTCTGGATGGCGTCGGCCATCGCAGCCAGCACGATCTCGCGGTCGATGACCTTTTCGCGCGCCACTGCATCCGCGATCTGCAGAAGTTCAAGCCGGTTCGCACTCACTGCCATTGTCGTTGGTCTCCGTAGGTCAAACGATGAGGCCTTTCCTGGGGAAAGGCACAAGTCTCTGTTCGGTTTATTCGTCTTCTGCTTCTTCGTTCTGGTTCGCGGCCTGCGCCTTTGCGAGCTTGTCGGCCCGAAGCGCGTCGCGGATCAGATCGTCGGTCAGAATGAGCTTTGCCTCGGCCAGTGCCGAAAACGGGATCGTTACCCGTGGTTCCTCGCCATAGGCGACCTGGTCCCGCTCGATCGTGAAACCGTCCGCATCGCTTTCGGTGATCCTGCCGCGGAACCGCTTGCGGTTGTCGATCATGATCGACGTTTCGCATTTGACCAGATGGTTCAGCCAGCGGGTAAAATCCGACTTGCGGACCATCGGGCGGTCGATGCCCGGCGAGGACACTTCCAGATGATACTCCCGATCGATCGGATCTTCTACATCCAGGACCGGCGAAATCGCCACAGATACGGCTTCGCAGCCTTCGACATCCATGGTTCCGTCGTTGCGCTCGGCCATGATCTGCAGCGTCGCGCCGTTCTGGTTCAGCATCCTCACACGCACCAGGCGATAGTCCATGGCGGTCAGGACGGGCTCGATGATTTCGGCGACCCTCAGGTCAAGCCCGGTCTCGATGATGAGCCGCGGCTCGTATTCGGTTTGCGGCATAAGCTCTCCGGCAATCATTGCCCCATAGCTGGGCCCAATGTCTGGGTTACAGTGATCGCCTAACAAAAAAGAGCGGGTCCGGTGGGGCCCACTCTTCATCGGACGATCAAGAATATGGGGTGCATATACGCTTTCAGGCCCCCGAATGCAAGAGTCGCATATTCCGGGGCTCCGGCGACTGGAATTTGCTTCTGCCGGGTCTATAACCGTTTGGTACGACGCACGAAAGAACGAGGACAAAGTGCCCGATCGGATATCGACCCTGGCTCCCTTCAGGCACCAAACTTTCAGAACGATCTGGATCGCCAGCCTCGCCTCCAATTTCGGCAGTCTGATCCAGGCGGTCGGCGCGGCGTGGATGATGACCTCGATCACCGATTCCGAGGACATGGTCGCGCTTGTCCAGGCTTCGACGGCGTTGCCGATCATGCTCTTTTCGCTGATCGCCGGCGCGCTTGCCGATAACGTCAACCGCCGCACCCTGATGCTGACGGCGCAGTTCTTCATGCTGGTCGTGTCGTTGACGCTGACGCTGTTTGCTTATCTCGACCTCCTGACGCCCTGGCTGCTTTTGGCATTCACCTTTCTGCTCGGCTGCGGCGTGGCGCTCAACAACCCCGCCTGGCAGGCCTCGGTCGGCGACATGGTGCCCCGCGAAGTCCTGCCGGCGGCGGTGACGATCAACAGCGTCGGTTTCAACATCACCCGCAGCGTCGGTCCCGCGATCGGCGGGGCGATCGTTGCGGCCGCGGGCGCCGCCGCTGCGTTCGCGGCCAATTCCATGAGCTATTTCGCTCTGATCTATGCATTGATCCGCTGGAAGCCGGAAGGCCGTGACAATGCGCTGCCGCGCGAGACGCTTCTGCGGGCGCTTTCGGCCGGCCTCGGCTACGTCGTCATGTCGCCGAATATTCTCAATGTGCTGTTCCGCGGTCTTGTTTTCGGCCTTTCGGCAAGCGCCGTGCTGGCGCTTCTGCCGATCGTCGCGCGCGATCTGGTCTCTGGCGGCCCGTTGACCTACGGCATCATGCTCGGAGCCTTCGGGGTCGGCGCGATCGCCGGCGCAATGGGCAATTCGCGGCTGCGCGAAAAGCTGTCGAGCGAGTCGATCGTCCGCCTGTCGTTTCTGGGTTTTGCCGCGAGTGCCGCGATCATCGCCATGAGTTCAAGCACGCTGCTGACCGCGATCGTCCTGCTCGTGCCCGGCGCTTGCTGGGTGCTGGCCTTGTCGCTGTTCAATACGACGGTGCAGCTTTCGACGCCGCGATGGGTGGTAGCCCGCGCGCTTTCCTTCTACCAGACGGCGACGTTCGGGGGCATTGCCGGCGGAAGCTGGGTGTGGGGTATCCTGTCCGATACGTTCGGGGTCTCGATCGCGCTGACACTGTCGAGCCTGGTCATGTTGCTTGGTGCCGTGGTCGGCATGCGCCTGCCGCTGCCGCAGTTCAGCGATGCCAATCTCGATCCGCTCAACCGCTTCAACGTGCCGATGCTGAGCCTCGACCTGCAGCCGCGCAGCGGACCGATCGTCTCCTTGGTGGACTATACTATTGCCGACGAGGACGTGCCGGAGTTCCTGGCGCTGATGTCGCAGCGACGCCGTATTCGCATCCGCGATGGTGCGCGGCAGTGGGCGCTGATGCGCGATCTGGAACATCCGGAAATCTGGACGGAGACCTATCACACCGCCACCTGGGCCGATTACGTGCGCCACAACCAGCGCCGCACCCAGGCGGATGCCGAGGTCTGGGACGCGATCCGCACTCTTCATCGCGGCGAAGAAGGCCCGCGCGTCCACCGGCTGATCGAGCGTCAGACGATCCCTCCGAGCGACGACATTTTCCATAAATCGCCTCCCGACCTGCACCACTAGATCCCATGGTTTCTTTCCGAAAAGCCCGCCGCTCCGATCTCCTCGCCATTGTCGAACTGCTCGCGGACGATGCGCTTGGCCAGGCTCGCGAAGTCGTGTCCGATCCGATCGATCCGCGTTACGAGCAGGCCTTTGCAGCGATCGAGGCTGACGGAAACCAGCTTTTGGCAGTCGCGGTGAACCGGGAAGACAAGGTGGTGGGCTGCCTACAGCTTTCCTTCATTCCCGGCCTGTCGCGCGCCGGCATGTGGCGTGGCCAGATTGAAAGCGTGCGGATCGCTGCAAGCGAGCGCGGTAGTGGACTGGGATCGCAGTTCATCGAATGGGCGGTGGGAAAGTGTGTCGAGCGCGGCTGCAAGCTGGTGCAACTCACCTCCGATAAGGCGCGGCCGGATGCAATCCGCTTCTATGAGAAGCTCGATTTCACCTCGAGCCACGAGGGCCTGAAGCGCAGCCTCTGACTAGCGGATCTTTCCCTTGAGCGACGGATCGGGAAAACACGTTGGAGCAAGGCCGTTCTTTGCCTGCCAGTCGCCGAGCGAACGGCGGGTCTTGTAGCCTGGCAGGCCGTCGACATTGCCCACGTCATAACCCTTGGCGACCAGCGCCTTCTGCATGGCGAGCACGTCGGAGCGCAGCATCTTGCCGACATCGCCCCAGGGTGCTTGGAACGGTCCTGCGCCCGAGGCGATCCGGTCGGCGAGATTGCCGATGAACAGCGCGTAGAGGTCGGAATTGTTGTATTCCTTGATCACGTAGAAATTCGGCGTCACGACGAATTCCGGTCCGCTGCGCCCGGCTGGCACCAGCATCATGCCGTCCGCCTTGAGATCTGCCGCGGGAAACGCCTTGCCGGAAATGCGGGTGATGCCGGTTGCCGCCCAGGCCGAGATCGGCTTGGCGAGATCCGGCCCTTCCTGCGCGCAGGAAACTTTTGCGGGGATCGTCACTTCGAACCCCCAGTCGCGGCCGCGTTGCCAGCCTTCCTTCTGCAGGTAGTGGGCGATCGAGGCAAGCGCATCCGGCACCGAGTTCCAGATATCCGGGCGACCGTCGCCGTCGAAGTCGACCGCATATTTCAGGTAGCTCGACGGCATGAACTGTGGCTGACCGAGCGCACCCGCCCAGGAACCCTTCATCGTCGCCGCATCCACATCGCCCCGCTCGATCATCTTCAGCGCCGCGATCAGCTCCTCGCGGAACATGTCCTTGCGGGTCGACATGAAGGCCTTGGTCGCCAGAACCTGCACGGCGGAATAGGGCATCCGCGCCTTGCCGAAACCGGATTCACGCCCCCAGATGGCCACGACGATCTCGCCCGGCACGCCATAGGCCGCCTCTATCTTCTTCAGCGTCGCCGAATAGGTCGCCGCAAGGCCGCGGCCGGTGGCGGCCAGCCCCTGCAGCCGCTTTTCGGAAAAATAGGCGCCGGGAGAGGAAAATTCCGCCTGGCTCTGGTCCTGCTGCTTCGGCGGGGTAGACCCCGGCGGCACCAGGTCCGGCAGGTCCCAGTTGAGCGTCACGCCCTGGAAGGCAGCCTTCAGCGTGTTCTCGGAGATACCGGCCTTTTTGGCCACCAGAGCCAGATCGCTGCCGATCCACCGCTGGAACTGCTTCTCGACGTCGGGACGGTTCTGGGAGAGGGCAGGGAGCGGGAGGAAGACTGTCGCTATGACGAAAAGAAACGCTGCAATGTACCTGAAGGCACCCCCCTCTGCCCTGCCGGGCATCTCCCCCACAAGGGGGGAGATCGACGTGTTGCGACGCCTCGACCACCTTGAACGCTGCGATTGAAGTGATGCCGGTGCCTCTGGCCGATCTCCCCACCCGTGGGGGAGATGGCCGGCAGGCCAGAGGGGGGCGAGCTTGCTCAACGTTATCCTCATCAAGGTTCTAACCAGCGAGGCAGATGGGGTACGCTTCCACATACTCAATGCCTTCCTCTAAATCACCGTCCGCGCCCGAAGCGCCGCTGTCAGTGTGCCCTCGTCGAGATAATCGAGCTCCCCGCCGACCGGCACGCCATGCGCCAGCCTCGTGATCTTCACGTCGATGCCGGAGAGCTGGTCGGTAATATAGTGGGCCGTGGTCTGCCCCTCGACGGTCGCGTTGACGGCGATGATGATCTCGCGGATGACGCCCTCGTTGACCCGGTCGATCAGCCCGCGGATGTTGAGGTCGTCCGGGCCGATGCCGTCGAGCGGCGAGAGCGTGCCGCCGAGTACGTGATAGGCGGTGTTCATCGCGCCCGTCCGCTCCAGCGCCCAGAGGTCGGAGACGTCTTCGACGACGATCAGCATCGTCTGGTCGCGGCGGATATCGGTGCAGACCGTGCAGGGATCGACGGTATCGACATTGCCGCAGCGCGAGCAGATCTTCACCTTGTCATAGGCCTCGCCCATGGCGCTCGAAAGCGGCCCCAGCAGCTGTTCCTTCTTCTTGATCAGATGCAGCGCCGCCCGGCGCGCCGAGCGCGGCCCGAGACCCGGAACCTTTGCCAGAAGCTGGATGAGTTTTTCGATTTCGGGGCCGGTGACTCGCTTTGCCATTTTCTCCCTTTAGCCCATATGCTCAAAAAACGGAATCGCGGAAGGGCCGCTTATGAAACTTCTCGCCGTCTGCCTCGGGCGCCCGGAAAGGCTGCCGGGCAAGAGCTTCAAGACCGGCATCTACAAGTCGGCCGTCAATGCCGCCGTCATGATCGACAGCCTCGGCCTCGTGGGCGATGCGGTCTGCAATAAGAAACACCACGGCGGCGAGGATCAGGCGATCCTGCTCGAAGGCTCGCTGACACTGGACTGGTGGGCAGCCGAACTCGGCCGCGATCTTGCGCCCGGCACGTTCGGCGAAAACCTGACCGTCGAAGGTCTCGACAACCGCGATGTCGCCGTCGGCGACCGTTTTCACATAGGCGAAATCGTGCTTGAGGCGACCTGCGCCCGCTCTCCCTGCAACACGCTTGCGGTGAAGATGGGCGATCCGAAATTCCTGAAGACCTATAGTAAAGCCGCCCGCCCCGGCATCTATTGCCGGGTCGTCAAGCCTGGCATGGTCTCCCCCGGCGATCTCGTCCGCCACGAACTCTATGCCGGCGATCGCGTCATGATCGCGGAAATGCTGGCCGCTGTCGGCAGGAACCTGTCGGAAACCGAAAGAGCCCGCTTCCTGTCCGCACCCATCGGCCACCGTTGGCGGCCGACGTTCGAGACCTAGCGGGTCGCGATCGCCGCTGCCGCACTCGCCATGGCGCCTGCCGAAACCCGGTTGGCGATCTTCACGGCCCGAGGGCTCTTCAGGAACTGACGCGCCTTGGCGGCAAGCAGCACCCATGCGAGATCGACGACTACGAGCACCACGAACATCGCGGCGACCAGTTCCAGCCAGCCGGTCAGCGTCACGCCGCCGAGATCGATGATCGAAGGCAGCAGTGCCACATAGAACATCATGATCTTCGGGTTACCGAGCGTCACGGTGAGGCCGGCGAAAAACATCTTCAGCGCGGAGCGATTTTCCGGAAGCTCTTCGCCGGAGCCGGCAGGTTCGGTGAACCACATCTTCCATGCGAGATAGAGGAGGTAGGCGACGCCGATCCACTTGATGGCCACGAATACGGCATGGAAGCTCTCGGCGATGGCGGCCAGACCTGCGACCGCAAACGAAAGCCATATGGCCTCGCCGACCCACATCGCTGCGAGGAACGGCAATACGTCGCGATACCCCTTGGACAGAACGCGCGCCACGAGCGCGGCTATGCTGGGACCAGGCGAGCCTGCAGCGACAAAAAGTGCCGCCGCGAAAACCAGAAGTGATGTCAACGTCATCGGAACCTCCCTATTCCTTCGGACCCAGGATCAGAACGGCATCTTGAATCCAGGCGGGATCGGCAGGCCGGCGGTCAGTTCCTTGGTCTTTTCGGCGGCGATCGCCTCGGCGCGCTCCTTGGCGGCCTTGTGGGCGGCGACGATCAGGTCCTCGAGGATCTCGACATCGTCCTCCTTGAACAGCGACGGATCGATCTTGAGGCCGAGCATGTCGCCCTTGCCGTTCAGGCGCACGGTCACCAGCCCGCCGCCCGATGTGCCTTCGACGTCGAGAGCGGCGATTTCCGCCTGCATCTGCTCCATCTTGGCCTGCATTTCCTTGACCTTGCCCATCATGCCCATGATGTCGCGCATCTGTCTCGTCCTCTTCTCTTATAGCTCGATGTCGTCGCCGGGCAGGATGTCGCCCTCTTCGGATTCCGCGGTCGCCGGTGCCGGCAGGTCCTCGGTCTCGCTTTCATCCTCTTCGCCGGCGCGAATGCGCACGTCGGTGATCCTGGCGCCGGGGAACTGGGCGAGGATCGCCGCCACGTCCGGATCGGCGCGGGCGTCGGTGAACTGCGCTTCCCGCACGCTCTTTTCGGATTCGACCAGCGTCGGCTCGCCGGCCTCGTTGCTGAGCGTCACCCACCAGGTGATCCCGGTCCATTCCTCCAGCCGCGCCTTCAGGTCGCCGGCAATGGTCTTCGGCGCGTCGCCGGACAGATTGATCTCCAGCCGGCCCGGCTCGATCTTCACCAGCCGCACGAAATTGCGCAGCAGCGCCTTCAGCCGCGGATCGCGGTTCTTGGAGCAGAGATCGGCGATATCCGAGATCGAATTGACCGGGACCTTCGGCACCGGCTTTTCGGCCGGCTGTTCTTCGGTACGGCCGACGGGTATTTCCCGCGGCGCGGTATTCGGCACGGCCTGCAGCATCGCGGTCGGCCCGCCAGCCGGAATCCGCGGGCTCGACATTTCGGTGCCGCGCGCATTGACCGGCGATTGCGGCGGCGAAACGGGGCGTCCGCCGCCATTGCCGCTCGGAACCGCCGCACGCTGGCCGTCGCCACCGGAAAATTCGGCGAGACGGCGGGCGGCATCTTCCGGCGAGGGAAGATGGGCCGCGTGCGTCAGCCGGATCAGCACCATTTCGGCCGCCCCTGCCGGGCGCGAGGAATTTTCGACTTCCGGAATGCCCTTCAGGAGCATCTGCCAGATGCGCGACAGCGTACTCACCGCGACGCCCTCGGCAAATTCGCGGCCGCGCAAGCGCTCCACTTCGCTGATCGAAGGATCGTTGGCGGCGTCCGGGATATATTTGAAACGGGTGGTCAGATGGGTGAAATCGGCAAGGTCGGTCAAAACCACGACCGGATTGGCGCCGGCCTCGTATTGCTCCGTAAATTCCGAAAGCGCCGCCGTCACGTCACCGCGCAGGATATGTTCGAAAAGGTCGACGATGCGGGCGCGGTCGGCAAGTCCCAGCATGCCGCGCACGGTCTCCGTGATCACTTGGCCGCCGCCATGGGCGATCGCCTGGTCGAGCAGCGACAGCCCGTCGCGCGCCGACCCTTCTGCTGCACGGGCGACCATGGCAAGCGCTTCCGGCTCGGCCGGAATGCCTTCCTTTTCCAATATTGAGGTGAACAGGTGAACCAGGTCCGCGGCGCTGATGCGGCGCAGGTCGAACCGCTGGCAGCGCGACAGCACGGTGATCGGAACCTTGCGGATTTCGGTCGTCGCGAAGATGAATTTCACGTGCTCCGGCGGCTCTTCGAGCGTCTTCAACAGGCCGTTGAAGGCCTGTGTCGAGAGCATGTGCACTTCGTCGATGATATAGACTTTGTAGCGCGCCGAGACCGGACGGTAGCGCACCTGCTCGATGATCTCTCTTATATCGTCGATGCCGGTATGGGAGGCGGCGTCCATCTCGATCACGTCGACATGCCGGCCTTCCATGATCGCCTGGCAATGTTCGCCGGGAATCCTGAGGTCGATGGTCGGTTTGTCGATATCGGATGTCTTGTAATTCAGCGCGCGGGCGAGAATGCGGGCGGTCGTCGTCTTGCCGACCCCGCGAACGCCGGTCAGCATGTAGGCCTGGGCGATGCGGCCGGTCTCGAACGCGTTGGTCAGGGTGCGGACCATCGGCTCCTGGCCGACCATCAGGTCCGAGAAATCCTTGGGACGGTATTTGCGGGCGAGCACCCGGTATCCGCTGCCTGCGGCGGGATTGGCGGCGGAGGTGCTTGAAGATGTGGGCCCGGTATCGCTCATTCAGTCCTGCCAGCCTGCGCGGGCCAATCCTGAGCACGGTCTTGACCGGGCCGGAAGCTGACCAAGATGGTAGTACAAGTAAAAGGGTGGGAGGCTGGCACGGCGACCCGTGCCTGGCTCGTTAGGGCTGCTTCCTTCCGGACCTGACCCGGTTGGCGAGTGGCTCGTCCACCACCAACCTCCCGCTTCCCATATCGTCAATAACGCTTCCAAATGCAAGCCAACCCTGTAAAAAACTGCTATCGAACAGAAAAACAAGGGAGGAAAGTTTGAGCGAATTCGAACTGGATGGCAGGATTGCCCGCGATTCCGATCTTGTGACGGTGCTAGACCTCTGCCAGCTCCGCATCCAGAACGACAGCCGCTGGCCGTGGCTGGTCCTGGTGCCGCAACGCGCCGGCATGACCGAGATCTTCGATCTTTCGCCCGCCGAGCAGGCCCAGCTGTCAGTCGAGGTCAACAGGGTGGCCGCTGCCCTGAAGACGGTGACCGGCGCCACCAAGATCAATGTCGGCGCACTCGGCAATATTGTCCGCCAGCTGCATGTCCATGTGATCGCCCGGTTCGAGGAAGATCCGAACTGGCCCGGCCCGATCTGGGGTTTCGGCCAGCCGGTGCCCTATGGCGGGCAGCAGAAACAAGATTTTCTCAACAAACTGGTTGAAGCCCTTTCATGACAGCGAACCTTTTCGACACCGACGCACCCCATCCCGAACCGAGCAAGCTGACGGCCTTTTCCGGCAACAAGCTGGACCGCCGCGCCGAATACCGTGAGGACGATTGCGTCGAGAAGGCGCTTGCCGTGGAAGGCGCCCATATCCTCGCCTTCACCGGCAGCCGGCTGATCCTGAAGCACGACAGCCAGATCCTCGACCCGCTGTTTTCGCCCTACGAGCTCGCGGAACTCACGCCGGATTTCGACAACGCCGTGCTGCTCGGCTATCGCGAGACCGGCGAACCGCGCATCGCCGTGCCGATGCTGATCCCGGCGGAGGAACTGGCAAGCCACTACAAGCCGACCGAGGCGCGGGCGCTCTTTCGCGACCAGCTCATCGAAGGCGAGCTGCAGGGCGAGGTGGCGCAAGCCGTTGCACTGCTCAACTGGAATGCCGCCAACAAATTCTGCGGCAAATGCGGCTCGCCGACCGAAACCAGGATCGGCGGCTACAAGCGGGTCTGCACCCAGTGCCAGCACATGACCTTCCCGCGCACCGACCCGGTGGTGATCATGCTGACCGTCGATATCGAGCGCGACCGCTGCCTGCTCGGCCGCAGCCACCATTTTCAGGAGGGCATGTACTCGTGCCTCGCCGGTTTCGTCGAGCCAGGTGAAACGATCGAAGACGCGGTGCGCCGCGAGACGTTCGAGGAATCCGGCATCGAGACCGGCCGGGTCCGCTATCACGCCTCGCAGCCCTGGCCGATGCCGCATTCGCTGATGATCGGCTGTTACGCCGAGGCGAAATCGACCGAGATCAAGATCGATCCGCAGGAAATGGCCGATGTCCGCTGGTTCGAGCGGGCCGAGGCCGAGGCCATGCTCGATGCCGGCCCGGATGCTCCGGTTTTCGCCCCGGTCAAGGGGGCGATCGCCCATCGCCTGCTGCGCGACTGGATCGAATGGGAGCGCTGAGCCGGTGACGGTCGCGCGGTCGGAGCGCCTGCTGGCTCTCCTCCAGACGCTCCGGCGCTATCGCCAGCCTGTCAGCGGCGCCAAGCTCGCCGCCGAAACCAGCGTCAGTCTGCGCACGCTCTATCGCGATATTGCCAGCCTCCAGGCTCAAGGTGCCTTCATCGAAGGCGAGGCGGGTCTCGGCTACGTGCTGCGGCCCGGTTTCATGCTGCCGCCGATGATGTTTTCGGAAGAAGAGATCGAGGCGCTGGTGCTCGGCTCCCGCTGGGTCGCAAAGACTGCCGATCCGCGGCTGGCCGCCGGCGCCATCGACGCGCTCGCCAAGATCGCCGCCGTGCTGCCGCCGGATCTGAAACAGGACCTCGACAATTCGACGCTGCTTGTCGGAGCGCCGAAGCGAAACGAGGACAAGGCCGATCTGGCGCTGATCCGCAGGGCCATCCGCGCCGAGCATATTCTCGAACTGGCCTATCAAGACGAAAAGGGGGCGTTGACCCATCGAAGGGTCTGGCCGTTCGCGCTGGGTTTTTTCGAGAGCGTCAGGGTCATGATCGCCTGGTGCGAACTCCGGCAGGATTTCCGGCATTTCCGGGCCGACCGCATTTCCTCTGCGGCTTGGACGGAAACGCGGTATCCGCGCCGCCGGCCGGTCTTGCTCAAGGAGTGGCGAGAGGCTGAAGGAATTCCGGCCCAGCCATGAACGCTACTGCCATTATCTGACAGTAGGCTGCGATATTCTCCGGTCAGTCCCAACCAGGAGCAATTCCCGGCAGAGGGAATTGCGTCACAAGGAGAACTGACATGGTCCATCCCGATTTCACCATCCTCTTCGTCGACAACCCGCTCGCCAGCGCGGATTTCTACCGGTCCCTCTTCGGCGCCTAACCCGTGGAAAGGTCACCGACCTTTGCGCTCTTCGTGCTGAACACCGGCATGAAGCTCGGCCTGTGGTCGCGCCACACGGCTGAACCGTCGGTGAAGGGCGAGTGCGGCGGCGGCTCGGAAATCTGCTTCCGGCACGATGATGCCGCCAGCGTCGACAAGATCTATGCCGACTGGTCCGGCCGCGCCCTGCGCGTGCTGCAGACGCCTGTGGAGATGGATTTCGGCTACACGTTCGTCGTGACAGATCCGGACGGGCATAGGCTGCGGGTCTATGCGATGAGCGCCGCGTAAGCGCAAACAGCCGCCGGGGTTGGGCGGGTGTGGCACCCCGCTCTGCCCTGCTGGGCATTTCCCCTCGAGGGGAGGATCGCAGGCGACCTCCGCGTTTACCAAGAGATAAGCAGATAGTTGTTCGGAAATGTCAGCGCCCAGCCAATCCTCGCTTTCATCAGACAGTGGAAACCTATTTTGCTTTGTCAGCCTCATCGTCAGAAGGCGCAGTGCTCGTCGTGGTGCTTGAGCGTCGTTTGAAATCCTCGATAAATGCCCTATTCCGCCCCCTCAGTTCTTCGATCGCGGGCCGGGCTTCGGTCCTGAAGTAGTCGTGTATGAGGAAAGTACTGTGGACAAGGATGCCGAGGTAGGTGCTCGACGTCCAGACTAGGTCCTCTGTGGTGGGCAGGTCGAAAATGACCAGCTCTGGCTGGTTGCCATCGCTCATTCTTAGATGACGGGAGATGAGCGCCCTGATGTTGTTGTGGGACTCATTGCACAGATTGTTGTAGATCGACCGATAAGTGTCCTCCATTCCCGCTCTTCGGAAACGATCGAACGCGTTAAGGGAAGGTGTGGCAGTCAAGGCGGCAAGGTCATCTTTGTGCTGCTGCAGGAGAGCTGGAGCTTCGGGATTGTCACGGAAGCTTTGCAAGAATGGGCTTCCTCCTGCGAGACCATGCCGCCCTAAGATGATCCACTGTTCGTGGAATGACGCTTTCATATGGCCGAGATAGGTAGCATCACTGGATAGATTGACGAGGTCGACGTAGGCCTCAAGGGTCGCTCGCAAGATAATATTCAAGGTCGCGTTGGCCTCTCCTCGCCGGAGAATTAGAACGTCATGTGTCTGCTCAACTATCGAGGCATAAAGCGAGATGATCGTTCGGTGGAGTTCGCTACGTTTGTCAAACATTACCTTGGGTAAGTGAGCAATGGCCTCCTGATACATCTCATTCAAAAATTCGAACATGCGATCTCTCTCTTAGCCGAGTATGTCGCGCCGCCCAGCGCTTCGCTTCCACTCAGCGCGTTCGAGGCTCAAAACGCTCCACTGGAGCGTTTTGCCGGCGGAAGGCCGTCGTCCCTCACCCCTTCTGCAGCGCCCCGCGCATCGGGTGGCCCTTATACGTGCCGAGAACCCGTACCTTTTCCGAGAAGAACCGCAGTTCTTCCAGCGCCCGGCGCACGGGGGCGTCGTCCGGATGGCCTTCGATATCCGCGTAGAACTGGGTCGCCACGAACTTGCCGCCGAGCTGGTAGCTCTCGAGCTTGGTCATGTTGATGCCGTTAGTCGCAAAACCGCCCATCGCCTTGTAGAGCGCGGCGGGAATGTTGCGGACGTTGAACACGAAGGTGGTGACCAGCACCTCGTCCGGATCGTTCCGCTGCACCCATTTTTCGTCGCGGGAGAGCACGACGAAACGGGTGACGTTGTCGTCCCGGTCCTCGACATTCTCCGCCAGGATCTCGAGACCATAGAGATCGGCCGCAAGCCGCGGCGCGAGGGCCGCCATCGTCCGGTCGCCCTTTTCGGCCACCATCTTGGCGGAACCCGCCGTGTCGCCGGCGACGACGGCCTTCCAGCCGTTCGAGCGGATGATCTTGCGGCACTGGCCGAGCGCATGGATATGGCTGTGGACGGTGCGGATTTCCTCGCGGGTCACGCCCGGCAGCACCATCAGCTGGAAGCGGATCGGCATGAAATATTCGCCGATGATATGCAGCCGCGATTCCGGCAGGAGATGATGGATATCGGCGACGCGTCCGGCGATCGTGTTCTCGATCGGGATCATCGCCAGGTCCGCATCGCCGTTTTCGAGCGCCTGGAAGGCGTCCTCGAACGTTGGGCACGGAAGCGGTTCCATGGTCGGGAACATGTCGCGGCAGGCCATGTCGGAATTGGCGCCGAAATCGCCCTGGAAGGCGATGCGATTGGTGAATGCGTTCATGGGGTTATCCGTTACGAGGAGGCACGGGCAAACAGGATCGCACGGGCCTTTTCAAGGTCGGCGGGAGTATCGACACCTAATGGAACCGAGTCAACGATCTCGGCATCGATGCGCATGCCGGCTTCGAGCGCCCTCAGCTGTTCGAGCGATTCGCGCTTTTCGAGCACGGACGGCCCGAGCGACACGAACTTTTCGAGCGCGGCGCGGCGATAGGCGTAGAGCCCGATATGGTGGTAGAGCGGCCCGTTGCCGTAGGGCGCGGTGGCGCGGGTAAAATAGAGCGCCTTCAGCCGGGTGGCGGAAATCGGCGAGCCGACGATTTTCACCACGTTCGGATTGGTCTTTTCGTGTTCGTCGGTGATCTCGACGGTGAGGGTGGCGATGTCGGTCGACGGATTGTCGAGCGGGCGCAGCGAGGCGCGCACCGCTTCCGGCTCGATCGTCGGCAGGTCGCCCTGAACGTTGATCACGAAGTCCATCTGCGCGTCCGGATCGGCCTTCTGGACGGCCTCGAAAATCCGGTCAGAACCGCTCTGATGGTCCTGCCGGGTCATCACCACGTCGAAGCCCGCGGCGGCCACGGCGTCGTAGACGTCCTGGTGGTCGACGGCGACGATGATTCGCCCGACTTGCGCTTCCTCGGCCCGTTTTGCTACCTGCACGATCATCGGCAGGCCGGCAATATCAGCCAGAGGTTTCCCCGGCAGGCGGGTCGATGCCATTCGCGCCGGGATCAACACCAGCGTCCGGTCAAAAGCCGAATTCTTCATGAGAGACCCTTCTATTCCCGCGTAAACAGTGTCAAAAAGTCTCACGCGCGGGACGATAATCGTGTTGCAACAACCATGCAAAAGACATAGGTTCCGCGCGATTTCAAGATGGTCCGCTTTCCCACAGGCGGTTGCGAAGGAGCTTTTGCGGATGAACCCCAATGTCAACATGGCGGCAGGCGCCCTGCTTGCTACTGTTTTCGTCTTGATGTCGGTGTCCATTGCCTCGGAAGGCATTTTCCACTCGGAGGTACCCGAGAAGGCAGGTTTTGCCATCGTCGCCGCCGAAGAGCCCGCAGCCGGTGAAGCCGCTGCACCCGCTGCTGCCGCCGTTCCGATCGCGCAGCTGCTGGCGAAAGCCGACGCCAAGGCCGGGGAAGCCGCATTCAAGAAGTGTCAGAGCTGTCATTCCGGGGAGAAGGGCGGACCGAACAAGGTCGGCCCCGATCTCTGGAGCATTGTCGACCGTCCTATCGCCGGACATGAAGGCTTTTCCTATTCGGCCGGCATGAAGGAGTTCTCCAAGGGCGGTGCCGAGCACTGGACCTTCGACAACCTCAACCATTTCCTGACCGCTCCGAAAGCTTTCGTGAAGGGTACGGCGATGGGCTTCGCCGGTCTGAAGAACGATGCCGAGCGCGCCAACCTGATTGCCTACCTGCGCACGCTGGCTGATTCGCCCGTTCCGCTTCCGGACCCGAATGCAGCCGCTCCGGCGCCCGCCACCAACTGATCGGCAAGTCCCACGAATTCCAATTGAAATGCCCGGCGTCAGTCGGGCATTTTTGTTTTGGGCTTTCGTAATCGGAGATGCGGCTTGGCTCAGCCGAGCAGCCATGCCCAGAAGCCGACGGTGAAGACGCCGAATGCGGTGGTCATGCTGATCACCGAGGCCGCAAGGCTATGGCCGGAGCGGAAGCGCTGGGCGATCAGCCAGGCATTGATGCCGGTCGGCACCGAGGCGGTCAGCACCAGCGCCGCGGTCCAGTCCTTCGGCAGGCCAAACAGATAACTCATCAGGAAGACGAGCGCCGGCAGCACCAGCAGCTTCAGCACCGCGGCGGCGCCCGAAAGGCCGATATCGCCCCGGATCGGATATCTGGTCAGCGCCATGCCGATCGATATCAGTGCGACCGGGCTCGCCGCGGCGGAAATCTGGTCGACGACGATGGCCGCCGCCGACGGGAGATGCAGGCCGAGGAAATTGAAGCCGACGCCAACGATGAGCGCGATCACCAGGGGGTTGCGGGCAAGGTTGGAGCCTACCTGCCCGAGGACCGCTACGATGCCGCGCTTTTCGCCGCCGTCGACCTTGGCGGCTGCGCCCTCCATCAGGATCGTGCCGGCCACCATCATCAGCGGCAGGTGGATCGCAAGCAGGATGGAGATCGCCACCAGCCCATCCTTGCCGACGACTTGGGCGACCAGCGGCAGTCCGATGAAGACGTTGTTGGCGAACGAGCCGGACATGCCGGCGATCACGCCGATCTTCGCATCCCGGCCAAAAACGCGGGTGGTGAGCATATGACCGATCCCCCAGGTCATGGCGACCCCGAGGAAATAGACGGTCCACAGCCGGAACGGCGAGGCTCCTTCGAAATGCGCATCCGCCAGCGTCCGGAAGATTAGCATGGGGACAGCGATCTTGAACACGAACTCGCCGAGCGCGTCGCCGGTCTCCTCCTTCAATATCCCGGTTTTCGCTGTCATCCAGCCGATCAGGATCAGGATGAAGAGGGGTACGACATTCAGGAAGACGGAGGACAAGGGGCAGGCTTTCTATGGAGACGTTTTTATGCGTCTAACGCATGTCGCGGCTCGCGACAAATACGTTTGGTGCAGAGAAGCTATTTGGCTGGAAGTCGCGGCGACGGGCGCGCAACAAAAAAGCGGGGCAATCCCCGCTTTCCCTCCTGGTCTCGTCCAGGACATCCGGTGGTCGGCCGCCAGTTCATCCGTGGTCGGCAACACAACCGGATCGTCGGATGTATAACCTGTGATCGTGACAGCAGAGTGACGGCCCAGGGTCGGCCTTGTGAGAGTTGGGGCAAAATACCCCGGATTGCGGGCATTGCGGTTATTTTCCCTTCCAATCGGTCCAAAACCCGAATACCGGTTTTCGCGATAAACTGCTTCCCAAGAGGATCAAGACCGGATGCCCAAGTTCGACGTGCTCACCATCGGCAATGCCATCGTGGATATTCTCGCCCGCTGCGACGACAATTTCCTGAGCGACAATGCGATCACCAAGGGCGCGATGAACCTGATCGATGCCGAGCGCGCCGAACTCCTCTATTCCAAGATGGGTCCTGCAGTGGAAGCGTCTGGCGGTTCGGCCGGCAACACGGCAGCCGGCATTGCCGGTTTCGGCGGCAAGGCCGCCTATTTCGGCAAGGTTGCGGAAGACCAGCTCGGCAACATCTTCCAGCACGATATCCGCGCCCAGGGCGTGCACTATCAGACCAGGCCGGAAGGCACCCACCCGCCAACCGCCCGTTCGATGATCTTCGTGACGCCGGATGGCGAGCGTTCGATGAACACCTATCTTGGCGCCTGCGTCGATCTCGGCCCGGAACATGTCGAAGAGGATGTCGTTGCCGAGGCCAAGGTCACCTATTTCGAAGGTTACCTCTGGGATCCGCCGCGCGCCAAGGAAGCGATCCGCGAATCAGCCCGCATCGCCCACGAGCATGGCCGCGAAGTGTCGATGACGCTGTCTGACCCCTTCTGCGTCGGCCGCTACCGTGCCGAATTCCTCGACCTGATGCGTTCCGGCACGGTCGACATCGTGTTCGCCAACAAACAGGAAGCGCTGTCGCTCTACGAGACAGAGGATTTCGAACTGGCGCTGAAGAAGATATCTGAAGACTGCAAGCTGGCGGCGGTGACGCTCAGCGAGGAAGGCGCGATCATCATTCGCGGCGACGAACGCGTGAAGATCGACGCCTATCCGATCAGGGAACTGGTCGATACGACCGGCGCCGGCGACCTCTTCGCGGCCGGCTTCCTGTTCGGTTATACCCAGGACCGTTCGCTCGAGGATTGCGGCAAGCTCGGCTGCCTTGCGGCCGCCATCTGCATCCAGCAGATAGGCCCGCGCCCGATGGCGTCGCTCACCGATGCTGCGAAGAAGCAGGGCCTCATCTGAGGCCTCGCAGGAGAGAGCTTACTTAAAGGCCTCGCCGGGATAGGCGCCCCAGATTTCGGCCTGGGCGATCCAGCCCTCGGCGCCGTTGGTTTCGGCGCGGCACCAATCGCCGTTGCATTCCTTGATCTGCAGTACGACGCCCGGCTCCAGCTTGGCGAGGATGGCGGCCGTCGCCTGCGGGTCGCGGCGCATGTTGACGTAGATATCCTTGCCCTTGCCGCGCATCCACGGGGCGGCGACTGCGGTCCGGTCGCCCGAGAGCAGAGCCTGGTTCACCCAGCCCTCGGTGCCCTCGGCGTCGCGAACGCGCCGCCAGTTTTCGTATTCCTGGATGATTTCCATCGGCGTGCCGGATTTCATATACATCCAGGAAACCGCATAGTCCGTGCTCGGGCCGATGCGGATATTGACCTTCCTCGACTTGAGGCTGACGAAACGCGGCAGCGGCAGGCCGCTCGGACCCTTGGCGGCGCCCTGAGCATAGCTCGGGGCGGTTGCGGAAAGGGAGGCGACAAGCCCGAAGGAAAGAGCGATGAAGGAGGAAAGAATGGCGCGACGCATATGTTTGGTTCCGGCTGAGCGATCTCGGGCTTTCGGGAACCTCGCGAGGTTTTGTTTGTCTTCGCTGACGGGTCTGGTAGAAAACGCCCTGGATGAATTGAATATCGCGCGACTTGGTTAAGGACCTCCTAAAGCAGGTCGCCCGAAAGCGGGTGCCGGTTTCGGGATAACGACATATGTCGAACAGAGCTTGAAGCACGAACCCCGGATACGTTCAGGTTTCGTGCTTCAAGGCGTCAGGCAGAGAGTTTCATGACGGCGAAGAAGAAACCCAAGGTCTATATCACCCGTAAGCTGCCGGATGCGGTGGAAACCCGCATGCGCGAGCTGTTCGAGGCCGAACTCAATATCGACGACACGCCGCGTTCGCGCGACGAGCTGGCGGCCGCCATGAAGTCTGCCGACGTGCTGGTGCCGACGGTGACCGACCGTATCGACGAGGCGCTGATCGAGGAGGCCGGGCCGCAACTCAAGTTGATCGCCAGCTTCTCCAACGGCTTCGACCATATCGATGTCGACGCCGCCGCCAGGAAAGGCATCACCGTTACCAACACGCCGAACGTGCTGACCGAGGACACGGCAGACATGACCGTGGCGCTGATCCTCGCCGTCAACCGGCGGCTCGCGGAGGGCTCGCGCATCCTCACCGACAAGCCGGGTGAGTGGACGGGCTGGAGTCCCACCTGGATGCTCGGCCGACGAATCTGGGGCAAACGTATCGGCATCGTCGGCATGGGCCGCATCGGCACAGCCGTCGCCCGCCGCGCCAAGGCTTTTGGCCTGTCGATCCACTACCATAATCGCAAGCGTGTTAGCCCTGCGACGGAAGAGGAGCTCGAGGCAACCTATTGGGACAGCCTCGACCAGATGCTCGCCCGCGTCGATATCGTCTCGGTCAATTGTCCCTCGACACCGGCGACCTTCCATCTTCTCTCGGCGCGGCGCCTGGCGCTGATGCAGCCGGGCTCGATCATCGTCAACACAGCCCGCGGCGACATCATCGACGAGGCGGCGATGATCCAGCTTCTGCGCGACAACAAGATCGCCGGCGCCGGCCTCGACGTCTACCAGAACGAGCCGGCGATAAACCCGAAACTCGTCAAGCTCGCCCATCAGGGCCGGGTCGTGCTGCTGCCGCATATGGGCTCGGCGACGATCGAGGGCCGGATCGACATGGGCGACAAGGTGATCATCAACATCCGGACCTTCTTCGACGGCCACCGCCCGCCGAACCGGGTGCTTCCGGGCCGCAATTGACCTTTACCCCAGCCGCTTCTGCATCTCGATCGAGGTGGTGCGGGTGAAGCCCGGATGGGAGTTTTCCGCCGTCCTGGCGAAGCCCCATCTTGCGAAGGCCGCGTGATTGGCGGTCAGTTCAATGCGGGTTTCGAGCCGCAGCGCCGGCAGGCCCTTTTCCCGGGCAATCGCCTCTGCCACCGACAGCAGCCGCCGGCCTATGCCCTTGCCCTGGCTGGCCGGGGCGACGGCGAGCTTGCCGATATAGAGGAAGCCCGGCTCCGGTTTGCAGAAGACGCAGCCGGCGAGTCTGCCGCCTTCGATCGCCGCAAACGCGATCTCGTCGCGGGCCTTCCGGGCGAGCGAGGCGAGCGTCAGCCGATGCGCCGAGGAGGGCGGGTCGATGACGCCGTCCATATAGGCGAAGGAGGAGAGGATGAGCGCCAGAAGTTCGTCCCAGCGCCCGAAATCCTCGTCGATGCGAACAATCTCAACCGCGGCGGGCTCCATCACTCGGCGGCAGCCTTGGCCGTGCGGCGCTTGTATTTGATCATGTCGAAGCGGGCCGACAGCGAATCGTAGAGCATCAGTCGCCCGACCAGCGGTTCACCGATGCCGGTCACGAGCTTGATCGCCTCCATCGCCATCAGCGTGCCGACCACCCCCGTCAGTGCACCCAGGACGCCGGTCTCGGCGCAGGACGGGATCAGTCCCGCCGGCGGCTTTTCCGGAAAGAGATCGCGATAGCCGGGATTGAGAACGCCGTCCGGTCCCGTCTCGTACGGCTTCATCACCGTCACCGAGCCGTCGAACCGGCCGACCGCGCCGGTCACCAGCGGAATCCGGGTGGCTTCCGCGGCATCGGCGGCCGCATAACGGGTGTCGAAATTGTCGGAACCGTCGATCAGCAGGTCGAACAGGGCGAGCTTGCGGGCAGCCCATTCGGCGGAAAAACGCTCCTCGAAATCGACGACCCGGACATGCGGGTTGAGCCGGGCGATCGCCTCGCGGGCGCTCCTGGTCTTCATCTCGCCGATCGTGCCGGTATCGTGGATGACCTGCCGCTGCAGGTTGGAAAGGGAAACTCGGTCGTCGTCGATGATCCCGAGCGTGCCGATGCCGGCGGCCGCCAGGTACTCGAGGATCGGCGCGCCTAGCCCACCGGCGCCGATCACCAGCACGCGGGCATTCTTCATCTTCTGCTGCCCCGCGCCGCCGATTTCCGGCAGCAGGATATGACGGCGGTAACGCTCGATCTCGTCTTCGCTCAATTTTTCCGGGGTCAGGCTTTCCATGGTGCAATCATATCACCGGCCGCCGGGCCGCGTAAGGTGGATTTCAAACGCTGATGCCGCCATGCGCAACGGTAAAGAACTGTGCCCGGTCGGCCAGCGCGGAAAACATCGCCTGGTCCGTGCCGGTCATGAAGGACTGGCCGCCGAGACCGTGAACGAGATCGAAGAGAGCCGCCCGCCGGCCTTCATCGAGATGGGCGGCGATCTCGTCGAGCAGCAGGATCGGCGCGTAACCGGTCATGTCGGCGGTGAGACGCGCATGGGCGAGCACGAGGCCGATCAGCAGCGCCTTCTGTTCACCCGTCGAGCAGCGCTCGGCCTCCATGTCCTTCTCGCGATGGCGCACCAGTAGGTCGGAACGGTGCGGTCCGTCGAGCGTGCGGCCGGCGGCGGCATCGCGGCCACGGCCGTTGCGCAGTATGTCAAGATAGTCTTCCTCGAGATCGGCTGACGGGCGGTCCATCGCGCCATCCATGAAGCCTTCGAGCGCCAGCACCGGCGTCGGGAACGGCGTCTCGCCGGAATTGCCGGACAGGGTCCTCAGAAGCCCGAGCATCTCCTGCCGGGCCGCGGCCATGGCGATGCCGAGGCCGGCCATCTGCGCCTCGATGGCCGACAGCCAGGAGGGGTCGAAACGGCCTTCCGACAATAGCTTGTTGCGGCTACGCATGGCGCGCTCGAAGTCGCTCGCCCGCCGGCCATGCCCGGGATCGAGCGACAGGACGAGGCGGTCGAGGAAACGGCGGCGGTCCGATGAGGCACCGGTGAACAGCCCGTCCATCGCCGGCGTCAGCCACAGGACGCTCAGGTGGTCGGTAAGCTCCTCGGTTGATTTGGCCGGGGTGCCGTTGATCCTGAGCTTGCGGGTAACGCTTTCGCCTTCGCCCGGCTCGATGCCGGTGCCGATCGAAACCTCGCCGTCCATGCCGTCGACATCGGCAAAAATGGTGAACCCGCCGGCGGCGCCGACGCGCGTCACGTCGGACAGCACGGCGCGGCGCAGTCCGCGGCCGGGCGACAGGAAGGAAACGGCTTCCAAGAGATTGGTCTTGCCCGCGCCGTTCTCGCCGGTCAGCACCACATGCCGCCCGTCGAGCGGCAGCGCCGCTTCCGCATAATTGCGGAAATCGGTGAGCTTCAGCCGGGAAAGGGAGGTCTTCTGCGCCATCGGGAATCTTAAGGTTTCGTGAAACAGGAGCTAAGGGCTCGAAGCCCGGATGGCAAGCTCTTGCTTGGGGAGACTGATGCCCCTCAGCTCTGCGCAGAGCCTCGGCGCCCTACTTGCGAACGTCTCGTGAGGCTTCCCGCCCGAACATCGTTTTCAATGCGTTCCAATTTATAATTATTCAAAAACTAGGAGGCATGGCTAACAGCGCGTTAAAGCTTCACTCCTAGAAGTGCCGATGCACGCATACGCATCTCATATCCGGATGGCCGTGTGGACCCCTTCAATCTCCGGAGACCTCCATGAAAGACCAGAACCACAAAGCCGATCTCGCCGAACGCCTTGAATTCATAGGCCTTGGCCAAGAGCAGCGCCGGTCTCTGGCCGAGGTCCGGCCCGTCATCAAGGAAACGGTCGGTGGCGCGCTGGATGCCTTTTACCGCAAGGTCAAGGGCAATCCGCAGACCGCCAAGTTCTTCTCCAACGACGCCCATATCGCCCATGCCAAGAGCCGCCAGGCTGCCCATTGGGAAGGCATCGCATCCGGCAGATACGATGACAATTATGTGGAGGCGGTTTCCGCGATCGGCCGCACTCATGCCCGGCTCGGTCTCGAGCCGCGCTGGTATATCGGCGGTTATGCGCTGGTTCTCGATGGCATCATCCGCGCCGTAGTGGCCCGTGAGATGAGCGGCTTCTTCCAGGAGAAGAAGGCGAAGGTGCTTTCCGAACATCTTTCTTCCGTCGTCAAGGCCGCCCTGCTGGACATGGACTACGCCATTTCGGTCTATCTCGAGGCGCTGGGCGACGAGCGCAGAGAGGTCGAAGCCAGGCAGGAAAAGGCCAAGGCCGAGCAGGACGCAGCGCTTGCGGCGCTCGATGGCGCCCTGAAGAGCCTTTCCGATGGCGATCTGACATCCGAACTCTGGCAGGAACTGGCACCGAATTTCGCCAAGCTGCGGCAGAACTACAATTCCTCCGTTGCCGAGCTCGACGCGGCGATGCGCGAGATCAGCACCTCCGTCGAACAGGTGCGCGCCGAGGCGGGCGGCATTTCGTCGGCTGCAGAAAACATGGCCCGGCGCACGGAACAGCAGGCTTCCGCGCTCGAACAGACGGCGGCGGCATTGGAAGAGATTACGACGATTTCCGGCCAGGCAGCGCAGCGGACCCGCGAAGTGCAGGTGATTGCGCGTGAATCCGCTTCGGAGACTGTCCGCTCCGGCAAGGTGGTCGAGGAAGCGATTGCAGCGATGGGCGATATCGAGCAGTCCTCGCAGAAGATGACCCAGATCATCGGGGCGATCGACGAGATCGCCTTCCAGACCAATCTTCTAGCGCTCAATGCAGGTGTGGAAGCGGCCCGCGCGGGCGAACAGGGCAAGGGTTTTGCGGTCGTCGCGCAGGAAGTCCGCGAGCTGGCGCAGCGATCCGCGGCGGCCGCCAAGGAGATCAAGGAACTGATCGACCAGTCTTCGAACGACGTCCACCGCGGCGTCGAGCTCGTCAACAGGACGGGACAGGCGCTGGTAGGCATCGGCGATCGCGTCAAGTCTATCGATGACCATATCTCGTCGATCGCGCGCTCGGCCCAGGAACAGGCTTCCGGCATCGAGGAGATCAATTCCGCGATCCGCAGCATGGACCAGATCACCCAGCAGAACGCCGCGCTGATGGAAGAGACCAACGCCTCGACCCGGAGCCTCGTCGGCATCAGCGGCCGGCTGGCAGCACTGCTCGGCCACTTCAAGACAAAGGCGGTGCGTGAGACCCGCACCGAGCGTCCGCGCCTGCGCGCCTGATCTTCGGCCCGGAATCCGGACCAGAATTCGGCCGGAAACATGGACCGGGCGGCGCCGGTCGGCTAGTGTCCTGTGGTTTTCCGAAGGAGGCCGCGACATGACCGACAGAGACCGCCCGTCCTGCATCGCCCATTGGGCCGAAGTGGAAAAGCCCGAGGAAGGGCATTACCGCGGCGACGACGAGCTAATGGGGTGCGGCGCGCCGCTGGCCCGCCATTTTGGCCTGACGCGGCTCGGCATCCATCATGAGCGGTTGCCGCCGGGGCGACGCACCTCCTTTCCGCATGCCGAAAGCGCCGAGGAGGAGTTCGTCTACGTGATCGAGGGAACGCCGGAAGCCTGGCTGGATGGCGAGGTCTATCCGCTGAAGCCGGGCGACTCTGTGGGCTTTCCGGCCGGCACCGGCTTGGCGCACACCTTCATCAACAATACCGATGCGGAAGTACGGCTGCTGGTGGTAGGCGAGGCTTCCACGCATGCGAACCGTATAGTTTATCCCAAGCATCTCGACATGAAGCCGATCCGCTCCGACTGGTGGGACGATGCGCCGGTGCGGCCGCTCGGACCCCATGACGGCATGCCGGACGCGGTTCGTGCCGAAAAAGCGGCCAGGAAGGCCGCGAAGGAAGATTCAGGTGAGTGACGAACAAAGACTGGTTAAGCTCGAGGAGCTGGCCGCCCATCAGGCCAAGGTGATCGAGGAATTGTCCGATCAGCTCGCCGAGCAATGGAAGGTGATGGAACAGACACGCGCCAAGCTCGACCGGCTGACCGAGCGGTTCCTGTCGCTGGAGGAGACCTCGCTGGAAGCGCCGGCCGTCACCAGGCCGCCGCATTATTGACCGCCCGGTTGCCGCTCAGGCGGCGCGGGGCATGCGCCGCTTGAGCGCGACATATTTCCTCGGCCGATTGGACACGGGCGGGCGGATGTTCCGGAGACCTACTGTGCCTTTAAGCCGTGCACCAGGTGGCGAACCACGAGGCGCAGCTGTTCCGGCGCAATCTCCAGCCGGTCGGTGAGCAGCCGTTTCCACACGAAACTCGTTATGATCTCCATGGCAAGCTCGGGTACGACCCAATCGGCCACTTCGTTTCGGGCCTTTGCCCGGCGGAATATCTCGCCGCCCTGCTGGTATCGCTCGGCCATGTAGGCCGCGAGCGCCTTGCTGGCCGCCGGGTCGGTCTGGGCCTCGGCGATGACGGAGCGGAAGACCGCGCCTCCATGGCCGGTATTCCAAAACTCGAGCAAGTCGCTCAGGAGCTGGAAGATATCCGTCTCGATCGCGCCGGTATCGGGTGCGATATCGACAAATTTCTGGCGATGGTAGACATCCAGAAGCAGGATCGTACGCGTCGGCCACCACCGATAAATCGTCGGTTTGCCCGCATGGGCTCGCCGGGCCACGGCCTCGATCGAAAACGATCCCAGCCCACCCTCGACAAGAATTTCCTCCGCAGCCTGGAGAATGGCGTCCTGGCTGGCGGGGTTGCGCTGGGCGCCGATCGACGTGCGGCGGGTCTCCGCAGCCTTTTTCCCCGTCATGCGGACCCCCCAAGCAAAATTTTATTCGACATCACAAGAGTCCTACTTGAACGAAACGGCTCGTTTCGTTATATGGACTCCATGGAAACGGACCGTTTCTATGGAGTCCATAGTGACCACAGCAACTTTAACCCTCAGTTCCGATAGCAGAAATCAAGCCATGGAGGCGCAATTGCAGACCGTACCCGCTCGCGTCAACCCTTCGAAGGCGCGTCTCGCGCTCGTAATGATCCTCGCCGTCTATCCGTTGATCACGGTACTTCTCTATATCCTCGCGCCGCTCACCGAAGGCTGGGCCGTGTGGCATCAAACGATCCTGATCGCGCCGATCATGGTGCTGTCGATCGTATTTGTCGTCTCGCCAGCAATCCAGAGATATTTCGGCTGGTTCGTGGCTCGCATGCCTTCGCCGACAAAATAAGCTGGTTTGACGGGTATCAATCGGCATGCTGAAAATGCTGATAGAGAGGAAGGGGCCGGACCGTGCCGGCCACTTCGACAGGCAGTTGCATGATCCTTCCGGAATTCACCCTCGCCATCCTCCTGCTTCTCTGCACGCCGGGGCCGACCAATACGCTGATGGCGCTTGGTGGGTATGCGCGCGGCTGGCTGAGGGGCCTGCCCCTGATCGCCGGCGAACTCGGCGGCTATCTGCTGGTGATAGTGCCGGCGGCAACGCTTGCGGCGCCTTTCTTCGATGCCTATCCGCAGGCGCTGGTCTGGGCGAAGCTCGCGGCGGGTATTTGGGTTCTTTATCTCGGCTATCGCCTGTGGATGTCCGAAAAGCAGGCGAAGGAAGCGGTGGAAGTTTCCGTCCGCCAGGTCTTCGTCACGACGGTGCTGAACCCCAAGGCGCTGATCATCGCGCTCGTCATCATGCCGCATGGCGGCCTGCCGGAACTCGCGCCCTGGCTCGCGCTGTTTGCGGGACTGGTAATCTGTGCCGCCAATGGCTGGATCGCCTTCGGCAGCCTGATGCGGCGAACGGAGCGTTTCGAGGTGAAGCCGATCGTCGTGCGCCGCGCCGCCGCTGCCTTCCTCGTTCTCTTCGCAATGATCCTCGCCAGCGGATCGATCCAGTCGCTGGCCTGAGATGGCTGGTCTGAAATCGGGGGCCTGGTCCCAGTTGACGAATCAAGGCGGGATCGGCATTTTTTTGTTTGGCGTGGCCTGCGCCAAACCTCCCCGGACCTTCTCCAGCGTGGTCCTGAAGCGGAGGCAAAGGGACTTCAGTCTCGGGTCGTTATCTTGGTCCGACCGTTTCGGATGTGGTTGCTGGGGAACTCCGTCCGGGACGTGAAAGGCTCAAGATGACCCAGAACGGAAATTTCAAACGCCGTGTCCGTGACCGTGCCGCTAAGACAGGCGAATCCTATACCGCAGCCCTCAGCCACATCCGCGAGAAGGCCCCGAACGATCCCCGGCCGCAGGCCAGATCGGTGCGCCTGGCGGTGGCACAGACCACGCCCTATGTCGATCCACGTAACGCAGCCGAGCTTCGTGCCAGCGGCGAGGAGATGCGGCGCCTGATGCGCGAAGCGCGACAGGCGGGCGCGAGGGTGATCCACTTCCCCGAAGGTGCGACCTCCTCTCCCGACAAACGTATCATGTCCTCGACCGGCCGCGATCCGGTCGGTCCGTCCGACTGGAGCCGGTTCGAATGGACCGTGCTGCGCGAGGAACTGGAAGCCACGCGGGCGTTGGCACGCGAGCTCGGGCTCTTTGCGGTCATCGGTTCCGTGCATCAGCTGACGGAGCCGCATCGGCCGCATAACAGTCTCTATGTCATCTCCGACCGGGGAGGGTTGGTGACGCGTTACGACGAGCGCCTGCTGTCGAACACTAAGATCTCGTTCATGTACACGCCCGGTTCGACCCCGGTGACCTTCGAGGTCGATGGCGTCCGCTTCGGCTGCTCGCTCGGCATGGAGACGCATTTTCCCGAGATCTTCCGGGAATACGAGCAGCTCGACGTCGATTGCGTCCTGTTCTCGACCACCGGCGCAACGCCGGCCTTCGCCGCCGAGGCGCTGGGACATGCGGCGAGCAACCGATACTGGGTCAGCTTCTCGGTCCTCGCCTATCCCGGTTTCACGCCTCCTGCAGGGATAGCTGCGCCGGGCGGCGAATGGGCGGCGCAATGCCCGGCGGATGCCACCCCCTCGTTTGCGGTCGTCGATGTCGGTCACAATCCGGGAGAGATCGCCCGCCCCTGGAGGCGAACCGCGCGTGCCGGCATCTATGAGCCGCATATGGTGAGCGACCCGCGCAGCGGTGTCCGCGACACCTTCTAGGAGCCCAACGAAAAAGCCGCCCGTAACGACGTGCTGCGAGCGGCTTCAGAGGGTGGCTCCAGAATTCAGCTCTCGAAGAATTCCTTCATCCGGGCAAAGAAGCCCGTCGATTCCGGATTGTTATCCTTCGAGGACAGTTCCTCGAATTCCTGCAGCAGCTCGCGCTGCCGCTTGGTGAGCTTCTGCGGGGTCTCGATCTGGATCTGGATATAGAGATCGCCCGTCTGGCTGGACCGCAGCACCGGCATGCCCTTGCCCTTCAGGCGGAACTGCTTGCCCGGCTGGGTGCCTTCCGGCACCGTCACACGGGATTTGGTTCCATCCAGAGTGGCCACGTCGAACGTGCCGCCAAGGGCGGCCGTCGTCATCGAGATCGGCACGGCGCAATAAAGGTCCGCGCCGTCGCGCTGGAAGAACTGGTGCGGTTTCACCGACAGGAAGATGTAGAGATCGCCCGCAGGCCCGCCGCGCGTGCCGGCTTCGCCTTCGCCCTGAAGGCGGATGCGGGTACCGTCCTCGATGCCGGCCGGGATGTTGACCGACAGCGAACGCTCTTCGGTGACGCGGCCCTGGCCGTGGCACTTGCCGCAGGGATCGGGGATCGTCTGGCCGCGGCCGTGGCAGGTCGGGCAGGTGCGCTCGACCGAGAAGAAGCCCTGGGATGCGCGCACGCGGCCGGAGCCCTGGCAGGTGCCGCAGGTCTTCGGCTGGGTGCCGGGCTTGGCGCCCGAACCGGAACAGACGTCGCAGGTGATCGAGGTCGGAACCCGGATCTGCGCCGTTTTGCCGGAAAAGGCTTCTTCCAGCGTGATTTCCATATTGTAGCGAAGATCGGCGCCGCGTTCTCGACCGCCGGTCGAGCGCCGGGCACGACCGCCGCCCATCATTTCGCCAAAGATATCTTCAAAGATGTCGGAGAAACCGCCGGCGCCCGCGCCCGAGAAGCCGCCGCCACCGCCCATTCCGCCCTGTTCGAAGGCGGCATGGCCGAAGCGGTCGTAGGCCGCGCGCTTTTGAGGATCCTTCAAGGTCTCGTAGGCTTCCCCGAGCTCCTTGAACTTCTTTTCGGCTTCTGCGTCGCCCGGATTCTTGTCGGGATGATATTTCATCGCGAGCTTGCGGAAGGCGCTTTTCAGCTCCTTCTCGTCGGCGGTCTTGCCGACACCCAGCGTTTCGTAAAAGTCTGCTTTTGCCATGGAGGTAACCGGCTCCGGAAAGGATTCCGGCTGCACGAAGGCAGCCGGATACTCTAGTCAACTATGGTCGAGGTCTGGCCATCAGGCAACCGGCGGATCAGGCGGACTTCTTGTCGTCCTTGACTTCCTCGTAGTCGGCATCGACGATATCGTCCTTGCCGCCCTCGGAGCCTTCGCCGCCTTCGGCCTGCTGGGCCTCGTAGATGGCCTGACCAAGCTTCATCGACACTTCCATCAGGACCTGCGTCTTCGCCTGGATGTCATCGGCGTCCGGCTCTGAGGCTTCGATGGCGGTCTTCAGCGAAGCGATCGCATCCTCGATCGCCTTGCGGTCGGTCTCGGAAACCTTGTCGCCATATTCCTTCAGCGACTTCTCGCTGGAGTGAACGAGGCTTTCGGCCTGGTTCTTGGCTTCGACGCCGGCGCGGCGCTTCTTGTCGGCTTCGGCATTGGCCTCGGCGTCCTTGACCATCTTTTCGATCTCGGCGTCGGAGAGACCGCCGGAAGCCTGGATGCGAATCTGTTGTTCCTTGCCGGTGCCCTTGTCCTTGGCCGAAACCTGGACGATGCCGTTGGCGTCGATGTCGAACGTGACTTCGATCTGCGGCATGCCGCGCGGCGACGGCGGCAGGCCGACGAGGTCGAACTGGCCGAGCAGCTTGTTGTCCTGGGCCATTTCGCGCTCGCCCTGCGATACGCGGATGGTCACGGCCTGCTGGTTGTCTTCGGCGGTCGAGAAGGTCTGGCTCTTCTTGGTCGGGATCGTCGTGTTGCGGTCGATCAGGCGGGTGAAGACGCCACCGAGCGTTTCGATGCCGAGCGACAGCGGGGTCACGTCGAGCAGCAGAACGTCCTTGACGTCGCCCTGCAGAACGCCGGCCTGGATGGCGGCGCCGAGAGCGACGACTTCATCCGGGTTGACGCCCTTGTGCGGCTCCTTGCCGAACAGCTGCTTGACGACTTCCTGGACCTTCGGCATGCGGCTCATGCCGCCAACGAGAACCACTTCGTCGATCTCGGCGGCGGTAACGCCGGCATCCTTGAGGGCTGCCTTGCACGGTGCGATGGTGCGCTGGACGAGATCGTCGACCAAGCTTTCAAACTTGGCGCGGGTCAGCTTCAGGGTCAGGTGCTTCGGACCGGAAGCGTCGGCGGTGATGAACGGCAGGTTGATTTCGGTCTGCTGCGAGGAGGAGAGTTCGATCTTGGCCTTTTCGGCAGCTTCCTTGAGGCGCTGCAGGGCGAGCTTGTCGTTCTTCAGGTCGATGCCCTGGTCCTTCTTGAACTCATTGGCAAGATATTCGACGAGACGCATGTCGAAGTCTTCACCGCCGAGGAAGGTGTCGCCGTTGGTCGACTTCACTTCGAAGACGCCATCGCCGATTTCGAGGACCGAGATGTCGAACGTGCCGCCGCCAAGGTCGTAAACGGCGATCGTCTTGCCGTCCTTCTTGTCGAGGCCATAGGCGAGAGCGGCTGCCGTCGGCTCGTTGATGATGCGCAGCACTTCGAGACCTGCAATGCGGCCGGCATCCTTGGTTGCCTGGCGCTGCGCGTCGTTGAAGTAGGCCGGAACAGTGATGACGGCCTTTTCGACCTTTTCACCGAGGTAGGATTCAGCGGTTTCCTTCATCTTCTGAAGGATCATCGCGGAAACCTGTGCGGGGGAATAGTTCTTGCCCTGGGCCTTGACCCAGGCGTCGCCATTGTCGCCCTTGACGATATCGAAGGGGACGAGGCCCTTGTCTTTTTCAACCGTCGGATCTTCGTAGCGGCGGCCGATCAGGCGCTTCACGGCGAAGAGGGTATTGGTGGGGTTGGTCACCGCCTGGCGCTTGGCCGGCTGGCCGACGAGGCGTTCGCCGTCATCGGAAAATGCGACCATGGAGGGCGTGGTACGCGCGCCTTCGGCGTTCTCGATCACCTTCGCATCTTTGCCGTCCATGATGGCGACGCAGGAGTTGGTGGTACCGAGGTCGATGCCAATTACTTTTGCCATTTTCTTCTCTCTCCTTTAAGCGAACCATCGGAACCCCTCAAAGGCATTCCGCTGACAGTTCCTCGACTGGGATGGTACGCAGCATCGGCTGCGGTCATGCGGCGTATATAAGGACGGGTTTTTAGGACTGCAAGGCGAGAAATCGCCCGGATCCCAGCAAAAAGAACAGTTTGCCGAGCAATACTGTCAATACGCTTCACTGCCCCATGATCAGGTCGAAAAGCGTTGTCTGCCGCGGCTGGTCTCTGGAGCCCGCAACGCCGACGTCGCCGGGCGGAACGGGGCCGCCGCCGATCGCTCCCGGCGGCACCGGAGCGGACGAATCATAGGGGCCGCGATACTGGCGATAATCACGGACCGGAACGTCGCCGGGCGGTATTACATCGCCACGACGGCCGCGGTCGCCATAGACCGGCCTGTTGTCGTAGATCTGTCCGTTGTTCCTGTTGTCGTAGCCCTGGTTGTCGCCATAGACGGGCCGCACGCGGGCGGGTTCCCGTTCGATCGAGGCGGAATCCTGGGCGGGAGGGCGCGGCGCCGGCGGGTAATCGGCGGGGAGTTCGTCCTGGGTTCTGCGGCCACCGGGCAGGATGCCAGAAATGATATCGCCGATCGTCGTCGACGGCGAATCCGGCTGGACTGCGGCCGGCGGCGGCAGATCAAGGCCGCGGCCGGTGCCGAACAGCGGCGTCGGCGTATAACCCTTCATCGCGGACGTCATATATTCCTTCCAGGCCTTTGCCGGCAGCCCGCCGCCGGTTACCTTCTTCATGAAGGCGCCGTCGTCGTTGCCGAACCAGATGCCGGTCGTCATGATGCTGGTATAACCGACGAACAGCGCGTCGCGAAACGACTGGGTGGTGCCCGACTTGCCGGCTGCCTGCCAGCCGTCGATCCTGGCGGCCTTGCCGGTACCCTCGTTGATGACGCGGTTCATCATGCCGTTCATCGTCGCCGCCACCGGCTCGCTGAGCACGCGCGGCGGGTTGGCGTAATCGGCCTCGTAAAGCACCTTGCCATCCGGATCGATGATACGCTTGACGATATGCGGGGTCGCCTTGTAGCCGCCGTTCATGAAGGATGCGTAGGCAGACGTCAGCTCGACCAGCGAGACTTCCGAGGTGCCGAGCGCGATCGAAGCATTCGCCTGGATGTCGGAATCGATGCCGAGCCGGTGGGCGAGGCTGACCACCTTGTCGGGACCGACCTGCATGGCCAGCTGCGCGGCAACCGTATTGAGCGATTGCGCGAAGGCCGAGGCGAGCGTCACCGGGCCGCGGTATTTCTCGTCGAAATTCTCCGGCGACCAGTTGCCGATCTTGACCGGCGTATCGTTGACCATCGAGTCCGGCCGGGCGCCGGCTTCGAGTGCCGCGGCATAGACGAAGGGTTTGAAAGCCGAACCCGGCTGGCGCTTTGCCTTGACGGCGCGGTTGAACTGGCTCGTCGCATAATCGCGGCCGCCCACCAGCGCCCGGATCGCGCCGGTCGCATCGACCGAGACGAGGGCTGCCTGCGAGGCGTTGAGCTTGCCGCCCTCCTTCTTGAGGACATCGTTCAGCGACTTTTCGGCGGCGGCTTCGAGGCGCATGTCGAGCGTCGTTTCGACGGTCACGTCGACCTTCGGTTCGCCGATCAGGCCCTTCACCTCGTCGACGACCATGTCGGCGGCATAATGCTGGGCGCCGGTCCAGTAGCGCTTCGCCTTGGCCGGCGGTTGCGACATGGCACTCTTGAGGTCGCTGTCGGTGATGTAGCCTTCCTCGCGCATCGTGCCGAGCACGACCTGGGCGCGCGCTTCCGCTGCCTTCGGATCGCGAGCCGGCGACAGGCGGGAAGGTGCCTTGAGGAGGCCGGCAAGCGTTGCCGCTTCGCCGAGATTCGCGTCGCGGGCTGACTTGTTGAAATACCGCCGCGAGGCTGCCTCAACGCCATAGGCGTTCGAACCGAAGAACACCCGGTTCAGGTACATGGCGAGGATCTGGTCCTTGGTGAACTTGTGCTCCAGCCAGAAGGACAGGAGCACCTCCTGGATCTTGCGTTCGAACGTGCGGTCCGGCGACAGGAACAGGTTCTTGGCAAGCTGCTGGGTGATCGTCGAGCCGCCCTGGATCGGCTGGCCGGTCAGGTTGTTGACCAGGGCGCGCGCCAGGCCCAACGGATCGACGCCGAAATGCGAATAGAAACGTCGGTCCTCGATGGCGATCACCGCTTGCGGCAGGTAGGGCGACATCTCCTCGAGCGCCAGGGCCTCGCCGCCGGTCGAGCCGCGATTGGCGACGACCGAGCCATCGACCGCGGTGATCTTCATGTTCGCAGGGCGGTCCGGGATCGACCAGGTACTGGCGGCCGGCATTTTCGCACCGTAATAGAGCACCAGCCCGCCGACGGCGATGCCGGCCCAGATGCCGAGCACGAAACACCAGTAGACCAAGCGCTTGAGCGGTGAGAAGAACCCGCCGCCCTGGCGACGGATGGAGGCTTTCCTGTCGCGGGAGGGACGGGCGTGTTCCGGGCGTCCGGAACGCTCGTCGCTTTCGGCTTTCGATGGGCGTCTGCCAGGCCGGCCGTTGCCCACGATCCGCTCATCCGCGTCGAGCCGCAAATCGCCACTCGGCCGCGAACCTTCGAACGACGGTTCAACGCGTTTGTCTGATTTGCCTCTGGCTGCCATGGTGAGCCGGCATACCCCCGTTACGCGCCTGTCAAAACAGGCTGTTACTCGAATGTCTGATCGCCCAAGCCTTTGGCTGGACTCTAAATGCGGCGATTTAAGGAGGCGTAAAGGACGCGCTTATTTGGCCGGGTCTTGAACCGCTTGACTTCCATCTCCAATTATGAGAACAAATAGAGAACATTTGGAGGTGCTGATGAGCAGAACCGAACAGGTGATCGAACGTGCAATGGCCGCAGTCGCGGCATCGAAGGCTCTCCGCGAGGCTGAAGCGCAGCGTCGGCGCGAGACGTTCCAGAAGATACAGATCGCCAACCAGCGACGCCCGAATATTCCCAAAGGAATTCAACTGCCGCTGGATCTCCATTGAAATGCCGCAACGCCCTGGAGGGCCGGGCGTTGGCCTATGTCACAAAAGCTGCCCGATACCGCATCCAACCTTAAAAAAATCCGATTCCTGATGGAACAAGGAGGCAAGATCCGCGTTACGACGGATTCCACCTTGGAGGAGGGGAGGATATGCAGAAAATTGTCGAGGCAGTCGTCCGAAATGGCGACCAGCGCGTCCCGGTCGGGCTGGTCAGCGTCAAGCAGGCACTTGAAATGCCTGAAAGGGGAATGCTGGAGTTCAGCCACCCCGCTTATGAAGCCGGGAAGACTGATATTTTCGTCAATCGCGAAACCCTTTCAAAACTGATGTAATCGCTGCCAAGCGATGAAACAGGCCGTATGAGGCACCCTGAAAACGCGAATTCGTGATTTCGGGTTCATCGCACTACGGGTTACCTTTGCACCTGCAACCCAGCGAAAGGAGAATGGCATGAAGACAGTTCTCGTAATCGCCGCCGTGCTCGGCCTGTCATCCACCGCAGCCCTTGCGGAATGCGCCGGCCACGACGTCACGGCTTCCGCCAAGGTGGACAAGGAAGTCACCACGGCAAGCATCGCGCCTCCGAAAGTGGACCCGCGCGAGGAAGCCGTCGTGCTGAAGCAGTCCGAAGGACAGGCTAAAGTCACCGAATAACGGTTTTGCCCGCGCCGGCCCTGTCGGCGCGGGCTTCCATTCCCTTCAGACAAAGGCCTGCCCTTTCAGATGGGAAGCTGGAGACGGAACCTCGCGTTCCGTTTGGGTGTTGTTTCCGAAAAGGAGACTTCAATGGCCAAAAAACCTCTCGCTGCCGGCTTTACCGGTGATGTCGCCGAAGAGACAGGCGTTGGTGCCCGTACAAAATCTGCCGTTCATCATGTCAAGGACGAGGCGAGCATGGTCGCCGCCCACGCCGTCGACCATCCGGCCGCTACCGGTTCGGCAATTGCTACCGTCGGTCTGCTCGGCCTGGCGATAGGCTACATGCTCGGCATGTCGTCCGCCTCCCGCGACCGGCGCCGGTATCGCTGAAGGCGAGTGAGGTTTTCTTCGGGAATACTGGCCGCCCCGCGGAACCGTGGCTGGCCTCAGTCGTTGGTTTCCTGACAGGAAAAGGAGGCCATCATGCCCAATCGAGACCCTATCCCCGCTCCGAGCCCTCAGCCGCGCGGGCCCACACCGGCAGGCGGCGTACCCGATCGAACCCAGGAAAAACCGCCATTGACGCCTGCACAGGATCCGGGCGACAGCAAGAACCCGCAGGATCCGACGCTCAATCCCGCCCTGATGCCGACAGGCGATCCGGCGGGCATGGCATAAGCCGTTATTGGACCTTCATGCCTCGTCCTTAGACACCTGGAGGACCCGTATAGGTAGTAACCCGTACGGGTCCACCCTTATATTACACCCGTCTATTATTGTTATTGTCAATTTATTAGCCAAGGCTCAAAATCCTCCCTCCTGTGGCTTGTAGACCTTTTTGTTCCTCGGGCGCCGACAAGGCCGGCGCAAGTCTGTCGCAATAGAAGGCCGCTGGTAAGTTTCTCCAGCCGCCATTGTAGAGCAGGGCGAGGAGAATGGTCCGCCGGTCGGGCACCGTATGATCGGGAGGGTTATATGCCTACACAGATGGTTAGAAATCCTGTCAATCCGGACCAGCTCAGCTTACTGCAGCAGGTCTTTGATCAGGCTTGCGCCGAACACCAGATCGACAAGGCAAGCCCCGATGCCGAGGCACTTGCGCTGATCCTGGTGAACTCCCTTCAAAAAGGCTCGGACGACAAGCAAAAGCTCTCGGCGCTCGCCGAGGCGCTGGCGAAAAGCCGATAGGTTCTTGCTTTAAACGAGGAACCTATCAGTCCTTCGGCAGTTGAACGGTCTCTTGAAAAACGCAAGGAGGCCGTAATGGCAGAGCCCGTCAGAAACCTGAACACCCCCGCGAAATCGAATACGCCCTCTTTCGATCACGAACCCGGCGAAAACGTCAGGACCGAGATCGCGACGCTGCGTTCCGAGATTGCCAACCTGCGCGAAATGCTCTCCGAAAAGACCGGTGCCGCCTATGGCAAGGTCACTGAGCGCGCCGGCAACGCTGCGCATTACGTACAGAACGAAGCAAGCTCGGTTGCCGGCACCATCCGCGAACATCCCGCCGCGACCACGACGCTGTTTACCCTGATCGGCGCGATCGGTTTTGCCATCGGCTATGTGGTTGCAACCGCTTCGGCGGAAAGCAAGCACGCCTGGTACGACCGTTACTTGAGCGGCCGTCTCTAAACCGGATCCTGGCCGACATCGATCCACGTCGCTGCGGTCAGGTCAGCCATTCGGTCGGGGCTGATGCGCACAGCGGCATTGGTGGCGCCGGCCGCAGGCACGACTTCCGGGAATTTCCGAAGCGACACATCGCAATAGATCGGGATCGGGGAAGGCAACCCGAACGGACACACGCCGCCGATGGGATGGCCGGTGATCTCGGCCGTCTCGTCACCGCCGAGCATGCGCGGCTTGGCACCGAAATGATCCCGGAATTTGCGGTTGTCCAGGCGGATGGTTCCCGACATCACCACAAGCATGGTGGTCTCGCCGGCGCGTACGCAGATCGTCTTGGCAATCTGCTCGGGCGCCACCCCGTGAGCGAGGGCGGCAAGCGGCACGGTGGCCGAGCTTTCCTCGGTAATGATGACGTGGAAATCGGGGGCGTTGGCGGCGAAGAAGGCGCGGACGGATTCGAGGCTCATGCACTCAAATTGGCCCAGGACGGTGTGGGCTGCAAGAGGACAAAGGAGCTATGCGAAAATTGCAATGCTGCACTGCGATATCGTGACTGTTTTTTAAGCTTCGCTCCTGTATGTTCAATTCATCGAAGGGCGCACTCCTCCTCCCAGCGCCCCAGATGGGACCGACAACACCTCCTCCTCCCAGTTGTTGGTCAGTTTCGGAAACCCGGCGCACCTCCTCCCGCGCCGGGTTTTCTGTTTTATGCGCCTTGAAATCGTTGGCTATTTCGCCTTTGAAAGCGCGGCTTAATTTTCCCGATCTTGACCTTTTTGACCGGAGCCATTATCTGGTTCGCCATCGATATTTGTTTGATAGCCAGCACTATGCGCCTCGCGGCGTTTGCGACGATCTCTCTTCAAATACGAAACTTCAACGTTCCAAGCGCTCGAGCGTGGAATAGTCGGTCATATTTGCAAGGGAAAGGCATCGTTATGGCTACCGGTACTGTAAAGTGGTTCAACGCAACCAAGGGCTACGGCTTCATTCAGCCTGACGACGGTTCGCAGGACGTTTTCGTTCACATCTCCGCCGTTGAGCGCGCTGGCCTCGGCCAGCTCAAGGACGGTCAGAAGATCTCCTACGAACTCGTCAGCGACAAGCGTTCTGGCAAGGTTTCCGCAGACCGCCTCCAGGGCGCATGATCTGCTGAAGACCTCAGAGTCGAACTCGCGAAAGGCCGGCTTGTCCGGCCTTTCTGCTTTTCTGGAGCAGGCTCCTCCAGTGTTTAGAGCGATTCTAAACTTAACCCCTTGTAAACGGAAACCTTAGCTCCCATTTAGGGTTCAATAGCGTTTCCGACGCACCGCATGGTCGGGGCTCCAAAAGCCTGAGCGAGCATGTGTGTTACGGCAAATACGGGCGACCGTGCCGTCTTGAGGCAGTTTTCATATCCGCGTTAACGGGATGTTTACTTAACCGAGGGACGATGACCGCTAGAGCCGCAGTGATCTGAAAAGGTCGAAGAGCGGCCGCGTCGGAAATGCTTGTCCCATTTCGAGTGACCACGGATGTACTGGCACCAGTGAATGGGAGTGGAAAGGTCGGGCTTGCCCCGGCCTTTTTGTTTTCAAGGGCCTGACGCGGAGACGCGTTAGGCCCTTCTCCGTTTCAGGTCTTCAAGCTCAGCCAGCCAGCGCCGCGATAATGCGCGTCCACGAGCGGATACCCTTGTGGAAGGAGCGCAGGTCGTATTTTTCATTTGGCGAGTGGATGCGGTCGTCGCTGAGGCCGAAGCCGACGAGCAGCGATTCCATGCCGAGCGTCTTCTGGAAATCGCCGACGATCGGGATCGATCCTCCGACGCCGACAACCAAGGCCGGCTTCGGCCACTCCTCGGAAAGCGCCGTCTTCGCCTTGGTGAGCACCGGCGAATCGTAACCGAGCTGGATCGCCGGCGAGCCGCCATGCGTCAGGAATTCCACCGAGCAGTCAGCCGGGATCTTCGAGCGCACATAGGCGCGAAAACTCTCGCGGATCTTTTCCGGATCCTGCCCTCCGACGAGACGGCACGACACTTTGGCCGACGCCTTCGATGCGATGACGGTCTTGAAGCCCTGGCCTTCGTAACCGCCGCTGATGCCGTTGAATTCGCAGGTCGGCCGCGCCCAGAGCAGTTCGAGCAGCGAACGGCCTTTTTCGCCGGCCAGCTCCGACAAGCCTACCTCCCCAAGGAAGTCGTCGCGACCGCTGACCAGGTTTTCCCAGGCCGCCTTGATGTTGGACGGTGTCTCCTCAATGCCGTCGTAAAAGCCTTCGAGCGTCACGCGGCCGGTATCGTCATGCAGCCCGGCGAGGATTTTCGACAGGATCTGGATCGGGTTTGCCGCAGCGCCGCCGTACATCCCGGAATGAAGGTCGCGGTTGGCGGCGGTGACGATGATTTCTTCGCCGACCAGGCCGCGTAGCGACGCGGTGATCGCCGGCGTATCCGCATCCCACATGCCGGTATCGCAGACGAGCGCGTAATCCGCCTTCAACTCGGCGGCATTGGCGTCGAGGAATGGTTTGAGCGATGGCGAGCCGGATTCTTCCTCGCCTTCGAAGAGGATGGTGACGCGCACCGGCAGTGAGCCATGGACATCCTTGTAGGCCCGGCAGGCTTCGACGAAGGTCATCAGCTGTCCCTTGTCGTCGGCAACGCCGCGGCCCGTCACCACCTTGCGGCCGACACCGAGTTCCTTGACCTTGGGGTCGAAGGGATCGTCCTCCCAGAGATCGATCGGATCGACCGGCTGGACGTCGTAATGACCGTAGAACAGCACGTGCGGCGCATCAGCGCTGGCGCCCGGGTGGTGGCCGACGACCATCGGATGACCGGTCGTATCGCGAACCGACGCCTCGAAGCCGAGATCCTTCAGTTCGGCCACCAGCCACTCGGCCGCCTTGCGGCAATCGGATTTGAAGGCGGGGTCGGTGGAGATCGACTTGATGCGGACGAGGCCGAACAGGCGCTCGAGGCTTGCGGGAAGGTTCTGGTCGGCGCGGTCGAGGACGGCGGAAAGATCGGTCATGGGAAATCCTGTCTTTGAAATGCGAGACCTCGAGCCCGGGAGGCAAGAACGGCCCATCGTTTCGAATGCCCGACCTTGTTAGCAAGTCAGGGGCAGCGGAGACAATGGCAAAGACGCCAACGCCGTTGGCTTAGATCTTGCGTGCGTTCTCGACGATCATCCGCATGTATTCGATCATCAGTTCGCGCTCGAAGCGACGAAAGCCTGAGAACAGGGCCGCATCCGCTTCGGAGGCCGCTTCCACGGCCTGGACTTCCAGCTCGCGGCCGAGCGAGGTCAGGGTGATGATCTGTGCCCGGCGGTCGTTCGGATGGGGGGTGCGCTGGATGAGGCCGTCCCGCTCCATGCGGGCGAGTGTGTTGGCGAGCGTCGCCTGTTCGACCTCCAGCTTGTCGAGGAGCTGCTTCTGCGTCAGCCCGTCTTCCTGCCAGAGTTCGAGCAGGACGGGAAACTGGCCGGGGGAAAAGCCAAGCACCATCGCCCGCTTCTGCAAGGAGCGCGCAAAGCCTTTGGCGAGTTGGCCCGCCAGGTATGTCGCAGAATGCGAGCGGTCGAATCCCATGGCTGGTCTTCATCCCTCCCTGAACGAGCCCGTTTGCGAGCAATATCTGCCAGATATATCGCACGCCATGCTTTCGCCAAGCCTGTGCGAAGATGGGGGAAATGACAAGTGTTTCCTGCGAAAGAGCAATAAAAAACCGCCACGGCAGGGAGGGGACAGCCGTGGCGGTTTCTGATGGAAGGACAAAGGCCCGGAGAGGGGGATAGGCCTTTGTCCGGTCTGGTTCGGCGGGGGACAGGCCGGCTGCCAGACTGCGGCGTGATCAATCGCCGGTGAGTAGGAAATGTGGGGCCGAACCGGGCTTTTCAAGAGAAAGCATATTACAAATCGGTAACGTTCCGGTGAGGGGCGGGAGGCTTCGCGGCAGCGAAGTTTTCGTGGACGGATCAAATGCCCCACGCTATTCCTTGCGCCATGAAAAAAGGCGATCATCTTTTCCTTATCGACGGTTCCGGCTTCATTTTCCGCGCCTTCCACGCGTTGCCGCCGCTCACCCGCAAATCCGACGGCCTGCCGGTCGGCGCCGTCTCCGGGTTCTGCAACATGTTGTGGAAGCTGCTGACCGATGCGCGCGACACGTCGGTCGGCGTGACGCCCAGCCATTTCGCCGTCATTTTCGACTATTCCGCCAAAACCTTCCGCAAGGAGCTCTACGACGCCTACAAGGCGAACCGTTCGGCGCCGCCGGAAGAACTGATCCCGCAATTCGGCCTGATCCGCCAGGCGACCCGCGCATTCAACCTGCCCTGCATCGAGACCGAAGGTTTCGAGGCGGACGACATCATCGCGACCTATGCCCGCCAGGCCGAGGCGACCGGCGCCGATGTGACCATCGTCTCGTCGGACAAGGACCTGATGCAGCTCGTGACGCCGAACGTCCATATGTACGACAGCATGAAGGACAAGCAGATCGGCATCCCGGACGTCATCGAGAAATGGGGCGTGCCGCCGGAGAAGATGATCGACCTGCAGGCGATGGTCGGCGATTCCGTCGACAACGTGCCGGGCATTCCGGGCATCGGCCCGAAGACGGCAGCCCAGCTTCTTGAAGAATTCGGCGATCTCGACACGCTGCTTGCCCGCGCCGGCGAGATCAAGCAGGTGAAGCGCCGCGAGAACATCGTCGCCAATGCCGACCTCGCCCGCCTTTCGCGCCGGCTCGTCTCGCTCCGACTCGACGTGCCCCTGGATCTCGATCTCGATGCGCTGGTGCTGGAGCCGCAGGACGGCCCGAAACTGGTAGGTTTCCTGAAGACCATGGAATTCGGCACGCTGACGCGCCGCGTCGCCGCCGCCTGCAATTGCGATGCCGATGCCATCGAACCCGCCGTCGTCAACGTCGAATGGGGCCAGGCCGCCCGCGGCCCGGACCTCGATGCCGGCGGCGTGGCAGCGGTCGATACCGGCGAGGCTGCAGCCGAAGCGCCCGCTCATCCCGCCAAGGCGCCGGTCGCCAAGGGCATGGAGGCGGCAACGCCGGCCGCACTTGCAGAGGCTCGCATCGAAGCCTTTGCCAAGGCCAAACTCGATCAAAGCTGCTACGTGACCATCCGGGACTTGACGGTGCTGGACGACTGGATCCGCGCGGCGCAGGAAACCGGTCTCGTCGCCTTCGATACGGAAACCACATCACTCGATCCGATGCAGGCGGAGCTGGTCGGGTTTTCGCTGGCGCTTGCGGATAATATCGCCAACCCGTCCGGCCTAGAAGTCCGCGCCGCCTATGTGCCGCTGATCCACAAGACCGGTGTCGGCGATCTGCTCGGCGGCGGGCTTGCCGAAAACCAGATCCCGACCCGGGAAGCGCTGGCGCGCCTGAAGCCGCTTCTGGAGGACCCGTCGGTCCTGAAAGTGGCGCAGAACCTGAAGTTCGATTACCTGCTGATGAGACGTCATGGCATCACCGTCGAGGGTTACGACGATACGATGCTGATGTCCTATGTACTGGAGGCCGGCAAGGCGAACCACGGCATGGACGCGCTGTCGGAGCGCTGGCTGAACCACAAGCCGATCACCTTCAAGGAAGTTGCCGGCAGCGGCAAGGCGGGCGTCACCTTCGATTTCGTCGATATCGACAAGGCGACCGCCTATGCGGCGGAAGACGCCGACGTGACGCTGCGCCTGTGGATGGTGCTGAAACCGCAGCTGGCGGCCGCGGGCCTGACCCGCATCTATGAACGGCTCGAGCGCCCGCTGGTTTCGGTGCTCGCCCGCATGGAAGAACGCGGCATCACCATCGACCGGCAGATCCTGTCCAGGCTTTCCGGCGAGCTTGCCCAGCGGGCCGCCGCCTTCGAAGACGAGATCTACCAACTGGCGGGAGAAAAATTCACCATCGGCTCCCCGAAACAGCTCGGCGACATCCTGTTCGGCAAGATGGGCCTGCCGGGCGGCGCCAAGACCAAGACCGGCCAGTGGTCGACCTCGGCCAGCGTGCTGGAAGACTTGGCTGCCGAAGGTCATCCCCTGCCGCGCAAGATCGTCGACTGGCGTCAGCTGACAAAGCTGAAGTCCACCTACACGGACGCGCTGCCGGGTTACGTTCACCCGGAGACCAAGCGGGTCCACACCTGCTACTCGCTTGCCTCCACCACGACCGGACGTCTGTCGTCCTCCGAACCGAACCTGCAGAATATCCCGGTGCGTACGGCGGAAGGTCGCAAGATCCGCACCGCCTTCATCTCGACGCCCGGCCACAAGCTGGTCTCCGCCGACTACAGCCAGATCGAACTGCGCGTGCTTGCGCATGTGGCCGATATTCCGCAGTTGCGCCAGGCCTTTGCCGATGGGATCGACATTCACGCGATGACGGCCTCGGAAATGTTCGGCGTTCCGGTCGAAGGCATGCCGAGCGAAGTGCGCCGCCGCGCCAAGGCGATCAACTTCGGCATCATCTACGGCATCTCGGCCTTCGGGTTGGCCAACCAGCTGTCGATCGAACGCTCGGAAGCGGGCGACTACATCAAGAAATATTTCGAGCGTTTCCCGGGCATCCGCGATTACATGGAAAGCACCAAGACCTTCGCGCGCGAGAACGGTTACGTCGAGACGATCTTCGGCCGCCGGGCGCATTATCCGGAGATCAAGTCCTCCAACCCGTCGGTGCGTGCTTTCAACGAACGTGCGTCGATCAATGCGCCGATCCAGGGTTCGGCCGCCGATATCATCCGCCGCGCCATGGCGAAGATGGAATCGGCGCTGGAAACGACCGGACTCAACGGAAAGGCCCGCATGCTGCTGCAGGTGCACGACGAATTGATCTTCGAGGTCGAGGATGAGGAGATCGACAAGACCTTGCCGGTGATCATCTCGACCATGGAGCAGGCGGCCATGCCGGCGATCTCGATGCGGGTGCCGCTGAAGGTTGATGCTCGCGCCGCCAGCAATTGGGACGAAGCACACTGAGCCTAAGGCTCAGTGTTCCTGCGGATAAAGAGACAGAAGCGCGGTCGAAAGTAGCTCGTCTGCATAGGTGCAGGCGGTGAGCCGCGCATGCTCCGGCATGTTCATCTCGTGACAGCGCTGGTGCACGGCTTCGAGAACGAGGTTGCTGATCCCGCGGGCGTGTTCGATGTCTGCGTTCTCGGACGTGTCCATGGCAAGCGCCAACGCCGTCATGGACACGATTTCCAGAACAACGACGCGCGCTTCCAGATCGATGGCGGTTGCCCCATCGGGACGTTGCCCTTCGCGCGGCTTGCTCTGGCCCATGATTTTTCCTTTCTTAATATAAGAAAAGACAAATAGAGCCGGATCAGGGACTTTAAAGAACGATCGAACGTTTTTCGCTGCCAATCGGGTGGCTCGCAAGGCAACCGTTGAGGGACTCGACCAAGGCCCTGCCGGCATCTTCCAGCGATCCGCTATTGTCGATCGTCACCACCTGGTAGTCGCCGGTCACGGTCAGCGAGCTGCGTTCGAGACGCCGAAGTATCTCCTCGCGCGTTTCCCGTCCGCGCGCTTCGAGCCGGGCCGCGAGCACGTCCAGGCTGGCGGTGATGTTGATGACCACCAGCGACGGATAGGTATCCTTGAACCGGGCAAGCGCGGAACGCGAGCCGTTGGCGACGATCAGCTGGCCTTTTGCCATGGCCTCTTTCGTCTCGACGGGAATGCCGTATCGCAGGCCGTGGGCACCCCAGGAGACCGCAAAACGACCGGCCTGTTCCAGAGCCTCGAATTCCGCTTCGGAAACGCCGTCATGGTCTTCACCGCCGGCGGCGGCGTTGCGGGTGATGACGCGCCGTACGAAGACGACGTCATCGCGGCCCTCGAAGAACCGGGCGGCATAGGCCATCAGCGTGTCCTTGCCGGCCCCGCTCGGGCCGACGACCGCGACCATGCAGCCGCTTCGCTTCGGTTCCGTTGCTGTCGGCCTGGCATCCATCAGGCGACCCGCCGGCCTTCCCGCCAGACGGCGCGGGAGACGGGAACCCCCTCCTCGTGATGGACGCGGACGATATCGGCACGCAGGCCGGTCGCGATCCGGCCCCGGTCGTCGAGGCTGACGGTGCGGGCAGGGGTCGATGTCACCATGGCGAGCGCCTTCGGCAGCGAGATGCTTTCCACCTCCGAGGCGAGCACGAAGGGTGCATGCAGCAGGCTGAGCGGCACATAATCGGAGGAGAGCACATCGAGCACGCCGCGCTCGGCAAGGTCGCGGGCGGCGATATTACCGGAATGCGACTTGCCGCGAACGATGTTCGGGGCGCCCATCAGCACGCTCATGCCCGCTTCGTGCGAAGCCTTTGCCGCATCGAAACTGGTCGGGAACTCCGCCAGCCGAACGCCGTTGTCGATCGCCTCACCCACATGGGAAAGCGTCGCGTCGTCATGGCTTGCGACTGTAATGCCATGCTCGGCGCAGATCTTGGAGATCGCAACGCGGTGCGGCGTCGCATTGCGTGCCGATTCTTCTTGGCGTTTGGCCACGAAAGCGGCGAATGCCTCGTCGCTGAGGCCGCGCTTCTTCTGGTAGTAGAGCGTGTATTGATCCATCGTCTGGAACTGCCGCTGGCCCGGCGCGTGATCCATCAGCGAGACGAGCCGGACATGCGGATCGTTCTCGAAGTCGACGAAATGCTCCATGCAATTGTCGGCGGAGACTTCGCAGCGCAGATGCAGGAAGTGTTCGGAACGCAGGCGACCATAGGCGGCGGCGGCGGCAATCGCGTCCGCCATGTCCCGCATTTCGCCATGGGCAAAGCCGCCGTCCTCGTCGGCGCCCATGCGCAGGCAGTCGAAGACGGTGGTGATGCCGGAGGTGGCGATCTGCGCGTCATGGGCCTGGATCGCCGCCGTGGTGTTCCAGCGCACGCCCGGACGCGGCGAATAATGCTGTTCCAGATGGTCGGTATGAAGTTCGACCAGGCCCGGGATCAGATAATCGCCCTCGAAATCCTCGCCAGTATGGACATTGCCTTCCGAGATATCGGTGATCTTGCCGTTCCGGATCTGGACTGAACCGGAGATCACGCTGTCCTCGAGCACGATGCGGGCATTGGTGAGCACGAGTTCGGTGGTCATGATGCGGTCTTTCTGTTTTCGAAGGCGGACGCCAGCGGAAGCCAGCGATGGGCGATGAAGGGTGCGCCGCGCTCCGGCTCTACGAAGATGGCGAGCCCATCGACGGTCAGCGGCGCGTTGGCGAAATCGGCAAAGCGGCGGTCGAGCTCGCGGCGCATGATGGGCGCCTCTTCGGGCGGGACCTGCCCGGTCAACGTCATGTGGAAGCGGAACTCGTCCATGACATAGGGATAACCCCAGCGGTCGAGATTGGCGCGCTGGGCCGAGCTTAACATATCAGGTTTGCGCCGTGCGATATCGATCTCCGACAGCGGCGCGCGAAAATGTTCGAACTCTTCGACGACGCGTCCGGCAAAATGCTGGAGCTCCGGGTAAATGGTATCGGGAACCAGCGCGAAGAACCGCCCCAGCTGGCCGACGATGACGTTCGGGATGTCGAACGCAGTGGTCTCGGCGGCAAAGCGTTCGGCGGCCTTGGTCAGCTCGGCTTCCGTCCGGTCCGGATGCAGCTCGAACGGCGCCTTGAGCGTCGCGTGAAAGGCGTAGCGGCGCGGATCGGCAGTCAGTTCATGGACGGTGTCGCGGGACAGGCCTTCGACATCGGGCGTCGGAAACGTCTCGGCGGTAAAAGCGTCGCGGCCGAGCCAACGCGTTGCCGCTTTCGTCAGCGGATGGTTCTCGGCGGGCGAAAAATAGAGAGCGTAGCGCAAAACGGGATTCCGGAATCAGGAGAAGGCCGGCCGACTTTACCTGTGCGCCGGCCCGCGAAACAGGACCCCCGGCTAAAAGATTTCCATGACAGAATGATGATAATCCGACCTGTCAGTGACCCTTTTTGCCCATGACGCGGGAACGCAGCGCGTTGGAGAGATTGTCGAAGACGAAGACCACCAGGAGAATCAGCAGGACCATGTAGGCAACCTTGTCCCAGTCCGCATTGGTCTTCATGGATTCGAGCAGCTTGAGGCCGATACCGCCCGCGCCGACAGCGCCGATCGCGGTTGCCGAACGGGTGTTGGACTCCCAGAAATACAGCGATTGCGAGATGAAGATCGGCAGGACCTGCGGCACCACGCCGTAACGCTGCACGATGACCGGCGCGGCACCCACCGACTTGACGCCCTCGCGCTGCTTGTCGTCGACGTTCTCCAGCGCTTCCGAATAGACCTTGCCGAGCGCACCGGTATCCGTGAAGAAGATGGCGGCGATCCCGGGGAGCGGCCCCGGCCCGAAGGCGCGGGTGAAGAACAGGGCCCAGATCAGCATGTCGATGGAGCGCAGGAAGTCGAAGAAGCGCTTCATCCCCCAGTTCATCGGCCGGCTTGTGGTGATGTTGCGCGCCGCGACGAAGGCGAGCGGGAAGGCGATGAGGGTGGCGAACAGCGTGCCGACGAAGGCCATGACCAGCGTCTGCATCAGCTTGGAGAGAATATCGCCATGCTGCCAGCTGCTATTGTTCAAGAAGTTGTCGAGCGCCAGCGAGGCATTGGACTGGCTCGGGTCGAGCCGCTCGCCGAAGAGCATCAGCCCGGCAACGCTGGTGACGCTGCGGCCCCAGAACGGCGATTGGGTGTCGAAGAAGAAATTCGCCCAGCCGAGGAAACGCCGCTGCACATAGACCTGGCTGTTGCGGATTTCCGCCTGGCCGGCAAAGCCGAAACGGACATTGACCTTGTTGCCGTCCTGCACCATCCGCGCCGGCGCACCGGCAGGCAGTATCGCCCGATCCCCTTTGATCGCGACGGGATAAAGCTTGCCGTCGATATAGACGTCGACTTGGCTCGGGGTGACGTCAAGCCGGTCGTCGCTACCGAAGATCACCGTGTAGCCGCCGTTGGAGGCCGGCTTCAGCCAGTCGATCGCCGCGCCGTCCGGATATTGCCCGCGGCTCGTCCATTGCGGCACGACCTCGCCGTTCTGGAAGCGCAGGCGGGGCTGCGCGCGCCATGAATACCAGTCCTGGAGGTAGATCGCCGCGCGATCCCAGTTGCCGTTGACGAAGGTCGGGATGACGTTGAAGAAAGAGAAGCAGAAGGCGAGGTAAAGGAAGACTGCGACGGCGGCGACCACGAGGCCCCAGCGCTGCATGACGCTGCGGTGAAAGACCTCCGGATAGGCGGCGAGCAGGCGTTCGCGATCGGCGGCATTGACGGCGAGATTGGACATCAGGCAGCTCCCCGGCCGAATTCGAACGATTGCTTGCCGATCAGCCGGCGGCGCAGCCAGGCCGAGAACTGGTCGACGCAGATGACCGTAATCAGAAGTAGAATGATGATCGCATAGGTCTTGGCGGCGTGGTCGCGGCCGATCGACAGGCTGAACACTTCCCCGATGCCACCGCCGCCGACGGCGCCGATAATGGTCGAGGCGCGCACGTTGATCTCGGTCCGCAGCAGCGTATAGGAGACGAAATTCGGCAGGACCTGCGGCAGGATCGCGAAGCGGACGCGCTCCAGCCAGCTGGCGCCGGACGCCCGCAGGCCTTCGTCCGGCTTCATGTCGGCATTCTCGACCACTTCGAAGAACAGCTTTCCGAGCGCGCCGATGGTGTGGATCGACACGGCGATAATCGCCGCGATCGGACCGATCGACAGGATCGCGGCCAGCAGGCCTGCGACGACGATTTCCGGAAAGGCGCGCAGGATTTCCATGATGCGCCGCACCACCCAGCGCGTGAGACCGGCGCCGACGAGATTGGTGGAGGCGAAGAAGCACAGAAGGAAGGCGCCCGTGGCGCCGAGGATGGTCGAAACGATGGCGATGTTGATGGTGATCGCCAACTGGTAGAAGAAGTTCGGAATATAGAAACTGTCGGTGATCCAGACGCGATCGCTCGTATAGTCGAACTTGATCGATCCGTCCGCATAGGGCGACGGCAGGTCGAACATGGCGCGGAAGATTTCCAGCGGGCTGTTCGGCACGAAGCTCTTCAGGAAATCGAAGAAATAGGGAAGGCGTTCGAAGAACTTGCCTGAATTGGCTTCGTTGGCGAAATCCAGCGACGCGCCGAGCACGATCAGGAAAACGACGATGGAGACGACGGTATAGATCCGCCGGGTCCGCACCTGTTGCTGATAATGGTCGAGGATGGTGCGGGAGCTTTCCTGCAGCCCGCTGTACTGAGCGGGTTCGGCCACGTGCGCCATTCTGGGTATCCTTGTTGAACGAGCGGCGGCATCGTCATGATGCCGCCGCAGGATGTTGATCAGACGTTGGATCAGCCGCCGATGACAGCCTTACGAGCGTCGATGATGGTCTGGTAGAACTTCTGGTCGACCGGCGACCAGTCGACGTAGCCGCCGCCCGTGAAGCTCTCGAAGCAAGTCTTGTCCTTCTTCGGCAGCTCGGCGAAGTAGGCGGTCACCTTCTTCTTCATGTCGTCCGAAAGCTTGTTGGAAACCATCAGCGGGCCGTTCGGGATGAGCGGCGACTTCCAGACCTGGACGATGTCGTCCATGTCGAGCAGGCCCTTGGAGACCATGATGTGCAGATTGCCGGACGAGTAGCCCTGCGCCCAATCGCCGACAGCCGAACCGAAGGTGGTGCCGACGTCGAACTTCTTGTCGAGAATGCCGAGGACGAGGTTCTCATGGCCGCCGCCGAAGCCGGTTTCGGAGAAGTACTGCTTGACCGGCATGCCGACGTCCTTCGGCAAGGCGACGTTCGGCACGAGGTAGCCAGAGGTCGAGTCCGGATCGGCAAAGCCGATCTTCTTGCCCTTGGCGTCGGCGAGCGTCTTGATGCCCGAATCCTTGCGGGCAACCATGATCGAGTAATAGCCGGTCGAACCGTCGGCCTGCTTGGTGGTCAGGACCGGGCTAACGGCGTTCGGGTCCTTGATGTAGATCGCTGCGTAGGAAGCAGCGCCCATGACGGCGAGGTCGATCGTGCCGCCGAGCAGGCCCTGGATGACGCCGTTGTAGTTCGGCGACGGGAAGAGCTTGACGTCCGAAGCGCCGGTCGCGGCGATCAGGCCCGGCTTGACGCATTCGGTGCGGCGGATCTGGTCGGCTTCGTTTTCGCCGCCGTCGAGGCCGATACGCAGAACCGGTGCGCTCTGAGCGTGGGCCTGGCCGGCAACGGCGGCGACGGCGATCGTCGCCATCAGGATCTTGCGGAATGCAGACATGGAAGTCTCCTTTGGTGATTGGGTTGGTCAACCCGGAAAGGGCGTCAGTCTTCCGGCCGCGGGTCGCAGCCGGAAACGGGTCAGCGCATGGCGGCGGCTTCGGTCACCATGCCGGATGTGTCGATCGCGACCGGAGCCTCGCCGCGGCGGGCGGGGGCCAGGCTGGTCGATGTCATCGTCTCGTCGATCCCGGCGCCGTCCTTGTCGGAGCCGTAGATCTCGCGCACCGCATTGGCGTTGAGCTGCTGCGGCGGGCCGTCGAAGACGACGCGGCCGCCCGCCATGCCGATGATCCGCTCGCAATAGCTGCGGGCCGTATCGAGCGTGTGCAGATTAGTGATGACCGTGATGCCTTCGCGCTCGTTGATGTCGCGCAGCGCATCCATGACGATCTTGGCGTTGAGCGGATCAAGCGAGGCGATCGGCTCGTCGGCGAGCATCATTTTGGGTGCCTGCACCAGCGCCCGGGCGATCGCCACGCGCTGCTGCTGGCCGCCCGACAGCGTTCCGGCCGCCTGCAGCGCCGTCTGCTCAATGCCGAGCCGCTCCAGCGCCGCCATCGCCATGACGCGCTCGTCGCGGCTGAAGATCTTCAGGAGACTCATCATCGTCGAACGGTGATTGAGACGGCCGAGCAGCACGTTGGTCATCACGTCGAGGCGCGGGACCAGGTTGAACTGCTGGAAGATCATCGCGCAGTCGCGCTGCCAGTTGCGCAGCGCCCGGCCCTTGAGGGAGGAGACTTCGGCGCCGTTGAAATAGATGGAGCCGGAGCTCGGCTCCTGCAGCCGGTTGATCATGCGCAGCAGGGTCGACTTGCCGGCGCCGGAGCGGCCGATGATGCCGACCATCTGGCCCTGAGGAATCTCGACGTTCACGGCGCTCACCGCGATACGATCGCCGAAACGGCGGGTGATGTCCCTCAATTCGAACTTCATGCTCTCTCGCCAATTCAGCTTTTTTTTCTGAGAGCTCGATAGCGATGGTTGATGAAGTCTGAATGTCGGATTTATGTCGGTTTTATTATATTCCGGAGGCGCCCGCCGCGCTTCCCTTACCTGGCATGACGGGACACGAATTCCTCTGCCGAAAGTGACCGGAAATCGTCGAGAGCAGCCCTCAGTTTCAAGTGATCCCAGTCCCACCAGGCAAGCCGGTCCATCGCTTCGCCAACCGATTTCGTGAAGCGCTCGCGGATGAGCTTTGCCGGCACGCCACCGACGATCGTATAGGGCGCGACGTCCTTCGAGACGACCGCGCCGGCGCCGATCACCGCGCCGTTGCCGACGGTGACGCCCGGCAGCACGGTTGCGCCATGCCCGATCCATACGTCATGGCCGATCGTGACACGATGGTCGCGCCGCCATTCGAAGAAGCTCTTCTCGTCCTCGGCATCGTCCCAGTAGCTGGCGGCGCGATAGGTGAAGTGGTGCAGCGTCGCCCGCCACGTCGGGTGGTTGGTGGCGTTGATGCGCACGGAAGCCGCCATGTTGACGAACTTGCCGATCGTCGCACACCAGATCGAGCCGTCCTGCATGATGTAGGAATAGGCGCCGATCTCGGCCTCGCTGATGCGGCAGCGCTCGGAAACTTCCGTATACGGTCCGAGCGTGGAATTGCTGACGTTTGCCGTTTCGTGGATCACGGGCTCGAGCCCCACCTTGACGCTCATGCAGCAACTGCCTTCCGCGGAGAAAATTGGGATACGTCGAGAACGCGGTCAGCCACGGCCTCGCGCACTTCCTCGTCATGGAAGATGCCGAGAAGGGCGACGCCCTCGCGTTTCTTGTCCGCGATCATGTCCACGACAACGCGCCGGTTGACCGCGTCGAGCGACGCGGTCGGCTCGTCGAGGAGCAGGATGCGGTGGCTGGTGATGAAGCCGCGGGCGATGTTGACCCGCTGCTGTTCGCCGCCCGAAAACGTCGCGGGCGGCAAGGTCCAGAGTTCTCGCGGCAGGTTGAGCTTGGCCAGAAGCTCGGCCGCCCTGTCGCGCGCTTCCGGCGCTGCGATGCCGCGGGCGACGAGCGGTTCGGCGACCACGTCGAGCGCGGAGACGCGCGGAACGGTGCGCAGGAACTGGCTGACATACCCGAGCGTATGGCGCCGCACGTCGAGCACCGTGCGCGGATCGGCGCGGGCGATATCGACGATCCGGTCCTTGTGATCGACGAGGATCTGCCCGGCATCGACGGCGTAGTTGCCGTAGAGCATCTTCAGGATCGAGCTCTTGCCGATGCCTGACGGGCCGCCGAGCACGACGCATTCGCCGCTCGCAACGGAAAAGTTCACATCCTTGACGACCGGCAGCTTGATGCCGTCTCGCAGATGCATGGTGAAGCTCTTGAAGACTTCGGAAACGACGAGAGGGGTGGCCATCGGTATTCTCCTCAGACCTGAAGGATGGAAGAGACGAGAAGCTGGGTATAAGGCTCGCGCGGATCGTCGAGCACCCGGTCGGTCAGCCCGTGTTCGATCACATGGCCGTCCTTCATCACCATCATCCGATGGGACAGGAGGCGGGCGACTGCGAGATCGTGGGTGACGACGATCGCCGACAGGCCGAGATCGTTGACGAGGCCGCGCACCAGGTCGAGCAGGCGGGCCTGGACCGAGACGTCGAGACCGCCGGTCGGCTCGTCCATGAACACCAGGCGCGGGCCGGTCACCAGGTTGCGGGCGATCTGCAGGCGCTGGCGCATGCCGCCGGAAAAGGCACGGGGCTGGTCGTCGATGCGGTCGGTGCCGATCTCGACACGGGTCAGCCAGTCGCTCGCCGTCTCGCGGATCTTGCCGTAATGCCGGTCGCCGACGGCCATCAGCCGCTCGCCGACATTGGCGCCGGCCGAGACCGTCATGCGCAGGCCGTCGGCCGGGTTCTGGTGCACGAAGCCCCAGTCGGTGCGCATCAGGAAACGCCGTTCGGCCTCGCTCATATGGTAGAGGTCGCGGAAATTGCCGTCACGCATCCGGTATTCGACACTGCCGGTCGTCGGCATCAGCCGGGTCGACAGGCAGTTGAGCAGCGTCGTCTTGCCGGAGCCCGACTCTCCGACGATGGCGAGCACTTCGCCCGGCCACAGGTCGAAGCAAACGTCCTTGCAGCCGATCCGGCTGCCGTAGAATTTCGAGAGGCCGCTGACTTTGAGAAGAGGGGTGTCGGTCATTCCGCTGCCTCCTTGGCTGGCGCCAGCATGGCGCCGACATGGCCGTGTTCGCGGCGGTCCTCGCAATTGTCGGTGTCCGAACAGACGAACATGCGGCCGCCCTTGTCGTCCAGGACCACCTCGTCGAGATAGACGTTCTCGGCGCCGCAGAGCGCGCAGGGCTTGTCGAAGGTCTGGATTTCGAACGGATGATCCTCGAAGTCGAGGCTGACGACATCCGTATAAGGCGGCACGGCGTAGATGCGCTTCTCACGGCCGGCGCCGAACAGCTGCAGCGCTTCCGACCGGTGCATCTTCGGATTGTCGAATTTTGGCGTCGGCGACGGGTCCATCACGTAGCGGCCCGCGACCTTCACCGGATAGGCATAGGTCTTCGAGATGCGGCCGTTATGGGCGATATCCTCGTAGAGCTTCACATGCATGAGCCCGTATTCTTCCAGCGCATGCATCTTGCGGGTCTCGGTCTCGCGCGGCTCGAGGAAGCGCAAGGGTTCCGGGATCGGCACCTGGTAAACCAGGATCTGGCCCTCGGCCAGCTTGTGCTCGGGAATGCGGTGGCGCGTCTGGATGATCGTCGCGTCCTTGGTGTGGGTGGTGACGGCGACATTGGCGACCTTCTGGAAGAAGGCGCGGATCGAGACCGCATTGGTCGTGTCGTCGGCGCCCTGGTCGATCACCTTCAGCACGTCTTCGGGGCCGATAATCGCGGCCGTCACCTGCACGCCGCCGGTGCCCCAGCCATAGGGCATCGGCATTTCGCGCGACGCGAAGGGCACCTGGTAACCGGGGATGGCGATCGCCTTGAGGATCGCGCGGCGGATCATCCGCTTCGTCTGCTCGTCGAGATAGGCGAAGTTGTAAGTGGCGAGGTCCGTCATCTTGGAGTATCCTGTGACTGCATGAACCAACTAGAAGGAAAGGCTGTCATGGACGCCATCACTTCGAACGGATTGCTGGGCGTGGCCGTCTTCGCGGCCTTCGTCGCCTGCGGGATCATCATTCCCTTTTATGTCATCAAGCCGCCGAAAAACCGCGGCAGGGCCAACGCGAGCAGCGAGGGCGGTGGGGTCGGGGCCTACGGGAGCGGCTGCGACGGCGCCAATGCGGGCGGCGCCTGCGATGGCGGCGGAGGTGGTGACGGGGGAGGCGGCGGAGGCGACTGATCCGCCCCCGAACTGCGGCCGAACCGGCATCATTCGGCGGCCTCCTGAAGGGCGCTACCGCTATTGCGCGCCGTCTCGATGTCCGATCGCATCTTGCGCACCAACGCAAGCTCGGCCTGGAAGTCGACGTAGTGCGGCAGTTTCAGGTGCTCGACGAAACCGGTCGCCTGCACGTTGTCCGAATGCGAGATCACGAATTCCTCGTCCTGCGCCGGCGCGGTGATGTCCTCGCCGAGCTCTTCGGCACGCAGCGCCCGGTCGACCAGCGACATCGACATCGCCTTGCGCTCGCTCTGGCCGAACACCAGGCCGTAACCGCGGGTGAACTGCGGCGGCGCCTTCGACGAACCCTTGAACTGGTTGACCATCTGGCATTCGGTGATCCGGATGCGGCCGAGCGAGACGGCAAAACCGAGTTCTGCAACTTCGATCTCGACTTCCACTTCCCCGATGCGGACTTCGCCGACGAACGGATGGTTGCGGCCGTACCCGCGCTGGGTGGAGTAGCCCAGCGCCAGCAGGAAACCCTCGTCACCGCGGGCGAGCGCCTGCAGGCGCAGGTCCCGGCTCATCGGAAACTCCATCGGTTCGCGGGTGAGGTCGCCGGCCTGATGGTCCTCGGAAAACTCGCCATCCGCCTCGATCAGGCCTTCATGGGCGAGAATGTCGGAGACCCGCATGATGTGCTCCGCCGGCGTGTCGCGGCGTTCCGGCTCGTCGACCGGTTCGTCCGTGAGCAGAGAAGGATCGAGCAGCCGGTGGGTATAGTCGAACGTGGCCCCGAGAAGCTGGCCGCCCGGCAGGTCCTTGTAGGTCGCCGAAACGCGCCGCTCGACCTTCATGGCGGCCGTATCGACCGGAACGGACGAGCCGAAGCGCGGCAGCGTGGTGCGATAGGCCCGCAGCAGGAAGATCGCCTCGATCATGTCGCCGCGCGACTGGCGGATGGCAAGCGCTGCGAGCGCCCGATCATAAAGCGAGGCCTCGGCCATCACCCGGTCTACGGCGAGGCCCAGCTGCTCGACGATCTGCTCGATGGTGACGGAAGGAAGCGAGCGATCACCCCGACGCCGGTCGGCCAGCAGCCTGTGGGCATTGTTGATGGCGGCCTCGCCACCCTTGACGGCAACATACATGGTTCATTCTCCTGGCCATTACCGGCATCCCATCAAGATGCGGGAAGGTTTGGTCGTCTGGCCCCAAGCGGCGGCCTCAAGTTAAAAAGTCGGTCGACCGTTCATTGGGTGGCGATGCGGACAGTCCGCGGCAGGCACAACAGGTTTTTGCCGGCCGTCAGGATGACATCGACGCCACGCGGGAAGAGCGCCCGGTTGTCGGCCCAAAGCCGCAGAAAAACTTCCGGAAGGCCCTTCACCATGACGGTGGTAGCGTGCGGAATGCCAGGACCCGTCAGCGTCAGCGGCAGGCCTTCGCCAAGTGCTGCGACCTCGATCACCAGCGTCGTTGAACGGTCGGGATATTCCTGCGTGCCGGCCGAGAAGAGGCCGAACGAGGCAAGCGCCGCCCCGGCCTCCACGAAGGCGAAGCGAGCCTCGGCCTTCTCGCGGGTGATCGGCGCGCCGGTGTGGAAGCCGATCCACTCCCCGACGGCCGATTTGAAAAGACCCGCACTCAGCCACACGGGCGTTTCATGGTCGCAGAGCGTCACGGCAATCGCCCCGGCCGCTCCTCCAAGCGGCTCCGGCTGGCCGACATCCGGTCCAACGGTACGGATCGTTCCCGGACGGGCCATGCTGTCCATCAGCATGCGGAACACGTCCTGGGATTCGAAGACCGGTTCTCTGAACCCGCCGGAAAGCGCTTGCGTCTTGATGTTCATCAGTCGTCCCCCCGTACCATGGTGAAGAAATCGACGCGGGTCGCGGCCGTCTCCTCCGCCTTCTGTTTATCTTCCGCTGTGATGCGGGCCTCGATCGGACCGAGCAACGTGGCCTCCACGAAATCGCGCGTGGCGTCCTCCTGCCAGAGCGCGTCGAAAATGGCTGCGAGTCGGACATTCCCCTTCGCGGTACCGAGCGCCTGCGCATGGCCGGCAGTGCCGGATGCCAGAAGCACGGTCGCACGCGTCACGGTCGCCTCGCCAAGATTGAAGGGTGCGCCGCCGCCGCCGATGCGACCGCGGACCATCACCAGTCCGGTCTCGGGGCCGCGCACCGGCTTGACCTCCGGTTTGGCCGGCAGCTTTTCCCAGGCGGCATGCAGTTCGCTCGCCGTCGCGCGCGCAAGAAGCCCGGCGGCGCGACGGCGCGCGGCGATTTCTGCGTTCGGCTCGATTTGTTTCGCCAGGTCCATTGCCAAGCTCCTAAATGTCTATTGATATAGACAACCATACAAGTTATATGTACTACTAACTTTCTGATATAACAAGCGTGTGACATGGATACGGGGCAGACAAACGTTCATCGCCAAAACGGAGTAGCGCTATGGCGGCAGATCGCCGACCGCATTCGCGCCTCGATCGCCAATGGCGACTACGACGCGACCGGCAAGGTGCCGCCGGAATTCACGCTGGCCGCGCAGTTCGGCGTCAATCGCCATACGGTGAGGAGCGCGCTTGCCGCCCTCGCTCAGGAGGGTATCGTTCGTTCGGTACAGGGGCGCGGTACGCTGATCGAGCGCAAGGAACGGCTGAACTTCCCGATCACGCGGCGCACCCGGTTCAGTGAGGGCATCGGCGACCAGGCGCGGGAAAAGGAAGGCCTGCTGCTGCATTCGGCCCGGGAACCGGCCTCAGTCGACCTGTCGACCCGGCTACGCATTCCTGAAGGTGCGCAGGTGATACGGCTGGAAACGCTGAGGAAAGCGGATCGCCGCCCGGTTTCCCGCTCGACCACCTGGTTTCCGGCCGACCGTTTCGGCGGCATCGAGGAGGCCTACAGCAAAAGCGGCTCGATCACGGTTGCATTCCGGATGCTCGGCCTTTCGGATTATCTGCGTGTCTCGACGGAAGTGACGGCTACCCATGCGGACGGCGCGGATCTCGCCGACCTGCAGCTATCGCCGGGAGCTATCATCCTCGTGGCCCGCGCGCTCAACACCGATACGGAAGGCGTGCCGATCCAATACGCCGTCAGCCGCTTCCCTGCCGACATGGTGCAGTTCACGATCGAGAATTGAGTAGGATAAGCAAGCCCAATCCGCGGTGCGGATTGGGCTTGTGAACTTTTCTCAGTGCGCGCCGGACATGTCGCCGAGAACGTCCTTAGAAGCGACGATCGAATCGGCCTTGAGCGTGTAGACCATCGGCACGCCGGTCGCGAGGTTGAGCTTGAGGATCTCTTCCTTGCTGAGCCGGTCGAGAACCATCACCAGCGAGCGAAGCGAATTGCCGTGGGCGGCGACGAGGACCTTTTCGCCGCGCAGCACCCGCGGCAGGATTTCCGTCATGTAATAGGGCCAGACGCGGGCGCCGGTATCGCGCAGGCTTTCGCCGCCCGGCGGCGGAATGTCGTAGGAACGGCGCCAGATATGCACCTGCTCCTCACCCCACTTGGCGCGCGCATCGTCCTTGTTGAGGCCGGAAAGATCGCCGTAGTCGCGCTCGTTGAGCGCCTGGTCGCGGATCGTCTCGAGATCCGGCTGGCCGACCTTGTCGAGGACGATCTTCAACGTGTCCTGGGCGCGCTTCAGCACCGAGGTGAAGGCGATGTCGAACTTGATGCCTGTTGCAGCCAGCGCTTCGCCGCCGGCTTCGGCTTCCTGGATGCCGAGCGGCGTCAGATCCGGATCGCGCCAGCCTGTGAAAAGGTTCTTGAGATTCCAGTCGCTCTGGCCGTGGCGAACGAGGACGAGAGTTCCGCTCATGGGATGAATTCCTCCGGGAAGATTTTCAGGAAAGCCCGAGCACGTCGAGCATGGAATAGTGGCCGGGCTTCTTGTCGCGCGCCCAGAGCGCCGCGGCAACCGCGCCGCGGGCGAAGATCGAGCGGTCGCGCGCGCTGTGCGAGAGCGTCACCAGTTCGCCTTCGCCGGCAAGCACGACGGAATGGTCGCCGACGACCGAGCCGCCGCGCAGCGTCGCAAACCCGATCGTGCCGGTCGGACGGGCGCCCGTATGGCCGTCGCGCACCCGGACCGATTGGCTTGCGAGATCGATGCCGCGGCCTTGCGCTGCCGCTTCGCCGAGCAGCAGTGCCGTTCCGGATGGCGCGTCGACCTTGTGCTTGTGGTGCATTTCGACGATCTCGATATCCCAGCCGGCGGCCGGCAAAGCCTTCGCCGCCTGCGCGACGAGCACACCGAGCAGGTTGACGCCGAGGCTCATATTGCCGGACTTGACGACGCGTGCATGACGGCCGGCCGCCTTGAATTTTTCCTCGTCCTCGACCGAGCAGCCGGTCGTGCCGATCACATGGACGATCCGTGCCTGTGCGGCGAGGACAGAGAAGGCGACGCTGGTCGCGGGCGTGGTGAAATCGAGGACACCGTCGGCATCGAGGAAAGCCTTCAGCGGATCGGAGGTTACGGGAACGTCAAGAGTTCCGACACCCGCAAGCTCGCCGGCGTCCTTGCCGATGAACGGCGAACCTTCGCGGCTAACGGCCGCGTGCAGCGTCACGCCTGCTGTTTCATGGATAACCCGGATCATGGCCTGGCCCATCCGGCCTGCAGCACCAACCACCACGAGTTTCATGTCATTTGCGGTCATGCGCGGCGCAGTCCTTGCTTCGTCGGTCAGTCTTTTCGAGCGGTTACAGCTTGTTGGGGCGAGCGTAAAGGCCGCTTCCGCACTGCGCAAGCATCTCTTGCAGGTCGTATCCAGGAAACCGAACCTCGCCCGCGACGATGATCTCGTGCCGCACCTAACGTTGCCAGCGGCGGCCATCCATGGAAAGGCCGTAGGCGGAAGGCGTGCGGGCAAAGCTTGCAAGGCCGGCCAGCGCCGCCTGCGGATGGGTCACCACGAAGGTCGGGATCGTGCCCATCAGCTCCGTATGCGGCGCTTTATCCTCGAAGGCGGCGCGGAACTCCGGGCCTTTCAGCGCCGGAACGATCTTCTGCGAAATGCCGCCCGCGAGATAGACGCCGCCGCGCGCCATGAAGATCAGCGCCATGTCGCCGGCGACCCGGCCGAGATAGGTGGCAAACAGCGAAAGCGTTTCGACGGCCTGGGAATTCGAACGGTTCAGACCGTGGGCCGTGACATCCGCCGGATCGGAAAACGCGGGCTGCAGACCGTCGGCAGCACAGACGGCCTGGTAGATGTTGACGACGCCGCGCCCGCTCAGGATTTCTTCCGCAGAAACGCGACCCTCGATGCGCTTGAGGTGCGGAAAGATCTCGAAATCCCGTTTCGAGCGCGGGCCGACATCCACATGTCCGCCTTCGCCGGGAACCGGAAACCACATGTGCCGCGCATAGACGAGGCCTGCGACGCCGAGGCCGGTACCGGGGCCGAGCACCACGCGCGACGCCATATGCGGCTCGCTGTTGGCACCGAGCGTCTCGCGGTATTCGTCGGGCATGGCCGCGACGGCAAGCGCCTGGGCTTCGAAATCGTTGACGACCAGCACGTCCTCGAAGCCGAGATCGGCAATCATGCCTTTCGGCCTCACCACCCAGTCGCAATTGGTCAGATCGATCTCGTCGCCATCGATCGGCCCCGCGATGGCAAGGATCGCCGAACGGGGCTTTACCGAACTCCTGTCGAGCACGATTTTCTGGATCGCGTCATCGATCGTCGCGTAGTCGGCGGTGCGCACGTTCGGGAATGGCTTAGGTTCCGCATCGGCGTCGAGGAGGATGGAGAAGCGGGCATTGGTGCCGCCGATATCGCCGATCAGGATCGGAAAGGGCAGCTTGTCGGTCTTCATGTTATCGGCCATCGGGAAGCTTAGTCCTTCTGAAAGTCGATGAGTTTTTCGGCGGTGGCGCGGTTGAGCGCCATCGGTATGTCATAGACCGTTGCAAGCCGCGTCAGCGCCTTGACGTCGACATCGTGGGGAAGCGCGCTCAAGGGGTCGATGAAGAAAATCAGCATGTGGACCTCGCCGGTGGCGATCATCGCGCCGATCTGCTGGTCGCCGCCGAGCGGCCCGCTCTTCAGCCGCGTCACGTCGAGGCCGGGGCAGGCGTCCTGAACCCGGCCGCCCGTCGTGCCGGTAGCGACGATGCGGAACCGCGAAAGCGCCACCTGGTGATGGCGGGCAAAATCCGCCATGTCGTCCTTCTTCTGGTCGTGCGCGATCAGCGCGATGCAGGGCTTGGCCGACATGATTGGGTATCCTCACCAGAACGATATTCAATCGATTTGTGACGCGTTCTAGCGTGCCGCTTCGCTCTTGGAAAGGTGGCGTCGAGACCGGCGTTTTCGATTGCCGGCCTCATCCGGAACTATTGCAGCGGACGTGGCGTCGGGATCGGCATGTCGTCGGAAGCAGCCGGCGGATCGTTGACGATCGCCTCGATGGTCTTTGCCGGTGCCGACACTGCAGGCTGAGCGGTGTAGGCTACGGCGCTGCCGCCGAAGGTGGCGTCATCTTCGGAGCGCGCGGGGGCGGCAAGCACGGCTGCACAGGCTTTCGGCAGATCCGAGAGCATGACCTGGCGAGGCTTGACTGGCTTCTTGTTCGGGTCCGGCTTCGGCGGCGGCGCCCACGGCTCCTTGCTGAACCACCAGGCGAGGGAATTGTCGCAGCCGTCGCCCTTGGTGACCGGGGCCTGGCTCTGGCAGGCCGTAGCGCCGGCCGGGCAGTGGATGCGGATATGGAAATGTTCGTCATGGCCGTAGATCGGCCGCACCTTGCCGAGCAGGCTCCGATCGCCGGTCCAGGTTTCGCAAAGCTTCTTCTTGATGGCTGGGTTGACGAAGACTCGCTCCACCTGCGGATAGCTCGCCGCCTGCATGACGACCTTGGCGTGGGTGCTGGTCCAGCGGCTGGGATCGACGGTCAGGAACTTGCTCTTGTCGAGCATGGAGGTGAACGGCAGGCTTTCGCGTTGCTGTGGGCTCAGAGGCTGGGCGGGCTTCGGCGTGAACCAGATATCGGCGTCGAGGCCGATCTGGTGTGAAGCATGGCCTGTGAGCATCGGACCACCGCGCGGCTGGGAAATGTCGCCGACCAGAATGCCGGAACCCCAGCCGAGCCTTGCGGCATCGCCGGAGAACCGTTCGAGCAATGAGATCATTGCCGGATTGCCCCAGCGGCGGTTGCGCGAGAGGCGCATCGCCTGCCAGGTCGGTCCGTCGGTCGGCAGAGCCACGGCGCCGGACATGCAGCCCTTCGCATAGAAACCAAGCGGCTCCGCCTCCGCCATGCTCGGGAGCTTCACGGTGCCAAAAAGCTGTTTCGCCGGCGTGCCTTCCTGCGCTGCCACCGGCCCTACAGAGGTGCCGCAAAGGAAAGCGGTCACCGTCAACCGCAAAATAGTACCCGAAATCGATTTCATGCCCATCCGCCGCAAATCACCTGATCGCCTCGAATCTACCGTGAAACAGGATTTTGGTGAAATGGAGATGGTGGAAGCCTTGCCGATTTCCGGAAGATAAACGCCGGATAAAACGGATGTGAGCGCCGAACTCCTGTTTTTCGCCGCCTTTTGTCCTATGCTTCACCGCAACAGAGAAACTCGGAAGAGGTAACGAATGGTTCTGGCTCGGCTGAAGGTAGGTTTCGCGATCGTCCTGGCGACGGTTCTCGCAGCGTCGAACGTGCCGGCCCAGGAACCGAAATGGCGGCATGGCATGGCCGTTGTCGGGGACCTCAAGCTGCCGGAAGGCTTCAAGCAGCTCCCCTATGTCGATGTGAACGCGCCGAAGGCCGGCGAACTGCGCCTTGGTGACGAAGGCACGTTCGACAACCTCAACCTGGTGATCGACCGCGGTGCCGTGGCTTCGGGTGTCAGCCTGATCTACGATACGCTCATGAAGCGGTCGGAGGACGAGGTTTTCGGCACCTACGGCCTTTTGGCCGAGGCGGTGTCCTATCCGGACGACGTGTCTTCGGTGACGTTTCGATTGAGGCCGGAGGCGAAATGGTCGGACGGGCAGCCGGTCACTCCGGAGGACGTGATCTTCAGCCTGGGGAAGCTGAAGGAGCACAGCGCCCTCTATTCCGGCTATTATCGGCACGTCACCGGTGCTGAAAAGACCGGCGATCGCGAGGTGACCTTCCGCTTCGACGAAAAGAACAATCGCGAACTACCCTCGATCGTGGGCGATTTTCCAGTTCTGCCCAAGCACTGGTGGGAAGGCAAGGACGCACAGGGAAACCAGCGCGACATTTCCCGCACCACTCTGGAGCCGCCGATCGGGTCCGGCCCCTACAAGATTGGCGCTGTTCAGCCGGGCTCCACCATTCGCTACGAACTGCGCGACGACTACTGGGGCAAAAATCTGCCGATCAACCTCGGCCAGTATAATTTCCGGACGATCAGCTATACCTATTTTTCGGATGCCGACGTGGAATTCGAGGCGTTCCGGGCGGGAACGATCGACTACCGCCAGGAAAACAGTTCGAGCCGCTGGGTCACCCGTTACGATTTCGATGCGGTGAAGGACGGGCGGGTGATCAAGGAAGCCCTGACCAATCCGTTCAAGGCCGTCGGCGTCATGCAGGCTTTCGTGCCGAACATGCGGCGTGACATCTTCAAGGACGCGCGGGTCCGCGAAGCGCTAAACTACGCCTACGACTTCGAGGATCTCAACAAGAACCTTGCCTATGGCGGCCTGAAGCGGGTCGATAGCTTCTTCTGGGGCACCGAGCTTGCCTCATCCGGCCTGCCCCAGGGAAAGGAGCTGGAGATTCTCAACGGGTTGAAGGACAAGGTTCCGGCGCGGGTGTTCACAACCCCGTACACCAACCCCGTCGGTGGCGACCCCAACAAGGTGCGCGATAACCTGCGCACGGCCGTCAGCTTGCTGAAAGGCGCCGGCTGGGAGCTGAAGGGCAATCGGATGGTCAATGCCAAGACCGGGCAGCCCTTGGGTTTCGAAATTCTCCTGAACAGCCAGTCGCAGGAGCGCACCGTGATGCCCTATGTGACAAGTCTCAAGAAAATCGGCATCGACGTCCGGCTGCGGATCGTCGACGCCTCGCAATATATCAATCGAATCCGCAGCTTCGACTACGACATGATGTACGGTGTTTGGGCCCAGACCATGAACCCCGGCAACGAACAGGCGGACTACTGGGGATCGGCGTCCGTCAGCCGGCCGGGATCCCGCAACTATGCAGGCATCGCCGATCCTGCGGTGGATCAGCTGATCAACATGATCACCTTTGCCGAGAAGCGGGAGGACCAGGTGGCAGCTGTGAAGGCGATGGACCGGGTGCTGCTCGCCAACCACTATGTGGTCCCGATGTTCTATTCCGGCGAAGCGAGGATCGCCTACTGGAACCGCATCACGCATCCGCAGAGACTGCCGGAATACAGCACAGGTTTCCCCGACACCTGGTCGGCCAGAAGCGCCGCGAAGTGAAGAACCGGGCGCGGACTTGCGCCGCCGTCCGGCACCTGTTCCAAATGAACCCGTATGATTCGCACCGGAAAAGAGGAAAGAGCCATTTGATCGGCATCGGGATATGCGGTGAGACAAGCCCTGTAGCCACGGGCAGGGAGCTCTGATGGGCGCCTATATTCTCCGCCGTCTTCTGCTGATGATACCGACGATCGTCGGCATCATGGCGATTTCCTTCCTCGTCGTGCAGTTCGCGCCGGGCGGCCCCGTCGAGCAGGTGATCGCCCAGATCCAGGGCCAGGATACCGGCGACCGGCTTTCCGGCGGTGGCGGCGACCTGCTCCAGCAACAGGGCGGAGGCGAGGAAAGCCGTTATCGCGGCGCCCAGGGCCTCGATCCGGAATTCATCGCCAAGCTCGAGAAGCAGTTCGGTTTCGACAAGCCACCGGCGACGCGGTTTCTTGAAATGATGTGGAACTACATCCGCTTCGACTTCGGCGAGAGCTTCTTCCGCAATACCTCGGTGCTCGATCTGATCATCGACAAGATGCCGGTATCGATCTCGCTCGGCTTCTGGATCCTGATCGTCTCCTATCTGATCTCGATCCCGTTGGGTATCCGCAAGGCGGTCAAGGACGGCTCGACTTTTGACGTCTGGACCTCCGGCGTCATCATCATCGGATATGCGGTGCCGAGCTTCCTGTTCGGCATCCTGCTGATCGTGCTCTTCGCAGGCGGTTCGTTCTTCGACTGGTTCCCGCTGCGCGGTCTGGTTTCCGACAATTTTGCAGAACTTTCCTGGTGGGAAAAGGTCATCGACTATTTCTGGCACCTGACATTGCCGTTGATCGCCATGTCGCTGTCGGCCTTCGCCACCACCACCCTGCTGACCAAGAACTCATTCATCGACGAAATCAAGAAACAGTATGTGACGACGGCGCGCGCCAAGGGCCTCAACGAGCGGCAGGTGCTCTACGGCCACGTCTTCCGCAACGCCATGCTGATCGTCATTGCAGGGTTTCCCGGCGCCTTCATCTCGGCCTTCTTCACCGGCTCGCTGCTGATCGAGAACATCTTCTCGCTGGATGGACTGGGGCGCCTCGGTTATCTCGCGATCGTCAACCGCGACTACCCGATCGTTTTCGGCACGCTCTACATCTTCTCGCTGATGGGCCTGTTCGTCAGCCTGATTTCGGACCTGATCTATACCTGGATCGATCCGCGCATCGATTTCGAGCGGAGGGATGTCTGATGGAGGCGACCGCCGCAAAGACCACCGTGCAGACGGCACCGCCGCAAAAGCGGCCCTGGATCTCGCCGACCAACCGGCGACGGCTCGCCAATTTCCGCGCCAACAAGCGCGGTTACTGGTCGTTCTGGCTGTTCATGATCCTTTTCGTGCTCAGCCTGTTTGCGGAATTCATCGCCAACGACCGGCCGATCGTCGCCTCCTACAAGGGCGAGATCCTCTACCCGGTCCTGGTGGACTATCCGGAAGAGAAGTTCGGCGGCTTCCTGGCGACGACCGATTACCGCTCCGACTACATCCAGCAGGAAATCGAGACGAACGGCTGGATGGTCTGGCCGCCGATCCGCTACTCCTACCAGACGGTCAATTCCAACATCCCCCATTCGGCGCCGACCGAACCCTTCTGGCTGATGGAGAAGGCGGATCGCTGCGCCGCCTATCCGCAGAAGGATCAGGATCCGAACTGCATCCTCGGCAACCTGAACTGGCTTGGCACCGACGACCAGGCACGCGACGTGACCGCCCGCATGATCTACGGCTTCCGCATCTCCGTCCTGTTCGGCCTGGTGCTGACGATCTGTTCGGCAGTAATCGGCGTGACGGCCGGCGCGGTGCAAGGCTATTTCGGCGGATGGACGGACCTGCTGATGCAGCGGTTCATCGAGATCTGGTCGTCCATGCCGGTTCTCTACATCCTGCTGATCATCGCCTCGATCCTGCCGCCGGGCTTCTTCGTCCTGCTCGGCATCCTCTTGCTTTTCTCCTGGGTCGGTTTCGTCGGCGTGGTGCGCGCCGAGTTCCTGCGGGCTCGCAATTTCGAATATGTCCGTGCCGCCCGCGCGCTCGGCGTCGGCAACTGGACGATCATGTCCCGGCACCTGCTGCCGAACGCCATGGTCGCGACGCTGACCTTCCTGCCCTTCATCCTGTCGGGCTCGATCGCGACGCTGACCTCGCTCGACTTCCTGGGCTTCGGCCTGCCGGCAGGCTCTCCTTCTCTCGGCGAGATGATTTCGCAGGGAAAGAACAACCTTCAGGCGCCATGGCTCGGCTTCACCGCCTTCTTCACCATGTCGATCATGCTGTCGCTGCTGATCTTCATCGGCGAAGCCGTGCGCGACGCCTTCGATCCCAGAAAGACGTTCGGATGAGCGCGGGTCGTAATTGCGCGATAGATGCGCTAGATTATCGGGGATGTCAGCGAGCGTGACGCCATGAACAAGATCGTCAGAGAGCACTATCCAGTCGCCAATCTTCCCGAGGATCTGCGGGAGGGACTGGCGACTGACGCGACCGTGAAGATCGTCGTTGAGGTGGAAGATGCCGCGATACCAAACGATATCGGCAGATATCCCGGTTTCAAGGATTTCCCGATGGTCGAGCGAAAGCCGATGAGCATTGCAGATACGCTGGAAGCCATCAGGAAATACAAGGCTGAAGGCAGGCCGTCTGTCAGCGTCGAAGAAGCTGTCTCTCGCATACGCGAATTGCGCGATGAATGGGACGATTGATGCTCGGGCTCGGAAAAATCTATCTGGATACGAATATCTTCATTCTGGCATTTGAGAACAACAGCGAAATCAGCGCCGCGTTGGGCAATCTCCTTTCGATAGAAGACCATTCTCAGCGTTTCGCCACTAGCGAACTGACGCTGTCCGAATTGTTGGTCAAGCCGTACCGAGACGGAAATGATAGCGCCATCGACAAGTATGAAGGGCTGATTCAAACGAACGAATGGCTCGAAGTGCTTCCCGTTGGCAGGCAGATGCTATGGTACGCCGCGATCCTAAGATCTCAAAACGTGGGGCTGAAGCTTCCGGACTCGATCCATATTTCCACCGCATTCGGAGCCGGCTGCACGCACATGCTCACCGCCGATATGGGGCTGAAAAACATCTACGAAATTACACATTTCCGCTTCGGTCTGACGAAAAGTAGCTCACCTTTAACCGTACTTCGGCCAGACGAAACGACGCTTCGTTCCCTCATCGAAAGCCTTGGCCGATGACAGAGCCGCTTCTTTCCGTCCGCGATCTCTCCGTCGCCTTCCACCAGGGCAGCGATACGTCGGTTGCCGTCGATCGGGTCTCGTTCGACATCATGCCCGGCGAAGTGATGGCGCTGGTCGGGGAATCTGGCTCCGGCAAGTCGGTGACGGCCAATTCCATCCTCAAGCTGCTGCCCTATCCGTCCGCCAGCCACCCGTCTGGCCAGATCCTGTTCGACGGCAAGGACATGTTGAAGGCGTCCGAGCCGGAACTGCGTCGCGTGCGCGGCAACGATGTCACGATGATCTTTCAGGAGCCGATGACCTCGCTCAATCCGCTTCATTCGATCGAGAAGCAGATCGGCGAAATCCTTGAGCTTCATCACGGAATTGCCGGTCAGGCAGTGCGTATCCGCACGCTCGAACTCCTGAACCAGGTCGGTATACGCGAGCCGGAAAAGCGGCTGAAAGCTTATCCGCACGAACTGTCCGGAGGGCAACGCCAGCGCGTCATGATCGCCATGGCGCTCGCCAACCGCCCGAAACTGCTGATCGCCGACGAGCCGACCACGGCGCTCGACGTCACCGTGCAGGCGCAGATCCTCGATCTTCTGCGCGGGCTGAAGGGCGAGCACGGCATGTCCATGCTGTTCATCACCCACGACCTCGGCATCGTCCGGAAATTCGCCGATCGCGTCTGCGTCATGACCAAGGGCAAGATCGTCGAGACCGGCACGGTGGAGGAGGTCTTCACCAATCCGCAACACGCCTATACGCGCCATCTGCTCGCCTCCGAGCCGCGCGGCGAGCCGCCACCGACCGATCCCTCGAAGCCGGTGGTGATGGAAGGCAAGGACATCCGTGTCTGGTTTCCGATCAAGGCAGGTTTCCTGCGCAAGGTGGTCGATCATGTGAAGGCGGTCGATGGCGTCGATCTCGAACTGCGGGCCGGCGAGACGCTCGGCGTCGTCGGCGAATCCGGCTCGGGCAAGACGACGCTCGGTCTCGCGCTCGCAAGACTCATCTCCTCCAAGGGCCGCATCGCCTTCGTCGGAACGGATATCGACAAGTTCTCCTTCAAGGAAATGCGCCCGTTCCGCGACCGTCTTCAGGTCGTTTTCCAGGATCCCTATGGCTCGCTGAGCCCCCGCATGTCGGTCGGCGATATCATCGCCGAGGGGCTGAAGGTGCATGAACGGTCGCTCTCCACCGATGGCCGCGACGAGCGTGTCGCCTGGGCCTTGAGCGAAGTCGGCCTCGATCCGGCGACCCGCTGGCGTTATCCGCACGAATTTTCCGGTGGCCAGCGGCAGCGCATCGCGATCGCCCGCGCCATGGTGCTGAAACCGCGTTTCGTGATGCTCGACGAGCCGACATCGGCGCTCGACATGACCGTACAGGCGCAGGTCGTCGATCTCCTGCGCGACCTGCAGAAGAAGCACGATCTCGCCTATCTCTTCATCAGCCACGATCTGAAGGTCGTGAAGGCGCTCGCCAACCACGTCATCGTCATGCGGCTCGGCAAGGTGGTGGAAGAAGGTCCCGCGGACCAGATTTTCCAGGCGCCGAGAGAGGATTATACCCGCGCCCTGATGGCCGCCGCCTTCAATCTGGAAGCCGTCGAAATCGAAGCCATCAACCAGTAATCACAGCAATCAAGGTCAATCCGTCCATGCCTGCCAAACATCCGGTCGTCGTCGATCTTAAATTCGAGCGCCGCGAGATCGATGCCGCACTCGCCAGCGCCTTCACCGGCCGCACCGTGCTGCACGCCTCCGATCCGGGAGCGGAGATTTCAGAGGCGCGCTACGCGGTGATCTGGAAGCCGGACTCGGACCTGTTCCAGCGGGCGCCGAAGCTGGAGGTGTTGTTTTCCGGCGGCGCCGGCGTCGATTATATCCTCACCATGCCCGGCCTGCCGGATATCCCGATCGTCCGTTTCGTGGATGAAAGCCTGACGACGCGGATGAGCGAATGGGTCGTGCTGCAGGCCCTGAGCCACCTGCGGCAGGTGCCGGCCTATCTCGGGCAGCAGCGCGAACGCCAGTGGCGCGAACTTTCCCAGCCGGAAGCGAAGGACCTGACCGTCGGCGTGATGGGCCTTGGCGTGCTCGGTCAGGACGCGGTCCGCAAACTGAAGATCATGGGTTTCAATGTGATCGGCTGGTCGCGCAGCAAAAAGACCATCGAAGGCGTCGAGACCTTCGATGGCGGCGAGCTCGATGCTTTCCTCGCCCGCACCGATATTCTGGTCGGCCTTCTGCCGCTGACGCCGGAGACGCGCGGCATCTTCAATGCCTCGTTGTTTGCGAAGCTTCGCCAGGGCGGGGCCTTGGGCAAGCCAGTCTTCATCAATGCCGGACGCGGCGGCAGCCAGGCGGAGAGCGATCTTGTTGCCGCGCTCGATAACGGCATCCTCGGCGGCGCGTCGCTGGATGTCTTCGAGAAGGAGCCGCTCGGTGCGGATAGCCCGCTCTGGACGACGGACAACGTCATTATTACCCCCCACGCGGCTTCCGCGTCCGATGTAAGGGCGCTGTTTCGCAATGCGGAGACCCAGATGGAACGTTACGAGGCGGGCGACCCCTTGCAGCACGTCGTGGATCGCCGGGCGGGCTACTGACCCCTCCTGCCGGAACATTCGTTTCCGCCGACCGTTTCTTGTGCATGAGCCGGGCATTCCGGCTGAACAAGGAGCGAAATCATGAACACTCGTTTCGATCCCCAGGAAGCCGAGCCCCGTCATCCGAACCCGATCGGTTCGCCGCCGGTTGTTGAGACCGCTACGGAAGCGCGGCAGGGAAGCTGGGGTGCACCGGTCCTGAAGGTGCTGATTGCCGGCCTAATTCTGGCAATGGTCGCCTGGGCCGGCGCCGAGTGGTACGGCCGGAGCACCGCACCGCCGGACGAACAGACCGCTACGCCGCCAGCCGGAAGCACGACGCCCGCAAACCCCAATGCGCCGCCGACCGCCAATCCTTCTGCGCCGCCGGCCGCCGCGCCACCGGCAACCAACTCGCAGTCCGGCAACTGACTGCATCATTCCTGATTTTTTCGGCCGCGATCCTTCGCGGCCGAATTGCGTCTGGACTTGTTCTGCATTTTTTTCGATAAAAATGCCCGGAGGTTGATCAGCCGCTGCCTCCATACGCATCGAAATCGGCGGAGCCGGCCCGGAAGGGCCGGGGCAGGGGCAGGCATGACCAAGACCGATATCGCGAGCAGGGTTTATAACCACACCTGGAAGCTCGACCCGATCATCCGCAGTCTGATCGATACGGATTTCTACAAGCTCCTGATGCTGCAGATGATCTGGAAGCTCTATCCGGACGTGGACGCCACGTTCTCGCTGATCAACCGCACGACAAGCGTCAAGCTGGCGGAGGAGATCGATGAGGGCGCGCTGCGCGAGCAGCTCGACCATGCCCGCACGGTCGGCCTGTCCAAGAAGGAGATGATCTGGCTCGCGGGTAACACGTTTTATGGTCGCAAGCAGATTTTCGAGCCCGAATTCCTCAACTGGCTGTCCACCTACAAGCTGCCGGAATACGAACTCTCGAAGCGTGACGGCCAGTACGAACTAACCTTCCACGGCAAATGGATGGAAACGACGCTCTGGGAAATTCCCGCACTCGCGATCATCAACGAGTTGCGCTCCCGCTCCGCGATGCGCTCGCTCGGTTTCTTCACGCTCGACGTTCTCTACGCGCGGGCCAAGGCCAAGATGTGGGAAAAGGTCGAGCGGCTGCAGGCATTGCCGGGCCTGCGCATCTCCGATTTCGGCACGCGCCGCCGCCACAGTTTCCTCTGGCAGCGCTGGTGCGTCGAAGCGCTCAAGGAAGGCATCGGCCCGGCGTTTACCGGCACCAGCAACGTCCTGCTTGCGATGGATTCCGATCTCGAAGCCGTGGGGACCAATGCGCACGAGCTGCCCATGGTGGCTGCGGCACTCGCAGAGACCGACGAACAGCTGCGCGCCTCCCCTTACCAGGTCCTGAAGGACTGGAACCGGCTTTATGGCGGCAACTTGCTGATCGTGTTGCCGGATTCCTTCGGCACGGCGGCGTTCCTGCGCGATGCGCCGGACTGGGTGGCCGACTGGACCGGGTTCCGCCCCGACAGCGCTCCGCCGATCGAGGGCGGCGAAAAGATCATTGCCTGGTGGAAGAAGATGGGCCGCAACCCTAAGGAAAAGCTGCTGATCTTCTCCGACGGGCTGGACGTCGATGCGATCATCGACACCTACCGGCATTTCGAAGGCCGCGTGCGCATGAGCTTCGGCTGGGGCACCAACCTGACCAACGATTTCGCCGGCTGCGCACCCCACGAGATTGCCGGCCTGATGCCGATCTCCATCGTCTGCAAGGTAAGCGAAGCGAATGGCCGTCCGGCGGTGAAACTTTCCGACAATCCGCGCAAGGCGACCGGAGATCCGGCCGAGGTGGAACGTTATCTGAAGTTCTTCGGCCAGGAAGATCGCGTCGATCAGGTCGTCCTGGTCTAGCCGACTGCTCGAACGGGAACAGGCCCCGCCGGAAGTGGCGGAGCCTGTCTGCGTTGGCTGGCTTAAGGGAAATGCGAAACCTTCGCTTACCGGATGACCTGCACGACGGTGTGGGTCTGCGGATCGACGATCACGCGCTGATTGTTGACCACCGTATAGGCATATCTCGGATTGCTGGGCACCGGTGTGACCACGACACTCTGCGGGAGCGGCTTACCGACAACGATAGGCTGCTCGACGACTACGGAAGCGGTCGAGGCGGGCTGTTCCTCGACGTAGGTAACGACTTCGCGCGGCGGCGGATCGATCGCGGTACCGGCTACGGCGCCGACGACCCCACCCACTGCGGCGCCGACTGGACCGCCGACGATGGCGCCGGTAACCGCTCCGCCGGCTGCACCATTGACGGTGCCCTGCTGGGCTCCGGCCTGTGTGGCGAAGGAAGCGGCGAGAATGGCGCAGGACGCGAGAATGATCTTCTTCATGGGTCTTCTCCTTTTCTTCTAACTTCCGAAGGGCTAACCCACCAGTTTTTGAGTGGTTCCTGTCTGCCGGTCACCTTTCGTAAGTGTCTGAAATCTTGAGCGAGGAGGTATTCGGGCGGTGTAGCCATGTTCCGCTCGCCAAAGCTGAGTCGGCAACGTAGCCCTCATAACCTCCGGGGCAAATCTATTGGCCTAGCGGCCGGCGCTGCGGCTTGATCCCAGGGATCTAGATCAAAAAATCGATATCGGGCCCTGCTCCTATTGCCAAGCGACGATCGGAGTCTATTTGCCTCCTTCAGTCCGGGAGGATCTGCCGTTGGAATATCGTTTCCTGATCGTCGAAGACAGTTTGCTGGTCGCGATGGATATCGAGGACGCCGTCCATCGAAGCGGCCATGACGTCGTCGGAATAGCACCCGACATGACGGTGGCGCTGAACTATACCCGTGACACGGATATAGCCTTCGTGGACGTGCGCCTTGCCGACGGCGAGACCGGACCGGAGATCGCCAAGGCGCTGGCGGAATACGGCATCGTGGTGATCATGATCACCGGCAATCCGGGCCTTGTGGCGGCGGGCGTCTCCGGGGTCCTCGGCGTAATGGCAAAACCGCTCACCGACCAGGCTTCGATGGACCTCATCCAGTTCGCCGTCGATCGCAAGAACGGCCGGCCCGGCGTGCCGCCGGCGCGGCTGCGGCTCTTTCATTGAAAGCTGCCTGATCGTCGGGCTGTTTAAATAACTTCGGTCCTTGAGATGACAGGGCCGGATATCCGCGCTATGGGATCGCCCCAGAGCGACAGCGGGTCATACATGCGTTACTTCATCACCGGGACGGCAGGCTTCATTGGTTTCCACTTGGCGCGACGCCTGCTGGAGGATGGCCACGAGGTTCTAGGCTTCGACGGGATGACGCCCTATTACAGCCTGCGCCTCAAGGAAGCTCGCAATGCCGGGCTCGCACAATTCCCTGCCTTCCGCCCGGTCATAGGCATGCTGGAAGACAAGTCGCTGATCGACAAGTCCGTCGAGGATTTCAAGCCGGATGTGATGATCCATCTCGCCGCCCAGGCCGGCGTGCGCTACAGCCTTGAAAATCCCAAGGCCTATCTCGATTCCAATCTCATCGGTTCCTGGAATATTCTGGAGATTGCCCGCAACTACGGCGTCGGCCATCTGATGCTGGCTTCGACCTCGTCGGTCTACGGTGCCAATCCGGACATTCCCTTCCGTGAAAGCGACCGCGCCGACGAACCCTTGACCTTCTATGCGGCGAGCAAGAAGGCCATGGAACTGATGGCGCACAGCTACGCCCATCTCTACAAGGTGCCGATTACCGCCTTCCGCTTCTTCACGGTCTACGGGCCCTGGGGCCGGCCGGACATGGCGCTCTTCAAGTTCGTGAAGGCGATGATCGAGGATCGCGAGATCGAGATCTACGGCGAAGGCAAGATGAGCCGGGACTTCACCTATATCGACGACCTGGTGAATTCGATCATCGACCTGTCCAAGGTCTATCCCGGCGAAGACAATCGCGTCGCGGACATCGATACGCTCTCCCGTCAGGCACCGTTCCGCGTCGTCAATATCGGCGGCGGCCAGCCCTCGGGCCTCATCGACTTCGTCGAAACCATCGAACGGATCATGGGAAAACCGGCCAAGCGCAAAATGCTGCCGATGCAGAAGGGCGACGTGCCTAGAACCTTCGCCAGCCCCGATCTTCTCGTGGCGCTGACCGGCCGCAAGCCGGAGATCGGCCTGGAGGAAGGCGTCAAGGCCTTCGTCCAGTGGTATCTCGACCATCGCCACGAGATCGACTGAGCCGATACTCCGCGAAGAGCCTCAGCCGCGTCCGAACTCGTCGACGATGCGGATGATGTCGTCCTCGCCAAGATAGGAACCGGTCTGCACCTCGATCACTTCGAGCATGATCTTGCCGGGATTGGCGAGCCGGTGCACTTCGCCCTGTGGAATATAGATGGACTCGTTTTCCCTGACGATCCGGGTTTCCTCGCCGATTGTCACTTCCGCAGTACCCTTGACGCAGATCCAGTGCTCCGAGCGGTGGTGATGTTTCTGCAGCGAGAGCTTCTTGCCGGGCGTCACGAACAGCCGCTTCACCTGGAAGCGATCGCCGTTGAGAACCGACGTATAGCCGCCCCAGGGCCGATAGGAGGTCGGATGGGTTTCGGTCAGCGCCGCAGTCGCCTTGGCTGCTGCGAGCTGCTTGACGATCTTGCCGACGTCTTGGCTGTCTTCCAGTCGGCCGATATAGACGGCGTCCTCGCTGGCGATGACCGCGACGCCATCCAGCCCCTGGACCGCGAGATGGCTGGTGCGCGACATCACCAGCGAATTCCTGGTGTTGATCAGCGTCGTCTTGCCGGAGGTGACGTTACCGGCCTCGTCGCGGGCGCCGAGCTTCCAGACGGCGTCCCAGCTTCCGAGATCGGACCAGGTGAATGATGAGGGCACAACCGCCGCGTTGGAGGTCTTCTCCATCAGGGCGTAGTCGATGGAGATATCCGGGCTTGCAGCAAATTCCTGCGCGTCGAGGCGGGTGAAATCGAGGTCGCTCGAAGCCTTGGCAAGTGCGGCGCGCGCGGCCGCCTCGACCTCGGGCGCGAAGGTGGAAAGTTCGCTCAGCACCTGACCGGCCTTGAACATGAAGATGCCTGAGTTCCAGACAAAACCGCCGGTCGACAGCATCTTCTCGGCTTCGGCCAGCACCGGCTTTTCGACGAAGCGCTTGACCTTGCAGGCGCCGGCCGGCAGTGCCTCGCCGATCTCGATATAGCCATAGCCGGTTGCGGGTTCCGTCGGAGCAATGCCGAAGGTGACGAGCTTGCCGGAAAGGGCCGTCTGTTTGGCGATGTGGATCGCATCGAAGTAACCGGCATCAGCGGTGATCTCGTGGTCCGACGCAAGCACCTGCAGGATCGCATCCTCGCCGAAGCGGCCTTCGACGAAGGCGGCAGCGGCGGCGACTGCCGGGGCAGTGTTGCGGGCGACGGGCTCGAGCAGGATGCCGGAGAGCTTGATGCCGAGCTCGCGGGCCTGTTCTGCCACCAGGAACCGGAAATCCTCGTTGGTGATGACGACCGGGGCCTCATAGAGCTTCGGGTCCGAAACGCGCGACAGCGTCGCCTGGAACAGGGTCTTGTCGCCGATGAACTGGATGAACTGTTTCGGCGCACTTGCGCGCGACAGTGGCCAGAGCCGCGTTCCCTTGCCGCCTGCCATGATGACGGGGATGATCTTGCTATTCATTCCAATATCTCCGGCAGTTATCGTCCGATTATCGTTCAAGCTTTTGCGGCCCAGGCGCGGATGAGGTTCAGCCCCTCGTGCAACAGGGCCTTCGCCTCGCCTTCCGTCCCGGCTTCCACATAACAGCGCATTTCAGGTGCGTTGCCCGATGGTCGGAAATGCACGATCCGGCCATCCTCAAGCGTCACCCGCAGGCCATCGATATCGCTTTTGGCTGCGACTGTCGAAATCGGCGCGAGGAACGCCGCAAGATTGTCGTCGGATCGCCTGAGATGCGCCATCAGCGCGGCGCTCGTTTCCACGGGAAAATTCTCCAGCCGGTCGGCCGCAGCAAACGGCAGGCGGAAACCGGCCGCGATTTGCGACAGGGGCTTCTTCTCGCGCGCAGCCAGCACAAGCGTCGCCAGCACCGGCAGGAAACTGTCGCGGGTGGGAAGTGGCGAGAGCGTGCCCGTGCCGGTATCGAAAGGCGAGGCGGTCAGAAGCCCGCCATTCGCTTCGAAGCCCATGACGCCCGTCTTGCCGGCTTCGAGTGCTGCGAGCATGCCGGAGATGACAAACGGCGATCCGACCTTGGTGCGGACGGTCTCGAAATCCCCAGCCGCCTCGATGCCCGAATTGGAGGTGACCGGCGTTACGACCACCTGCGCCTTCAGGAACTTTGCCGCGATCAGGCCCAAAAGATCGCCTCGCAGCGGTTCTCCCGTTTCGTCGGAAACCAGCGGCCGGTCGCCGTCGCCGTCGGCAGAGATGATCGCGTCGAGCCCATGTTCGCGCGCCCAGCCTTTGAGGAGGCCGATTGTCTCGATCGAGACCGCTTCCGTGTCGACTGGAATGAATTCTTCGGAGCGGCCGAGCGGCACTGCGTCTGAGCCATAAACTTCAAGAACCCGCACCATGAGATCGCGGGCAACCGTCGAATGCTGATAGACGCCGACCTTGAGGCCGGCGAGCGCGCCCGCGGGTAGCATTGCAATATTGCGGGCGAGGAACAGCGCCTCGGCTTCGGCAGAATGATCCGGCGCTTCGCCGGGCGTCGTGTCGACCTCGCTTCTGTCCAGTTCGGCAGCGACCGCGGTGATCCGCATCTCGTCCTGTTTGTCGATCTCCCCATTCGGCCGGTAGAATTTGATGCCGTTGCGGTCAGCCGGGATATGCGAGCCGGTGATCATCAGCGATGCGGCCTTGAGCTGAAGCCCGTAGAGCGCCAGCGCCGGCGTCGGCACCGCGCCGCAATCGATCGGCGAAAGACCGGCGTGTTTCAGCGCCCCGATGCAGGTGGCGGCAATGTCGGGGCTAGACGGGCGGAAATCGCGGCCGACGAGCACGGCATCACCCGGCCGGGCAGCACCCGTTTCCAGGAGATGCCGGGCAAAGGCCCGGGTGTAGAGCGATGAAGCCCGCCCCTCCAGGTCAGTCACAAGGCCCCGAAGACCGCTCGTTCCGAATTTCATGCGCTACCCATCGAGGAGACTCCAAGGATCATCGTCCTAGTTCATTTCCTATGAAGATAAAGTTGAAATTGGCAAGACCCCAAATCGGCGGTGTATTGCCACAAGCTCTTTCCGCAAAGCTTGGCGAGCCAGTCGAAATGATGTTATCCTTTACGGCATGATCAGGCCTTGTTCCGGATGTTTAGGCCCTTTTCTTGAGTTCGGCTGCTGCGGGTTCGCAGCTTGGGAGAGCCGTGATGCGAGCGAATATCGGAAAAAGCGTCGCCTTCGTGGTGCCGATTGCCGGCCTCGCGTTTCTCATGGCCGTAGGCGAGCCGGACGAAAACGAGAGATGCCCGGGAAACCTCGCGTTTGAGAAGTCGCGCCAGCTCGTCGAACAACGCCCCGATATCGTCGATGTCGCCTGGGGCAATTTCCGCTGGGTCGCCGATTGCCGGTTCTCCATGGGCGGTTATGCCGACATCAATACCGACAAGGGCCTGGACCGGAGGGATTTCGAACTCGTGATCGCTTTCGATCCGCAGCTGCGCCGTTGGCAGCAGGTCAGCTTTTCGATCTCCCAATAATGCAGAGCGCGCCGCAAACCAGCCGACCCCGCACGCCATGGCGGGGTCTAGCGGGTCGGGATCGATTTATCTGCCTCGACAGACGCGTGTCGTCTTCGTGACCCACCGCCCATGATGGCGGTACTCGACGCTGCGGACCCTGCAGTGCGGACGGTAATGGTGCCTGGAATACTGCCGATAGTAGGGGCGATGGTAGCGATGGTACCCCGGCCGATAGTGGTGTCCGGGCCGATATCCTCGATCGCCAATCGTTATGCTGAAACTATCGGCGAGGGTCGGGGCCGCGGTCGTGGTAAGACATCCAAGCCCGATGATGCAGGCGGCAATGAACTTTTTCATTTTCTCCTCCTTCGGATTGGCCGCTGGATTGGCGGTTTCCGTGAAGGTAGGCCGCGAAAAATGAACGAAGGCTGAGGGCTGTGTTCATGTTCCGTCAGAGTTGCCGGCCGCGGCAGAGCTTCCCGGTCAAAGCTCCGCCCATATCGACAGCGCAACGCCCCGCGGCGTCGCCTGTCTCAGGCAGCCCGGCCCGATCTGGTGCGGGATTGCCCCCGATTGTCGATGCGGAACAGATTGACGATCTCGGCCAGTGCTTCCATTTCCCGGCTTGTCCTCTCGGTGGAGGCTGAAAGATCACCAACGAGCCGGTTGCTGTGGGCATTGAGCTCGTCGAGATCTTTCATCGCGCTCGACAATTGCCGAAGGTTGGCACTTTGGTTGTTGCTCTCGCTAGTTATCTGGCTGGAGAGCGAAGAGACGAATGCGATGGACGAGACGATCTGGGAAAACTGCTCGCTCGCCTGGCGGACCAGTTCGGCACCCGCCTTCACCTCCGCCTGGCTTTTCTGAATGAGCGCTTTGACTTCGTTGGAAGCATTGGCAGTCGACTGGGCGAGGGAGCGCACCTCGGTTGCCACGACCGCGAACCCCCTCCCGCTTTCGCCTGCACGCGCAGCCTCGACCCCTGCGTTGAGCGCCAGCAGGTTTGTCTGGAATGCGACATCCTCGATGACGCCGATGATTTCGGAAATCTTGCCGGAGGAGACGGTGATCTGGGCCATGGCGCTTTCCGCGCCGTTCATGACATGGCTGCCGTTTTCAGCCATCTGGCTGGTATCCGTAATCACGCTGGTGGCCTCACCCGCACGCTTGGAGTTCTGGCCGACGGTTTCGGCAACAGCGTTCGTTGTCACAGCCGTTGTCTGAAGCATCGACGACTGACGCGTAGACCGCCCGTTCAATTCGGTGGTTCCGCGCAGAATCTCGTCGCTGGATGCCGAGACGGACGCGCAAGCATCGGCCAGTCGTGACACGACCGCCGAGAGGCGGCTCGTTACAGCGTTCGCATTGTCCTGCAGGTCGGCAAAGGCGCCTTTGTGGACACCTTCGAACCGGATCGTCAGGTCGGCATTGGCAAGCGCATCCAGAACGCGGCTGGTTTCGTTGAGCCCGCCTTCGAAGCTGGATATCAGCGTATTGAGGCTCTGAGCCAGCTCATGATGTTCGGGACGGTCGAACGGACCGTTGACGCGACCGGAGAAATCGCCTTCGGTTGCCTTGTTGACGACGCCGCGCACCTGGCTCTGCAGCAGTCGGGCTTCCGCCGAGACATTGGCGAGACTGGCGGTCTGGGATTGCGCTTCCTTCTCTAACGTATCACGCATCTGGGCATTTTCCCGGAACACGGCCAGGGCATCGATCATGGCGCGAATTTCCTTGGCACCCCGCCGTTTTGGCACGACGACCTCGATGTTGCCGCCCGCAAGCAGTTTCATCGACGCGGTGATCCGCACGATCGGACCGGCAATCCGCTGGGCGACGAACAGCAGGATGACGACGCCCACCACCGCGAGAGCGGCGGCGGTCGTCAGTTCGTTGCGTATCTCGGTCTCAAGCGTGTCGCCGGCTGACACAACCCTGTCGGACGCCGCCTTGTCCACTATCGTGTTGATGTCGAGAATCCTTGCCAATATGGCCGTGCGCGAGCGGGTAAGCTGCTCGGCCGTCGGAATAGCGTTCGCCCGATCGAGCCCGAGCATGATGCGCACATTGCTGCGCCATGCAGCATGCAGTTCGGTGAGATTTCTGACGTTGTCGGAAACGGCAGGCGACAGCGAATTGCGGCTGAACTCGGCAAGCGTCGTCTCCAAAGCGCCATTCGTGGTGTCAAACCGCTTCTTGACCTCTTCGACTGAAACAAACGTCGTCATCGCCAGGAGATTTGCGACCACGCCCGACACGTTCTCGAACTGTGCTCCGGTCCTTGCAGCCAGCGTCTTGGCGGCAATCGCGTCTTGCACGACGCGTTCCACATGCGCCTGGCCGTCGATCGCCTGCGATCCGACGAGAGCGGCAGCTCCCAGGCCCGCGAGAATGGAGAGAATGAGGGGAAGAAGGATCTGGAATCGGACTGAAAGTGCCATGGCGTGCTACTCAGTTTGGTAATGTCGGCAGGAGCAAATCCTGCTGCTCGGGAGTGAGGGTCTTCAGGAAAGCGATCAGGTCTTCCCGCTCGTGATCGGTCACGAAAAATGGAGATATGTGATCCGAGCGTGACGGGCTTTCGGTACCGCCGCTTTCGTAGTGAGCAATCACGTCCTCCATGGTCGCCAGGCTGCCGTTATGCATATACGGGCCTCGATAGAGGGTGTTGCGAAGGCTGGGAGTCTTGAAAGCATACAAGGCTTTGGGATTGTTCGGCTCCACCTTGGCCCGCCCTATGTCGCCTGTGGGCAGCCCGGTATTGTGAAACTTGTGGTCGGTGAAATTCCAACCCGTGTGACAGACGGAGCAATTTGCCTTTCCGGTAAACAGTTCAAACCCCCGCTTGGCACTGTCTGGGACCGCGGCCTGGTCGCCGTCCACCCAGCGATCGAACGGCGACCACGCGGAAACAACGGTTCGTTCATAGGTCGCGAGCGCCGCCAACAGCGTCTCCTGGGTCGCACCCTTGTCCGGGAATACCTGCTTGAACCAGCTGTCGTAGTCGGAAATGGAGCGCAGATCGGCCACGATCTGGTCGAGCTTGCCGTTCATCTCCGCCGGTGCCGTGATCGGTCCTGCGGCTTGCGCCTCGAGCGTCGGCGAACGACCATCCCAGAACAGGGAAGTGGTCCACGCAACGTTCAGAATTGTCGGTGCCTGCCGGGACAGATGCGTGTTGGCTGCACCCACCGGCGTCTTGACCGGCACTTCGAAGCCGAACGACGGATTGTGACAGCTGGCGCAGTTCATGTTTTTCGCGCCCGACAGTCGCGGATCGAAAAACAACATCTTTCCAAGCGTCGCCAACTGCAACGAATAGGGCGTCACCTTGTCGAAGGGAATCGCGAGGGGCCGCTTGAAGTCGGCAAGATTGCCAGCGGTCGCGCCTTGCAATGACACGGCTGAGAGGAGGGCGATGCAGAGAACCGAACGGCGCATGGCTGAATTATCCAGAAGGTGAACTTAGCGCTCGATGACCGGACCGGATTAGCCTGGTTGGAGCCATCTGGTTGTCGTCTGAAAGGAAAGTAACCAAAAAGAGTAAAATCTTTGCATAACGAATTTCTAACTCAACCTATTATTGAAAAATTGGCAATTGATAAGAAACGGCTTCAACCCGGCGCCCGTATCGGGCGGGGCGTATATCCAGTTGAAGGGCCTGACATGCCTCGGTTCGACAGCACGCGTGATGCGCATCCTTGCGTCTTTTGTCTTCCATCCCCGCATGTCAATACGGCTGCAGGCACACAACCGATGCCGGCCGAAGCGAAAACTCTTTGAATGACGGCTCGAATAATTCTTGGAGATCTCGCGATGGTTCCGCGGAACGAGGGCACTGCTCGGCCCGAACGCCATCCGAGCGGGATGCGGGGCAATCGAGGGGCATCAGCCCCCGGCCAGCAGGTACGCAACAGAAAAAGCTATTTAGAAAGCCAATGGCGGACAAGGTGGGATTCGAACCCACGGTACGCTTTCACGCACACACGCGTTCCAGGCGTGCGCCTTAAACCACTCGGCCACCTGTCCTTGGTTGCTTTGCGTCGTCTGAGAAGCAAAACGTTGGAACGGCCGCGATATATACCGATCAATTCCCCGGGATCAACCCGAATCTGAACGTTTTTTGACAGTGGGCGGGAAAACCTTCCTGGCCGCGTTGCCAAGCTTCGGCGCGCGGACTATTTCTTCTGCCATAAATGCCGTCGTGCTGCAGGCGGCGCGACCGTGATCAACGACGCGGGCTTGTTCGGAATGGCAGTCATACGGTTCGTCTTCCATCTGCTCAGCGGGCTTGCGCTGGCTGCCGCGATCGTTGCCGGCACGCTGGATTCGATCCAGTCCGTCTCATCCTCCTCGGTGGTGCTGACCAGCCTTGGCAACGCGTGGCTCAATCTCGATCCGGAAAGCCTGACGCTCGCGGAATTCGTCGTGAGCACATATCTCAGTCAGGATATCTGGCGGCCCTTCGTGACGCCGGTGCTGGCGCAGCCGGCATTCGTGGTGTTCCTGGCAATCGCCCTGATCTTCTGGATGGCCGGATACAGCAGGCCGCATTTCGCAGGGCGGTTTTCCGCCTGAAGGGCTGGCCGTGCCAGCTCCCTTGGCGTCACGGCTAAAGCCGCGTGTTTGTGCAGTTTTTCCACAGCATTGTCGAAGTTTTCAGCAGGTTCGTTGTTTTTTACCAGTTGAAAAAAATCTCGTGAATTTTTCCGAAACCCGTGCAAGAGTGACCGAAGCCAGACCCTTGAAGAAAAAGGGCCGGTGGCCGCAGACATGCCCGGAGAACGGGATTGCGGGGGGACCTAACAGCTAAAAAACAGGGCTGCACGATGAAGAAAACCCTTTTGAGCCTCATTGCCATGGCTGCCATGTCGGCAACCGCGCTTGCCGCGGATATCAAGCCGGCGCTGGTCTACGGCACGGGCGGCAAGTTCGACAAATCCTTCAATGAAGCCGCTTCGGTCGGCGCCGAAAGGTTCAAGAAGGAAACGGGGATCGACTTCCGGGATTTCGAACCGACCAGCGACACCCAGGGCGAGCAGGCTATCCGCAACTTCGCAAGCCGCGGCTTCAACCCGGTGGTCGCCGTATCGTTCGCCTGGACCTCGGCCATGGAAAAGGTAGCGGCCGAGTTCCCGGACACCAAGTTCGCGATTGTCGACTCGGTCGTCAACCTGAAGAACGTCCGCTCTATCCTCTATAAGGAGGAAGAAGGTTCCTACCTCGTTGGCCTTCTCGCCGGCATGGCGTCGAAGACCGGGAAGGTCGGTTTCGTCGGCGGCATGGATATCCCGCTGATCCGCAAGTTCGGCTGCGGTTATGTCCAGGGCGTCAAGGCGGCCAAGCCCGATGCGCAGGTCTTCCAGAACATGACCGGCACGACCGGTGCTGCCTGGAACGACCCGGTCCGTGGCGGCGAACTCACCAAGAACCAGATCGATCAGGGCGCCGACGTCGTTTACGCGGCTGCCGGCGCGACCGGCCTCGGCGTGCTGCAGACCGCTGCCGACAACAAGAAGCTGTCGATCGGCGTCGATTCCAACCAGAACCACCTGCATCCGGGTTCGGTTCTGACGTCGATGGTCAAGCGCGTCGATCTCGCCGTCTACAATGCCTTCAAGGACACCAAGGAAGACAAGTTCACGGCTGGCATCCAGGCTCTCGGCGTCAAGGAAGACGGCGTTGCCTACGCGCTCGACGACAACAACAAGGCACTGATCACGCCTGAAATGAAGACCGCTGTTGAAAAGGCCAAGGCCGACATCATCGCCGGCACCATCAAGGTGCACGACTACATGTCGAACAAAGCCTGCAACAAGTAAGGTCGGGTTTCGAGGGGCGCAGGGCGATGATGATCGCCATGCGCCCTTTTTGCATATCAGGCGGAAGGGCGAACCATTGAGCCTCGATTCTCCTAAGGAGCACGCGATCGAGCTTGTCGGCATCGACAAGAAATTCGGTACGGTACACGCGAACAAGAACATCAATCTGACGGTCGCCAAAGGCTCGATCCACGGTATCATCGGGGAGAACGGCGCCGGCAAATCGACCCTGATGTCGATCCTCTATGGCTTCTACCAGGCCGACCATGGGGAGATCCGCATTTCCGGAAAGCCGGTGACGATCCGGGATAGCCAGGCAGCGATCGCCGCGGGCATCGGCATGGTGCATCAGCACTTCATGCTGGTCGAGAATTTCACCGTGCTGGAAAACGTCATGCTCGGCGCCGAAGGCGGCCAACTCCTCGCCAAGGGCGTCGCGAGCGCCCGCAAGGAACTGAAGCGGCTGGAGGACGATTACGGCCTCGAGGTCGATCCCGACGCGGTCATCGAGGAACTGCCGGTCGGCAGCCAGCAGCGCGTCGAAATTTTGAAGGCGCTTTATCGCGGCGCCGACATCCTCATTCTTGACGAGCCGACCGGGGTGCTGACACCGCCGGAGGCAGACCACCTTTTCAAGGTTCTGCGCGTGCTGCGCGATCAGGGCAAGACGATCATCCTCATCACCCACAAGCTGCGCGAGATCATGGCGATCACCGACACGGTGTCCGTCATGCGCCGCGGGGAAATGGTCGCGACCCGCAAGACCGCCGAAACGACCGTCGAAGAGCTCGCCGAGCTGATGGTCGGCCGCCGGGTCCTGCTGCGCGTCGAAAAGGGTGCCGCCAATCCGGGCGGGGTTCTGATGTCGGTCAGGAACCTGACGGTCAAGGACAGCCGCGGTGTCACCATGGTCGACGACGTCTCTTTCGACGTGCGCGCCGGCGAAATCGTCGGCATCGCGGGCGTCGCCGGCAACGGCCAGTCCGAGCTCCTCGAAGCGATCGCCGGCATCCGAAAGCCGTCGTCCGGCGAGATCTTCATCGACGGCAAGCCTGTCGCCGGGGTCGATCCGGCGGGCCTGCGCGATCTCGGGCTCGCGCATATCCCCGAAGACCGCCACCACATGGGCCTGGTCCTGAAGTTCGAGGAATACGAAAATTCCATCCTCGGTTATCATCGCGATCCCAGATACGGCCGCGGTCCGCTCCTGGATCTCGAGGCGATGCGCAAGGATGCCGAGGAGAAGATCGGCAAATACGACATCCGCCCGCCGAACCCGCGGCTGCGGACCGCCAATTTTTCCGGCGGCAATCAACAGAAGATCGTCGTGGCGCGCGAGATCGAGCGCGACCCCAAAATGCTGATCATCGGTCAGCCGACCCGCGGTGTCGATATCGGCGCCATCGAATTCATCCACAAGCGGATCATCGAGATGCGCGATGCCAGCAAGGCGGTGCTGCTGGTCTCGGTGGAGCTGGACGAGATCCGCTCGCTCTCCGACCGTATCCTGGTGATGTTCGCGGGCAAGATCGTCGGCGAAAAGTCGGGCGAGGCAGGCGAACAGACGCTGGGCCTGATGATGGCCGGGATCGCCGCATGATGTCCGGAGTAATGACGCTTTCAGCAATGACCCATCCGGAGCATGGAATGATTGGACTTTCGGCGGCAGCACCGCGGACGAGGGCAGGGGCATGACCACCGCATCCGTTCCGCTTCCCGCCTGGATCAATTACGGCCTCATTCCGCTGCTCAATCTCGTCCTGGCCTTTTTCTTTTCCGGTCTGGTCGTCTGGGCGATCGGCGAAAGCCCGTTCGAGGCGCTGCAACTGCTGTTGATCGGCGCGCTCGGCCGCGGCGAAGGCATCGGTTTCACGCTGTTCTACACGACGAGCTTCATCTTCACCGGTCTTTCGGTGGCGGTCGCGATCCATGCCGGCCTGTTCAACATCGGTTCGGAAGGCCAAGCCTATCTCGGCGGTCTTGGTGCGGCGCTGGTGGCGCTGGCCATGGACCGCTATGTGCCCTGGTATGTAACCATGCCTTTCGCGGTGATCGGCGCTGCGCTGTTCGGGGCGGCCTGCGCCGCCATTCCCGCCTGGCTGCAGGCCAAGCGCGGCAGCCATATCGTCATCACCACCATCATGTTCAATTTCATCGTCTCGTCGCTGATGAACTACATGCTGGTGCGCGTGCTGATCGTGCCTGGCAAGATGGCGCCGGAAACCCGCACCTTCCTGCCCGGCGGCCAGCTTCCCAAGCTCGACTGGCTGATCGCCATGTTTGGCGGCAAGATCGGCGCGGCACCGCTCAACTTCTCGTTCCTGATCGCGCTGATCATGTGCTTCCTGGTCTGGGTACTGATCTGGCGCACGAAGCTCGGTTACGAAATGCGCACGCTCGGCATCAGCCCGACGGCCGCGAGTTATGCCGGCATCCGTTATTCCAAGATCGTCATGATCACCATGCTGATCTCCGGCGGCCTTGCCGGCATGATGGCGCTGAACCCGGTGATGGGCGCTTCCGCCCGCCTGCAGATCGAATTCGTCGGGGGCGCCGGCTTCGTCGGCATCGCCGTCTCGCTGATGGGCCGCAATCATCCGGCAGGCATCATCCTGGCGGCACTGCTCTTCGGCATTCTCTATCAGGGCGGGGCCGAACTCTCCTTCGACATGCCGGGCATCACGCGTGACATGATCGTCGTCATCCAGGGCATGGTGATCCTGTTCGCCGGTGCGCTGGAATACATGCTGCGCCCGTCCATCGTCCGGCTCTACCAGCAGCTCACCGGGAAGTAGGCTCATGGATTATTTCGATATTTTCATCAGCATTCTCGGCTCGGCGGTTCGCCTCTCGATCCCGCTTCTGTTCACGGCGCTTGCCGGCCTCTTTTCGGAACGCGCCGGCATTTTCGACATTGGCCTGGAAGGCAAGATGCTGGCATCCGCCTTCGCGGCGGCCTGTGTCGCCTACTGGACCGGCAATGCCTGGTTCGGCCTGCTCGGCGGCATCAGCGTGTCGATCGTGTTTTCGTTCGTGCACGGCTTTGCCTCGATCACCAATCGCGGTAACCAGATCGTCTCCGGCGTGGCGCTGAATTTCGTCGCTGCCGGTCTGACGATCGTGCTTGGACAGGCCTGGTTCAGGCAGGGCGGGCGCACCGGCCAGGTTCCACCTGAAGGCCGCTTCTCGTCCATCGTCCTGCCGGGCGCCGACATGATGCGCGACGTGCCGATCATCGGCCCGCTTTATGCCAACGTGATCTCAGGCAACAACGTCCTCACCTATATCGCCTTCCTGATGGTGCCGATCTCCTGGTGGGTTCTCTATCGCACCCGCTTCGGGCTGCGCCTGCGTGCCGTCGGTGAAAATCCGGGTGCGGTGGATACCGCCGGCATTTCAGTTGCCTGGATGCGTTATCGCTCGCTGATCGTCGCAGGATTCCTCTGCGGTTTCGCAGGCACCTATCTGTCGATCGCCCAATCGGCCGCCTTCATCAACAACATGTCGGCCGGCAAGGGTTATATCGCGCTTGCGGCGCTGATCTTCGCCAAGTGGAAGCCGGTGCCGGTCATGCTCGCCTGCCTGCTCTTCGGTTTCCTTGATGCGTTCGCCAATTTCATGCAGGGCAAATCGCTGCCGCTGATCGGTGAAGTGCCGGTACAGATCTTCCAGGCGCTGCCCTATATCCTCACCTGCGTATTGCTCGCCGGTTTCATCGGCACCGCTCGTCCGCCCAAGGCCGGCGGCGTGCCCTATACCAAGGAGCGCTGATCAGATGTCTCACGATCTTTTCGAAGCTGCCCGCGACGCGATGTCCAAGGCTCATGCCCCCTATTCGAAGTTCCCGGTGGGTGTGGCGATCCGCGCCGATGACGGCAAGGTCTATCTTGGCGCCAATATCGAGAACATCTCCTTTCCTCAAGGGTGGTGTGCCGAGCCAACGGCGATCGGCGCAATGATCATGGGCGGCGGAAAGAAGATCGTCGAACTGGCGGTGATCGCCGAAAAGCTGGCGCTCTGCTCGCCCTGCGGCGGCTGCCGGCAGAAGATCGCCGAGTTTGCCTCCGCCGGTACGCGCATCTATCTCTGCGACGATCTCGGCGTGCAGAAGACCGTCACCATGGCGGAGCTTCTCCCTTATGCTTTCGAGACGGACGCGATCGGCTGAGGGGGCAGACATGAGGCAAGTCATCGATCTGCTCGTTGATCGCCTGGATGGCCTGGTGCCGCGCCACGCGGTCGTGCTCGGTTCAGGCCTCGGTTCGCTGGTGAACGAGGTGACGGAGGCCGTCCGCATCCCCTATGGCGCGCTCGACGGTTTCCCGGCGAGCGGCGTCACCGGGCATGCGGGTGAGATCGTCGCCGGTTATCTCGGAGCCGAGCCGGTCATCATGCTTTCCGGACGCGCTCACTATTACGAGCGCGGCGATGCCAAGGTGATGCGTTTTCCGATAGAGGTGATGAAGGGCCTCGGCGTCCAGTCGCTGATCCTGACCAACTCGGCGGGATCACTTAAGGAGGATATGCCGCCGGGCTCGGTGATGCAGATTTCCGACCACATCAACTATTCCGGCATGAACCCGCTGATCGGCGAGGAAGGCGACGGGCGTTTTGTCGGCATGACCACCGCCTATGACGCAGACCTGGCGCTCGACATGCGCAACGCGGCGATCCGTTGCGGCATCCCGCTGTTTTCCGGGGTCTACATGTGGTTCTCCGGACCGAGCTTCGAGACGCCGGCGGAAATCCGCATGGCGCGCACGCTTGGCGCCGACGCGGTCGGCATGTCGACGGTACCGGAAGTCATCCTCGCGCGCTATTTCGGGCTCAAGGTTGCGGCCGCGTCGGTCATCACGAATTTCGGCGCAGGCATGACCGGTGCGGAGCTTAGCCACGCGGAAACCAAGGACATGGCCCCCGTCGGAGGGCAGCGACTGGCGGCTATTCTGAAAGAAATGTTGGCCTGATTACACGATGTATTTCAATCGGATACGTCCCGTGCGGCCATGCGTCCCGCCGGTGTGGCTTGCATCTAATCGTTTGAACGGTAAATATGATCAGGCGCAAGACCCAGAAGTCGAACAGACTTTGATCGGACCTGCGTCGCCTTTGAATTTACTGGGTCCCTGATGCGGCCAACGGTCGCGCGGCGCAGTAACCAAGCCGGGGAGGCACTCGACATGGAACTCCTGAGCCCGCGCGAGGCGGCAGCCTTCGCGCTATCGCTTCTCGACCTTACGAACCTGCGCGACGATTGCGACAACGCCGCGATCGAGAAACTGTGCCTGCGCGCTCAGACGTCTTACGGCAACACGGCGGCGATCTGCATCTGGCCGCGTTTCGTCGTCCATGCGCGCCAGATCTTGGGCCCCGAACATCCGGTCCGCATCGCGACCGTCGTGAATTTTCCGTCGGGCGAACTTGCCGTCGCGGCGGTGGTCGAAGAGACGCGGCAGGCGATCGAGGATGGTGCCGACGAGATCGACATGGTCATTCCCTATCGCAAGCTGCTCGCGGGCGATGAGGCCGCGGTGACCGAAATGGTCGAAGCCGTCCGCGCTGCCTGCCCCGATGCGTGCCTGAAGGTGATCCTGGAGACGGGCGAACTCAAGGACAGCGCGCTGATCCGCCGCGGTTCCGAACTGGCGATTGCCGCCGGCGCCGATTTCATCAAGACGTCGACCGGCAAGGTCGCCGTCAACGCGACGCTCGAAGCTGCCGACATCATGCTGCAGGCGATCCGGGATTCGAAAAAGCGGGTCGGCTTCAAGCCTGCCGGCGGGATATCGACTGTTGCCGACGCCGATCTCTACTTCCGGCTTGCCGAAACGATCATGGCTCCCAACTGGATCATGCCGTCCACCTTCCGCTTCGGCGCATCCAGCCTGCTTGACGATATTCTCGGCGTGCTGAGCGGCGGCACCACTGTCCGCGCATCAAGCGGCTACTGACAGGATGATCCCGCAGGAGATCATCCGTCGCAAACGCGACGGAAAAGTCCTCGCCGCCGAGGAAATCGCAGCCTTCATCGGGGCCCTGACAAGAGAGGAAATCTCCGAGGGCCAGGCGGCTGCCTTCGCCATGGCTGTCTTCTTTCAGGGCATGTCCCGTAATGAGACGGTAGCGCTGACGCTTGCCATGCGTGATTCCGGGACTGTCCTGAATTGGGACGGCCTTGGCCGACCGGTGGCGGACAAGCATTCGACCGGCGGCGTCGGTGACAACGTCTCGCTGATGCTCGCGCCGATCGCTGCCGCCTGCGGCCTTGCAGTTCCGATGATTTCCGGTCGCGGGCTCGGGCATACCGGCGGCACGCTCGACAAGCTGCAGTCGATCCCCGGTTACAACGTGATGCCGGACGAGATTTTGTTCCGCAAAGTGGTAGACGAGGTCGGTTGTGCCATTATCGGGCAGACGAGCGACCTCGCTCCTGCCGACCGCCGGCTCTACGGCATCCGCGACGTGACGGCCACCGTCGAATCCGTGCCGCTGATTACAGCCTCCATCCTCTCCAAGAAACTCGCGGCCGGACTCGGCAGCCTCGTGCTCGACGTGAAGGTCGGCAACGGCGCCTTTATGGAAAGTCTGGAGGAGGCCGAAACGCTGGCCCGCTCACTGGTCGACGTGGCGAACGGTGCCGGCGTGAAGACGGCTGCGCTGCTCACAGACATGAACCAACCGCTCGCCGATGCGGCCGGCAATACGCTCGAAATCGTCAACTGTCTCGATTTCCTGGCTGGACTGAAAGTCGGTACGAGGCTTGAAGCCGTCGTTCTGGCGCAGGCCGCGGAAATGCTGGTTCAGGCAGGTGTGGCGCGTGACCTGTCGGAAGCCGAGGAGAATGCGCGACTGGCCCTGAGTTCCGGCGAAGCGATGGAGCGTTTTGCCCGCATGGTCCATGCGCTCGGCGGACCAGTGGATTTCTGCGAGCGGCCGGATGTCTATCTGCAGCGCGCGCCGGTGCAGTTGCGCGTGCCGGCGCCGCGTGATGGATACCTTGTCGCCTGCGAGACCCGCGCCCTCGGCCTGGCCGTGGTCGAACTCGGCGGAGGCCGCAAGCGGGCGGCGGATCCGATCGATCATCGTGTGGGCTTCAGCGCATTGTTGCCGCTCGGTAGCCCGGTGTCGGAAGGCGAGCCGATCGCCATGGTACATGCCAGAACTGAAGAGGATGCCAGGCGGATCGCCGAGGATGTCGCGCGTTTCTACACGATCGCTGATGCTCCGGTCGCAGCCGCGCCGGTCATCTTGAAGCGCATCGGCTGATCACTGGATCAGCTTCAGGTTCCCGCCTTCCACCTGGAAGGATTTCAGCTTCTTCAAGAAACTCATGCCGACCAGGGTGCCGGTCAGCGCCTTGTCGCGCAGCACGAAGGCATCGACGTCCTTGACGCGCACGCCGCCGATCTCGATCCGGTCGAGGACCACATGCGCCGCCTCGGTGCCGCCATTGGCGGTATTGACGGTGTAGCGGAAATCCAGGCCGTTGGCGCTGTAGCCCAGCTTGCGGGCCGTGCTCTCGTTGATCGCTACCAGGGACGCGCCGGTATCGACGAGGCCGTCGACGGATTTGCCGTTCATCCGGAACGTGCCGTTGAAATGTCCGCGCCCATCCGCTTCCAGCGTCACGCTGCCGGATGTCACGGAGACAGGGGTTGCCTTTGCGGGCGCTTCGACGGCGGCCATCGCCTCCGTCGGATGATCGGCACGCTGGATCATCGCTGGGATCTGTGTCGCCAGCAGCGCCGCAACGGCGGCAAAAATGACGGTGCGCAGGAGCATGAACAATCCTCTCGGCATGAACCGGATATCCGCTTCCTGCATAACCGGAAAACCATAAGAAAACGGCCCGCGAAATCTTCGCAGGCCGTTCATTTCAAAGCTTGGTAAGCGAATTCTAAATTAATTACTTTGTACCGTACATGCGGTCTCCGGCGTCACCGAGACCGGGCACGATATAGCCATTTTCGTCGAGATGGCTGTCGATCGAGGCCGTGTAGATCTTCACGTCCGGATGCGCCGCGCGGAAGTTGGCGATGCCCTCGGGGGCTGCAAGCAGGCAGAGGAAGCGGATGTTGTGCGCTCCGCGTTCCTTCAGCTTGTCGACTGCGGCGATCGAGGAATTGCCGGTCGCCAGCATCGGATCGACAACGATGATCAGCCGCTCTGCGATATCGTCCGGCGCCTTGAAGTAATATTCGACCGGCTGCAGCGTCTCGTGGTCGCGGTAGACGCCGATATGCGAGACTCGGGCCGAGGGCACCAGTTCCAGCATGCCTTCCAGAAGCCCGTTGCCGGCACGCAGGATCGAAGCGAAGACCAGCTTCTTGCCCTCGACGACCGGCGCCTGCATTTGCGTGAGCGGCGTCTCGACGGTTTCCATGGTCAGCTCGAGGTCGCGGGTTACCTCGTAGCAGAGCAGCATCGAGATTTCCCGGAGCAGCCGCCGGAAACCCGCCGTCGAGGTTTCCTTCTTGCGCATGATCGTCAGCTTGTGCTGCACCAGCGGATGATCGATGACAGTGACGCCGTTCATGAGCTTCCCCTTATTGTTTGCCTGTCTCTTCTTTCAGGAAAAAGGCCGGTTCCGCAACCCATCAGGCGCGTATGGCCGCCTCATCCCCAGCCTCTGACCCAGCCTGTGCGTCGAACCGGGCGATCAGCTTTGCCCTTGTCTCTTCGTCCACGAAGGCAGCTTCGATCGCCGTTCGCGTCATCGCATCGATCTCGTCATCCGGCATCCCCATGATCGCCGAAGCGATCTCGTATTCGCGGGCGAGCGAGGTGTGGAAGAAGGGAGGGTCATCGGAATTGATGCAGACCCGCACGCCGGCGGCCTTGAGGCGTTTCAGGGGGTGGCTGTCGAAATCCGGAAACACGTTCAGCGCGATGTTCGAGCCCGGGCAGACCTCCAGCACGGTGCCGAGCTCGACAAGCCGTTCCACGAGCGCCGGATCCTCGATCGCCCGGACGCCATGGCCGATCCGGAAAGGCTTCACCAGATCGAGCGCATCGGAAACGCTGAAGGCACCGCAGACCTCGCCGGCGTGGACGGTCAGGCCCAATCCGGCATCGCGGGCGATATCGAAGGCGCGGGCATAGTCGGCGACGCGGCCCATGCGTTCCTCGCCGGCCATGTTGAAACCGGTCACCAGCGGGTTTTTCGCCCGTGCCGCATATTCCGCGGCCGAGATCACCCGGTCCGGGCCGAAATGCCGTTCACCCGTGACGATGATCCGCGCCTCGATCCCGGTCTTCTCACGCGCCGCATGGATGCCGTCACAGATGCCGGCAAGATAGGCATCGGCGCCGAGCCCGATCCGGTCTCCGTGATCGGGCGAGACGATGATTTCGCTGTAGATCGTGTTGGCGGCGGCGAGTTCCAGAAGATAGGTCTCGGTCAGCAGCGCGTAGTCGTCGGCCGTTCTGAACAGGCTGGCAACCGCATCGTAGCAGACGAGAAATTCGGAAAAGTCCGACCAGGCATAGGCGCCGTCACGCAACACCTTGCTCGCATCGACGCCATATTTCCTGGCTTGGCTTGCCGCCAGTGCCGGCGGCGTGGCGCCTTCGATATGGCAGTGAATCTCGGCCTTGAGGAGGTGTCTGGTCAAAGGAAGCTCCATCCGTTGGGCCCGAGCGGGATCGAGAGATGCGTGGCTATGGTTTCGGCAATGTCCGAATAGCTTGCCCTGATCCCGATCGAGCGGGAGCGGATGCCCGGCCCGAACGCCATGACCGGCACCCGCTCGCGGGTGTGGTCGGTGCCGCGCCAGGTCGGGTCGCAGCCATGATCGGCGGTGAGGATGACCAGATCGCCCGGCTTCAGCCGCCGATGGACGTCCGGCAGGGCGCGGTCGAAGGCTTCGAGCGCCGCGGCATAACCCGGCACGTCCCGGCGATGACCGTAGAGCATGTCGAAATCGACGAAATTGGTGAAAACCAGATCGCCCAGCGCCGCCTCGTCCATGGCGGCAAGGGTCGCGTCCATCAGCGCCGCATTGCCGTTCGCCTTGATGACGCGCGAAACGCCCTGGTGGGCGAAGATGTCGCCGATCTTGCCGATGGCATGCACCGAACGACCGCCCCGGATCAGCCGGTCGAGCAATGTCGGCTCCGGCGGCGGCACGGAGAAGTCACGGCGATTGCCGGTCCGCTCGAACGTCTCTGCCGTCTCGCCGAGGAAAGGCCGCGCGATCACACGGCCGATATTCATCGGATCGAGCAGCACTCGGACGGTTTCGCAGAGCCGGAGCAGCCGCTCGAGGCCGAAATGGGTTTCGTGGGCGGCAATCTGGAAAACGGAGTCTGTCGACGTGTAGCAGATAGGCTTGCCGGTACGGATATGCTCTTCCCCGAGCCGGGCGATGATTTCGGTGCCGGATGCGTGGCAATTGCCCAGAATGCCCGCAATGTCGCCCTCACGGCAGATGGCATCCACCAGTTCGGGAGAGAAGGCCTCGCCTTCGGTCGGGAAATAACCCCAATCGAACATCACGGGCGTCCCGGCGATTTCCCAATGGCCGGATGGCGTATCCTTGCCGCGGGAAATTTCGTTGGCCGCGCCGTGCAGGCCGAAGATCCGCTCCGGCATCGGCATGCCGGCGGGATAGTCGCCGCTGGCAAGCTTGGCGATTTCCAGAAGCCCGAGCGACGACATGTTCGGCAGATGCAGCGGACCTTCCCTGAGGCCCGCCCGGTCGCCGACGCCGGCCGCGCAGAACTCCGCGATATGCCCGAGCGTGTTGGAGCCCAGATCGCCATACTCGTCCGCATCCGGGGCGCCGCCCACGCCGAATGAATCAAGAACGAACAGGAAGGCACGCGCCATCGGTCACCCGGAAGTTTGAATATCGCCAGCCGACGGTTCTGCTGGCCGGCTCGAATCGGGATTCATATAGCCGCGTGCGCGTGTTGGCAAAGGGGTTAACGTCCGATGCGCTTCAGCAATTGGTGCAGTTGACGCTGTCTCCGAGGCGCTGGCGGTAGAAATACTCCCGCGCAATGGTGAGGTCCTGTACCTCGCTCGGCAAAAGACCCGGCATGAACATCAGGAGTTCGTGGTGAACTGAGACCTCCGCCCGGACGAGGAAGGAATTGGCTATGTGCATATCGGCCGGTACCTGGACCGCGGAGCCGATCGCATAGGGCCTGCCATCTTTTTCGTCCCATGACCAGGCAACGGTCGGATTGCCAGTGGCATCGAGTGTCACCCCCGTGACTTTGATGCTGAGCGTGTTGGGCGTATAGGGCGCAAACAGACTTGCGGTCACGTCCTTCATCGTCATGAGGATCGTCTTGTCGACGCTCGTTTCCCGGGTCACCAGATCGGCGATCGTGCTGGCGCTATGCGTCACCCGTTTGGAGACGCTGAGTCCGATGGTGATCTCGAAGGACGTGATATAAAGGCTGAGAAGGAGTGGCGCGATCAGGGCGAACTCCACTGCTCCGACGCCGCGCCGGTCAGCCACCAGCTGCTTGAGGCGGGTCAACATGCCCGGATATCGCGTCCGCGGCTGCCGCTTTTGCTCTTCCATCACGGATAATCCTCGGCTCGAAAGGCGGATGTTTCGACGATCAGGAAATAGTTCGGACGCCCGCCGCCCTCGGGTCGCACATTGGTGATGTAGGGCCGGATCAGATCGGTGATGACGTCCCAGCGGTAATAAGCCCGCAGCATGTTGATGCTTTTCGCGGGGCCTGGCGCATAGGCGAAGGAAGACGTATCGAGTTCGCCGAAAGCGCTGCCGGAGGTCGAACGCGGAATTGTCGTGGGAATGAGTGCAAAGGTGGCGAACGAGCGGACATCGAGCAGAAGTTTATCCGGCGTCGCGATTTCCTCCTCGCTGCACTTGATCATGATCGATATTTCGTCGCAGAAGGCGCGGCGGAATTCTGTTTGGGTCTTGTCGGTGCCGCGATTGAGCCCATAGGTGATGTTGCCGGTCCTGAGCTTGCGCGCCATCGTGTCGACGGCATTGGCGACAAGCTGTTCTCCCGTATAGGCGATGAAGGTTTCGACGATCGCGAAGACGATCAGGAAATAGGGAATGGCCAGCAACGCGAATTCGATTGCGGCAGCGCCGTCCTTGGAGCGGGCAATCCGCCGCCACGCGCTCTTGCCTCTTATAGGCATAGGCGCCCTGCTTTTGGTATCGTCATAATCCTGGCACATGGTTCCCGTCCGACAGCCCGGCTTGAGCGTGCCGATCGTATGGCCGGATTATTGAGATTCCGTTGCAGCGATCGGCCGCAGTTTAACCACCTGTCCCCGATCAGGGCGTGGCGGTGTTCTTGAACTCGGCGTGCTGCTCGCAATTGGGTGTGCAGGAAAGGATGGAACGTTCGGTTTGCCGGAAGACGCGTACCGTGTTTCCTTCGTCGATCGAAACGAGCACCCGTTCGTCGGCAATCGCATTGCCCTCGGCGTCCAGCAGCACGAGATTGGTCGTGCCGAAGCTGCGGCCGGTAAGGACGATCGTGGTGGAGTCCGCAACGGTGGCATCGGCCACGTTCGAGTTGCCGACGATGACCTTGCTGACCGGCCTGTCGAGTTTCAGCACGCGCGCGTGATTCATGAATACGCGCAGAAGGCCCTCCTGATCCTGCGCTGCAGACTGCCCCGCGCCCGCGAAGACGACACCGCAAATGGCGAGGAGTCGGACCATGACGCTACGGAACAGCATTGGAGGGGCCTTCAGGTGAGATTGTTATCTCCGCAAGGATGGCTGCGATTGGTGAATGAAGGGTTAAGTGGCACAGAAGGCGGTTCTTGATCCCCGTCTTAACCATTGCCGATTGGCCGGAATTGCAACCCGAGGAAGCGAATTTCAGCCTTCCTGCATGCAAATTAAGGCTCTGTAAAAAAATGCACATTAGCAAATTATGAGAATGGGCAGGTGGTCGCTCGAATGCAAGTTTTGTTCTTTCCTCTTCGTTTACCACGCAACCGGCAATCCTCCGTTAACCGGAAGGTAACGATGTTCCTTAAGCCGATGGCAATCGTCCCTCTGTAGGTTTCAGTCATCCGAACAACGGAAAACAGTTGTCGGGAAGTGCTGAACAACAAATGTGGAGTAGGAGAGTTCCATGACCAAGATTTTCGCTCGTTTTATGAAAGATGAATCTGGTGCGACTGCCATCGAGTATGGTCTTATCGCAGCACTCATCTCCGTTGCTCTGATCGCCGGTGCGACCACCCTCGGCGGCGCGCTGAACACCCAGTTCACCAACATCTCGAAGAAGCTTAACTGCGGCACCGGCACCGCCGCGTGCTGATTGCAGGCGACAAATTTCAGAAGCCGGCTCGATCACAATCGAGGCGGCTTCGTCTTATTTCGTAGTTTAGCAGGGATTGCGGATCGCGTATTCTGCTCGTGCAAATCCTGACTGATGGCGGCGGATTCAGTAATGATCGTGATCACTCTGGCCATTCTTACAATCCTGCCGCTTTGCCTGGCGCTTGCCGCCATATCCGATCTCGTCAGCATGACGATCCCGAACCAGGTATCGGCGGTTGTTCTGGTGTCCTTTCTGGTCCTAGCGCCGCTCGTGGGGCTAAGCTGGCCGGAAATCGGCATGAATCTGGTCGCCGGTCTTGCCGTGTTCGGCGTGTGTTTCGCGCTGTTCGCCTTCAATGTCATGGGCGGCGGCGACGCCAAGCTACTGACCGCGACAGCCGTCTGGTTCGGCTTCAATCACTCGCTTCTCGTTTTCCTCGTCACCGTCGGTTATGTCGGCGGCGCGGTGACGCTTGCTTTCCTGCTCCTGCGCTCGCAGGCGGCGTCGGTCATGGCCATGGGCATCCCGCTCCCCTCATCCCTCGTCAACGCCAAGAAGATCCCCTACGGTATCGCCATCGCGATCGCCGGCTTCCTGACCCTTGAGCTTGCGCCTATCCATCTCCTGGCGGTGAAGGCGTTTCAATAGAGGTTTCAGCGATTGAAAGATCGCGTTAACCAGAATTGTAAGCTTCTCATTAACTATAATTACACCATTGGAGGCCATTCTCCGGGAAGTTAGTGTTCCCCCAAGGAATGGCCATGAAGCCCACCCGTATCATTATTCTAGCGGTTGCCGTGGTGGCGGCGGGTCTCGCCGGCATGCTCGCCATGCGCCTTTCCGGCACGAAGGCCCCCGAACTGGTGGAAACCGTCATCCAGAAGGAGCCGACGGTCAAGGTGCTCGTGACGGCTGAGAACCTGCCCGTGGGCAGCCGGCTGAACGACAAGTCGATGGCATGGATGTCCTGGCCCTCGAGCGGCATCGTCGACGGATTCATCACCGATTCCACGCGCCCGAATGCCATGACCGAGCTTCAGGGCGTCGTCGTCCGCATGCCGATGTTCAAGGGCGAGCCGATGCGCGCCGAGAAGATCGCCGACTCATCCAGCCGAATCATGTCCTCGCTGCTGCCATCCGGAAAACGGGCAGTAGCAACCGAGATCTCGGTTGCTACTGGCGCCGGCGGCTTCGTGCTGCCGAATGACCGGGTCGACGTCATCATGGTGCGCGAGAACAAGGACAACGGCAATTACATTACCGAAAACATCCTGAGCAACGTTCGTGTCCTTGCGATCGACCAGCAGGTCCAGGAGAGCGAGGACGGCAAGAAATCCGTCGTCGGCACGACGGCGACGCTGGAACTGACGCCGGACCAGACAAAGGTCATCGCCGTCGCCCAGCAGATGGCTCAGCGGCTGACGCTCGCGCTGCGCTCGGTCGCGGATTCGCAGGAGACCGACACGGTAGCCCCGGACTATTTGCTGCATGGGGGTGATGGCAAGGCGGATATCCAGGTCATCAAGTCGGGGGCGATCGTCAAGAGTACGGCGACGGCGGAGCAGGCGAAATGAACGGAGCGTTCAAGTGAACAGTCTGAAACTCAAGATTCGTAGCTCGGCAGCGGCAGGCATGGCTTTTTGCCTCGCCTTTTCCGGCGTTTCGCTGAATATCGCCCCGATCAGCCTTCAGCCGGCGCAAGCTCTGGCGGCCGAAAACAGCGTCGTGCGTATCACCGAAGGCGGGCCCGGAATACGCAAACGGCTTCAACTCGGTCTCAACAAGGCACTGGTTGTCGACCTGCCGTCCGATGCCCACGACATTCTGGTCGCCGACCCGAGCATGGCTGACGCGGTGACGCGCACCTCCCGCCGTATCTATCTGTTCGGCAAGACCGTCGGCCAGACCAACATCTTCGTCTTCGGACCCAACGGCGAGGAAATCGTCAGCCTGGACGTGGCAATCGAGCGCGATATTTCCGGTCTCGAGCAGAACCTTCGCCGGTTCCTGCCGGAATCGAACATCAAGGTCGAGATCATCTCGGACAACATTGTTCTGTCCGGCAGCGTCCGGACGCCGCAGGACTCGGCACAGGCGGAAAAGCTCACCACCGCCTTCCTCAAGGGCGGTGAGGCGACCACCCGGAACATTACGGCTCAGGGCAATAACGGTGACGCGGACATCTTCGCCGAAGCCCGACAGCAGTCCCAGATCGTCAACCTCCTGACCATCGAGGGCGAGGATCAGGTCACGCTGAAGGTGACGGTTGCGGAAGTCAGCCGGCAGGTGCTGAAGCAGCTCGGTTTCAACGGCTCCGTGACCGGCCCCAAAGGCTCGATTTCCTTCGCAAACCCCGCCAATCTCGGAAATGCCGTCGGCCTGGCTGCTCAAGGCATCATGTCCGGCAACATAGGCAATGTCGGTCTTTCGACTTACATGAACGCCATGGAACAGGCGGGCGTCATGCGCACGCTTGCCGAACCCAGCCTGACCGCCATATCCGGCCAGCAGGCGAAATTTTATGTGGGCGGCGAATACCGCCTGCCCGGCCAGCAGGAAGTCGATGGCCAGGCGGGTACTGTCACGCAGACGGTCGACACCGTCGATTATGGTATTGAACTGAACTTCAAGCCTGTCGTTCTGTCCCCCGGGCGCATCAGCCTGGTGATTGAAACCAACGTGTCGGAGCCGACCTACGAAGGTTCTGCCGCGACAGGTAACGGTGCTTCGCTGCGGATCCCCGGCAATACCTACATGTCGATCCGCAAGCGCGAGGCTTCGACCACGGTCGAATTGCCTTCCGGCGGCTCCATCGTCATCGCCGGCCTGGTGCAGGACAATGTCCGACAGGCAATGTCCGGCCTTCCCGGTATTTCCAAGGTTCCGGTGTTCGGCACGCTTTTCCGCAGCAAGGACTTTATCCGCAACGAAACCGAACTTGTGATCATCGCGACGCCTTATCTGGTCCGTCCTGTTGCGCGCAATGAGATCGCCCGGCCGGACGACAACTTCAATCCGGAAAACGATGCCGCGACCTTCTTCCTGAACCGCGTCAACAAGATCTACGGCCGTAAGGAACCCGTCGCGGCGGGCCAGTATCACGGCGCCGTAGGCTTTATCTACAAATGAGCGGTCATGGACATTGAAACCCAGAAAATCTCGGCCGAAGGACAGGATGCCATGACGAAGGTTACAACCCGGTCCCGTCGCCGCAGGGTCGCCGCAGCCCTGGCGCTTGCTGCATCCGGCCTGCTCCTGTCGGCCTGTGGCAACAGCCAGCTGACCACGGGCTCCATCCCCGACGACTATCGCACCCGCCATCCGATCGTGTTGGCGGAAGGCCAGTCGACGCTCGATATTCCGATTGCCTCGGGTGATGTGCGGCTGACGACCGGGATGCGGGATACGGTCAAAGGATTTGCGCAGAACTTCATGGCGTCGCCGGCCGGCGTGATGCAGATCCAGGTGCCATCCGGTTCGTATAATTCCGGTGCAGCCCAGCATCTGGCTGGCGATATCCGCCGCGAGCTGACGCGTTCCGGCATCAAGCCGCAGCGGATTCTGATGAGCAGCTACGCCGCCTCGCCGAATGGCGATGCCGCGCCGATCCGGCTTTCCTACGTGACGACCAAGGCGATGACCGGCCAGTGTGGCGAATGGCCGGCAGACCTGTCGGACAACACGTTCGGCAACAGGAACTGGTACAATTTCGGCTGTGCCAGCCAGAACAATCTTGCAGCCCAGGTCGCCAATCCCACGGACCTCATCGCCCCGCGCGCCATCACGCCGATCGATGCGGCGCAACGCGCCAAGGTCATCAGCGATTATCGCGGGGAATCCAGTGGCACCACGACGCCGTAAGCCAGGGAACCGGAGAAAACAATGAGCGCGATCAACTACGAAATCCGCACTCCCGGCCAGGGTGAAGGGTTTGCCGAGGATGCCGATCGTCCGGGCGATTTCGACGCGCTGCGCCCGCTGCCGCGCATCTCTATCCATTCCTTCTGCGAAAGCGACGGGATGCAGCGCATGATGGACCGCATGGCCCGCGATCGCCGCATGGCCAAGGTCAACCTGCGAGTGACGATCGGCGGCACCAGCGCTGCCGCCAACATGTTTTCGTCCACCCCGACCCCGAATCTCATCATTCTGGAAACCGACGCCGAGCCGAAGAACCTGCTCCATGAGCTCACGCCGCTTGCGGAAGTGTGCGACCCCTCGACCAGGGTCATCGTCGTCGGCCGCTACAATGACATTTCGCTTTATCGCGAGCTGATCCGCAACGGCATTTCCGAATACCTCGTCGGCCCAGTGCCGATGCCTGACATGCTGGCTTCGATTTCGGCGATCTTCGTGGATCCCGAGGCCGAACCGCTTGGCAAATCGGTCGCCTTCATTGGTGCCAAGGGCGGCGTCGGTGCCTCGACCATCGCGCATAACTGCGCCTTTGGTATTTCGAACCTGTTCTCGACCGAAACCATCCTGGCCGATCTCGATCTTCCCTTCGGCACCGCCAATATCGATTTCGATCAGGATCCGGCCCAGGGCATTGCAGAAGCCGTCTTCGCGCCGGAACGCCTGGACGAAGTCTTCCTCGATCGCCTTCTGACCAAGTGCTCCGAGCATCTCTCGCTGCTGGCGGCTCCTTCGCTGCTCGATCGCGCCTATGATTTCGATCGCAACGCCTTCACGCCGATCATCGAGCTCCTGCAGCGCAGCGCGCCGATGGCCGTTCTGGATGTCCCGCATGGCTGGACGGAATGGACGCGGGCGGTTCTCTCGGAGGTCGACGAGGTGGTGATCTGCGCGGTCCCCGATCTCGCCAACCTGCGCAACACCAAGAACATGCTAGATGCGTTGAAGAAGCTTCGCCCAAACGACCGTGCGCCGCATCTGATCCTCAACCAGGTCGGCATGCCGAAGCGTCCGGAGATCGCCCCGAACGATTTCATCGAGCCACTAGAGATCGAGCCGATCGCTATCCTGCCGTTCGATGTGCTGTTGTTCGGCAATGCTGCCAATAGCGGCCGCATGATCTCCGAAATCGACGCGAAGTCGCCTGTCGCCGAAACCTTCTCCCAGATCGCCCACATCGTCACGGGTCGCATCGCCATGAAGAAGGTGAAGAAGGGTGGCCTCGGCAAGATGCTCGGCATGCTCGGGCGCAAGAAGGCATAACACCAGGAAACCGGTATGTTTGGAAAACGCGGAAACGAGGGATTTGGGAAGAGCGGCAGCGTAGCGCCGCCGCTGCCGGCTGCACCTGCGCCTGCCGCGGCGCGGCCCGCCGCTCCGGAAATCCTTGCCGAGCCGGTGCGCGATCCGGTTACCCAGCGGCAGCAGATCTCTTCGCCGCCGCCGCTCGCGCCGCAATCGGCGGCCCGCAAGCGCCCGGCGCGCACGGAACTCTATTACGACACCAAAAGCCAGGTCTTCTCGGCGCTGATCGATACGATCGACCTTTCCCAGCTTGCCAAGCTCGATGCGGAAAGCGCGCGCGAGGAAATCCGTGATATCGTCAACGATATCATCACCATCAAGAACTTCGCGATGTCGATCTCCGAGCAGGAGGAACTGCTCGAGGACATCTGTAACGACGTTCTGGGTTACGGCCCGCTGGAGCCGCTGCTCGCCCGCGACGACATCTCCGACATCATGGTCAACGGCGCCGGGCAGACCTTCATCGAAGTCGCCGGCAAGACGATCGAATCCGAAATCCGCTTCCGCGACAATTCCCAGCTCCTGTCGATCTGCCAGCGCATCGTCAGTCAGGTCGGCCGCCGCGTCGACGAATCTTCGCCGATCTGCGACGCGCGCCTGCCGGATGGTTCGCGTGTCAACGTCATCGCGCCGCCACTCGCTATCGACGGGCCGGCGCTCACCATTCGTAAGTTCAAGAAGGACAAGCTGAACCTCGACCAGCTCGTCAAGTTCGGCGCGATCACCCCGGAAGGCGCCGTGCTTCTGCAGGTCATCGGCCGCGTCCGCTGCAACATCGTCATTTCCGGCGGTACCGGTTCGGGCAAGACGACGCTGCTGAACTGCCTGACCAACTATATCGACAAGGAAGAGCGGGTCATCACCTGCGAGGACACCGCCGAACTGCAGCTGCAGCAGCCGCATGTGGTCCGGCTCGAAACCCGCCCGCCGAACATCGAGGGCGAGGGCGAGATTACCATGCGCGACCTCGTCAAGAACTGCCTGCGCATGCGGCCTGAGCGCATCATCGTCGGCGAAGTGCGCGGACCCGAAGTCTTCGACCTGCTGCAGGCGATGAACACCGGCCACGACGGCTCGATGGGTACGATCCACGCCAACACGCCGCGCGAATGCCTGAGCCGAATGGAATCGATGATTGCCATGGGCGGTTATTCGCTGCCGGCCAAGACCGTGCGCGAGATCATCAGCGGTTCGATCGACGTTATCATCCAGGCGGCCCGCCTGCGCGACGGTTCGCGCCGCATCACCCAGATCACCGAGGTGATGGGCATGGAAGGCGACGTGATCATCACCCAGGACCTGATGCGTTACGAGATCGACGGCGAGGACGCCAACGGCCGCCTGATCGGCAAGCACATGTCGACCGGTATCGTTAAGCCGCATTTCTGGGACCGCGCCCGTTATTACAACGAGGAAAAGCGCCTTTCTGCCGCGCTTGACGCGATGGAAAAAACCAAGAGCTGAGGAGCGGGGTTCCATGTTCGGGCTGGATATCAATGTCGTGGCGATCATCGCCCTCGTGGCTGTCGCCGCGGCGGCGGTCTGTTACGCGCTGTTGTTCTCTCGCATGGAAGTGGAAAAGAAGGCCGACAGCCGACTCAACCGGGTGAAATCGGCGGAAACCGATCTCAACAAGGTCAAGGCCGCGCGCGACCGCGTGCAGGAGCTTTCCAAGCGCCGCAAGTCCATGCAGGATTCGATCAAGGACCTGGAGAAGAAGCAGGAAGAGAAGAACAAGAAGATGGCCGACGGCAGCTTGAAGGCCAAGCTGCCCCAGACCGGCCTGTCCCTGACGATGGGCCGCTTCTATATGTTCAGCGTTCTTTTCGGCGTCTTCGTTTTCCTCGTGGCCCTGATCGCCGGCCTGCCGCTGCTCGGCGCCGTCGGTGCCGCCTTCGTCAGTTCGGTCGGGCTGCCGCGCTGGATCATCGGTTTCCTGGTCAAGCGTCGCCAGAAGAAGTTTCTCGATGAATTTCCGAATGCGCTCGACGTCATGGTGCGATCGATCAAATCCGGCCTGCCGCTCAACGATTCAATGCGGCTGATCGCTTCCGACGGCCAGGAACCGGTGAAGACGGAATTCCGCCGTGTGATCGAATCCCAGCAAGTGGGCTTGAGCATTCCGGAAGCCTGCACGCGCATGATGATGACCATGCCGCTGCCGGAAGTGAATTTCTTCGCGATCGTCATCACCATCCAGGGCCAGGCCGGCGGCAATCTTTCCGAAGCGATAGGCAATCTTTCCAAGGTGCTGCGCGAGCGCAGGAAGATGAAGGCCAAGGTGCAGGCGTTGTCGATGGAAGCCAAGGCTTCGGCGGTGATCATCGGCGCTTTGCCCTTCATCGTCTCGCTGCTCGTCTATCTCACCTCGCCTCAGTACATATCGATCATCTTCACCGATCCGCGCGGGCACCTGATCCTTTTGTTTTCCGGCGTCTGGATGTCGATCGGCATTTTCGTCATGCGCAACATGATCAACTTCGACATCTGAGGGGATTGAGCGATGGGACTGGCAACGACGCTCACCGACCCGACCACACTGCTCGCCATCCTGGTGGCCGTGGCGGTTTTCGCGACCCTCTACACGCTGGCGAGCCCGTTCCTCGAAAAAGGAGACCTCGACAAGCGCATGAAGGCTGTCTCCACCGAGCGCGAACAGATCCGCGCCCGCGAACGCGCCCGCATGAATTCCGAACAGTCGAAGACGTCGCTGCGCGCACAGAACAATCAGTCGGTCCGGCAGATCGTCGAGCGCTTTAACCTGCGCAAGGCGCTGGTGGACGACAACACCGTCAACAGGCTTCGTGCCGCCGGCCTGAGGTCGCAGAACGCCCTCAACATGTTCCTGCTGGCCCGTTTCCTGCTGCCCTTCGTTTTCCTCGCAGGCGCCATTGTCTGGATTTTCGTGCTCGGCAACCTCGCCACCCGGCCGTTCCCGATCCGGATGCTGGCGGCGATCGTCGTCGCCTATATCGGTTTTTATGCACCGAACATCTACATTTCCAACCGGGTGAAGAAACGCCAGCTTTCCATCAAGCGGGCCTGGCCCGATGCGCTCGACCTGATGCTGATCTGCGTCGAATCGGGGATTTCCATGGAGGCGGCGATGCGCCGCGTGGCCGAGGAGATGGCGCAGGCGTCGCCGCCTCTGGCCGAGGAAATGGTGCTGACGACGGCCGAGCTCTCCTTCCTGCAGGACCGCCGCACCGCGCTCGAAAATCTCGGCATCCGCACCCAGCTCGATATCGTCAAGGCGGTTACACAGGCGCTGATCCAGGCGGAACGCTACGGTACGCCGATTGCCTCGGCGCTGCGTGTGCTTGCCCAGGAAGGCCGCGACGAGCGGATGAACGAGGCGGAAAAGAAGGCCGCCGCCCTGCCGCCGAAGCTGACCGTGCCGATGATCCTGTTCTTTCTGCCGGTGCTGATCGCCGTCATCCTCGGCCCCGCCGGCATCCAGGTCGCCGACAAGTTTTGATGACGTCGGCAGCAAGCGCCGAGGCGACGGTGAACGGCACCTGAATTCCAGCTTCAGACCGCATTCAGCGGCGATAGATCAATATCCCCTCATCGAGCGAAAGTTCCGTCCGTTTACGAACGCGGATCGGAGCGCTCACGTGATTTTGGAGGATACCCGATGCTGGCAAGACTTTGCGTGAACCTCGTCCTGATCGGCGGAATCATCACGGTGATTTCGCGCCTCATCTGAAGGCGTACCGATGGAGGGCCATCCCGAAAACAGGAAAACCGGCGCAAGGCCGGTTTTTTGTTGGGATGACGGTAGCCCGGTCAATTCGTCTTGGGCTTGCTCTTGCCGTCCTTGTCGGCGAGCTTTGCCCAGGCATTCTGCTGGGATAACATCGAACGCAGATAGGTGACGTTGGCGTCCGCCTGCTGCTGCGAGAGTTCCCGGCGGGCGATCTGTTCGGCTTCCGCGAAACGGCCCTGCAGGCCGACCACCAGCGCCAGGTTCTGGCGGACGCGGCTGTCGGCGGCGGGCTGGCCGGCGGCATTGCGCATGTAGGTTTCCGCTGTCTTCAGGTCGCCGGAAAGCACGTAGGACATTCCCAGATTGGACATCACGCTCGGCTCGTTCGGCTGGGTCTCGAGCGCCATGCGGTATTTCTGGCGGGCCTCCGCCGAGCGACCGAGCTGGTCGAGCACGGCGCCTTCGGCCGAATAGAGCCGCCAGTCCGGATGATCGGGGGTCTGGGCGCGATTGATGGTTGCGAGCGCCTGTTCGAGCTGGCCGGCACCGGCCTGCGCCTTGCCATAGGCCGCCAGCACGTCCCGATCGGCCGGGTGGGCGATAGCCACCTGCTGCATCACGGCAAGCGCCTGCGCATTCTTGCCGGTCATTCCGAGCACTGTCGCGTATTGCAGCCCGATCTGCTTGTTCTTGGGATCGCGGGCATAGCTCGCACCGACAGACTTCTCGGTGCTGGCAAGATCGTTCGCGTTCATGCCGTCCATGGAGGCGGCCGAGGCCCTCGGGATCGAGCTCGTCGTTTCTACATCCCGCTTCGTCGCGCAGCCGGTGACAGAGAGAACGGCGAGAATAGCGAGGGCGGCAGTCTGGGCGAGGCGGGTCTTGCGAAGCGTCACGGCTGCGGAAGCGGTCATGGGGTGCGGTCTCGTTCGGTCCGGTGCCACGTCTTCCGAATAGGGAGCGGGCATATAGCGCATTTCCACTCCAGCAATAAACTGTTAACCCTAACAGATCGTTAAGACGAGCGATTCCAGCAGCTTCCGAAGGCTCCCCATGACTCCTTATCAGTATATCGAACGCCCCTCTCCCTTCAGCGCGAAAGGGGCGGCGACCAGGCCAATCCACGCCGTGACCCCCTCTGACCTGGAGGCTGGGAAGCTCGATGCGGCGGCACTCGCCTGGGCGAAGGCGGCGGGTTTCAAGGCGGAAGCAGGCGCAGTGCTTCTGTTGCCAACGGCCGGCGGTGAGGTGGGTAGCGCCCTGTTCGGCCTTGGCAGCGATCCCGCCGAGGCGCCGTTCATTACCGGAAAACTCTCGAAGCTCTTGCCGGCGGGTGACTGGCATGTCGAGACCTCGACGCTTGGCGATGCACATCTTGCTCTCGGTTATGGCCTCGGCACCTACGGCTTTAGCCGCTACAGGTCCGACAAGCCGAAGGACGTGCGGCTTGCGATCCCGGCCACGGCCGATGCCGCCGATGTCGAGCGCCAGCTCGCCGGCGTTTTCCTGGCCCGTGACCTCATCAATATTCCGACCAACGAGATGGGGCCGATCGAGCTGGAAGCTGCCTTCCGGGCGCTTGGCGAACATTACGGCGCAACCGTCACCTCCATTGTCGGTGAGGACCTGCTCGCCCGGAATTTCCCGCTCGTCCACACGGTCGGCCGCGCCAGCGTCTCGCCTCCGCGCCTGCTCGAAATGCGCTGGGGAGAGAAGGGTCATCCGCGCGTCACCCTTGTCGGCAAGGGCGTCTGCTTCGATACCGGCGGCCTCGACATCAAGGGCGCCGCTAACATGGCGCTGATGAAGAAGGACATGGGCGGTGCCGCGAACGTCATGGGACTTGCCCTGATGATCATGGATGCCGGCCTTAACGTCGACCTCCAGGTTCTGGTGCCGGCGGTCGAAAACTCCATTTCCGGCAATGCCTTCCGCCCCGGCGATATCTACAGGAGCCGCAAGGGCATCACCGTGCAGATCGACAATACCGATGCGGAAGGCCGGCTGGTCCTTGCCGACGCGCTTGCCTATGCGGACGAAAACCCGCCGGACCTGATGGTCGACATGTCGACGCTGACCGGGGCCGCCCGCGTCGCGCTGGGCACCGAGCTTGCGCCCTATTTCACCGATGACGAAGCGCTTGCCGGCAAGCTGATGGACGCGGGACGCACCGAAGCCGATCCGATGTGGCGCCTGCCGCTCTGGATGGGCTATGACAAGGATATCCGCTCCCGCGCCGCCGATATCACCAATTCGCCCTCGGGCGGCATGGCTGGCGCGATCACCGCGGCACTTTTCCTCAAGCGGTTCGTCACCGCCACCAGGAGCTGGGTGCATTTCGACATCTACGGCTGGATGGCGGCCGAAAAGCCGCAGGCGCCGATCGGCGGCGAGGCGTTTGCGATCCGCGCGCTCTACCGCACGATCCGCGACATGGCAGCGAAATAAACCGGCTCCGAAACAAACCGGTAAGAACTTGGGCCTAAAATCCGTCGTATTGTGAAGCGAGGCCGGATTTTTGAACCGAGGTGGTGATGCCGGTTGAACTGACCGCCACGGAAGCGCTGGGCCTCTGGCACCGGGTATCGCTGGAGCAGGTGCGCCACGACGGCCGCGATCTGACATTGCGCCAGATGTCCATTCTGCTGCATATTTACCTCATGCCGCCGCCGCACACGGTGCGCGGGCTGGCGGCGACGCTCGGCGTCACCAAGCCGGTCATCACCCGCGCGCTCGACACGATGGGCGAGATGGGCCTGGTGGACCGCCAGCGCGACGAGCGGGACCGCCGCAACGTGGTGATCAAGCGCACAGTGGCGGGTGCGCTCTATCTGGAAAAGCTGGGCGACCTGATCATCCGGGAAGGCCGCCAGTGACGGGTTTGCCGCGAAGCGCCCGAAGGGAATTTTGAGATGACCAAGCTGCTCGACAGACGCCTGCATGCTTTCCGGCCCGACCTCGCAGACGAGACGCTGAAGGGCAGCGTCGAAGCAGGCCAGTTCGTCCGCGGCGAACCGGCCCGCATCGCCGTGCCGGTGGCCCAGCTTCGCCCGGCACCGGACCTTGCCCGAGGCATCGATACCGAACTTTTGTGGGGCGAAACCGTCCGCGTCTTCGACCGTGCCGATGGTTTCGCCTGGGTGCAGGCCGATCAGGACGGCTATGTCGGCTACCTGCCGGAGGCGATGCTCGGAAGCCTGGAAGAACCCACCCACCGCATCGCCGTGCCGCGTACCTTCCTGTATCCGGAACCGGAGCTCCGCAAGCCGCCGGTTGGCGCCCTGTCCATGGGCAGCCGCGTCACCGTCGTCGGCGAGGCGGAAACCCGCGGCACGCGTTATTTCGTCTTGGCGAGCGGCGAGGCGGTGATCGCCCGCCATTGCCTCCCCATCGCCGAGACCTTGGGTGACGATTACGTCGCCGTCGCCGAAAAATTCATCGAGACGCCCTATCTCTGGGGTGGCCGTTCCGGTTTCGGTCTTGATTGCTCGTCGCTCGTGCAGCTTGCCCTGATGATGACCGGCCAATTTGCCCCGCGCGACTCCGATATGCAGGCCTCGATCGGCAAAGAGATCGGTCAAGGGGAACTTCGCCGCGGCGACCTCGTTTTATGGAAGGGTCATGTCGGCATCATGGAGAATGCCGAGACGCTTCTCCACGCCAACGGCCACACGATGAGCGTCGCCCGCGAGAAATTCGAGGCGGCCGTTCAGCGGATCGGCTGGCTTTACCAGCAGCCCAGCGGCTATCGCCGCCTGGATAACCGCCGATGATCACGCAAACGTGGTCCCCGGCCCATGGATTGGACCTCCTGCCGTCCATATCTGTGAATCATCCGCCGTTTACGTGGATGAGGAGTCGATTGATGCTCAAAGGTGCATGGATACTGCCGGTCGTGATGCTCGTGGCGCTGCTTGTCGCCGCGGTGGTTCCGGCTGAGGTATTCGCGGCCGAGCCCCGGGCCTTCCCGAAGGATGTGCAGACCTACTTTCGTAACCTGCCCGGCGTCGTGCCGGAGGAGGAACACGCGAAGAAACAGACCTATGAATGCACCAGCGATATCGAGAACGTCTATCGCAGCCGTGGCGGTTTCGACATTCTTTATGGCGACGTGATGCCGACCCGGATCTATCGCTGCAAGACGCCGAGCGGCGTAACCTATACCGGCACGCGCATGCCCAACACCCAATGGGTCCCCGGTCTCCATCCGCACCATCTTCCCGAATAAGGCAATCTTTGTTCAAAGGCGGCACAGCGGAAGACCGTATCTTGCGATGTCGGGCATCGGCTCTCTTGGCCCATTGACGACCTGCCGCCGCTGCCCCACTACTTTCTGACATACTGAACTTGGTACACCGGGAGGATGCAGGGTGTTCCACGCAAGCATGAATTTTGCGCTCGGCGAGGAGGTCGACGCTGTTCGTGAAACGGTCCACCGTTTCGCGCAGGAAAAACTCAAGCCTCGCGCCGACGAAATCGACCGCAGCAACGAATTTGCCCGAGATCTCTGGCCTGAACTCGGCGCGCTCGGCCTGCTCGGCATCACCGCCGATCCGGATTTCGGCGGCACGGGCCTTGGTTATCTCGCTCATGTGGTCGCCGTCGAGGAACTGGCTCGTGCCTCGGCCTCCACGTCCCTCAGCTACGGCGCCCATTCCAACCTCTGCGTCAACCAGATCAACCGCAACGGCAATGCCGATCAGAAGGCGCGTTACCTGCCGAAACTCTGCTCGGGAGAGCATGTCGGCGCGCTCGCCATGTCGGAGCCCGGCGCCGGTTCCGACGTCGTCTCGATGAAGCTCCGCGCCGAAAAGCACGGCGATCGCTATGTCTTGAACGGAACCAAGATGTGGATCACCAACGGCCCCGATGCCGATGTGCTGGTGGTCTACGCCAAGACCGATCCGACCGCCGCCTCCAAAGGCATCACCGCCTTCCTCGTCGAAAAGGGTTTCAAAGGGTTCACGACCGCGCAGAAGCTTGACAAGCTCGGCATGCGCGGCTCCAACACCTGCGAACTGGTGTTCGAGGATTGCGAGGTGCCGGCCGAGAACGTCATGGGCACCGAGGGTGGCGGCGTGCGCGTGCTGATGTCGGGGCTCGATTACGAGCGCGTTGTTCTTTCGGCCATCGGCATCGGTATCATGCATGCCTGCCTCGATGTGGTGATGCCCTATGTCCACGAGCGAAAGCAGTTCGGCCAGCCGATCGGCGAGTTCCAGTTGATCCAGGCCAAGGTCGCCGACATGTACACGGCGATGAATTCCGCCCGTGCCTATGTCTATGCCGTCGCCGCTGCCTGCGATCGCGGCGCCGTGACACGCCAGGATGCCGCCGCCTGCTGCCTCTATGCCTCCGAACAGGCGACCCAGCAGGCACTGCAGGCGATCCAGATCCTTGGCGGCAACGGCTATATCAACGACAATCCGACCGGCCGGCTGCTGCGCGACGCCAAGCTGATGGAGATCGGCGCCGGCACGTCCGAAATCCGCCGTATGCTGATCGGCCGCGAACTCTTCAAGGAAACCGCCTGATGGCTGTCATCCGGTCTGCGGTCAACCTGAGGAGCGAAGCCGCCGAAGCGAACCGCGCCGCGATGCAGGCAAAGCTTGCCGAGGTCGAGGCGGCGGTAGCGCTCGCCCAAGCCGGCGGTGGCGAGGAAGCGCGGGCGCGGCATGTGAAGCGCGGTAAACTGCTTCCCCGCGAACGCATTGCGCGTCTGCTGGATCACGGCTCGCCCTTTCTCGAAATCGGAGCCACCGCCGCGCATGGGCTTTACGGCGGGGCGAGCCCGTCGGCCGGCATCGTCACCGGCATCGGCCGGGTCGAGGGCCGCGAGGTGATGATCGTCGCCAACGACGCCACCGTGAAGGGCGGCACCTACTACCCGATGACCGTCAAGAAACACCTGCGAGCCCAGGAGATCGCCGAGGAGAACCGTCTCCCTTGCGTCTATCTGGTCGATTCCGGCGGCGCCAACCTGCCGAACCAGGACGAGGTGTTTCCCGACCGCGATCACTTCGGCCGCATCTTCTTTAATCAAGCCCGCATGTCGGCGAAGGGCATCGCCCAGATCGCCGCCGTCATGGGTTCCTGTACCGCCGGCGGTGCCTATGTGCCGGCCATGTCCGACGAGGCGATCATCGTCAAGGACCAGGGCACGATCTTCCTCGCCGGCCCGCCGCTGGTAAAGGCTGCTACGGGCGAGGAAGTCTCGGCCGAGGATCTCGGCGGCGGCGATGTCCACACAAGGCTGTCCGGCGTCGCCGATCATCTCGCCCGTGACGACGCCCACGCCCTGGCACTGGTCCGCCGCGCCGTCGCCGGCCTCAACACCCGCAAGCCCGACACTGTCGCGCTGGCAACGTCCGAGGAACCGCTCTACGATCCCGAAGAGATCGCCTCGATCGTCCCGTCCTCCCTCAGCACGCCCTACGACATCCGTGAAGTCATCGCCCGCGTGGTCGACGGCTCGCGGTTCGACGAGTTCAAGGCGCGTTTCGGCATGACGCTGGTCTGCGGCTTCGCGCATGTCTTCGGCATGCCTGTCGGCGTCATCGCCAACAATGGCGTGCTGTTTTCCGAAAGCGCCCAGAAGGGCGCGCATTTCATCGAGCTCTGCTCGCAGCGAAAAATCCCGCTGGTCTTCCTGCAGAACATCACCGGCTTCATGGTCGGCCGCAGATACGAGGCGGAGGGCATCGCCAAGCACGGCGCCAAGCTGGTGACGGCGGTTGCGACCACGTCCGTGCCCAAGATCACGATCCTGCTTGGCGGTTCCTTCGGCGCCGGCAATTACGGCATGGCCGGCCGAGCCTACTCGCCGCGTTTCCTCTGGACCTGGCCGAACAGCCGGATTTCGGTGATGGGTGGCCCGCAGGCGGCCGGCGTGCTGGCGACCGTCCGGCGCGAGGCGATCGAACGCGGCGGCAAGACATGGGGCGCGGACGAGGAAGCGGCCTTCAAACAGCCGGTGCTCGACCAGTTCGAGGAGCAGAGCCATCCGCTTTATGCCTCCGCCCGCCTCTGGGACGACGGCATCATCCACCCGGCTAAGACCCGTCAGATCCTGGGCCTGAGCCTCTCCGCCGCCCTCAATGCTCCGATCGAGGATACACGCTTCGGCGTGTTCCGGATGTGAGGAGGGCGTCATGATCCGCAAGGTCCTCATAGCCAATCGCGGCGAGATCGCCTGCCGCATCATCCGCACCTGCCACAGGCTGGGTGTCGCGACCGTCGCCGTCTATTCTGACGCCGATCGGGACGCGCTGCATGTGTCGCTTGCCGGCGAGGCTGTGCATATCGGCCCGTCCCCCGCCGCCGAAAGCTACCTGCGTGGCGAGACGATCATCCAGGCGGCGCAGCGCACCGGTGCCGACGCCATTCATCCCGGCTACGGTTTCCTCTCGGAAAATCCCGATTTCGCCGATGCGGCGACATCCGCCGGCATCCGGTTCATTGGCCCATCGTCCGATGCCATTCGCGCCATGGGCCTCAAGGACGCCGCCAAGGCGCTGATGGAAAAGGCGGGCGTGCCCGTCGTCCCCGGCTATCACGGCGCCGAACAGGATCCCGACTTCCTCTCCAGGGAAGCAGAGCGAATCGGCTTCCCGGTGCTGATCAAGGCGCGCGCGGGGGGTGGCGGCAAGGGCATGCGGCGGGTCGAAAGCGCGGACGACTTCAGGGAAGCACTCGCCTCGGCGCAGCGGGAGGCTTTGGCCGCCTTCGGCGATGCCGCCTGCCTGATCGAGAAATACATCGCCCATCCACGCCATATCGAGATCCAGGTGTTCGGCGACGACCACGGCAATGTCGTGCACCTCTTCGAACGTGACTGCTCGCTGCAGCGCCGCCACCAGAAGGTCATCGAGGAAGCTCCTGCCCCCGGCATGCCGGAGGAGATGCGCCTTGCCATGGGCGAGGCGGCCGTCAAGGCCGCGATGGCGATCTCCTATTCCGGTGCCGGCACGATCGAGTTCATCGCCGACGCCTCCGACGGGCTGAAGGCCGACCGTTTCTGGTTCATGGAGATGAACACCCGGCTGCAGGTGGAGCATCCGGTGACCGAGGCGATCACTGGCGTCGATCTCGTCGAATGGCAGCTTCGCGTCGCGTCCGGCGAGCCTCTGCCTCGGCTGCAGGACGAACTTTTCATCAGCGGCTGGGCCTTCGAGGCGCGGCTTTATGCGGAAGATGCCGAGCGGGGTTTTCTGCCCGCCACCGGCAGGCTTGCCCATCTCGACCTGCCGGAGGAACTGGCGCGGGTGGACAGCGGCGTTCGCGCCGGCGACCGCATCTCGCCCTTTTACGACCCGATGATCGCGAAAATCATCACCCGAGGCCCGGATCGCCAGACCGCGCTCTCGCTGCTGTCGGCCGCCCTTGCCGAAGTTCGCGCCACCGGCGTCACCACCAATGCTGCATTTCTTCGCCGGCTAACGATCCAGCCGGATTTCGTCGAGGGCTTGCCCGATACCGGCCTGATCGACAGGCATCTGGCGGAATTGACGATCGGTCAGTCCCCGTCTCGCGAGGCCATGGCCTTGGCCGCTTTGAAACTTTCCGGTGCCCTCGAACCGAAGAACGGAAGCGATCCCTGGGACCGCTTATCGGGATTCCGGTTATGGGCCGAAGCTGCCGATTTCGTCGAGCTGGACTACCGCGGCCAGCACGTGCCGGTGTCGTTCGGATCGATCGGAGAGGGCGTCTTTGCGGCCACGGTCGACGGCAAGCTGGTTGATTTTCGTCTCTCTCGCCTGGACGCCGAGGCTTGTCTTCTGGAGGCCGCCGGCCGGAAACATCGGGTCCATCTGGTCTCCGGCGAACGTGACGTGACGATTTTCGGCGATGGCGAAAGCTGGCATTTCGGCCTTATCGATCCCCTTGCCGGCGAGGATGAGATTGCCGCCGGCAGCGATCGCATCGTCGCGCCCATGCCGGGCCTCGTCAAGCTCCTTCGTGCCACGCCGGGAGCCTCGGTCACAAAGGGCGAGGCCCTTGTCGTGATGGAAGCCATGAAGATGGAGCTGACGCTTGCCGCCCCGCGCGACGGGACGATTGCCGATGTCCTGGTGTCGCAGGGCGAACAGGTGATCGAAGGCGCAGTGCTGCTGACCCTTGAGCCGGAGCCGGAAGCCGGGGAGCCGCAGGATGGCTGATTTCGTCCGCATCCACGAGATGGGGCCGCGCGACGGGCTTCAGAACGAGAAGGGGCTCATTTCCACCGCCGACAAGATCCGGCTGGTCGACCTGCTCTCCGCCTGCGGTTTCGAAAAAATCGAGGTGACGAGCTTCGTTCGCGCCGACTGGGTGCCGCAGATGGCCGACGCCGCCGAGGTCATGGCCGGCATTACCCGCCGTCCGGGGACGCTCTACACAGTGCTGACACCGAACGTGCGGGGATATGCGGCGGCCGTCTCGGCCAAAGCGGATGAAGTCGCCGTCTTCGCCTCGGCCTCCGAAGGCTTCAGCCACCGCAACATCAATTGCAGCATCGCCGAGAGTTTTCAGCGGTTCGCGCCTCTGATCGACAGTGCCCGCCGCGACGGCATCCCCGTCCGCGCTTACGTCTCCTGCGCCGTCGATTGCCCCTTCGATGGTCCGACGCCGCCGGCGCAGGTGGCGCGGGTGGCAACGGAGCTTCATGCGCTGGGCTGCGGTGAGGTGGCGCTGGCCGATACGATCGGCACAGGCACGCCGGACCGGGTCGCAGCCATGCTCGATGCGGTCTTGAAGCACCTGCCGGCGGCACATCTCGCCGGGCATTTTCACGACACCAACGGCCGGGCGCTCGACAACATCACCGTCTCGCTCGAAAAAGGTCTGCGGGTTTTCGATGCCGCCGCCGGCGGCCTTGGCGGCTGCCCTTATGCGCCGGGAGCGGAGGGCAATGTTGCGACCGGCAAGACGGTCGATCATCTGCATGCGCTGAGTTTCAAAACGCGCATCGACCGCGACCGGCTGACCGAGGCAGAGGCTTTTGCCCGCAGCCTGAGGGGAGCACGCTGATGGGCGCTTACGACACGCTGACGCTGGAACGGGATCTCCGCGGGGTGGTGACACTGACGCTCGCCCGGCCCGAGAAGCACAATGCCATGAACGCACGGATGATCGCCGATCTGGCCGACGCGGCCGGCAAGCTCGCAGCCGACGATGCGGTGCGCGTCGTGGTTCTCGCATCCGCCGGCTCCACATTCTGCGCCGGAGGCGATCTGCAATGGATGCGCGACCAGGCGGCGAGGGATCGTGCCGGCAAGATCGAGGGGGCGACAGAACTTGCTCTCATGCTGAAGGCGCTCGACGACCTGCCGAAACCGCTGATCGGCCGGGTGCAGGGCAATGCCTTCGGTGGCGGTATCGGTCTGATGGCCGTCTGCGACATCGTGGTTGCGGCTGACAGCGCCGGGTTTGCGCTCACCGAAACGCGGCTCGGCCTGATCCCCGCCACCATCGGACCCTACGTCGTGCGCCGGATCGGTGAAGGCCATGCCCGCCGATTGTTCCTCAACGCCCGCCGCTTCGATGCGGTCACGGCCCGCGAGATTGGTCTCGTGTCCGTCGTTCGCACCGCCGACGAACTCGCTGCGGCGGTGGAAGAGGAGGTCTCGGCTTTCCTCGATTGCGCTCCCGGCGCTGTCGCCAGCGCCAAGAGCCTTGTGCAAAATCTCGCCCGCCAGGCGGTCGAAGATCCGGTCGGCTACAGCACCGGCTTGCTTGCCGACCGTTGGGAAAGCGCCGAAGGCCGCGTCGGCATCGACGCCTTCCTCAATCGCCGGCCGATGCCCTGGGTGGCGCCCAAGCCAGGCGGGGATTAGTCCCGGATCGGCTCCGGGACCAGTGGAGCGTTATTGTTTCGGGATACCCGCCTTCTGGATCACGTCCGACCATTTCTGGATGTCGGCCTTCAGGCGGTTGCCGATTTCCTCCGGCGTGCTGGATCGGGCTTCGACGCCGAGATCCGCGAACCGCTTCTTGAGGGCAGGGTCGGCCAGGACCTCGACCAGCGTGGCGTTCAGCTTCTTCACCGCTTCCGGCGGCGTGCCCTTCGGCGCAAAGATGGCGTTCCAGGAGGTCACGTCGAAGCCCTCGACGCCTTCTTCCGCGGCGGTCGGGACGTTCGGCGAGAGGCTGGAGCGCGACGGGCCGGATGAGGCGATAGCGGTCGCCTGGTTCTGCTGCAGGGCAGCCTTCAGCGCCGTCTGGCTGTCGACGATCACGTCGAGTTCACCACCGAGCAGGGCGACCTGAAGATCGGGCGTAGCCTTGTAGGGGACGATCGTGAAATCGATCCCGGATGTCGACTTGAAAAGTTCAGCCGCAAGATTCTGGCTGCTGCCGACGTTGATAGTCCCGACATTGAGCGCGCCGGGCTTGGCCTTCGCGGCTTCCAGCACATCCTTGAGGGTTTTGAACTTGCCATCCGCCTTGGTGACGAACACGAAATCGAAATAGGCAAGGCTCGATACCGGCACGAAATCGGCGACCGGATCGAATTGCAGGTTCTTGAAGAGCGGAACGCTGATCGCGGTTCCGTTCGAAAGCAGGGCGAGCGTGTAACCGTCCGCCGGGGCGTTCAGCGCCGCCCGGGCAGCAACGGAGCCGCCCGCACCCGGCTGGTTCATGATGACGATCTGTTTGCCGAGTTTCTTGCCGAGCGACTCGGCAACAAGGCGTGCCGTAATGTCGGCAATCCCACCCGGGCCGAAGGGCAGAACCAGGGTGATGTCCCTCGACGGATAGGCGTCCTGCGCCATGGCGCCGGCCGGCAGCATCAGGGTCAGGGCGACAGCCAGAGATTTCGTCCATCGCGCTGGCTGTCGGAACCGGCCCGTCGATCTCCCCGTAATTTTGTAATCCATTTTCTCCTCCTCCTCTAAGGCCGCTCAGGCGGCGAAACCGTATAAACGTGCGGGATTGTCGACGAGCAGCCGCCGCTGATCCTCTTCCGTCAGTGCGAACTTCGGCACGAGATCCACGAGGTCGGCCTCGTCGACGGGCTCCTTGAGGTTCGGATGCGGGAAGTCCGTGCCCCACAGGGTCCGGTCGGGGCTTGCCGCCATCAGCGCCTTCGCAAAAGGCACCGCCGTATCGAACGGAAAGCGGGAGATCCGCTCCGACCCGCAGACCTTGATCCAGCAGTTTTCCCGCCGCACCAGTTCCAGCAGCGTCTGAAACGCCGGCTGGTCGGTGCCGAGGCTGGTGTCGACGCGGCCCATGTGGTCGATGACGAAGGGCACCGGCAGTCGAGCGATCATGTCGGAAAGCGGCACGATGTCGGCGGCATCGAGATGCAGCACCACATGCCAGCCACGGCCCTTGATACGGTCGATCGCCCGGTTGAAGACGTCCATATCCGGCGCACCGCCGAGGTGGCGGACGAAATTGAATCGCACGCCGCGCACGCCGCCTTCGTCGAGTGCCTGGTAGGCGCGGTCGTCAAAACTGTCGTCGACGATGGCGACGCCGCGGTAACGATCAGGCCGCCAGGCGATCGCGTCGAGCATAGCGCGGTTGTCGGTTCCGTGGCAGCTCGCCTGGACGATGACGGCGCGGTCGATACCAAGCCGGTCGTGGAGTTTCGCCAGTGCCTCTTTCGGTGCGTCATCCGGCGTATAGCTGCGGTTCGGCGCATAGGGAAAAACGGCGCCGGGGCCGAACACGTGGCAGTGGGCGTCGCAGCTGCCGTCCGGCAGCCTGAAATCCGGCTTGCGCCGGGCAATGTCGGCCCCGTGGCTCTCCTGCAGATTCCGGATCATTTTTCCTCCGTCGCGTATTTCAAGGCAGCCGTGGATTGCCCGACTTCGGCCCCAAGACTTCTAAAGCTCGCATAGCTCGCCTCGACGATCTGGTTGACGGCGGCTTCCCGGTCGTTTCCGTCGACCGTTCCGCTCGAAAGACGGGTAACGCGGTCGGGATTGATGAGGGCGTAATAGAGGGAGCCGAGCAGGAACTGGCTGCGCCAGATGAACCCCTCCAATGGCGCGCCCGGCACGCAGTCGGCGAGAGCCTTGATGAAGGCGCGGCTGGTCTCGTCGAACGCGTCCGCGATGATCGCCTGGGCGTCGGGATTTCCCTCTGCCGACAGTACCGCCCGCATGCGGGTGAATTCGGCACCGCCGCCATCTCCCTCCGAGGAGGAGACGAAGGCCGGCACGACATAGGCGCGCAGGATCGCCATCAGCCGCTGATCTGCATCGCTGATCCGCAGGGCCTCGCCCAGCAGCTCGCGGCGGCGGGCGTTCATCGGCACCGTGTGGCGCTCGTAGACCTCACGCAGCAATTTTGCCTTCGAGCCGAAATGATAGGTCAGGCTGCCGACATTGGCTCCGGACGCCTTGGCGATGTCCCGCAGCGAGACGGCATTGTAGCCGCTGCGGGAAAACAGGGTGACGGCGTTTCTGAGCAAGGCTTCCCTCAGGTTCGGTCGCATCGAGTATCCATTATCAATTGTACGCCCAATTTGTACAGTTGTACAAATTGGGCGTCAATCGAAATCGCGCCGAGACGGTCCGGACGATTTTGCGGCGGCTCCGGCTCCGCGAACTGATCCTTCCGAGGAACCGAGCTAGCGTTGTGGAAGCATGAAACTACCAAAAAAAGCGGCGAGTTCCGCATGGGCATCGAGCGGCAGGATATGCGCGACATACTGGTCCGGACGCACCACCAGCATGCAGCCCTGCTCCCGATCGATGCCGCGCATGTCGAAAATGTCATGGCCGCTCTTGAGGTCCGGGCAGAACATCTTTTCGTAGTCACAAAGCCCGTAACGGCCCTTCCGGGGCAGCAGGAAAGTCGGCATGGTTTCGACCGCAAGCGTGCGGTGGGCCTGCTGGAAGATGGCGCGGAAATCGATCACAGAGTCGATATCGGTACTGGAAGGTGTATGTGTCTTCACCGGCGAGGAAGGCGAATCCGCCAGGAAATCGCAAAGCGCCCGCAGGCGCGAGGAGGGTGCCGCACTATCCCCCGCTCCGGCGAAGGCATAGATGCGCCAGCGACCGTCCGCCTTCGCGACGTGACCAAGCTGCATCGGCTTGGCATCGACCAGCCGGATCACCGGCGCCGAATGGAACCGCGTGCCGATCGTCAACCCGCTGGCGAGATGCTGATGGGTCGATTGGCCGGTCAGCACCGACGGCATGTATCGGGTCGCCGTGCCTGCCGTATAACGCCCCGATCGAACGAAGTATTTCTGGACTTCCGCCGGCTCGACGCCCTCGCCATCGGGATCGTCCGGGGATTTCAGCGGCGCGCTCAGCATGGCCGACCATTCGCGATCGAAGTCGATCAGTTCCTTGGCGATGGTCTGGCGTTCGGCTGAATAGCTGTGCAGCAGCTCCGGTCCGCTCCGTCCCTGCAGCACGGCGGCAAGTTTCCAGCCGAGGTTGAACCCGTCCTGCATCGAGACGTTCATGCCCTGGCCGGCTTTCGGGCTATGCGTATGGCAGGCATCGCCGGCGATGAAGACGTGAGGCAACCGGTCGTTAATCGCGTCCTCCGGCACGTCGTCGAACCTGTCGGTCAGCCGTTGCCCGATCTCGTAGACCGACCACCAGGCGACCTCCTTCACCTCGAACGTGTAGGGATGCAGGATCCGCTGCACGGCCGCGATCAGCTTGTCGACGGTGATGTTCCGGCTCGCGACCCGCTCGTTTTCGTTGAGCTTGTCCAGCTCGACATAGATGCGGACCATGTAGCCGCCTTCGCGCGGGATCAACACGATGCTGCCTTCGCCGGCGGACTGGATCAGTGCCTTCAGGCGAATGTCGGGAAAATCGGTAACGGCCAGCACGTCCATGACGCCCCAGGCGTGATTGGCGGAATCGCCCTGCAGCGCCCGCCCGATCGATTTGCGCACCGTGCTGCGCGCCCCGTCGCAGCCGACGACGTAGCGCGCCCTGACGGTCTCGATCTCACCTTCATGGGAGGGATCGAGACGCTCAAGCCTCGCGGTCACCGGATAATCCGAAGCGACCGGGTTTGTCTCGACGTCGATCAGGCGCCGCGAATAATGGGGTTCGAGCCTGGTCGGCGATTTGCGCATGACGTCGAGGAAGAAATCCTGCACCCGCGCCTGGTTGAGGATGACATGCGGGAATTCGGAAAGCCCGTCCTCGGTATCGTCGATCCTGCCGCTGCGGACGATGTTTTCGCGTTTTGCGTCGTCGGGTTTCCAGAACGAGGTCTCGTTGACCCAATAGGATTCCTGGAGCACCCGCTCGGCAAAACCAAAGGCGTGGAACATCTCCATGGTGCGGCAGGCGATGCCGTCCGCCTGGCCGCGCAGCAAGGGGCCGGATCTCTGGTCGACGATGCAGGTCCTGATGTCGGAAAAGGCAGACAGTTGCGCCGCGAGGGTGAGGCCCGCCGGACCGCAGCCGACGATCAGGACGTCGACTTCGGAGGGAAGCGGTCCTTTGTCGACTGGCGTGCTCTGTCGATCCTCCGGGTGAAAGATTTCCGGGTCGCCGGGCTCGAACCCATTCAGATGGAATTGCATGGAACCAGTTTCCTCCGCATGTTTCGTTGGGCGCCCGCGGAAACGGATTCGGCGGGTTCCATATTGATCAGTATGCTGATCATCAGTATACGTGTCAAGCTTGCGGCGATTTTGGAGAATCTGGTGAAAGACAATGATGACATGCCGGGGCATCTGGCCCGCCGGTTCCAGCAGATCGCGGTGGCGGTCTTCCATGCCGAGGTGGAGCAAGCCGGGTACGACCTGACACCTGTCCAGTACGCGGCGCTCGCGGCGATCAGCACCAATCCCGGGATTGATCAGGTGACGCTCGCCGGGCTGATCGCCTACGACCGCACGACCATTACCGGGGTCATCGACCGGCTGGTGCAGAAAGGCCTGCTGGTGCGCAATGCCAGCACCAGGGACAGGCGCGCCCGCGAATTGCAGATCACCGACGAGGGTCGCAAGACCTTGAGCGGCGTCGCGCCGGTGGTCGAGGCGGCGCAGGAACTCATGCTGCGCGGGCTGACGGCAGAGGAGGGCGACGAACTGCTGCGGCTTTTGCGCAAGGCGATTGCCGCCGGCAACGAGTTGAGCCGCGCACCGTTGCGCGAGGTTTCGGACACCGCCAAGACCAAGCCGGCCACATGACCCGCTACGGACGCCGTTTCGAGCGAGGCGCTCCTCGGCTGCCGGGCAAGCCGCGTACTCGATCCTGCGCGGTTAACCTTTTGTTGACCATATTGGTCGAGCCTCCGCTGTAGGCACGCCAGCCGTAACTTGGATACAGCAGGGAGAAGAGCATGACGCTCGTGACGTTGCCCAACAAGATCGTGCGAAACAGCCACCACACCGTTCTGGTGATGCGCGACGGCAGCACATGCCAGGCCGTCTGCGTCGTCAACGACGGCAGGATCGGCGACGTCTGCTCCAAGCTCGGCCTTATCGAAAGCATCGCCAGCAGCAAACTTGATCACGGCGAAGTGGCGTTCGACGGCCGCGTCTGGATCACCCATTCCGACATGCCGCGTCCACTGCATGCGAGCCGCCACTAGGTCTTATCCCGCGAGCGAACGAAACATCCGGCCCCCGAGCATACCCAAGGGCCGGATATCGGGGAGGTATCAGCGGAAGAGGTCGAGAATACGTTTCGACTGTTCGTTGACGATGCTGAGGCCGATCGTCTGGAGCTGCTGCTGCACCTTCGTGGCGGCAAGCTTGACGGCGCTCTCTTCCATGTTGGCATCGACGAGGCGCCCGACGCCGCGGTCGATCGCATTCTGCAGCTTGGAGAGGAATTCCGTATTGGCGCTGATGCGGCTCGACGTGGAGCCGAGCTTGGCGCCGGCGGAGGTGAGGCTCGAAAGCATGCTGTCGGTGGCCGAGATCATGCCATCCAACTCGTCTTCGGTGGTCGAATTGGAGATCTTGATTTCGCTGGCGGTTGCCGAGCCCTGCGACCCCGTATCCAGGAGGTAATATTCGTAGGCGGTGCCGTTGTCGGTCGTGCCCGAATAGGCCTTGGTCAGAAGGCCGTCGGCAGCGTCGCCGCTGCTTGCCAGAGTCGTCGAGGCGGTATCGAAATCGATCGTGTTGAGGCCCGTAGTGCCGTCCGGGTTGGTCGATGCGGATGCCAGAAGCGACTTGACGCCCGGCGTCCCGGCGGAACGCAGCCAGTTCTCGCCGTTGAAGGAGGACGATTCGGCGACCGTGCCCAGCTGCTCCTTAAGCTGGCTGATCTCCGCATTGATGGCGTCGCGATCCACGCCCGGCGACCGTGCCAGGATGAGTTTCGCCTTGATCTCGGAAACGAGGCCGGTTGCGGCCTCCATGCCGAGCGATGCGGTATCGGTTAGCGCGGCGGCAAGGCCCGATGCGTCCTCGACCGCTGAGAGCGACATGCCCGTCGAGCGCATCGACGTGGCGATCGACCAATAGGCGGCGTTGTCGGATGCGGTATTGACGTTGCGCCCGGTTGCCACCTGGATCGTGTTACGCTCCAGCGCCTTGGCGGAGCCGGTGAGCAATAACAGCGCAGAGGCCGCCGACTGATTATAAGAAATGCTGCTCATGAAGCGTCTCGCAGGTGGGAAGGACACGTTACGGGCTCAGGCAGTGAAGATCGGCGTCATGCCCTTGAGCCGTCGCCGCGTTGGCGCACGAACCCATCACCTGCAATCACCTTGCACGAGCGAGATTTCAAAGCATTTGCAGGATTTATTAAGGTTTTAATGATTGGCGGGTTTTTTGAGGCGCGGCCGCGATAGGATCAAACCGCGTCGTCAGAACTGGCGATACTTTGCCAGCGGCAGGCCGTGCTTCGCGACATACTCATTGTGAAACCGGATTGCCTCGGCACTTTCCAGCCGCCAAAGGCGCTCCCGCTCGGCTTTGAGGGCCTTGGCGATGCCTTCCTCGGCGGCCTGCGAGAGGTCGATCTTCAGCGCGCGAGCCTCGGCAACAAGGTTGCCGTCTAACAAAAGCCTAGTCGATTTGCGGGCGGGTTGGGACATTCCAACCTCCAAGTTTATGCGCAAAATATATGCGCATAAACTGTCATTGGAAAGATCAATCGTCTTTCATCTTCAAGGCGGCAATGAACGCTTCCTGCGGGATGTCGACCTTGCCGAACTGCCGCATGCGCTTCTTGCCTTCCTTCTGCTTGTCGAGCAGCTTGCGCTTGCGGGTGGCGTCACCGCCGTAGCATTTTGCGGTCACGTCCTTGCGCATCGCCGAGATCGTTTCGCGGGCGATGACGTTGCCGCCGATCGCCGCCTGGATCGGGATCTTGAACATGTGCCGCGGGATCAGGTCCTTGAGCTTCTCGCACATGTCGCGGCCGCGCTTTTCGGCAGCGGAGCGGTGAACCAGCATCGAGAGCGCATCGACCGGCTCGCCATTGACCATGATCGACATCTTCACGAGATTGCCCTCGCGATAGCCGTGCAGATGGTAGTCGAACGAGGCATAGCCCTTGGAGATCGACTTCAGGCGGTCGTAGAAATCGAACACCACTTCGTTGAGCGGCAGCTCGTAGGTGAGCATGGCGCGCTTGCCGACATAGGTGAGTTCGGTCTGGATGCCACGGCGGTCCTGGCAGAGTTTCAGGATGCCGCCGAGATAATCGTCGGGCGTCAGGATCGTCGCCTTGATCCAGGGCTCCTGGATTTCCGAAATCTTGACCACGTCCGGCATATCGGCCGGATTGTGCAGCTCGCGCTCGGAACCATCGGTCATCGTCAGCTTGTAGACAACCGAGGGTGCGGTGGCGATCAGGTCGAGGTCGAACTCGCGTTCCAGGCGCTCCTGGATGATTTCCAGATGCAGCAGGCCGAGGAAGCCGCAGCGGAAACCGAAGCCGAGTGCTGCCGAGCTTTCCATTTCGAATGAGAACGAGGCGTCGTTGAGGCGCAGCTTGCCCATCGCAGCGCGCAGGTCCTCGAAATCGGCCGCATCGACCGGGAAGAGGCCGCAGAACACCACCGGCTGGGCCGGCTTGAAGCCCGGAAGCGCATGCGCCGTCGGCTTCTTGTCCTCGGTGATCGTATCGCCGACGCGCGTATCGGCCACTTCCTTGATCGAGCCGGTGAAGAAACCGATCTCGCCGGGGCCGAGGCTGTCGACGGCGAGCATCTTCGGGGTCAGAACGCCAACGCGCTCCACCTGGTATTTGGCGTCGGTACCCATCATGCGGATGGTCTGGCCTTTGGTCAGCACGCCGTCGAGAATGCGCACCAGAACCATGACGCCGAGATAGGTGTCGTACCAGCTGTCGACCAGCAGCGCCTTCAGCGGGCCCTTTTCGCCGAGTTCGCTCTTCGGCGGCGGCAGCTGGTGGACGATCGCTTCCAGCACGTCTGGAATGCCGAGGCCCGTCTTTGCCGAGATCAGCACGGCCTGCGACGCATCGATGCCGATCACTTCCTCGATCTGTTCGCGGATGCGGTCGGGTTCGGCCGCCGGCAGGTCGATCTTGTTGAGAACGGTGACGATCTCGTGGTTGTTGTCGATCGCCTGGTAGACGTTGGCGAGCGTCTGCGCCTCGACGCCCTGGGACGCGTCGACGACGAGGAGCGAACCTTCGCAGGCCGACAGCGAACGCGAGACTTCATAGGCGAAGTCGACGTGACCGGGCGTGTCGATCAGGTTCAGGATATAGGTCTCGCCATTATTCGCCTTGTAATGCAGGCGCACGGTCTGGGCCTTGATGGTGATGCCGCGTTCGCGCTCGATATCCATCGAGTCGAGCACCTGTTCCGACATGTCGCGCTCGGCAAGGCCACCGGTCGTCTGGATCAGCCGGTCGGCGAGCGTCGACTTGCCGTGGTCGATATGCGCCACGATCGAGAAGTTGCGGATATGGTCAAGCGGGGTGCGGGCGGAATTGGTGCTCATGGTCGCGCATATAGCAGCGCGAATCCCTGCCGCAAAGCGGAAAGATAACCTTTCGTTGAGGATAAAGCCCGGCAGCGTGGGCTATTTGCCGGGCTTTTCGGTCTCCGGACCGGTCATGACGGAGGCGTTCGGAAGCTGAGCGCTCCTGAGCCCGACATTCTCCCGTTCGTCGGCGGGCACGCCCACGCGTTCCTTGAGGCGCCAGATCACGTACGTCCCGTAGGCGATCGCCACCAGGATCACCGCGTAGATGAAGGTGTGCTGGCCGAAAGCCGGGGTGAGCAGGGTCACCCCGAGCGGCACGATGGTCGCCGCGGTCGACCAGGCGACGAGCAGCGTCGAGGAGAGCGGCACGAAATCGCCGGGATCGGCCCGGTCGTTGGCATGCGCGTTGGCGACCGAATAGACCGTCTCGACCGCGCCGCCGAAGACGAGGAAGACGAGCATCAGGACGATCATCATCGAGAAGGAGACGAACAACGCCGCGGTGCCTGCCGCGACGATCAGCGCGCAGGTGATCAACAGCACGAAACGGCGGTCGATGCGGTCCGACAGCATGCCGAGCGGATATTGCACGAACAGCAGACCGGTCTGCATCACCAGCATCAAAAGCGCGACATCTGTCTGCGCCACGTGGCTGGTGGTGGCATAGATCGGCACGAAGCCCTGGATCACCATCGAGAGCCCGCCGGACGCGAGCACGCCGATCAGCCCGACCGGCGAGATGCGCCAGGCCATCTTGATGTCGACATTGACATTGGCCGGCGCCGGCGGGTTGGGCAGGCGGGTCAGCCCGATCGGCAGGATGGCGAGCGCGGTGACGAACACCACGGCGAGCGGCGCCAGATTGCCGTCCGTCGGGATGCGACCGAACAGCCAGGCGCCGGCGCCGAGCCCCAGCACGAAAGCCATGTAGAAGAACGACATCGCCCGGCCGCGCCATTCGTTGGAGGCGGCGTGGTTGAGCCAGCTCTGGGCGATGATGAAATTGACATTGGACGCTGCCCCGTAAACGCCGCGTGCCAAAACCCACCAGATCGGCGGCGGGTTGGTGGCGATCAGCACGGCGGCGATGATCACCATCGCCATCGAGCAGGAGAACAGCCGCGCATGGCCCACCCGGCGGATCAGCGGCCCGCCGACGATGCAGCCGATCAGGCCACCGAAGGCGAGCGTCGGGACAGCGGCACTGGCGGCCCAGGTGGAGCCGCTCTCCGTCAGTACGAAAGGAACATAGGCGGACATGATGCCGCTGCCGATGGCGGCGATCGTCATCGAAACGACGATGCTGGCGATCGACAGAGGTGACGCCGTCTCGGATGTCTGGCCGTTCATTTCGTCCCCCGCAAGCGCGGGCCTCGGCGGTTTCCGCCGACTTGAAGCCCGATACCGCTCCATAGCCGATGGACCATGACAGGAGCTATCGCGGAAGCGCCATCGCTTGTAAAATTCGATGGTTCCATCATCTTCACGCTTGATTCCATCATAAGAGAATGCAATTCTCAAATCATGGAAACAACGGACCACGATATAGAGAACGCGATCAGCGAACGGCTGAAGAGCCTACGCGCTCGCGCCGGATTGACGCTGGACGAACTCGCGAACCGCTCGGGCGTCAGCCGTGCGATGATTTCCCGGATCGAGCGGGCGGAGGCGAGCCCGACCGCGGCGCTGCTGGCAAGGCTGTCGGAGGCGCTTGGCCTCTCCCTCTCGGCCTTCTTCGCCGATGACGAGCCGCAGAACTCGCCGCTCAGCTGCAGGGCGGAGCAGAAGCTCTGGCGCGATCCGCATACGGGCTATATGCGCCGCTCGGTCTCGCCATCGGGCACACCGTCGCGCGTCGATATCGTCGAGGTGGATTTTCCAGCCCATGCGCGGGTCAGCTTCCCGCCGCGGGAGGAAAGCCGGGTGATGACCCAGCACGTCTGGCTCTTCGAGGGCGCGCTGGAAATGGTCATCGGCGAGACCGTCCATACGCTTCATCCCGGCGATTGCCTCTTCATGGATATCGGCGACGCCTTCGACTTCCACAATCCGTCCGACAAGCCGGCCCGGTATGCAGTCATCCTCGACCGCGGCCGCTGAGCATTTTCATCAGGAGATTTTTCAAGATGACCGTCACCATTCGCATCCTCAATGCCGGCGAAACCCGCGCCACAATAGCCGATCTCTCCGAGACCCTGTCCGACTGCGTCAACGGCGGGGCTTCGCTCGGCTTCATGCTGCCTTTCGAGCCGAAGGATGCGGTCGGCTATTGGCAGGAGATTGCCGATGCGGTCGAAAAAGGCGGCGTCATCCTCGCGGTGGCAGAAGTGGAGGGCAAGGTCGTCGGCACGGTGCAGGTGGGCCTTGCCTCGAAGCCGAACCAGCCGCATCGCGGCGACTTGATGAAGCTCCTCGTGCATCGCTCCGCCCGCGGGCTCGGCCTGTCGCGCAGGCTGATGGAGGCGGTGGAAGCGGAAGCCGCACGGCGCGGCCGCACGCTTCTGGTGCTCGACACCGCGACCGGCAGCGACGCGGAAAAGATCTATCCGCGCTTCGGCTGGGAGCGGGTCGGCGTCATCCCGGATTATGCCATGTGGCCTGAGGGCGGTTTCTGCGCCACCACGCTGTTTTACAAGCGGGTTGCTTGAAGTCATCGATCTTTCACTTGGATGGATCAGCATTTTATGCGAGCTATCGTCCAAATGATGCGGGAGGTGTCGCATGCGGTCGCTCGTTTATGTCCTGGCCGGCCTGTCGCTGCTCCTGAGTGGTGCGATCTTCGGCTTCTTTTATGCCTGGGTATGCTCGACCATGTGGGGGCTTGATGCCGCCGATCCGGCGGTCGCGATCGAGGCGATGAAGGCCATGAATTCATCGGTGCGCAACATGGTGTTCGCGCCGGCCTTTTTCGGCACCAGCCCGCTCCTGCTCATCACGGCTCTTCTGGCGTTCTTTTTGGGGTGGCGAGGCCCGGCTGCGGCTTTCGCGCTGGCGGCCGTTGTTTATCTAATAGGCGGTCAGGTGCTCACCATGACCATCAATGTTCCGATGAATGAGGCGCTGGCGGCATTCGCGATCCCGGCCGATGCCGACGGCGCGCGGCGCGTGTGGCAGGGCTACTCGCAACCCTGGCAGTATTGGAACGTCGTCCGCACCATCGCCAGCGGCGTCTGCCTCCTGCTTGCGGGGCTCGGGATTGCGTTACTTGGACGGGAAGAATCCAAGCGCAGCCGGTTTGGTTGAGCCCAAGAAAAACCGGCGAAACTCTTCTGCCCCACCTCGCTTTCTTCTTGAAAATCACGTCATATGCACTGGCGCCGATTGATCCGGCGCTTCTGAAGAGGGGCTTTATGTTTATACTCAATTCTGTGTCGGCCGTGCGCCGTGCAGCCGTGCTGACGCTTGTCCTGGCCACTTGCTCGGGAGCCGGCCAGGCCGTGTCTGCCGACGTGAGCTTCGTGATGCGCAACGAACATCCGAATGCCGTCGAGGTCGAGCTTTACAGCCAGGACCGCAAACATGTCTGGCCGGGCGGCAACCAAGTCTACTATCTGGATGACGGCGAATCCAAGCAGATCCACCTCTCCTGCAAGCAGGGCGAGAACATCTGCTACGGTGCCTGGGTCTCCGGCGACAAGCAGACCTATTGGGGCACCGGTCCGGGCAACAAAGAGAGCTGCGAAGATTGCTGCTATGTCTGCGAAGGCGGCGAGACCGAGGAAATCAACCTGGTCGAGTAGGCAGGGGCCGCAACAGGATCGGCCGCGCTGTCGGCCGATCCATTCTGTTCAGCGGCTTTCTTCCGCGCCGTAAACGGGGCAATGGCTGAACAACGAAAATCGAAGAGCACGCTTTTCGCTCAGCGGCGGGCCTTGAGGCTTCGCTCGAAAGCCGAAACGATCATGCCGGTCAGTTCCCGGTGAATATCGGCTCGCGTTCGGCTGGAGTTCTCGTCGCAGATCGGATCGGGTTCTCCGACGGATTTCAGGAACTCGGCCGCACCCGGTTTGCAGACGGGCAGGAAGCTGAAATGGTTGGCGCCGTTCACCTGCGCATAGCTGGCATTCGGGGCCTGTTTCGCCAGCGCGTCCGAAAGCACCGCGACCGGGATTTGTCCGGCGCTGCCGAGATTGATGAAGGTCACCGGAATATCGATGGCTTTCACGCTGCCAGCCGTGAAAGCCGTCGCAAGACCGGGATCGACCATGACAGCCGCAGTGACGCGAGGATCGCGGTTCGATCGTTCGAAGCGTGTCCTGTCGATGCTTTCGAGATCCATTTTTTTGACCGTGACCTGTTCGCCATCGGCAAAACCGCGCTCGCCTCGGAACCAGATGCAATCCATCGTCGCCGGGTAGTCATCGCAATACCGTTTGTAGGCATCGAGATTGGCACGTGCGCCGGCAAGCTCCATTGCCGTACTGCCGCCGAGCGAGAAGCCGAGAACGCCGATATGCTCGGTGTCGATTGCCGCCTTCCAGGGAGCTTCGTCAGTCAATGCGGTGATAATGTCGGAAAGGTCCTGAGTGCGTTCCCAGATCTTCGGCGTCGCGGCCGGCGTGGAATCGCCGCTCGTGGTGCCAGGATGGTTGGGACCGGCGACGATGAAGCCCGCCTCGGCGAGCCTGGTGGCAATCCAGGCCATGCCTTCGGCGCGGGAGCCGGAGCCATGGGACAGGAGCACGAGCGGAAAGCGACCGCTTTCGAGGGACGCGTTCTTCGATGCAGGCGATCCCTCGAAAATCCGGTTGTCGCCGATGGGCGTCGCTTCGCCGTCACCCTTTGACGGATACCAGACGGTTACCGCAAGTGCCCGGTCGTGTTCAGGCGAAACCACGCTGATCTTCCGGACGCCGACGGGATCTGCGGCAAGGGTGGGGGAACTGCTGATACCCGCCAGCAGAAGAGCAAAAAGGCGAAGGGTGGGGCGCATGGGAGCCTCGTTCGATCTGAGAAAGAAGGCTGATCCCTGGCAGGAGGATGGCATATTGACGACCTCGATCACGTTCGAGATCGTCCTCGAACGTGATCCTGTCCTGTCGCCTTAAATCCTGGCGCGCTTTTCCGTCAGGAAATAGAGGAAGGCGATGACCGGCAGGGCAAGGCCGAGCGAGGAGGCGAGCAGCCAGCCGCCTTCGGCAAAGGCCCAGGCGCCGACGGCAGAGCCGATCGCGCCGCCGCAGAAGAAGGTCGCCATGTAGAGGCCGTTGAGCCGGCTTCTCAGGTCCGCGGGGAGATTGTAGATCGAGCGCTGGCCGATCACGAGCGTCATCGTCACCCCGAAATCGAGGAGGATGGCGGCGAGCGTCAGGAGCGCGAGCGCTACGACCGAGCCTTCCGGTGCGATATGGGTGATGAGGAATGCAACGGCAACGGCGGCGATACCGAATACCGTCGCAGGTTTCCCGAGATCCCGGTCGGCAAGGCGTCCGGCGATCGGCGAGGCGATGGCGCCCGCGACGCCAGCCAATGCAAAGAGTGCGATGCCGGCCTGGCTGAGGTGGAAGGCGGGGCCGGCGAGGACCAGCGGCGTCACCGTCCAGAACAGGCTGAAGGTGGCGAACTGGCAGGCCTGGTAGAATGCCCGGCGGCGCAGGACCGGCTGGGTTGCGTAGAGGCGGCCCATCGATGCGAGCAGGGCGAAATAGGAGAGTTTCGTCTGCGGCATCCGCTTCGGCAGGCGGGCGGCAAGCACGAAGCCGAGCCCGATCATGACAGCTGCCGACAGAAAGAACACGACGTGCCAGGAGGAGAACTCGGCAATGAAGCTCGAGACCGGCCGGGCCATCATGATGCCGATCATCAGCCCGCTCATAACATTGCCGACCACCCGGCCGCGATTAGCGTCGTTCGCCAGGCTGGCGGCGAACGGCACGATCATCTGTACGGCGGTCGAGCCGACGCCGATCGCCAGCGACGCGGCGAGGAACGGAATGGATGCGCTCGACAGGCCGGCGCCGAGCAATGCCACGGTGGCCACGCCGATCATGGTGAGGATCAGCCGGCGGTTTTCGAGAAGGTCGCCGAGCGGCACCACCAGCAACAGGCCGAGGCCATAGCCGATCTGCGTCAGCGTCACGATAAGGCCTGTCGCATGCGCCGGAAGACCGATCGAGGCAGCGATCGGGCCCGCCAGCGGTTGGGAATAATAGAGATTGGCGGCGATGAGCCCGCAAGCCGCGGCCATCACGAAGGTCATCGCGGCGGATAGTCCCGATGCAGCCGCCGGAGTGGCCATCGTTGCGGAATTGGTGGTCATTATATGCTCCTTGGGAGGAAGGATCGGATAAGAATCAGTCGAGAAGTTTCATGGCCGTATCGACCACGGAAAAGGCGCGGTCGCGGTTCGGGCCAGTCTTGCCCAGCACCCTCAAGCCCTGGGTGACGGAAAGCAGAAGGCGGGCAGTGGCGGCCGGATCGATCGCTGCCGGGATCGATCCGTCTGCCTGGCCTTCGCGGATCAGGGTATCGAACAGGGCTTCGCTGCGGGCCATGGATCGGCCGACCCGTTCGGCGGCCTCGGTGTCGTAGACCGCAAGTTCGATCGCCGTTCCGACGACCAGGCAGCCGCGCCGCCCGCTTACGCCATGCGAGGCTTCGGCATAGAAGCGCAGCATGCGGGAAACCTTGTCGCGGCCGTTTGCGCCTTCGGCCAGCTCCTGGTCGAGAAGCGCGTTGCGGACCTGCTTGTAGCGGTCGAAGCTCGCCAGAAAGATCGCTTTCTTGTCCTTGAACGCCTTGTAGAGACTGCCGGCGGCAAGCCCCATGGCGTCCTTCAGTCCCGAAATCGAGGCGGCGTGATAGCCTCTCTCGGAAAAGACGACGATCGCCTTGTCGAGCGCTTCTTCGATCTCGAATTCGCGGGGGCGGCCCGGCGGGCGCATCGCGGTGTTGATATCCATGATGTCGGCTTGATTAGGAAACGATCGTTCCCCAATAGGGCCATGTTTGCTCTTCGTCAAGAGAAAAGCCCTCTCGTGAATGCCGCTGCCGGCCTTTGCGGCGCGGTCCGACAAACTAAAAGGGGAACACTTGGCACACCGGACGGTTACCTTTCTGTCACCAACCCCAAAGCTGGAGGCAGATATGAGCAAGAGTGACGTGAAAGAGGCCGTAAAACGCGCCGAACGCCAGGTGGAGAACACCAGTGCCGGTGGCCACCTCGGCGGCACCTATTACGGCCAGAACCCGGACGGCAAAACGGCATCGACGAATACCAATGTCGGCAAGAACCGCCCCAACACCGGCAGCAGCTAGGACGTCACCACGATCAACAGATTTGGAAAGCCCCGCCGCGTGCGGGGCTTTTTGTTGTAGGCTCCAAAATCCGGTTGCGAAAAAAAATCGGTTGGGTCTGTCGGGGAAGAGGGGAGCCGAACGTCCTCGGTTCAAGGATGGGCATCGCGATGCTGCGAAATCTGTCCGGATTTCGGAACCTGTGACCTAGGGGAATAGACATGAGTAGCAATTATCGTTGGGTGATCGTCGCTGCCGGCGCCTTGATGGGCTGCGTCGCCGTCGGCACGATGTTCTCGCTGGCCATCTTTATCGAGCCGATCGCCAAGGCGACCGGCTGGTCGCGTGCCGGCATTTCGAGCGCCATGACGCTCAATTTCGTCGTCATGGGCCTCGGCGGCTTCATGTGGGGCACGTTGAGCGACCGATTTGGCGCCCGTATCGTCGTGCTGATCGGGGCCGCACTTCTCGGTCTGGCGCTGGTGCTCGCCAGCCAGACGCAAAGCCTCATCGCCTTCCAGCTGATCTATGGTTGCCTAATCGGGCTTTCCGCCAGCGCTTTCTTCGCTCCGATGATCGCCGTCACCATGTCCTGGTTCGACGAGCATCGCAGCCTGGCGGTCTCGCTGGTATCGGCTGGCATGGGCATGGCGCCGATGACCATTTCGCCCTTTGCACGCTGGCTGATCACCGCCTATGACGACTGGCGCCTGGCGATGCTCTTCATCGGCATCGGCGCCTGGATACTGCTCCTGCCGACGGCCTTCCTGGTCCGCAATCCGCCGGCCGTGGCCGCCCCCGGCGGCGGCGCCTCCGAGCCTCAGGCCGAAGGTGCCGGCATGCCGCTGTCGCGGGTGTTTCGTTCGCCGCAGTTCCTGGTGCTCGGTTTTACCTTCTTCGCCTGCTGTGCTGCCCATTCCGGCCCGATCTTCCACATGGTGAGCTATGCGATGTTTTGCGGCGTGGCGCCGATGGCGGCGGTCAGCATCTACAGCGTCGAGGGCGCGGCCGGCCTCGGCGGCCGCATTCTGTTCGGCGTGCTTGCCGACCGGCTAAGCGTCAAACCGGTGCTGATCGGCGGGCTGATGATCCAGGCGGTTGTCATCGCAGCCTACACGATGGTGACCGATCTCGGCCAGTTCTACACCTTGGCGGTGATCTTCGGCGGTACCTATGGCGGCGTGATGCCGCTCTATGCGGTGCTGGCGCGGGAGTATTTCGGGCCGAAGATCATGGGCACCGTGTTCGGTGCGGCGACCATGCTGTCGAGCCTCGGCATGGCCTTCGGACCTCTGGCCGGCGGCTGGGCCTTCGATCATTTCGCAAATTATGACTGGCTGTTCTTCGGCTCGGCACTGGTCGGCCTCGGGGCAGTGGCGATCGCTCTCGCCTTTCCGCCGCTGCCGCGCCAGCCGGCGCAGCTCCAGGCGGCCTGAGCAACTCCCGGACTGTGAGCCACACAGCAAAAAGCCCGGAAAATTCCGGGCTTTTTGAAATTCAGTGATCGGCTGGGGCCTTGCGGCCCTTGGCTCGAGCCGGGGCCGGAGCAGGCTCCGCAGCTTCGCGTTCGAGACGAAGCTGCCTCAATTTCTCGGTTTTCTTTTCCCGCTGGGTCGCTTCCGCACTAATGATAGAGCGCGCGGTGTGATCTGTCGCAGCGGCTTTGTCACGCGCGGAAAGCTTGGTGGGATTGAAGAATTCGTCCTTGGTGGCGGCCATAATATCCTCCTTCCTGATGGGATGTCCGTGCGGCTGACAAATTATCCGCGCGCCGGACGGACCACTTTCTTGGGAGCCGGCAGGAGGCCTTCGCGCTGCATCTTCTTGCGCGCCAGCTTGCGGTAGCGGCGAACGGCTTCAGCCTTTTCGCGTACCCGCTTTTCGGAGGGCTTCTCGTAGGCGCTGCGCGCCTTCATCTCGCGGAAGACGCCTTCGCGCTGCATCTTCTTCTTCAGCACCCGGAGTGCCTGCTCGACGTTGTTGTCTCTGACTAGAACCTGCAAACTAAATCCTTTCCATTGCGGGCAGATCCCGCGTTCGATCAAAGTGTTGAATCACTTGCCAATGCGAATGCTCGACGGCTTCAGCCACGGTCCGCTCGGAGCGTCGGCGCAAGCCTCGTCCTTCTTGGCGGACGATGCGGTCTCGGAAGTGTCGATATCACTTTCAACGATCCGGCGCTCGAAATTCTCGCTGCCGAAACGTACCCTATATTGGTTTTCACCGCGATCGGCGGCCGGCAAAAGGCCCACGACGCGGCATGTCCGGTCGCCAGTGGCGGTCCGGGTAAGGCCTGCCTTGAGGACGATGTTATCGCCTATGGCATAGACATTTGCGCTCATCGTGTTCTCCTTGAACCGGCCGAAAGCCGGGGCAAAACAAAAAGGCCGGGCGTTACCCCGACCTCTTCCCGTCATTCAAGCCGTCGCTGCCAGTACATCCGTGGTCAGCCGAGGCGAATGACATCCTTATGCGGCCCGGAGGTTGTCGGCGGAGCTCTTGCCGGACTTGCGGTCGCGAACAATCTCGTAGGAGATCTTCTGACCTTCCGTCAGGGAAGACATGCCGGCACGTTCAACAGCAGAAACGTGAACGAAAACGTCCGTCGCGCCGTCATCAGGCTGAATGAAGCCGAAACCCTTGGTGCTATTGAACCACTTTACGGTGCCAGTATTCATAACGATTTCCTTTCAATCGTTAGAGATTGCGGACAGTATTCCGTCCGCTTTGATCGATATTTGAGAGGAAATCTGACTGAGCACCAGGCCCGTGAACAAAGGTCGCAAGCAATTTTCGATAGCGTCAATATAAGCTTTATCCGTTGATAATCAATGCTGCCACGGAGATTTAATTTTCCGGGCGCTCAACGGCAATGCCGATCTGCTCAATCAACGACATGATTTTACAATGCAATATTGAAAATAGCAACCGCTTTGGCCGGTTTGGAAGCCGATGCTGACGCATTGGCGACCGTTTTTCAAACGCCAAGCCCGGAGGGTCGCTCCGGGCTTGGGGCATGTCATACGATGGGACGGTCAGAGCGCGCCGGCGCGCTGCTGCGTCATCATATAGGTATCGTAGGAATATTCGGCGATCTGGGCCCAGAGATAGGCGTCCTTCTTGAATGCCTGCTGGCTGTCGTAGATCTTCTTGAAAGCCGGGCTCTTGGCCGAGAGTTCGGCATAGGTTTCCATTGCCGCCTTGAAGCAGACGTCCATGATCTCGCGGCTGAAGGGCTTCAGGATCGCGCCTTCGGCGACGAGCTTCTTCAGCGCGGTGGCGTTGTGGGCATCGTAATTGGCAAGCATGCTCATGTTCGCCGCGGCGCAGGCGTCGGTGACGATCTGCTGGTAGCTTTTCGGCAGGCCCTTGAACTTTTCGAGATTGAAGAAGGCATGCATGGCCGGGCCGCCTTCCCACCATGCCGGGTAGTAGTAATATTTGGCGACCTTCACGAAGCCGAGTTTCTGGTCGTCATAAGGACCAACAAATTCCGTGGCGTCGATCGTGCCCTTTTCGAGTGCCGCATAGACGTCGCCGCCGGCGATCTGCTGCGGCGTGACGCCGACCTTCTGCATCACCTGGCCTGCGAGGCCGGCAATCCGCATCTTGAGGCCCTTGAGGTCATCGATCGTGTTGATTTCCTTGCGGAACCAGCCGCCCATCTGGGTGCCGCTATTGCCGGCGGGCAGGGCATAGAGGTTGCGCGGGGCCAGGAACTCGTTGATCAGGTCGTTGCCGCCGCCTGCCGTGAACCATGCATTGGTCATGCGGGCGTTGAGGCCGAAGGGAATGGCGGTGCCGAGCGCAAACGCCGGATCCTGGCCGATGTAATAATAGGAGCAGGTATGGGCCATTTCGACCGTACCGTTGGCAACCGCGTCTGCCGCCTGCAGCGGCGGCACGATTTCGCCGGCCCCGAATGTCTGGATGGTGAACTTGCCGTCAGTGGCGTTCCTGACGCTGTCGGCGATCTGGTTGGCGGCGTTGAAGATGATGTCGAGGCTCTTCGGGAAAGAAGAAGTCAGTCGCCAGTTGACCCTGGGGCTTTCCTGGGCAATCGCCGGGGCGGCAAGCGCGGTTGCGGCAGCGGCGCCGACCCCGGCCGTGGCGGCCTGCTTGAAGAAATGTCTGCGATCCATGAAATCCTCCTCGAAGCGAAGTGCGCGCGGCCTGTCCGGGCTCTCGGTTTGCTCATAATCCTTTCATTTCGGGAACGGCAAGGAAATTCCAAAAAGTCGCACTGACGCCCGGTCGATCTCGAGGCCGACCGGGCAATTGCGCTCAAGACGTCCAATTCACCAGGGAAGAGTTTGGTCGTCGAAGAAATAGCCGGCCGTCGGGCCGTCTGGACCCAGCGTGGCAAGCCGCACCGGCGCTTCCGCCGCCTGTTCGACGGTGCGATAACCCGAATGGCCGTTCATGTCGGTCTTGGTGTAACCCGGATCGGCCGCATTGACCTTGATACCGAAGGGCGCCGCCGCCTTGGCGAACGCCACGGTAACCGCATTGAGCGCCGTCTTGGACGAATTGTAGCCCAGCGCATTGATGGCGTAGAACTGGTTTTGCGGGTCGAGCAGAGCCTGGAGCGAGCCGAGTTCGCTGCTGAGCATGACGACACGTCCTGCGCCGGATGCCTTGAGCAGGGGCAGCGCCGCCTGGGTGATACGGATCGGGCCGAACGTATTCACCTCGTAAACCGCTTTTACGACATCGATAGGCTCGTCGAAGGGCTGGTGCGTAAAGCTGTCGGCGATGCCGGCATTGTTGACGAGCGCGTCGAGATGGTCTGTCTGGCGGCTGAGTTCCGCGATGGCCGAGGTGACGCTTTCGTCGCTGGTGACGTCGAGCTGCAGGACATGCGCGTCGAGCCCTTGGTCGCGCAGTTTCTGCGCCGCTTCTTCGCCGCGGCCGACATCGCGGCTGCCGAGCCAGACGCGATATCCCTCGGTGGCGAGCCGTCTTGCGATCTCGAAGCCGATGCTCCTGTTGGCGCCGGTGACGAGTGCTGTCTTCTGTTTGGTCATGGGCAATGCTCCTGTGGTTGCAGGCCACAGATGGAGGCATTGATGGTCTGGGCGTGAGCCAAGAACTGCCGATTTCTTGCCTAATCCTCCCGACTGCGGCTCTTGCATCGGCGGCAGCTCTTGCGCCCGCGCCAGTCTGTTGGCATCTCAAGGGTCATGACGAAGCCCATGGATGAAATCCGCGATCTGGTCTCGCGACATGCTATCGGCCGCCGCACCGAAACGGCGGTGCCGCGCCTTGTCATCATGAAGGGAACGAACCCCACCAGCATGCTGCCCGGCGTTTACGAACCGATGCTTTGCCTTGTTCTGCAGGGATCGAAATGCGTGGTGATCGGCGACCAGGCGATGCACTACGACAGCGCGAGCTACTTCGTCTCCTCCGTCGAAGTGCCGGCCTTTGGGCAGATTGTCGATGCGAGCCCCGAACAGCCCTACCTTGCGCTCAGTCTGACGCTCGACATGGCCGCAATTGCCGAAATCCTCATCGACATGCCGGATGATGCCGTCGTCTGCTGCGGCGCCTGTTTCGGGGTGAGCCCCGTAACGCCGGAACTCGCCGCGGCCTTCCTGCGCTTTGCCCGGCTGGTCGAACGGCCGCAGGATGTCCGTGTGCTCGGTCCGCTGATCGAGCGGGAAATCCTCTATCGTCTGCTGCAAGGACCGCAGGGTGCGGCGATCCGCCAGTTGGTGCGGCCGGAGAGCCGGCTTGGCCATATCCGTAGGGCGATCGGCCATATCCGCACGTATTTCGATGCGCCACTGAGGGTCGACGAATTGGCGCGGGTTGCGGGCATGAGTGCTTCGGTCTTTCATCGCCACTTCAAGGACGTGACCGCCATGAGCCCGATCCAGTATCAGAAGAGCATCCGCCTGCACGAAGCCCGTCGCCGGTTGCTGGCGGAAGCGGGCGATACGGCGCGGGTCGCCTTTTCAGTGGGATACGAGAGCGTCACCCAGTTCAGCCGCGAATATGCCCGCCAGTTCGGCGCCTCGCCGGCCCGCGATGTCGGCCGCCTGCGGGACAGGATGGTTGGCGATGCCGAACTGGTCGAAGGCTGAAAAGTGAAAAGCCCGGAGGTTCGCTCCGGGCTTTGATGCTCAACCTCAATCGATGATTACAGCGTGCCCTTGCGCTGCTGCACCATCATGAAGGTGTCATAGCTGTATTCGGCGATCTGGTTCCAGAGATAGCCTTCCTTCTTGAAGGCCTGCTGGCTGTCATAGATCTTCTTGAAGGCGGCGTTCTTGGCGTTGAGTTCGGCATAGACTTCGAGCGCAGCCTTGTAGCTGGCTTCGAGGATTTCCGGGCTGAACGGCTTCAGGACGGCGCCTTCCGAAACGAGCTGGCGCAACGCTTTGGCGTTGCTGGTGTCGTAGCGCGAAAGCATGTTCTGGTTGGCATTGGCGCATGCATCCTTGATCATGCGCTGGTAGCTCTTCGGAAGGGCGTTGAACTTGTCCTTGTTCATGAAGGCGTGGACGGCCGGGCCGCCTTCCCACCAGGCCGGATAATAATAGTACTTGGCGACCTTCACGAAGCCGAGCTTCTGGTCGTCATAGGGACCGACGAATTCCGTGGCGTCGATTGTGCCCTTTTCGAGCGCCGCATAGACGTCGCCACCAGCGATCTGCTGCGGCGTGACGCCGAGCTTCTGCATCACCTGGCCTGCGAGGCCTGCAATACGCATCTTCAGCCCTTTGAGGTCCTCGATCGTGTTGATTTCCTTGCGATACCAACCGCCCATCTGGGCACCGGTATTGCCGGCCGGCAGCGCGAAGAGATTGTAGCCGCCAAGGAAGTCGTTGAGCAGCTCGTTGCCCCCGCCGACCGAGAACCATGCATTGGTCTGGCGGGCGTTGAGACCGAACGGAACGGCGGTGCCGAGCGCAAACGTCGGGTCCTTGCCGATATAATAATAGGCGCAGGTATGCGCCATTTCGACGGTGCCGTTGGAAACGGCATCCGCTGCCTGCAGAGCCGGCACGATTTCGCCAGCGGCGAAGGTGTGGATCGTAAAGTTGCCGTCCGAGGCTTCCTTGACGCTTTCGGCGATGTCAGTGGCAGCGGACCAGAGGATGTCGGTGTTCTTGGTGAAGGACGAGGTCATGCGCCAGGTGATCTTCGGAGATTCCTGGGCAATGGCAGGCGCTGCGAGCGCGGTCGCTGCGGCGGCGCCCACGCCGGCGGTCGCGGCCTGCCGGAAGAAGTTTCTGCGGTTCATGGGATTTATGCCTTCTAAACTTTGGGAGGTGCCCGGATTTTGGCCCGCGCGGCGCAGCTCATAGTCCTTTCGTTTCAGGAACAGCAAGAAAAAAATCCAGAAGATTACGCTGCGGCGCAGCAAATCTTTCCGGATATTGCGCCAGCCGTTCCCACCCGCCTTTAGATCGCAGGGAGAGCATAAATCCCTTGAAGTTTTCAGACGACGCTTTAGTTTAGAATTATTCTAATAGAGGTTTTCATGCTCGCCCGTCTCCTTACCAATTCCAAGCGCCCATTCGCCTCCCTCGACGAGAAGGAAATCCTGGCGCTCGCCATCGCTTCGGAAGAGGAGGATGCGCGGATCTATCTCGCTTATGCGGACAATCTCAAGGATCAGTTTCCCGCATCCGCCAAGGTGTTCGAAGACATGGCGGAGGTCGAGCAGACCCATAAGAACATGCTAATTGAGATGTTTCGCTCACGCTTCGGCGAACGCATCCCGCTGATCCGCCGCGAACATGTGCGCGGTTTCTACGAACGCAAACCGGATTGGCTGACCCGCAACCTGTCGCTCGACACTATCCGGGAACAGGCGGAAGCCATGGAGCGACAGGCTTTCCGGTTTTATACCGAAGCGGTAAAGCAGGTTTCTGACGCCTCGACGCGGCAATTGCTCGGCGACCTGGCGATTGCCGAACAGGGGCATGAGGATATCGCCCGCATGCTCGGCGACAAGCATGTCACCGACGACGTGAAGACCGAGGAAGACGAGACCGCCCGCCGCCAGTTCATCCTCACCTATGTGCAGCCGGGTCTCGCCGGGCTGATGGACGGTTCAGTCTCGACGCTGGCGCCGATCTTCGCGGCGGCCTTTGCGACCGGCGACACCTGGTCGACGTTCCTGATCGGCCTGTCGGCCTCGGTCGGTGCCGGTATTTCGATGGGCTTTACAGAAGCCGCGCACGACGACGGCAAGATTTCCGGACGCGGTTCGCCGATCAAACGCGGCTTTGCCTCCGGTATCATGACGGCGCTCGGCGGCCTCGGCCACACGCTGCCTTACCTCATCCCGCATTTCTGGACCGCGACCATCGTTGCCGCGATCATCGTCTTCTTCGAACTCTGGGCGATCGCCTTTATCCAGAACCGCTACATGGAAACACCGTTCCTGAGGGCAGTCGTCCAGGTGGTGTTCGGCGGGTCGCTGGTGCTCGCCGCAGGCATCTTGATCGGGAATGGGTGAAGCGCGACGGCTGCAAGCCGTCAAAACGCTCCAGTGAAGCGTTTTGAGCGTTGAACGCCCTGAGCCCAAAGCGAAGGGCCGGGATCCGGAGCAGCAAACTCCCTGAGATCAAACGCGCGGTCGGGAAGCTGCTGGCAAGAGCGTCACGCCGCCGCTTGCGGCGCCCTGACCCGTGGCACCTCGAGCGAAAACACCGCACCGCCGTCGTTGTGGGTAGTGAAATGCCCGCCGAGTTGCTTGACAAAATTGGCGATCAGCTTGCTGCCCATTCCGCCGGCCCGATTGAAGGCCTCGATGCCCGGCCCGTCGTCGCGAATGACAAGGCTCAGATTATCGCCGTCTTCGCGGAGTTCGACGGAAAGCCTGCCGCCCTGACGACCGGCAAACGCGTATTTGAACGAGTTGGAAACCACCTCGTTGATGATCATCCCGAGCGGCAAGGCCTGCTCGCGATCGACGGTCAGCGGCTGCAGCCTGAGGTCGAGCACGACGGGCGTCTCGTAGCCCGAGGCGATGTCGGTGATCAGCTTGGTAGCGTAGGGCGCCACCTCGACCTGTTCGAACTGATCGTTCTGGTAGATCTGCTCATGCACGGCGATCATCGCCGCGATGCGTCTCGTCATGTCGTCGCGCGCGTCGACCGGCAAGGCCTGCAGCCGCACGAGCGCCAGCACCGCCTGGAGATTGTTCTTCACCCGGTGATGAATTTCTCGCAGCAGGAAGCGGTTGCGCTCCACCGCCTGCTCCAGTTCTTCGTTGCGGGCCGAAGTGCGATAGAGAAGGCGGTTGATCCAGAGGGCGCCGAGGACCAGCAGCGCCATCAACGGCAGCATGACCAGCGTGTCCGAAAGGAGATTGCGCCAGAACTGGTCGAGAATTTCCTGCCTCGCGATGGCCGCAAGGGCGATGAGCGGCCAGCCGGAGACCTTCCAGAAGGCGACGATGCGGGCATGGCCGTCGATCGGCGAGACCGGACTGTGGTAGAAGCCGGTGGGCATTTGACGCGTCATCGGGTACCACGCGGTCGTACTGAGATCGATCGGGCGCGTTGTCGCCGGCCGTCGGGCCATCAACCACCCGTCATCCCTGATGATCAAAATCGTGGAGTTCGGCCCAAGCCCCATCGAGGCCCAGAAACCGTCCAGGCTCTCGTTCGGGATGGTAATGCTGGCAATGCCCCGGAAAATCCCGTCTTGCTCGATCCGCCGCGCGACGGTGAAGGATGGCTTGCCGGCAGTTTCATTTTCCAGCAACCGGGTGAAAGTCAGCTCCTGGCCATCCCTCAGCCTGCTGAAATATGCACGCGCGCTGTGATCATCGGATGCATTTCCAGGTGCATTCCCGCCGGCACTGGAAAAGCGGACTACGCCGGTGTCATCCAGAAGCGAATATTGAAAACCCGCCGGCAGTTGTCCGACAGCCCGCGACAGGTCGGCCGCAAGCCCGGGCGAACCATCGATCGGTCGATCTCCCACCTCGGTTCCGATACGTCGCAGGGCCTGGTCGCTTGCTTCGATCATCCACTCCAGGTGAGCCGCGACTACATGCGCGGACGAGAGCGCGCGAGCTTCGCCTTCCTTCAGGGCCGTCCGGTAGTTTTCGAGGATGATAAGGCCGGCGACCGCCAGCAGGGCGAGGGCGAACAAGCCGGTCAGCAGGATCGGGAGGGTAGGCCTCGTTGCACGGGCCGCGTGTGGCAAGCCTGGTTTCACATCGTCACGCACAACCCGCTCCGGTTTCAGAGATTCCCTCCTAGCAGGTTGGATGCATCGGGGAAATGTCTTCCGACAAGGCGACACCAAAAACATTCGCCCGCAACCTGGATGATGCGGGCGAATGTCAATCTGTACTCAAGGGTGCAGGTTATTTCAATGCACCGACCAGCAGGTCGCGGCCGTTTTCGATGGTGACCCAGCGTCCCGTGTTGAACGAGGCCTGACGCTTCAGGAAGGTGTAGGGCGTTGCAAACCAGGGCTTCACCTCGTTATCGAGGTTGTCGAGGATGAAATCCCCGTCCGACGTGCGCAACGTCAGGACCGCATGGCCTTCGCCGTCCGGCTTGCGGACAACGGTCATCAGGAGATCGGAAAGGGCGAAGCCCTGCGCCGCGAGCTCCTTGCGCTTCTCGAGCGCAAAGTCCTCGCAATCGGCGAAATTGCTCGGATAGCTCCAGACCTCTTCGCGGCCGTAGACTTCCTTGTCGGTCTTGGCGATGTAACGGGCGTTGACGGCCCGGTTGATCTGGCGGACGGCAGCCCAGCCTTTGGCGCTGACCTTGGGGGAGGGAGCGGAGCGGCTCTTGATAGAGCATTCCGTCGCATATTTATGACAGAATTCGTAATGGCCGATCGGCTGGGAGGTGACGGCACCGGTGACCATCGCGGCCATTGGCCTTGGAGCCGGAACTGCAGCACTCACTGGTACAAGTACGCTAACTAGGATCACGGCTATACGCCGCGCCTGCAAGGCTATCATCATGGACCCGTCCCTTCAAATCCTAATGAAACGTTAAGGGCGGACGGGAGAGAGAGTCAATCGGTGAGTTTTGTTAACGGCTCATCGCTCGCATTATGGTTAAGGCTGCAACATTTTTGTATCAGCCCAAAATTTAATCATTAAATATTAGGGCCGAGACCGCGGCCCGCAATTTTTCGATGTCCTGGGGCCTGGAGAGCCGGTGATCTCCGTCGCGGATCAGCGTCAGGACGACGTCGTCGGCCGGCAGGAACTCGACGACCTTCAATGCGTGGGCATAAGGCACGTCCGGGTCCTTCATGCCCTGCAGGATGTGGACCGGGCAGCCCGTCTCTATAATGCCGGTCATGACCCGATTGCTGCGGCCGTCCTCTATGAGGGCGCGTGTATAGATATTGGGCTCCGGGCTGTATTCGGACCGCTCCTCGAGATAACCGCGCTCCGCAAGCGACTGCCGTTCGGCTTCGGTGAGATTCGGCTCGATGAGTTCCGCCGTGAAATCCGGCGCCGGCGCGATCAGCACGATGCCGTCGACCTTCGCAGCCTTCTTGCGCTTCTTCAATTCCTGCACGAGGCGCAGCGCGATCCAGCCGCCCATCGACGAGCCGACCAGGATGACCCGTTTCGGCTTGATATCGTCAAGGACGGCGATTGCCTCTTCCAGCCAGCGCGAGATCGTGCCCTCGCGGAAGGCGCCGCCGGAAACGCCATGCCCCGAATAGTCGAACCGGATCGCCGCGAGCCCGAGTTCGCCGGCAAGCGCGTCGAGTTCGACGGCCTTGGTGCCTGTCATGTCCGACCGGTAGCCGCCGAGCCAGACGAAGGCAGGCCCCGGCTTCCTCTTGCTTGAGCCACGGTGGAGGATTGCGATCTCCCGCGCAAATGTTCCGGAGCCGACGGTGATCGTTTTGCGGGTGAGATTGGCTGCTTCGGTCATGGTGGAATCCTGAGGTTTTGCCGCGCTTATAAAACAGATTCTTAGGCATAGGACAGCAGGTGATTTTTTCGCGCGGCTATGCTATTGACTTCGCCGTAGCGATCACGACATTGCCGTCGGCCGCAAGCCGGACGCTCTCGATGTGTCGCTGCGGTGCCGAAACAATCTAGGAGAATACGACCATCCGCAGACCATTCAAAACCGATGCCCCTGTTAAGGACGGGCCGCGCTCCAACCGGGAAATTCGCATTCCCAAGGTCCAGCTTATCGATGCCGAAGGCTTGAACCTTGGTATCGTTCCGACCGAGCAGGCTCTCAAGATGGCTGAGGACGCCGGCCTCGATCTCGTCGAGATCTCGCCGAACACCGAGCCGCCGGTGTGCAAGATCCTCGACCTGGGCAAGCTGAAATATGCGAACCAGAAGAAAGCGGCAGAAGCCCGCAAGAAGCAGAAGATCGTCGAAATCAAAGAAATCAAGATGCGTCCCAACATCGACACGCATGACTATGACGTGAAGATGAAGGCGATGAACCGCTTCTTTGAAGAGGGCGATAAGGTCAAGGTGACGCTGAAGTTCCGCGGCCGCGAAATGGCCCACCAGGAACTCGGCATGAAGCTCCTGCTTCAGGTGAAGGACGACACCACGGAAATTGCCAAGGTGGAAGCCGAGCCGAAGCTTGAAGGCCGCCAGATGATGATGGTGCTGGCGCCGAAATAAGCGCCCACCATCTGCCTTTCGCGGATTTGCCGGCATTTCGGCCGGGCTTTTGCCGCGTTTTTCTTTCCCATTGCGCTTTTGACCGACTGCGGTTATAAGCGCGCGTTCCGAACGGTCCGGCAGGGCATGCCGTGGCTGTTCTAAATGCTTGAAACCAGCATCGTCTGTGGTTTCGATACAAAACTGGAGTAGCAAAATGCCCAAGATGAAGACGAAATCGGCTGCCAAGAAGCGGTTCAAGATCACCGCCACCGGCAAAGTCGTTGCAGCCGCCGCTGGTAAGCGCCACGGCATGATCAAGCGGTCCAACAAGTTCATCCGCGATGCGCGCGGAACGATGATCCTTGCCGAACCCGATGGCAAGAAGGTTATCAAGAACTACCTGCCGAACGGTCTCTGAGACCCTCGTCACTTTTGGATCAGTTAAGGAGATCATGACATGGCACGCGTAAAACGGGGCGTCACTTCCCGCGCCAAGCACACCAAGACTTTGAAGGCAGCCAAGGGCTTCTATGGCCGCCGCAAGAATACGATCCGGGCCGCCAAGGCTGCCGTCGATCGTTCGCGTCAGTTCGCCACGCGCGACCGTCGCGTCAAGAAGCGCAATTTCCGCGCCCTGTGGATCCAGCGTATCAACGCTGCCGTCCGCGAATCCGGCCTGACCTACGGCCGCTTCATCGACGGTCTCAACAAGGCCGGTATCGAAGTCGACCGCAAGGTTCTCTCCGACATGGCAATCCATGAGCCGGAAGCATTCGGTGCTCTGGTTGCCGCTTCGAAGAAGGCTCTTGAGTATCTCAAGGACGCCGGCACCACCAACGAGTTTGAAAGCGCGGTTCGTTAACCAGCGCTTCCCAAGCTTAATTAGCTTTACTGATTTTGGGAAACCCGCGCTGGTTACGGCTGGCGCGGGTTTTTCTTTTGGCATCCCCGCACGTCATTCCCCAAAACAGCCGTCACGACCTCGCCATGCATCTCGCCGAGCATCAAACGGAAGAAACCATGTCCGATCTGGAAAACCTGAAAACTTCGCTTCTGGCGGAAATCGCCGGCACCAGTGACGAGGCGGCGATCGAGGCCGTGCGCGTCGGCGCTCTCGGCAAGAAGGGCTCCGTCTCCGAACTCCTGAAGACGCTGGGCTCGATGTCGGCGGAAGAACGCCAGACCCGCGGCGCGGCGATCAACGCGCTGAAAAGCGAGATCACCGACGCCATCGCCGAGCGCAAGACGGTGCTGAGGGACGCGGCGATCGAGGCGCGTCTCAAGGCCGAGACGGTCGACATCTCGCTGCCGGTGCGCTCATCGCCGGCCGAGCGCGGCCGCATTCATCCGATCAGCCAGATCGTCGACGAGATCACCGCCATCTTCGGCGACATGGGCTTCTCGATCGCCGAGGGGCCGGATGTCGAGACCGACTACTACAATTTCACGGCGCTCAACTTCCCCGAAGGCCATCCGGCCCGCGAGATGCACGACACCTTCTTCTTCCAGCCCGACGAGAATGGCGAGCGCAAGGTCCTGCGCACCCATACCTCCCCGGTGCAGATCCGCACGATGGAATCGCAGAAGCCGCCGATCCGCATCATTATCCCCGGCAAGACCTATCGCCAGGACAGTGACGCCACCCACTCGCCGATGTTCCATCAGGTAGAAGGCCTGGTGGTCGACCGCAAGTCGCATGTCGGCAACATGCGCTGGATCCTCGAAGAGTTCTGCAAGGCCTTCTTCGAGGTCGACAGCGTCACCATGCGCTTCCGCCCGTCCTTCTTCCCGTTCACCGAACCGAGCTTCGAAGTGGACATCCAGTGCGACCGCTCCGGCCCGATCGTCAAGTTCGGCGAGGGCACCGACTGGATGGAAATCCTCGGCTGCGGCATGGTGCACCCGAACGTGCTGCGCGCCGGCGGGCTCGACCCGGACGAGTTCCAGGGTTTTGCTTGGGGCATGGGCCTCGACCGCATTGCCATGCTGAAATACGGCATGCCGGACCTGCGCGACTTCTTCAACGCCGACGTCCGCTGGATGAACCACTACGGTTTCCGCCCGCTCGACATGCCGACTTTGTTCGGCGGCCTGAGCGCGTAAGGGAGAAACGACGATGAAATTCACACTCTCCTGGCTGAAGGATCATCTGGAAACGGATGCGACCCTCGACCAAATCTGCGAGCGACTGACTGCGATCGGCCTCGAAGTCGAGGACGTCGATGACAAGGCCGCCTACAAGCCGTTCGTCATCGCCAAGGTTCTCTCGGCCGAGAAGCATCCGTCCGCCGATCGTCTCAAGGTGCTGATGGTGGATGCAGGCGACGGCAAACCGGTGCAGGTCGTCTGCGGCGCCCCCAACGCACGCGCCGGCATGATCGGCGCCTTCGCGAAACCTGGAACTTACGTTCCGGGGATTGATGTGACGCTCGCTGTCGGCAATATCCGCGGCGTCGAAAGCCACGGCATGATGTGCTCGGAAAAAGAGCTCGACATGTCCGACAATCACGACGGCATCATCGATTTGCCCGAGGATGCGCCGGTCGGCAGCCCGTTCGCTTCCTATGCCGGCCTCGACGATCCGGTCATCGAGATCAACCTGACGCCGAATCGCCCGGACTGCACCTCGATCCACGGCATCGCCCGCGATCTGGCGGCCTCGGGTCTCGGCACGCTGAAACCTCAGGCAAAGCCGGACTTCAAGACCGAAGGCCAGACCTCCGTCGGTCTCAAGATCATTCTCGACGACGAGCGGCTCTGCCCCGGTTTCGGCCTGCGCCTCGTGCGCGGCGTCAAAAACGGTCCGAGCCCACTGTGGATGCAGCAGCGGCTGAAGGCGATCGGTCTTCGCCCGATCAACGCGCTGGTCGATATCACAAACTTCATGACCTTCGACCACGGCCGGCCGATGCACGTCTTCGATGCCGCCAAGGTGAAGGGCGACCTGACAGTTCGCCGTGCATTGGACGGCGAGACGGTGCTGGCGCTGGATACGCGCGAATACAAGCTGAACCCCAGCAACGTCGTTATATCAGATGACAACGGCGTGGAATCGATCGGCGGCATCATGGGCGGCGAACATTCCGGCTGCGACGAGAACACCGTCGACGTGCTGATCGAATCCGCGCTCTGGGACCCGATCAACATCGCCAAGTCCGGCCGTTCGCTCGGCATCATCACCGACGCGCGCTACCGGTTCGAGCGTGGCGTCGATCCGGAATACATGGTTCCCGGCCTCGACCGCACCACTCAGCTGGTGCTGGAACTCTGCGGCGGCGTGGCCGCGGAAGCGAAAGTCGTCGGTTACAAGGGCCATCAGCCGAAGATCGTCGATTTCCCCTATTCCGAAGTGAGACGCCTGACCGGCCTTGAAGTTTCGACCGAGGAAAGCCGTCATATCCTGACGCGCCTGGGTTTTGCAGTCGAAGGCTCCGGAGAACGCGTTTCCGTCACCGTGCCGTCCTGGCGTCCGGATGTCGACGGCAAGGCCGACCTCGTCGAAGAAGTCATGCGCATTCATGGCGTCGACCAGATCAAGCCGGAGCCGATCGAGAAACTCTCGAGCGTCAATGCCAAGATCCTGACAACCCTGCAGATCCGCACCCGCACCGCCAAGCGGGCGCTTGCCTCGCGCGGCATGCTGGAAGCCGTCACCTGGTCGTTCATTCCGGAAGATCAGGCAAAGCTCTTCGGCGGCGGCGCCCGGGCGCTGAAGCTCGCCAACCCGATCGCAGCCGACATGTCCGACATGCGGCCCTCGCTGCTGCCGGGCCTGTTGTCTGCGGCACAGCGCAATGCCGACAAGGGCTTTGGTGACGTGGCGATCTTCGAGGTATCCGGCACGTACGAAAGCGACAGGTCGGAAGGCCAGCGCCGCGTAGCCGGCGGCATTCGTCGCGGCACGGCCTCGATCAACGGCACCGGCCGTCTCTGGTCGAACACTGCCAAGGGCGGCGGCAAGCCGGTCGACGTCTTCGACGCCAAGGCCGATGCGCTGGCGGTACTCGAAGCCTGCGGCCTGCCGATGGGCAACGTCCAGATCGAGAAGGGCGCGCCGGAATGGTATCATCCAGGTCGCTCCGGCACCATCAAGATGGGTCCGAAAGTCGTGCTCGGTTATTTCGGCGAATTCCACCCGAAGACGCTCGGCGCTCTTGACGTCTCGGGCGCTCTCTGCGGCTTCGAGGTTTTCCTTGATGCCATGCCGGAGCCGAAGAAGAAGGCGACGCGCACCAAGCCGCCGCTCGAGCTTTCGCCCTTCCAGGTGGTCAAGCGCGACTTCGCGTTCGTGGTTTCGAGCGATGTCGAGGCCGGCGCGATCGTCAAGGCGGCGTCGACCGCCGACCGCAAGCTGATCACCGGCGTCAACGTCTTCGACGTGTTCGAAGGAGCTTCGCTGGGCGAGGGCCGGAAGTCGATCGCGGTCGAAGTGCTGATCCAGCCGGTCGAGCGCACGCTGACCGACGAGGATTTCGATACGCTGACGGCCAAGATCGTCGTCAATGTCGAAAAGACCACTGGCGGTACCTTGCGCGCCTGAAACGGGTGGCCTCAATCACCTCCGAAAGATAGCGTGCCTCACGGATGATGTGGGGCAGGCTTTTTTTGTTGGAGGAACGATGCGCACACCGGGATCGATGAAAGGGCTTGAGGAACTCGGCCGGGTGAGGCTGTCGAAGAACTTCTTCTTCCGCGACTTCCTGTTTTCGGAGATCGCCAATTTCTACGCCATTCCGAACATCCCCGAAGACCCGGATCTGGCGATCGAGGCGGGCCGGCATCTTTGCGAGGAATTGCTGGAACCCTTACAGGCAACGTTCGGGCGGCTGCATCTGCGCTCCGGTTATCGCTGCGCTAAGGTCAACGAATTCGGCAACAGGAACAATCTCAATTGCTCCTCCAATGCCAACACGGCAGCCGACCATATCTGGGATCGGCGCGATGCCAAGGGCTTCATGGGCGCCACCGCTTGCGTCGTCTTCCCTTGGCTGGTCGACAACTATCACGACGACGGCGACTGGCGGAAGATGGCTTGGTGGATCCACGACCACCTGCCTTATTCGTCGATCATGGTCTTTCCGAAATTCTGGGCGATGAACATCCAGTGGCACGAAAAGCCCGCCCGGCGCATCCGCAGCTTCGTCGAACCGCGGGGTGTACTCACCAAGATCGGGATGCCCAACAACGAAGGCGATCATTCAGAGCATTACGTCGGGTTTCCGGCGCTTAAACGGTAAGCGGCGGCGGACCGTTCAGGAATGAAGGTGATAGAGCTTGTTGACGATCACCCAGCGGCCGTCGATCTTCAGAAGCGAGAGATAGTCCGAGAACCGCATGCCGGCGAACTGGTCGACGACCTTCACCGTCGCGGCGTCGCCGGTGACGTCGAGCGCCTCGATCTGGATCAGCGGCTGGGTATCGGCGGGTGCTGCACCTTCCGACGTGACCGCCGCGATGAAGTCGTCGAGCGACAGCCATTCGACCGCGCCGTCGTAATTGCCGATGATACACGCCTTGGGGTGGAACGCCTTTCGGAGCGCCGCCTCATGCGCAAACGTCATTCCGTCCACATAGAGATGGATCACCGCCTGAACGGCCCGCTCCTCGGACATCGATCTTCTCCCATGTTAGCGCCAGCATACTAACACGAAAAGATGGAAGCCCGAGGTTGCGTTAGCAAGTGCAAATTTAGCGATTGGTCCAGGCCATCGCCTGTGCCGCATAGCGGGTCCCGGAGAATTTTTCCGGGGCCAGCAGATCACCGAGCGTCTTCAGCTCGTCCGCCGAGAGCGAAATTTCCGTGGCGGCAACATTCTGTTCCAGATGCGGGATTTTTCTGGCACCGGGGATGGGCACGATGAAATCGCCCTGCGCCAGAACCCAGGCCAGCGCCAGCTGCGCGGCGGTGACGCCCTTCTGGACTGCCATGTCCTCCAGCATCTTCACCAGGGCGGCATTGGCGGCCATGTTCTCGGCGCTGAAGCGCGGCAGCGTGTTGCGGAAGTCATCCGGCCCGAAATCCTCCGGCTTCTGGATTTTGCCTGTGAGGAAACCGCGGCCGAGCGGGCTGAACGGCACGAAACCGATATCGAGCTCGCGGCAGGTGTCGAGGATCTCGCCTTCCGGCTCGCGGGTCCAAAGCGAATATTCGCTTTGCAGCGCCGTGATCGGATGGACCGAGTGGGCGCGGCGGATGGCGGCGGCACCCGCTTCGGAAAGGCCGAGCGCACGCACCTTGCCTTCTTTGACGAGATCGGCCATCGCGCCGACCGTATCCTCGATCGGCACGTTCGGGTCCACGCGGTGCTGGTAGAAAAGGTCGATCACCTCGATCCCGAGGCGCTTCAGCGAGGCCTCAGCCACCTCGCGCACATGTTCCGGCCGGCTGTCGAGGCCGGACATTGCCCGGGCATCGGAGGCATTCGGGTCGATCCTGAAGCCGAATTTGGTGGCGATGACGACCTTGTCGCGGAACGTCTTCAGGCCTTTGCCGAGCAGTTCCTCGTTCTTGAAGGGACCGTAGACTTCTGCCGTGTCGAAGAAATTGACGCCGAGATCGACGGCGCGGTGCAGCGTCTTGATCGCTTCCTGTTCGTCTTGGCCGCCGTAACCGTGGCTCATGCCCATGCAGCCGAGGCCGACGGCGGAAACGGCCAGTTCTTTTCCGAGCTTCCTCATTTTCATGAGAGCCTCCTTTTTTTTCGAAGAAAACTGACGGGCGCCTCGGGGGCGCCCGTTGGATTGATCAGGCACCGGCCTCGTTGAGCACCTTCATCTGGTCGGCCGAGAGCGTCAGGTTGCCGGCGGCGATGATCGCGTCGAGCTGGCCGACGCTGGTGGCGCTGGCGATCGGTGCGGTGACGCCGCGGGTCTGGATCAGCCAGGCGAGCGCGATCGAGGCGGGCTCGGCATTGGTCTCGACCGAGATCTCGTCGAGGGCTGCGAGGATGCGCAGGCCCTTGTCGTTGAGATAACCGAGCGCCCGGCCACCGCGTGCCTTGCCTTCGGTATCGGCCTTGTCGCGGTATTTGCCGGTGAGGAAGCCGGAAGCGAGGCCGTAATAGTTGATGACGCCGATCTCTTGGCTGACGCAGAGATCCGCAAGCGGGCCTTCGAATGTGTCGCGGTCATAGAGATTGTATTGCGGCTGCAGCACGTCGTAGCGCGGCAGGCCGGCTTTCTTGGCGGCGTCGAAGCTATCCTGCATCATCTTGGCATCGAGGTTGGAGCAGCCGATCGCGCGGATCTTGCCCTGTTCCTTCAGCTTGGCGAAGGCGCCGAGCGTTTCCTCGTAAGGCACGGTCTCATCCGGCCAATGGGCGAGATAGAGGTCGATATGGTCGGTCTGCAGGCGACGCAGCGAACTTTCGACCTCTTCGAGGATCCACTTGGCCGACAAGTCCTTCTTGCCCTGGCCCATGTCCGACCCGACTTTGGTGACGATGACCGCCTTGTCGCGGGCGATGCCGCCGCTCTTCAGCCATTCGCCGATGATCGCCTCGGACTCGCCGCCCACATGGCCGGGCACCCAGCGATTGTAGCTGTCGGCCGTATCGATCGTGTTGAAGCCGGCATCGAAGAACCGATCGAGGATATCGAACGACGTCCTCTCGTCGGCGGTCCAGCCGAACACGTTGCCGCCGAGAACGACTGGGGAAATGGAAAGGCCGGTCCGGCCGAGTGCGCGCAGCTCCATGATATTCCTCCAAAATTTTTTAAGTGAGTGGATGAGCTTGGGAAAGGAGCCTGAGATTATCCGATGTTCCGCCGCCGACCAGTCCCTATTTTGGGCGGGCGATCATTTTTTCAAGCGTCGGATCCGCCTGCCGTTGCGTGGGTGTCGGCAGGCCAATAAGGTGCGGCAACAATGCCATAGGGAGGTTCAACATGCTGCGTTTCGGAATCTTGTCGACTGCCAGGATCGGCCACGAACAGGTGGTGCCAGCGATCCAGGACGCGGAAAATTGCGTCGTCACCGCCTTTGCCAGCCGTGATCTCGCCAAGGCGCGGGCGCTCGCCGACCGTTTCGGCGCCCCGCATGCCTTCGGTTCCTACAACGAGATGCTGGCGTCCGACGTCATCGACGCGGTCTATATTCCACTTCCGTCCAGCCAGCATGTCGAATGGTCGATCAAGGCCGCCGAGGCCGGCAAGCACGTGCTGTCCGAAAAGCCGATTGCCATCAAGGCGAGCGAGATCGAGGACCTGATCAAGGTGCGCGACCGCACCGGCAAGCTGATCTGCGAAGCGTTCATGGTCACTTACGCACCGGTCTGGCTGAAGGTGCGCGAGCTCCTCAGCCAAAAGGCGATCGGCGAGCTGAAGCACGTGCAGGGCTCGTTCAGCTATTTCAACCGCGACCCATCCAACATGCGCAACATCCCGGAACTCGGCGGCGGAGCGCTGCCGGATATCGGCGTCTATCCGACGATCACGACACGTTTCGTCACCGGCCAGGAACCGCAGCGGGTGCAGGCGCGGGTGGAACGCGATCCCGGCTTCGGCACGGATATCTATTCCAGCGTCAAGGCGGATTTCGGTTCGTTCGAAATGACCTTCTACATCGCCACCCAGATGGCGGCCCGGCAGTTGATGGTCTTCCATGGCACCGAGGGTTACATCGAGGTCAAGTCGCCGTTCAATGCCGGCCGCTGGGGTGCGGAGGAAATCGAGCTCACCAATCAGAACCACGCGGTGTCGCAGATCTTCCGCTTCCCCGACAGCCGCCAGTACAAGCGCCAGGCGGAGGCTTTTGCGAAGGCTGCCACGGGCGAGCCGGTCGAAATCGTGACGCTCGAGAATTCGCTGGCGAACCAGAAGTTCATCGACGCCATCTATCGCGCCGGCGGGCACGACGGCTGGGAAGCGGTCTAGTTCCGCCAGCGGCGGATGCGGTATAGGCCGAATCCGCCGAACAGCAGTGTGCCGGCCCAGCAAAAACCGAGATGCACGAGCGGCTGCACATGCGGTGCGCGCGATGCCAGTGCTGCAAAAATCCCGTAGTTAAGGACAAGGCCGATCGTGACGAGCGGCCAGAAGCCTGGCTGGCGCCTGTGATCCGAAGCCGCGGGGAGTACCCTGTGCAAGGTCAGTGCGGCGACCAAGCCGGCGCTCAACGAGAGCAGGCGGTCGACAAGGGTGACAGCCTCGGTCTCCGTCGTGAGGACCTGCAATAGCAGCGCATCGACGATGATCAGCAGCGCGAGGAGAATGGCAAACCGGGCGCGGCTGGTCATCGTGCGGTCAGCCGTTGATGGCCAGCAGACCGGCAAAGATCAGCACGGTCCCAAGCGCATATCGAAACGTCAGCGGTTCGCCGAAGAAAAACTGCGCCAGCAGCGGCACGAAGCAGAACGTCAGCCCCATGAACGAATAGGCGAGCGTCAGCGGTACGGACTTGAGCACGTAGATCCAGACGATCGTGCCGAAACCGTAAAGCGCCAATGCTGCGATCAGCACCGGGTTGGCGGCGAGCGCCGCGAGCCCGCGCAACGAAAAGTCGCCGGCGGTGGAGCTGGTCATCTTGAAGAGAACCTGCCCCATGGCGATCAGCAGCGGCGTTCCGAGAAGCCCGAGCCAGGTAATGGGGGAAAGCGAAACGAACATTAAGCGTCCTCAGTCCGGCCGGTCTTCGCTGTAGAAGATGTCCCGGCCAATATCTTCGCAGACATGGACCTTAGGCACCGGATGGGCGGCGCGCAGGAAAGAGTGGGTGTAGGCGAAGAAGTTGAAATGCGGATTGAACGTGTAGCGGAATTCCCGTTCGCGCGGCACGACGATGATCAGTCGCTTTTTGGCGATCCGTCGTAGCTCGGCAATCGCCTTTTGATATTCTAGCACATGCTCGATCACATGGGTACAGACCACGGTGTCGAATTCGCCGTCGGCAAACGGCAGGTTTTCGATCTTGGCGGCCACGTATTCGACGCCTTCGATGGCGGCCGCATCCTCCACGACGAAATCGACTCCAACGAGGCGCGTGAGTTCGGGATGGGCGGCGCGGATATGGGTGAGCAGGGCACCGGTGCCACAGCCGACGTCGCAGACGCTGGTGCCAGTGATCATCGAATTGATGCGCCGGATACAGGCCGCCGAATTGTCCGTGCCCTCATGGACGCGCGGATGGTTGCGGTAGAGTTCCGCATATTCTTCGGCGCTCAGGAACGGCGCCCGTTCGCGAAAACTGGCGAGATGGCTGATATGGTCGCCCCAGACGCGCTTGGCGAGCCAGAGGAAAAGCGGCGAGTCCCTGAGGATCGGCGGCAGCAGGTCCTCGATGACGAAGCGGATGCGGTTGGTGGTTTCCCTGTTCATGCCGCTTTGGTCCTGCGCCGCTCGGGCTTTGCGGGCTGGGTCGTGATCGACGCAGGATCGGCGGCATGGGCACTGGCCGGCAGGCTCATGTAATGGATGCGCAATTGCTCGGCCCGGGCGCGCGATACGGAATCGAGAATCAGCCCGGCGGTGAAGATCAGCAGCGACACCAGCATCAGCACCAGTGAGAAGATCCAGGTGGGCATGCGCTCCACCAGGCCAGTCTGGAAATAGGCGACCAGCACCGGCGCCATGAAGACAAGGCTCGCCGTCATGAAGGCGCCGCTGATCAGGCCGAAAAACGCGAAGGGCCGCGTCTCCTTCATCAGCATGGCGAACATCCAGAGGATTTTGGCGCCGTCCTTGAAGGTCGAGAGCTTGGAATGCGACCCTTCGGGGCGCCTTCCGTAGTCGAGTTCGATTTCGCAGACCGGCAGCTTGAGCAGCGAGGCATGCACCGACATTTCGGTCTCGATCTCGAAGCCGCCTGACACCGCCGGAAAGCTTTTCACGAACCGGCGCGAGAAGGCGCGATAACCCGAGAAGATATCGGTGAAGTCGGAAGCGAACATCGTCCGGTAGAGGAAGTTGAACAGCCGGTTGCCGGCCGCATGACCCTGTCGCCCGGCATCCGCGTGCACCCCGCGGCGGGTGCCGACCACCATGTCGGCGCGCTCGGTCAAAAGCGTGCGGACCAGTTCTTCCGCATCCTGCGGCGCATAGGTGCCGTCTCCGTCCGCCATGATGTAGATGTCCGCATCGATATCGGCGAACATCCGACGCACCACGTGGCCCTTGCCCTGCCGTCGCTCGCGCATCACCAGGGCGCCGGCAAGCATGGCCTGCAGTGCTGTGCCGTCCGTGGAATTGTTGTCGTAGACAAAGATCCGGGCGCCCGGAAGCGCCTCGCGGAAGCCGCGCACCACGCCGGCGATGGTCATGGCTTCGTTATAACAGGGCAGCAGGATTGCGATGTCGAAATGGCCGGTCAGGGCGTCGGTCATGTTGTTCACTCGATACACTGAAAACCGAACGCGGGAGTCTCCCGTGCCGCAGGCTTTACTATTTCTTGGGAAGGTTAAGGCTAGGTTTCCTCGACCCTCGAAACAGGCGAAAAGTCCGCACCAAGATGACGGAAAACATGGCAGACAGATCCTTATCGAGGGCGGCGGGCCAGCCCGCCGTGCCGCTATTGTCGCGGCTCCTGCCTGCGGTGGCTCTTTATGCGGTCGTCACCGCCGCGATAGCCCTCGCGTTTTTTCTCTCGGACGCCAAGGATTACGTCGGGGCCGACAATGACGACGTCATGCGGCTCGTCGAGGTCAGAGATTTTCTCGGTGGCCAGAACTGGTTCGATCTGACCCAGTACCGGCTCGGGCTCGAGGGTGGCACGCTGATGCACTGGTCGCGGCTGATCGATCTGCCGATGGCGCTGCTGATCCGGCTGTTTTCGCTCTTCCTCACCCCGGGTAAGGCCGAAGCCGTCGTTGTCACGATCTGGCCCCTTCTTCTGGTGCCGCTTATGCTTCTGCCGCTCGGCCTGGCTGTCCGCCGGCTGGCGGGCGTCGCGGCCATGCATATCGCATTCGGCCTCGGTGCGCTCTTCGCCCTCGGTTGCGTCCGCTTCAAGCCCGGTTCCATCGACCATCACAATGTCCAGCTCATGCTCGTCATGTGGATCGCCGCCATGCTGGTCGATCCGCAGAGGCGGGCATCGAGCTATATCGTCGCGGCCGTTGCCTGTGCGCTGGCACTGGCGATCGGTGCCGAAACGACGCCTCTTGTTGCTGTCGTCTGTGTCTGCGTTGCGCTTCAGTGGGTCTGGCACGGCCAGATGTTTTCCCGGCCGGCCCGTTTTTTCGGCCTGTCGCTTGCGCTGTCCGTCTCGGCGGCCTTCTTCCTGACGATCCCGCCGCGTGCCTACGCGATCGTCACCTGCGACAACTTCTCGCTTGGCTTCTATGCCCTTTCCGCTCTCGGAGGAGCGGCGCTATTTCTCCTCGCGAGCCTGCCGAGACAACCGGGTCGCATCGTCCGCATTGCCCTGGCCGGCGGTACCGGCGGTCTCCTTCTTCTGACCACCCGCATCATCGCGCCGCAATGCCTCTCCGATCCGTTGAGCACGCTCGATCCGCTGTTGGTCGAGCTTTGGTTGAACGGCGTGACGGAGGCGCGTTCGTTTCTGGCCGAGGCCCGGACCGAGCCGGAAATGGTGGGCGGATTCTACGCGGTCGGGCTTTTTGCGGTCGTGGTCTGCCTTGTCCGCAGCCTGAGACGGGAGCAGACGGAGCTCCATCTCGTGCTTCTGGCGCTGATCGGGGCGTCATGGGGGATCGCGCTGCTGCAGGTGCGCGGCGCTTTCTTTTCCAACATGTTGGCCATCCTGCCGTTGTCGCTGCTGATCACCGATCTGCGGCGCACCTCTGCGGCCGATCCTGGAAATCCCAGTGCCGCCTTTGCCTATATCAGCGCGGTGCTGATGTCCGTTCCGGTCGTCTGGGCCCTGGGCGGCGTCCTTGCGGTGCATGGCTGGAAACAGGCGGCCGACATGCGGGCGCTTTCGAGTGCCGGCATGTCCGATGGCGAAGTCGGGGAATGCGGCGATGCGGCGGATATGGCTGTGTTGAACACATTGCCTGCGGGCGTCATAGCCGCGCCCTCGAACAGCGGGGCGGATATCCTGCGCTGGACCCCTCACAGGGTCCTGACGGCACCCTACCATCGCAACCAGAAAGGCATGCTGACCGAACTCTATATCGGTCTCGCCCAGCCCGGCGAGGCGAAGGCCTTCATGAGAGGGGCGGGCGTGACAGCGCTCGCCTTCTGCAAGACCGATCCGCAGACGGATGGCCTGATCAGGCGCAAGCCGGACGGGCTCTATGCCAACCTCGCCCGCGGCCAGGTGCCCGATTATCTGCAGCCCTTGGGACAACCAAGCAAAAGCGGCTTCCGTCTCTATAGGGTGCTGCCGGACAAGAATTGATTGCGGGGATGAAATATGCTCACGCCGCGCGGCGGGTATTCAGTCCGAAAAGGCCGGTGAGGAACCCGATCAGGCCGGCATTGTAGCCGAGGATGGCAATCAGCAGATTGAAATAGGACGTGGGGCCGGGTGATATGGCGGTCGCAAGCGCAAATGTCGCGGTGATCATAACAGCGATAAAAGCAATCGAGAACGCGGACCGCATCATGCCGACGCAAATGCCAATCGATGCAGCGGTCAGGAAAAGCACTCGGATATCTCCTCATCGGCCTCAAGGGAAACGAACGTATTAGCAATCTGCTAATAAATGCTTTCGCCCCAATGCGTGGCGGGGTCAATGCACCCGACGACGATTTCGATACGATCTGATTCGTTGCAGCCAAGCCATGTTCAGAGGCTCTGGTCTTTGCCTGAAGCGCCGCGGTCCACAAGATATGGCGTCAATGAGCTTGGCAGTTCTCCTCGCCAAACAAGCTGGACGTGGTAACCGGAGACCGGACAGGTGAGCGCGACGACCTCGCCCTCGAATTCGGCCGTTTCTCCGGTCGGCTTGCGGATGATGCCGTCACCAGAGACGGGATCGAACGTGATACCGATCTCGCCGAGCACGGACATCGCTTGCGGCCTGTCCTCGAAGCGGAGCAGCAGGGGTTCACTCCGCATTGCCGCCCGCCGCTTTTGTCAAACGAGACCGGCGATCGCCACCGCCGTCGTGCCGGTCGCAAACACGCGGGTCACCCGCAGCGGAAGCAGGCCGCCACCCGGTATGTTCGAGAGTGTCAGTGTCTCGCCGGACAGCATGCGGACGGACAGATGGCCGCCGGTCCCCACATAGAGCGCGCGCGTTGTCTCCGGCAGGTCTGCGCTGTCGCTGGGCGTGATCGCAAATCCGGAGGCGGCGGGGCCGGAGAGCGAGGCTTGAGTATTGGCGAAACGGTCTGGCATGGACGAAATCTCCTTGAATATCGTTCGCCTTCATTGTCGCTCTCCTCTCTCCAGCGGGGAAAATGCGAGGCTTAAAAAGCGCTGTACCGGAGTTTTTCTGTTTCTCACAGAAAAGGAAATGTGGCGTACCCGGCAAAAGAAAAGGTGCAGCGTCAAATGCTTGGCTGCCAAGGAACGAACGGCCAGGCTCCAACGCATTGTCGGGCGGGCCTTTCGAAGCGGCCGTTTGCCGGCCGCATCCTCCCCGTTTCTGCCGTCCGGGAATGGTGAAATCGCCGCGCTCTTCCTTTAGAAGAAAAGGATGACCAGTTTGCTCGACAACGATTCGCCCACGAACCTCACCGAATTTTCGGTGTCGGAACTGTCCGGCTCGATCAAGCGCACGGTAGAGAACGCGTTCGACCATGTGCGGGTGCGCGGCGAGATCTCCGGTTATCGCGGCCAGCATTCGTCGGGCCACGCTTATTTTTCGCTGAAGGACGATCGCGCCCGGATCGACGCCGTGATCTGGAAGGGTACCTTCCCACGGATCAAGTTCCGCCCCGAAGAAGGGATGGAAGTGATTGCGACGGGCAAGATCACCACCTTCCCGGGCTCCTCGAAATACCAGATCGTCATCGAGAACCTGGAGCCGGCGGGTGCCGGCGCGCTGATGGCGCTGCTCGAAGAACGTCGGCGCAGGCTTGGCGCGGAGGGCCTGTTCGACCAGGCGCGCAAGCGGCCTCTGCCCTTCCTGCCGCGGGTCATCGGCGTCGTGACCTCGCCGACCGGCGCCGTCATCCGCGATATCCTGCACCGCATCGCCGACCGGTTTCCGGTGCATGTTATCGTCTGGCCGGTCAAGGTGCAGGGCGAAGGGTCTGGCGACGAGGTGGCGGCCGCGATCCGCGGTTTCAACGCGATCGTGCCTGGCGGACCGATCAGGCGGCCGGACGTATTGATCGTCGCGCGCGGCGGCGGCAGTCTCGAAGACCTCTGGAGTTTCAACGACGAGGCGGTCGTGCGCGCTGCGGCGGACAGCCAGATCCCGCTGATATCGGCCGTCGGCCACGAGACCGATTGGACGCTGATCGACCACGCCGCCGACGTCCGTGCGCCGACGCCGACAGGTGCCGCCGAAATGGCGGTGCCGGTCAAGGCGGACATGGAAGCGCAGCTCGCCAATCTGACGGCCCGCCTGCGGGGTGCCGCCAGCCGGCAGATGGACCTGCGCCGCCAATCGGTGCGGGCGCTGGTCCGCGCGCTGCCGTCCATCGACCAGTTGCTGGCTTTGCCGCGCCGTCGTTTCGACGAGGCGGCGGCTGGTCTCGGCCGCGGGCTGGAGCGCACGACGGTGGTCAAGCGCCGCAGTTTCGAGCGGGCATCGTCGGGACTGCGTCTTGAACTTCTGACCAACCGTCTTGTCCAGCAGCGGCAATTGCTGGCCGACCGGCTGACGCGCAGCGACCGTTGCCTGGAGCGGCAATTGCTGAAGGAGAACAACCGCGTCGCCAAGGCCGGCGCTTCGCTTTCGGCGCTTCCCGCAAGGCTGCTGGGTCATCTGCAGCGCGAGCGCCAACACCTCACGTCGATGGCCCGCCATGCGGATACGGCGATCTCGCACACGCTGATACGCAGCCGCGCGGCAATCACCGCACAGGATCGCGTTCTGCAATCGCTCTCCTACAAGAACGTGCTGAAGCGCGGCTTTGCCGTCGTGCGGGGTGAGGACGACCGGCCGCTGACGCGGGCCGCCGGCATCGGCGACGGGCGGGGTATCTCGGTGGAATTCGCCGATGGGCGGATTACGGCGGTGACGGGCGAGGGTGGCGATCCTGCGGTACCGTCCGTCGCGCCGCCTCAGCCCAAAAAGCGGCCGTCGAAATCGGAGCCGGGCGGAAACGCGCCGAAACAGGGCACGCTCTTCTGATGCATGTCCTCCTGGTGCTTGCCCATCCGCTGCCGGAAAGTTTTGCGCATTCGGTTGCCCGTCTGGCGCGCGAGACCCTGGAGGCCGGCGGCCACACGGTCGATCTGCTCGATCTTTATGCGGAAAGCTTCGATCCGCGGCTGACGGAACGCGAACGGCGCGGTTATTTCGATGTGCCCTACGACACATCGGAGGTGGCGGACCTGATGGCGCGGCTGCAGAAGGCCGAGGCGCTGATATTGGTCTTTCCGCAATGGTGGTTCAACCTGCCGGCGGTGCTGAAGGGTTTCTTCGACCGGGTCTTTGCACCAGGCGTCGCCTTCCGCCACGACAAGGCCGGCGGAAGGATCGTCCCGCTGCTCACCAACATCCGCCATTTCTGGGTCTTCACGACCACAGGTTCGCCCTGGTGGGTGGTGAAGTTCTACATGGGCGATCCGGTGCGCCGCCAACTCAAGCGCGGCATCGCTGTCTTCTGTAACAGAAAAGCCGAGTTCCGCATGCTGGCGCTGCACGACATGGACCGCGCCACGGCAGAAAAGCGCGGGCGGCATCTGGAGCGCGTCAAGGCCGCGCTCCAATCCTTGCGATAGTCAGCGCACCCGCATGCCGGCCTTCTCGTCGAAATGCAGCGGCTTGTCGAATCTCTGAAGTGGCGCCTCCGGCACCGAACCGATCGTCACGCCGAATTGCCAGTCCGGCGGGCATATTGCGATATAGCGGGCATACCCGCCGACACCGCCGCCGAATTTCGGGTAGCCGATTGCCACGAGCGCACCCGTTTCCGGCACCTTGTCGAGGTTCGCCACGCCTTCCGCCTGCGCGAACCCGTTGTGCATCAGCCAGTATTCGCCTTCGAGGTTCGGTGTCGTATCGGTATCGAGCGGCTCGTGGCCGTGAAACAGGATCTTTCGCTCGAGGTGCAGGAATTTCAACGCATCGAGGCTGACGCCGGGAAACGGCTTCGTCGTGGAAAGCGAGGGATCCGGCCATTTCTTGTACCAGCCGGAGCGCACGAACACGACCGAGCCTTCCGGGATACTGCCGTTCTTCTTCTCGAAATCGGCGATGTCGGAGACCTGCAGGTGATAGCCGGCATCGGTCTTCACCTTGTCCTCGATATTGATGACGACGAGCGGCCGCACGGCATAGGTGGCTGGAAGTTCGTCGATCGCAGCATATTCCGGCGCCCAATGGGCCGGCGGATCGAGCTGCGTACCGAGCTGGTCGGTGGCGAGATTGTAGGTGGATGCGGCGAAACCGTGCTTCTCATAGGTGAAGGTGTCGCCCTTCTTGGCATAACCATCCAGATCGACGCCGGCTGCGGCCTGACCGAAGGCCGATTTGCCGAAGCCCGCCCATACCGGGATATTCGGCGTGATCGTGTGGGTGAGGTCCACATATTTGGCGCCCTTCAGGGTCTCGTTATAGACCTTCCAGAGACCGGGCTCCTGGGCGGAGACGCTGGTGACGGGCGCAATGGCGAGAAGTGCCGCGCCGAGCGGTGCAGCCAGACGCATAAGAGAAATGGGCATGCTGTTTCCCTCTTTTCGGATTGTCCTGATCCGCGTGAGCCGACACATCGAGCGTGCCGGCGCGCTCAGTTTCCTGCCGTAAAAGAGGGAAAGTCAACTAATTGGCGAAATCAGGCCCACTCGCCCTTGCGCATTACCGGCACCTTTGAGCCGTCGGCGCGCAGGCCGTCGATGTCGACCTTGTCGGAGCCGATCATCCAGTCGATGTGGATCAGGCTCGAATTGCCGCCCTGGGCCTTGATCTGGTCCTGGCTGAGCGACGCACCGTCGAGGAAGCACTTCGAGTAGCACTGGCCGAGCGCGATGTGGCAGGAGGCGTTTTCGTCGAACAGGGTGTTGTAGAACAGGATGCCGCTTTTGGAGATCGGCGAGGAATGCGGCACCAGCGCCACTTCGCCCAGCCGGCGGGCGCCCTCGTCGGTATCGAGCACCTTGTTCAGCACTTCCTCGCCCTTCGAAGCCTTCGCCTCGACGATCCGGCCGCCTTCGAACTTTACCTGGATATTGTCGATCAAGGTGCCCTGGTGCGAGAGCGGCTTGGTGCTGGAAACATGGCCTTCGACCTTCAGCGCATGCGGCGTGGTGAAGACCTCTTCGGTCGGGATGTTCGGGTTGCAGGTAATGCCGTTCTTGGCTGTCGAGGCGCCGCCATGCCATTCGTGGCCGTCGGCAAGCCCGACCGTCAGGTCGGTGCCAGGGCCGGTGAAGTGGAGTGCGGAAAAGCGCTCGCCGTTGAGCCATGTCGAGCGCTTCTTGAGATTGCCGTTGTGTTCGGCCCAAGCCGCGATCGGATCAGCGAGATCGACGCGCGAGGCTGCGAAGATCGCGTCCGCCAGCTTGCCGACTGCGACGTCTTCCGGAACGTCCGGGAATACCTGGCGTGCCCAGGAGGGGTTGGGATAGGAAACGATGTTCCAGTTGATGTCGAAATTGGCGATCTTTTCGAGCGCTGGCTTGTAGGCCATGGAATTGGCCTTGTTGGCGCGCGCCACTTTGGCGGGGTCCTGGCCGGAGAGCATCATCGGGTTGTCGCCGGAGATGGCAAGTCGCGCGGCGCCGTTGGCATAAGCCTTGGCCATGCCGTCGTAGAGCCAGTCCGACGCCTTGTCGAAGCTTGCATCGGACGCGTATTCGTAGCGCGCGAGTGTCGTTTCTTCGTCGGAATAGAAGGTCGAGACGATGCCGGCGCCGGCGATATACGCGTGTTTGGTGAGGAGCCGCACGAGCGGCAGGGCGGCGAGTGGTGCCGTGATCACCAGATCCTGGCCCTTCTCGAGGCGCAAGCCCACCTTGATGGCGACTTCCGCCAGCTTTTCGAGCTTTTGAGGATCGACGACTGTTTGAAAATTCGGCACGATTGTCATGTTAGACCTCACCTGATTTCTGTGATCGAAGAGACTTAAAGAGGTTTGGGGCAAAATTGAAGCTGAGGGAACCATGTTCATGAAAACCGCCTTGCTGTGCGCCGTTCTGTTCGGCGCTTCGGCTTCTCCCGGTCTCTCGGCCGACTTTGCGGCGACCATGTTCGAGCATCAGGTGGCCATCGCATCCGATGACGATGGGGAGAAATTGACGATCGACGGCAGGCAGGTCCATTCCAACCGGTTCCTGCTGATCGACAATGTCGGTCTGGTCGCGGGTGTACCGTTCGTCGTGGTGGTGAGTTCGGACGGCGGCAACGCCTGCCCGGGTTCGCCCCTGGTCGTCTCGTTCCCGCAGGATGAGGAGCCGCGTGTCGATGAACCGATGGACGATTGCCGCGGCGCTGCCTCGATCACCATAGAGGACGATCACCTTCTGCTTGCGACGCAGGCGGTTGCCGGCCAGCCGAGCCTGCGCTGGACCTGGACGCCCGAAAAAGGCTTCGCCGAGGTCGGCAAGGTCGCCTTCCAGCCGAGCGCGACGATGGGGTGGGATGACATGAAAAGGGCTCAGCACCCGTCCGACCTTCTTGGCATCGGGCCGATTGCCGAGGCGGCAGATGCAATGCTCGGCGAGCATAAGCAGGAGTTCGAGAATTCCATCACCGGGCCGGGCAGCGGCGCCTACAAGAACGGTTTTTATATCGGCGAGGCCTGCATGCCGCATATGTGCACCGAGGCCGAGGCATTGATCGCGGCGGATATTTCCGCCAGAAAGCTCTATCTCGCCTGGAAGCCCGAGGGGAAGAAGATCATCCTGCGTCCAGCGGTGCGCAGATGGCCGGCCCCGGCGCTCGCCGCTCTCAAGGAGTGGTCGGCAAAGTGGCCGTGACAGTGGGGCGATGCCTTTTCAACGCGACAGCGCGGCTCTGACTGCGGCGATGTTGCTGGCATGAACCTCCTCGTAGGGCGCGAAATAGAGCACGGCGCCCGAGGTGATTTCCTCCTCGACGAAGGATTTCAAGGAGGGATCGATATCCTGACCTGCCGCGATAGCGCCTGCCATGTGGCGCAGATAGGCGCGGTTGGCGTCGATCAGATCCGGCTCATAACCACCGGCCGCAATCCGCTCCGCATCGCCATGCGCCGGCAGGATTTTTGCGATCGGCCAGGAGGCCATCCGGGCGAGCTCCGCGATATGCGTGCCGATCTCGGCGGCTTCCGAAATATAGGTGACGGTGTCTTCCAGGGTGTCGCCGGCGAGCAGAAGCCGTTCGTCCGGCATCCAGATCACGTTGCCGTCGGCGCTGTGGATGGCGAAATGGTGCAGTTCGATCAGGCGTGAGCCGACCGTCAGGTCCAGCCGGCCATCGAACAGGGTGCTCGGCATGACGAGCGGCGAGATCGGTGGATTGGCGCTCTCGATCTTCTCGCGATTCTCTTTGAGTTTTTCGGCCGTCAGCGTCAGCCCGATGATTTCGCAATCGGAAAAGATCGCGTTTCCGGCAATATGGTCCTTGTGCCAGTGGCTGAGCACGACGCGGATCTTCGTGACGCCGAGCGCTTCCAGATGGGTGCGGATCGCCTTGGCGTGGTCGAGAGAGATATGCGTGTCATAGACCAGCGCCTCGCCTTGATCGACGATCGCATAGGAAGCCACGCCGAGCGAGTAGGCGCCGTCGTCCAGCCAGTTCGCGGTTTTCGCATGCAGCCGTTTGCCAGGCACCCGCCCATCGTAATAGGCAAAGATCCCCGGATAGGGCTCGAGAATTCGAAGGGTCGAGGTCATTGTACTCATGATCGCATTCACGCCACCAGCGGCGCGGCGACCGCCTTCAGTGCATCGCGGGCCGCCTTCGGGTCCAGCCGCACCTGCAATCCGCGCTGGCCGCCATTGATGAAGACATGCGGCTCGTCGAGCGCGGTGATCTCGATCACGGTCGGAACGAGCTTCTTCTGACCGAAGGGGCTGATACCGCCGACATGATAGCCGGCTGCCCGTTCCGCATCGGCGGGCTTCATCATGCTCGCAGATTTGCCACCGAATGCCGCCGCGAGCTTCTTCATCGAAACCTCGTGGTCCGACGGTACCACGACGCAGACCGCCTTGCCGTCCACCTCCGCCATCAGCGTCTTCAAGACACGACGCGGCTCCTCGCCGATCGCCTCCGCCGCCTGCATCCCGATCCGGTCCGCATTCGGATCGTATTCATAGGTGACGGTGGCAAAGGCGACGCCTGCCTTTTCGAGCATCTGCGTAGCACGGGTTGTCTTGGACATGGATGAATCCTGGGTTCAGATACCGGCAAAAGCCTCTTCATAAACCTCCGGCTTGAAACCGACGATCAGCTTCCCGTCCGCTTCCAGCACCGGCCGCTTGATCATCGAAGGCTGGGCAAGCATCAGGGTGATCGCCTTCTCGCGGTCGAGGTCTGCCTTGTCTGCTTCATCGATTTTCTTGAACGTGGTGCCGGCTCGGTTGAGCACGATCTCCCAGCCGGCGCGGTCCGTCCAGGTATCGAGATGAGCACGGTCTATGCCCTCGGCCTTGTAATCGTGAAAAGTATAGGTGACGCCCTTGCGGTCGAGCCAGTCGCGCGCCTTCTTCATCGTGTCGCAGTTCTTGATGCCGTAGATCGTGATTGCCATCGAAGCCTCTTCATATCGGCTCGACCGATACCAAGGGCACCCCTTGCCGTGCAAGCCTTTCGCCGTGGTTAACGGTTGTTATGTGACAGTTGCATGGCTCCCCTGTTCCGTTGTGCATTGCACAAAAACAGCACAGGCATCATATTTTAGCAGAACGAAAAAGGAGAGTTTCACATGTCCGTACAGAAAAGAATCCGTGGCAGCGCCATTGGCCGCGCCTTCGCAGTTATGAGCGCCGCAATCTCGGTTTCGGCTGCCGTGGAAAACCATCGCCGCCCGAGCAACCGCGACCTGACCACCCTCGGCATCGATCCGAAGGCTTTCGATCGTCTCGGCTGATCCGTCTTTCCCGGCCTTGCTTGGCTGGGAAGGGCTTTGCATCTCAGCCTTAAGTATAAGGCTTTGCCGAGTACCCGCGGAAACTGTCCGTTAACCATGCCATCCTATATTCTCCTAATATTCCGGGAGATGTGGATTTGGTCGGGCAGGTTGTCAGGGAAGAAGCGCCGTCGGGGCCTGTGTCTGTCGACGGCGATGTGTTGAAGCGGTCCGTTGCCAAGCTGGCGAACGAGGCTTCCGCGCTCGGCCTTCATCTGGTCGATATTGCCGGTGCTATCCAGGATACGGCTGCGCAATCCTCCGCACATGCGACATTGCTTGGCCGCCTGACGCAGTCCGCTCAATCGATCGCGGACGCCAACGGCCACGTTGCCCGCTCCCTTCAGGAATCCGACAAGCTGACGGCGAACGCGCGCAAGGTGCTCGGCGAGCAGGCTGAACAGCTTTTCGGCTCGATCACCGCGATCGATCATATGGTCCATGCGTCCCAGGAAATCGGCGCCGAGATCAAGCTGTTTTCCACGGCCCTCGGAGACGTCGGACGTTTGGCAGATGCGATCGGCATGATCGCCCGGCAGACGAACCTTCTGGCATTGAATGCCGCGATCGAGGCGGCGCGTGCGGGCGAAGCCGGCAAGGGTTTTGCCGTGGTCGCCGCGGAGGTGCGCGCGCTGTCGCTGCAAACCTCCCAGACCACGAGTTCGATCCAGGCCACGCTCGATCAGTTGAACAGCCGCATCGACAAGCTGGTAACGGCCGGCGAAGGTGCCAGCCAGTCGGCTGAGGGCGTCAAGACGACCGCGATGAAGGTTCAAGGGTCATTCAAGGGCGTCGAAGGCGTCATGACCCAGATCCTCGACAATGCGTCTTCGCTTGCCGGAACCACCGAGACCGTCGACAGGCAATGCGGCGAGTTCGCCTCGTCGATTGCTTCTGCGGCAAGCGCGATCCTGAAATCCAATGACCAGTTGCAGCAGACCTCCTCCCGCGTCGGAGAGGTAGTGACGATTTCCGAGCGGATGATCCAGACGACGGCGAGCGCCGGCATCGAGACCCCGGACACTCCCCATATCCGCGCCGTCATGGCCTATGCCGCCGAGGTTTCCTCCGCCTTCGAGGCGGGTGTAAAATCCGGCCGCATCGATCTTGGCGCATTGTTCGACCGGCAATATGTTGCGATTCCCGGTAGCGATCCTGTCCAGTACATGACGCGCTTTACGGAGTTCACCGATGCCGTGCTGCCGCCTATCCAGGAACGGGCGGCCGAAGGCGATGCGCAGGTCGCATTCTGCGCGGCCATAGATGAAAACGGCTATTTGCCGACTCACAACCGAAAATTCTCGCAGCGTCAGCGTCCGGGCGACGTGACCTGGAATACCGCCAACTGCCGCAACCGGCGCATCTTCAACGACCGCGTGGGCCTGGCGGCTGGCCGCAACAAGGAGCCTTTTCTGCTGCAGACCTACCGCCGCGACATGGGCGGTGGTGAGTTTGTGTTGATGAAGGACATTTCCGCCCCGATCACCGTCAACGGGCGCCACTGGGGCGGTCTGCGTCTCGCCATCAAGGTTTGATATCGGGAGGCGGCCTCGGTCATACCGCGTAGGCCGCGTCCAGCGCGGCAATATCGATCTTCTTCATCGAGAACATCGCCTGCATGACGCGATAGGCGCGGGCGCTATCGCTATCCGTCAGCATTTTCGGCATCCTGGTGTAAGTGACCTGCCAGACCAGCCCGAAACGATCCGTCAGCCAGCCGCAGGGCTGTTGCTGGCCACCCTCGACAAGCTTGTCGTAATAGTGGTCGATCTCGTCCTGCGTCTCGCAATGGACAAGGAAGGAAACCGCGCCGTTGAACTTCGCCCAAGGTCCGCCGTTGATCGCCGCGAAATTCTGACCCTCGAGCTCGAAGCCCATCGCCATCACCGAACCCTTGAGCCCGGGACCGGCATCCCCAAAACGCGAGACATCGGTGATCCTCGAGTTCTCGAATACCGAGACGTAGAAATTGACCGCTTCTTCCGCGTTGTTATCGAACCAGAGATGCGGAACGATCTTATGCTTCTGGATGGCCATTGTTCTCTCCTCAAAAGGGCGACCGTCCATAGGACGCTCAGGCGCCCGCCGATCCGACTCGCCTGGCAGAATTCTTTCAGATCATCATGCGGAGCTGTTCCGGCCGCGTCGGATAGGCAGGAGCATTCGGATCGAAGCTCCATCGTCCGAATTCCTCGTGCCGCGTCTCGCCGTAATGGCTGTAGACCAGCATGAACTCGCCGGCGATCCAGGCATAATTCCGCTCGATGGGCATGGGCTCTATGCGCCCGCAGCCATAGATCAGCGTTACATGCGGAGTAGTGTCCGCCATCCAGTAGTTCGGAAGGTTGTGGCGGGCGAGAGCGCGGCGCAGCATCTGCGCGAACTGGACGACCACCGGATTGCCCCTGGCGCGATAGAGGGCGAGATGACGCTTGCCTCCGAACAGGGCGCTGCTGTCGAGCGTGATCGGGACAGGTCTCGCCTGGAGGCTGGCTGCGACCATCTTGGTTGCTTCGATAAGCGGCATGGGCGGCTCGTCGAACTGTTCCATGCAGAGCAGGCTCATATGGAGAAGGTCGGCGGGATAGGCATCGCGGGTATTCTCGTTCGCGGCGTGGATCATTGCGTCGCCATGCATGATGAGACCGACGGGAGCGGACGGCTTCAGCACGAACATGAGCTTGCTCTTGCGCCGGGCAGGCGGGGCCGGTTTCGAAAGCCAGCCTTCGCCAAAGGGGAGCGAAGGCTGGCCAGCGTGCTTGCGCAAGCTCATCTTGCTACCGTCATAGTAATGCGACCTCATGCCGTTGAACGAAATCTAGCGGGACTCCCTGGATGAGTAAAGAACAAATGCGGAACAATTGCAATCATGGTTAATTCGCGAGCCGGTCCGGCAACGGCTTTAGCTGATAGGCCTGCCAGAAGAAGCTGTCGGCGGCAGCTTGGTCGTAGGAGAAGTTGCGGGCTTCCTTGATCTTGCCGGCCTCGATGCGGAAGGCGAGAACCCAGACCGTATCGACATTGGCGCCGTCACGGTTCGACCAGCCCCGATGCATGTCGATCACCCAGTTTTCGTCGGCCATCAGCGCGATGAGCTCGGCGCGAAAGCCGGCCTTTCCGAGTTGTTGAAAAAATGCGGCGACTTCCGCCTTGCCGCGTTTCGTGCCTGCGAGCGGGTGGTGGCCTGGAATATGCCATTCGATGTCATCGGCGAAGAAGGATGCCACCTTGGTCATGTCGCCGCTGCCGTAGGCGGCATAATAGTCGGTGATGACCTTGCGGTTCTGTTCGGGACTGGCGGCCATGGCGGGCACTCCTGAAAAGAGGGTGGCGGTGACGAGCAGCGCTCGGAAGCTGGTTTTGAACATCGGTTCCTCCTCAAGGTTCAGCGGATTTTCGGGGCGCGTTCAGCCGCACGTGCAGCTAGCCCTCGGTCGCCGGTTTCGTGCGTCGCAGTCATGGTCAGCGCGGACACTTTCCAGGCGGCGTTAACCTTGACGAGCTCGTAACGGTAATGGCCCGTCAGCACCCAGAGATCGGTACCGATACGATGGGTGGCCTGGAAATCGGCCTCGGCGGTTGCTTTCGCGCCTTCAAGGCTCGTGATCGTGTGATCGGTCACGAGGTGCTGCGTCTCGTCGAAACCCGGCAGGAAACCGGACCATTGCCGGATTATGTCGTCGGCCGCCTGGGTCGTGGGCGCGCCTCCCCATAGGCTCGTATAATCGAGCGTCACCTCGTCTGCAAAGGCGCGGCGTACCCGGTCCCATTGATGCCGGTCGGCGCCGGCCGCGATGTCGGTGATCGTGTCCATGATCGCCGCACGGTCTTGGGGAGCGATCTGATGAGGCGCCTTGATCCGGGTGAAATGCGTTGCAGCGGCGTCCGCTGCGATGGTCACCGGCTCCGGCCGATCGTAGAAATCGAATTGGCTGATATCGTTCAGCCAGAGCTCCGATTTTTCGCCCGGCAGCAGTGCGTAAAATGCATGCGCGCCCTGCGGCACGGCGGCTCCCTCCGAATGGACGATCAAGGTGGGCTTGTCGAGCTTCGCCCCGAGCGAGACGGAATCGTAGGTCAGCCACGGCTCCCAGGAGGCGAGATTGAACCGGTTGTCATATTGCGGGATAAGGCCACGATCGGTCTCTGTGTAGTAGGGTACCTGATACATGAGCGAAGCCTGGTCGGTCATGCTGGCGGCGGTGATGGTTCTCGGCTGGCCCCGACCCTCGGAGGTCTCCGCCTCGCGCGACGTAGCGATCAGCTTGGAAACACCCTCCCGTCCGCCATAGACCTGCTCGACGATCTGGCGGTTGTGCAGCCATGGTGCGACCAGGGCGACGGCGGCGAAATTTGCATTGCCGGTTGCTGCCGCTGCCATGTATCCCGCCGACGCGCAGATGCCGAGCCCGTTGATGTTAACCGCGTCGACTTCCGGCAGGGTGGCCATGAACGCGGCGGCCGCAGCGATGTCGCGGGTCTTTTCGGCTGGATCCTCCTTGAAGCGGATTTCACCGCCGGACTGTCCCCAGCCGCGGTGATCGAAGGCGAGTGCGGCAAAACCGCGTTCCGCCATTTCGCGGGCATAGAGGCCGGACATCTGCTCCTTGATCGAGGTCCAGGCACCACTGACCACCACACCCGGACGTCTTTCTCCGGATCGGTAGTCCGGCGGCAGATAGAGCGTGCCGGCGAGCGTCGCGCCTCGATTCTCGAAGGAAACACTACGGGTCTGGATATCCTCCGCGATGGCGGCAGAGCCCATCACCGCGATGCAGAAGGTTGAAACAGCTGCGGCTTTCATGGCGTTTCTCCTGTCTCATGTCGAAGGACGGGAGGTTGGCAGCTTTGCCGCGGCGGCACAGGCGCAGTTCTTGGCGTTCGTTATGCGATTGTTGCTTCAATTGGCTCTGAAGGCAGCGGGCGTCGTGCCCGTCTGGCGACGGAAATGCTGGCCGAACCGCGAGACATCTTCATAACCGACGCGCGCGGCCACGGAGGAGATCGGCAGGCGGGTCGTCTTCAGGAACAGTTTCGCCAGCTCCATCCGTTCATGAATGACATATTGAAGCGGCGATCTGCCGAGCGCCTTGGTAAATGCCCGCACGAAATGAAAACGGCTCATTGCCGCTTCGGCTGCCATGTCTTCCAGTGACAGATTGGCGGTGAGGTTGTCGTGAATGTAGTCGAGCGCACGGTGCAGCCGCCGGTCATCGATGCCGACAAGCCTCGGCTGGGTGGGAGCCAGAATCTGGGCGAGGTGGGCCGCGAGCGCCAATTGCATCGTCTCGCGATAGAGCGCCGACGCATGGTCGGCGACCGAGACCGTTTGGTGAGCAAGCTGCGCCAGCAACGGGTCGAAGGCGCCGACGACCGGCCGGAAGTCCGAATGATGTTCGAAGCCCACATCGGCGAGCAGGTTTTCCGGCACTTCGAGCCTCAGGAAAGACAGCGCCTCGTCGTATTCGCAGATACCTGTCGCACCGGCCGGGAGGATCCAGCCTTCGCCGGCTTTCAGCGGCACATGTAGCCGTTTGTCAGAGCCGATGGCGATCCGGTGGCGCTCCTGATCGACGAGAAAAAGCCCGAGCGCCAGGCGCGATATCGCAAAGCGCCCGCCGCCGGGAGGCGTATGCAGCCTCTCCGCCGTCAGTCGCGCCAATGCTTGCGATCCGCTCATGGGGAAAATTTAAGGAGCGGCAAGGGAACTTCAACCAACAGTTCTGTGAGAACTTCGCCCTTGCAGGCAAGAAACGGGTTGAATCCTTGGGCCTAAGGCACGATTTTAAGGTCAATCGCAATGCGGAGGTTTCCTCATGACAACGCATCAATACCTGATTTTTCAAACCGCAGCCGGCTTCTGCGGCATCGCCTGGAATGAGGTCGGTATCACTCGTTTCCAACTGCCCACCAAAAGCGCGGATTCGACCGAGAAGCTGCTGCAGCGTCGGCTGCCTGAAGCCGAGCCGGGCACGCCGCCGGCCGAGGTTTTGGAGGCTGTCGACGCCGTGAAGCGCTATTTTGGGGGCGAGGAAGTCGATTTCTCGAAGGTCAAACTCGATCTCGAAGGACAGGACGATTTCTTCAAGCAGATCTATGCCGCCGCCCGCCGGATCGGCTGGGGGCATACGACCACCTATGGCGCGATCGCCAAGGAACTCGGCGCCGGTCCTGAGGCCGCTCGCGACGTCGGCCAGGCGATGGCGAAAAACCCCGTGGCGCTGATCATCCCGTGCCACCGCGTGCTTGCTGCCGGCGGCAAGATCGGCGGGTTCTCGGCTCCGGGCGGCTCGACGTCGAAGACCCGCATGCTGGAACTCGAAGGCGTGCGCCTGGCGCCGCCGGAGCCGGCACAGCAATCCCTGGGGTTCTGAAACCCTAAACGACAAGACAACAGGCACCTCTCCGCGACGGCGCCCAGTTCGTGTCACGTTGCTGGGCTCCCCAGCCCCTCCACCAGCGCGCTCAAGGCCGCATCCAAGGGGGCCGATCCCACCTTCTCGGGCACCAACAGCCCATCGATCGCAAGCATGGTCAAGCCGTGGATGAGCCCCCAGCCGGCTGCCGCCTGACCTTCTATGGGCCGCTTGCGAATGCTGCCCGCGGCTTGGCCGAGCCGGAGGATTTCGCGGAGAATATCGAATACCGCCAGCGCCCGCTCATTGAGATGCATTCCCACCGCTTTTCCCTCCTCCGCGCTAAACATCAGGCGGTAGAGAGCCGGGTTCTCCGTTCCGAACGCGAGGTAGGCCCGAGCTATCGGAGTGATTTCGTCGCGCAGAGTTTTGGGCGCTTCAGGCTTCGCAGCCGACAGGGCATCGCGTAGCCGGTCGAACCCGATCATGGCGAGTTCTGCAAGCAGCGCGGCCTTGTCGGGGAAGTGCTTGTAAGGTGCCGCATGGCTTACGCCAGCCCGGCGGGCGACTTCCCGCAGCGTGAACTGCCAGCCCTTCTCCTCGGCAAGCATATCCAACGCCGTCTCGATAACCGCACGACGGAGATCACCGTGGTGATAGGGGCGGCTGGGTGTGTCCTGCATGGCACCTCGAAGTTTCTTGTGACTACATTGTTGACAGTGACTACTTAAGCGCCTATGTCAATGGCATAAGTTTCCCCTGTCTACATTGGAGTGGGCCATGAACGCAATCGCAAATACCACCGACACTGATCGGCTGAGCAGTCTCCTCGCGGCCCAGCGTGCTGCGTTCCTGCGTGACGGGGCACCCTCGCTGGCGCAGCGACGCGCTGATCTGGTTAGGTTCAGGGCCACCTTAATTGGGCACCGCAAGGCGATCGAAGATGCCATCAATGCCGATTTCGGGCATCGCTCGAGGTATGAGACGGCGATCATGGAGGTTGGAGGGGTCGCCGAGGGCACGAAATATCTGATCCGCAACCTTCGCAAATTCATTGCGCCGACCCGCCGCCACGTTGCTCTGCACATGCGGATGGGCAAGGCCCGGATCGAATATCAGCCGCTTGGCGTCGTCGGCGTAATGTCGCCGTGGAACTATCCGGTGAACCTCGCGCTGATGCCGGTCGCGACCGCGATCGCGGCCGGAAACCGGGTGATGCTAAAACCCTCGGAGTTCACGCCCGCTACCAATGTGCTACTCGCAAAAATGTTCGGCGAGATATTCTCCGAGGATCAGTTCGCGATCGTGACCGGTGATGCGACTGTCGGGGCCGCATTCACGGCCCTGCCGTTCGACCATCTCGTCTTCACCGGCAGCACCGCAGTGGGGCGGGCGGTGATGAAGGCTGCCAGCGACAACCTTGTCCCGGTCACCCTCGAATTGGGAGGCAAATCGCCGGTCATCGTTGCCAAAGGCCATGCCCTCGACCAGGCGGCGGCGTCCATTGCTTTCGGCAAGCTGCTCAACGCCGGCCAGACGTGCATCGCTCCCGATTATGCACTCGTCCACGAAGACGACGTCGAGTCGTTCGTCGAGGTGTATGACCGGAAAGTGGCGTCCTTCTATGCGGACGGGCCGACGAGCGAACACTATACTTCCATCATCAACGAGCGGCACCATGCCCGACTCCGGAGCCTTCTGGAGGATGCGAGCGCCGAGGGAGCGCGGATCGTCGAAGTCGGCAACCGGCCCGGCGATGCATCCCGTCGCCCCAACACGCTGGCGCCAACCGTCGTGCTCGGCGTCACGGACACCATGCGCATCGCTCATGAGGAGATCTTCGGCCCGGTCCTGCCGATCTTTCCCTACCGCGACATCGGCGATGCGATTGCCTATGTGAATGCCCGGGCTCGGCCGCTCGCGCTCTACTATTTCGGTGCCGACGATCAAGACCGACGCATGGTGCTGAGCCGGACAACCTCAGGCAACGTCACTATCAACGGGACGATCATGCACATTGCCCAGGATGACTTGCCCTTCGGCGGTGTCGGCCCCAGCGGCATGGGCGCTTACCATGGCGTCGAGGGCTTCCGTACGCTCAGCCATGCCAAGGGGATCTACGAGCAGGGTCGCTGGAACCTCTCAAACCTGCTCCACGCCCCGTTCAGGCAGCCGATCGATATCATCCTCAACATGATGCTTCGGTGACCAGCATGCCGTCATCCAATCAAGCCCGGGAGCATCAGCACATGACCACCCACACATCGTTTTCGCTACGCGGCTCATGCGAATGCGGCGCCTGCTCGTTCGAGGTGCACACGTCGCCAAAAGCCAGGTTTCGGTGCCACTGCCTGATCTGCCAGGCGTTCAACGATAAACCATTTGCGGATGTGGTCGCTGTTCGTGCCAGTAACGTAGTGCTGAAAAACGCCGCCAATATCTCGTTCAGGAAATATCGTTCACCGCCCAACTTCAATCGCGGGGTCTGCCGGACTTGCGGCAAGCCCGTTGTGGAGGTTGCGGGCGCCGGGCCGTTCAAGGTGATGTTCATCCCGGCCAGCAATTTCGAGCCTGAGGCCCGTCTGCCGCCAGTTAGGATGGATATATTCTATCACGGTCGGGTGCTGGACATGCCCGATAGCTTGCCCAAGTACAGTGGCTATTTCGCGAGCGAGCTCGCAGTCGGGAAAATGATCATCAGTGGCTTGTAGCGGGCCGCCGGCGACCTGCCGGGCGTCAGTCGCGCGATATGGACAGCCCCGCGAGAAGCGGAGCGTGCGCGGCGAGCCTGCGGGATACGAACTCCGTGAAGAGTTGCACGCGCTTCGTCTTGCGTGTCTCCCCCTGTGTGAGAAGCCAGAGCGTTCCGTACATGTGCAGGTCGGTGCCCGGCACCCTCGCCAGCAGGGGGTCGGCATCTCCGACGAAGCACGGCAGCGTCGTGATCCCAAGCCCTTGCCGTACAGCGGCGACCTGCGCCTCTGCGTCCGTGGTCCGGAATGGAACCCCTGTGGTTCGAACCTCACCTTCGCTGGCCCAATCCGGAATTCCATGAATGCTGATGACGATCCACCGGATGGGATCAGGCGCGCCCGCACGCCATGCGGCCAGTCGATCGCGGGACATGTAGACGCCGCCGAACACCTCCGGTCCCTTCAGGCCGTGAAGATTGAGCGGCAGGGTCTTGCGGTCGTAGACGACGCGGATTGCCACGTCGGCCTCTCGGTTGGTCAGATTTGCCAGATCGCCGGACGACAGGATTTCCATCTCGATATCCGGATGCAGACGCGCGAAATCGGCGAAGTCCGGCATCAGCAGGTGTGTCGCAAGCGGCGGAGCCAGCGTCACCCGCAGAAGCCCGCGTACGCTCTGGTCGCGCCCGAAGACGCGCGTCTCCAGCTGGTGCGACGACGCTTCCATCTGGTTCGCGAGCTCGAGGACCTCCTCTCCCGCAGCCGTCATGCGGTAGCCCGAAGGCAGCTTTTCGAACATCTGCGCCCCGAGGCGTTCCTCGAACTGAGCGATGCGTCGCAGCACGGTCGAGTGATTGACCCCGAGGCCTTCGGCGGCAGCCCGCACTGAGCCTCCGCGCGCCACGGCAAGAAAGTACCGAATGTCATCCCAGTCGATCATGGTGCAATCCGGCACCGCGCGGTGCGTCTTCCCAAAGTCCCTATCCGACGCTTCGTACAGCAATGCGGGCGGCTATCATAGCTATTGTCGATCAGCACGGCCCAGTTCCGAACGGCGGACATTGATCGTCGCGGCTGGCGTCAGTCTTCCAGCCGGATCGATTTTGCACCACCGATGTGCGCGCTTCCACACTCAGAAACTGATGCTGGCAAACCTATTTCGAGGGTCTCGGGGGCGTCCCCGAACGACCAAAGGATGCATGACATGAACAGACTGAATGGAAAAACCGCCGTGATCACCGGCGGCGCTACCGGCATCGGCCTCGCCGCAGCGAAGCGCTTCATCGAGGAGGGCGCCTTCGTCTTCATCTTCGGCCGTCGGCAGGAAGCGCTCGACGCCGCTGTGGCCGACCTCGGGCCCAACGCCCGGGCGGTCAAGGGCTCGGTCTTCGATCAGGCCGACCTCGACCGGCTCTACGCCGCGGTGAAGGCCGAGCGAGGAAGCCTCGACATCGTCTTCGCCAATGCCGGGGCGGGAAGCCTCCTCGCGCTCGGCAAGATCACCGCCGAGCACATTGACGAAATCTTCGACACCAATGTGAAGGGTACGATCTTCACGGTCCAGAAGGCGCTGCCGCTGATGAGCGAAGGCGGTTCGATCATCCTGACCGGATCGAGCGCCGGCACCACGGGCGCCCCGGCATTCAGCGCCTACAGCGCCAGCAAGGCGGCAGTGCGCAACCTCGCGCGGAGCTGGGCGGAGGACCTGAAGGGCACCGGCATCCGGGTAAATGTATTGTCGCCTGGGCCGACGGCGACCGAACTCGCGAAGGAAGCGGTAGGCGAGGAGGGCATGAAGGCCTTCGCCTCGATGGCTCCGCTCCAGCGCATGGCCGATCCGGCGGAGATCGGAGCGGCGGCCGCCTTTCTTGCGTCGCCGGATAGCAGCTTCATGACCGCCAGCGAGGTCGCCGTTGACGGCGGCATTGCGCAACTCTGACGCACCTACGCTCTGCGGGGCTCCATTCGATTATAGGGAGCGCCGCATGGCTCGGCAAATAGCCCGGCGCCGTTGAGGGCCGGGGAATCAATATCAACACAACATCGGAGAAACATTATGAGCTATGCGATTGTAGGATTCGGCAAGGTAGGCCAGGCTCTCGCCCACGCCTTCGCCCGTAAAAACATCGAGGTGGCCGTCGCGAGCCGCCGTCCGCCCGAGGCGTTGGCGCCGCAGGCTCGGGCGATTGGACCCACGGTCGTCGCCAAGTCGCTGCGGGAAGCACTCGAGGCTAATACGATCATCCTGGCGGTCCCGTTCGGGGAGCATCGAGAGGTCGCGAAGGCCCTGCCGAGCTGGAAAGGCAAGACAGTCATCGACGCGACGAACACGTTTGGAGTTCCCCCTGAAGAACTGGACGGCCTCCCGTCCTCCGTCTTCGTCGCGAAGTCGTTCACCGGCGCCAGGTTCGTGAAGGGCTTCAATCACTTGATCGCAGCCACCCTGGCTACCGATCCGGTCGTCGAGGGCGGCCACCGGGTCGTCTTTCTGTCTGGTGACGACGAGGACGCGATCGCTCCCGTGGCGGATTTGGCCAAACAGCTCGGGTTCGCACCCGTCAAGCTCGGAAAGCTCAACGAGGGTGGCGCGCTGGTGCACGCACGCGACCGCATCTGGGGCCAGCTCATCTTCCAGGATTTGTTCAAGAAGGAGCAGTGATCGATCTACGACCGTGTGATCGACGTCGAAAATCGGTCGCGCGCGGCTGAAAAGTTGTAGACGGCTTCTCGCGAATGGCTTCATAAACAGGAGCGGCTAAAGCTGTCAGCTCGCAATCAGCGATCCTGATCCAGTCGATGAACGCCATCGACTTTCGCCGGACGGATAGGGCCGGCATCGCGAACTGCTTCGTCGCAGCTACCACCTTAGAAAGCGTCGGCCGGCAAAATACCCCGCAACAGCCACAATGAGTATGGCGATTGGATACCAGGTTGCGACGAACAACGGACTGTCGTCGGGGCAATTGGAGGCATAAAGCGTGGCGGCAATACCGGCAGATGCCAACGCCGCGATTGCCCCAGCTTGACCGGGGTGATCCGGCGCGCCATGGCGCATCACCAGAAAGAGGAACATGGTCGGCGCTAACGAGAGGATTGGGATGACCGTCAGGCAATGCAACGCATTTTGGCCAACCAGTCTGCTTTCCCACAGATCGGCTGGGGTGACAATCAACTCTACGACAGCGGCGGCGATCAACAGCGCTGGTGCCAGCAGAAGCAACCAGCGCCGCGCCGTTGCGCTCTCCCCTGGACGGATAAGGCTCTCCATCAGCGATGCCGCCACAAAAAACAGCGCCAAGGTGGCAATGAACTTGAATGCGAAGCGCGCAGTCAGGATGGCTTGAGCAAAATCAGGTCGAACACCCAGGACCGAAAAGAACACCAATCCCGCCACCAATGCGCCAGCTGCTGTCGCCAGCGCCAGCGCCCTCGAGAGATTGACGGGCCGCCGTGTGTCCTCCGATATCAGATTGATCAGGTCTTCCGTGTTCACTTAAATACTCCGTCTGCGGCTGGCCTGACGAGGACGGTCCCATTTTGTCAAGCGATCTTGCACAGGATTGGCAATCCTAGCATGATCAACGATGGTGCCATATCCGCAAGCGGATCTCGACCTCACGTTCGACATAACGCCATTCTTCGGTCGCCCGCAATCGAAAGAGCATGGCATCGAATTGAGGGGCACTTTCCTCCGCGAATTCGAACCAGGTGAGAAAATCGAAAGGCTCGCCAAGATCTCGACTGTGATAGAGGCGTCGAGCGACCGCAGGCAAATAGTCCATCCCGATCTGAAAATGCGCCGACCTCTCCTGAATGATGGCCCGGCGCTCGTCCTGCGCAAGAGACCACCAAAGATCCGACTTGCGGATCGGGATCAAGACCGCGAGGCACGCCGTTGCGCGACCCAGCGGTGGTTGGCGTTCTGCAAGCCGATCGAGCTCGACACGGGTCGTGTATCGCGCGCTGCCAGCTGTTCCGCGCAGAACCCAGGCCACTGGAACGGGTAATATGACCTGATTGGTGTCCATGACACTAAGACGAGGCGCAACATCCAGACCCTTGCCAGCAATGGCGCGCGTTGCCTCTACCTGCCATTGACCATCTTCACCAGCCACGAAGTATGTCGGTTTTACCATCGTGACCTACCAGCGCAACAGTCGGTGGCCAAGCAAAGCACCGGTCCCGGCAACTATCGAAATGGCAATCGGATACCAGAGCATTACAAAGAGCGGGCTGTCATCATCGCAATTGGCTGCGTAGAATGTCGCCGCGATCCCTGCCGCTACGAGCCCGGCAACAGCTCCCGCGACCGCCGGTCGGGTGGGGGCAGCGTATCGAAGCGCGTAGAGAAAACAGGCAAGAGGACCCACCGATAAGAAGGGGATAATCGTCAGGCAGAGGCTGGAATTATGCCCGATCATGCGCGTCACCCATGTCTCAGACGGCATGACCAACAGTTCAAGGATCGCCGCTGCAATCATCGCCAGAGCGGGAACCAATAGACCCAATGCCGTCAACTGAACCGGGACCCCCGGTTTTCCAATCCGGAACATGACCATCCCACCGGTCAGGGTGAGAGATCCCGTGATCAGGAATTTGAACAGGAAGCGGCCCGTCTCGATGGCCGTACCGAAGTCCGCACGCAAGCCGATGACCGCGAAGAATGAAATGGCGGCGATCAAAGTGGCGGCAGTGGCAGCATGCATCAGAGCATGATCAAGATTCAGTCGATCCGGCGTATCCTGCACGAGCAGTTCGATCAACTCCTCAGTCTTCATGTCGCCCGCCCCGAATAGAGAGCAGCCAACCCCTTCAATGCCCTATGTAGGGAAACACGTACCGCCACCTCTGTCATTTCCAGGCGATCGGCGGTTTCCCGAACACTCGACCCTTCAATCGATATCGATTGAACGATCGTTCGTTGCGGGTCCTTGAGCTTGCCCAGAATCTGTTCGATGTCGATGCGATCGGAGGCTGCGATGCGTTCGTCTGTTTTGAGTGTAGCAATGACGTCCTCAAGCGGTACTGACTGCCTGCCACGGCGCCGCAGGCTATCGACCACCTTGTTGCGAACGATTGCCGATAGCCATGGCCCCAATGGCCGTGACGGATCCCATGTCCCGCGCTTGAGATGGATAGTAAGCAGTACTTCCTGAACCACGTCCTCAGCCTCGCTGGCCGGCGCACCGAACTGGTCACAACGCTTCCGCGCCATCACCCGTAAATGTGGTGTGAAGGCCGTCAGGAATTTGTGATAGGCGTGGCTGTCGCCCGCAATCGCTAAACGCAGCCAGGATGCCCATTCCTTTTCACGCGCCAGATCTGTCATCCGACATATCCTTCTTCGGTGGTTCTCGTGCAATTGTTACAGAGACCAGCCAGATTTTTTTGCGTGTGGGATATCGGGCCAAAGCGTGCAAGGGTTTGAACGTTCATGTCATCGATCATGAGATAAGTTTGTCTGACTGTGATTGGGGTTCCAGCAGTGCAAAAATGGGCCGGATAAGACCTTCCAGAAGGTCTCTTTCAGGACGCGTGCGCGCAAGCACACGAATACCAAGCAGTGTGCCGAGGAGCGTGCCGGCCATGTCCGATGCTTTTTGGCAACGATTGATCGATCCGTCTTCCTGGCCCCTTTCGACGCAGCGCCTGAAGAAAGCCTCAACCTGCACCAGGACTTGAGCCACCACACGCTGAAACTCATCATCATGTGGCGCGACCTCAAGCGCGGAATTGACCAACATGCAGCCTTTCCGCTTGGTATCGCTCAACGACCGCTCAATAATCTCGTTGAAAAATGCGCCGATCGCCTCGCGCGGCGGCTTCGTTTCGAACCGGCCGACACGGTCGCCGAAGCTCCGTTCGACATAAAAATCGAGGGCTTTGCGATAAAATGCGTGCTTGTCGCCAAAGGTATTGTAGATGCTCGCGGTGGTCAGTCCGATTGCCTGGGCCAGATCACGGATTGAAGTTGCCTCGTAGCCGTGTTCCCAAAACCGCTCGACAGCCAGCAGCAACACATTTTCTTCATCAAATTCTCTGGGTCTGGCCATATATCCTGTCTCCCAGAGCATTGATCGGAACAGCCGACATGCCCAAGGTTATTGCCAATCCATTCTAGAACATACGATCTAAAACTCAACCCTATGTGATTCAGCCTTCGGCGACTTTCTAGTTAAAAAACCTCGACGTCAGCCTGTTAAGGCCGGAGAGCAGCCCGACAACGGCAACCCCGAAGATCACGTATCGCAGCTCCTCGAACGGGGTGCCGCTCAGATAATCCAGACCATACAGCCATGCGAGGATGATCAGGATGGTAGCAATCAGCGCCAGCAATAGACCGAACAGATGGCGCCAGGCTCTTTTCACGCCCAGGGTCATGCACCAGGCTCCTCGCTGAAACTATCGACCTTGAAAATCAGCAGATTATCGCGGCGTTCGATATTGCCTTCAAGCACCACCGGTAAACCGGCCTTGTCGAGCAAGGCGGCTGGCATCGGTCCTCCGTCCTTTGAAGCGAGAAGAAAGAAGATGTGGCTGTCCACAGGTGCAGTGGAAACGAAGACCGGTGGAACGCCTCCAGAAATACACAGATTGGCGCAGGCCTTGTGCGCGAGGCCCATTCCCGGCTTCATGGCGCCAGCACTGCATTTCCCGTCGCAGATCTCGCCCGTCAAACGCCACCGACCGAGATTCTCCACCGCGGATGTGACCGGCAGGGCCGGCATTTGCGGTTTGGCTGCTTTCAGGTCGTCTTCGCCGCCGATCAGCAGCATGACCAGGTCTCCGCGCTTAACGAAGATGCCACCTGCCTGGGCGGCTTTGCCCGCAAGCGGCAGCGCCCTGTCGTCCACCCCGAACTTGCCCGCGCCCGCCAGCATGATAGCGCGCGCGGGTTTTGTGCCGTCGGCGGGAATGCGCAGTATCGGATAGGGCTTTACCTCCATTGTGCCGATCAGATGCTCTCCGGAGAGCTCATCCGCATAACTGCCCGCGCCTGGACTTTCGGTATTAAGGGACAGCAACGCCGAAGTCGTCGCCATGGCGGCAATGGAGAACACGATGAGCCCGATCATCAGCCCCCTGACATCGGCTGGGACTTTCTTGAAGTAACCGACAAAAAATCCGCGTTCGACGGGCCTCAGCATCAAACTGTTCCCCCATTCTTCGGCGCGGCAGCCGCGGGAGACAACTCCGCGAGGATGGCCAACGGTTCCACCTTTGTGCCAAGAGGCAAAGGTTCCGGATCAACCAGAATGCTCGATCCCTCCAGGCGAAGGCGATATTTGCGGATCCGTTCCCGGAACGGCGGTGGCGAACAACCGTCCTCGGGGCGATACTGATAGCCATGCCATGGGCAGGTGATAAAGCCGATGACGACCTTGCCTTCGCCGATGGGGCCGTTCTGGTGCGAGCAGATATTGGATACGGCTGAAAGACCACCCTTTGAACGGAAGACGGCAATGCGTTCGCCGCCCTGTGCCATCCCGATGATCGCCCTGCCTTCGGCAATCTCGCTGACATCGCCGACGATCACCCAAGGCGCCTCGGGGGCCTTTTTCGACGCAGCCGCGTCAGCCGATGTCTCTCGCCGACCTGCGATGAGGTGCAGGACGCACAGTGTCGCCAATCCGCCGAGCGACAAAAATGCCAAAGCAAGATCCCGGCGATCGATCAGAGCGCCGAGCGCCACATGCAGGATGACCGCAGCATAGGCGAAGTAGACGCTCATGTGGATCGCCTTCCACACCGGCGGCGTCAGGAAGGAGAGCCAGAAATCGTGGCTGGTTACCGCAAGGATCGCCAGAATGACGAGCGCGAAGACGCCGAAGAGTTCGAAAGGAAAGCCGGCGATGCTCGTGAAGCTGGTATTGCTGGTGAAGAGCGCCGTGAGCTGTGGTGTCGGACTAAAGGAGAAATACCATCCGAGCACATAGTAGGCGTGCGTGGCTGCGGTGATCGCGGTCATCACGCCAAAATGGCGGCGATTGTAGAGGAGCGGAACGAAACGAGCATCGATCCGCGCCAGTGGCCCGATTGCGAGGACGATGGTCAGCATCAGCAAGGCCAGAGACCCGAAGGCACGCATCCGCTGGATCGGCAGGTCGGTATCCCGGAGTGCGGAGGATATGACTGGTCCCAGCCGCAGGAAAATAAGGATGTAGATGAAGATCCCGGCCAGCATGACCGCGTCATAGATGAGCTTGGTCTTGTTCCAGATGACTGGCTTGTAGGATAGGCTCACGGTTGCTTATCCCCCTGTGTTGCGGTGGCATCCAGGCGCACAGCCGGCGCATCGGCCGGCAGTTTCGGAACGCTAGCAAAGATAACAATAAGCATGATCGGGATAACGACCGCGATGCCTGTCCAGATCACTGTGTGCGCGCGACGGTGACGGCGTTGCATGCTAGCGTTCTCCCCTGGAAAGTCTGGTCCACCGCCAGACGACCAGCGGCCAGAGGAGAACGAGCCCGGGGATAAGGAGCGGCCGGACCGCATAGGCGTCACGTGCCCCCGGATCGACCTTGTCGAATCCGAACAGCAGAAAGGCGGCGGCGACGGCAAGACCGATGCCGGCCCAAAGCATCAATCCTGCGGAGAGGGGATCGGAAATCGAAACCATGGGATCCTCAGATGCGGCCGGTCGCCGGTATGGCCGCACCGGTGACGATGCCTGCTGCAGGCGAAATGAGGAACCCGATGAGCTTGGCGATATCCGTTGGCTGAACCCAACTGTCCCTCTTCGCATTCGGCATCGCCGACCGGTTTTGCGGCGTGTCGATCGTGCCCGGCAAAATACAGTTGGCGGTAATGCGCTTGTCGCGGTTTTCCGCGGCGATCGCTTCCGTAAGCCGGATCACCGCCCCTTTCGATGCGGCATAGGCGGCTTGATTGGCGCCGGCCTTTAGTCCCGGCGCTGCCGCGACATGGACGATGCGGCCGTAGCCTGCCCGCTGCATCGGTTTAAGGACCGCCGCACTAATTGCATACGCCGTTCTGGCATTCATGTGAAACAACTGGTCCCACTGGTGCATGCCCGTCTCGTCGACCGGTCCTGTCTGGAAGCCGCCGACGGTATTGGCGAGCGCGTCGAGCCGGCCAAATCGCGCGAGCGTTTTTTCGACCGCTTCCTGGCATGACGTCAAATCGGCGAGATCCGTGCCGCCGATCAGCAGGATTTCGTTTCTCTCGGGCAGGCTCTCTGCCAATTTTTCCAAGGCTTCCGAATTGTGCTCAACGCAGACGAGCCGCGTACCGTTTGCCGCAAGCTCCCTGATGACGGCGCTTCCAAGGTTTCCTGCTGTGCCCGTAACCATGACAACGGGGCTTGTTCCTGTTGCTTCACTCATGATGGTCCCGCCCTTTCGAGTTGAGGCCGCCTGCAAAGGTCAGCCCCCGTAATTCGCGGCAGCACATGGTTTTGTTACATGTGTTTTTAAAAAAATTCCCGCCCGCTATGCGACGCGAAGAAATTTTGATGCGGCTGCGAAAAATTCAGGACCGGCTGTAACGAACAACCTGACTCGACCGTAAAGGTCTCTGTCGGACGAAGGGTAATGGGATCTCGAGGGTTCCGATCGGCGTCCTCCTGAAGGAGCAAACGAATGAAGCGCGATGCTTACGGTCTCATGACCAGCACTGACAGCAACGAGGCACAACGGGCATTCGAGAATGCCGTCTTTGGTCTGGCGGCGCATCGGCCAAGTACTGGCGTGGCCATCCAGTCCACATTGGCAGCCGACCCCCATCATGTTGCCGGCCATGCGCTGAAGGGCTTTGCAAATCTGATATTGGCGCGGTCGGAGCTCGACGAACCGGCTGCCAAGGCACTCGTTGATGCGCAGGCGGCGCTGGTGGTCAGAGGCGGAGGAACCGGTGACGAGCGCACCCTTGTGAAAGCACTGGAGGCCGCCGTCGAAGGCTCGTTTTCGCGTGCGACGGACATTCTCGACGACGGTTTCGAGGATCGGCCGGTGACGTTCTTGCCCTTTAAGATCTCGCAGGCTCTGCGTTTCATGCTTGGAGATGCCCGCGGCATGCTACGGGCCAGCACGCGTGCAGTCACCCGCCTTGACACCAGCACGACGGCGAGGGGCTTTATTCTTGGTTGCCACGCGTTTTCGCTTGAAGAGCATGGTCGGTATGCCGAGGCGCTTGCCGCCGGGCAGCTTGCGGTTGCTCTGCAGCCCGATGATTCCTGGGGCCTTCACGCCGTCTCGCATGTCTTCGAGATGCGCGGCGATACGGCAGAAGGCATTGACTGGCTCGAGACCAACCGCAAGGCCTGGTCGCGCTGCAACAATTTCTCCTTTCATATGGCTTGGCATCTCGGCCTGCTACACCTGGAACGCGGCGATCATGATCGGGTGCTGCAGATCTACGACGACGACGTTCGCCCACAGCAAACCGACGATTTCCGAGACATGGCCAATGCTGTCTCGCTCCTGTGGCGGATGGAGCAATCGGGAGCTCATGTCGGTGATCGCTGGACCGATCTGGCAGAAATAGCCCATCGCCGAAAGGCGGACACGACCTTGATTTTTGCAGCTCTGCATAATCTTGCCGCCATGGTTGCTGTTGGCGACCGCGATGGAGCTGTGGAGCTTGTATCGCATATGGAAGCCAAGGCGCTTGACACGGATGAGCAGGGCCGCGTCGCCGCCGAGATCGGTGTACCGATGGCGCGCGTTCTCACGGGTCTCGATGCTCCGGCGGACCGCCACATGCTCGAACGCATGGTGGCGAACCTGCCGAAGATCGGTGGCAGCAACGCACAGCGCGACTTCTTCGTCCTCGCGCTCGCCAGGGCGATGGCGAGCGATGGCAACAATGTCGGTGTTTCGCGTATCGGCCAGATTCGCCAGCGGCTGAAGGCCGACGACCGGTTATTCAAATCCATCGAACATTCGGTTGGCATGAGTTTGTCTGCCTGATTTCACCTCAAAGAAAGGAAAACCACGATGTCCATGATGGAAATGCAAAAGACAAGCGTCTTCCCTGAAATTCAACCGAGCCTTGGCAGGACGATTATTCTTTCCGGACTTGCCGCCAATATTACCTGGGAAATCTGGGCACGGCTGATCACGCCGCTGTGGGTTGGCGGACCACTGGAGCCGGCTGCACTCGTTCAATCGGTGTTCGGATTCAACAATCTGTTGCTGGCCGAAGCGATCCACGCGATCGTCGGCATCGTTTTTTATCCGATCGGTTACCTGTTCATAGCACGGCCGCTGCAGCGGCTGATCGCCCCCAAACTGCCATTACTATTGACAGGTATCGGCTTCGGCATCGGCCTTTGGATCTTCGCCCTTTACGTCATGGCACACCTGTTTGGCGGCCAACCGGCATTTCTCGGTTTTGTCACTCTCACCTGGGCGTCGCTGATCGGCCACATGCTGTTTGGTACGGTTGTCGCGTTCGTCGTCCGCCGCATGGAACGCTAGACCTGTCGGGACTAGGCCTGCCCGGTTCCGTGGGCCACCGGGCAGGTTTTCCAAACGTCCAAGGTTTTAATTACCCGTGAGCGCTGAGCACTGCCCACTACATCAGATTCGAGAGATTTATAGTGACCGCGGAAAGCTTCGTAACGCCGAGAGTTGCCGACATCGTCGCCAGGACGCTTCATGCCCATGGCGTCCGTCATGCCTTTGGCATGCCGGGCGGAGAAGTGGTCACGCTGATCGACGGCTTGGAGGCTTCAGGCATCGCCTTTCACCTTACGCGCCATGAAACCGCGGCGGCGATCATGGCGGCAGGCGCGAGCGCGATGACGCAAAATCCGGAACTTCTCGTGACGACCGTGGGCCCGGGCCTTGCCAATGCGGTCAACGGCATCGCCGACGCTGCCCAGGAGCGCGTCCCCTTGATCGTCCTATCAGGCATTGTCGACCGTCCGACCCGCGCGCGTTACACCCATCAGGTGATCGACCATGCGCAGTTGCTGCGACCGCTGGTCAAGGCTTCTTTCGAAATCGAGCCTGAGAGCGCTGCCTCCGCGGTCGCTCGTGCACTCGCGCTTGCCATGACAGAGCCGATGGGTCCCGTCCATCTCGACCTGTCTCCGGCGACGGCTGCCGCGGTCTCGCCAACCTTGAATGTCATTTCGCCTCCGAAGCTTCTGAAGCCCTCGGTAACAATGACGGATCCGACCGTTCACACACTTTCCGAGAGGATTGGCCGGGCGCAACGACCGCTTTTTATCGCTGGTCTTGACGCCGTACGAGATCATGCCGGTCCGGCGCTCCAGTACCTGGTCGAAAAAATTGGCGCGCCGGTCATCACAACCTATAAGGCCAAGGGCATCATCCCCGAGAACCACCCGCTGTCGCTTGGCGCCGCCGGATTGTCACCGCTGGCGGATCAAATTCTTCTGAACCTGGTCCGGGATTCGGATCTGGTCCTGTTGATTGGGTACGACCCAATCGAAATGCGGCTCGGCTGGCTGGATTTCGTCGGAGATCCAGCAAAGCTTGTAGAGATTTCCGACACTGCCCCGGACCACGGCATGCATCATGCCGGCACCAGAATCCAGGCTGCACCTCGCTCTTTTCTACAGGCGCTGGCCGATATTCACGCGGGGCACAAGACCTGGACGGCTGGCGAACCCGCCGCCGTGAAAAACGAACTTGCCCGTTTATTCGCAAGCAATGGCAGTTGGGGACCGCACGCAATTATCGAGGCCCTCAATGCCGTCGCCGGTCAGGAAGCAATCGTCACCGTCGACAGCGGAGCGCATCGCATTCTCCTGTCGCAAAAATGGGTTGCGCCACGGGCCATGTCATTGCTGCAATCGGCGGGCTTTTGCACCATGAACGCGGCCTTGCCGCTTGCGATCGGTGCCAAGGTCGCCGATCCATCACGTCCGGTTTTCGCCGTGATGGGCGACGGAGGTCTTGAGATGGGAATCGGCGAGCTAGCCACGCTACGCGATCTTAATCTGCCCATCACCATCGTGCTTTTTCAGGATCGCAGCCTGGCGCTGATTGCGCTGAAGCAGGCATCCGCCGGTCTGAAATCGGCCGGCGTCACGCTCGGCGAAACTGACTTTGCAGCCGTCGCACGAGGGTTCGGCGGCTATGGCGTCAATGTGGAGAATTGTGATGACTTCCGTAACGAGCTTGAGGCAGCCGGTAAACGCCCAGCCTTCAGTCTCATCGCCTGCAGGTTCGACGCAAGCGCCTACAACGGCGCCTTCTGATCACGCCCAGGCGGCACCGCCGGCCGGTCACAGGACAAAGCGTCCGCGGGATCCGCGCCTCGATTTCTTTCGCGGCGTCGGCATGCTTATCATCCTGCTCGCTCATATCCCTAACAATAATTGGGCGCTCTGGATCCCGGCCCGCTTCGGCTTTTCAGACGCGACCGAGATGTTCGTCTTCCAATCAGGGATGGCTTCTGCCGTCGCTTTCGGATCGACTTTCGACCGCAACGGTCCGGTCGCCCTCATAGCGCGCGTGGCGCAACGCATCTGGCAGATCTTCTGGGCTCACATCGCCGTCTTCATTACTGTCACAGCCATCATGGTCGTCGCGGGGACACGATACGATGGCGTTACCTACGTCGAAAGCCTGAACCTCGTGCCGTTCATGCAGAACCCGGGCCAGCTGCTGGTCGGTCTGCTGACCCTGACCTACGTGCCGAACTATTTCGACATTCTGCCGATGTATATCGTCATTCTGGCATTGATGCCGGCGATGATCCTTGCGTCAAAAATCCACCGCTTCCTGCCGTTTGCCGCCATGATCACCCTGTGGCTCGCCACGCAATTCGAGCTGACACAGCTCCCGGCCGAGCCATGGTCGGATCGCCCCTGGTTCTTCGATCCGTTCGGCTGGCAGCTCCTGTTCTTCACCGGGTTTTTCCTGATGCGCGGCACCCTGCCAGCGCCCCGTTTCGATCGCCGCCTGATGGGGCTGGCCGTCATCACCTTGATAGCAACAATTCCTTTTGCCTGGGTACGGTTTCAGGAGATGCATCCGTTTTTCCAGATGACCGCTGCGCGGATCGCTCCGCTGACCGACAAGACCGATTTCGGCCTGCTGCGCTTCGTTCATTTCATGGCGCTCTGCTACATCGCCGTACATCTCGTCGGTAAGAAAGGCTCCCGGTTGCGCGGCCCTGCCGTGCGCGTTCTGACGGTCGTTGGACAGCAATCGCTCGCCGTCTTCATCACCGGTATTGTGATTGCCCAGCCGATCGGTATTGCGCTTGATCATGCCGGTCGCACCGCTTCTGCAGAGGCAATTGGAAACCTGACTGGCTTCGGCGTGCTTATAGGAACCGCTTATCTCCTACGCTGGTTCAAGAGTTCCCCCTGGAAATCGTGAGAATCCCGAATGTCTGACCATCAAAAACCCGCCAGCCTCGAAGGTCTGCGCATTCTCGACCTGTCGCGGATTCTCGCTGGACCGACCTGCACGCAGCTGCTCGCCGATCTCGGTGCCGATGTCATCAAGGCCGAGCGGCCTGATATTGGCGACGACACGCGCAGTTGGGGGCCGCCCTTCGTGCCGGATGCCGATGGCGGCGACAGCGATCTCAGCGCCTATTTCCTGTCCGCCAACCGCAACAAGCGATCGATAGCCATCGATCTCGCCAGCGATGAAGGTGTTGCGCTTGTCGAGCGGCTGGCGGCTGTCTCGGACGTGGTGATCGAAAACTACAAGCCGGGCGATCTCGACCGTCGCGGACTCGGCTATGAGGATATTCGCAAGATCAAGCCGGATATCGTCTGGTGTGCGATATCCGGTTTCGGCCAAACAGGACCCTATGCCGAGAGAACCGGCTATGATTTTCTCGTCCAGGCGATGGGCGGCATCATGAGCATCACCGGCGAAAGCGATGCGGCCGGTGGCCGGCCCCTCAAGGTCGGCCTTGGCATCGCCGACGTGATGTGCGGCATGTATGCGACCGTCGGCATCCTCGCCGCTCTCCGCCATCGCGACCGCACGGGCGAAGGCCAGTATATCGATCTGGCGCTTTATGACAGCCAAGTTGCCTGGCTTATCAATGCCGCGACGAACCATCTGGTTTCGGGAAAGGTGCCAAGTCGGATCGGCAACCGGCATCCCAACATCGCTCCCTACCAGACCTTTACAACGGCTGCTGGCGAAATCGCCATCGCAGTCGGAAACGATCAGCAGTTCGCCCGCTTCTGTACGGCGATCGGCTGTCCCGATCTGGCGGGCGACGAGCGGTTTCGCCGCAACCGTGATCGCGTTGTTAATGTCGATGCACTGGACCGGCTTGTGACCGAGGCTCTACAAGCCGACACCGCCGAAAGCTGGGAGCAGCGCCTTGTCCATGCCGAAATCCCTGCAGGCCGGGTCGCCACGATCGATCAGGTCGTGGCCAATCCGCATACCTTGGCGCGTGAAATGATCATGCCCATGGAAACAGTGGACGGACAAATCGTCCGCCTGCTCGGCAACCCGCTCAAAATGTCCGCAACCCCGGTTCGTTTCGATCGGGCGCCGCCGCATGTCGATCAGGATAAGGACGCCATCCTTCGCGACCTCACGATGCTCGAAGCTGCTCGCCGGACTTAAACTGTCGCTTGATCGCGTCGCGCAAATTGTCTTGCCGATGACGAAGAGCGACGTGCCGACAAAGTTGAGGGCAAGCGCCGGCGGGCGTCGCCGTCATCAACCTGAAAGGTCCCTATCCGCAATGGGTCGGATAGGTGATTAATGTCGGCATCGGGACTTACGGATCAGGTTGCACCCTGACCGTACCCCAGTTTGCGTCGGCCTTTTTGATATACCCGCTGACATCCCCTCTCCACGTCTTGAGGACGCTGTCATTGTAGTTGAGGTAGAGCTTGTTATCGACCACGGTAAAGGCTTGGGGTTCGGTCGACGCCTTGTAGCCCTGCGCCGTCCCAAAAGCGCAATAGCCGCCATACTGCGGAGCAAAATACCCGGGGTTGGCGGTGAATGCATCGCGATGTGCGGCGGATGCAAAGTGGAATGTCGCCTCTTGGTAGGTTGCCTTATATTTATCCGACCCTTTCACCGGCTTATGGTCTGTGAAATAGGCGACGGGATCATAGCCGTTGATGGCCACACCATTCGTCGTAAAAACCTCCGCGGAATAGCCGACAGAGACGAAGGAAAGTGTGAGAGCCGCTGCAAGCGGCAGAATGGGGCGTAATGAGATCGTCATGATGTTATCCTCCTGTTGAACGAAAGCGGCCTGTCTTGCTCGTCACGGGATGCGTAGACGTTACATTAGCGCTTCCGCCATAACCAGAAATGGCCCACCCCCAGGCAGCTTGCGCCACGTCGCGACGCATGCTTTGCCGCCCGTGAGGGCGTTGACGACTTCCGTGTCCTCAGTCGCGGTCGACGAGGATCTTGCTGGCCAGCGCCGGGTTCTGGTCGCGATGCGCCCAGGCTACCATCACGCTCAGCGCGAAAAGCACGATCGCGGGGACGGGCGAGCCCGGCAGCACGAAGAGATGGGTCAAGGTGGCGCCGACCATGATCGCGGCGAGCAGAAGCGCACCGAGCGAGGCCACAGCCGGGACGAGTAGCGCGGCCGCGCCGATCAACTCGAGTGTTCCGGTGAAATACCGAAACCACTGCCCGAGCCCGATCTGCTCGAAGTTCTGAACCAATATCGGCAGGCCGTAGAGGTTGGCACTGCCGGCTGCGATGAAGGCCGCAGCAAGGAGAAGCTTGACGCTCCACAGTCCGATTTGACGCCAGCGCGGCGCCGCTTCATTCTTTATCGCCGGGCTGTCTGAACTCTGCATGGTAACTCCTCGTATGGAACAATCAATTCTACGGCTGCGCATGCGTCTGTCTGAACATGAGTTCATTGCGAACACATCGAGAGCGCCAGCTTCAATTCCAGCTCCCGGATTTTGCGGTCCTTCTCGGACACTTGCCTGATCATCTGCTCCATGCGGGCGTTCGGCGCACGCGATATCTCCCAGAATGTCACGGTGAAAATCACAGGTACGGTGGCGGCAGTTTTATCGTCGATAGCTGCCAGTTGATCTGACTGCTGCGATGGGCTTTCCGTCGCGACACGGCCCCAAATATTGAGAGTGCAACCGGCGCCTGTATCGCAGCGAACGAAGGCCTCCACCGCCGCTTCGCGTCGGACAATGGTGCGGCGAAACGCCGTGCTTTCGACGTGTATGCGAAACGTGGATCCATCGATGACATGGGGAAGCATCGCAACACTCGAGACGGTCTCGAACACGATACCGTGGCGTATCCGGGAAAAATCGATCGCTAACGCCCGCTGCGTCTGAACCAGATGAGCAATGCTCGGAGTGATAGCCTGCCCCCAGATAGCCGCACCTTCTCCGAAATGATGAACGATGGCATGGCCGATATTTGGACATGTAATTGACTGCAGCATGAGGGGTTCCTTTGTCATCCTCGAACGATCCGTCAGCATCGCGTCGGATCAGGTTTGCGACCTTGCTGCCTGCTAATTCGTGGGAATGCAGGCAGTTGTTACAAAGGATCTTCGTTTTTTTGCAGCCCGGTGTTCATTTGGGAAAGCCCACCGCTGTCAGGCCAGCATCAAGCATATCTGCCCGTGCCTCATGGCCACCGTTATGGATGCACATGACATTGTCGCCCCGAATGCAGTCCGGGACATCGTCGCACTCGATGCTATCCAGCGTGACTTTCTTCGCAGCCTTCATGTCGCATTTGGCGCGCTCACGCAGAACGGCCAAGCTTTTGAGCGCATCGCCCTGATGGAATTTGGTGCCAATCGCCCGACCGGCGAGCGGAAATGTCTGATCAGCGGTCCCATGAAAATGTACCACTGGAGGAAGATCGGCGACGCAGTCATCCGGTTTTGGAAGAGGATTCCAGAACACGCCGGAGAAAGTCACCATCGCCGCGGCTTTCTCCCCCTGTTGGCAGGCGGTGTACCAAGCCATCGATGCGCCGATGGAAAAACCCCCGATCACCGTCTTGTCCGGGGTAAAGCCGTAGCGTTGCCGCAGGTCATCAAAGACATTCGCGATGAACGCTTTCTCATCGCGACCCTGGCGGGGGCCGTGAGGAAACGCCCAACTCCCGTCGATGCCATCGACGGCTACATAGGCCAGATGATGCGCGAGCGTCATTTCGACCAGGGAGCGTTGCTGCATCTGCAACCCGGCGGAGCTTTTGAAACCATGGAAATAGACAAAGACGCCGCGAATGCCGCCATCGTGCGGCAACGCGATCCGATAGTTTCCCTCCTTGACCGGACAAGCAGTCTGCGCTCCGCAAGGCATTGCGGAAGAAACAGTAAGAGGCATGACGGCGATGAGGAGGAGAGCAGCGAGCAGGCATGTGCGCATGAAGATATCACCGGTGCTTATAATGATAAGTCTGTCAGAGTCCTGATGAGTGGCGAGCAGTTTGCAAGGCTATGATTTCACCTGGCCCATACGTCTGCCAGCTTTCTTCGAGCCATGCAGTGAATTTTCCTTCGACGATTACCATCGTTTCCCGGTTGCTGTGGCGACACCACGTCCTCCGCGGCAGATTCATAACACCACTGGGAGCAAGTCATCTCTCACGTTTGGAGCGCACATCGGAGGTCAATTCGAATTGGACCGGTCGGTCGTCTTCTGCTGCACTACAGCCAAGGTGGAAGCCCTCACGACGACCAATCGGGAATTGGCGGGCTATGGCGTATACATAGGACGGTTACGTTGTCGTTGAACTAATCGCCGCGCGCGTGCTTGGTTCACGGAAATCGTGAGCGCAGCGAGCGGTCGTCTTCGGGAATTGTGGCGTCCGCGACGGCTACTGCCACTCCGGCGGGCCCCAGACAGCGAAGGGCATCCTACCGATCGGTAAAGATTTTGACAGATTAGCTTCGACTAATCTTTACTGACCGGTAGTTCGGCGGATGCGGTCCACATGGCCAAGCTGCTCTCAACCAACGCCTCAAGCTCACGTTGGCTTGCGCCGGCCCCTCCCTGCATGAGGATGCCGTGCATCAGGGATTGGACAAAGCGCACGAGACCTTCGACATTGACGGTCGGCAACAGGTCGCCGTCGCGCTTGGCCCGCTCAAACCGGGCCGCGAGCAAGTCGCGCCCGATGGCCTGGCGCCTGAGAACTTCGTTGCGAATGGGCTGCGCCTCATCACCGCCTTGCATTGCGTTAAGAACCATGAGGCAGCCGCGCGGTTGCCCCTCTGCCTGTTGATCGCGTAGCGCTCCCCTGAGCAGCGCTTCGAAAACGCCTCGCGCCGTCGGAGCTTGGAGCGCTTCAGTTAGGTAGTCTTTACGAAGTGACTGATAGAGGTCGAGGGCCTTGAAAAACAATGCTTCTTTGTTGCCGAATGCGGCGTAGAGACTGGGTCGAGTGATTCCCATCGCCTCAGTGAGATCATTCAACGATGCGCCTGCGAAACCCTTGGTCCAAAAGACCTTCATGGCTGCATCGAGCGCTGTGTCGGCGCTGAACCTTCGCGGGTCGCGGCCTAACTCGCCTGCCGGCGCCGCCCCCCTCGTTGAAGCGCTCGCGGCGGCCGCAACGTCGCTGATCGCCCGCCAGGCCGCCATCGCCTGTTCGGCACCCTCTCGCAAGTCGTCGTGCGGCGCGCCGCCGGCGGCTTTCACGGCGAGACCTCCGAGAACTGACGTCACATAGCTCGCCAGCCCTGAGGCATCAGCGTCCACAGGGAGTTCGCCACTCCGTTTCGCTTCTTCGAACCGGTCTCGCAGTTTCAGTTCTGCCAATTGGCGGCGATGAAGCAGGGCAGCGGGAATGTCGGCATTCTCACTGCCCATTGCCAAGCCCGCATGAACGAGTATGCGGCTGGACTCCTGCGCTGGCGAGGTCGTGAGCAAGCGCTTGACAACTTCTTCGGCCGTGGGGGCTGTGAGCGCCCACTCCCAGTGCTCGTCCTCGCGCGCACTACAGCGGCCGAGAACAGCGTCGAAAAGCCCGCGCTTGCTTCCGAAAGCCGCGTAGATGCTGGGAGAGTTCAAGCCCATTGCGGCCGTCAGTTCCGCCATGGTTGAGCCGTCGTAGCCCCGGCGACCGAAGACGTCCGCCGCGCGATCTAGCACTTCGCTTTCTTCGAACGCGCGGGGGCGGGCCATTGACAGTACTCAATTCTGTAACGTACATAACATAACTGGCTTTGGTCATCCGCCAATCGTGACGTGAGACGCGGGCCATTTTGTAGCAGGTGTTAGGCCTGCCTGGCTAGATAGTCAGCAAACCAGGAGGTAAAACATGAGTTCGTTCCGCTTCGAGCAACACGGTGCGGTGGGCAAACTGATCTTGCTCGGTGATGCAGACAGCGAGCCAGGGTCCGACTTTCCCTCGTCGCTGCGGGCCGCCGTTCGCCAGGCATATGCAAGCGACATCCGCGTCCTTCACTTGACGTCCGCGTCCGGCAACATCGCCGTGGCAGACGATCTGGGCGCCATCGGTGACAAGGGCTCGAAATTTCTCGAAGCGTTTGCGGCCGACATCCTGGCTTCGATCCGTCTCATCGAGGAACTGCCCGTCCCCACGGTTGCTTCGGTAGCAGGGATGGCCTTGGGCGGCGGTTTCGAACTGCTCTTGGCGTTCGATTTTCTGGTCGTCGCAGAGTCGGCGATGCTCGTCCTCCCGGAAGTGTCGGTCGGCGGCATTCCAATGGCAGGCGGGGTGCAGCGGCTCGCCGATCGCGTCGGCAAAACGCTCGCTACTCGCTTCGTCCTGCTTTCGGAGCCAATTTTCGGAAAGGTCGCAGTCGATCTGGGTATCGCAACCCATTCAGCGCCTGACGGCAAGTTGGAGGAGGTCTCCGACGAACTCGTGCGGCATCTCGCGACAGGGCCGACCCTCTCTTACGGCAAGGCGCGTACGCTCATCCGCACCTGGGCTACTGGAGGTGTCTCGGCTGCCGACATCATCTCCACCCAGCTCGGCGCTGGCATCCTCGACACCAAGGATGGCGCAGAGGGAATGGCCATTGCGGTCGCGGCTGTGCGCAAACACGAGCCGATCCCGAAGATCCAGTTCGCAGGGAAGTAACTCGATCCGGTGCTGACATCAATTCTCGGAGCCAGGCAGTGGCTAGTCTGCGACTGACTCAGAGACGGATGACAGAGAGTTCAAAGTAAAGCCGAACACCATCTCGATCGCACGCGAACTATTATCGAACTGTGTACTTCAAAAGATCGATCCCAGCGGTCGCCGCATCGCGTGCGTCAATTTCACAATTCAAATGGAGCATGAAAGATGATTTTCGTGGATCGGAATAAGTCGCTGAAGCAGACCTTTGTAGAAGCCAATGGCGTCAAGCTGAACGTTGTCGAGCAAGGCGAGGGCCCGGCTGTGCTGTTCGTCCACGGCTTTCCTGACGGATGGCGGGGCTGGCGCCGGCAGATGGCGGCAGTCGCGGCCGCGGGTTACCGCGCGATATCGTTCGACACGCGTGGCTACGGCGATAGCTCCAAGCCTGAAGACGCAGCGCTTTACACGGTTCTCTACCATGTCGGAGACCTTGTCGGCATCCTCGCGAAACTCGGGATCGAGCGCGCTACCCTGGTCGGCCACGACTTCGGTGCGACGGTGAGCTGGAACGCGGCGGTGATGCGTCCGGATCTGTTTGACGCGGTCTTCGGCCTCAGTGTCCCTCCGGTACTACCGGGTGCGGGGCCTAGCATGCTCGAAATGCTGAAGGCCGCCGGCAAGGAGGGGGCCTTTTATATGTTCCGCCACATGAAGCCGGAGGCCGACCAGGAGTGGGCGGATGCGGCCACGACTTTCCCGGGTGCTCTCTATTGGATGTCGGGGCTGCCCGATGCCTCCGAAGCATGGGGTCCGATGGATCCAAGCAAAGATATGCACCGGCCATCCCCGATCGGCATCCCGCCCTTCGCTGACCGCGAGGACGCCGAGACGATGATCGCAGGCTTCCAGCGTGATGGCTTCCACGGCCCACTGAATATCTATCGCGGCATGCAGCCCTATTTCGACCAAGCCAAAGCATTTGCCGGGGCGAAGATCCGACAGCCAGCCTTCTTTGCGTATGGCACAGCAGACAGCATGGTTAAGATGCGAGCTTTGAACGAGGAAGATCTCAAGCCGGCCGTGCCAAACCTCCAGGGGTTCCTACCACTTGAGGGCGTCGGGCACTGGCCACAGCTCGAGGCGTCTGAGGCAGTGAATGAGGCGCTGGTCGCCTTTCTCAACAAGAGGAAGGCTTGAGCCGTGACGACGATTTTTCGTTTGGATGCAAGCATTCGTGCCGTCGGCTCTCAAAGCCGCGCTCTAGCTTCAACGCTCGAGGACTCTATGCGAGCGCAACTGGCGGAACTGGATGTCGTGAGGCGGGACGTTGGCCTTTCACCCCTGCCTGCAACAGCTTGGGCCCTTGCCGTGCAGGCTGGTCCAAAGGCCCTCAGCGAACGCACGACGGAGGAGGTGGAGGCGGCAGCGCTGGCAACCAGATTGGCCGATGAGATGCTGGCAGCAGATGCCTTCATTTTTTCGGTTCCGCTCTACAATTACGCTGTTTCGCAACACGCTAAGGCGTGGATTGACCTTCTGGTCACCGAACCGCGTTTCACCGTTAAGGTGCCGTCGCCGATCTCGAAGCGTCCCGCCTTTCTGATCTCAGCGCGTGGAGGCGCATACGGCCCTGGCATGCCGAAGGAAGGCTGGGACCACGCGACGCCCTGGCTTAGGCGCATCTTCGAAGACAACTGGGGATTGGACCTCCAACTCATCGATGTCGAGCTGACCCTCGCTGATGTTAATCCCGCTATGGCCTCGTTGCGGGACCTCGCGGTGTCTAACCTTAAGCAGGCGCACGCCGCTGCCAAGCAAGCGGGAGAACAGCTGGCGACGCGACTTACAAAATCGCTGGCGTCTGAGCCGGGGCGGTGATCGCTGCGAACGGCAGGTAGGTCCTCAAGTCAGAGCTTCCAGACGCAGCGCTGACCAAGATGAATGAACGGCAAGTTTCGGGATTATCAACCAAAGCGCCCAACGGCCGAATTGAGGGCGCAAGCCCTTGTGCACGCCAAACTGCACTCCGGCCCTCTAGATCCACTTTACGTCATCCTGGAAGTACGCGCAGATCGGACGTGCGAAGCAGAATGGAGAACGCCAGCTCAATGGCAGTGAAATACGGACGAAGGACAATTACGCGACAGCGAAAACCACCGACGAAACTACGCTATTGCCCGTTTGTATCTGTCACTCCCACTCGATCGTGCCGGGGGGCTTGCTGGTCACGTCATAAACGACGCGGTTGATGCCGCGGACTTCGTTGATGATGCGGGTGGCTGTGCGGCCGAGGAAATTCATGTCGTAGGGATAGAAATCCGCGGTCATGCCGTCGACCGACGTGACGGCGCGTAGCGCGCAGACGAAGTCGTAGGTGCGGTAATCGCCCATGACGCCGACCGTCTGCACCGGCAGAAGCACGGCGAAGGCCTGCCAGATCGTGTCGTAGAGGCCGGCTTTGCGGATTTCGTCGAGATAAATCGCATCGGCCTTGCGCAGGATATCGAGCTTTTCGCGGGTGACGCCGCCTGGGCAGCGGATCGCAAGGCCCGGACCCGGGAAGGGATGGCGGCCGATGAAGCTTTCCGGCAGGCCGAGTTCGCGGCCGAGCGCGCGCACTTCGTCCTTGAACAGTTCACGCAGCGGCTCGACCAGCTTCATGTTCATGCGTTCGGGAAGGCCGCCGACATTGTGGTGGCTCTTGATGGTTACCGAAGGCCCGCCCGAGAAGGAAACGCTTTCGATCACGTCCGGATAGAGCGTGCCCTGGGCCAGAAATGCTGGAGAACCCTTGCCATCGGAAGCGATCTTGGCGGCTTCCGCCTCGAAGACCTCGATGAACAGGCGGCCGATCGTCTTGCGCTTCACTTCCGGATCGGAAACGCCGGCAAGCTGGGTCAGGAACAGGTCGGACGCATCCACATGCACGAGCGGGATATTGTAGTTGTCGCGGAACATGCCCACGACCTGTTCGGTCTCACCCTGGCGCATCAGTCCGTGATCGACATAGATGCAGGTCAGCTGGTCGCCGACCGCTTCGTGGATCAGGACAGCCGCAACGGAAGAATCGACACCGCCGGAAAGACCGCAGATGACCCGTTCCTTGCCGACCTGCTCGCGGATCTTGCGGATCATCTCGGCGCGATAGGCCGACATCGTCCAGTCGGACTTCAGCCCGACGATCTTGTGCACGAAGTTGGAGAGCAGCTTGGCACCGTCGGGCGTATGCACCACTTCCGGGTGAAACATGGTGGTGTAGTAGTGCCGGCTCTCGTCCGCCGCGATGGCGAAAGGCGCATTCTCCGAGGTCGCGATGACCTCGAAACCCTCCGGGAGCTGCGTGACGCGGTCGCCATGGCTCATCCAGACGGGATAGCGGCCGCCGACGTCCCAGAAACCCTCGAACAGCGGGCTCTTCGCCTTGATCTCCACGTCGGCGCGGCCGAATTCCGCTGCATGCCCGCCCTCGACGACACCGCCGAGCTGGGTCGCGAGCGTTTGCTGGCCGTAACAGATGCCGAGGATCGGAACCCCGCTGTCGAACACCGCCTGCGGTGCGCGGGGGCTGCCTTCGGTGGTGACCGATGCCGGGCCGCCGGAGAAAATCACGCCCTTGGGCTGGAGCCTCTCAAATGCGGCGCCGGCATTCTGGAAGGGATGGATTTCGCAGTAGACGCCCGCTTCACGGATGCGACGCGCGATGAGCTGCGTCACCTGGCTGCCGAAATCGATGATGAGGATGCTGTCGGGATGAGCTATCTGGGTCATGGCGAGCCTTTAAAGAAACTTCCCCTTTCTGGCAACGGGGAACGAGGCGAAAATCGCGCCTTCAGAGGATGATGGCGCCGTCCTCCAACCCCTCGAACAGGCTGTCGACCGCATCCGCCAGCTTTCTGTCGATCACATGCAGGTATTCGGTCCAGTCGCCGACATGCTTCAGCTCTTCCTTGCCGTCCGAAATGCCGCGCAGGCCGATCAGCGGCAGGCCGAAAAGTTGGCAACAGCGCAGCACCGCGAACGTTTCCATGTCGACCATGTCGGCGCCGACGAGATCGTAGGCGGCACCGGAGACGATATTGCCCCCGGTCGATAGCGAGGCTTCCCTGACGCCGGGAATACGCAAGGGGAGCGGCATGATCGCCGGATGGTCGAGGAAGGGCGTGCGGCCCTTCTCGAACCCGAGCGGCGAGGCGTCCATGTCCCGATAGGCGACCGATGAGGCCTGGTAGATTTCGGTCTGTTCGAGATTGCGGGAACCGGCCGAGCCGAGTGAGACGACGAGATCGGGCAGGTCGTCCGTCGCCTCCAGGCGTGTCAGCGCATGGGACAGCACGACGGCCGCCTCGACCGGGCCGACGCCGGTCATCAGCGGCTTGATGCGGGATTTCAGCGCCGGGCCGTACTCGGCATCGACCGCCATCACGAAGAGAATGGATTTACCGCCGGCAAGGCTCGGCTCGCCGAGGGGAAGGGGAGAAGTCATCCAGTTACGTCCTCTCGGCCCCGTATCACCATCATGGTGCCGGTCATGGAAGCGATGAGTTTGGCGGGGCCGTCGCCGATCGCATAGGCGCGGCCGTCGGCGACTATTATCGTCGAGCCCGGCTTGGTGATTTCGCCACGGAACAGAAAACGATCGCCGCGGCCGGGCGACATCAGATTCACCTTGAACTCGATGGTGAGGATCGAGGCTTCCGGTTCGATGACGGTATAGGCGGCATAACCGCAGGCGGCATCAAGTGCCGCGGAAATCACGCCGGCATGCAGAAAACCGTGCTGTTGGGTAAGCTTGATGTCGAAAGGCAGCTCGATCTCGACTATAGCCTGTTCGACGCGTGTCAGCTCGGCACCCAGCATCGCCATCGCGCCCTGTCGACCAAAGCTCTGGCGCACCCGTTCGCGGAAATCGCCCGTGTCTCTCCCGTCCATGTCCCGCCCCTTTCGCAGATGCGAAATTGGCATGGCGGGCGATGTTCGGCAAGCCGTACGATGGAGCGTGCTTAATTCATTAGGACGATTGACAGGTTGAGGAGCGTGGCGAACGCGACCCAGAGCGCATAGGGCACGAAAAGCCATGCAGCCCTACGGTTTTCTCGCCAGCTGGCGACGATGAACAGCAGGATCGAGACCAGCAGCGGCACGATGACGACGAGGCCGAGAGCAGGGCTCTGGAGGCCGAAGAAGGCCGGCGACCACAGAAGGTTGAGCGCGGCCTGGACGGCAAAGAGAACGAGGCGGCGGCCGTTGTTCTGGTCATACCATGTCTCGGAAAGTGCGACGCCGATCAGGACGTAAAGGACCGTCCAGACGGGCGCAAAAATCCAGCCCGGCGGATTGAAGGACGGTTTGTCGAGCGACTGGTACCACTCGCCAGGTTGGTTGCTTGCGCCGCTCAAGGCGCCGAGTGCGACGCAGGCGACGATGAAGAGGATCATAACGACTGTTTTGTTCATGCGGCCGCAACTAGGGCGCTTCCGCAACGGGGAAAGGTCAGCCCAGCCTCACTATGTGCTGATCCCAGGCGACTTGGCTGCGTGTCTCGTTGAACTGCCCGTCATAGGAGGAAACCGCAATACCGCGGATGGCGGGGGCGACGCCGGCGGCCTCGCGGACGGTCTCTTCCTTCACCACGGCCCCGGTTTTCGCGTCGAGCGTGACCGCGGCCCCGCCGACCGGGGAGGTGAGGCCAACGACGTTGTCGCGACGGTTGACGGCGATGGCACCGACGTAGTTGCCAAGGCGGACCGTTGTTTCCTCCGGCAGCGAGACGAAGGACAGGTCCTCGCCGTTGGAAAACCAGCCGGCGAGCGGCGGCAGGGCATTGCGCGCCCCTTCCCATTGGCAGCCGAACCAGATCCGGCCGTTTTCAGCGATGTCGAGATGGCGGGTGGAGAGCTGTTTCAGCGAGGCGGGCAGGCGGTGCCGCTGGATAAGGGCGCCGGATCTGGCATCGAGCAGAACCAGCGACGGTTCCATGCGGTCGACATTGAGCTTGGTGCGACCGAAATCCGGATGGGTCTCGATGCCGCCATTGGCGATGACCAGCAGCTTGCCGTCGTCGGAGACGGTCATGTCATGGGTGCCGATGCCGTGGGCGTCGAACTCTGCGATGCGGCGGAACCTGTCTCGCGCGTCGTAGACGCCGATCATGCCGCGATTGCCGTCGAAATCGTTCTCGCTGGCATAAAGCCGCGTCCCGTCCGGCGAGAAATGGCCGTGCCCGTAGAAATGCCGGCCTTCCGGGGAGGTGATCATCACCGGTTCGGTCTGCCGCGACGGGTCGAACACCATGGCGAACGTGCCGGGACGGCGGGCGAAGGCGACGGTGCGGCCGGTGGCGGTGCTATAGGCCATGCCGTGGGCGCGGGCTGGAAGGGCGACGCGGTCGATGATCTCGCCGCGTTCCGAAACGGTGGCGACGCCGAACGAGCCGTCCGGCGCGCGAAAACCCGAGGCATAGACTGCATCCGCACGTTCGAGAGCCATCAGCGAGCGGGGCGCCAGCGCGGCGGTGAAGGCGATCCCCGCCGCCTTCAGGAAGCCCCGCCGGTCGATGGCCTCGCCGCGCCACATGGTCCTAGTCGCCGTCCGCAAACGAGAAGCCGGAACTGAGCCCGATCGCGCCGCCATAACCGTCGTTCAGCTTGGTGATCACGTCCTTTCCGTCCGCCAGCAGCGTATCGAGCTTCTTGCGCTCGGCGGCATTCTCGACCGCCTTTTCGAGATCCGGCGTGATCTTCGCCGAAAGCTCGATCATCGATTTCAGCTTCGCCTCGGTGGCGGCGACGATCGGCCGGTCCTTTTCCTTCAGCAGTTCCACCATCCCGGATTTTTCGAGCAGGGTCGAAAGGCCTTCGAGATTGCCCTTGATGGCCGGCCAGGTGTTCTCCGAGCGCCAGAACAGTGCCTGTTTCGGGAATTTCGCCTTGTCGGCGCCCTTGTAGAAGGTTTCGATCCGCTGGTCGCGCACCGCTTCGGCACCATGCACGAGAATGCCGAGCAGCGCCGTGATCGCCTCGCCGCCGGTGCGGAAATTGAGGTTGTCGGCTCCAGGCTGTTCCCACGTCTTCTGTATGCCGTCGGGCGCGTCCCAGATATCGGAAAGCTCCTTGGCGACATTGGTGATATTGCCGGCGATGGCCGCGCCGTAGCGGCAGCGATAACTGTCCTTCGCGTTCAGAAGCTCGTCGGAGCCCGTGCCCGCAAGCACGTATTCCAGCGCCCCGAAACCCTGCATGGCGACGCTCTTGGTGCCAAGCGTGGCGGGATCGGTGGCGGTCTCGTCGACCTTGGAGAGGACCGATTGGACCTGCCTCAACCCGGTGCTCTTGCGGTCGGGATAAAACAGGATGCGCTCGAAGCGGTTCTGCTCGATGACGGGACCGACACGCACCACCTCGATATGCGCCCAGCTGACCGCCGCATCGCGGAAGGCGCCTTTCGCGGCATCGTAGTTCGTCTTGGAGGGTGCCTCGCAGAGCGCCTTCATCGCCGTCGTCATCTTGCCCGCGGACTCGTGGAACGCGTCGTATCCGGGTCGGATGAACCCGTCCACCGCCGCCGTCATCACCTTGGTGACGTCAGCCATCGGCAGATCCACCGAGGGAGCGGGTTCACCTTCTTGTGCGAAGGCGGTGGCGGGAAGCAGCGAGACGAGTCCGGCAAAAAGGATCTTGCGCATCAGAGCGACTCCAGGAATTTGAGGAGGGCGGCACGGTCTTGTCTTGATAGTGCGGCAAAGGCATCGCGGGCCTTCTGCGCCTCGCCGCCATGCCAGAGGACAGCCTCTGTCAGGTTTCTCGCCCGGCCGTCATGCAGGAAGAACGTGTGGGCGTTGACGGTTTCGGTCAGGCCGATGCCCCAGAGCGGCTGGGTGCGCCACTCGCTGCCGGTGGCAACGCCCACCGGCTGGCCGTCGGCAAGGCCCTCACCCATGTCGTGCAGCAGGAAATCCGAATAGGGCCAGATCAGCTGGAAAGCCTGCGCCTTGTTGCCGGCATCGCGGCTGGTCACGAATTTCGGCGTGTGACAGGCGGTGCAGCCGGACTGGTAGAACAGTTCCTTGCCCTTCAGAACCGTCTTGTCGCCGATATCGCGGCGGGCCGGCACCGCAAGGTTTTCGGAATAGAAGGTAACCAGCGGCAGGACAGGATCGGGTGCCTCGACCGGCCCCAGGCGCTGCTGCACTCCGGTCGGCATGGCGAGGCACGCAGACTCCGCCTTCGTGCAGTCGCCGTGGTCGAACGGATTGTGGGGAGTGGAGATACCGAGGTCACCGGCAAAGGCGGACGAACTCTGGTCGCGGACCGAGGCATTCTGCGCCTTGAAGCCGAAGCGGCCGAGCTTCAGTTCGCCGGTCTTGTGGTCGCGCACCATGGCCGGCTTGCCGGAAATCCCGTCGCCGTCCTTGTCGTCCGGGTCGGCCAAGCCGAGAATATCAGCATCGTGGATAGCCTGGATCAGCCCCATGCCGATCATCGGCGGCGCGATCCGCGGCGAAAGCGTCACGTCGCCTTCCATCGCACCGTAGCCGAGATCGGCGACCGAATAGGTCGGCTTGCGCAGGTTGACCACTTCGCCGTCGCCGAGCTTGACCGGGATTTCCTCGTAGGAAATCTGCATCCGGCCTTCGGAGGCGAGGCCGGACACGGCGAGGTCCTGCAACTGCTCGCCATAGATCGCGTCGGGGAAATTGAGCTTCCTGTAATCGGCGACCGCTTCGCGTTCCTCGTCGGTGCGCGCCGGACGAGCGAGCCGGAAAAACATCGAGGTCGCGTCGGCGCCGCCTTCCGGAGGATGGCCGCGGCCGTCCTTCAGATGGCAGCTCTGGCAGGCGCGCGCGTTGAACAGCGGCCCCAACCCGTCGGACGCCTGTGTCGAGGACGGCGCCGAGACCCAGAGTTTTGTGAACAGCGCATTGCCGAGCTTGAACGTCCCTTCTTCCTCGAAGGTGATGTTGGCGGAGAAATGCGAGAAGGCATCGCCATTGACATCGGCGCGGCTGGTCGCGGCCCCGCCCGACATGGTCTCGAACTGCTCGGGCTTGGAAAAATCCGTCGTCGGGCGCGTGACGCTCTCGACGCGTTTCTGGTCCTTCGGATTGAGATCCGTGCGCATGGTCGGGAAAAGCGCATCGCCGCCGGTCGCGATCAACGGCATGAGAAAGAGAGCGCCCGAAAGGATCGGCAGCAGGAAGACGAAATGCTTGGGCGTTCTCATAGGGATACCGGGCCGCAGGCTGAAGGTCAGCCGCGGCCCGCCTTTTCATTGCTTATTTGAAGACGGCGTCAGGATTATCGAGGCTGTCGGAACCTTCAAGCTCTACTTTGCCAAGCTTCAGCGACGCAATGACGCGCTCGACGCTCTTGCTCTGGTCGATCAGGCCATCGATCGCCTTCTGAACGACCGCATTGCCCTCGGCATTGCCTTCGCCGATCATCTGGTCGTAGGCCTCGTCCTTCTTCGCCCGGTCGGCCATGGCGTTCATGGCCGCGAGCGTCGCGTCCAGCTTGCCGAGTATTTCCGTATCAAGCGCCTTGTCGGTCACGGCAACCAGTTCGGAAAGCGAAGGCCCGGTCATCTTGGTGCCGTCGACGCGGATATATTCGCCCGTATAGGCCGACTTGATGCCGATCGCATCATAGAGATGCGAGTTGTAGGTGTTGTCGGAGAAGCAATCATGCTCTTCTTCCGGGTCGTGCAGCAGCAGGCCGAGCTTCATGCGCTCGCCGGCAAGCTCGCCGTAGGAGAGCGAGCCCATGCCCGTCAGGATGGCGGTCAGGCCCTTCTTGGAATTGGCCTCGACGTTCTTGGCCGCCTTGCCCTTCGGGGCCCAGGCGGTGACCATGTCCTTCAGGTCGGCGACGAGAAGGGCCGACGCTGCCTTCAGGTATTCGCCGCGCCGATCGCAATGGCCGTTGGTGCAATTGGCCTTGTCGTAGTCCGTATAGGGACGCTTGCCGGCACCGGGTCCGGTGCCGTTCAGATCCTGGCCCCAGAGCAGGAATTCGATGACATGGTAGCCGGTCGCGACGTTTGCCTCGATCTCGCCGGCCTCGTTCAGGCTGCGCAGCGTCTTGGCGTCGAACTTCGAAAGGTTGAGCGTCTTGCCGTTGACCTTGATCTTCGGGTTGGCAATGACGTTAGCGGTATAGAGTGCATTCTCGTCGCTTTCCTTGCCGTAGGAGGCGTCGACATAGTCGATCAGGCCTTCATCGAGCGGCCAGGCATTCACCTTGCCTTCCCAATCGTCGACGATCGAGTTGCCGAAACGATAGACTTCTGTTTGCTGGTAGGGAACGCGGGCGGCGATCCATGCGTCCTTGGCAGCCTTCAGAGTCTCTTCGCCGGGCTTGGCGAGGAATGCGTTGATCGCCTTGTCGAGGGCCTGCGCTGTTGTCAGCGAGTCCTCGTATTTCGCATGCGCTAGCTCGGCATAATGCTTGAGGACGGCAGCGGATGTGGTGGCGGCCTGCGCCTCTGTCACGACGAACGCCGCAGAGGCGGCGAAAAGCGCCAGGGCGGCGCCGAGAACGGTCTTGCGGATCATGTCCCTCTCCTTCACGGCCCGGATCTCTCCCCGGCCGTCAAAGGGTTCATCGCGCAATTGGAAACTGGTGTCAAACAATCTAGTTTAGAATAATTTGAAAGTAGAGTCCGGCTTTGACTTCAACCGCGACGCGTTCAAACTTTGCGTTGCATGCGGCAGAAAAAGAATCCGTCCGTATCGGTACTTGCAGGCGTCAAGGTTACGGTCAGTGCATCTTTCGAGCGAGGCCGCGGTGCGTCCTTTCCGAAAGTGCCGTCCCAATGCTCCGCTGCGGGCGCGATGGAAAACTCCGGGTTTTCGGCGCAGAAGCGCGAGACTTGGGCATCGTTCTCCTCCGGCAGGATGGAGCAGGTGACATAGAGAAGTGCACCGCCCGGCTTTACGAAGACGGCGGCTTCGGAAAGCGCTTCCTGCTGCTGGGCAATGCGCTCGTCGAGGTTTTTGGGCGTGAGCCGCCATTTGGTGTCCGGGCGGCGGCGCCAGGTGCCGGTGCCGGTGCAGGGCGCATCGACCAGAACCGCGTCGAGCTTGCCTTTCAGGGCGTTGAGCTGGCGCGCGTCGTCATGCACCTGCACATTGCGGGTGCCCGCGCGCCGCAGCCGCTCGATGATCGGCGCCAGCCGCTTGCGGTCGGCGTCATAGGCGTGGATCTGGCCCTTGTTGTGCATGGCGGCCGCCATGGCGAGCGTCTTGCCGCCGCCGCCGGCGCAGTAATCGAGAACCTGATCGTGCTCGCCGGGCTGCACGAGCTCGGAGACGATCTGTGAGCCTTCGTCCTGAACTTCGAACCAGCCTTTCTGGAACGAAAGCTCGGCGGTGACGTTGGGCAGACGCGACGCTCCTTCGCCGGCGGCAATCCGGATGCCGTTGCGGGCGATGCGCGAAGCCTTTGCGTTCGAGCGTTCCAATGCCTTGACGACCTTGTCGCGAGACGCCTTCAGCGTGTTGGCGCGCAGATCGAGGGTCGGGCGGTCGGCCAATGCCTTGGCCTCAACGAGCCAGTCCTCGCCGAAATTGGCTTCGAAGGATGGCTGGATCCAGTCGGGTATGTCGCCCTGCACATGCGGGGGTGCATCCTCGAGATTGCGGGAGGCGAGCGACGAGAGGTTCGCCTCGGTCAGGGCCGGCGGCGCGAAACGGTCGTCGGTAAACTCGGCCTGGAGTGCCTCGGGTGTGAAGCCCCATTGCCGGATGAGGACCGCGTAGGCGAGGGCTGCCGGGCTTTCGTCGTCCATGAGCCAGGCATGCGACAGACGCATGCGCAATGCGTCGTAGACGATGTTGCCTATTGCGGCACGATCGCCGGAACCGGCGAAACGATGGGCGAGGCCCCAGTCCTTGAGGGCATCGGCGACAGGGCGCCTGCGCGTCTCGATATCGGCCAGCACCTCAATGGCTCCGGCAATTCGTCCGCCCAGTCGCATGTCGCTCTCCGTGTCGGTTGTACCCGTGTGGCACGGGTCGTAACCGTGATCGCGCGATAGGGCAATAGGCCGGCCTAAACCGTCTCTCCGGCCAGCCTCAGCCTTCGATCGCTTTCAGGCCCTTGCCCGGAACCTTCTGATTGCCGGCGTCGACGATCTGGTAACAGACCTGGGCGGTGCCGGAGCTGATCATGCCGATGTTCTTGGCGGCGGCCTTGGAAACGTCGATCACCCGGCCGCGGATGAATGGCCCGCGGTCGTTGATGCGAACGACAACGCTTTTGCCGTTGCGCTTGTTGGTCACGACAACCTTGGTGCCGAATGGCAGCGTCCGGTGGGCCGCCGTCATCAGAGAGGGGTTCATTCGCTCCCCGGATGCGGTCTTGGATCCGAGGGCATACCAGGATGCGTGACCGCATCCAGGCGCAGCATTGGCTTGCGCGGCGCCGAGAGTTGCAAAAGCAGCAATGGAGGCCGCGGCGAAAGTCGAGCGTCGAATTGTTGTCAAGTCGGTCGTCCCCGTTCGTTTTGTCCCTGCACGTTGCGTGCAAAATGGCTAAGCGGGGCGAAAAGTGGCGAAAAAGTGGGACTCTCGATCACGGAAAGTTACAGTATGTAACATTTGTGATTAGATTGCCGTCGATCTTTTTAAGAAGCCAGCTAAGCTTCTCCGGAAGAAAACCTTTAAAAACAGTCAGAAAGAGGAATATGGTTCCGGTAAGACTCGGAGAGAGTCTGCGATCACGTAAATCGCAGAAAAAAATTTGTTGTTTTGCGAGATTCCTTGCCTCATTTGGGCAAATTTTGTGACATCAAGCCTCAGGTATTAAGAAATTATAACCGGAAAGGCGCCAGAAGATGGAAATTTCAACCGTTTCAAAATGGGAATTTTATCCTCGCCAGCGGCCCGAAGACCACATTTCGGCGAGCGACATGCGGTAATTGGGGAACCGCAACTGGTACCCCGCGGTGCGGATCTTGGCATTCGAAACCCGCTTGTTGGCGCCGTAGAACGAGCGCGCCATCGGCGTCATGTCAGCGGTCTCGAAGTCCAGTTCCGGCGGTGGCTCGACACCCATCAGCCGTGCCGCTTCGACGATGACATCCTGGGGCGGGCCGGGCTCGTCGTCGGTGACATTATATATTCCGCCGACATTGCCCTTCGCGAGGAAGAGCGCCGCGCCGCCGATGTCTTCGACGCGGATGCGGTTGAAGACTTGCTCTTTCTTTATGATACGTCGTGCCGTGCCCCGTGCGAGATTGACGAAGGCGTTGCGGCCGGGCCCATAGATACCGGCGAGGCGCAGGCTCGCCACAGGCAGACCGGCTGTCCGCCCTTCGGCGGCCCAGGCATCTTCCGTATCGACCCGTTCGATCGACCGGCCGTGGATCGGGCTGCCCGGGGTCTCCTCGGTGACCCAGCCGCCGCCATGGTCGCCATAAACCCCGACGGTCGAGAGATAGCCCACCCATTCGAGTTTCGGGCAAAGCGCGCGTAGCCGTCCGGAGATGAGCTTCAGCAGCGGGTCGCCCTCGGTGCCGGGCGGGATCGACTGCACCAGGTGCGTCGTCTGCCGAAGCTCCGTCAGCAGCTCTTCGCTGAACGGGCTGCCGTCGAACACGAAGGCCTTGATGTCACGGGCCGCGAGCTCCAGTGCCTTATGGGCCGTTCTGACGGTGCCGGAGACCCGATGGCCCTCGGATTTGAAGGCCTCGGCGATTGCCTGGCCCGAATAGCCGCATCCGAAGATCATCACATTCATCAGGCCGCTCCCGCCAATCGCCATTCTTCCAGCACTTCCGTATCCTCTTCGGCGCCGCGTGCCTCGGCAAACCGCGCGAAGTCCATATCAGTCATCAGGCGCTTCAGGGCCCATATAGCCATGCCGCGCACCGTGGGCGAGGGGTCGCCCGCAAGTTCGAGACATTGCCCGATGAGGCTGGCATCGCCGGAATTGCCGGCGGCGATCAGTACGTTGCGGATGAACCGGTCGCGGCCGATGCGCTTGACCGGCGAGCCGCTGAAAAAGGTCCGGAAGGCCGCATCGTCCAAGGTCAGCAGAAACGTGATCGACGGCTCCTTCAGGTCCTCGCGCGCCTGCAGCTTCATTTCGGAGGCGCTTGCCGCAAACTTGTTCCAGGGACAGGCGGCAAGACAGTCGTCGCAGCCATAGATGCGGTTGCCGATCAGCGGCCGGAATTCCGGATCGATCGGACCTTTATGTTCGATCGTGAGGTATGAAATACAGCGGCGTGCGTCGAGCCGATAGGGAGCCGGAAACGCCGCCGTCGGACAGGCGTCGAGACAGGCCCGGCAGGAGCCGCAATGGTCGATCTCGGGCGCGTCTATAACAAGGTCGGCCGTGGTGAACAGGCTGCCGAGGAACAGCCAGGAACCATGGGTGCGGCTGACGAGATTGGTATGTTTGCCCTGCCAGCCGAGGCCGGCCGCCTCCGCCAGCGGCTTTTCCATCACCGGTGCGGTATCGACGAAGACCTTCACGTCCTCGCCGGCCCGCGCCGCAAAGCGCGTCGCGATCTCCTTCAGCCGGCCCTTGATGACATCGTGGTAATCGCGATTGCGCGCATAGACCGAGATCGCCGCCTTGTCGGGCTTTTCGAGAATGCCGCGCGGGTCTTCATCCGGCCCGTAGTTCAGCCCGAACATTGCGATCGAACGCACCTGATCCCATAGCACCTTCGGGTCGGCCCGGCGCAGCCTCGTCTCTGCCATCCAGTCCATGCTGCCGTGATGCCCGTCGGCCAGGAAAATCTCCAGCCGCTCCGGCGCCCGCGGGATGCCGTCCGGGCCTGTAATCCGGCAAAGATCGAAGCCCTGCGCCGCCGCTTCCTCGCGGATGAAGGCGGTCAGCTTCTCCCGCCGCCGGAGCGTCTTTTCTTCCTCCCGCGAGGTCGCGTCAGAAATCAAGGTCCGCATAATGAGATACCGGGGTGAGGCCGCGGATGCGTTCGGCAAGCATCGGCCGGAAGGAGGGTCGCGATTTCAGCCGCTGATACCAGTCCTTGGCGACCGGCGTCTCCGACCAGTCGATCTCGCCAAGATAATCGAGGATCGAAATCGAAGCGGCGGCGGCGAGATCGGCATAGCTCAGGCGGTCGCCGGCAAGCCAAGGCCGGGAGCCGGCAAGCCAGGAGAGATATTTCATATGCTGGCGGATGTTGGCGCGGGATGTGCGCAGCACCTTCGAGTCCGGCGCGCCACCACCCTGGGCGGTTGTCATCTGCAGCTTGTAGACCCGCTCCCGGGTCAGCGGCCGGGTGACATCCTGCTCCATCTTCTGCAGGAACCATTCCGTCAGGCGCCGGATTTCGGCGCGCTGCCACGGGTCTTCGGCAAGCAGCCGGCGGTCGCGCTTCAGCACGCCATGGGTTTCGTCGAGGAATTCCAGGAGCACGGAAGGGCCACAAAGCACTCTCATGCTGTCGTCGACATAAACCGGGAGCGTGCCCGCAGGATTGAGCGTCAGGAATTCCCGCCGCTTTTCCCACGGTTGCTCCTCCACCAGATCCGCCTGAAAGCCGTACTCGGCGAGAATCAGCCGGACGAACCGGGAGGCCGAAGACATGGAATGATGATAGAGCGTGGGCATGGATACTTGAACTTCACGAACTTCGTATAGGAGGGGCAGGGGCGCCTCGCGCGCCCGCCTGACATATGGCAGCTATATGGATTTGGTAGTCCCAAGACAAGCAACGGCTCATAAACTGCTTAAAACTGCCCTTATCTGCTCAATAAAGGATTAAGAATGGCGGATCAGTCCATCATCAGTGCGCTCATCCTCGGTTTGATCGAGGGGCTCACTGAATTTCTTCCCGTTTCCTCGACCGCCCACGTTCTTTTGGCTGGTCATTTCCTCGGTTTCCAATCCCCCGGCAACACTTTCGCGGTCCTGATTCAGCTCGGTGCGATCCTCGCCATCCTGCTCGTTTATGCCCGCAAGCTGCTGCAGATCGCGGCCGATCTGCCGACCAGTCCCAAGGCGCGCAGGTTCGTGGCAACGGTGCTGATCGCATTCCTGCCCGCGGCGGTGATCGGCGCTTTGGCCCACAGCTTCATCAAGGCCGTGCTGTTCGAAACACCCATGCTGATCTGTGTCATGCTGATCCTCGGCGGCTTCGTGCTGCTTGTGGTCGACAGGATCAAGTTCCAGCCGAAATACCACGACGTGATGGACTATCCGCCGTCGCTCGCCTTCAAGATCGGGCTGTTCCAATGCGTCGCGATGATCCCCGGGACTTCGCGTTCCGGCGCGACGATCGTCGGTGCGCTGCTGCTCGGCGCGGACAAGCGCTCGGCGGCGGAATTTTCGTTCTTCCTCGCCATGCCGACCATGCTCGGCGCCTTCGTGCTCGATCTTTATAAAAACCGCAATGCGTTGAGTTTGGACGACGGCGCCCTGATCGCTGTCGGTTTCGTCGCCGCCTTCGTCACCGCCATCGTGGTGGTGCGATCGCTGCTCGATTTCGTGTCGAGCAGGGGCTATGCGCCGTTCGCCTACTGGCGAATCGTCATCGGCGCCGCGGGCCTGATCGCCCTGCTGCTGGGAGCGTAAAAAGAAGGCGGCTCAAAAGGCCGCCGACTTCCCGATCATGTCAGTGATGGATGGATGCCGTGCTGCACGGGTCGACGCCGTATGCGGGCGTGCATTCGCTCTTGCCGGCTGCGCCCGTCGTCGGGGCCATGAAGGAGCCCGCGAGGATGATCAGCGCTGCGCATGCAAAAAAGAGGGCGATGGGCTTGCCCATGGAGGAATGCCTTTCGATGGAAGATTTTATCGTCACGGTTGCGCCGCTTGTTTGGTGAGGGAGGATCTATGGGTTGGATTAGAAGAATTCAATAAAGGATTTTGCTGAACCGGCCGTTAACGCGACTGCATCGGCCACTGCGACTTTTGTGCCACAATCCTTGCCCGAAACATGAGCGACAACAACGGGGTGCCCGAATTTTCAGCGGGCACTGCCGGCATGCCGGAGCGAAATCAATTGCGTGATATGGTTAACGAATGTCAGGCGGCGCGGCCGGAACCGGTGTACTGCCCCTGCGGGCGGTACTGCACAAGGTAGGATGGCAGGATCGAAGAGGCGAGCGTCGGGCGGATGCCTATCCCCTGCAGCGTGCGGCCTTCCGTGACGGCGGCATCGGAAACCACGTTGTCGATCTTCAGCAGCTTCACCTGGTCGCTGGTGATCGGCGGCTGGACGAAGGGGATCAGAGACGCGATGCTGCCGATCAGCGATGCGATGCCGAAGGGCAGCGAGACGAGCGCATTGCTGCGATTGGTGACGCGCAACATCGTCTCGAGACACTGGCGGAAGGTCATGACCTCGCCGCCGCCCAGCTCATAGATTTTCCCCGTAGCGATCGTGCCGTCGACGGAGCGTGCGACGGTTTCGGCGACGTCCTCCACATAGACCGGCTGGAACTTCGTCTTGCCGCCGCCGATCAGAGGCAGGGCGGGGAAGGTGCGGGCCATGGAGGCGAACTTGTTGAAGAAGCTGTCTTCCGGCCCGAACATGATCGACGGGCGCAGGATCACGGCATCCGGCAGCGTCGAAAGGATCGTCGCCTCGGCACGGCCCTTGCTGCGGGCATAGGACGATTCCGAATTGGTATCGGCGCCGATCGCGGAAATATGGGTAAGCTGGGCGCCGGCCCCACGTGCCGCATCGACAACCGCGCGAGCACCAAAATCCTGGACCGCATCGAACGTGTTGCGGCCGCTCTCGAACATGATGCCGACGCAGTTGACCACATGCGAAGCGCCTTCGACCGCCTTAAGGACCGACTGGCGGTAGCGAAGGTTCGCCTGGACCAGCGAGATCTGGCCGACATAGCCGGCCGGCAGCAGGAAGCCTGCGAGATCCGGGCGGCGGACGGCAACCCGGACGCGATAACCGCGCTTGGCCAGCGTACGCACCACATGCCTGCCGACGAAGCCCGACCCTCCGAAAACGGTGACGAGCGGCGGAAGGTTGTTGATGGTCATGGCGTGCTCCGGGAGCCTGTGGGACGAGATGAGTGCTGTTTAACCGAATCGCGGCACGGGTGGAAGTGTCTCCACTGCCGCACCGCCCGCGACAACCGGTTCTTAAAGGCCGTCGAGGACGACGATTTCGCCATCCGCCACTTCCTGGCGGATCTTGATGGCGATCGCATATTCGGGAGAATTGTAGCAGTCGATGGCGGCCTGCATCGACGGGAATTCGATGATGACGTTGCGGGCGCGGGACTTGCCCTCCATCGCTGCCATCGCACCACCGCGGGCGAGGAAATTGGCGCCGTATTTCTCGAAGGCGGGCGTGGCGGCCGCGATGTAATCCTTGTAGCGTTCCGGATCGCGGACATCGACGCGAGCGACCCAGTATCCCTTGGCCATGGTATTTCCTCCAACGTGTTTTCGGTTGCGATGACTTCAGGCAAATTCCGGGGCGAGTCAATATCACGGGCTTGCGCCCTATCCTGCGGTCTGCCGGAACTCATCCAGGATCACGGCAGGGAGAAATCGTCTCCGGCAACGAATGGTGGTCAGAGCACGCCCTGCATCTCGGCGAGAATTGCCTGTGCCGCAGCCTTCGGATCCGGCGCCTTGACGATCGGGCGGGCGACGACGAGATGGCTCGAGCCGGCCCGCAACGCGTCCGAAGGCGTCATGACCCGCTTCTGGTCGCCCGCTTCCGAACCCGCAGGGCGGATGCCGGGCGTGACGATCGCCATGTCGGGGCCGACGATCTTGCGCACCGCAGCCGATTCCTCTGCCGAGCAGACGATGCCGCCCATGTCGGCGGCCAGCGCCTGTTCGGAGCGTCGCAGAACTAGCGTATGAGGATCGTATTCGTAACCGGCATCGACGAGGTCCGTCTCGTCCATCGACGTCAGGACGGTAACCGCAAGCAGGCAGAGGTCGGAACCTTTTGCTGCCTCGACCGCGGCGCGCATCGCCTTCGGATAGGCGTGCAGGGTGAGCATGGTCATGCCCATCTTGACGATGTTCTCGACGCCCTTCGCGACCGTGTTGTCGATGTCGAGCAGCTTCATGTCGAGGAAGACTTTTTTGCCATCCTTTGCGAGATCGCGCGCAAGTTCGAGACCGCCGGCGAATACGAGCTGATAGCCGATCTTATAGAAGGAAACGGTGTCACCGAGCGTGGCGACCATCTTCTCGGCTTCGCCGATGGTCGGAATATCGAGGCCTACGATGAGGCGATCACGAGCGTTCATGCCTGGAACCCTTCCCATTTTTCGATGGGCGTCCAGTCGCATGAGACAGTCCGATCCGCAAGGGTGAAGCAGAAGAGATTTCCGCCGCCCCCCGGCTGGTCCCGGTCGCGGGCGATCGGCGAGCCGGTGAGATGGCATTTCAACAGCGTTCCAACGCCGCCGTGGCCGACGAAGGCGATCGGCACGTGTGGATCGTGATCGGCGAAAATCCTGGTGACCGCCGAAACGATGCGTCTCTGGGCGTCCACGGCGCGCTCCCAGCCTTTGAAGCTCTCTTCCGGGTGGGCGAAGAACCAGTTGGCCGCATCCTCGAACTGCGGCGGCGGCAGAAAGCCCGTCGCCGACCGGTCGTTCTCGTGGGTATCTTCCGCGATCTCGACCGAAATGCCCGAGGCGAGGCCAAGGATTTCCGCAGTCTCGATCGCCTTCACCTCGTCGCTGGAGACGATCCGGCCCAGTTTCCTTGCCCAATCGGACTTGGCGGCCTCGCGGGCGCGAGCGGCGCCGAAATCCGAAAGCCCCCAACGGGGCACTGGAATGTCGGGATCGATCCGGACCTGTGGATGAGTGATGTAGAGGCCGAACGTCATGGTCAGCCGCGGCTGTAGGTCCAGAGCTGCGCCGGCGGGATGTTCCTGACGACGAAATCGTAGTGCTTGATCCGGTAACGGTCGGGCTGGGCGATGATCGGCGAGACGGGACCGTAGGTGATCTGCATCACCGGCCGGCCGGCCGGAATGCGGTTGAGCAGGTCTTCGAGCAGCGCGATGCGGCGCTCCATCGGGAAGCTCAAAAGCGGGATTGCCGAAATAACGCTGTCGAAGGTCTTGTCCTTCAAGGCGCCGAGCGTGCGGTTGAGATCGAAAGCATCGCCGTTGACGAACTTGACCCCTGGATAGGTGCGGACGAGATGCTGGAAGAAATCGGTCGAATATTCGATGGAGACCAGGTTTTCCGGCGAGACGCCGTGCTTCAGGATCGCCTTGGTAATGATGCCGGTGCCGGGCCCGAGTTCCAGGACGGGCAGGCCGGAGGCCGTGTCGATGACGCTTGCCATGCGTTTGGCGGTGACGGAGGAGGTGGGGCAGATCGCGCCGACCCGTTTCGGGCCATCGATCCAACCCTTGAAGAACCGGATCTCATCATCGAACTTGCGGCCGAGCCGCTCCTTCAAGCGCAGTTCCATTTTCTTATCCTCTCCCATTTTGCCCCATGTGGAACCCCAATGCCGCAAAAGCAAGGAAAAATGTCGCACTTGGGAAACTCGTATGAAAAAGGCGGCCGGAGTTTCCGGCCGCCTTCATGATTTAAACGCGCATCGGCATCAACACATAGAGCGCGTCGTCGCCCGCCGTGTCGCGCACCAATGTCGGGGAACCGGCATCCGCCAGCATGAAGATCGCGTCGTCGCCCGAAAGCTGGGCGGTAATGTCGAGCAGGTATTTGGCGTTGAAGCCGATTTCCATCGGGTCGTTGTCGTAACCGACCGCGACCTCTTCCGTGGCGCTGCCCGAATCCGGATTGTTGACGGTCAGCATCAGCTGGCCGTCGGTCAGCGACAGTTTCACGGCGCGGCCGCGCTCGGAGGAAATGGTCGAGACGCGGTCGACGGCCCTGGTAAAGCTCTGGCAATCGACGCGCATTTCCTTGTCGTTGCCTGTCGGAATGACCCGCTGGTAATCCGGGAAAGTGCCGTCGATCAGCTTCGAGGTCATCACGACCGAGCCCATTGTGACTCGGATCTTGGCGTCCGAAACCTCGATCGTGACAGCCGCTTCCGGATCGTCGACCAGTTTCTGCAGCTCGCCGACAGTCTTGCGAGGAATGATGATGCCCGGCATTCCTTCCGAGCCCGACGGTGCCTGCACATCGGCGCGCGCCAGACGGTGACCGTCGGTTGCGACCGCGCGAAGCTTCAGGTCCCCGTCGGCTTCGATCGTGTGGAAGAAGATGCCGTTCAGGTAATAGCGGGTCTCCTCGGTGGAGATCGCGAACTGGGTGCGGTCGATCAGCATTTTCAGATCGGTCGCCTTCAGCTTGAACGTATGCGTGAAGCTGCCGGCGGTAAGGTCCGGGAAGTCCGATTCCGGCAGGCACTGCAGAGAGAACTTCGAGCGGCCGGATTGCACTGTCATCGAGCCGCCGTCCGGGTTGGTGGCGAGCAGCACCTCGGAACCGTCCGGCAGCTTGCGGACGATTTCATAAAGCAGGTGCGCCGGAACCGTCGTGGCTCCGGCAGTCTCGACCATGGCCGGCAGGACCTCGGTGATTTCGAGATCGAGGTCGGTCGCCTTCAGATCGAGGCTGGCGCCCGACGCGCGCATCAGCACGTTGGAAAGGATCGGGATCGTGTTCCGCCGCTCCACCACGCGATGCACGTGGTTCAGCGACTTCAGAAGGTTGGACCGCTCAAGAGTAATACGCATGGACGCAATCGCTTTCGACCGTGGCGATCCGGCAGGGCCGGACCCCTGATATTCTGCCGGCTTTGGACCAGCCGGATGATGTGGACCGGCAAAATGGCAGACAACCCGTTCGAAAAGCAAGAGGTGAACAAGGCGTTAGCAAGTCATTTCACATCTGTCTCACGCACTGCACACAGAAAATATGCGTTCTCAACAGCTTGCCCGTTACTTGCCGAAGCCGGTCGGCTTGCCCATAAAGGCTCATGACCATCCATCTGCGCGTGACACCCCTTGACCGATGAACCGAAGAGCAGCCAGCGCGGCTATCGCGTCGCCAATACTTTCGTGCCCGCGCGGCCGCTGGAGCCGGCGCTTTATCTGGTTGCAACCCCGATCGGCAATCTCGGCGACATCACGCTGCGGGCGCTCGAAACGCTCTCAGGTGCCGATGTGCTCGCGTGCGAGGATACCCGGGTAACCCGCGTGCTGCTCGACCGCTACGGCATCGTCAACCGGCCCTACGCCTATCACGAGCACAATTCCGACGAGGTCGGGCCGAAGCTCATCGCGGCGCTGCAGGAGGGGAAATCGGTGGCGCTGGTCTCCGATGCCGGCACGCCGCTCGTCTCCGATCCCGGTTACCGGCTCGGTCAGATGGCGATCGAGGCCGGCCTCAAGGTCGTGCCGATCCCCGGCGCCTCGGCGCCGCTTGCAGCCCTCGTCGGCTCCGGCATGCCGTCCGATGCGTTCCTGTTTGCCGGCTTCCTGCCGGTCAAGGACAAGGGCCGGCGGGACCGGCTGGCCGAGCTTTCGAAAGTGCCGGCGACTTTGATCTTCTTTGAATCGCCGCATCGCATCGGCGCAACGCTTGGCGCTGCCGCCGAAGTGCTCGGGGCGGGCCGACGCGCTGCGGTCTGCCGCGAATTGACGAAGACGTTCGAGGAGTTTCGCCGCGGCACGTTGGAGGAGCTTGCCGCCTATTACAATGACGACCGCGTCGTGAAGGGCGAGATCGTGCTGCTCCTGGCGCCGCCTGAAGCTGAGGAACCGCCCGGAGAAATCGAGGTGGACGCGCTGCTGCGCGAGCTTTCAACCTCCATGCCAGCCGCCAAGGCTGCCGCCGAAGCTGCCCGCGTCACCGGACTTCCGCGCAAGGATCTTTATCAGCGGCTTCTGAACCTGAAAGGCGAGGCGGGTGGCGGAGATTGACCCAGGCTTAAGGCGCCGCAAGGTCGAGCGGCAGAAAGCTCAGCGGCAAAAGGCTCAGCGATGGGGCCATGTCTCGGAATATCTCGCTGCGCTTTATCTCCTGGTCAAGGGCTATCGAGTTCTGGCGATCCGTTACCGTACCAAGCTCGGGGAGATCGATCTGATCGTCCGCAAAGGCGATCTGGTGGCCTTTGTCGAGGTCAAGGCGCGGGTCGGCGAACAGGAGGCGATCGACGCCGTCGGTTACGTCACCCAGAGCCGAATTCGAGCCGCAAGCGACGTCTGGCTTTCAAAGCGGCAGGATGCCGCGAGATTGTCTCGGCGTTACGACGTGATCGCGGTGCTTCCGGGCCGTCTGCCGCGGCATTTTGCGAACGCTTTCTGACGCTGATGTGAAATTATTGCATAGGTGTGCAATGTAATATTTCTGACATGAAACTGTTAAGGGCCTGTCACAGCCTGGCCCTATTGCGGTCCTCACCCCAACAAAGGTGGAGAGGACCTTAAAATGTTCAAAAAGCTTTCGATGGCCGCGATCGCGGTCGCACTGTCTGCGACCTCGTCGCTTGCTGCGACCGAGGTCACCTGGTGGCATGCCATGGGCGGCGAGCTCGGCAAGAAGCTCGAAGAGATCGCTCAGAAGTTCAATGAGAGCCAGAGCGACTACAAGGTCGTCCCGGTCTACAAGGGAAGCTATCCGGAAACGTTGACCGCCGCGATCGCCGCGTTCCGTGCCGGCCAGCAGCCGGCCATCGTCCAGGTCTTCGAAGTTGGCACCGGCACGATGATGGCCGCCAAGGGCGCCGTCTATCCGGTCTACAAGCTGATGGCCGATGAAGGCGAACCCTTCGACACGAAGACATTCCTGTCTCCGGTCACGGGTTACTATTCCGATACCCAGGGCAACATCCTGTCGCTGCCCTTCAATTCCTCCACGCCGATCATGTATTATAACAAGGACGTCTTCAAAAAGGCCGGCCTTGATCCTGAGGTTGCCCCAAAGACCTGGAAGGAAGTCGAGGAATTCTCGAGGAAGATCGTTTCCTCCGGCGCTGCCAAGTGCGGCCTCACCTCGGCCTGGATCACCTGGGTCCAGACCGAAAACCTTTCGGCGGTGCATGACAAGCCTTTCGGCACTCTGCAGAACGGTTTCGGCGGTGTGAAGTCTGAATTCAGCTTCAACGGTCCTCTGCAGACCAAGCACTGGGCAAACCTGAAGAAGTGGCAGGACGAAGGCCTGTTCAAGTATGGCGGTCCGGTCGGTGGCGACCAGGCGGCGACCATGTTCTATTCCCAGGAATGCGCCATCACGATGAACTCCTCCGCAGGTCGCGCAGGCGTCATCAACAACGCCAAGACCTTCACACCGGGCTTCGCCCCGCTGCCTTACTACGACGACGAGATCAAGGAGCCGAAGAACTCCATCATCGGCGGCGCCACCCTCTGGGTGCTGAACGGCAAGGAAAAGGCGACCTACAAGGGCGTAGCCAAGTTCTTCAGCTATCTCTCCAAGCCTGAAGTCCAGGCCGATTGGCACCAGTTCACCGGCTACCTGCCGATCACCAATGCGGCGTACGATCTCGGCCAGAAGCAGGGCTACTACGCAAAGAACCCGGGTTCCGACATCGCCATCAAGCAGATCACCCGCGGTACTCCCTCGGAAAATTCGAAGGGCGTGCGGTTCGGCAACTTCACCCAGGTCCGCACCATTGTCGACGAAGAGTTCCAGGCACTCCTCGCCAACAAGAAGGACGCCAAGCAGGCGCTCGACAGCGCGGTGCAGCGCGGCAATGCGCTTCTGCGTGAATTCGAAGCTGCCAACTCGAACTGATTGTTCCGATTGCTGCAGGGAGGACCGGCTGTCGCCGGCCCTCCCTTGCTTGCTCGTTACGTTGTGGTGAGGGACCGGTGGATACCAAGAGAACAACCTTCAACAATCGCCTGCTGCCCTATCTGCTGCTCGCGCCCCAGCTCGCTATCACGCTCGTCTTCTTCATCTGGCCTGCCGCGCAGGCAGTGAAATCCTCCTTCGAGCGGGAAGATCCTTTTGGCTTCTCGACCGTTTTCGTAGGGTTGACCCACTATCGGCAGTTGTTTGCGGACCCGAATTATCTGGATGCACTCTGGCGCACCGCCGTATTCGCGGTATCCGTCACCGTTCTTTCGATGATGCTCGGCCTCGCATTCGCGGCTGCGGTCGATCGCCTGGCGCGGTCCGCAAAAGTCTATACCACCCTGCTTGTCTGGCCTTATGCCGTCGCACCTGTCGTGGCGGGCGTCCTGTGGTGGTTTCTCTTCAATACCTCCACCGGCCTGCTGCCCTTCTTCCTGGAGCGCCTGGGCATTCGCTGGGACCATGATCTCAACGGCACGCATGCCATGATCCTGATCATCATCGCGGCAGCCTGGAAGCAGATCTCCTACAACTTCCTTTTCTTCCTGGCTGGGTTGCAGTCGGTGCCGCAGTCGCTGATCGAGGCTGCCGCCATCGACGGTTCGGGCCCGGTGAGGCGCTTCTTCACCATCTCTCTGCCGCTTCTGTCGCCGACGACGTTTTTCCTGTTCATCATCAACGTGAACTACACGATGTTCGACACCTTCCCGATCGTGGATGCCACGACGGGCGGTGGGCCCGCCCAGGCGACGACCACGCTCGTCTACAAGGTCTACCAGGACGGTTACGTTGGTCTGAACATCGGTTCGTCCTCGGCGCAGTCGGTATTGCTGATGTTGATCGTGATGCTGCTGACCTTCGTTCAGTTCCGCTTCGTCGAACGCCGCGTCCAGTATTGAGGAACGACCATGGTTGAAAATCGCCCCTTCCTGACCTTCCTCACCCACGCTTTCCTGATCCTGGGATTTCTGATGGTCGCGCTACCGGTCTATGTCGCGATCGTGGCATCGACCCACGACGTCTCGACGCTGATGAGCGGACCTGTCCCGCTTTTGCCGGGATCGCATCTCATCGAGAACTACTCGACCATTCTGACGAGCGCCGCCGCGGCTCACGGCCTGCCCAATTATTCGCACATGGCGCTGAACTCTCTGATCATGGCGTTGGCGATCACGATCGGAAAAATCTCGATCTCGATCCTTTCCGCCTTCGCCATCGTCTACTTCCGGTTTCCGTTCCGGCTGCTGGCATTCTGGATCATCTTCGTGACCCTGATGCTGCCGGTCGAGGTGCGCATCATGCCGACATACAAGATCGTCGCCGACCTTGGCATGCTGAATTCGTGGGCCGGTCTGACCGTCCCGCTGATCGCATCGGCCACGGCGACCTTCCTGTTCCGCCAGTTCTTCATGACGGTCCCCGACGAGCTTCTGGAAGCGGCCCGGGTGGACGGGGCAGGCCCCATGAAGTTCTTCCGGGACATCCTGCTGCCGCTCTCGCGCACCAATATCGGCGCGCTATGCGTCATCCTCTTCATCTATGGCTGGGTTCAGTATCTCTGGCCGCTCTTGGTGACCACCGACCCCGGCTATTACACGCTGATGATGGGGATGAAGCGCATGGTCACCGTGCAGGACGGTGTCATCGAGTGGCAGCTGGTCATGGCAGGTTCCGTTCTCGCCATGCTTCCCCCCATCCTCGTCGTGGTTTTCATGCAGCGGTTGTTCATCCGCGGGCTCACTGAAACGGAGAAATAACATGGCTGGAATTCACATTTCAGAAGTTTCGAAGATTTATACCGGCGGCGTGAAGGCGGTAAGCTCCGTCTCCATCGACATCGTCGACGGCGAGTTCATCGTCCTCGTCGGTCCTTCGGGCTGCGGCAAGTCCACGCTGCTGCGCATGGTTGCAGGACTGGAAGCCATTTCCGCAGGCGAGGTGAAGATCGCCGGACGGGTCGTCAACCAGATCGAGCCGGCCGAGCGCGATATCGCCATGGTGTTCCAGAACTATGCGCTCTATCCGCATATGACGGTCTATAACAACCTCGCCTACGGTCTGAAGAACCGCGGCACGCCGAAGGCCGAGATCGACACCCGTGTCGCCGAGGCCGCCCGCATGCTGGAGATCACCCAGTATCTGGAGCGCAAGCCCCGCCAGCTGTCCGGCGGCCAGCGCCAGCGCGTCGCCATGGGCCGCGCCATCGTCCGCAAGCCGGCGGCCTTCCTGTTCGACGAGCCGCTCTCCAACCTCGACGCCAAGCTGCGTGTTTCCATGCGCGGCGAGATCAAGCGCCTGCAGCGCCGGCTTGGTACCACGTCGATCTATGTCACCCATGACCAACTCGAAGCCATGACGCTGGCTGACCGCCTCGTCGTTCTGAACGGGGGAGAGATCGAGCAGATCGGTGCACCGCTGGAAGTCTACCACGCGCCGGCGTCCACCTTCGTTGCAAGCTTCATCGGCTCGCCGGCCATGAACCTCGTTAAGGGCGAGCTGCATGGCGACAAGCTGGCGATCGGCCCGGCGATGATCGCCCTCAACGGTTTCGCGCCGACCTCCGGTGCCGTCACCGTCGGCGTCCGCGCCGAGGATCTGCGTATCGCCCGCGACGACGAGGAGGCTCTGCCCTTCCGTCTCGAATACACCGAGGAGCTTGGCGCCCAGCGCCTGATCCACGGCACGGTGGGCGACCAGCAGATCACCGCCGCCGTTTCTCCGGAGATTGCGCTATCGCCGGAAATGCGCATTGCCGTCGATGCCAAACGCCTGCACTTCTTCTCGATCGAAACGGGCAAGCGCCTGCCGGGCAACGTTCCGGCAGAGGCAAAGCTCGCGCCGGTCGAGCCGGTTATCTGAGGGCCCAGTCCGAAATTGAGGCCGATCATTAAAATTCTAACATCGGCCTGAAGAGCGGGCTTACTCTTTGCCGCTAGCATCTCCCGGAATTGACAGCTTCCGGGGGAAACATGAGTTGGCACGTCCTCGCCGCGACCGCAGCGGCAATTGCATTTCGGTCCAAGTCCTACGCACCTGAGAAGCCGAAGGTGAAGCCGTTTATCGGCGCCTGTCCGCATTCTCTCGAAATGAAGCCGATGCCGATCGAGCCCACCTGGGTCATCGCCGGCGATCCGCAGGCGCGTGCCGGTTCTCATTCCACCGCCGAGGACGATTGCGCGACGACCGGTGTATGGGAATGTACGGCGGGCGAGTTCCGCTGGTACTTCCACTGGGACGAAACGGTGGTGATCCTTGAGGGCGAAGTGCATGTGACTGCCGAAGACGGCACGCAGCGCGTTCTCCAGGCGGGCGATGTCGCCTATTTCAAGGGACGGACCTGGGCCACCTGGCGCATCGACAAATATCTGAAGAAGGTCGCCTTCATCCGCCGGCCTTTCCCGAAGCCGATCGCCATGCTTTTCCGCCTGCGCAACATGTTGCGGGCAAAGACGCAGGTCGGCATCTCCGCGTGATATCGGCCCGATTGCAGTTGCCTTTGACGGCCCGCCATCCTACATCAGGCGGGCCAATCCTAGGGGGCTGAAGTCATGGCGAAAATCCGCAAGGTCGCGTTCCAGATGGACCATATCTCCGGCATCAGCATTGCCGGCGACTCCACCTTCGCCATGGCGCTCGAAGCGCAGGCGCGTGGCTTCGAGCTGTTTCACTACACTCCCGACCGCCTGACCATGCGTGACGGCAAGATCTTCGCTGCTGTCGAGCCGCTGCAGGTTCGCGACGTCAAGGGCGATCATTTCACGCTCGGGGAGAAGGAACGCGTCGATCTGTCGGAGATGGACATCGTTCATCTGCGCCAGGATCCGCCCTTCGACATGGGCTATATCACCTCGACGCATCTGCTCGAGCGCATCCACCCGAAAACGCTTGTCGTCAACGACCCCGCCTGGGTGCGCAATTCGCCTGAGAAGATTTTCGTCACCGAATTCGCCGATCTGATGCCGGCAACGCTGATCAGCCGCGATCCGGGCGAAATCGCCCGTTTCCGGGAAGAGATGGGCGATATCATCCTGAAGCCGCTCTACGGCAATGGCGGTGCCGGAGTTTTCCATTCCGCCCGCGACGACCGCAATTTCACGTCGCTGCTCGAAATGTTCGGCCAGATGTATCGCGGCGAACCCTATATCGCCCAGGCCTATCTGCCGGCCGTGCGCAAGGGCGACAAGCGCATCCTTCTGGTGGACGGCGAGCCGGTCGGCGCGATCAACCGGGTTCCCGCCGAACACGACAGCCGCTCCAACATGCATGTCGGCGGCCGCGCCGAGGCGACCGAGATCACGCCGCGCGAGAAGGAAATCTGCTCCCGCATCGGACCCGCTCTGCGCGAGCGCGGCTTCATCTTCGTCGGCATCGATGTCATCGGCGACTATATGACCGAGATCAACGTCACATCCCCGACGGGCATCCGCGAAGTCAAGAAGTTCGGCGGCGCCGACGTCGCAAGCCTCCTCTGGGATGCAATCGAGGCAAAACGCGCCTGATGAAGGCAAGGCGTTTCGGATACGGATCGCCTTTGTTCTCACGATACAACCGCCTGCAACCCATTTGCAGCGGATGCGTGAGATTGTTCGTTTAATGTTCTTGTTTCATTCCTATTTCTATGCCAGATTGCAATTTCTGGCACGGAAAGCGTGTATCGCTGGCGTCCCGGACATGAAGTTAGGGGCGGGGTGGATATGGTTTCGCGCGTCAGCACAGTTGCATTCCAGGGCATAGAAGGCGTTCCGGTCGACGTGCAGGTCATGGTCGGGCCGGGCAAGATCAACATGCATATCGTCGGCCTGCCGGACAAGGCGGTGGCCGAAAGCCGCGAGCGGGTGCAGGCGGCGTTGCACGCCTCTGGCCTTGCCATGCCGCCGAAGAAGATCACCGTCAATTTGGCGCCGGCCGACCTTCCGAAAGAAGGATCGCATTTCGACCTGCCGATCGCACTGGCACTGATGGCGGCGTTGGGCGCCGTTCCCGGAGATGCACTCATCGGTTATGTGGTGCTTGGGGAACTGAACCTTGACGGCACGCTTGCGCCCGTGGCCGGCGCACTTCCGGCGGCAATTGCCGCCAACGCTCTGGGAAAAGGCCTGATCTGCCCGGCCGACAGCGGCGCGGAAGCCGCCTGGGCAGGGGCCGAAATCGATATCGTCGCGCCGCGCAGCCTGATCGCGCTCGCAAACCATTTCCTCGGCACCCAGGTCATCTCGCGTCCGCAGCCGGCAATCCGGGCCTTGCCTGCCAATCTGCCCGACCTCGTTGACATCAAAGGCCAGGAATCGGCCAAGCGTGCACTGGAAGCCGCCGCCGCCGGTGGCCATAATCTTCTGATGGTTGGTCCTCCCGGCTCCGGCAAATCCATGCTTGCCGCCCGGCTGCCGTCCATCCTGCCGCCGCTTTCAGCCGCCGAACTGCTGGAAGTTTCGATGATCCATTCGATCGCCGGCCAGCTTTCGGGCGGCAAGCTCTCCGACCGCCGGCCTTACCGCACGCCGCATCATTCGGCCACCATGGCAGCGCTGGTGGGCGGTGGCCTGCGCGCAAGGCCGGGGGAGGCATCGCTTGCCCATCATGGCGTGCTGTTCCTCGACGAATTCCCAGAATTCTCGCCACAGGCGCTGGACGCGCTCCGTCAGCCGCTGGAGACCGGCGAGTGCATTATCGCCCGCGCCAATCATCGGGTTTCCTATCCCGCCAGCATCCAACTGGTTGCCGCCATGAACCCCTGCCGCTGCGGCATGGCGGGCGAACCCGGCCATTCCTGCGCACGTGGGCCAAAATGCATGTCGGACTACCAGGGGCGCATTTCAGGGCCGTTGATGGACCGTATCGATATCCGCATCGACGTGCCGGCAGTCTCGGCCGCCGATCTCATTCGCCCGAGGCCGGCGGAAAGCAGCGCGGATGTCGCCAAGCGCGTGGCGGCTGCGCGCGACAGACAGCGGGAGCGGTTCGAACGGGCCGGTTATCCGCGCGTGCTCACCAATGCCCGCTGCTCGACGGCCCTGATCGAGAAGATCGCCGAACCCGATCCCGGTGGTCTCCAGTTGCTGAGGGACGCGGCCGAAAAGCTCAAGTTCTCGGCCCGCGGATACCATCGGATATTGAAAGTCGCCCGCACACTCGCCGATCTCGACGGCAAGGATACGGTCGGCCGCATTCATCTCGCCGAGGCGATTTCCTATCGCATGGCCGGCGAACGGCTGGCGACGGCCGCGACGTGAGGCAGAAGGTTAGGGATGGGGTTGCGAGCGCTGGGAGATAGCGATGAATTTGCTCTGCGGCCAGGGCGGGTCGTCACCGATGACCAGGCTCCACTTAGGCGGACCGCCTCTTAGGCAGACGCGGATAGCATACCCTTCCGTCGTCATCCTCGGGTCAAGCCCGAGGATGACGACCTGAAAAAGTGCAGCTAACCACCCAACCCTTCAAACAGCGCCGTCGACAGATAACGCTCCGCGAAGGAGGGAATGATGACGACGATGGTCTTGCCGGCATTTTCCGCACGGCTGCCGACTTCGATGGCTGCTTGCAGCGCCGCTCCGGAGGAGATGCCAACCGGTACGCCTTCGAGCCTGGCCACCAGGCGGGCCATTTCCATGGCCTCACCGCTGTTGACGGTGATGATCTCGTCATAGATGTGCGTGTCCAGGATTTTCGGAGCGAAACCTGCACCGATGCCCTGGATCTTGTGCGGCCCGGGCTGGCCGCCGGAGAGGACAGGCGATTCTTCCGGTTCGACGGCAATGATCTTGAGTGCCGGGTTGCGCTCCTTCAGCACCTGGCCGGCACCGGTGATCGTGCCGCCGGTGCCGATGCCGGAGACGAAGATGTCGATCTTGCCATCGGTATCGTTCCAGATTTCCTCGGCCGTCGTCTTGCGGTGGATTTCCGGGTTGGCCGGGTTTTCGAACTGCTGCGGGATGATTGCATCCGGAAGCGAAGCGGCGAGTTCTTCCGCCTTGGCGATTGCACCCTTCATGCCTTTCGGACCTTCGGTCAGCACCAGTTCGGCGCCGAGCAGGGCCAGCATCTTGCGGCGCTCGATCGACATGGTTTCCGGCATGGTGAGGATCAGCTTGTAGCCCTTGGCGGCTGCCGCAAAGGCGAGCGCGATGCCGGTATTGCCGGACGTGGGCTCAACCAGCGTCGTCCTGCCAGGCGCGATCTTGCCCTCGGCCTCCAGGCTTTCGATCATCGCCACCCCGATACGGTCCTTGACTGAAGCGATCGGGTTGAAGAATTCGAGTTTGGCCAGAAGGTTGGCCTTCACGCCCTTTTCCTTGGCCAGCTTGTCGAGGCGCACGATTGGCGTGTCGCCGATGGTTTCGGTGATCGAGGAATAGATTCGGCCGCGGCCCGGCTTTCTGGTCTCTGGCATGGTGCTCTCCCTGAGTTTGGAGAGAAGTTAGGGCGTGTTCCCGACGAATGCCAGCAAGGTGGAACCGGACGGAAAGAGAAATGGAAATTTTGTTCCCGGAAGTGGTCGGGAACGAAAATGCCTTTGCGTTCAAAGACCGGTCGAGCCGAAGCCACCGGCACCGCGGGCAGTCGTCGAGGTTTCCGTAATCTCGGTCACCCGAGCCTGGGTCACCGGCGCGATCACCATCTGCGCAATCCGCATGCCGCGGGTGATGACGAAATCCTCGTCGCCGAGATTGATCAACAGCACCTTCACCTCGCCGCGATAATCGCTGTCGATGGTGCCTGGCGTGTTGAGGCAGGTGATGCCGTTCTTGAAGGCAAGTCCGGACCGCGGCCGCACCTGCGCCTCGAACCCTTCCGGAATTTCGAAGATGAAGCCGGTCGGCACCAGTGCCCGTTTGCCGGGCGCGATCGTCAGCGGCATGCCGTCTTCGACGGCGGCGCGCAGGTCTATGCCGGCAGCGCCCGCGGTTTCATAGGCCGGCAGATCGAGGCCGGCGCCGTGAGGAAGGCGGACGAGATTGAGCTTCGGCGAGGAGGGTGCGTGAATGTTCATCATGTCATTTGTCGACCCACGGTCGCTCCGGTCAAACACGAATTGAAAGTTATCCACGGAGTCGTTAGATACGCGGCAACGTAAAGGATCTAGAAAAAATGCCCGAAACGATTGCCGAGGCGGTTTCCCGCCGCCGCACATTCGCAATTATTGCCCATCCGGACGCGGGCAAGACGACGCTGACTGAAAAACTGCTGCTGTTCGGCGGCGCTATCCAGCTCGCCGGCGAAGTGAAAGCCAAGAAGGACCGTATCCAGACGCGGTCCGACTGGATGAAGATCGAGCGCGAACGCGGCATCTCGGTCGTCACCTCGGTGATGACCTTCGAATATGACGGCAACGTCTTCAATATTCTCGATACGCCTGGCCACGAAGACTTCGCCGACGACACCTATCGCACGCTGACGGCGGTGGATGCCGCGGTCATGGTCCTCGACGCCGCAAAAGGCATCGAACCGCGGACGCTGAAATTGTTCGAAGTCTGCCGTATGCGCGATATCCCAATCATCACCTTCGTCAACAAGATGGACCGCGAAAGCCGCGACCCCTTCGAAATCCTGGACGAGGTCGAGGAGAAGCTGGCTCTCGATACCGCTCCGATCACCTGGCCGATCGGTCGTTCGAAGACTTTCTGCGGTTCCTATAACCTGGCCGACAACACGGTTCGTGGCTCGGATACGGACGTCAAGGCAACCCCGGTCAACGGACCCCAGAGCGTTGCCGACCGCCTGCCGGAAAACGAACGTGCCGCCTTCGTCGAGGAGACCGAACTGGCGATCGAGGCCTGCCGGCCGTTCGACCGCAAGGCTTTCCTCGAAGGCCACATGACGCCGGTCTTCTTCGGTTCGGCTTTGCGGAATTTCGGCGTGCGCGATCTCATCGATGCGCTGGGCGATTTCGCCCCTCCGCCGCGAGACCAGGTGGCGGACATCCGCACCGTGCATGCGACCGACGATAAGATGACGGCCTTCGTCTTCAAGATCCAGGCGAACATGGACCCGAACCACCGCGATCGCATCGCGTTTGCGCGCATCTGCTCGGGCAAGCTGGAGCGCGGCATGAAGGCGCGGCTGTCGCGCACGGGCAAGCAGCTCGGGCTGACGGCGCCGCAGTTCTTCTTCGCGTCCCAGCGCCAGTTGGCCGATACCGCCTACGCGGGTGACGTGGTCGGCATCCCGAACCACGGCACGCTGCGCATCGGCGATACGCTGACCGAAGGCGAACAACTGGTGTTCCAGGGCGTGCCGAACTTCTCGCCGGAAATCCTCCGCCGTGTGCGGCTGGAAGATGCCATGAAGGCGAAGAAGCTCAAGGAAGCGCTGCAGCAGATGGCGGAAGAGGGCGTCGTGCAGCTCTTCTCCCCGGAAGACGGCTCGCCGGCCATCGTCGGCGTCGTTGGCGCGCTGCAGCTCGACGTGTTGAAGGAACGGCTGCAGGGCGAATACGGCCTGCCGGTCTCCTTCGAAATGTCGCGCTTTTCGATCTGCCGCTGGATCTCGGCCGAAAATCAGGCCGATCTCGACAAGTTCCTGACGGTAAAGCGCGGCGATATCGCCCGCGATCTCGATGGCGATCCGGTTTTCCTGGCGCAGGACAGTTTCTCGCTGCGCTACGAGTCGGAGCGTTATCCGGCCATCAAGATGGTCGCGATCAAGGAATATCAGGTCGCCAAGGCGGCGTGAGGCTGCTCACGCCGCGGCAATGATCTCGATCTCCACCAGCCAGTCGTCGCGGAGCGTCTCGACGACGATGGCGGTCGTCGGCACGAGGCGGCCGCCGAGTGCTGAAAGCCGTGCATACTGGTTTGCCTCCACATAGGAGGCGTGCCGCAGATAGCTGGTCAGCCGCACGATATTGTCGGTCGTCATCCGCGCTTCGGCAAGAATCCGGTTGAGGTTCGACCAGATCAGGCGGAGTTGGCTTTCCAGGTCGGCGCCGGTCGCTCCGTTTTCGTCGAGGCCCATCGTGCCGCTGACGAAAAGAAAGCGGTCGGGGCTGCGGACTTCCATGGCGTGCACATAGTCCGGCGTCGCGGCATAGATGCCGTCCTTTGGGTTATGGGCGATCATCTTCATCTTGCTTCCTCTGGAATTTCATCTGGTAATGCCTCATTCTTGCCGAATACTATTCGGCAGAAAAGCTGAAGAGGCGATGGAATGGAAAATACAGAGGATGTTCGGCCAAAGCGGCGGGGGCCTGCCCCGCTGGACGCTTTTGACCGAAGGATATTAGCAGCACTCGCCGCCGATGCGGACCGGAGCTACGCGGCGCTGGGAGAAACGGTGGGCCTGTCACCGCCAGCGGTGCACGAGCGCGTCAAGCGATTGAAGCGCTCGGGCGTGATCCGCGATACGGTAGCGCGGCTGGATGGCACGGCGGTCGGCAAGCCTCTCACAGCCTTCGTGCATGTGGAGGCGGCGGGCTGGGGCAAGAGCGAGCGGCTCATGCAGATCGCCCGTTTTCCGGAAGTGGAGGAACTGCATTCCGTTGCCGGCGATGCGAGCGTGATCCTCAAGGTGCGGATGGAAAATCCGCAGGCGCTGGAATTCCTGCTCGGCCAGATCCATTCGCTGCCCGGCGTGCGCGGCACCCGCAGTTATATCGCACTTTCCACCTATCTCGACCGGCCGGTTCAGGCGGAGGTCACGACGGACTGGCCGAACGTGCCCCTGCCGCCGGAATGATCAGCCGAACTTGACTGCCGTCGTGTTGGAACCGCAGACCAACACGCAGACGCGTTCATCGGGGCCGGGAACATATTTGCCGCAAAGCAGCGCGGCGAAGGCTGCGGCACCGCCAGGTTCGGCAACAATACGGGCGCCGGCCCACAGGGCCTTCTGAGCAGCGAGGATCTCGTCGTCGGTCACCAGGATCGGCGGCTGGAGGAATTTCTGGGCAACGGGGAACATCAATTCGCCCACCTGCTTCGGCGCCAGCGAATCCGCCGCGATGCCGCCGGCCGGTGCATCCACCGGTCGGCCGGCCTTGAAGGCTTCGTGAAGCGTTGGCGCGCCGTCGGATTCCACCGCGACGATCTTCACCCGGCCGCGGAACCAGGAGGCGATGCCGCCGATCAGCCCGCCGCCGCCGACGGCAACGATCAGCGTCGTCATCTCCGGCAGGTCGTCCTCGATCTCCTTGCCGAGCGTGCCCTGGCCGAGCAGGGTTTCCACCTGATCATAAGCATGGGCGGCGATTGCACCGCTCGTCGCCACATAGGTCTGGCTCGCCGCCAGTGCATCGTTATAGCGATCGCCGCCGACCACCAGTTCCGCGCCATAGGAACGAATGAGGTCGATCTTCGCCTGCGAGGCCACGCTCGGCACGAAGATATGCGCCGGCACACCGAGCCGCATCGCCGCATAGGCGACGGCCGCCCCGTGATTGCCGCCGGACGCGGCGACGACGCCGGCCGCCGGGACATTGCGCGTCAAAAGGTTGGTGAAGGCGCCGCGAGCCTTGAACGAGCCGGAATGCTGTAGCAGCTCGAGCTTCAGGTCGATCGGCAGCGGTGTCCCGCCGAAATCCCGCATGTCGACGCGCATCACCGGCGTGCGGCGGATATGCGGACGGATGAGCGTTTCGGTTTCCGCGATACGTTCGGGCGTGACGGTGTGTTCGATCGACATGATGGCCTCTTGGGAATGGAACGGCCATGGGTAGCCGCCAAGTCGCCGAAATGAAAGTCCTTTTACGCGCCGATCCGTTCGCTGAGAAAGTCGACGACGGCGCGCACCGCCGGAAGCTGCCCGCGTCGATGCGGCATCAGGATCGTCGTGGTGATGCTGCCGGCGGTCCAATCGGGCAACAGGCGGATCAGCCTGCCTTCGGCAATCGCCCCGCGGCAGACGGAAGTCGGTAGGCAGGTCAGGCCAAGGCCTGCTATCGTTGCCTTCATGATCACCAAAGGCTCGTCGGCGGAAAGCACGGATCGGGGTGTCACGACGACCGCTTCGCCATCCTCGGAGGCCAACTTCCAGACCATGTCCGTCGGGCCGGCGGTGACCGCCCTATGCCCGGCGAGATCCTCCGGCCGTAAGGGTTCGCCATGGGTGCGAACATAATCCCGTGAGGCGACCACGAAAAAAGGGTCGGTCGCAAGCTTCTTCTGCAGCAGCGTCGAATCCGGCAGCGGCGCCTGGTGGCTGCGTACCGCGATATCGAAACCTTCCTGAACGATATCGACGAACCGGTCGCTGACATGCAGCGAAAGATGCAGTTTCGGATATCGTGCCGAAAGCTCGGCCAGATGATCGGCGAGGATGAATTGGGCGGTCGGCACCGCCGCCGTCATCCGTACGATACCGCTCGGCTCGCCGAGATGGGTACGCACGATGGTTTCCGCCATCTCCGCCTCGATCACCGATGCCTGCGCGTGCCGGAAGAAATCCCGGCCGAGATCGGTCAGTGAGAAGCTGCGGGACGTCCGCTGGATCAGCCGCACGCCGAGCCGGTCCTCGAGTTCCGCCACGCGTTTGCTGACGGTGGATTTCGGCACGCCGAGCCGGCGCCCTGCCGCGGAAAAGCCGCCGTGCTCCACTGCCTGCACGAAGAAATAGAGATCGTTGAGGTTGGGCAAAGTCATCCTCAGCTTCCATCCCTGTAGACTTAAAGGCGGAAAATTGGCGTCTACCGCGCCGGCGTCCACGAAATCATATTGCTGGTGTCTCAAAGTTTCAATCCAGGGAGTTTGAAATGACACCGATCCTGTTTTACGGCGTTCCGGAGGGATGTTCCTTCGGCTCGATCGTCGCGCTCGAATGGACCGGCGCGCCTTATCGGCTGTGCCGCGTCGAAATGCCGGCCGTGGTTTCAAGCGAGGCCTACAAGCCGGTCAATCCGATCGGCGAAACACCGTCGCTGATGCTGCCGGATGGCCGGGTGATGAGCGAAAGCATGGCGATCCTCAATCACATCGCCGCGCGCACAGTGGGCAAGGGCTGGGGTTTCGATCCGAAATCGGAAAAATTCGACCGGCTGAACCAGATGCTGGCTTTCCTCAATACCGCTTTTTTCAACGCCTTCGGTCCGCTCTGGCACACGGTGGAGCATGAACTCGACCCGCAGGCCAAGCAGGCGCTTCGCACCTATGGTATGGCCAAGGTCGAAAAGGCGCATGCGCAGCTCGAAACGCTCCTTGGTGGACGCGAATGGCTGCTCGGGGACGAGAAGAGCTTCGCGGATGCCTATTTCGCCGGCATCGCCCGCTGGAACGATTTCCATCAGGTTGTCGATCGGAGGCAGTTTCCGGGGCTCAATGCGCTCTACGAGCGTCTGCAGCAGGACCCCGCGGTGCGGTTCGCCTGGGCCGTCGAGCATCAGGAAGAAGCGCAGACGAGCGGCCAGTTCCTCGGCCATGTGAGCCTCGACGAAGCGCTCGGATCTCTGAAGCAGGCGGCGTGATCGCCAATATTCATGCACAGTCATGGCGTCCTTGGGGACGCCATGACCAAGGCACTCGCCGGGCGTGGCACCGGGGGTTGATCTTCAGGGTTTTGAGGAGCTTACGCTGCTGTAAGGTCGTTGAGGAAATCGTCGCACCAGCGCGTCACGTCGTGTTTGAGAAGATGCTCCATCATGCGGCCCCAGCGCTCCTTGCGCTCCTCGATCGGCATGTTGATGCCGCGCGCGATCGCGTTTGCCGTGCCTTCGATGTCATAGGGATTGACCAGCAGCGCCCCGCGCAGTTCCCGCGCAGCACCCGCAAAACGCGACAGCACCAGAACGCCTGGATTTTCCGGATCCTGTGCCGCGACATATTCCTTGGCGACCAGGTTCATGCCGTCGCGAAGCGGCGTGACGAGCCCGATTTTGGCGAGCCGATAGAGACCGGCGAGGACGGGCCGGCCGATCGAGCGGTTGATATAGCGGATCGGCACCCAGTCGACCGTGCCGATCGCACCGTTCACTCGGCCTGCCTGCTCGGCCACCATGCGCTGCATCTGCTCGTATTCCGGCACTTCGGAGCGGGATTTCGGGGTGATCTGCAGGTAGGTGACGCGGTTATGATGGGCCGGGTTGGATTTGACGAAGTGTTCGAAGGCATCGATCCGCTGAGTGATGCCCTTCGAGTAGTCCAGCCGATCGACGCCGATGATCAGGTCGCGCCCTTCGATACTCTGCTTGGCCTTGCGAACGATGATGTTGCTCGCCGCTTTCTTTGCGTATTCCGCAAAGGCGGCAGTTTCGATACTGATCGAATAGAAACCGCCCTTGAAGGTTCGCCCGTATGAGGTGAGCTTTCCGCCCTCAAGCGCCTCGCCGATGCCCTCGCGCACCAGCCCGCCCGCGAAATTCGCAAGATCGTGATCCGTCTGGAACCCGACCAGATCGTAATACGACAGCCCTTTCATGATCTCCTCGTGAACGGGCATGGTGAACAGCACGTCAGCCGGCGGCCAGGGAATGTGCAGGAAGAAGCCGATCTTGTTCTTGAGGCCCATCTGGCGCAGTTCCGCGGCCAGCGGGATCAGGTGGTAGTCGTGTATCCAGATGACGTCGTCTTCCTGGATGAGCGGCGCCAGCTTATGGGCGAAGAAGCGATTGACGCGGAAGTAACCGGCCATCTCCTTGCGCCCATACTCCGCAAGATCCATCCGGTAATGACAGATCGGCCAGAGCACGCGGTTGGCAAACCCATGGTAATATTCTTCGACGTCCGTCTTGGTGAGATCGGTGAGCGCATAGGTGATGTTGCCATGCTGCTGCATGTCGAGCGGGGCCGGTTCCTTCGCGCCGCTGGATTTGCCGGACCATCCCATCCAGATGCCGCCGTGTTCCTCCAGGGCGGCCTGCAGCGCGACAGCCAGCCCGCCGGCTGGAGCATCGCCACTTTTCTGCGGCAGGGAGACACGGTTCGAAACGACGACAAGTCGGCTCAAGGTATTGTCCTTTCAGCTCACGCGGCGTCGGGCTTGACGCCACTCGCAAGCACTTTGATTGCCGCGCGCAAGGCAGCGGTCGAGGGGAGGGTGGATTTGGCTTGCGTGTCACCCGGTGTCTCGGTGATACGGATGGAATGGCCGCCGAGTTCGTTGGCGGTGCGGAACATCGCCTCGTCGGTCACGTCGTCGCCGATGGCGATCGGCTTGCGGCCCTTGAAGGGCGGTTGATCGAGAAAGGCCTGCAAGGCGTGGCCCTTGCTCGCCTGGGCCGGCCGGATTTCCATTACCATCTTGCCGTGCTGGAGCGTGAAGTCCGGCCCCGCCATATCGAGGTAGCGGGGCATGGCTGCCTCGACCGCCTCCCGTTGCTCCGGCGCCTGGCGATAATGGGCGGCGACGGCCGCACCCTTGTCTTCCACCAGAACGCCCGGCCATTGACGGGCCTCGCGGACAAGAGCCGCCTTCAGATCCTCGAACGCGGCGCTGATCTCGACGCGGCTTATCGCCCCGGAGGGATCGCGGCGCTCGGAGCCATGCAGGCCGGCGATCGGGAATTGATACGGGGTGAAAAGCTGGTCGGCATAGGGAAGAGCCCGGCCTGTGACCAGCGCCAACGCGCCGCCAAGCCTCATGGAAAGACGATGCAGGTTGTCAGGCAACTCCGCCGGTACGACGATCGCGTCCGGGGTCTCGGCAAGCTCGATCAGCGTGCCGTCGATATCGAGAAACAGCGCCCATCCCCCGGGGTCGAGCATGAGCCTGGCGAGAACGGGATCCCCCGGAAGGGGCGCTTCTGCTGTAGCTGGGCTCGACTGTTCTTTACGCGACATGAGCCTCTATCTAGGCCGCCAAATTCCGGCGGCAACCTCGAAAGATCACGCCTTGTCGCAAAAAGTGATACATTCTTTAGCAAGAAACCGGCATGTAACCCCCGAATTCATGTTTCATTAAGCCTTTGTAGAGACCCTGAAGTTCCTGGATTTTCGGGCCGCGCACGGTCGGCAATGTCGGAGCAGAAAGACCCCATGTGTCGTTGGGCAGCCTATCGCGGCGAACCTCTTTATCTCGAAGAACTCGTCTCCTCGCCGGCCCATTCCCTGATCGAGCAGTCTCATTGCGCCACCCGCGCCAAGACCGCGACGAATGGTGATGGTTTCGGCATTGCCTGGTATGGAGACCGGCCGGAACCCGGCCGTTACCGCGACATCCTGCCCGCCTGGTCCGACTGCAATCTGAAGAGCCTGGCGCGGCAGATCCGTTCGCCGCTCTTCCTCGCTCATGTGCGGGCGGCAACCCATGGCGCGACGCGGCGCGACAACTGCCATCCGTTCGTCCAGGGCCACTGGTCTTTCATGCATAACGGCCAGATTTCCGGCTTCGAGCGCATCCGCCGGCATATGGAAGGCATGCTCTCGGACGCGCTGTTCGATGCCCGCAACGGCACGACGGATTCCGAACTTCTCTTCCTGCTCGCCTTGCAGTTCGGCCTGGATACCGATCCGTTCCAGGCCATGGAAAAAGCGATCGCCACGGTCGAGGACCTGTCGATCGAAAAATCGGGTGAGGCATTGGTGCGCTTCACCGCCGCCTATTCCAACGGCCGGGAGCTCTACGCGGTGCGTTACGCCACCGACCATAAGCCGCCAACGCTCTACGCGGCGCCGATGGGCGGCGAAACGGGTTATTGCCTTGTGTCCGAACCGCTGAACGACGAGGCCGATACCTGGGTGGAAATCCCTGACGGCAGCGCCGTCGTGGTTGGTGCCGATGGCATGCAGGTCACGCTCTTCCGGCCGAAGACACTGTCCGAAGCAGCTTGAAATCTATCCGAGCTTCGAGGCGATCAGTGCCGCAAGGCGCTCTGCCACCTCGTCCTTGTCGAGATCGGGCCATTCGTCGACGCCTTTGGCGCTGATGATCTTCACCCGGTTGCGGGTGCCACCCATGATGCCGGTTTCCGGCGACACGTCGTTGGCAACGATCAGGTCGGCGCCCTTGCGCTCCAGCTTGGAGCGGCCGTTCTTTTCGACGTCCTGGGTCTCTGCGGCAAAGCCGACCACGATCTTGGGGCGCTTTTCGTGATGACCGACAGTCTTCAGGATGTCCGGATTTTCGGTCAGCAACAGGGGAGGCGGAGCCTCGCCGGGCCGCTTCTTGATCTTCTGGCCGGCCGACGAGGCGACGCGCCAGTCGGCGACCGCCGCCACCATGACGGCGATATCGGCCGGCAGGCGGGAGATCACGGCCTCCAGCATTTCCTCGGCGCGTTCCACATGGACGGTCTTCACGCCGACCGGATCGGGTATGGTCACCGGTCCGGAGACGAGCATCACATCCGCACCGAGCTTTGCGAGCGCCGCGGCAATCGCATGGCCCTGGCGGCCGGAGGAGCGGTTGGCGATATAACGCACCGGATCGATCGGCTCATGCGTCGGGCCCGACGTGACGATCACCTTTTTGCCGGCAAGCGGTTTCGGTGCGCCGTCCAGCAGTTTGACGACTGCGGTGACGATTTCCAGCGGTTCGGCCATGCGGCCGGTGCCGCTCTCGTTGCTTTCGGCCATCTCGCCCGCCATCGGGCCTATGAAATGGATGCCGTCAGCCTTAAGCGCCCCGACATTGCGCCTGGTCGCGGGCGCTGCCCACATTTTCGGGTTCATGGCGGGCGCAACAAGAACCGGCCGGTCGGTGGCAAGCAGCACGGCGCTCGCAAGATCGTCCGCCAGCCCATGCGCCATCTTCGCCATCAGGTCGGCGCTGGCGGGTGCGACGATTACAAGGTCGTTGTCGCGGGCGAGCCTGATATGGCCGACATCCTGCTCGTCTTCGCGGGAAAACAGATCGATATAGACATGGCCGGCGGATAACGCGCCGACCGCGAGCGGCGTGATGAACTCCTGAGCCGCCTTGGTCATGATCGGACGAACCGATGCGCCCCGCTCGCGAAGCCGGCGGATGAGATCGAGGCTTTTATAGGCCGCGATGCCGCCGGAGATGATCAGAAGAATGCGCTTGCCGGAGAGTTCCATGCCATTACCCGATGCCAGAATGGCGGGAAGCTATGCCTTTGGCCGCCGAGTTGCAATTGCCTTCCCCACTGACGGCGCCACGGAACAGTTGCAGCTGACGGGAGTTCGGCTGCAAAGGAGAGCCGTCATGAAAAAGAATTTTATTCCGAAGAAGATAGCAGGGTTCAAGGTGCCGAAATCCGTGCGCAGGTCGTCATTGCTGCGCAACATGCTGGCGAGCCGCACCGGCCGGCAGATCTTGGCGAGAGCGCTCGTCGCCGGTGCCAATGCTGCCGCCACCGCCCTGACCGACGAGCGGGCCGACATCCGCAAGCCCGGCAAGGCAAGCGGCCGCAGGCAGGCCCTTGCCGCAAGCGTGGCCGGTGAGGCGATCGAGAGCGCGACTGCCGCAGCCATCGATGTCGTCACCAGTCCGACGCGCCCGCTCTTCAAGGCAAGCGCCAAGGCGAAGGAGGGTCGGATTTTCCCGGAACCGGTCACGCACTGACGCGAAAGCAATCCGAACATCTTGTGCGAATTTCTGGACTGCATTACTCCTGTTTGCGGCCGGATGCGGCCAGCCGCCCGCGGCGCAATTCGCGCCAAGGTGAACGCATCCACCGCCTCTCATCCTTTGCCAATCCGGCCAGCGATGACGAACGGATCAGCAATGCGGGCGCTGATTGATGGGACCTGACGGGTCTTTGTTCGTCTGTTGAAAGGATGATGAGATGCGCGATTTCCGCGATGCAAAACTGATGGCGAAAAGCCTGCGCGAGGCGCTTACCGAACGTAAGGTTGACCTGACGCATAGCCAGGTCCTGGAACTGGTTGCAGCGCAGTTCGGCTACGACAACTGGAATATCCTTGCTGCAAAGATCGACGCTTCAGAACCGCAGCAAAGGAAGCCGGATGCGGTGTCGATCCAGCCGGCCATTCCGATCTTCCGGATCTTCTCCGTCGACAAGGCGATGGAATTCTACCGCGATTTCTTAGGCTTCACCGTGGACTGGGAGCATCGCTTCGGCGAAAACTTCCCGCTCTATTGCCAGATTTCGCGAAGCGGCATGCTGATGCACCTCTCCGAGCATGCAGGCGATGCCTCGCCGGGCGCCAGAGTGTTCGTGCCGATGACGGGCGCCCGCGCCTTCCAGCAGGAGCTGATCGGCAAGAACTATCCCTATATGAAGCCAGGGCTCGAACAGGCGGATTGGGGACTGGAAGTGACGGTGACCGACCCGTTCAGCAACCGCATCACCTTTTGCGAGCGCGAGATCAAGCCGCAAGGCTGACTTGGGGTCCTCAAGGCTCAACGGGACGCTAGATCTTCTTCCTCGCCGTCGCGAGCGGCTCGGTCGTCAGCTTGAAATCCGTCATTTCCTTCGGCGTCAGGTAATAGAGCCGGTCCGGCGGTGTTTCGAGCGCATGGATCCAGAGGCCCGCGCCGATGCCCATCTGGTCCAGATGGCGGGCGACCCGCGCGGTGGTCGCCTGCGCGGCGGCCATCGCCTGCTCCGCCGACGGCCGGTCCTTGGCGCCGTTGAACACCTGGTGCACGCCGATCACCGCATCCTTCTCCGCCAAACGCCCGACGCCGCCGGCAAATACGATCGGGCAGGAAGAGGCGCAGAGCGCTTTCGACGCGACCTTCGTGTCGAGCTTCCTGTCGCGGATCAGCTTCGACATCGCGAGGGCATCGTCCACCGAGCCGCCGGGGGAATTGAGCGTCACCGTCTTCACATATTCCCCGCGCGTTTCGATCTCCTTTGAGAAGCGGGCGGCGGCGCCCGGGTCGATCGTCCCTTCCGCGAGCAGCACGCCGCCCGTGGTAAGCTCGAAGGTGATCGGCTTTCGCAGCACTTCCTTGGGGCTGGCAGGCTGCACCGGCGGTGCGGCGGGCACGCCTTCGGTCAAGGCCGGCGGCAGTACGGGTTGATCTTCGTGCATCGGATCGAAGCCGGGCAAGGCGGCGTTCATCATCGTCATGTCGCGAACATCGACGACGAGGAAAACCGCCGCGGCCGAGAGAAGAATATAGAAGGCGCCGCGCATCAGCACGCCTTCATCGAGTTTGCTGATCGCCTCACCGATCCTCATGCGTCCGGTCCCGGCTGCGTGACTTGAGGTCGATGGCGGTGATGTTGTTCGGTTCGCCTTCAGACGCTGGTTCCGGCGTTGATTCAGGTGCCGGCTGCGGCCTTGGCGCCGATGTCCTGTCGTCGGCTTCCGCCTTGGCGGTCGTCTGCTCGATGTTCACCCCGCTCGCCGTGACGGCACGCTGAACTTCCAGTGCTCTCAGAAGCTCGGCCGCCGTGATCCGCTCCGCAAAGGGCAGGTTTTCCTCCTGGCGGCGGATCGCACCATGCACGGTGGCGAGAATGAACACCATCACGCCGGGCAGCAGGTCGATGGAAATAGCGCCGGCCCAGGCGGGAATGAAGTCCTGCGCATAGTGAAGCACGGCTTCGGCGGAGGAGAGCGGCACGAAGCGGCGTTCCTGCACCGGCGGCCGGGCGAGGATTTCGTCGGCGGCCTTGGCAAGCGCCTTGGACTGCGCCGTGACCGAGGTGCGGACGGTGTCCATCACCTGGTTCTGCCGGTTGACGAGATCGGCAGCGCCGCCATCCGGAACCGGTGCAATGAAGCCGAGCGACAGGTCGTCTGCCGCGCGGCGGATCGACGGTGCGATCGAGGTCTGCGCGAGCGAGGTGATGACGCCGGTCAGCGCCACGGCTTCCGTGGAGAACTGGTCGGCACGCGGCTCGATCGTGCCCGGCGCGGAAACCAGCGAACGCATCGTCTCGAGCCGTTTCTGGCCCTGGGCGAAGAGGTCGTCCACCTGCTCGCGCGAGGCGTTGATGTTGGCTGAAAGCGACTTCATCTGCGCCGACATCTGGCTGAGAAGCTGCACGACGCTCCCCGATCCCGTCGTGCCGGTGAGCGAGCCGGATTGTCGTTCGACGCCCGCGAGCTGGGCGAAACGCTCGGACGCGCGCTGGATATCCGGCAGCAGGCTTTGTGCCGCAAGCGCATTCTGGTGGGCACGGTCGAGATCGGCCGTATAGTCTTCGACCGTTTCGGAAAGATGCTGCTCCACGGCTGCGGAACCGGCAAGCGCCGCCGCGTTCAGCCAGCTCGACATGGCAAGGATCATCGCAGCACCGACCGCCATGACGCCGAGCATCGCCGTCCGCCCGACCCGGGTCGTCACATGCGGATAGAACCGGGCCATGTAGGACCAGAAGGCATAGATGCCGACCGAGACCGAAGCGGAGTAGATCACCGCAGCAAAGAACACGGCCGTCGGCGACCCGTCGAGAATGCTGCGCGCACCGAGATAGGTGTAGACGCCGGATGCCAGCGCCAGCACGGCAAGCGCGAAACGGGTCATCGTCTCGACGGCCGCGACGCCGTCATGCAAGCGTTGAGTTGCGCCTAGCGCCATGAAACGTCTCCGGAAGGCCAAGTCCCAAAAGGAATGTATTCCTTAACAGGAATGAAGAACTCGGCGGAATAAAGGCCGCTTTGGAGTTGCAATATGGCGAAAGCCCTTGCGGAGCAGCCTTTCCGCATCATCAGGCGACCGGACAAACCTCAGCTGAGCGTGAAGGCGAGATACAGCAGCGACAGCGCGATGATCCACAGCGCGACGCGCCCCGAGCGATTGTGTCGCGCCTCCGACCTGCCGATGGCCTCTGTCGTCTCAGGATCGAAGCGCAGGCCGTGCTCGCTCATATAGACGAGTTCCTGGTGTAGCGTCTCCGTCTTGGCGGCGATTTCCGGCAGGGCCTCGGCAAGCTTGACGGCGGCTTTCACGCCGTCGCGCAGGTCCGAGACAATGCGTTTCGGTCCGAGATTGTCGCGGATCCATTGGCCGACGACCGGTTCCGAGGCCTTCCACATATTGAAGCGCGGATCGAGCATGCGCGACACGCCTTCGACCACGACCATGGTCTTCTGCAGCAGGATCAGTTCGGTGCGGGTCTGCATCTCGAAAAGGTCGGTGACCTCGAAGAGCAGCGCCAGGAGCCGCGCCATGGAGATCGTTTCGGCCGGCTGGCCGTGGATCGGTTCGCCGATCGCGCGGATCGCCTGGGCGAAGCTCGCCACGTCGTGATGCGCCGGTACATAGCCCGCCTCGAAATGCACTTCTGCTACGCGCAGGTAATCCCGAGTGATGAAGCCGTAGAGAATTTCGGCGAGGAAACGGCGCTCCTTTTTGCCTAATCGCCCGACAATGCCCATGTCGACCGCGACGATCGTGCCGGCAGTGTCGACGAACAGATTGCCGGGATGCATGTCCGCATGGAAAAAACCGTCCCGCAGCGTGTGGCGCAGGAAGGACTGGATCAGCACCTCGGCGAGCTTTTCGAGATTGTGGCCGGCGGCGCGTAGGCTCGCAACATCCGACATCTTGACGCCGTCGATCCACTCCATGGTGATCACGTCGCGACCGGTGCGTTCCCAGTCGACCAGCGGCACCCGGAACCCGGGATCCTCCTTGGTATTCTCGGCAATCTCCGAAAGCGCCGCGGCCTCCAGGCGCAGGTCCATTTCCACCTTGGTGGTCTGTTCGAGCGTCCGCGTCACTTCGACGGGCCTTAAGCGGCGGCTGGAGCGCATGAAGCGTTCCTGCATGCGCGCCAGGAGATACATGCTTTCGATGTCGTGGGCGAAGCGCTGGCGCACGCCGGGGCGCACCACCTTGATGGCCACTTTCCTGTCATTGACGACGCCGGGATGGACCTGGGCGATCGAGGCGGCCGCGATCGGCTCGCCGAAGGAAGAATAGAGATCGCCGATCGCTCGGCCGAGCGATGCCTCGACCGCCGCTTTCGCAATCGCGGTCGGGAAGAAGGCCATCCGGTCCTGTAGCATGGCGAGATCGACGGCCCAGTCGACGCCGACCACATCCGGACGGGTCGCCAGGAACTGGCCGATCTTCACATAGGAAGGTCCTAGCCGGTCGACGGCCCGGGTCAGCCGCTCGCTGCGCGCCTGCGTCTTGGAGCGAAACCGCGCCAAGGGCTCGACCAGTGCCTTGATGAGGCCGACGGAAGGCGGCATGTCCTGGGTCGGCAGCGCCGATACCACACCCTCACGCACAAGAACCCAGCCGACGCGGGCAAGCCGGAAATAAGCGCCGATCGTGCTCATGCGTTCAGAGCTTCCAGCCGGAATGCAGCGCCGCGATGCCGCCGGTATAATTGGTGTAGGTCACGCGCGAAAAACCCGCATTGCGGATCATCGCCGCGAAATTCTCCTGGTTCGGGAATTTTCGGATCGATTCCACCAGATATTGATAGGGCTCGGCCTCCCCGGTGATCATCCTGCCGAAGCGCGGGATCGCCTTGAACGACCATTCCTCGTAGAAGCGTTCGAGAAGCGGCATCTCGACTTCGGAAAATTCCAGCACCAGCAGCCGTCCGCCGCGCTTCAGCACGCGATAGGCCTCCTTCAGCGCCACGTCGATATGCGGCACGTTGCGGATGCCGAAGGCGATCGTATAGGCGTCGAAGGAATTGGCCTCGAAAGGCAGCGACTCGGCATTGGCCTCGACGAAGGCGAGGTTCTCGGAAAGACGTTTCTTCTCGGCGCGCTCGGCCCCGACGCCCAGCATCGAGCCGTTGATGTCGAGCACGGTCACATGCGCCTTACGGTCGGAAGCCTCGACGATGCGGAAAGCGATATCGCCCGTACCACCGGCCACGTCCAAGGTTTTGTAGCCGACGTCCTTTCTCGGATTGAGCGAGGCGATCAGCGCATCCTTCCAGACACGGTGCATGCCGGCCGACATCACGTCGTTCATCACGTCGTAGCGTTTGGCGACCTTGTGGAAGACGTCGTTGACGAGGCCCTGTTTCTCGCCATCCGCGACCTTGCGGAAGCCATAGGACGTTTCCATCCCGCCGTCGGCGCTAGTACGGGCTTCAGTCATCGGTGAACTCCTAACGTCTCTCTTCTGGCCGGCGACCATAGCGAAATCGCTCATCCCACGCTATCTGTGGCGCGTGTCTTTACATGGGTGCGACATCCGGTCCGGTCTATAGACCAGGCGCGATGTCGTTGAAACAGGAAGTTAGTCGATCATGCCCGAATTGCCAGAGGTGGAAACCGTCCGGCGCGGTCTCGCCCCGGCAATGGAAGGTGCGGTGATCGCCAGGCTGGAACTCAATCGCCCGGACCTGCGCTTTCCACTCCCGGAGAATTTCGCCGATGCCGTCAACGAACGTCGTATCGTCTCGCTCGGCAGGCGTGCCAAATACCTGCTGATCGACCTGGAGGACGATCTGACCGTAATCAGCCATCTCGGCATGTCGGGATCGTTTCGGATCGAGAACGAAGCGCTCGGCGAGTTCCACCATCCGCGTTCGAAGGATCAGAAACACGATCATGTCGTCTTCCATCTGAGGCAGAAGCAAGACCTGCTGCGCGTCATCTATAACGACCCGCGCCGCTTCGGCTTCATGCAGCTGTGGAAGCGCAGCGAGCTCGATCTCTATCCGGCCTTTGCCGAGCTCGGGCCGGAGCCGACCGGCAATGCGCTCGATGCGGACTATCTGGCGGCGAGGTTGGCGGGCAAGAACCAGCCGCTCAAGGGCGCGCTCCTCGACCAGACGGTGATAGCGGGTCTCGGCAATATCTATGTCTGCGAGGCGCTGTGGCGCTCGCATCTTTCGCCGAAACGCGCAGCCGGCAGCGTCATGACCAAGACAGGCAGGCCGAACAAGGAACTGGTCCTCCTCAACCAGTCGATCCGCGACGTTATTGCCGATGCGATCGCCGCCGGAGGTTCGTCGCTCAGAGATCATATCCAGACGGATGGCTCGCTTGGTTATTTCCAGCACTCCTTCTCCGTCTACGACCGGGAAGGCGGCGCTTGCCGCACGCTGGGCTGCAGCGGTACCGTCGCGCGCATCACCCAGGCGGGCCGCTCCACATTCTATTGCCCGGCCTGCCAGAAATAACCCGCTGCCAGAAATAACGGCTGTCAGAAGCAGAAGAGCTAAGAGGAGACATTCGATGAGCTACGAAACCCTGCTGACCGAAACCCGGGGCGCCGTCGCGCTCATCACCTTCAATCGTCCGAAGGCGCTGAATGCGCTCAATTCGACCGTGATGGCCGAATTGACCGAAGCGCTTTCCGCCTTCGGCAAGGACGAGGCGATCGGTGCGATCGTGCTCACCGGCTCGGAAAAGGCCTTTGCCGCCGGCGCCGATATCAAGGAAATGCAGGACATCGATTTCGTCGATGCCTATGTCAACGACTTCATCTCCGGCTGGGAGGCGATCGCCGCGACCCGCAAGCCGATGATCGCCGCCGTCTCCGGTTTCGCGCTCGGCGGCGGCTGTGAGCTCGCCATGATGTGTGATTTCATCATCGCCTCGGAAACCGCCAAGTTCGGCCAGCCGGAGATCACGCTTGGCGTCATTCCCGGCATGGGCGGTTCGCAGCGGCTGACCCGCGCGGTCGGCAAGGCGAAGGCGATGGACATGGTGATGACCGGCCGGATGATGGATGTCGCGGAAGCGGAGCGGGCAGGGCTGGTGTCGCGGATCGTTTCGCCGGAGCGATTGATCGACGAGGCGGTCGAGGCAGCGGCGAAGATCGCCTCTTTCCCGCGCGCCGCGGTGCTGATGGCCAAGGAGGCTGTCAGCCGTTCCTTCGAGACGACGCTTGCCGAAGGGCTGCGCTTCGAACGGCGGCTTTTCCATTCGCTGTTTGCGACCGCCGACCAGAAGGAAGGCATGGCCGCCTTCGTGGAAAAGCGCAAGCCGCAGTTCTCCAACCGGTAAATCGCTCAAAAGCGGATGGTCATCCGCCAAATGCGCGTTGACTGGGGCAGGTATTCCGGTTATATGCCCGCCCACAGTTGGGAAAGCCTGATCATGGCTTCCTCTATTGCTCCCGAATTGCTGGATTGATGGTCGCAAGGACCGGCGCGGCAACGGCGGAGTTTGGTTCGAATTCGTAGAGAGGCATGAAATGGCCAATACAACTTCGGCGAAAAAAGCGACCCGCAAGATCGCTCGCCGTACCGCAGTCAACAAGTCCCGCCGCTCGCGCGTTCGCGGCTTCATCCGCAAGGTCGAGGAAGCCATCGCTTCCGGCGACATGACCGTTGCTGCAGAAGCCCTCAAGGCTGCCCAGCCGGAAATCCAGCGCGCAGCTACCAAGGGCGTGCTTCACAGCAACACGGCATCCCGCAAGGTGTCCCGTCTTGCTGCACGTGTGAAGGCCCTTTCGGCCTGATCATTTCACAAACTGTATCATAATGAAGCCTGGTCCTCTTGACCGGGCTTTTTGTGATTCTCTCAGGCCTCCTTATATTTATCCGGCTCATTAACAATTTCGTGTCATCGGCGTGACAGAAAATAGTTATTTTAATCAGTGGGTTACTGGAGGTCTATGAGTCTGTGGGTGACTTTGGCGATGGCTAAAAGCCCCCAGATGGAGTCAAGCAGATTTTTATTTTTTCTGTGAACGATCGTTCAGAATGTATGTCATTTTTGAATCCCATTGATTCAACAGCGATTCTCCATGAATGCCTCTGTGACATTCAAATCACGCTCGCGGAGTCAACGCCCGCCTCTTAATTTTGCGTAAAATTCATCATTGATCTTGGCATTTGATCCTGCCTAAATGCCTTCAGCAAGGGGCGCGGGGATTACTTCAGAGGGCTGCCGAGTACCGTCACATGTTGGACGGCAGGCGGACTTTTACCCTTTGCAACGGGATAAATTCTCCCGTTTTCCTGATAACCATCGGTTGCGGTCCGGAAATTGGCATTTCCGGAAACGGTCGGTTTTTGTCAACGCGATCCGGTCCCAGTGTCCGGGTGAAGGAGGTGGAAGAGGTTCGGACGGCTCACGATGAGGATGAGGGCGTTCGTATATGTGGGGTGGCTCCCGCAAGCGCAGACCGTTCACGAGGCGGGCTGGGCGTGACTTTCGATCGGCTGCGAGGACGAGAGAAGGTTTTGAAACAAAGGGGACGGGCGGCGACGGTTCTCAATGATTGGGAATGGTTTGCTATGCCTTGAAACGAAGTTTGTTCTGGCGGCGGTAACGAGAACCGCCAGGCTACGAGATTTGGAAGGCGGCGAATTATGCATATGAATACTATATCAGCCCGTGCAGGTAATGGGGACCACGCGCGGCAGGCATTTGATTCAAGTTGCTCCCAGGCGGCAGGGGAAACGACAGAAATGAAGCATAATGCTCTTTTTGAGCGGTTTAGTGCGCGTCTGAAGGCACAGGTCGGTCAGGATGTTTATGCAAGCTGGTTCGGGCGTTTGAAGCTGCATTCCGTCTCAAAGAGCGTTGTCCGGCTCACGGTACCCACCACTTTTCTGAAGTCCTGGATCAACAATCGTTACCTCGATCTGATCACCACCATATTCCAGGCGGAAGACGCCGAGATCCTGAAGGTGGAAATCCTGGTGCGCAGCGCAAGTCGCAGCATCAAGGCGCCCGTGGCAGGTGAAGAGCGCAGTCTGGCTCCGGAACCTGCTGTTGTTGCTTCGTTTCCGCGTTCTCAGGGCCCCCGCGAGATTGGCAAGATCGCCACTTTCCCGTCGCCGTCTGCTGCGCCGACGCGTTCTACCCAGGCTCCCGGACCGTTGTTCGGCTCACCGCTCGACAGCCGCTTTACCTTCGACACTTTCGTGGAAGGCCCGTCGAACCGGGTAGCGCTTGCTGCAGCCAAGACCATCGCTGAAGCCGGCGCCAGTGCGGTCCGTTTCAATCCGCTCTTCATTCATTCGGGCGTCGGTCTCGGCAAGACGCACCTTCTGCAGGCGATTGCCAATGCGGCCGTTGGCAGCGAGCGCATGCCGCGGGTTGTCTATCTGACGGCGGAATATTTCATGTGGCGCTTTGCGACCGCGATCCGCGACAACGACGCGCTGACGCTGAAGGACTCGCTGCGCAATATCGATCTGCTGATCATCGATGACATGCAGTTCCTGCAGGGCAAGATGATCCAGAACGAGTTCTGCCATCTCCTGAACATGCTGCTCGACAGCGCCAAGCAGGTGGTGGTTGCCGCCGACCGGGCGCCCTGGGAGCTGGAATCGCTCGATCCGCGCGTCCGCTCGCGTCTGCAGGGCGGTGTGGCGATCGAAGTCGAGGCGCCGGACTACGAGATGCGTCTCGAGATGATCAAGGGCCGCCTGGCGACTGCCCGCCAGGACGATCCGTCGCTCGATATCCCGGCGGAAATCCTGAGCCACGTTGCTCGCAATGTGACCGCCAGCGGTCGCGAGCTTGAAGGCGCGTTCAACCAGCTTCTGTTCCGTCGCTCCTTCGAGCCCTCCCTGTCGATCGAGCGTGTCGATGAGCTGCTCGCCCATTTGGTGGGCGCAGGCGAAGCCAAGCGCGTCCGCATCGAGGACATCCAGCGCATCGTCGCCCGCCATTATAATGTGTCGCGTCAAGAACTGGTCTCGAACCGCCGCACCCGCGTGATCGTCAAGCCGCGCCAGATCGCCATGTATTTGTCGAAGACGCTGACACCGCGTTCGTTCCCGGAGATCGGTCGCCGTTTCGGCGGCAGGGATCACACGACCGTCCTGCACGCCGTCCGCAAGATCGAGGAATTGATTTCGGGTGACACGAAGCTCAGCCACGAGGTAGAACTGCTGAAACGGCTGATCAACGAGAACAACGCTTAAAATATATGTTTCTGCTTTCTGTCGCAACGATCTGGGCCGTGGCGTGTATTACGCCAGGGCCCAATACGCTTCTGGTCATGCGCTACGCGCTGACCGCGCCGCGCCGTGTGCCGATCCTGGCGGCGATGGGGACCATTACCGGCACGCTCTGCTGGGGTTTTGCCGGCTGGCTGGGGATCAATGCCCTATTTCAGGCGGCTCCCTTTGCCTATGTGGCGCTCAAGATCGTCGGCGGGCTTTACCTCGTCTGGCTTGGATTGAAGATATTCCTGGATGCGCGAAAGTCGCGCCAGTCGGCCGATATCGTGGCGGCTCGCATCGAGGTGCCTCTCAAGACCGCCTACCGGATGGGGCTGGCAACCAATCTTGCCAATCCGAAATCGGCGCTCTTCGTCGCCAGTCTTTTCGCCGCGACCATGCCGGCCGGCACGCCCTTCCTGTATGGCCTGGCGGCGATTGCCGTCATGGTCGCCGTCTCGACGGTCTATTATACCTTCCTGGTCGCGCTGATCACCCACCGAACCGTGGCCGCAGCCTATCTGAAGGCGAAGAAGAGGATCGATCTCGGCGTCGGCATGGTTTTTGTCGGCTTTGGCACCAAGCTGCTGATGTCGCAGCGCTGAGGATCATTAATGGCCATCGAAAAGGATCCGACGGCCAGCTTCTATAGCCAAAACGCGGTGACCTACGCCGCGAGTTCCGCACCGAACACGCGCCGCCTCGATAGCTTCCTGTCAAAACTCGCGCCTGGTGCTGCCATCCTCGAACTCGGTTGCGGCAGCGGGCGGGACAGCGCGGTCATGATCGCGCGGGGTTTCGACGTCACGCCCACGGATGGCACGCCGGAAATGGCGGAGGAGGCCGCCAGACATCTGGGCCGGCCGGTTGGTGTGCTCCGTTTCGGGGAGATCGAAGCGGTCTCGGCGTTTGACGGCATATGGGCCAATGCATGCCTCCTGCATGCGCCGCGGGCGGAGCTCGGGGGTATTCTCGGCCGCATCCACGAGGCCTTGCACCCGGGCGGCGTCTTCTACGCGAGCTTCAAGGCTGGCGAAGCCGAAGGTTATGATGGCCTCGGACGTTATTATAACTATCCGTCCAAGGTCTGGCTAAGCGCGGCCTACGGGGCTTCCGCCTGGGCTTCTGTCGATATCGATGAGGTGCACGGCAGCGGTTACGACAAAAAGCCGACCGACTGGCTGCATGTTCTGGCGGTAAAAGCCTAAAGGCCGGAATTCAGCAAGCCAGATCGGCAACCACTGCGTCGAGGATCAGCATGCCGGACGGCGTGCAGCGCAGCCGCGAATTGCCGATGCGCTCGATGAAGCCGTGTTCCAGCAGTCGCTCCTCGCGGATCGGGTCCGGGTCCCGGCCGGAAAGCTGCTGCCAGCGGGCGAGATCGACGCCTTCCCGCAGGCGCAGGCCCATCAGCAGCAATTCGTCAGCCTGTTCCTCGAAGCCGAGGATTTCTTCGTCCAGCATGCCGTGCCCGACACGCTCCACCTGTTCCAGCCAGGTTTCAGGACGCCGTTCGGTTGAGGTGGCGATCTTGTTTCTGCCGCGCATCAGGCGCCCGTGGGCGCCAGGTCCGATGCCGGCATACTCGCCATAGCGCCAATAAGTAAGGTTGTGGCGGCTTTCAGCACCGGGGCGGGCGTGGTTGGAAACCTCGTAGGCCGGCATGCCGAACCGCTCGGTAATTTCCTGCGTCGCCTCATAGAGCGCTGCCGATTGATCGTCATCCGGCACGATCAGCTTGCCGGCCTTGTGCAGGCCATAGAAGGGTGTGCCTTCCTCGATGGTGAGCTGGTAAAGCGACAAATGGTCGACGGCGTAGGAAACCGCTTCCTTCAGCTCCGCTTCCCAAGCCTCGACCGTCTGTTTCGGTCGTGCATAGATGAGGTCGAACGACATGCGCGGAAAAATCTCCCGCGCCAGCCTGATCGCCTTCAGGGCATCGGCAACGTCATGCAGCCGACCGAGGAATTTGAGGTCCGGATCGTTGAGTGCCTGCACGCCGAGCGAGACGCGGTTGACGCCTGCAGCCCGATAGCCGCGGAAACGGGTCGCTTCGACGCTGGAGGGATTGGCCTCCATGGTGATCTCGATACCGTCAGGAACATGCCAATGCCTGGCGATGCCGTCGAGGATCGCCGAGACCGTGGCAGGATCCATCAGCGAGGGCGTGCCGCCGCCGAGGAAAATGCTGGTGACGGTCTTCGGCCCGCTCATGCCTCGCATCACTTCCATTTCCTTCAGAAAGGCGGCGGTGAAGCGCGGCTGGTCCACGGGCTGGTGGCGCACATGGCTGTTGAAGTCGCAATAGGGGCACTTGGCCGCGCAGAACGGCCAATGCACATAGACGCCGAAGCCCGGTTCGCCGGTATCGGGCAGAAGGGTATCGGGAAGGAGAGGGGCGGCTGAATTCAAAGCGCCTCAAGCCTCCAGGCAGGTTTCGACGAAACGCTTGAAGGCCCGCGCGCGGTGCGAAAGCGCTTCCGGCTCGCCGGGTTTCCAGCCATGTTTCTGATCACTGCTCATTTCACCGAAGGTAATATCATAGCCCTGCGGTTGGAAGACCGGGTCATAACCGAAACCCTGGGTGCCGCGCGGAGGCCACGCCACGGTGCCTTCCACCTCGCCACGGAACATTTCCGTGTGTCCATCCGGCCAGGCTAGACACAGCACGCTCACAAAGCGGCAGCTACGCTGCTCCGGCTTGGTCGCACCGCGCTCCTCCAGCGCCCTCTCGACCTTTTCCATCGCCATCTGAAAGTCGCGGCTGCCGTCCTCACGCTCCGCCCAGTTGGCGGTATAGACGCCCGGTGCGCCGTCGAGCGCGTCGATGACGATGCCGGAATCATCCGACAACGCCGGCAGTCCGGAGGCTCCGGCGGAGGCGAGCGCCTTGATCGCGGCGTTTTCCTCGAATGTCGTGCCCGTTTCGTCGGGCTCTTCGAATTTCAACTCGGCGGCGGATTTCGCGGAAAAGCCGAAGGGACCGATCAGCTCTGCAATCTCGCGGATTTTTCCGGCATTGTGGCTGGCGACGACGATCGTTTTCGTATCGAGCTTGCGCATTACAATTCCTATTCGATATTCCAGAGCCTCGGCTCTGCGCATTCCAGGCTGTTGCCGGCCGGATCGCGGAAATAGATTGAGCGGGCACCGTTCGGCCAGCGGAAATCGCTTTCGATGGCAATGCCTGCCTTGTTGAGCTTTTCCTTGAGCAAGTCAATCGCTTCGCTCGTCATGCGAAAGCAGATATGCCCGGGTCCAGTCGCACCGTGGGGCGGAACCGGCAACGCACCGGCCGGTGATGGCTTCACCGTCTCGGCGGGATTGAAGATCAGCAGGATGCCCGGCCCGCAACGGAAGAACACATGCCTGTTGCCGGCGCGCAGAACCTTTTCAAGCCCGAGAATGCCGCCGTAGAAGGCCTCGGCGGCATCGAGATCGTCAGCATAAAGTGCAGTTTCGAGAATGCCTTCGATCAAACAGCACCTCTTTCAGCGAATGTCAGGCAATCGCCTGCTTCTGCATCGCCACCAGTTCCTGCGTGCCGTCCTGAGCCAGTGCCAAAAGCTTCAGGAATTCCTCCTGGCTGAAAGGCTTGCCCTCGGCCGTGCCCTGCACCTCGACAATGCCGCCGGTGCCGGTCATCACGAAATTGGCGTCCGTCTCGGCAGCCGAATCCTCGATATAATCGAGGTCGATAACCGGCTGGCCGGCAAAGATGCCGCAGGAGATCGCCGCGACATGATCCTTCAATACCTTGTCGACCTTGGTCATCGAGCGGGCTTCCATCCACTTCAAGCAGTCGTAGAGCGCAATCCAGCCACCGGTGATCGACGCCGTGCGCGTGCCGCCATCCGCCTGGATGACATCGCAGTCGATGGTGATCTGCTTTTCGCCGAGTGCTTCGAGATCAATGACGGCGCGCAAGGAGCGGCCGATCAGGCGCTGGATTTCCTGGGTGCGGCCGCCCTGCTTTCCGGCAGCGGCTTCCCTCTTCATGCGGTCGCCTGTGGCGCGCGGCAGCATGCCGTATTCGGCGGTGACCCAGCCCTTGCCGCTGTTGCGCAGCCACGGCGGCGTCTTTTCTTCGAGACTCGCGGTGCACAGCACATGCGTGTCGCCGAACTTGACGAGGCAGGAACCTTCGGCATGTTTGGAGAAATTACGCTCGAACGAGACCTTGCGCATCTGGTTCAACTGTCTGCCTGAAGGCCGCATGCTTCACTCCCTGGATTTCTGTTTCCGCCTTCTACGGCCCCGGCCAGGCTTTTGCAAAGAAAAAGGCCTAAGGCGCTCTGCGGGCGATTGATTATGCCCGTGGCGATTTTCCCTTTGGAGAAGGCGCGGCGAATGACTATATTTTGTCGAAAGAACAACGGAACGGTGAAGTTTTAGATGGGATTTTCGGCATCGACGGGTAGGGACAGCGGCTCTGTGCTCGATGACCGTTCGCGCGAAATTTTCCGCCGCATCGTGGAAAGCTATCTGGAAACCGGCGAACCGCTCGGCTCCCGAAATCTTTCCCGCCTGCTGCCGATATCGCTGTCGCCCGCCTCGGTGCGCAATGTGATGAGCGATCTCGAGGAACTCGGGCTCATCTACTCCCCGCATATCAGCGCCGGTCGCCTTCCGACCCAGTCCGGGCTTCGCTTTTTCGTCGATGCTTTCATGCAGGTCGGTGACCTCTCCGCCGAGGAGCGTGCCAATATCGACCGGCAGATCCGGCCTGCGGATCGCGATCAGCCGATGGAAAGCCTGATGGCGGAGGCGAGCCGCATGTTGTCAGGCGTCTCGCGCGGCGCCGGGATCGTCATTACCACCAAGAGCGACCCCGTCCTGAAGCACGTCGAGTTCATCCGCCTGGAGCCGACCAAGGCGCTTGCGGTGCTCGTCGGCGATCATAACCAGGTGGAAAACCGTGTCATCGAACTTCCGGCCGGCGTGACGTCGTCGCAGCTTACCGAGGCGGCCAATTTCCTCAACGCCCACCTCAGCGGCCAGACGCTGCCGGAACTGCGCGGCCAGCTGAAGACGCTCAAGGATCAGGTGCAGGGCGAGCTCCATGCGCTCTCGCAGGAACTGGTCGAGCGCGGCCTTGCCGTCTGGTCCGGCGATAGCGAGGAAGGCAAGCCGACCCAGCTCATCGTCCGCGGCCGGGCCAATCTGCTCGAAGGCTTGGCGGATGTTGCCGATCTCGATCGCCTGCGGCTGCTTTTCGACGATCTCGAAAAGAAGGACAGCCTGATCGAGATTCTCGATCTCGCCGAGAAGGGACCGGGCGTGCGAATCTTCATCGGCTCGGAAAACAAATTGTTCTCCCTGTCGGGCTCCTCGCTCATCGTGGCGCCCTATCGTGACGGCGAAGACCGGATCGTCGGTGCCGTCGGGGTCATCGGGCCGACGCGGCTCAACTATTCGCGCATCGTGCCGATGGTGGATTACACCGCGCAGCTGCTTGCCAGGCTGTCGCGCTGAATTCGCGTCGCAGCCGCCCCAACTTTCCCAGCAAGCCTTGATTTTTTCACTTTAAACCTCGATATCGGGCACAAATCCAAGCCCGTAAATCCAAGCCAAGAATAACCGGAGACCGTCATGACCGACGAAACCAACAAGAACGGACCTGACGCAACTGCCGCGGAGAACACGGTTGAAGCTGTTGCATCTGCTCTTGAGGACGCGGCCAACCAGAAGAATGCCGAGGCGCCTGCCGCCGAACCGGATCCGCTGGAATTGCTGAAAGCCGAAAATAACGAGCTGCGCGACCGCTTTCTGCGGCTGGCAGCCGAAATGGACAACCTGCGCCGCCGCACCGAACGCGAAATCAAGGACGCTAAGTCCTATGCGGCGGCCGGCTTTGCGCGCGACATGCTCGCCGTTTCGGACAACCTGCGCCGGGCGCTGGACGCCGTGCCGACCGAAATGCGCGCCACGGCAGATGCCTCGCTGACCACGCTCCTGGAGGGCGTCGAGATGACCGAACGCTCGATGCTGTCCGCTCTGGAGCGTCACGGCGTGAAGAAGATCGATCCTGAAGGCCAGAAGTTCGATCCGAACTTCCACCAGGCCATGTTCGAGATCCCGAACCCTGCTGTTCCGAACAATACTGTCGTTCAGGTCGTCCAGGCCGGCTTCACGATCGGCGAACGCGTGCTGCGCCCGGCCATGGTCGGTGTTGCAAAGGGCGGCCCGAAGGCGGAAGTCTCCGCGGAAGCCGCCGGCGAAAAGAACGCCTGACCTCTACGATTTGCCGGGCGGCCTCGCGCCGCCCGGCCTGTTTTGTCTGAGCGCCTACCAGGCCTCCGGTTCCCGCACCATGTGAATGATATTGGCGGGGCTGGTGATCCAGCCGCCTTTGAAGCCTTCCGGCAGCGGCTCGATCGCGTCGCAGCGCACGACGCCCGATTTTTCAAGATGCGCTGCCGCATCGTCGAAATCACCCGTAAACAATTCCAGCCATATCTCGGCCTGGCTCATCATTGGCGCCTCGTCGATCCAGAGCTTGTTCGGCCCGAGTTCGAAACCGATGGCGGGTGCCTTGTCGGTGATCTCCTTGAGGCCGATCGTGTCACGGTAGAATGCGATCGTCGCCTGATATTGATGCGACGGGACCTTCATGGCGATGTCGATGCCGCCGTATAGCCTGTCCGTCATGGCATTCTCCTCCTCTTCACCGTGGAAAACCGGAACCGCGATATACGGGCTCCTTGCTGGCAGGCAAAATATGTTATAAAAACATAACATGTCAAGCGAAGCGGATATCGACGCAGTTTTCAAGGCGCTCGCCCACCCGAGGCGGCGGTTGATCCTCGATGAATTGAAGGACCGGCCGCAAACCACCGGCAGCGTCTGCGAGACCTTCGCCGACATGGATCGCTGCACGATCATGCAGCATCTGAAAGTGCTGGAAGAGGCCGATCTGGTGATTGTCAGGCGCGAGGGCAGGGAGCGCTGGAACTACCTCAATTCCCTGCCCATCAAGTCCATCAACGATCGCTGGATCGGCGATTATGCCGCCCATGCGGTGAGACTTATGGATAGGCTGAAATCCGATCTGGAAGGGTAGCATGCAAACAAAACCGCCCGGCGCTTTGTCAGCGGCCAGGCGGTTCGTTCGTCCCCACGAATATGTATGCGGTCAGGCGGCGTGGTTTGCCTGCTCCTCGTTGAGGAAGGCATAGATCGCCGAAGCGGAATCGGTTTTGCGCAGCTTGGCGACAAGGTCCTGGTCGCGCAGGACGCGGGCGATGCGCGACAGAGCCTTCAGGTGGTCGGCGCCGGCGCCTTCGGGTGCGAGCAGCAGGAACACCAGATCGACCGGCTCGTCATCGAGCGCTTCGAAATCGACCGGCGCCTCAAGGCGCGCGAAAATACCCTTGATCGACGAGATGCTGTTGAGCTTGCCGTGCGGGATGGCGATGCCGTGGCCGACGCCGGTGGAGCCGAGCCTTTCGCGCTGCAGGATGATGTCGAAGATTTCTCGTTCGCTCACGCCCGTCAGCTTGGAAGCCTTGGCCGCCAGCTCCTGCAATAGCTGCTTTTTGGAATTTACCTTTAGGGCAGGAATAATCGCATCTTGCTGCAGCAAATCTGCCAATGCCATTCTCGTCATCCTTCGTGCCGCAAGAGCTTGTGCCCTAGGCGAAGGGGAGCGCCGTCTCCGACGCTCTCCCCAGGTGTCAGTTCTTGATATTGGTGGAATCGATCCAGCCAATATTGCCGTCATTGCGGCGGTACACAATGTTCAGATGTTCCTTGCCGGGGCTGCGGAACAGAAGAACAGGTTCGTCTGTCATATCAAGTGCCATGACGGCGCTTGCGACCGTCATCGTCTTCAACTGCTTCGAACTTTCCGCGACAATGGTCGGCGCGAAATCCTCGGGCACTTCCTCCCCTTCATCCGGTACGCTGTCCATAACAGTGTAGGCAACTTCCGCAAAACCATTCACATGGTTGCCGGCATGATGATCCTTGAGCCGCCGCTTGTAGCGGCGCAGACGTTTTTCGATCCGCTGTGCTGCGGCGTCGAAACTGATCTGCGGATCATTCGCCTCGCCAGCCGCATGCAGGACGATCCCGGTATCGAGATGCACCTTGCAGTCGGCAGAAAAGCGCGAACCAGCCTTTTCCACGATGACTTGGCTTGAATAGCCTCCGTCGAAGTATTTTGTAACCGCTTCTCCGATTTGGTCCTCGATCCTTTGACGGAACGAATCGCCAATTTCCATATGCTTACCGGATACACGCACACTCATGGAGTTCTTCCTTCTTGTCGTGACTTGCGTGTTCCAGTCTACGCCAAGCCGTCCCCTCATCCAAGCCGTTCACACGCCACCGCGCTAAATTGCTGCAATCGGTGTCTGTCTGGATGATGGGATAGGTTTCGTGCCATGTCCCGTGCAGTTGCGGCGGGCTTCTAGCGCCCGATGTTTTAAATGTCAACGGCGGCCGGTCTCGGGATTTCTACGTAGGCCTGTGGAAAACCGCCTGTTTCGGCCGCATTTCAGTATGCCGCGACCCCGGCGATCGCACGCTTTTCACGGCGGCGCTGAACGGAGGAGGGGATGTTCATCGCCTCGCGGTATTTGGCGACGGTCCGGCGCGCAAGTTCGACGCCGCCGCGTTTCAGGCTGATTACGATATCGTCGTCCGAAAGCACCGCCTCCGGCGTCTCCTGGGCGATGAGCAGGCGAATCCGGTGGCGCACGGCCTCCGCCGAATGGCTGTCGCCGCCTTCTTCTGCCGAGCCGATCGACACCGTGAAGAAATATTTGAGTTCGAACAGGCCCCGCGGCGTCAGCATGTATTTGTTGGAGGTGACGCGGCTGACCGTTGATTCATGCATCTTGATCGCTTCGGCAACGGTCTTGAGGTTGAGCGGCCGCAGGTGGTCGACGCCGTGCATCAGGAAGGCATCCTGCTGGCGGACGATTTCGGTCGCTACCTTCATGATCGTCTTGGCGCGCTGGTCGAGGCTGCGCGTCAGCCAGTTGGCGTTCTGCATGCAGTCGGAAAGGAAGTTATGGTCGTCGCCGTTTTTCGGGCAGTTCTTCGACACCGTCTGGAAATAGGTGTGGTTCACCAGAACGCGCGGCAGGGTGTCCGGATTGAGTTCCACCATCCAGCCGCCGTCGGGTGACGCCCGCACGACGATATCCGGCGAAATCGTCTCCGACATGCCGCGCTCGAAACCCGCGCCGGGCTTCGGGTTGAGGCCGCGAATTTCCCCCAGCATGTCGATCAGGTCTTCGTCGTCGACACCGCAGATTTTTCGAAGCGAGGCGAAGTCGCGTTTGCCGAGCAGATCCAGATGTCTGATGAGTGCATCCATGGCCGGGTCGAGCCGGTCCTTTTCCCGAAGCTGGATTGCCAGACATTCGCTGAGCGATCGCGCAAAGACGCCCGGCGGATCGAGTGTCTGCAGCGAGTGCAGGATGGCTTCCACATTCTCGGCGCTTCTGCCGAGGCGGGCGGCGATCTCCTCGATGTCGCCCAGCATGTAACCGGCCTCGTCGAGCTGATCGACGAGGTGCTGAGCAATCAGGCGGCTGGCCGCATCGACGATCAGGAAGGGGATCTGCTGGTTCAGGTGGTCGCGCAGCGTCACCTGGCCGGCGACGAAATCATCCAGGTCGTAGTCTTCGCCGGACTCGCCGCCCGGCATGGATTTCCACTGGCTGAGCAGCTCCGGCGCATCGGCGCGCCGCACCGGGCCGTCGTCCGGGAAGACGTTTTCGAAGCCCGTATCGAGCCCTTCGCCGAGCCTCTCGGCGCTGATGGAGGAGGAGCCTTCATACCAGTCGCTGTCGACTTCGGCGGCTGCCGAACTCTCGCGGCCTTCGGTCGGGGCAAAGTCGTCGGCGGGGTCGAAGCCTGTTTCCGCGTCGTTTTCGCTCTCGCTTGACGTAATTTCGAGCAGGGGGTTCTTTTCGACTTCCTGGGCGATGAACTGGTTGAGCTCGAAATGAGTCATCTGCAGCAGCTGGATGGATTGCATCAGCTGCGGCGTCATCACCAGCGATTGGGTTTGGCGTAGGAAAAGATTAGCGGATAAACCCATGGCGGACGCGAAACTCCCCTGCAATCCCCTTGAACCACCCGGTCATGGAGTGGTGGACGCTCGACTTCGCCGAGCCCCACAAGGCCAAATTTGCATCTGGCACAAGAATTGCTTTTTTGAAAGATTTGGTCAAGCGCTGCAGTGCGGGAAAGTAAATTTCTTTGTCACGCTGCAACGACCAATTCGCGCCTAGAGGCTGAATTTGTCACCGAGATAAAGACGGCGAACATCCGGGTTGTTGACGATATCGTCTGCCCGGCCATGCGTCAGTACTTCGCCCGCGTGGATGATATAGGCCCGGTCGATCAGGCCCAGCGTTTCGCGGACGTTGTGATCCGTTATCAGAACGCCGATCCCACGCGCCGTCAAGTGGCGTACGAGGTTCTGAATGTCGGAGACCGAAATAGGATCGACGCCGGCAAAAGGTTCGTCGAGCAGCATGAAGGCCGGGTCGGTCGCAAGCGCCCGGGCGATTTCGAGGCGTCGGCGTTCGCCGCCGGAAAGCGCCACGGCCGCCGATTTCCGCAGCTGGCTGATGTGGAACTCTTCCAGCAGTTCGTCGAGCTTGCTCTCCCGCTTGTCCCTGTCGGGCTCGTGCACTTCCAGCACCGCGCGGATGTTTTCCTCGACGGTCAGGCCGCGGAAGATCGAGGCTTCCTGCGGCAGATACCCCACGCCCAGGCGGGCGCGGCGATACATCGGCATGTGGGTGACTTCGTTGCCGTTGATCGCGATCATGCCTTCGTCCACCGGCACCAGGCCGGTGATCATGTAGAAACAGGTCGTCTTGCCCGCACCGTTCGGCCCGAGCAGTCCGACGGCCTCGCCGCGGCGCACGACCAGTGACACGCCGTTGACGACGCGACGGGTATCGTAGGTCTTCGAAAGGCCATGCGCGACCAGCGTACCCTCGTAGCGCGCTTTATCGCGTACGACGAAGGGTTCGGGCGCGGACGGCTTCCTTGCCGACAGACTGGGGAGGAACGGTATTTTCACGTCAAATGTCTATTATTGCTTTGGTCGCGATTTCGGGTCGAGCAGGATTTCCACACGCCCGCCACAGGCGTCGAGCTTGGCCTGGCCGGTTTCCATCAGTACGGTGAGTTTGCAACCCTTGAAGACGTTGGGGCCTTCCGAGAGCACGACCTGCTTGCCGGAAAGCACGAAGGTCTGGGATTTCATGTCGAACTCGCCCTTCTCGGCGGTCGCCTGCTGCGTTCCCGAAGTCAGGAATACCGTCTCGTCAAGAAAGATCTTGTCGATATTGGCGCTGCCTGAGGTCACCGAACCACCTTCGCCCGTATAAAGAACCGTCATCTTGCCGGCCTTCATCGTGGTCGTGCCCTGCACGACCTGGACGTTGCCGGTAAAATAGGCCTTCTTTTCCTGCTCCTTGATCTCGAGCTGGTCGCTCTGGATCTGGATCGGCTGGTCGCCGGAAAGCTTCAGGCCTTCCATCTGGCTGGTGGTGGTCTGGGCATGTGCGGTCGCTGCCAGACAGGAGGTAAATCCTGCCGCGATCAGAACTGCGGTATTGCGTGTAAGAAGGCGGCGAATGATCATGACGGCCGGGCTCTACTTGCCTTGGTTGCGGATGGTGGCTGGATCGAGATGGAGGCGAACCTGGCCCTTGAAGGTGATGGTACGCCCCTTATCCGTTATCTTTAAAGACTCTGCAACAATAGAGCCTTCTTTCATGGAGATATCGACGTGCTCGGGTGATTCCATCACACCTGCGTTGATATCGAGGTGCGCGGACCTGAAGCGGGCGGTGATCCCGTTGCTCAGATTGACGTCGAACGGCGAGTTGAGATCGAGCATGTCGGTGCCGCGGTCGAAGTCGGCGGCGGTCGCGGTCACTCGCGCGATCACGTCGTCGTTGACCGGTACGGCGGCTTTGACGTCCTCGAGCGTGATCATGTTCGAGTTCTGGATATCCTGCAGCGCGCGGTTGGCGGTCATCGAGTAGCTGATACCGTCCTTGTTGCGGCCAGAGATCGCCGGCCGTTCCATGACGATCTTGCCGTTTTCGATCCGGGCGTTTTCAATCGAGAGGTTCTCCGGCAGATAGGCGCGGATGATCGAGACCCCGATGAAGGCAGCCGAAATCACGCCGGCCAGGATCGGCAGCAATATCTTGAGCCAGCGCACGCTCGTGGAATGCGCCAGCGCCGCCTGATAGGCATCCGGGCGCGGCTCCAACGCCGACGTAAAGCCTGCCGTTTTTCGAATATGCTGCAGCATGAGTGCCGGATAATTCCTTACTAGCCCATCTCCGTTCTCATCTCGGTTGTGCCGGATGGAGCGGTTGTGAGCTTTGCTTTGTCCGCCAATATGGTTTTGATTCAATCAACAAACAATAATGGACAACATAAAAACGTGATGTGGTCCGCTGCAAAACACGCTAGAGAGCCTATTTAGCAACGGCGGTTCAGCTCGAAGGGTGATTTTATGGATCAAATGGCAATTGCGGACCGGCGTTCCCTGCGCCGCAAGCTGAGTTTCTGGCGGATCGTCGCACTTGTTTTCCTCGTCGGCATCGGGTTCGCGCTTTACCGTGTCGTTGCCGGCGACGGTGTCGGATCCGCGGTGCCGCATGTCGCCCGCATCCAAATCTCCGGCATGATCACGGATGACAAGGATCTGCTGGAGCGCCTCGACAAGATCGCCGAAAGCAACCAGGCCAAGGCGCTGATCGTCTCGATCTCTTCGCCGGGCGGGACGACCTATGGCGGCGAGCGCATCTTCAAGGCGATCCGGAAGGTTTCCGAAAAGAAGCCCGTCGTTTCCGATATCCGCACCTTGGCCGCCTCTGCCGGCTACATGGTCGCCATGGCCGGCGACCAGATTGTCGCGGGCGAAAGCTCGATCACCGGATCGATCGGGGTGATCTTCCAATACCCGCAGATCGACGAGGTGATGAAGAAGATCGGCGTCTCTCTGCAGGAGATCAAGTCTGCCCCGCTGAAGGCCGAGCCGTCGCCCTTCCATCCGGCAAGCGAGGAAGCCAAGACGATGATCCGCAACATGGTCATGGACAGCTACGCCTGGTTCGTCGATCTCGTTGCCGATCGCCGCAAGCTGCCGCGTGACGAGGTTCTGAAGCTCGCGGACGGCACGATCTTCACCGGCCGCCAGGCGCTCAGCGCCAAGCTTGTCGACAAGCTGGGCGGCGAGGAGGACATTCGCGCCTATTTTGAATCGCGCGGTGTTTCCAAGGACCTGCCGGTCGTCGATTGGAAGGAGCGTAATTCCTCCTCGTCCTTCTGGTTGGCGAGCGCCGTCAGCGAGTTGTTCAAGCTCTCCGGTTTCGGCCAGGCAATCACTCCCGACGCCCTTCGCACCTTCGGCGCAGACAAGTTGTTTCTTGACGGTCTTGTCTCCGTTTGGCAGGTTGGGCGCGGTTGAAAATCTAAACTTTTCAGGGGGCAACCGTGATCAAATCAGAACTGGTGCAGATCGTCGCGGCTCGCAATCCGCATCTCTACCACCGCGACGTCGAGAACATCGTGAATGCCGTGCTCGACGAGATCACAGATGCCCTGGCAGGCGGAAATCGTGTCGAACTGCGCGGCTTCGGCGCGTTTTCCGTGAAGAACCGCCCCTCCCGGTCCGGCCGCAATCCGCGCACCGGCGAGAGCGTTTTCGTCGAGGAGAAATGGGTTCCTTTCTTCAAGACAGGCAAGGAACTGCGCGAGCGCCTGAATCCGGGTCTTGACGACGAAGAAGATTGATCCCTTCGACGCAGCTTCCGTCGCCCTTGAAACCCCATAAAGCGCGCCTATTCTGCAACAGATGCTGGTAAACAGCATGCAGTCTGCTGCCGGAGAATCATATGGACAAGTTCAAAAAGATCGTCTCCCTCGTGGTCTTCGTGCCGCTCGGCATCGTGCTGATCGTGCTCGCAGTCGCAAACCGCCAGACAGTCACCCTGGCGCTCAATCCCTTCCGGCCGGACGACGGCATGTTGGCGGTGAGCGCACCGTTTTTCCTGTTCCTGTTCCTGGCCTTGCTGATCGGGATGTTCATCGGCTCGTTCGTGACCTGGTGGAGCCAGGGCAAGCACCGCAAGCAGGCTCGCGTCGAAGCGCGCGAAGCGGTCCGGTGGCAGAACGAACACAAGGCCGTCGTCGCTGGACGCCCGGCCTCGACCCAACTTCCTTCCAGGTAAAGTAAGGCGGGCTGGATCAGGCTTGCGCGGCCTTGGCGACCACGGCCTTGTTGAAATCCGCAAAAAACTGGCCAGCGAGTTTCTGCGACGTGGAATCGATCAGCCGCGAGCCGAGCTGCGCGATCTTGCCGCCCACCTGAGCCTTGGTGGAGTAGCGCAGCAGTGTATCGCTGCCATCTTCGACCAGGGTGACGGTCGCGGAGCCCTTGGCAAAACCGGCGATGCCGCCCTTGCCCTCGCCCGATATCGTGTAGCTTTCCGGCGGGTTGATGTCGGAAAGTGTCACTTCGCCGGAGAAGTTCGCCGAAACCGGACCGACCTTCAGCTTGACGGTCGCGGAGAGCTCGGTCGGAGACTTCTGTTCGAGCGTCTGGCAACCCGGGATGCACTGGCGAAGGATTTCCGGGTCGTTCAACGCCGCCCAGACCACGTCGCGGGGTGCTGCAATACGTTCTTCGCCGCCCATATCCATGCGATGATCCTCCATCCGCCGTTGCTAGCCTTATTGCAAGGGTGGTGATCTTTGCCAAGGGGGACAAAAGGCGGACAGACCGGGTCATCAATAAAACACGCCACCATCGGCTCCCCGGCTTTGAAGAATGGCGAGCAAATGCTATCTGCTGCCGCAAGTCTCAAAATCTAGGCGGATGAACGTATTGAAGAACAAGGAAAGGCGGCCGGGTGAAAAAGCCCGGAACGAGGCGGGCAACCGGTCCTCCCGCGGGCACGTCACCGCAAAACCAGCGGCAGTCAGGCAGGCTCCGCGGCCGCAGGAAAGGGCCGCCAAACCCGCGCTGGCTGCTGCACCGGCGGAAACCCGTCCGCTTTTGCAGCGCAGCGGCGAGCGGCCGCCCGAGCGCGTGCCGATCATTCTCGAATCGTCCGGTGCGGGTGATTTTCATCTGATCGATAGTGGCAACGGGCTTAAACTCGAGCAATACGGCCCCTATCGCATCGTCCGGCCGGAAGCTCAGGCGCTGTGGCAGCCGTCTCTTCCTGCCCACGTCTGGGAAAAGGCGGATGCGCTCTTCACCGGCGACACGGACGAGGACGGCATGGGCCGCTGGCGCTTCACCAAGGAAGCGCTGGGCGAAACCTGGCCGCTGTCGCTGCTCGGCACCGATTTCCTCGGACGCTTCACGTCCTTCCGCCATGTCGGCGTCTTCCCGGAGCAGATCGTTCACTGGGAATGGATGAAGAACCGCATAGAGGAGGCGAAGCGCCCGGTGAAGGTGCTGAACCTGTTCGGCTACACAGGCGTCGCATCGCTGGTCGCGGCGGCTGCCGGGGCGGAAGTCACCCATGTCGACGCTTCCAAGAAGGCGATCGGCTGGGCGCGGGAAAACCAGTCGCTCGCCCGCCTCGACAAGGCGCCGATCCGCTGGATCTGCGAGGATGCGATGAAGTTCATCCTGCGCGAGGAGCGTCGCGGCAACCGCTACGACATCATCCTCACCGATCCGCCGAAATTCGGCCGCGGCCCGAACGGCGAAGTCTGGCAGCTTTTCGATCATCTGCCGCTGATGCTCGACATCTGCCGCGAGCTGTTGTCACCGAAGGCGATCGGCCTCGTGCTGACCGCTTATTCCATCCGCGCCAGCTTCTATTCCATCCATGAACTGATGCGCGAGACGATGCGCGGCGCCGGCGGCGCCGTGGAATCGGGCGAGCTCGTCATCCGCGAAGCGGGGCTGGACGGCAGGACGCCGGGCCGCGCGCTTTCCACTTCCCTTTTCAGTCGCTGGGTGCCGGCATGAACGACGATTTTCAGAAGTCCGGACCACGGCGGGTCGGCCAGGTGAAGGAAGTCACCTCGCTTTCCAATCCGATCATCAAGGACATCAAGGCGCTCACCAACAAGAGGGACCGCGAAGAGAGCGGCACCTTCCTGGCCGAAGGCCTGAAGCTCGTCATCGACGCGCTGGAGCTCGGCTGGGAAATCCGTACGCTGGTCTATGCCAAGGCGGCCAAGGGCAAGACGCTTGTCGAGCAGGTGGCGGCAAAGACGGTCGCCCATGGCGGCCTGGTGCTGGAAGTCAGCGAGAAGGTGCTCTCCTCGGTCACCCGCCGCGACAACCCGCAGATGGTCGTCGGCATTTTCGAGCAGCGCTGGAAGAAACTTGAGGACCTGAGGCCGGGCAGGGACGAGACGCTGGTAGCGCTCGACCGCGTGCGCGACCCCGGCAATCTCGGCACCATTATCCGCACCGCCGATGCGGCAGGCGCGACCGGGGTCATCCTGGTCGGCGAATGCACAGACCCGTTTTCGCTGGAAACCGTGCGTGCCACCATGGGCTCGGTCTTCGCGGTGCCGGTCGTCAAATGTTCGCCGGAAGAATTCCTGATCTGGCAGAAGCGCTCCGGCACCCAGGTCGTGGCGACGCATCTCGCCGGCGCCGTCGATTATCGCACCGTGGATTATTCGAAAAAGCCGGTCGTGTTGCTGATGGGCAACGAGCAGTCCGGCCTGCCGGATAATCTCGCCAGGGCTGCCGATCGCACCGTTCGAATTCCTCAGCAGGGCAGGGCGGACTCGCTCAACCTCGCCGTCGCGTCCGCCGTGATGCTCTTCGAGGCCCGCCGCCATCTGCTGACCCTGGACGAGAAGAAATGACCGCACGCGTAGCCCTTCTTTCGCGGCCTCTGGTGGCTCTGATCGTCATCGTCATCGCCGTCATTCTCGATCAGGTGGTGAAGATCGCCGTCGAGACTTATCTTCCGATGCAGGAGGCGGTTCCGCTTCTGCCGGTGCTGGCGCTCTACCGAACCTACAATCTCGGCGTCGCCTTCTCCCTGCTGTCGGGCATGGAGCGGGAATTCATCGTCGGCATGCGGGTGCTGATCGTCGCCTTCGTGCTCTGGCTCTGGCGCCGCACCCCGAAGGAGCGTCCTTTCGCCCATAGCGGCTTCGCGTTGATCATCGCCGGTGCGATCGGCAACCTGATCGACGGCTTCGCCTATGGCCACGTGATCGACTACATCCTGTTCCACACCGAGACGTGGTCCTTCGCGGTCTTCAATCTCGCGGACAGTTTCATCACCATCGGGGCAGGCCTGGTCATCCTCGACGAGCTGTTCGGCCCGAAAAAGGCCGATCAGTAAAATTTTACCTGATTGCTCTAAGGATTGGGAAAGAAACCCGGTTAGTCTTTCCCAATGCGAGATATCGCCGACATACATGAACGGATCTCGAAGGCGTTCGCGTCTCCCGCCGCGGCCGATATGGCCGAACCGGTGCCGGAAAAGGTCGTGCCCGCATTGGGACTGCGGCAGGATGAAGAAAAGAGGGCGCCGCGCAGCGTCTTTGCCTCGCTCTTTTCCCGGATATCCGAGTGGCGCCGCCAGCGCACGGTTCCCCGGCTCCAGCATGCATTGAGGAATGCCGAGGCGGCAAGCGCTGCGAAATCCCGGCAGATCGCCACCGTGGTCCATGAAATCCGCACGCCGCTCAACGGCATTCTCGGGATGACGCATCTTCTCGGCCAGACCAAGCTGACGGCGGAACAGCAGAACTATCTGAGCGGCATTCGCCAGTCGGGTTATGCGCTGGCGCAGCTCGTCGAAGACCTGCTCGATTATTCGACGCTGGAAGCCGGCCGCTTCCGGCTCAACAACCGGGCGGAAAATCTCCGCCACCTCATCGAAAACGTCGTCGAGATGCTGGCGCCGCGCGCCCACGAGAAGCGCATCGAGATCGCCGCGACGATGACTGCCGATCTCCCCGACCTTCTCGATCTCGATCCGGGCCGCATCCGGCAAGTGCTTTTCAATGTTATCGGCAATGCGGTGAAATTCACCGCCCATGGCGGCGTGCTGGTGCGGGCGGCGGTCGAAGACGGCAACGTCGCCATTGCCGTCATCGATACCGGTCCCGGCATGGCGGCCGATGAACTGACGCGGGTTTTCGGTGAATTCGAGCAGGCGGGTTCGGCCGAGGCCCGCAGCGGCGGCACCGGTCTCGGTCTCGGCATCGCATCGCGCATTCTGACGGAGTTCGGCGGATCGCTTTCCGTCGCCAGCCAGAGGGGAACCGGCAGCACGTTCACGATCCGCTTCCCTCTGCATTTCGCGGAGACGGCGCAATCGGGTACCGGCGAACGCAACCAGTTGCTGGCCATGTCCCGGGTTCTGCTTCTGGCGCCGGAAGGACCTGCCGCCAAGGCGACGGTCGCGACGATCGAAACCCTTGGCGGCCGCTGCCGGCACGTCGCCAACACGGCCGACGCGCAAATGCTGATCGACCGCGCCGAGACAGGGCCGCTGCCCTATACCGACCTGATCGTCGATCACCGGCTGGCCTCCGATTATGCAAATGAAAAGGCGCATGCGCCGCTCCACCGCATCCTGCTCGTCAACCCCGAGGAACGCGCCTCCCAGCCGCAGGATTTCTTCGACGCCTGGCTTATCCGGCCGCTCCGGGAAAAATCCCTGATCGACGTCTTGAGCGGCCGCCTGCGCGGCTTCGGCACACGCGACGCGCTGAATGACAACCAGGCCATGCCCCCGCCGCCCGTTATCGAAAAACATGGGGAAGGGCTCGAGGTGCTGCTTGGTGAGGACGACCCCGTCAACGCGCTGATCATCCGTTCGGTTCTGACAAAGGCCGGACATCGGGTCCGTCTCGTCGACGATTTCCCGACGCTGATCGAGACGGTACTCAACCGGGACATGCCGCTCGATCTCATCATTTCCGACATGTACATGCCCGGAGGAGATGTTTTCAATCTCCTGGCGGCGCTGCGTGCCGAGGAGCAGGAGGGCGCCCGCCCTCTGGTCCCGGTGATCGTGCTGACAGGCGAGAGCCGAGAAGCGACGCATCGCGAGGTGCTTCTGAATGGGGCCAGCCGCGTCTTCGCAAAGCCGGTCGATCCGCTGACGCTTCTGGAGGAGGTTCGAATTTTGGGAGTTCTCTCCACCGAGCGCCAACAGGCGCGTTGACGCGACCATCCCTGGAACCTATTGTGACAGCGAATGTCACGTTCTTGTCGCAGAGAAGTGATTTAAGGCGGTGATCAAACCGGGACGGGGAGAATCACCTTGGCAATCGAACTCCTGAACCGTGAAGTGATACCTGAAACAACCCAGGCGCCGGCCTCTGCTCCGGTAAGCGGCGATGTCTTCGGCCGCATTGGCACGCTCGAAACGCGGCTTGCCCGCAGCGAGCGCGAAATCGATGCCGCGCAGGCGGTTCGCTACCGCGTCTTCGTCGAAGAAATGCACGCGACCTTGAGCCCGGACGCCATGCGCCGCCGCCGCGACGTCGATGCCTTTGATGCGATCTGCGACCATCTTCTGGTCGTCGACAACGCAATCGAGGGTGATATCGAAGATCAGATCGTCGGCACCTACCGCCTGCTGCGCCAGGAAGTGGCGCTGGCCAACAACGGCTTCTATTCGGCATCGGAATTCGACATCGAGCCGCTGCTTGCGCGTCATCCGGACAAGCAGTTCATGGAGCTCGGCCGCTCCTGCGTGCTGCCGGACTATCGCACCAAGCGCACCGTCGAACTGCTCTGGCAGGGCAATTGGGCCTATTCGCTGAAGCACGGCATGAACGCCATGTTCGGCTGTGCGTCCTTCCCGGGCGTTTCGCCCGAGGAACACGCCATGGCGCTGTCTTTCCTGCACCACACGGTCTCGACCAAGGGCGATTGGGCGGTTTCGGCACTGCCGGAACTCTATCGCTCGATGGACCTGATGCCGATGGAAGGCGTCAACACCCGCAAGGCACTCTCCCTGTTGCCGCCGCTGATCAAGGGATATCTGCGCCTCGGTGCAATGGTAGGCGACGGTGCGGTCATCGATCACGCCTTCAACACCACCGACGTGCTGATCGTCCTGCCGATCGCCTCGATCTCGGACCGCTACATCACCCACTTCGGCGCCGACGCCGGACGGTTTGCGAGCTAACGGACAAGCCTTATGGGGCCGTCGTATTGTGCGACGGTTTCATCCGAAGTCAGCAGCAGCATGCCTTCGGAAATACTCTGTGCGATGAGAATCCGGTCGAACGGATCCTTATGGATTAGAGGTAGGCTTTCCACAGCAAGAGCATGCTCGGTGCTCACGTGTAATTCCTGAAATCCATTGTCGAGCAAAGCGCGATGTAAAACGCGCGGACTGATATTGAAACCACTACGATTGAGCGCTCGTTTGATAGTCAGCTCCCAGAGGCTGGCGGCACTGAAAAAAAGCTCATTTTCCTCATCTTCGATGATGGCACGCATTTCGTCAGTGAGTTTTGGCGCGTCGTCGGCGAACCAAGCGAGGATATGAGAATCCGGGAGAACTCTCATTTTCCGTAAAACATCTCTTCAATTTCCTTGGCGAACATCGTGTCGAAATCGTCAGGAACGGATGCGTAGCCTTTTAGAAAGCCGGCCCGTCGCTTCTTCTTCGGCGCTTCCTCCAGCGGCACGACCTTCACCATCGGCTTGCCGGCCTTGGCGATGACGAACGCTTCGCCCTTCGCAGCCTCTTCGACGAGGCGCGACAAATGCGTCTTGGCTTCATGGATGTTGACGGTTTTCACGGAGCAAGTCTCCAAGTGGACTTAGTTCACTGAACTTAGTCCACTTGGGTCCCGTTTACAAGAAACTCACGTCCCGGCGTTGTAGGCCGCGATCGCCGCCATGTTGACGATGTCGCTGTCCTTCGCACCCATCGAGGTGATCTGCACCGACTTGTCGAGACCGACAAGCAGCGGGCCGATGACCGTCGAAGCGCCGAGTTCCTGCAACATGCGGGTCGAGATCGAGGCGGAATGGATCGCCGGCATGACCAGCACGTTGGCTGTGCCCGAGAGCCGGCAGAACGGATATTGCTCCATCCGGTGCGAGTTGAGCGCCACGTCCGCGCCCATTTCGCCGTCATATTCGAAATCCACGCGGCGCTGGTCGAGGATCTTGACCGCCTCGCGAACCCGTTCCGACCGTTCGCCGATCGGCTGCCCGAACGTCGAATAGGCAACGAGTGCGACACGCGGCTCATACCCCATCCGCTTTGCGACGCGGGCGGCTTCGACGGCGATGTCGGCGAGATCCTCTGCGTTCGGCATGTCGTGGACGGCGGTGTCGGCGACAAAAATCGTCCGGCCGCGGGCGATCACCAGCGATACGCCGATTATCTTGTGCCCCGGCTTCGGATCGATGCAGCGGCGGACGTCCTGGAGCGCCGTCGCATAATTGCGGGTCGTGCCGGTCACCATCGCATCCGCGTCGCCGATGGCGACCATGGTCGCGGCGAAATGGTTGCGGTCGTTATGGATAAGGCGCTGGACATCGCGGTGGAGGAAGCCTTCGCGCTGCAGACGCGCATAGAGGTGGTCGATATAGGCATCGACACGATTGGAGAGGCGTGCATTGACGACCTCGATGCCGGGACGGTCGAGATCGATGCCGGCCTTTTCCGCCGTCGCCCGGATAACGTCGTCACGCCCGAGAAGGATGGCAGTGCCGAGCTTCTGGTTGGTGAAGGAAATCGCCGCGCGCATGACCTGTTCTTCTTCGGCCTCGGCAAAGACGACCCGTTTCGGGAAGCGGCGGACGCGCTCGTAGATGCCTTGTGTGGTCGCGGCGATCGGATCGCGGCGGGCGGAAAGCTCCGAGGCGTAGGCGGCAAGATCGGCGATGTTCTTGCGGGCGACGCCGCTTTCCATCGCCGCTTCGGCAACGGCGACCGGGATCGCCGAGATGAGCCGCGGATCGAACGGGACCGGGATGATGTATTGCGCGCCGAAACGGGGGCGGTTGCCCTGGTAGGCGGCGGCAACATCGTCCGGCACGTCTTCGCGGGCGAGATTGGCGAGCGCGTGGACGGCAGCGATCTTCATCGCGTCGTTGATCTGGCTGGCCCGCACATCGAGCGCGCCACGGAAGATATAGGGGAAGCCGAGCACGTTGTTGACCTGGTTCGGATAGTCCGAACGGCCGGTCGCCATGATTGCGTCGTCGCGGATGCGGGCGACCTCTTCCGGCGTGATTTCCGGATCGGGGTTGGCCATCGCGAAAATGATCGGCCTGTCGGCCATGGAGCGGATCATCTCTTCGGTAAAGGCGCCCTTCTGGGAAAGACCGAGCACGACATCCGCGTCCTTCATGGCCTCGGCGAGGGTCCGCTTGGCAGTGTTCACCGCGTGGGCGGACTTCCACTGGTTCATGCCTTCGGTGCGGCCCTGATAGATGACGCCCTTGGTGTCGCAGAGAATGACATTTTCCGAATTGAAGCCCATCGCCTTGATGAGTTCGACGCAGGCGATTGCGGCGGCGCCGGCGCCGTTGCAGACGAGCTTGGTGGTCTTGAGGTCCCGGCCGGTCAGCTCCAGCGCATTGATCAGACCGGCAGCGGCGATGATTGCAGTGCCGTGCTGGTCGTCATGGAAGACCGGGATATCCATCAGCTCGCGCAGGCGGCTCTCGATGATGAAACATTCCGGCGCCTTGATATCCTCGAGATTGATGCCGCCGAAAGAGGGGCCGAGGAACCGCACGCAGTTGATGAACTCGTCGACATTCTCCGTATCGACTTCAAGGTCGATGGAATCGACGTCGGCGAAGCGCTTGAACAGCACGGCCTTGCCTTCCATCACCGGTTTCGAGGCAAGCGCTCCGAGATTGCCGAGGCCGAGGATCGCCGTGCCGTTGGAGATGACCGCCACCATGTTGCCGCGCGTCGTGTAGTCATAGGCGGTTGCCGGGTTTGCGGCGATTGCCAGGACCGGCACGGCAACGCCTGGCGAATAAGCGAGCGACAGATCGCGCTGGGTGGCCATCGGCTTGGTGGGATTGATTTCGAGTTTACCCGGGCGGCCTTCCGAATGGAAATCGAGTGCTTCCTGTTCGGTCACGGAAGCCCGCGCACGTGCGGCCTTCCCCGTGGCCTTGTCCTTAGCAGGCATGTCTCCTCCAGCTTTTTGTGGGCAGCCGTCCTCTAGGCCGCGGCAGATGTTGTCTTTCAGGTGTCTTCATCGATAGTGTCGCAAGTTCCAGCGCGCAACAAAAAATCGGTTCTGTGACCCAGTTTGAAAGATTCCCCATCGAAGCCCTGAATACTGCCGAGCTCGCCTCGGAGGAAAGTCGCGCGTCGGCAACGCCGATGATGGAGCAATATATCGAGATCAAGGCGAACAATCCGGGTTCGCTGCTCTTCTATCGCATGGGTGATTTTTATGAGCTGTTCTTCGAGGATGCGGTCGATGCGTCCCGTGCACTCGGCATCACGCTCACCAAGCGCGGCCAGCATCTCGGTCGCGAAATCCCGATGTGCGGCGTTCCGGTGCACGCTGCCGACGACTATCTGCAGAAGCTGATCTCGCTCGGTTTCCGCGTCGCCGTCTGCGAACAGGTGGAAGACCCGGCGGAGGCCAGGAAGCGCGGCTCGAAATCGGTGGTGAAGCGGGACGTCGTCCGGCTGGTGACGCCGGGCACGATTACCGAGGAAAAACTCCTCTCACCCTCCGAATCGAACTACCTGATGGCGCTTGCCCGCATCAAGGGTGCCGCCGAACCGCTTCTGGCGCTCGCCTGGATCGATATCTCGACCGGCGTCTTCCGGCTGGCGGAGACCGATCAGTCCCGGCTGCTCGCCGATATCCTGCGCATCGAACCGCGCGAACTGATCCTGCCGGATACGATGTTTCACGACGCTGAGCTCAAACCCGTCTTCGACGTTCTCGGCAAGGTCGCGGTGCCGCAGCCGTCCGTGCTCTTCGACAGCGCCAGCGCCGAGGGCCGCATCACCCGCTATTTCGGCGTCGGCACGCTCGACGGGTTCGGCAATTTTTCGCGCGCCGAACTCGCCGCCGCCGCGGCAGCCGTCGCTTATGTGGAAAAGACCCAGATCGCCGAACGTCCGCCGCTCGGACGCCCCGAGCGCGAAAGCGGCGCCTCGACGCTGTTCATCGACCCCGCGACCCGCGGCAACCTGGAACTGACCAAGACCTTGTCGGGAGAGCGTGAAGGCACGCTCCTGAAGGCGATCGACCGCACGGTGACCGGCGGCGGGGCTCGCCTGCTCGCCGAACGGCTGATGTCGCCGCTGACGGATCCCGACCGCATCAATCGGCGTCTCGATTCCATCTCCTTCCTGCTCGAAGAGCCGTCGCTTTGCGGTGAACTGCGCTCCGGACTGAAGCACGTGCCGGACATGCCGCGCGCCCTGTCGCGCCTGGCGCTCGACCGCGGCGGCCCGCGTGATCTCGGCAGTATCCTGCAGGGGCTGGAAGCGGCCCGCGGTGTCGCGGGCTTTCTCGACAGGGCCATGCTGCCCGAGGAATTGGGGCAGGCGCTCGACGATCTGAAGGCCTTGCCACTTCATCTGGAATCCATGCTCGGCAACATGCTGGCGCAGGAACTGCCGCTCCTGAAGCGCGACGGCGGGTTCCTCGCCGATGGCGCTCATTCGGAACTGGACGAGGTGCGGGCGTTGCGCGACCAGTCGCGCCGGGTCATCGCCGCGCTCCAGCTCCAATATGCCGAGGAGACCGGCATCAAGTCGCTGAAGATCAAGCACAACAACGTGCTCGGTTATTTCATCGAGGTGACCGCCGGCAATTCCGGCACGATGACCGATACGCCCGAAGGCAAGGCCCGCTTCATTCATCGTCAGACCATGGCAAGTGCCATGCGTTTCACGACGACGGAACTTGCCGATCTCGAAAGCCGCATCGCCAATGCCGCCGACAAGGCCCTGACCATCGAGCTCGAAGCCTTCGACAGGATGGTCGCAGCAGTGACCTCGGAGGCGGAAGCGATCAAGGCCGGCGCCCGGGCGCTGGCGGTAATCGATGTCGCGGCAGGCCTTGCCATGCTCGCCGACGAATGGAGTTACCGCCGGCCGGTCGTGGATGCCTCGCGCATGTTCGCGATCGAAGGCGGCCGCCACCCGGTGGTTGAGCAGGCGCTGCGCAGACAGTCCGTCGGCCCGTTCATCGCAAACGACTGCGATCTCTCGCCGCATGGTGGCGGCGAGTTCGGCGCGCTCTGGCTGCTCACCGGCCCGAACATGGGCGGTAAGTCGACCTTCCTGCGCCAGAACGCGCTGATCGCCATCCTTGCGCAGATGGGTTCGTTCGTGCCGGCGACGTCGGCCCATATCGGCATCGTCGACCGGCTTTTCTCCCGCGTCGGCGCTTCGGACGATCTGGCCCGCGGCCGCTCCACTTTCATGGTGGAGATGGTAGAGACCGCCGCCATCCTCAATCAGGCGAGCGACCGTTCGCTGGTCATCCTCGACGAGATCGGCCGTGGCACCGCGACCTTCGACGGCCTGTCGATCGCCTGGGCGGCGGTCGAGCACCTGCACGAGGCGAACAGGTGCCGCGGCCTGTTCGCCACCCATTTCCACGAGCTGACCGTGCTCTCGGAAAAGCTGAACCGGCTTTCCAACGCCACGATGCGGGTGAAGGAATGGGATGGCGAGGTGATCTTCCTGCACGAAGTCGGCCCCGGTGCTGCCGATCGCTCCTATGGTATTCAGGTCGCGCGGCTTGCAGGTCTTCCCGACTCGGTGGTCGCCCGCGCCCGCGACGTGCTGACCAAACTCGAGGATTCCGACCGCAAGAACCCCGCGAGCCAGCTGATCGACGACCTGCCGCTCTTCCAGGTCGCGGTCCGCCGCGAAGAAGCCAAGCGCGCGGGCCCGTCCAAGGTCGAGGACGCCCTGAAGGCCATCAACCCGGACGACATGACGCCCCGCGAAGCCCTGGACGCGCTTTATGCGCTGAAGAAGCAGCTCAAGGCCTGACGTTTCGACAGCGGTTTCCGTTGATGTGCCGCATCAAAGCAGTCGACCCACCTGCCTTTCGATCCGGAACGTGATAAAGACTCCGAGATCATGATCGAGGCCGTTTCATCGGGTATCCTGCGTGTTGTCCGTTCCCTTGCCTTTTCTTGCCGGTCTCGTCTTCGCGCTGACGCTTTATCGCAGCCTGAAGGGCGTCGAACTGCCCGGCACGCGGCGTTATTTCCATGCCTTCCTTGTGCTTTATGCATTTCAGGGCGTCGGCGTAGGGCTGCGCTTCGGCTACGGCGTCAATGGATTGGTGCCCTTACTGCCGATCACCGCGTCCATCATGCCTCCGCTTGCCTTCCTGGCGTTCCGCGGCCTGACCGCAAAACCCCTCGATCGGCCCTGGTTGCACGCCGCGGTGCCCTGTGTCGTGGCCGTGGCGGTTGGCTTCTTCCGTGATCTTGTCGACCCGCTGCTGCTGGTGATCTTTTTCGCCTATGGCGTTGCGCTTTACCGTCTGACCCTTTCGGGCGGCGACGACGTGATGGCGGAGGCCTCCCTGCAGCGGGTTCGCCCAGCCGTGCGCGCCGCCCGATTGACCGCGGGCCTGATGCTGTTCTTCGCCGTCAGCGATGCCGCACTGGCGGTTTACACCGATATCTACGGCGCCGGCGATGTACCGTTGGCTGTCACAATGATGAACCTCACGGCGATAGGCGCCGTGATCGTCTATTATTTCGCCCCCGATTTCTCCCCGCCCAAACCAAGTGTCGCTTCCCCCGCACTCAAGCCGACTGAAGAAGACAAGGCCACGTTATTCCGTATCGAGGCGGCGCTGGAGGAGGGCGAGCTTTACAGGAGCGAAGACCTGAGCCTTGCAAAGCTTGCCCGCAAGGCGAGACTTCCGGCCCGTGAGGTCTCTGCCGCCATCAATCGGGTGACGGGGCTGAATGTCTCGCAGTTCGTCAACGACCGCCGGATTGCCGAAGCCTGCCGCCTTCTGCGGGAAACCGAGCGGACGGTGATCCAGATCATGCTGGACGTCGGGTTTTCGACGAAATCGAACTTCAATCGGGAATTTCGTCGGGTGACGGGGACGAACCCCAAGCAATGGAGAGGCGAGGCAAGGGCCGCACAAGACGCCGGTGCCAGAAAAACATCGGCTTGAACTTCGACGCAGGAAGCAACAACTTTGAAACGTCCGATGATGATAATCGTTGGTCAAGGTGCCTCAAAACGATTATAGCCTCCCTCCGCAGGCCGGGCACCGGCAGGATAACATGGCCAGACACGACATCGATTTTTCTGAACTTCTCGACGTGGCCCGTCTTCGGGCCGATTGCAGGGCGATCGTCAAGGACAAGGATCGCCCTCAACTCGAATTGCGGGCGGCGCTTCTGCCGTTGCTGCGTCGGGCGAGCGTCGAGGGCCGCGAAAAGGCCCGCCAGCTCCTTTCCAAGGATGGCAGCGGGCTGAATTGCGCCCGCCGCATCTCCTGGCTACAGGATCAGCTGATCCGCGTTCTCTACGAGACGATTGCTGAGGGCCTCTATAGCGAGGGCACGGATATCGCCGTGGCGGCTGTCGGCGGTTACGGCCGCGATACGCTGGCACCTGGTTCCGACATCGATCTCCTGTTCCTGCTGCCTCCCCGAAACACCGAGACCATGCGCAAGGCCGTGGAGTTCCTGCTCTATGTGCTGTGGGACATGGGCTTCAAGGTCGGTCATGCGACCCGCACCGTCGAAGAATGCATCCGGCTGTCCAAGACGGACATGACGATCCGCACCGCCATTCTCGAAAGCCGCTACATCTGCGGCCGCGAGGCGCTGGTGAGCGACCTCGAGAGCCGTTTCGACAAGGAAATCGTCGCCGATACCGGTCCGGAATTCATCGCCGCCAAGCTTGCCGAGCGCGACAATCGCCACGAGAAGGCCGGCGATACGCGTTATCTGGTCGAGCCCAACGTCAAGGAAGGCAAGGGCGGACTGCGCGATCTTCATACCCTCTTCTGGATCGCGAAATACTATTACCGGGTTCGCGAAACAACGGAACTCGTCAAGGTGGGCGTTCTTTCCCGCGAGGAAGCGCGCTCGTTCGAAAAGGCTGACGACTTCCTTTGGGCGGTGCGCTGCCAGATGCATTTCCTGACCGGCAAGGCCGAGGAGCGCCTCTCCTTCGACATCCAGCGCGAGATCGCAGAAAGCCTCGGTTATCACTCGCGCCCCGGCCTCTCCGCCGTTGAGCGCTTCATGAAGCACTATTTCCTCGTGTCGAAGAATGTCGGCGATCTGACCCGCATTCTCTGCGCCGCGCTGGAGGAGCAGCAGGCGAAGGCGGCACCCGGCCTCACCAACCGCGTCATCTCACGCTTCACCAAACGCCTCCACAAGATCCCCGGCACCGTGGAATTCGTCGTGGATCGCGGCCGCATTACACTTGCCGACCCGAACGTCTTCAAGCGCGATCCGGTCAATATCATCCGCTTTTTCCATGTGGCCGATATCAACGGGCTGGAACTCCATCCCGATGCGCTGAAGCGCATGACCCGCTCGCTCTCGCTGATCGACAACGATGTACGCGAGAACGAGGAGGCCAACCGGCTTTTCCTCTCGATGCTGACCTCGCGGCGTGATCCGGCGCTGATGCTGCGCCGGATGAACGAGGCAGGCGTGCTCGGCCGCTTCATTCCGGAATTCGGCAAGGTGGTCGCGATGATGCAGTTCAATATGTATCATCACTATACCGTCGACGAGCACCTGATCCGCTCGGTCGAGGCGCTGTCGGAAGTGGACAAGGGCAAGGCTGCCGACATCCACCCGCTCGCCAACAAGGTCATGCCGAGTGTCGAGGAGCGCGAGGCGCTTTACGTCGCCGTGCTGTTGCATGACGTTGCTAAGGGCCGCCAGGAGGATCACTCGATCGCCGGCGCCCGCATCGCGCGCAAGCTCTGCCCGCGTCTCGGGCTCAACGCCAAGCAGACCGAACTCGTCGTCTGGCTGATCGAAGTGCATCTCCTGATGTCGATGACGGCCCAGACCCGCGACCTGCACGACCGCAAGACGATTACCGACTTCGCCGAAAAGGTGCAGTCGATGGACCGGCTGAAGCTGCTCTTGATCCTGACCATCTGCGATATCCGCGCCGTCGGCCCGGGTGTCTGGAACGGCTGGAAGGGCCAGCTGCTGCGCACGCTCTATTACGAGACCGAGCTGCTGCTCTCGGGCGGCTTCTCCGAGGTGTCGCGCAAGGAGCGCGCCAAGGTCGCCGAGGAGGAACTCGTCAAGGCATTGGCCGACTGGAGCGCCAAGGACCGCCGCACCTATTCGAAACTGCACTACCAGCCCTACCTCCTGTCGGTTTCGCTGGACGACCAGATCCGTCACACGAAGTTCCTCCGCGACACGGACAAGGCAGGCCAGGCGCTTGCCACCATGGTGAGGACGGACAGCTTCCACGCCATCACCGAGATTACGGTCCTGGCGCCGGACCATCCCCGCCTGCTGTCGATCATTGCCGGTGCCTGCGCTGCGGCGGGCGCCAACATCGCCGATGCGCAGATCTTCACGACCTCGGACGGGCGGGCGCTCGACACCATCCTGATCAACCGGGAATTCCCGGTGGACGAGGACGAACTGCGCCGCGCCGGCACGATCAGCCGGATGATCGAGGACGTGCTGTCGGGCAAGAAGCGGCTGCCGGAAGTCATCGCGACGCGTGCCAAGTCCCGCAAACGCAACAAGACCTTCACCATTCCGCCATCGGTCATTCTCTCGAACGGCCTGTCGAACAAGTTCACGGTCATCGAGGTGGAATGCCTCGACCGCACCGGCCTGCTTGCGGATATCACCGCGGTGCTCGCCGATCTCTCGCTCGACATCCATTCGGCACGCATCACCACCTTCGGCGAAAAGGTTATCGATACCTTCTATGTCACCGATCTCGTCGGCCAGAAGGTCGTCAACGAGAACCGCCAGGGCAATATCGCGGCGCGGCTGAAGGCTGTGATGTCCGAGCAGGAGGACGAACTCAGAAGCGGCATGCCGATGGGCATGATCGCGCCGGCCCCCAATCCGGACCAGTCGTCCCAGCCGCGCAAGTCCAAGGCCAGCGTGTGAGTTTCGTCCGATGAGTCCTGTCCGATGAGCCTAGTTCGGAAATTCGCGACAGTCGGCGGAGCGACCCTCGGCAGCCGGATTTTCGGCTTTGCGCGCGAGACCTTCATGGCGGCCGCGCTCGGCACCGGCCCGATGGCCGACGTCTTTTATGCGGCCTTCCGCTTCCCGAACCTCTTCCGTCGGCTGTTTGCCGAGGGCGCCTTCAACGCCGCCTTCGTGCCGCTGTTTTCGAAAGAGATCGAGGCGAACGGCGTCGAGGGCGCCAAGCGCTTTTCGGAAGAGGTTTTCGGCGTTCTCTTCTCCGCCTTGATGATCATCACCATCGTCATGGAACTGATGATGCCATGGCTGGTGGAATGGATCATCGCACCGGGCTTCGCCGACGATCCCGAAAAGACCTCCATCACCATCCGCTTAGCAGTGGTGATGTTTCCCTATCTGATGTGCATGTCGCTGACGGCGATGATGAGTGGCATGCTCAATTCGCTGCATCACTTCTTTGCCGCCGCTATCGCTCCGGTCTTCCTGAACGTGGTGATGATCGCGGCGCTGCTCTACGGCCTCTGGACCCATGCCGATCCGCTGACCATCGCCTGGTATCTCTCCTGGAGTGTGCTGGCCGCCGGCATCCTGCAGCTCGCCGTGGTCTATGCCGGGGTTCGCCATGCCGGCATCAACATCGGCTTCCGCCGCCCCAGGATGACGCCGAACGTCAAGCGCCTTCTGGTGCTGGCCGTGCCGGCGGCCGTCACCGGTGGCATCACCCAAATCAACCAGATCATCGGCCAGGCGATCGCCTCCGGCAAGGAAGGCGCGATCGCCGCCCTCCAATATGCCGACCGTATCTACCAGCTCCCGCTCGGTGTCGTCGGCGTCGCCGTCGGCGTCGTGCTCCTGCCGGAACTTGCCCGTGCCTTGAAGGGCGGGCATCTCAAGGAAGCCGCCAATACCCAGAACCGTTCGATCGAATTTGTGCTGTTCTTGACGCTTCCGGCCGCAGCCGGGCTCTGGATCCTGTCGGATGCGATCATCCGTGTGCTATACGAGCGCGGCGCCTTCTCCGCCGAAAACACCTCGGTCGTCGCTGGAATCCTTGCGATCTACGGCATCGGCCTGCCGGGCTTCGTGCTGATCAAGGCGCTGCAGCCGGGTTTTTATGCCCGTGAGGACACAAGGACGCCGATGCGTTTCACCATGCTCTCGGTCGTCATCAATTCAGGCCTGGCAATTTCGCTTTTCCCGCTGATCGCCGAGCGCGGCATCGCGACGGCCGAGGCTGCGGCGGGCTGGACGAATACCATCCTGCTGTTTGCGACGCTCGTCTGGCGCGGCCATCTCACCTGGGAATGGGCACTCGCGAGGCGTACGGCCCTGCTGCTCGTCTCGACCGCGATCATGTCCGCAGCGCTGATCTATGCGCTCCGCTATGCCGGCCCGTGGCTGGTCCCGGACGCCCTGCTGATCCACCAGGTCGCGGCGCTCTCCTGCCTGCTTGTCCTGGCGATGGCCGTCTATTTCGCCTGCGCCTTCCTGATCGGCGGCGCCGACATCGGCATGATACGCCGGAACATCAAGCGGAAGCCGAAGGCCTAACCCCGCTTGCGCCGCCCGCAATATGCCCACCGGCGTTTCGGCCCGACATCCACATGGACGATGCCGTTGCAATAACGGCCGATGCCACCGATGCCGGGTGCGCTGGCCGCAGCGGCAAGGATTGCTCGTTCCGATACGCCCGGTACCCGGATGTCGGCCGCATAACAATGACTATGCTGCGACCTGCCCGAATGCGGCCGGTGGCCGGACGTGACCATCGGTTTGTGGCCGGTCTGTCGCGCGATATGCGCAAGGATGGCCCCCAGTTTTTCCGGAAAGCAACTCGTGCGAACGCTGACCCGCTGCACGGTGAAGAAGGCTGAATAATCGTGCTTGAAGGAAGTACTTCTTCGCTTTTGGCTTTCGCCAGCTTCTGCGGTGACATTCAGGCCTAGCGCCAATAGGCAGGAAAGCGCGACGCGAAATATGATGCGCATGGGGATCCCCCGAGGACAGACCGTGTCGTTCATGACCGGTTAACCGTGGTACGCTTGGGTATTTCCTTTCCAAAAAGGGCGCGAATAAGGAGACTTTTGCTCAGAAATGGGATTATGGCTGCCTAAAAGACTAACATCCGTTAATCTATTCGGAGGCACCCCAGGAAAGATTTTTCCTTTAGGAGTATTGACGTAGGCAAGATGCTCCCAAAGAGGTAGCCCTTTCCCGGCCCTACCTCGAATGGTTATGGTGGTGGTTCTTTTGTCGCCGTAGTGTTCCGGGAGGCGCCCTTAAGCGGTCTTCCACCCTTGCCAGGACCGCCGTCGCCCGCAATTTCCGGGCGGCTGAAAGTCAATCGAGTCCGGAGTTTGTTGATGCCCATCCAATCGCTGTTTCTGGTGGCCCTGATCGTCGACGACTACGACCGGGCCAAGGATTTTTATTGCGGTGCCCTCGGCTTCGATTGCCTGGAGGACAGCGTGCAGCCGGAGGGCAAGCGTTGGGTCGTGGTGAAGCCGAAGGGCGGCGAGGGCGCGGCAATGCTGCTGGCTAAGGCTGCCACCGACACGCAGACGGCGGCAATCGGCAACCAGACCGGCGGCCGGGTCGGCTTCTTCCTGAAGACCGACGATTTCGTCCGCGACCATGCCGCCATGACTGCCAAGGGCGTCCATTTCCTCGAAGAGCCGCGGCATGAGGTCTACGGGTCGGTGGCGGTGTTTGCCGATCCCTATGGCAACACCTGGGATCTGATTGAACACGCGGCTCGCTGATGCTCTTGATCCCCCGCGCTTCGCCGTGCATAAGCCCGCGCGTTAGCAACATGACCCTTCGGGTCTGGGGCCCTCCACCAGCCTAATTGAGGACGATATGAACAGCTTCAAGCCGCTTGTCTTTTCCGGCGTCCAGCCGACCGGCAATCTCCATCTCGGCAACTACCTCGGCGCTATCCGCAAGTTCGTGGCGCTGCAGGAAAATAACGACTGCATCTATTGCGTCGTAGATCTGCACGCGATCACCGCGCAGCTCGTCCATGACGACCTGCGGGGACAGATACGCTCGATCGCCGCCGCCTTCATCGCTTCGGGTATCGATCCGAAGAAACATATCGTCTTCAACCAGTCGGCCGTGCCGCAGCATGCGGAGCTTGCCTGGGTCTTCAATTGCGTCGCCCGCATCGGCTGGATGAACCGCATGACCCAGTTCAAGGACAAGGCCGGCAAGGATCGCGAGAACGCCTCGCTCGGCCTGCTCGCCTATCCGAGCCTGATGGCCGCCGACATTCTCGTCTACCGCGCCACCCACGTGCCGGTCGGCGACGACCAGAAGCAGCACCTGGAACTCGCCCGCGATATCGCTCAGAAGTTCAACATCGACTTCCAGGAGAAGATCCGCGCCGCCGGCACCGGCGTCGACATGGTCGTCGGCGAGGAGCCGATCCATGGTTTCTTCCCACTGGTCGAGCCGTTGATCGAGGGGCCGGCACCGCGCGTCATGTCGTTGCGTGACGGCACCAAGAAAATGTCGAAATCCGACCCGTCGGACCTGTCGCGCATCAACCTGATGGACGAGCCGGAAGAGATCGCCAAGAAGATCCGCAAGGCCAAGACCGATCCGGAGGGCCTGCCGAGCGAACTCGAAGGCCTCAAGGGCCGCCCGGAGGCCGATAATCTCGTCGGCATCTATGCAGCACTTGCCGACAGGACCAAGGTCGACGTTCTCGCCGAATATGGCGGCCAGCAGTTTTCGGTCTTCAAGCCCGCGTTGGCCGACCTCGCCGTGCACGTGCTCGCGCCGATCACGTCCGAAATGCGCCGCCTGATGGACGACACGAGCCATATCGACGCCATCCTCAAGGATGGTGGCGAGCGCGCCCGCGCCCGTGCCGAGAAGGTCATGGGAGACGTCTTCGACATCGTCGGTTTCCTGCGCTGAGATTATCGACGCCTTTCGGGCCACGCAAAGATTGCATACCCGTCACGACATTCGTGGCGGGTTTTCATTTTTTCCGGTTGGTATAAGTTCCGCATCACGACTGCTTGGGTCGTCTACATGCGAAGGAGGGGCGGCATGGTATCGAAACGGCTTTCGCGGCTTGAAGGGCACCGGCGCAAGTTCATGGCGGTCATCGACGGCACGCCGGAATGTGAAAAGGCGGTCCACTATGCGGGGCGCCGCGCCAAGAACTCCAATGGCGGTCTCGTCCTGCTTTTCGTCATTCCCGAAGGCGATTTCCAGCAATGGCTGGGCGTCGAGCAGATCATGCGTGCCGAGGCCCGCGAAGAGGCGGATGCGGTGATGGCCAAGGCCGCCCAGAAGGTGCGCGATACGATCGGCATCGATCCGGAAATCGTCATCCGCGAAGGCAACGCCAGCGAGCAGATCATTCAGCTGGTCGAGGAAGACCGCGATATCGCGGTCCTCGTCCTGGCGGCCGGCTCAACCAAGGAAGGGCCGGGACCCCTGGTGTCCGCCGTTGCTGCCTTCCCGATTCCCGTCACCGTGCTGCCCGACACGCTGACGGCTGAGGAAATCGACGCCCTGGCCTGATTGCGGACTTGATCTTGCGCAGGCAAAGGAGCACTTGAACGAAAAGCTGATACGGCTTATCTTCTTTTGAAGAGTTCTAAATTTGCGAGGGGCGCCGTGCCCCAGGAGAGACGAGATGTTCATTCAGACGGAAGCCACCCCCAACCCGGCGACCCTGAAGTTCCTGCCCGGCAAAGTCGTCATGGAAAAAGGCACCGCCGATTTCCGCAACGCCGGCGAGGCGGAAGCATCTCCGCTGGCCGAGCGCCTGTTCGGCATCTCCGGCGTCACCGGCGTTTATTTCGGTTACGACTTCATCACCGTCACCAAGGAAAGTGCCGAATGGCAGCACCTGAAGCCGGCGATCCTCGGCTCGATCATGGAGCATTTCATGTCCGGCGCGCCGGTCATGGGGGGCACGTCGACGCTTGCTGAAGCATCCGACATCGAGGGCGAGTTCTTCGATGAGGACGACGAAACGATCGTCGCGACGATCAAGGAACTGCTCGAAACCCGCGTCCGCCCGGCCGTCGCCCAGGATGGCGGCGACATTACCTTCAAGGGTTTCCGCGACGGCACGGTCTACCTCAACATGAAGGGCGCATGCTCCGGCTGCCCGTCTTCCACGGCGACGCTGAAGCACGGGGTGCAGAACCTGCTCAAGCATTTCGTTCCGGAAGTGCAGGCCGTCGAAGCGCTCTGAGCCCGTCGGCACCGTTGAATGATTGTTCTTGCCATCGATACCGCCGGGGTGGATTGCTCCGCAGCGCTCTATGACAGCGCCGCGGGCAAAGTGCTGTCTGAAGTCACCGAGACGATCGGCAAGGGCCATGCCGAAAGGCTGATGTCGGTCATCGACGAAGCGCTCGCCGCCGCCAACCTTCCTCTCAAAGCCGTCGAGCGTGTTGCGGTCGTCATAGGCCCCGGCTCCTTCACCGGCATTCGCGTCGGTGTTGCCGCCGCCCGTGGTTTCGCGCTCGCGCTCGGTGTCGAATCGGTCGGCGTAACAACGCTCGAGGCGTTGGCGCTCAAGTTTCTTGGCGAACATCCCGACCAGCCGGTCGTTGTTGCCATGGATGCCAAGCGCAACGAGGTCTACACCCAGGCGTTTTCCGCCAACGGGGAAGCGTTGAGCCAACCCGCAGCACTTTCGCCGGAGGACGCTTCGGAACTTGGCCAGTCCCTCTCGGCGGTGATGACCGGCTCCTGGGTGGAGCATTCCCTTGGTAAGGAAGTGGCCGAATATGACGGGCGGGACCGTTTCGATATTGCCGTGGTCGCCCGCATCGCCGCTGAAAAACCTGTGGATGCGCAACGTCCCAAACCATTGTATCTTCGTGGACCAGATGCGAAACCGCAGACCGGTTTTGCCCTTGCCCGTTCGTGAATGTACAGACTGCGCCGATGCTCGACGATTACCTGACCTGGAAGCCGTATTTCGAAGTCGTGCCGATGGAGGCGAGCGATTGCCTGGAGATCTCCGAGCTGCATGGCCAGCGATTTCCGCGTCAGTGGAGTGACGGGGAGTTCCAGAACCTGCTCCTGCAGCAAAATGTCTTCGGTTTCGTCGCGCGTCAGACCAATGCGTTTTTCTCCAAGCCGCTCGGCGGTTTCGTTCTGTCGCGGGAGGCGGCCGGCGAGGCGGAGATTCTGACGGTCGCCGTCAACGAGAAATTCGGCCGGGTGGGCCTCGGCTGGCGTCTGATGCAGGCCGCCCTGCGCGAGGCGGCGGCGCGCGGCGGTGAGAGCATGTTTCTGGAAGTGGAGGCGGCGAATCGCCCTGCTGTCGAGCTTTACCGCAAGCTCGGTTTCCAGAAAGTGGGCGAGCGCCCCGCCTATTATGCCGGCCCGGACGGGACGCGATCCACAGCGCTTGTCATGAGCCGAGTTCTTCGTTAGTCCGTTAGTTTCTACGGGAACGTTTCGAAGGCCAAAACGACATGACAGACCTTTCCAAGACCCTGGAGGAGCTGTGTGCCGAGAAAGGCATGCGAATGACGGATCAACGCCGCGTGATCGCGCGTATCCTGCAGGAGTCCGTTGACCATCCGGATGTCGAGGAACTCTATCGCCGGTCCTCCAAGGTCGATCCGCGTATCTCGATCTCGACGGTCTACCGCACGGTAAAATTGTTCGAGGACGAAGGGATCATCGAACGTCACGATTTCCGCGACGGCCGCTCGCGTTACGAGACCGTGCCCGAGGAACATCATGACCATATGATCGATCTCAACACCGGCAATGTCATCGAGTTCCGTTCAGCCGAAATCGAGGCGCTGCAGGAACGCATCGCCCGGGAGCACGGGTTCCGTCTCGTCGGCCACCGGCTGGAGCTCTACGGCATCCCGCTGGACAAGGACGATAAGTGATTACTTGGGCGCGGATCGGCTTCGTTTTCGTTGCTCTTTTCGCAGTTACGCTGGTCCTGTTGCCGTTTCAGCTCCTCGGCCTCGCCTTCGACCTCAAGATCCGCCGCTATATCCCGCGCTACTGGCATAAGACTGCCTGTTTTCTGCTTGGCATCCGCATTCATGTCCACGGAACGCTGGATCGCCGCCGGCCGCTGATGCTTGCCTGCAATCATGCGTCGTGGAAGGACATTCTCGTGCTCGGCGCAATCGCCGACGTGGTCTTCATTGCTAAGATGCAAGTGTCGGAATGGCCGGTCTTCGGCACGCTCGCCAAGCTGCAGAAAAGCGTCTTCGTCGCTCGCGAGCAGAAGCGCCGCACCGGCGATCAGGTGAACGAGATCGCCGAGCGCATGGCAGCCGGCGAGATCGTCGTGCTTTTTCCCGAAGGCACTACCTCCGATGGCAACCGGCTTCTGGAGGTCAAGTCGTCGCTGTTTGGCGCTGCTGCTGCCGCGGTGCAGCGCACGCCGGAAGGCGTCGTGCATGTCCAGCCGGTGGCGATCGCCTATACGCGCGTCCACGGCATGGCCATGGGGCGTTATCATCGGCCGATCGCGGCGTGGCCTGGCGATATCGAACTCGTGCCGCATCTGCTCGGCGTCCTGAAGGAAGGCGCGCTCGACGTGGACGTCGCCTTCGGGGAAACGGTCGATTTCCGCGCCGGCGACAACCGCAAGCACCTGAGCATGGCCGTGACGAGCCGGCTTCGGCGCATGCTGATCCGCCATCTGCGGGGTCGTGACTACGAAGCGCTCTAGGAAACGCTTCATTTCCGGGTCTTCTTGCGGTATGGAGCGAGCCATGAACGAACACGTCTCTCTTTCCGTGCCCGCCGACGAGCCGGCCCAGCGCCCGAATTCCCGCAAGGTCTTCATCAAGACCTACGGCTGCCAGATGAATGTCTATGATTCAGGCCGCATGAGCGATGCGCTGGCGGGCGAAGGTTACGTACCGACCGAAGAGATGGGCGAGGCCGACCTCATCCTCCTCAACACCTGCCACATCCGCGAGAAGGCGGCAGACAAGGTCTATTCCGCCCTCGGGCGTCTTCGCGACATGAAGAAGGCACGCGCTGCCGAAGGTCGGGAGCTGATGATCGGCGTCGCCGGTTGCGTCGCCCAGGCAGAAGGCGAGGAAATCATCCGCCGTGCGCCGGCCGTCGACGTGGTGATCGGCCCGCAGACCTATCATCGCCTGCCGGAAGCGCTGAGGCGCGCCCGCGGCGGCAAGCCTGTCGTCGACACCGAATATGCGGTCGAGGACAAGTTCGAGCACTTGCCGGTTACCGAGAAGGCGAAGATCCGCGCCCGCGGCGTCACCGCTTTCCTCACCGTTCAGGAAGGCTGCGACAAGTTCTGCACCTTCTGCGTCGTCCCCTATACGCGCGGGTCGGAAGTTTCTCGTCCCGTCCAGCAGATCGTCGACGAAGCCTTGCGGCTTGTCGATGGCGGCGTGCGCGAGATCACGCTGCTCGGCCAGAACGTCAATGCCTGGCGTGCGGAAGGCCCGAAGGGCGGCGAATGGAGCCTCGGCGACCTGCTTTATCGCCTGGCGGAAATCCCGGGCCTCGCGCGTCTGCGCTACACGACCAGCCACCCGCGTGACATGGATGACCGGCTGATCGAGGCCCATCGCAACCTGCGCACCCTGATGCCCTACCTGCATCTGCCGGTCCAGGCCGGTTCTGACCGCATTCTGAAAGCCATGAACCGCCGCCACACGGGTACCGAATATCTGCGCCTGATCGAGCGCATCCGCGAAGCTCGGCCGGATATCGCCATCGCCGGAGATTTCATCGTCGGGTTCCCCGGCGAGACGGACAAGGATTTCGAAGATACGCTGCGCCTCGTCGAGGACGTGAACTACGCCCAGGCATATTCCTTCAAATATTCGACCCGTCCCGGCACGCCCGGCGCCGACCTCGGCGATCAGGTGCCGGAAGAGGTGAAGGCGGAGCGGTTGGAAAGATTGCAGGCCCTGCTCTTGAAACAGCAGGCCGAATTCGCCAAATCCTGCGTTGGAAAAGTCATCGACCTGTTGCTGGAAAAGCCCGGTCGCATGCCAGGACAGATAATCGGACGTTCTCCCTGGCTTCAATCTGTGAATGTTGATGCAAAAACATCGCAAATCGGTGACATTATCCAGGTACGAATCAGTGGAACCGGCCCGAACAGCTTGTTTGCCGACCCGGCAGAGAGTTTAATAGGAGCCTGAGCTAACATCGAGGAGCTTGCCTACTTGAACGGACGTGAATTGGTTTCTTCATCCGCGCGCCAACCCCGCACCGCCGCTACCGACGCCAATCACTTTGTCCTGACGTTCGAGAACAATAGGTTCGCCAGCGAGCTTTTCGGGCAATTCGATCAGAATCTCAAACTTCTCGAAGAGCGGCTTCATATCGATGCTAGGGCGCGCGGCAATTCGGTGGCCATCTCCGGCGATCTGACGGCGACCAACCAGGCGCGCCGGGCGCTGGATTTCCTCTACGAACGCATCCAGAAGGGCGGCTCGGTCGAGACCTCCGACGTCGACGGTGCGATCCGCATGGCGCAGGCGGCCGACGACCAGCTGCAGCTGCCGACGCTGGAGAAAAAAGCCAAGCTCTCCATGAGCCAGATTTCCACCAAGAAGAAGACGGTCGTCGCGCGCACCCCGACCCAAGACGCCTATATGCGGGCGCTGGAACGGTCGGAGCTTGTCTTCGGCGTCGGCCCGGCCGGTACCGGCAAGACTTATCTCGCCGTCGCTCATGCCGCCCAGCTTCTGGAACGCGGGGCTGTCGATCGCATCATCCTGTCGCGGCCGGCCGTCGAAGCCGGCGAGCGCCTGGGCTTTCTGCCCGGCGACATGAAGGACAAGGTCGATCCCTATCTGCGGCCGCTCTATGACGCCCTCTACGACATGATGCCGGGCGACAAGGTGGAGCGGGCGATCACCGCCGGCGTCATCGAAATCGCGCCGCTCGCTTTCATGCGCGGCCGCACGCTCGCAAACGCCGCCGTCATCCTCGACGAGGCGCAGAACACCACGTCGATGCAGATGAAGATGTTCCTGACCCGTCTCGGCGAAAATGCCCGGATGATCATCACCGGCGACCCGAGCCAGGTCGATTTGCCGCGCGGCGTGAAATCAGGCCTGGTGGAAGCGCTGCAGATCCTGAAGGGCGTCGAGGGCATCTCGGTGATCCGCTTCAAGGATACGGACGTGGTCCGCCATCCGCTGGTCGGCCGCATCGTCCGGGCCTATGATGCGCAATATGCCGTCCACGAGGAGAGCGAGGAAGTCGACCGGTAACGGTCGGCTCCAAACCTTATGCCCCAACTCGACATACAGATCAGCATTGAAGACGAGGGCTGGCCCGAAGAGCCTGCCCTTTTGGCCCTGAGCGAAAAAACGCTTGGGGCGGCTGCCGAATTCCTGGCGGGCCAGGAAAAGCAGCCATTCCCGAAAACCGCCCCGGAATTGTCGCTGGTCTTTACCGACGATGCGGCGATCAAGGAAATCAACGCCGAATGGCGCGGCAAGGACAAGCCGACCAACGTGCTGTCTTTCCCGGCTTTTCCGCTCGAACCGGGCAAGATGCCGGGCCCGATGCTCGGCGATATCGTCATCGCTCGCGAGACGGTTGAGCGGGAAGCGGTTGATCTCGATAAAAGTTTCGAGGATCATCTGACCCATCTGCTCGTCCACGGTTTTCTGCATCTGTTCGGCTACGACCATATGCAAACGGACGAAGCGGAAAGAATGGAAGCGTTGGAGACTCGCATTTTGGCCATCCTTGGCCTATCTGACCCCTATGCGGGGCAAGACCCGATAGTATAGTCTGGACCAATGAACGACTTTTCGACAAACCCGACCCGTGAGGGCAAGGACGCCGACTCGAGTTCCTCGGAAGAGGGCAGTAGTCCGTCTCGAGCGGAAGCCCAAAAACACCAAAGCTCTTTCTGGTCGCGCGCCGTGAGGCTACTCAGGCCGTCGCAGGGCGAGAAGCTCCGCGAGGACCTCGCCGATGCGCTGATGACCGACACCAATATCAGCAATGCCTTCTCGCCCGAGGAACGGGCGATGCTGCACAACATTCTCCGGTTCCGCGAGATCCGCGTCGAAGACATCATGGTGCCGCGCGCCGACATTGAGGCGGTCGACATGACCATGACGATCGGCGAACTGATGATCCATTTCGAGGAAACCGGTCGCTCGCGCATGCCTGTCTATAACGACACGCTCGACGACCCGCGCGGCATGGTCCATATCCGCGACCTCCTGTCCTATCTGGCCAAGCAGGCGCGCAACAAACGCCGCACCAGTGCGCGCGCCGCACCCACCCAGCCGATGCCGCTTGCCACCGACAAGCCGGAAAAGGCCGAAAAGACGGTGCGCACCCCGCGGCCTGCCTTCGACCTCGGCCGCGTCGATCTCGAGCAGACGGTTGCCGAAGCCGGGCTGATCCGCAAGATCCTGTTCGTGCCGCCCTCGATGCTCGCCTCCGACCTCATGCAGAGCATGCAGGCCGCCCGCACCCAGCTCGCGCTCGTCATCGACGAATATGGCGGGACCGACGGCCTAGTCACCCACGAGGATATCGTCGAAATGGTGATCGGCGACGTCGAGGACGAACATGACAATGAAGAGGTCATGTTCTCCCGCACCAGCGAGGACGTGTTCGTCGCCGATGCGCGTATCGAACTGGAGGAGATCGCCAAGGCGATCGGTTCTGACTTCGACATTCGCGACCGTCTCGAAGACGTCGATACACTGGGCGGCCTGATCTTCTCTGCGCTCGGCCGTATTCCGGTGCGTGGCGAAGTGGTGCAGGCGGTGCCTGGCTTCGAATTCCATATCCTGGAGGCCGATCCTCGCCGCATCAAGCGCGTCCGGATCCTGCGCAAGCGAACGCTCGCGCGCCGCCGTCAGAAAGGGGAGGGCGAAATGCTGCTCACCGATCAGACGACGACAACTGCCCTGCTGCCGGCGCCATCCGCTCAGGATGCCGACCGGCGCAATCACCAGGCTGAATGATCCCTGAGGTGTCCGCCTCTTTGACCTCACGACAAGCCCGCCATTTTTTGAAAGACTGCAGCCGCTGATTCGGGGGCGGAAGGGAACATAGATGGAGCGGCTGGCGGGCAGGATCATGCTTCTCTGGGGCTTCCCGCGCGTCGTCGTCGCTTTTCTCGCAGGAGCGATCGGTGCGCTCGCCCTGCCGCCCTTCGGCTTTTTCGCAGCACTTTTCATCTCCTTCACGCTGCTCGTCTGGCTGATGGACGGTTCCACCGGCAATCCGGATGGGGGACGGTTCGCGCGGTTCCGGTCGGCCTTCTGGATCGGCTGGGTCTTCGGTTTCGGCTATTTCGTCGCCGGCCTCTGGTGGCTTGGCAACGCGCTTCTGGTGGAAGCGGATGAATTTGCCTGGGCGCTGCCGCTCGCGGTTCTTGGCCTGCCTGCCTATCTCGCCCTATTTTACGGTCTCGCGACGGCGATCGCCCGCATCTTCTGGTCGGATGGTTTCGGGCGGATGGCCTCGCTCGCCTTCGGCTTCGGTCTTGCCGAATGGCTTCGCGGCTTCGTCGCCACCGGCTTCCCCTGGAATGCGGTCGGATATGGCGCGATGCCCATGCCGCTGATGATGCAGTCCGCAGCCGTGCTCGGCATTTTCGGCGTGACGGTTGTCGCCGTCTTCGTGTTTTCGGCACCCGCCCTGATCGGCACCAGAAAGGGCATGCGGACCGGACTGACGCTCGCCGTCCTGCTGTTTGCCGCCCATCTGGGTTATGGCGCCTACCGTCTGCAGATTGCCGACGCCGCGCCGGCTCCTGCCGCCGACAATCAGCCGGTCGTCCGCATCGTTCAGCCGGTCATCGACCAGGCGCGAAAGCTGGACGATGCCGAACGGGCGGCGATCTTCGAGGAACATCTTGCGTTGTCGGCTTTGCCGCCCGAAAACGGTGGCAAGCGGCCGGACATCATCGTCTGGCCGGAGACCTCCGTGCCGTTCATTCTGACCCAGAACCCGGATGCGCTGACCCGCATCGCCGAGGTGCTGCAGGATGGCCAGGTTCTGATTACCGGTGCGGTCCGTTCGGAAGATGCAGGCGCGGGCTTCGCGCCGCGTTTTTACAATTCCATCTATGTGATCGACAGCCAAGGCCAGATCGTATCGGCTTCCGACAAGCTGCATCTCGTCCCGTTCGGGGAATATGTCCCCTACGAGGATCTCCTGCGTAATCTCGGCATCCCCGATGCCATCGCCATGCCGGGCGGGTTCAGTGCCGCGCCGGTACGGGCCATGCTGACGCTGCCGGGGGGCAGGACCTTCTATCCGTTGATCTGCTACGAGGCGATCTTCCCGGACGAGATCGGGCCTGACGTGGAGCGGGTGAGCGCGCTTCTAAATGTTACCAATGACGGCTGGTTCGGAGCGACGCCGGGGCCGTATCAGCACTTCCAGCAGGCACGAATCCGCGCCGTCGAAAACGGCCTGCCGCTGATTCGCGGCGCAAATACCGGCGTTTCAGCGGTTGTTGACCCCTTCGGGAGGCTGATCCGAGGCTTGGATTATAATCAAAAAGGCGTGATGGACGCAACCTTGGGCAGTATTTCAATCCCGCATTGGGATGTAAATGCTCGGGAACAGCACTTCTGGTTGGTTCTTGCACTGATGTTGTTGATTGCAGCCATCTCGCGCGCTGGTTTTAATTTTCGGACGAATTGACCAAAAACCCCTAAAATTGCATAGTGGTCGCAGCCTTTCGTCTCGCCATATGCTTCAAACGTTGAGCCTGTTGTGACCAGCCGCACGAAGTGTATCTCCACACGCAGACCGGGTTGTGAGGATTGAACAACAAACGTCGTCAGGACACCGTTATGATTGAAAACAAAAAGAAGCCGAACCCGATTGATATTCACGTCGGGAGCCGAATTCGCCTTCGCCGGACCATGCTCGGAATGAGCCAGGAAAAGCTCGGTGAAAGCCTTGGCATTACGTTCCAGCAGATCCAGAAATACGAAAAAGGCACGAACCGCGTCGGCGCAAGCCGTCTGCAGAACATCTCCAGCATTCTCAACGTGCCGGTCTCCTTCTTCTTCGAAGATGCGCCGGGCGATCAGGGCGGTCAGGGCGGCATGGCGGAAGCCTCGAGCTCCAACTATGTGGTCGATTTCCTCTCCTCCTCCGAAGGCCTGCAACTGAACCGGGCTTTCGTGAAGATTTCGGACCCGAAAGTTCGCCGGCGTGTGGTAGATCTCGTAAAGGCCCTGGCAGCGGATGCCGAGGTCGAATAAGGCTCATTGATATCAGCACAGAAGCGGCCTCCGGGCCGCTTTTTTGTTGCCCGCACGGAGCATCGGGGTGTTGCGGGAATGTCAGACTTGTAGACATAAAGATATATTTATGTCGTTGTACGCTTGTGTTTGTCGATGGAAATCACTAACACAGGTGCGTTCGTTTCTTTGAGGGGAATCCCGTAATGCGCGCAAGTTATCTGTTCACCAGCGAGTCCGTTGCCGAGGGCCATCCGGACAAGGTTTGTGATCGTATCTCCGATGAAATTGTAGATCTTGTGTACCGCGAAGCGGCCAAGACCGGCGTCGATCCCTGGACCGTGCGCATTGCCTGCGAAACGCTGGCAACCACGAACCGTGTCGTCATTGCCGGCGAAGTCCGCCTGCCGCCGAGCCTGATGAAGAAGGACAAGGACGGCAAGGACGTCATCAATCCCTCGAAGTTCAAGTCGGCCGCCCGCAAGGCGATCCGCGACATTGGTTACGAGCAGGACGGCTTCCACTGGAAGACGGCCAAGATCGACGTGCTGCTGCATTCCCAGTCTGCTGATATCGCACAGGGCGTTGACAGTGCTGCCGACAAGCAGGGCGACGAAGGTGCCGGCGACCAGGGCATCATGTTCGGTTACGCCTGCAAGGAAACGCCGGACCTCATGCCGGCGCCGATCTATTATTCCCACAAGATCCTGCAGCTTCTCGCAATCGCCCGCAAGAAGGGCGAGGGTGACGCCGGCAAGCTCGGCCCGGACGCCAAGAGCCAGGTGACCGTGCGTTACGAAAACGGCAAGCCGGCCGCGGTCGACTCGATCGTTCTTTCCACCCAGCACCTCGACGAGAGCTGGGACTCCAAGAAGGTTCGCCAGGTCGTCGAACCCTATATCCGCGAAGCGCTCGGCGACCTGCCGATCGCCAAGGATTGCAAGTGGTACATCAACCCGACCGGCAAGTTCGTCATCGGCGGCCCGGATGGTGACGCAGGCCTTACCGGCCGCAAGATCATCGTCGACACCTACGGTGGCGCGGCTCCCCACGGCGGCGGTGCATTTTCCGGCAAGGACACGACCAAGGTCGACCGTTCGGCCGCCTACGCTGCTCGCTATCTGGCCAAGAACGTCGTTGCTGCCGGCATTGCCGACCGCTGCACCCTCCAGATTTCCTACGCAATCGGTATTGCCCAGCCGCTGTCGATCTATGTCGACCTGCACGGCACGGGCAAGGGCGTGACGGAAGACCAGGTGGAAGCCGCCATCCGCAAGGTCATGGACCTGTCGCCGACCGGTATCCGCCGCCATCTCGACCTCAACAAGCCGATCTATGCCAAGACTTCCGCTTACGGCCACTTCGGCCGCAAGGCTGGCCGCGACGGCTCCTTCTCCTGGGAGAAGACCGATCTGGCGAAGCCGCTCAAGGATGCGCTGAAGGAAGAGACCCTCAAGGCTGCCTGATCGGCCTTTACGGATAGCTCCATAAAACTGTAAAGCGGGTGCCTCCTGACGGAGACGCCCGCTTTTATCATGAGAGACCAGCCTATGACCGAACCGCAGCACCCGAGCCGCAGCACCGAAGCCTTCTTCGGGCGCCGCAAGGGCAAGCAGCTCCGCGAACGCCAGGCGGAGGGGATGGCGACATTGCTGCCTGCGCTGAAGCTCGATCTTCAGGCGCCAGCGCCGGCGGTGCTTTCGGAGATATTTCCGATACCGGTCGAGGAACTGCGGTTGGAAATCGGTTTCGGCGGCGGCGAGCACCTGGTCCACCGTGCGCAGGAGAATTTAAAAACCGGCTTCATCGGCGTCGAGCCTTTCGTCAATTCCATGGCGAAGCTTCTGTCGCGCGTCGACGAACTGGGGCTCAAGAATATCCGGGTCTATGACGACGACGCCACGCAGGTTCTGGACTGGCTGCCGGATGCATCGCTCGATCGCATCGACCTGCTCTATCCGGACCCGTGGCCGAAGCGGAAACATTGGAAAAGGCGGTTTGTGTCCGAGGTCAATCTCGACCGCTTCCACCGCGTGTTGAAGCCGGGCGGTCTGTTCCTGTTCGCATCCGACATCGACACCTATGTCAACTGGACGCTGACTCATTGCCGCGACCATGGCGGTTTCCAATGGCAGGCGGAGCAAGCTTCCGACTGGCTGACGCCCTTCGCCGGCTGGCCGGGTACGCGATACGAGAACAAGGCCCGCCGAGAAGGTCGTTCCTCGGCCTATCTGACGTTCAGGAAAGCCTGAAAAGTCAGTGCAGGCTGACGGTCTTCAGGTCGTCTTCAGCAGCCTTGAAGAAGGTGCTGGAGCGATTGTCGGTGAGAAGAATCGGCGTGCCATCTGCGCCGAATAGGGCCCAAAGATCGAGACTGGGATCGATATCCGGGGCTTCAGGGAAGCAGCGGGACACTTCTTCCGACCGCATCTTGCGAATGTATCCGACCTCTCCGGCGCCCAGATGAGCAAGTTCGGACTGCGTCAAACGCGTATTCGCTTCTTTCAGGAGCATTCCAGCCTCCAGCATTGAGGGGCAATGGCATTAGCGCCATTGACCTACTCTGAGACGGAAATGTTAATTTTTCGCACCATGCGTGCGGGCTCGGGGCGGATAAGGTCGACCGACAGCAAGCCGTTCTTGAGCGAGGCGCCGGAAACCTGCATTCCATCGGCCAGCACGAACATGCGCTGGAACTGCCGGGCAGCAATGCCGCGGTAAAGATAGTCGCGCTCACCCTGCTCCGTCTGGCGTCCGCGGATGACGAGGTGGTTTTCTTCCGTCGTCACCTCGAGCTCGGCTTCGGAAAATCCGGCGACGGCCAGCGTGATTCGCAGCCGTTCAGGAGCACCGGAAGCGTCAGCGCGGATGCGTTCGATATTATAGGGAGGATAACCGTCGTTCGCCTTCGCAAGGCGTTCGAGCGTCTTTTCCATGGCGTCGAAGCCCAGAAGCAGGGGGCTCGCAAACGGCGTCATTCGGCTCATCGGACAGTCCTTGCAACAAGCGACTATGTTGGCGCCCGCCGGGCGGCCCGCCAACTCGTTCGTTATATGGGAGGTTACGACGGCGACCGCAAGGATGAGCGCTGGGGCTGATGGACACGGCTGCCCCATGCCGGTCATGCGGCACTTGACAGAATGTCGGCTTGTGGACCACTACCCGGAAAAAAGGAGCATTCATGCAGCGCAGGAAGATTATCATCGATACCGACCCTGGTCAGGACGATGCCGCGGCGATCATGCTTGCCTTTGCAAGCCCCGACGAGATCGAGGTGCTTGGTCTCTGCGCGGTCGCCGGAAACGTGCCGCTTTCCTACACCAGCCGCAACCTCCGGATCGTCTGCGAACTCTGTGGCAGGCCGGATGCACCGGTTTACGAGGGCGCGCTGAAGCCAACCATGCGCCCGCAGGTCACCGCCGAGCACGTGCACGGCAGGACCGGCTTCGACGGTATCGAGCTGCCCGAACCGACCATGCCGGTGAAGGATATCCATGCTGTCGACTTCATCGTCGACACGTTGCGCACCGAGCCTGCCGGAACGGTAACGCTCTGCACGCTCGGGCCGCTCACCAACATCGCGCTCGCTCTTGAGAAAGCGCCGGACATCGCGGGGCGCGCGAAGGAACTGGTGATGATGGGCGGCGGCTTTTTCGAGGGTGGCAACATCACGCCGGCTGCCGAATTCAACATTTATGTCGATCCCGAAGCGGCAAAGACCGTGTTCGCCTCGGGCATGCCGATCGTCATGATGCCGCTCGACGTCACCCACCAATTGCTGACGACCAAAGCCCGCGTCGAAAAGATCGCCGCGCTCGGCACCCGTCCGGCGGAGGTCCTGGTCGCGTGGCTCGCCTTCTTCGAGCGCTTCGACATCGAAAAATACGGCTCCGATGGCGGCCCGCTGCACGATCCCACGGTCATAGCCTACCTCATCAAGCCCGAACTGTTTTCCGGGCGCGACTGCAACGTCGAGATCGAGACGCAGTCGGCCCTGACGGTCGGCATGACGGTGGTTGACTGGTGGCACGTCTCCGGTCGCAAGCCGAATGCCAAGGTGATGCGCCATGTCGATGCCGACGGCTTTTTTGAGTTGCTGACGGAGCGGGTCGCCCGGCTCTGAGGTGGGATAAGCCGACAAAGAAAAAGCCGCCGGTTGCACGGCGGCTTTTCTGTGTTTTCACCTGAAGCTGCGATCAGAATTCCTGCCAGTCGTCCGCAACGACGGCGGCCGAACCGTGGGAGATCGCAGCCCGTGGCGCCGGCTTGGCACGTGGGGCCGGTGCGGGCGGGGTCGGCCGCGTTGCCCGCATGGTCTGCGCGACCTGGCGCAGCGCCTGAGGCGCGCTTTGGGGGTGGCCTGTCGCATGCGCCGAAACGCGGAACCGGGCGACCAGCGACTTCAGCGTTTCCGCTTCCGTGCTCAGCACCGTGCTCGCGGCGGTGGTCTCTTCCACCATCGCGGCATTCTGCTGGGTCACCTGGTCCATCTGGTTGACCGCCGAATTGACCTCCTTGAGGCCGACGGCCTGTTCGCTTGCCGACGCGGAAATCTGGCGGATCAACCCGTTGATCTGCATCACCTGCACGGCAATCTTCTGCAGCGTGTCACCGGCCTTGCCGACCAGTTCCACCCCATCGCTGACCTGGCTGGTCGATGCGTTGATGAGCGCCTTGATCTCCTTGGCGGCGGTGGCGGAACGCTGGGCGAGTTCGCGGACTTCCTGCGCGACGACAGCAAATCCCTTGCCCGCCTCGCCCGCGCGGGCAGCTTCGACGCCGGCATTGAGGGCAAGCAGGTTGGTCTGGAAGGCAATCTCGTCGATGACGCCGATGATGCGGGAGATTTCCTGCGAGGATTGGGCAATGCCGTGCATCGAGGCCACGGCCTTCTGTACCACTTCGCCGGACTTTTCCGCATCGTCGCAGGCGAGGTTGACCGTGGCGGCGGCGGAGCTGGCGTTCTCGGCGCTGGAATTCACCTGCGCCGTGAGCTCGTTGAGCGCGGCTGCGGTCTCCTCCAGGCTTGCCGCCTGCTGCTCCGTCCGGCGCGACAGATCCTGCGCGCTGGTGGTGATTTCGCGGCTGCCATTGCCGATATTGTAGACGGTGGAGCTTACCGTCGCGATCGTCTCCTCGAGACTTTCCAGCGCCTTGTTGAAATCGACCTTCAGCTTGCCATATTCGCCCGGGAAGTCGTCCTGAATGCGATAGCCGAGATTGCCGTTGGAGAGCTCCGCCAGGCCATTGGCAAGCGACGTGACGACGCGCTGCTGCTGCTGCGCGTTCGCCTCCCGCTCGCCTTCGGAACGGTGGCGCTCGTTTTCCGCCGCATGGCGCTGCGCTTCCGCTTCCGTTTCGAGCCGGCGGCCGTCCGCCAGCGTGTGGCGGAAGCCTTCGAGCGCTCCGGCCAGCGAGCCGATCTCGTCGGTGCGGTCCTGGCCCTCGACCGGCTGCTCGAACCGGCCCTTGCTCAAGGTATCGACGCTGCCGAGCAGTGCCCCCAGAGGCCGCCGCACGAAGACGGTGCTGCCGAAATAGAGGGTCGCGATGCAGGGCCCCATGATGACGATCCCACCGAGCACCATCATCAGTGTCTGGTCCTGAACCGGCGCGGCAATCACGCTCTGTGGCACGTCCAGGACGATCGCCCAGGTGGCGTTGAGGTCCGGAACCGTGAACGGATAGACGACGCGTTCAAAGGGTTCCGCCGCATCGGCGGTCAGGTTGTCGAGCTGGACCGGCTGGTTCGACTTCAACGCAGCCAGCAGCTCGCTCGTTTTTTCGCCTTCGACCGGCTTCATCAGCTTGTCGGGATTGACAGGCACGATCCATTTGCCGCCTTGCGACACCAGCAGAACCCGGCCGGAGCCGAACGGCCGCATCGCCTGGAGCTTCTTTGTCAGGGTCGCCATCGAGACGTCGAGACCGGCAACGCCGAGGAGCTTGGAGCCCGACATGACGGGGTAGGCGACGGAACTCATGGCGACAGCGTCGCCCGTCGTGCTTTCGATATAGGGCTGGGTGAGCGAACCTTTCTTCGAGGTCGCCGCGAGCGAATACCATTCTGCCTGGGTGTCAATGTCGAAGACGCTATAGGCGATATCGCCGGTGCGGCTCTTGGTCCAATAGGGGGCAAGCTCCCCCTTCTTGTTGGCGCCCATCTCCTTGTTGCCAACGAGTTCCGCGTTTTTCCCGTCGAATACGCCCGGAACTTCGGCGAACCAGCTGCCATAGGCAAAAGCATTCTGCTCAAGGTTGGCCTTGAGAGCGTCGGTGACGCCCTTGCGGTCGAGATAACCCGCGGCATGGCCGCGGCCGATCACGCCCGCCATCGAGCGTGCCGCGCCGGCAAGCTGGCCCATGTCGACGGCCACCTCGTTGGCGATGGAACGCGCCTCGGCCTGCGCCTGCGCCATGGTCAGCGTCGACACGCGGTTGCGGGTTTGGGAGATCAGGAAGAAGTTGGAGAGAACCAGAACGCCGGCGATCACCAGGCTCGTTACAAGTATGAGCTTCGTGGAGAGCGACTTGACCTTGAGCGAAAACATCGATTGCCTCGGAGTGCGGACAGGGTGAGGCTCCTTCATGGAGCGGCCGCGAGGCGGATCGAATCTCGTCCCCGCAGAGATATGACCGCGACCCTAAAAGCGATATGTTAACGTTGACTAAAATTGCAAATGCTTGCTCTGCCGCAACGGCGAAAGTAGGGGGAAATACTCGATCGAAGCAGCTCAGACCCTGGCGTCGACCGCCTCGGCGGGCGGGATCGATGGCTGGGCGCCGCGGCTGAGGCAGGCGAGCGAACCGGCCACTGCGGCGCGGCGGAGCGCTTTCGGAAAATCGAGCCCCTGTTCGAGACTGGCGGCCAGATAACCGCAAAACGTGTCGCCGGCGCCGACCGTATCGACCGGTTCGATCTTCAATCCCTCGGCCGTGACAATCTTTCCGTCGCGGATCGCGACCACGCCGTCGCCGCCGAGCGTGACGACGTATGTCTGGCCGGTTTCCGCGTGCAGTTTTTTCAACATCTCCTGGCGCGCCGCAGCGTCCGGGATCGGGCTTCCGGCCAGCAGTTCGAATTCCGTTTCATTGGCGACGACGATATCCGCGAGCCGGGCAAGCCGGGTCGCATCGCCGGTCAGCGGCGCCGTGTTGATCACCGTCAGTACGCTTTTGGCGCGCGCGGCGTTGAGCGCCGTCTCTACCGTCTCGGCCGGGATTTCGAGCTGCAGCATCAGGATATCGCCGGTCTTCATGGCTTCGACCGCCGCTTCGGCCTGCGCCGTGCTTACCGTACCGTTGGCGCCGGCCACCACCGCGATCATGTTTTCGCCCGTGCCCCCCACCAGGATCAGTGCCGTGCCCGTTGGATCGGTTACGCGCGCGAGCGCTGAGAGATCGACCTTGGCGTCATCGAGAAGCGCCAGCGCCGGTGTAGCAAAACCATCTTCCCCAACGGCTCCGACCATATGCACCGTGCTTCCGGCACGGCGGGCGGCGAGCGCCTGGTTGGCACCCTTGCCGCCGGCGGCCGTCGCAAAGCTCGATCCCGCAACCGTCTCGCCTGGCTGGGGCAGACGCTCGGTCGTGGCGATGAGATCCATGTTGATGGAGCCGAGGACGGTGATCATGGCGGGCCTGCGTGCTTGATTAAAAGTCGCGCGACACTGCCCGAGAGGATCACTCCTCGTCAACCACCCGCAGTTTGAGAAGACCGGTACGGCTTTCGACCACTTTCGCCTGTGGCAGGTCTCGGGTTGCTTCGGCCTCCGCCGGCGCCTCCAGTTCGAGAGCCTCGATCCTGGCGCCGCGGCGGTTGAGCTTGTCGGTGGAGGTGAGGATCTGTTCGACATCCTTCTGCGCCGCGAAGAAATGCGCCTGAAGCTTGCGGGTGCGGTCGTCGAGGCGCGAAAGATCCTCGATCAGCAGCGCCACTTCACCCTGGATGAGATGCGCCTGTTCGCGCATCCGCTGGTCCTTGAGCACGGCCTGGATGACCTGGATGGACAGCATCAGGAGAGAGGGCGAGACAATGACGATCCGGCAACGTTGCGCCTTCTGCACCGCGCTTTCGAAATGCTCGTGGATCTCCGCGAAGATCGATTCCGATGGCACGAAAAGGAAAGCCATTTCCTGCGTTTCGCCCGGGATCAGGTACTTTTCCGAGACATCGCGGATGTGAACCTCGAGGTCGCGCTTGAAGGCCTGGGCGGCGGCCCTTCTGGCTTCGGGTGCCGCAGCCTCGCGAAAAGCGTTCCAGGCTTCGAGCGGGAATTTGGCATCGATCACCAAGGGCGGAGCGCCGTTCGGCATCCTGATCGTGCAGTCGGGCCTGGTGCCGTTCGAAAGCGTGGTCTGGAAGCCGTAGGCCCCCATCGGCAATCCGTCGGCAATGATCGCTTCCATTCGGCCCTGGCCGAAGGCGCCGCGTGTCTGCTTGTTCGACAGGATCGCCTGCAGGCCGACAACGTCTTTTGCGAGCGTTTGGATATTGTTCTGGGCGGCGTCGATCACCGCCAGCCGTTCCTGCAGCCGCTGCAGGTTCTCGTGCGTCGACTTGGTCTGCTCGGTGATGCTAGCGCCGATCCGGTGCGTCATGCCGTCGAGCCGCTGGCTGACCGACTGGTTCAGTTCCGATTGCCGCGTCGAAAGCGTCTCCGCCATTGCCGACAGCCGTCCCTGCATCTCGCTTTGCGCTCTCAGAAGTTCGGAAAGCCGGGCCTCGCCTTCCATCGCCCGCAACGCTGCATCTTCCTGCCGTCGAAGCGATGCCCGGCGGGCCAGAAACAGCCATAACAGCAGCAATGCCGCTCCACACATTACCGCCACGACGGCAGCACGCGGATCGTCGAAGAAACGGGAAAGGCTCGCAACAAGATTATCCATGGCGGGAAACTAACAGAATTTTGCCACTTGAAAAGATCAAAACGTGAACATTCCGCTTCCTCCGGCTGTAATTTCTATTCCTTCGGAAAAAAAGATGGGTTATGGGAAGCCATGACGATCAAGCCTCTGATTATTCTGCCTGACCCGATCCTGCGTCAGGTTTCCAAGCCGATAGAGCGTGTTGACGCCGAGCTTCTGAGGCTCGCCGACGACATGCTGGAGACCATGTACGACGCGCCGGGCATTGGCCTTGCGGCGATCCAGATCGGCGTGCCGCGCCGCCTGCTGGTCGTCGACATTGCGCGCGAGGGTGAGGAAAAGCAGCCTCAGGTCTTCATCAATCCGGAGATCGTCACATCCTCCGACGAGAGCTCCGTGTATGAAGAGGGCTGCCTCTCCATTCCCGAATATTACGCCGAGGTGGAACGGCCGGCGACCGTCAGCGTCAAGCATCTGGGCCGCGACGGCAAGGAATATGTGGTAGAGGCTGATGGCCTGCTCGCCACCTGCCTGCAGCATGAGATCGATCACCTGAATGGCGTGCTTTTCATCGACCATATTTCCCGCCTGAAGCGCGAGATGGTGATCAAGAAATTCACCAAGGCTGCCAAGTCCAAGGCGGTCTGAACCGTCGCTCAGGCGATCCGAGTTAAGAAGGCGCGGTCTCTTGAGACGCGGAACGTCCATGTCTCTTCGCATCATCTTCATGGGAACCCCGGAATTTTCCGTGCCGACGCTGCAGAGCCTCAAGCACGCGGGCCACGAGATCGTCGCAGTCTATACCCAGCCGCCGCGCCCCGGTGGCCGCCGCGGGCTCGATCTGGTGAAGTCGCCGGTGCATCAGGCCGCCGAACTGCTGGGCATTCCCGTCTTTACGCCGGTGAATTTCAAGGATCCGGAAGAGCGCGAAAAATTCCGCGGGCTCAAGGCGGATGTTGCCGTAGTCGTCGCTTATGGCCTGCTGCTGCCGGAAGCGATCCTGACGGGCACACAACTCGGTTGTTACAACGGCCACGCTTCGCTCCTGCCACGCTGGCGCGGTGCCGCACCGATCCAGAGGGCGATCATGGCGGGTGACAAGAAGACCGGCATGATGGTCATGCAGATGGAAAAGGGCCTCGATACCGGCCCCGTTGCGCTGACGAGGGAAGTGGAAATCGGCGAGAACATGACGGCAGGCGAACTGCACGACAAGCTGATGCTGGTTGGTGCCCGAGCCATGGTCGAGGCGATGGAAAAGCTCGAAGCCAACGACTTGCCGCTGACGCCGCAATCGCCGGAAGGCGTGCTTTATGCCGCCAAGATCGACAAGGGCGAGACGCGCATCGATTTTTCGAAACCCGCAGCGAATGTGCATAACCACATCCGCGGTCTGTCGCCTTTCCCGGGCGCATGGTTCGAGGCGGAGATCAACGGCAGGTCGGAGCGTGTGAAGGTTCTTCTGTCGGAAATCGGCGAGGGGCAGGGCGAGCCCCGAACGGTTCTCGACGACGCACTGACCCTTGCCTGCGGCGCGGGTGCGGTGCGGCTCCTCAAGTTGCAGAAGGCCGGGGGCAAGCCCTTGGCGGCGGCGGAGTTCCTGCGCGGGACGCCGCTGGGGGCCGGCACGAGGCTCTCCTGATGCCGCGATTCCGCATGATCGTCGAATATGACGGCACGCCCTATGTCGGCTGGCAGAAGCAGAAGAACGGCCATTCGGTACAGTCCGCGCTTGAAACCGCCATCCTGTCCTTGACCAAGGAGAGCGTCGTGGTCAAGGGCGCCGGCCGCACCGATTCCGGCGTTCATGCGCGCGGGCAGGTGGTGCATGTCGATCTGTCGCGGTCGTGGCAGCCACACCGGCTGCGCGACGCGCTCAACGCCTATCTCGGCATGGCCAGGGAGAAGGTCGCCATCATCGGCGTGCAGGTCGTCGATGATACGTTCGACGCCCGCTTTTCGGCTATCCGGCGATATTATCTCTACCGCATCATTTCACGCGCCGGCCCGCTGGCGCTGGATGCGAAGCGCGCCTGGTGGGTCACCAAGGATCTGGATCATGAGGTCATGCATGCCGCCGCTCAGACGCTGGTCGGAAAGCATGATTTCACGACCTTTCGTTCGGTTCATTGCCAGGCGAAAAGTCCCGTCCGCACGCTGGACATGCTGGATGTCACGCGCACCGGTGACCTGATCGAAATCCGCGCGACGGCACAGAGTTTCCTGCACAATCAGATACGCTCGCTCGCAGGCACGTTGAAACTGGCCGGTGAAGGCCGCATGACGCCGGCGGATGTCCGCGCGGCACTGGACGCCCGGGACCGCAAAGCCTGCGGGCCGGTGGCGCCGCCGGAGGGACTTTATTTCATGCGCGTCGATTATCCAGGCGACCCTATAGAGCCGTGAAGCGCTGGCTTCATCAGAGCGGATAGATGCCGAGGAAACGCTGCAGGGCTTCGGTCAGCAGCATGCTCGGCACGATCAGCACCAGAACCAGCGTGGTGACCATCAGCGGCTGCGGCCCGCAGATCATCCGCATCACCCGCGATACAGCGACGATCATAACGATCAGCAGTGCGAAATGGATAAGCGCCAGGACGGTATCGAGGCTGGATGGCAACAAAAAGCGCAGGCTCAGCAGGCCGTAGAGATAGGCAAACGGAACCGAGAGCCAGTTGACGCTGACGACGACCGCCGGAAACTTTCGGGCAATGCCGAGAAGCGAGCAGAGCACGCCGGCAAGGATCAGCGGCACCAGCCAGTTGAAGATTTCCAGCATCGCCATGCGAACGAAGAAAATCCCGCCGATCCGCGCGCCGGGCGGCATGCCTTCGAGCAGATAGTCGCGCCACCAAAGCCAGGAAATGAACGCTCCCGGCAGGCACCAGACGAACGCCCAGAACGAGCGCATCATGCCGCGATCGGAAATGTCGAGCAGGCGGAAACCCTGCGCATCGCCGCGGATCAGCAGCCACAGACCGCTCAGATAAAGTCTGACTTCAGGATAGGAGGGCAAGGTTGCCTCCCCGCAAAACTGTGAAATCACGCATCAGGTTAACGAAACCCCCATGATATTCTCCAGTTCGCGCGCAACAATAACTTCCGCCAGAACCACGAGCCCGATGGTCGCAACCCGTATCATCACCGGGCCACCCATGACCGTTCTCAGAATGCACCACATAAGAAGAAGCGCGGCGATCAGAAGGATCGCCGCCAGCGCGAGCGCGCCGTAGCCGGCAAGGCTTGCAAGAGCGCCATGCTGATCGGAAAGAAAGGCGAGAGGCGCGAGGATGACATAGGTCGCATAGGCGAGCGGGACGGTAAACCAGTTGCGCACCACGATCAAAATCCGCACGAGCGGCATGAAGCGCAGAACGAAACCGAGGGCGATGAGCGCCACGGCCGGCACGATCCATTGGGCCGCTTCGAGAACCAGCATCTTCAGGAAAAAGATGAAGGAATAGTCCTCTCGTTGAGGGAAATGGCGAAGGTATTCCATTCGCCGAAAGATCCAGCCGATAATTAATGCCGGCGCGCACCAGGCGACTGCCCAGAACGAACGCAACACGCCCTCGTCCGAAATGTCGAACGGCCGCAAACCGCGCGCATCGCCGCGGACCAGCAGCCAGAGGCCGCCGAGGTAGAGCCTGACTTCATGAAAGGAGGGCATTATCGAACCAGCGGGAGATGAATGTCCCATAGATTTGGGTAAGCGTCTCCAGATCGGCAAGGGCCACACGCTCGTCGATCATGTGCATGGTCTGGCCGACCAGGCCGAATTCGACAACGGGGCAATAATCCTTGATGAACCGGGCATCAGACGTACCGCCCGTCGTGGAGAGCTTCGGCACCTTGCCGGTCACGCTCTCGACAGCGCCGGAAAGCGACGCGATCAGAGCATTGTTGTGGGTCAGGAACACGTGGCTTGGGCGTTCCGCCCAGGTGATCTCGTAGCGCGCCGGTTCTCGATCCGGGCGAAGCGGACTGCCGACCGCTGCCGCATCCAGCCGTCGGACGATCTCCGCCTTGACGGTGTCGGCCGTCCAGGTGTCGTTGAAGCGTATGTTGAAAGCGAAACTGGCCTTTGCCGGAATGACGTTGGTCGCCGGATTGCCGACATCGACCGAGGTTACTTCCAGGTTGGAGGCGGGGAATTCCGCCGTGCCGCCGTCGAAGGGCGGGTCCATCAGCACTGAGGCGAGCGGCAGCAGTCCGCGCACCGGATTGTCGGCCAGGTGCGGATAGGCCGCGTGGCCCTGGACGCCGAAGACGGTGACCTTGCCGGAGACTGAACCGCGCCGGCCGATCTTGATCATGTCGCCGAGCACATCGGGATTGGTCGGCTCGCCGACCAGGCAGGCATCCCAGGTCTCGCCCCGTTCAACGGCCCACTTCAGCAGCTTCTCGGTCCCGTTGACCGCCGGGCCTTCCTCATCGCCGGTGATCAGGAAGGAGATCGAGCCTTTTGGCGCGCCATGTTGCTCTATATGGCGGGCGACGGCGGCGACGAAACAGGCGATCCCGCCCTTCATGTCCACCGCACCGCGGCCGAACAACTCGCCCCCGATGATGTCGGCGGCAAACGGTGGCCGGCTCCATGACGTTTCATCCCCCGGCGGCACCACGTCCGTATGGCCGGCGAACATCAGATGCGGCGCATCTGTGCCGAGCCGGGCATAGAGGTTCTCGATGTCCGGCATGCCGGGTTCCGTCGCCACCATGCGCTCGACCTTGAAACCGAGCGGAAGCAGCATGGCCTCCAGCGCTGCCAGCGCGCCGCCCTCGGCGGGTGTCACCGAAGGGCAGCGGATGAGCGTCTGGAGATTGGCGATGGGATCGACGCTGGACATTGGATGGGATCAGTCGCGCAGCAGTTCGTTGATACCGGTCTTGGAGCGGGTCTTTTCATCGACGCGCTTGACGATCACGGCGCAATAGAGGCCGGGGCCCGGCTCGCCGTTCGGGAACGGCTTGCCCGGCAGCGTGCCGGCGACGACCACCGAATAGGGCGGTACTTCGCCATAGCTGATCTCACCGGTGGCGCGGTCGACGATCTTGGTCGACTTGCCGATGAACACGCCCATGCCGAGCACTGAACCCTGGCGGACGATGCAGCCTTCGACCACTTCCGAGCGGGCGCCGATGAAGCAATTGTCCTCGATGATGGTCGGGCCTGCCTGCATCGGCTCCAGCACGCCGCCGATGCCGACGCCGCCGGAAAGATGCACGTGCTTGCCGATCTGGGCGCAGGAACCGACGGTCGCCCAGGTGTCGACCATGGTGCCTTCATCGACATAGGCGCCGAGGTTGATGAAGGAGGGCATCAGGACGACGTTTTTGGCGATATAGGCAGAGCGACGCGCGACCGCGTTCGGCACGGCGCGGAAGCCGGCGGCGCGGAACTCGTTCTCACCCCAGTTCTCGAACTTGGAGGGCACCTTGTCCCACCAGGTGGAGGCACCGGGGCCGTTCTTGACCACTTCCATGTCGTTGAGGCGAAAGGACAGGAGCACCGCCTTCTTCAGCCACTGGTGCACCGTCCACACGCCGTCTTCGCCCCGGCTTGCAACTCGCGCCCTACCGCTGTCCAGCAGGTTGAGCGCTTCTTCGACCGCGTCGCGGATCTCTCCCTTGGTCGAAACCGTTACGGTGTCGCGGTTGTCGAAGGCCGTCTCGATAGTCTTTTCAAGAGAAGAGAAGTCGGGGCTGCTCATGGGAAATCCTTAAACGTCACTCTGTATCGTGATGGTGGGAGAGGTGGCCATTTGGTGTCTTTTGATCTAAGCGACCGCCACTCAAGCGTCAATGTGAATTGGCGTCAATGCATTTGACGCCGGAAGGATCATGCGAATGGCAAAGGCGAAGAAGGACGGGCCGCGGCGCAAGGACGGGGTCTGGGATCCGCTGAAGGACAACAAGGCGGACAAAAACGACGCCGCAGTCCAGCCGAGGACGCCGCAGACGGAATCGCATTCCTATCGCCTCGCCTATGCGGATGACGAATTCCTGAGCCGCGAAGAGCTTCGTCCCGTGCGGCTTCAGCTCGAGCTGATGAAGACGGAAATGGCACTGGCAGAGCGCGGCATCAGATCGACGGTCGTGCTGTTCGGCGGCGCGCGCATCCCGGCTCCCGGCCAGAGCGCCTGGGCCGCCCGCAACGACACCCAGCGCCAGAACCTCGAAGCGGCTTCGGTCTATTACGACGAGGCGCGCAAGTTCGCGGCCCTTTGCGGCAAACACTCGGCCGGCTACAATCATCAGGAATACGTGGTGGTGACCGGCGGTGGCCCCGGCGTCATGGAGGCTGGTAATCGCGGTGCGTCGGAAGCCGGTGCCCCGAGCATCGGGCTCAACATCATGCTGCCCCACGAGCAGGCTCCCAACCGCTTCGTAACGCCGGAGCTCAGCTTCAACTTTCACTATTTCGCCATCCGCAAGATGCATTTCATGATGCGGGCGAAGGCAGTCGTTGTCTTCCCCGGCGGATTCGGCACCCTGGACGAAATGTTCGAGGCGCTCACCCTCATCCAGACCAAGCGCATGGAGCCCATACCGCTCATCCTGTTCAGCGAATCCTTCTGGCGCGGCATCATCAACTTTGGCGCGCTCGCGGAGTTTGGCACCATCGCGCCGGATGACCTGAACCTCATCAGTTTTGTTGAAACCTCGGAACAGGCTTGGAAGATCATCTCGGATTTTTACGAGCATTGAGGGCCTGATTGAAAGTCCGGACGTTCGCGATTAGATTGTTGGTAGAGGATCGTACCGATGAGCGATGAAGTCGTAGACCTGAATTTTCTGGCGAAGCTTGGACAGCGGACGAACGATGAGATTCGTGCGCTTCGCAAGGAAGTTGCTGAAATCAGAACCCTGACGATTCAGACTTATGAATTTTCGAAGCGCCTGGAACGACGTCAGGCGGAAGTTCGGGATGATCTTGAGCTTTCCATCAAAATCGAACTTGGCGGGGCTTTATCCCACATGCAGTCGACGATCGAGCACTCTCTTGTCCGGATCGAGGACAAGGTGGAGGAGGTCGCCGACCGGGTGACTGCGGTCGAGCAGAGACCTTCCTGACCCGAAAATAAAAGAACCCGCCCCTTGGGGAGGGGGCGGGTCCTTTGGACGACTGTCGGAGCTAGTTCCAAGGGGGCGGAGAACTAGAGGGGGCGGTCCGGCAGGTCGTCGATGGAAATGGTTCCATCCTTGTTGCTATCCATGCGGGCGAACAGCTTGTCGGATGCGGTGGTGGCTTCCGTCTTGGTGATCTTGCCGTCCTTGTCTTCATCGACCATGCGGAACATGCCCCGGCCCATCATCTGACGGTCGTGCGGGCCTTCCCACCGAGCGTCTTCGCGGCGCCCGCCGTGGCGGCCCTGACCATCATGGTTCCATGCGGAACGATCGCGGTCCCGACGGTCATCACGCCGGTCGGCCATGTTACGGTCGGCCATTTTATCGTCGGATTGGTCGTCCTTCGGGTCCGTGGTATTGGCGACGTCGGGCTGATGGGTCTTGCGGAACTCTTCCATCTTCGCCTGACGATAGTCTAACATCTCGCCTCGGGTCAGTGAGCCATCCTTGTTGGCGTCGATCGCGGTGAAGAGCTTGTCCTGAAATGCGGTCATCTCGTCCTTGGAGATTTTGCCATCCTTATCGGTATCGGCATTCTTCAGGAGGCGCACGAACATCACGTCCTGCATCATCGCGCGGCCGGGACCACCATGGCGGCCGGGACCATCACGCCCTGGGGCTGCAAAGGCAGGAACGGCTGCGCCGGCGATCAGCGCTGCTCCAAGGGTCGCCAGAACGATCTTCTTCGCGGTCATTGCGGTGGTCCTTCAGGTTGTTTCGATAGCCTGAAGATAGAGCCTGCAACGGTCAAAACCACTTAAACATCCGTAATGTGGATGAACTTTTAGTAATGCCGATAAAACCTTAGCCGATATTGAGGCCGCTGAGGAAGCCTGTCAGATCGTCCGTGACGTAGTCGATATGATCGTCCTCGTCGCTGAGCTTTTCCCACCGTTCCATCAGCACCGCGTCCAGGTTGCGCGGCACGAGGAGGATGGTGCGCATGCCGAGTGCTTTCGGCACCTGCAGGTTGCGCGGCAGATCCTCGAACATCGCGGCTTTTTGCGTATCGACCCGGTGCAGGCTGGCGAACTTGTCGTAAGTCGCGCCCGCCGGCTTCGGCACGTAGTCTGCGGCGACGATGTCGAATATGTCGTCGAAATTGTCGAGAATGCCGAGTGCCCTGGCGGCGGCTTCAGCATGCGGCACGCTGCCATTGGTGAAGATGAACTTGCGGCCGGGAAGCGCCTTGATCGCCTCGCCGAGTTCCGGATGCGGCAACAGCGCCGAATAGTCGATCGCATGCGCCTGCTCGAGAAACCCGTCCGGCTCGATGCCGTGGTTCAGCATCAGGCCCTGCAGCGTCGTACCATGCTCGTGGTAATAGCGTTTCTGCAGGGCTTTCGCTTCCGCCGGCTCGAGCTGCAGCAGTTCCTGCACATAGGCCGTCATGTTCTTGTCGATTTGCGCGAACAGATTGATGTGATGCGGATAAAGCGTGTTGTCGAGATCGAACACCCAGTCGCGGACATGGGCGAAATCGGCGGGGTCGGGCGAGGTCTGCGGCTTTTTTTCCATGGCCGCTTTATGCACCGGCTCGACGGCAAAGAAAACGAAAAAGACGAACGCTTTCGGCCTGAGCCGGCCTTGGCGATCTGCCGGAACGCGTGATACCGCCAGCATATGGAACTCTGGATCCCCATCACCATCGCCGCTGCCTTTCTGCAGAACCTGCGCTCTGCCCTGCAGAAGCATCTGCAGGGTTCGCTTGGCACGCGGGGAGCGAGCTTCGTGCGCTTCGGCTACGGTTTTCCGATCGCGATCCTCTATGTCCTCTGTCTTCACCATATCGCCGGTTATCCGTTCCCGGTACTGAACTGGACCTTCGCTCTTTGGGCGGTGATCGGCGGCCTGGCGCAGATCTTTGCGACCATGATGCTGGTGCATCTCTTTTCGCTCAGGAATTTTGCGGTCGGGACGGCCTATTCCAAGACCGAGCCGGTGCAGGCCGCCATATTCGGCTTCATCCTGCTCGGCGAAAAGCTGACGCCGGGCTCAGTCGCGGCGATCATCGTCGGGGTGATCGGCGTGATGACGATCTCGATGGCGCGCATGCCGCTCTCCTGGCGCAACATGCTGGTCGCGCTGACCAGCCGCACCGCCCTGATCGGCATCGCCTCCGGGGCGGTCTTCGGTATTTCGGCCGTCTCCTACCGTAGCGCTTCGCTGTCGCTCGGCGGCCCAGGACCCGTCATGGAGGCCGCGGTGACGCTCGCCTGCGTCACGACGTTCCAGACGGCCTTCATGCTGGTCTGGATGTTCTGGAAGGACAAGCGCGAGATCGTCCAGGCCGTTCTCTCGTGGCGTTCATCCTCTCTCGTCGGCCTGGCAGGCGTCGTCGGCTCGGCCGGCTGGTTCACCGCCATGACCCTGCAGCAGGTGGCCTATGTCCGCGCGCTCGGGCAGATCGAACTCGTCTTCACCTTCATGGCGTCCTATTTCCTCTTCCATGAACGGGTGAACCGCATGGAAGTGTTCGGCTGCCTCTTGATCGTCGGCGGCATCCTCGGGTTGCTCTTTTCCTGATCGACGCCCGATTTGCGGCGGCATCCGTCACCGAAACCGGTTAGGGTATTCCGATCAATGGGAGGATCATTCATGCCACAGAAAGACAAGGCTGCCGCGTTCGCAGCGCTTCACCGGAAGGGCAATCCGGTCATCATCTACAACATCTGGGATGCCGGCACCGCCAAGGCGGTTGCGGAGGCTGGGGCGAAGGCGCTCGGCACCGGAAGCTGGTCGGTTGCCGCAGCGCAAGGGTATGCCGACGGCGAGAACCTGCCGCTGGACGCCTTGCTCGCCACGGCGAAATCGATCACTGCAGCGATCGACCTTCCCTTGTCGGTGGATTTCGAGGGCGGTTATGCGGAAGACCCGGCCGAACTGGCGGCAAATGTCGCTAAGGTCATCGACGCCGGCGCTATAGGCGTCAATTTCGAGGATCAGGTTGTTGGCGGCAGCGGCATCTATCCGGTGGAGCAGCAGGCCGAGCGCATCCGTGCCATCCGGGCCTTGGCAGACACCCGTGATATGCCGTTCTTCATCAACGCCCGCACCGATCTCTTCCTGCAGGAAGGCGACCGGACGAAGCATGCAGCACTTCTCGATCAGGCGATCGAACGTGCCAAAGCCTATGCCGAGGCTGGGGGTAACGGGTTCTTCGCACCCGGACTGGCCGATGAGGCGTTGATCGAGACGCTCTGCAAGGCCTCGCCGCTTCCGGTCAACATCATGATGTTCGGAGGCGTTCCGTCGCCGAAACGCCTCGGTGAGCTCGGGGTTGCCCGGGTCAGTTACGGGCCGGGGCCGTATCGGGCGATGATGGCGAAGCTGAAGGAAGACGCCGCGGCGGTTTTCACCGCCGCCGGCTGAGCCTTGAAGCCGTCCGCGATCAGGGAACGATCAGGGTGCCGGCGCCGTGCTCGGTGAAGATTTCGAGCAGCACCGAGTGGGCCGTCTTGCCGTTCAGGATGACGACACCCTGCACGCCAGCCTTGATCGCCTCGATGCAGGTCTCGACCTTGGGGATCATGCCGCCGGAGATCGTGCCGTCCTTGATGAGGGCCAAGGCCTGGGCGACCGTGAGTTCCTTGATCAGCTGCTTGTCCTTGTCCAGAACGCCCGGAACGTCGGTGAGGAAGAGCAGGCGGGTGGCGCTGAGCGCGCCGGCGATGGCGCCCGCGAACGTGTCGGCATTGATGTTGTAGGTCGCGCCGTCGCGGCCTGGGGCGACCGGAGCGATGACCGGGATCATTTCCGATTTGGCGAGCAGGTCGAGCAAGGTGCGGTCGACTTCCACCACTTCACCGACGAAACCGAGGTCGAGGACCCGCTCGATATTGCTGTCCGGATCGATGATGGTCTTCTTGGCCTTTTCGGCAAAGACCATGTTGCCGTCCTTGCCGCAAAGGCCGATCGCCCATTCGCCGGTCTGGTTGATCAGCGCGACGATTTCCTTGTTGATCGAGCCGGCGAGAACCATTTCGACAATCTCGACGGTCTTCTGGTCGGTGACGCGCAGGCCGGCTTCGAATTTGGACTCGATGCCCATCTTCGTCAGCATGGCGCCGATCTGCGGGCCGCCGCCATGCACGACGATCGGGTTGACGCCGGATTGCTTGAGAAGCGCGATATCCGCGGCGAACGCCTTGCCGAGTTCGGTGTCGCCCATGGCGTGGCCGCCGTATTTCACGACGATCGTCTTGTTTTCGTAACGCTGCATATAGGGCAGCGCCTGTGCCAGAAGCTTGGCCTGAAGTTCGCTTTCGGAAGCCGTCATCGGATACCCCTGAATAATAAGTGGGGCCTTTTAGCGCATGTTTCTGACAGAGGAAATAATCAGTCCGCGAGATTGTCGTCCAATCGACGTGCCGGCGCCGGATAAATGGTGGTCGTATTCCGGCAAATACCCTTCGCGGGAAGGCCCAGACATTGCAGTTTGCAAATGGCCCGACAGATATAGGCAAATAAAAACAGCAGCTTGAAAGTTTAACGGCGGTTTTGTCGTCAGCGTTGAAACTCTTCTTCCCGGCCTTCCGTCTCTTGTGATGTCTCCGCCGATGTCGGGACGCCATGCCTTGGGAGGCGCGCATCCGCGCCGGGGCAATTAGTTTCGTTGAGAGGAAGCCATCATGTTCAAGACCGCATTCCGCACGCTCGCTGTCGCCACCGTTCTGTCCGCCACCGCCGTGGCCGTTTTTGCCGCCAATCCGAAGGTCGGCGGCGCGGCGATGTACGAAGACAAGAACATCGTCGAAAATGCCGTGAACTCCAAGGACCACACGACGCTCGTCGCGGCCGTCAAGGCTGCCGGCCTGGTGGAGACGCTCCAAGGCAAGGGTCCGTACACGGTTTTTGCGCCGACCAACGAAGCCTTCGCTGTTCTGCCCAAGGGCACGGTCGAAACGCTGCTGAAGCCGGAAAACAAGGCTCAGCTCACCAAGGTGCTGACTTGCCACGTGGTCGCGGTCAGCGCCATGTCCACCGCCATCGAGAAGATGATCAAGGACGACAAGGGCACCCATGACGTCAAGACCGTCGGCGGCTGCATCCTGAAAGCCAAGGAAAGCATGGGCAAGATCACGCTCACCGACGAAACGGGCGGCGTGTCGAATGTCACGATCGCCGACGTCAAGCAGTCGAACGGCGTCATCCACGTGGTCGACAAGGTTCTGCTGCCGAAAATGTAAAAGCCGGTCACACCCCTTTGGGGTTTTTGCATCAGGATCCGGTCGCCTCGCTCGGGGCGGCCGGATCTGCCGTTTCTAATAGGGCAGCGTCAGAGCGCCCGGCCGACGGTTTCGGCGATCGCCTGACGCAGTTCCTCGATCCCCTTGCCTTTTTCGGACGAGGTGGAGAGCACGAACGGGAAGGCCGCCGGGTGCATGCGGATCTTTTCCTGCGTCTCGGCCAGCAGCTTCACCACGGCCGGTTCCTTGATCTTGTCGGTCTTGGTCAGCACGATCTGGTAGGAGACAGCGGCCTTGTCGAGGAGGTCCAGGACTTCGTCGTCGTTCTTCTTGATGCCGTGGCGGCTGTCGATCAGCACATAGACGCGCTTCAGCGTCGCGCGGCCGCGCAGATAGTCGAAGACGAGCCTGGTCCAGGCATCGACGGTTTCCTTCGGCGCCTTGGCATAACCGTAGCCCGGCATGTCGACCAGCGCCATCGGCGGCAGGTCGGTACCTGCGCCCGAATAGCCATCCGGCACGAAATAGTTGAGTTCCTGAGTACGGCCGGGCG
>PVBG01000029.1 GCA_002968845.1 Neorhizobium tomejilense | reverse complement strand
CTGAAAGGGAGGGGCAGAGCTAAGGCTTCTCCCTATAAAAGATCTTCCCGCCGTGATGCAACGTATCGCGGTCGACGAACTTGCCGTCGGCGGTGAAGCCGGTGTCATCCCAGTAGTCGATGTGATTGCCGGTCACGACGTAGCGGCCCTGGTAGGCGCTGCGGCGATTGCCGCGGGCCTCGTCGTAACGGCCGGTGTCGAGTAGTTCCTGGCGGATGCGGCCGTCGCCGGTGACCCACATGCCGAGATAGGGATGGTTCTGTGGCTGTGCCTGGTTGTTGGGTTGAGTGGGCATGGTGTCCTCTGCGTTGGCGATATGGGCCACCACGCCGGGGGACGCGGCGATGGTGATGATGATGGCAAGGATGATCCGGAGGGGATTGCTCATGGTTTCGTTTCCTTGCTTTCCGTGTTGCGCCGCTCCTCGAAGAGCTGCGACAGAACCTGGGAGGCGGCGATTGCCTTGGGAAAGCCTGCCGGCACGGTCACCATGTAGATGACCTCCTTGAGCTCTTCCTCCGACACGCCGATGTTGAGCGCATAGCCGGCATGAACCCTCATAAAGGCCGTCTCCCCGATTGCGGCGAAGGCGGCGACTGCGGCGAGCTGGCGCGTCCGCTTGTCGAGACCGCCGCGCGACCACACGTCGCCCAGCGCATAGGCTTCGGTCGCCTCGGCAAGAAACGGAAATTCGCGCCGCATGCCTTCAAGTGTCGGCTGCGTCATGCCATTGTTCAGGCTACGGATTACCGCCGCCCCGCGCTCCCGCCGTTCGTCGATAGTCTGCGCGAAAGCTGCTTCCGGTGCGAAGCTAAGGGCGGCTGCGGCGCCCGCCGCTGCGACATGGGATCGGATCTGCTGGAGCATGGAAACCTCCTCTTACTGGCTGTTTGCTGGCGTTGCGATCAGAACGCGGCCCTGGTCGGGCGCACGACGATCTCGTTGACGTCGACATCCTCCGGCTGCTCGATCGCGAAGCGGACGGCGCGACCGATGGCATCGGGCGTGAGCGCGGTGGCGCGGTATGTCTTCATTCCTTCGATCGCGGCTGGATCGGTAATCGTGCTGGCAAGCTCGCTTTCGACAACGCCCGGATGGATGCAGGTGACGCGCAACTTGTCGCTTTCCTGGCGCAGGCCATCGGAAATCGCCCGGACGGCGTATTTGGTGGCGCAATAGACGGCTGCTGTCGGGGAGACGGTGAGCGCGCCGACGGAGGCGATGTTGATAATCTGGCCCGAACCTCGTTCGTTCATCTCGGGCAGGACGGCCGCGACGCCGTAGAGCACGCCCTTGATGTTGACGTCGACCATCGTGTCCCATTCGTCGACCTTCAGCGAGGCCATCGGCGAGAGCGGCATGACCCCGGCATTGTTGACGATGACGTCGACGCGGCCGAATTCTTTTCGCGCAGCCTCGGCAAAGGCGGCGACATCGGCGCGATCGGTGACGTCAAGCTTGCGGGTCATGACCTTGCCGCCGGCAGCGCGGATTTCCTCGGCGACGGCTTCCAGCCGGTCGGTGCGACGGGCACCGAGCACGACGGTCGCGCCGGCCTTTGCCAATTCGTGGGCGATGCCGACACCGATGCCGCTGGAAGCACCCGTGATGAGAACAACCTTGTCCATGACTTATTCCTCTCGACTCCGCTTAATTGCGGTTGCCAGGAAGATAAGCCTGAGGCATTGTCGTGATAAGTCTCCCATTCATTCATACAGCGGTAAGAAAAACTAACCAATGTTGACGGACTTCAACGCGCTTGCCGTCTTCGCTCTCGTTGCCGAAGAAAAGAGCTTTCGCGCCGCCGCTGACCGGATGGGCGTCACCCGCTCGGCGGTGAGCCAGACGATCCGCAGGCTGGAAGAAACCCTCGGCATTGCACTCGTCAGCCGCACGACCCGCAGCGTGGCGCTGACGGAAGCAGGGGAACGCCTTTATACCGACGCGGCGCCAGCGCTTGTCGAGATGCAGGGCGCTATCGAAGCGGCCTCGAACCTTCGCGGACGTCCGCGCGGAAGGCTGATGCTCGCGGTCTCGTCGATTGCCGACAGCTTCCTGTCCGGCCCGCTTCTGGCGTCCTTTCTGGAAGAAAACCCGGACGTGAAACTGCATGTCACCGTGACCGACGACGAATTCGATATTGTCGCGGAAGGATATGATGCGGGTGTCAGGCTGGGGGAAGTGATCGCCCAGGACATGATCGCCGTGGCGGTCTCCGGCGAGCAACGCCAGCTGGCCGTGGCCTCGCCGGGCTATCTCGAACGGTTCGGCAGGCCGCGCCATCCGAGCGAACTTGCAGGCCGCCGCTGCATCGGCTGGCGTCGGGCGGCTAGCGTTGCGCCCTATCGCTGGGAATTCGCGGAGGATGGCCGAGAGTTCTCGGTGGCGGTGGCGGACACGATTACCACCACCGATATGGCGCTGATGATCAACCTTGCAATCGCGGGCGCCGGGATCAGCTTTGGCATGGAGGACAGTTTTCGGCCGGCATTTGCGCGCGGGGAGTTGGTGCCGATCCTGGAAGAATTTTGCCCGCGTTTCCCGGGTTTCTATCTCTACTATCCGAGCCGCCGCAACATGGCGCCCAAACTGAGGGCGCTGGTGGAGCATGTCCGGGGTTTTCGCCCAGTGGCCGGTTGAACGTGGTTTCGTTGAGATGGTCCAAAGCTCTCTTGCAGCGGCGCGCGTTATTCAGGATTGCTTCCGACACGAGCCCATTCACAATGATGTTGCTCGCAGTAAGCGCCCGCCAGCTCGGTGGAGGCCGGAGCCTGGCGCAGACTCTGATGACGCGGCACCGGTGTTATCAGGTGCTGCCCAGCCTCGGAACCACATTGTCTCTCAGGTGATTTCTAGCGGCTCAAGGGGCCGTCCCTCCGAACAGAAGTCAGGAGCGTTCTGTGCAGGTACTGGTGAGAGACAATAATGTCGAGCAGGCGCTGCGGGTTCTGAAAAAGAAACTGCAGCGCGAAGGTGTTTTTCGGGAGATCCGCCTGCGCGAGCACTTCGAGAAACCGTCAGAGAAGCGGACACGCGAGAAGGCAGACGCTGTCCGCCGCGCCCGTAAGCTGATGGGGAAGAAATTGGAGCGGGAGGGTGCAGTTGCAGTCTCGTCAGGCAAGAAAGGTCCGCGCTAGCGGTCCGCGACTAGCCGTTGATCGGCGACCGAAGAGTCCACACTCCCCCGGCCGCCGGCTCGCCCCGCGCTGTTCGCGGAGTTCGAGTAGCGCGAAATTACGGAGCAGGCACACCTAGTCAATGCGGACTAAGGTCTGTCGCCCAAAGGCCGAAGCCGCCAAGGATCAAAAGGCTGGTCGGGACCAGCCTTGGTTTTTTGTTGGGGAGCGGATACCGTTTACATCGCTGGAAGTATCGCGATATCGCGCACGTCGTCATCGACTCCTGTGATCATGCCGACTTCGGTCGCGCCCCCCGTTTCCAGATTGACCGTGTAGAGAGTCTTGCCCGCAGCGAGATATGCCATGTTCTTTCCCTCCGCCATGCCCTGGATATCAAAGGCATAGGTCGTGGGCTTGTCTTTGAGACCAAGCTTTCCGATCGCCTTCAGCGTGCCGTCGTTCGGCTTGGTTTGCTGGATCAGCGCGCCGATCGTCGCGTCGATATTATACATCGCGGTCTTTTCAGGCTTCCCGAATGAGTTGGTGTAGGCGGCCGACACCACGTTCGGTGTCTCGCCCTTGTGCATATCGCCATCCTCAAAGGCGAGCGTCCCATCCACCGTCACCGCACCGGTATCCGGGTGGACGCGGTGGTTGGTGGTGCCCGTCATGAAACGAAGCCGGTCGGCCATCGGGTTGAAGTCCACCACTACTGGCGCCTGCGTCACAGTCAGCAACTTGTCCATTCTGGCGACATCGGTGGTGGCACCGGTTTCCAGGTTGATCGAAACGATGCGGTGATCCGGAGTGACGCCGATCACCGTCTTGTTGCCAGGCCGGAAATCGATCCCGATGAGTTTATCGACGCCGGCGACGTCCATCTTCTTGGAAACGGCTGGCTTTGCCGTATCGAAGATGACGAGCGTCTTGTCGCCGGTCAGTCCCAAAACGGGTGCTGCGGAGACAGCGGCGGCCGACAGGCCGAGGGCGGCGGAGGTGATCAGAGCGAAGCGAATGGTAGTCATATCAATTCTCCCGGGCGTTGGTCGGTTCGGAAGCTGGTCGAATAACCGACCTTCAATGGCTTCCATAATCAAGACACGGCTGTGGGTATCTCTGGATGCAGGTGCCAGAAATATTTCTTGATTATGCATCCTTGGAGGGCTCCTGCGCGTATAGGGGTGCAAGGACACGCTGGTCCGGGAGAAGAAGAAAGATGTTGATGGGCTCCTGGCCAGACGAACTTGACAAGGCGCTTGCCCGTTGCGCCAATGGAGACCGGGCAGCGCTTCGGCAGATCTTCGACCTGGAGGCGCCGCGATTGATTGCAGTCGCCGAGCGGATCGTTCGCCGGCGCGATCTTGCCGAAGAGGTCGTCCAGGAAGCTTTCATCCGCATCTGGACCCATGCACATCAATACGCCCCCGAGCGCGGTTCGGCACGGGGCTGGATCTATGCAATCGTCCGCAATCGGGCACTCAACCTCTTGCGCGACGGCCGCCGCGAGCAGACGGTCGAGGAGGTGGAAACGCTGCGGGAGGTCGATCAGGTTGATGAAATCATGGCAGCATGGCATCGCCTGGACCGGGAAAGCCGGTTGCGCGACTGCCTTGGCGCGCTCGACGACATCAAGCGCCGTGGCATCCTGATGGCCTATGTCGGCGGCTACACTCATGGCGAGATTGCCGGGCGACTGGGTATCCCGCTTGGCACGGCGAAATCCTGGATTCGCCGCGGCCTTCGGGCACTCAGGGAGTGCATGGCATGACCTATAACCGCGACAACATTGCCGGCATCGCCGACGAATATGTGCTGGGCCTGCTGGAGCCTGCGGAGACGGCGGAAATCGAGGCGCAGATCGACGGCGATGCCGAACTGAAAGCTGCCGTCGCAGCAAGCCGGGAGCGCTTCCTGCCACTCGACTCGGGTGTGGAGCCGGCCACCGTGGAGGAGAAGCTTTGGCGGAAGATCGAAGCCGCGTTGCCGGCTCGCCAAGCCGTGGTCTCCACGCCGCCAGCCAACGACAATCGACGAAACAGCTGGCGAGCAACCGCCCTTTCGGCGCTGGCCGCGGCGCTGCTGATGGCCGTCGGGCTCGGGTGGAGCCTGACGCGCGTGGTGGAGCCGGTGGTCATTGCCGTGCTGATCAACGAGGCTGGTGAGGCGCAAGCTGTGGTGGAGGATTTCGGGAGCGAGAAGGCGACCGTGCGGCTGCTTGGCGACTTTGACGTGCCGGAGGGCAAGACGTTTCAGGTCTGGACCCTGCCTTCGCAAGAGATGGGACCGGTCTCGCTCGGCCTGATCGACAGGGCCCGGTCGGTGCGGCTGCGGGCCCCGTCACTTCCTGCACCACGCAACGATCAGCTATACGAGATCACCCTTGAGCAGCGGGGTGGGTCGCCGACCGGGCGTCCCACAGGTCCGATCATCGCGAAGGGATTTGCAAGACCCGCGCAGTAGTCCCTGATATCTGCAGTTGAGGGCGCGGAATGCTCCCATTCATTCCTGCTTGGCCCTGACAGCAGGTACGCCGAGCCGGGTTCAGCTGATTTGGAGAAGCGTTCCCATTTGCTGCCGGCTCGCCGCCTCAGCCAGAACGTACACCTGATCATATGACGAGCGGCATTGACAATGGGTGGGTCCCTTGAGCAGTGACCGTCTAGTACCTTCATCTCTACGCTCGGACGAGGTTGGTTAACTTACTTCAAACCAGTCCAATGATACACAGGGGTGGTTCGTCAGAGCTGTAGGGAAAAATGACGTCAGCCAGTTGGGAGCAATTCGCAGGCAATTTGGCATTTGTGACGCTTGCCGTTGCCATGTGGGCACATATCTCGATCTGGTATCAGAAATCCCTGATCGGGCTTGAAAGGCCTACTTGGGGTGTTATCGCGGGCATCACGTCCATCGGCTCGATGATGCTCGCAATCCAGTTTGCGTCAGGCATTTTCATCGATCTGCGCTTCGCACCACTTGCGCTTGCAGGGCTCTTCGGTGGCGTGATTGCGGCTGCTGTTGCGGCAGTTCCCGCAATTGTCTTCCGGAGCTTCGCCGGCGGTGCCGGAGCCTTCGACGGCGTCGTTGCCATATTGTTCGTCACTGCCATAGGAGTCGTTGTCCACATCCTCTATCGACGGGGAAGGGCCGATATCTACAAGCTCGCGGCTGTTACCATCCTGCTTGGGTTCGGATTGTCGATCATCTTGGTGACCTTGCCCAGCCTCACACAATCGGGGGCGGCGGCGGCGTTCGGCGTTCCGCTTGTCCTTATGAACTGCGTGGCCACGATCATCTGTGGTCTGATCATGCTGAAGACTGCCCGATTGAAGCTGGAACGGCGGGTGCTCGAAACGGCTTTCTCGCAGTCGCCGGACTATCTTTATGTGAAAGACCGGGAGAGCCGGTTCATTGCCGTAAACAACAACATGGCGCGGCTCTTCCATTTCTCCTCACCGGCGGAAATGTTCGGACTTTCGGATTTCAGTTTGCGCACGGCTCCGGACGCAGAGGAATTGTATCATCGAGAGCAGGAGATCATTCGCACCGGCGAGCCGCTTGTCGATTCCCTTGAGCGGATGGGCGAACGCCATCTGTTGGCATCGAAAGTTCCTCTTCTGGATAGCGAAGGGCAGATCATCGGGCTTGCTGGTGTTACTCGCGACGTCACCGAAAGCATCGAGCTCGAGCGTGAACTCCGTCAAAAACGGAACCTGCTGACACTTGCGATGAACGGCATGTCCGAGGGCTTCGCAATGTTCGACAAGAAGGGTGTTCTTGTCTTCTGCAATGAGCAGTATCGCAACGCGTTCCCTCTGTCGCGTGATGTGCGGGTCGTCGGTGCGCATATCACGAAAATCCTTCAGCGCGTGATCGAAACCGGTGAACGGATCGGGTTGCCTCAGGAGACGCCAGAGAAATGGGTTGAGGCGGCGGCAGCGGCGTTGCATGTGAACAAGGACGAGGAAATCCAACTTAGGAATGGCGAATGGCGCGCCCTCAAGACGCGCCTCGCGCATGACGGCTCAGCGATGGTGGTGGTGTCGGACATTACCGTGACGAAAGAGGCTGAAGCGGCGCTTCAGCTTTCTGCGCAGCAACTGAGATCGCTCGCCGACACCGACGGCTTAACGAGCCTGGCAAATCGCAGAGCGTTTGACGCCGCCTTCGTCCGCGAGTTTGAGACGTGTCGTGAAACCAACATCCCTTTGAGCGTTCTGATGATCGATGTCGACAGGTTCAAACTGTACAATGACACCTACGGGCACCTTGCCGGCGACGAATGCCTACGCGCCGTGGGGGAATGTCTCGAAAAATCGGTGAAACGGTCCGGAGATGTTGTTGCGCGCTACGGCGGCGAGGAGTTCGTGGTTTTGCTTCCAAATACCGATGAAACCGGGGCCATGATCGTTGCAGAAGAATTCAAACGCCTCCTGAGCCGCGAGGACCTTCCCCATACGAGTAGCGAATTCGGCAGGGTGACGGCCAGCATCGGCATATCTTCAACTGGAGGAAAGGTCTTCTCGGACACGCAAAAGCTCTTGGCGGCAGCAGATGCGGCTATGTACGAGGCAAAGGAACAAGGTCGCAATCAGATCAGGGTGCAAGGCCCTGCCCGCCGGGTATCCGCGGCAAGAGCGGGGTCGTAATCTGCCGGCCGAGCTTGGCGGGTGCACCTTGGCGTGCCGCCGGCGCCTTTGGGAGAGATGGGAGCCACCGAACCTCTTCCCAGCCGCCAGAGGTTAGCCTGCCTGTCCGGCTCGTCCGCGGCTGGGGGGCCGCATTGGAAGTGACCTGATTAAGCATCAAACGGACGGCAAATAGAGCTCCTAGTTCTGGAAAGGCCGTTTCCGGCGACCGACGCATCTCCCTGATTGCTACGCAATAAGAACCTAGCGGTTTGGATGGCCGCTCTCAGCGATACGGCGGGGCAGTGAAGGGACCGGCTGTCTTCCCGTTCGGCATGGCCGAGTCCAGCATGAAAGAAGGTACCCGCGAACGCCAACCATGTGCCCGAATATGAACGCGCTTTGAATTCAAGGGGTTTGAGCACCTCTGCGGTTCAACGTAATCGAATAGACGCTGGTCGTCGCAGTCATGAAGAGTTGATGCTTCGCGTGGCCGCCAAAGCAGAGGTTCGAGACCGGTTCAGGAACAAGTAGCTTTCCGATCAGGTGGCCGTCGGGGGAAATGCAGTGCACGCCATCTGCCGCCGAGGACCACATATTCCCATCGCTGTCCATTCGAAAACCGTCCGCGCATCCTGGGCTGATGGTGTGAAACACCTCGCCGCCAGAAAGCGCGCCGCTGGAGGCAACATTGAAAACCCTGATATGTTGGGGGTCTGAGCCGAACATGCGTCCGGTATCGGCGACATAGAGGCGGGTTTCATCGGGGCTGAAGGCGAGGCCGTTCGGGCAGTTGAAGTCCGTTAAGGCGACTTCAATTTCTCCAGAAGGATCGACGCGGTAAACGTGGCACGGCAGTTCCTGCTCGGCCAGAAAGCCCTCGTAGTCCGTCATGATCCCGTAGTTCGGATCGGAGAACCAGATGGAGCCGTCGGATTTTACAACCACATCATTGGGAGAATTCAGGCGCCTTCCCCGGTAGCGGTCAGCCACGATAGTGACGGAACCGTCAAGTTCCGTGCGCGTCACACGGCGCGTGCCATGTTCGCACGTTACCAGCCTTCCCTGCCTGTCGCGCGTATTGCCGTTGGCAAAGTTCGAGGGCTGTCGGAACGTGGAGACCCCAGCGCCTGGAGACCAGCGGAGGATGCGATTGTTCGGAATGTCGGAAAAGAGGAGGCATCCTGCATCACCGAACCAGACCGGCCCCTCGACCCAGTCAAAGCCCGTCGCAATCTGTTTCACCGGCGCATTCCCAAGGACGTATCGGCTAAACAGCGGACCGACCACTTCAAAGTACGACATGCCGGCCTTCCCTTTCTGGAAGCTGTGAGAACGCTATCGATATCACCCGATACCCTTGATATGAACAGGCAAGGGTGACGAGATGTCTGAAGGCCCCGCCTGGGGCACCTCAATGGCCGCCGGGACGGCAGCGCCCTGGTCTGCCGGTCTCGCAGAAAACAAAGGCGGCGCTGATCCGGATCGCCCCCTTTCTGTTTCCGTCAAAAACCTCTCAGCAATTCAGATGAAGGCGATCTGCGCCTTCATCGCCTGGCTCCGGTCACTCGCCAGTTCGAAGGCTGTGACGGCCTCCTGCAGGGGGAGCGTGTGGGTGATCAACGGCTTCACGTCGATGAGACCCTTCTGCATGAGCCCGACGCCAGTGGCGAATTCTTCATGGAAGCGAAAGGATCCGCGCAGATCCAGCTCCTTGGCCGTGATAGCCATCATCGGGACTGCCATATCTCCGCCAAGCCCCAGCTGAACGATCACCGCCCGCGGCCGCAAAACAGCGATGGCCGCTGCGAGCGCCGCTGCGGCGCCGGAGCACTCGTAGAGGACATCGAACGTTCCTTTCCCTGCCCCATAAGAGGCCAGCGCGTCGGGTTCTCGCGCCATGTTGATCGTCCGGTCGGCGCCGGCTTTGCGGGCGAGCGACAGGGTGAATTCGGAGAGGTCAGTCGCGACGATTTCAGCGGCCCCAGCACGGCGAGCCGCCAGAATGGCCAGAACGCCGATTGGCCCGCAACCCGTCACCAGAACCCGTTTGCCCAACATTTCTCCAGCCCGGCGGGTCGCGTGGAGCGTCACGGCCAGCGGTTCGGCCATTGCCGCCTCGCCCGGCGTTAGGCCATCGGCCGAAACGCATTGGATCGCGTCCGCAACGAGAACCTCACGAAAGGCGCCTTGGACATGCGGAAACGGCATGGCGCTTCCGTAGAACCGCATGTTGAGGCACTGGTTTTGGTGCCCCTCCTGGCAGTAGCGGCAGGTTCGGCACGGACGGGACGGCGAAACGGCAACGAGCTGTCCCAACTCCAATCCTTCTACACCCGGTCCAAGGGCATCGACATGTGCGGAAACTTCGTGTCCGAGAATCATCGGTTCGCGTAGCCGGACGGTGCCGAAGCCACCGTGATTGTAATAGTGGAGATCGCTGCCGCAGATTCCACCAGCGGCCAGGCGAAGGCGTACCTCTCCTGGGCCTGGTGCTTCAACCGGACGCTCCTCGATGCGCAAATCCTTTGCGCCGTGAACAACGATAGCTTTCATCGCGGCCTCCTCAAAGGACTGGCGTCAACAGTGGCTGACCGGAAAAATGCGCGGCGAGATTATCGCGGACCAGTTTCCCCATAGCCTTGCGCGTCTCAATGGTTCCCGAGGCGTGATGGGGCTGCAGGAGGACATTGTCCAACGCCAGAAAACGCGGGTCGAGTTTTGGCTCTCCCTCGAACACATCAAGAGCCGCCGAGCCGAGTGCACCACTTTCCAGTGCAGTGAGCAATGCCTCTTCGTCGACATTGGAGGCGCGAGAGATATTGATCAACATCCCCTCCCCGCCCAGTGCCGCAATCACCTCGCGACCCACGATGTGGCGAGTGACTGGGGAAGCAGCCAGGGTGACAAAGAGGAAATCAGACCGCGAGGCGAGCGCCACGGGATCAGCAATATACTCCCAATCCGAAGCGAAATCCTTCGGCGCGACGTCGGAATAGGCGATCCGCATGTCGAAACCCTGAAGGCGCTTTGCAACCTCATAGCCGATGCGGCCAAGGCCGAGCACGCCTGCGCTTCGCCCCCATACGCGGCGTTTGAGCGGATAGAGGCCCTTTTCGACCCAGCTTCCATCTCTCACCCAACCTTCCGCACCGATCAGGCCACGCGACTGACATAGCATCATCGCTATGCCGAGGTCTGCCACATCGCTCGTCAACACGTCGGGCGTGTTCGTGACGCGGATGCCGCGTTCGCTGCAAGCCGCGAGATCGACAGCGTCGAAGCCGACCCCGTAGACGGAGACCAGCTCGAGCGCGGGGCAAGCCTCGATCATCGCCCGGCTGGCGCCAAGTTCGCCCCTTGTTGCGATGGCTTTGACGTCCGGACCGACAGACGCGAGGAAACCGGCCTTGTCGGCGGCCTCGAAATACCGATGGACCTCGAAGCTGGCAGTGAGGGGCGCCTCGTCCCATTCCGGATAGGGTCCGACCTGGAGGATCTGCGGCTTGTTCATTTAGCTTCTCCGTCTCTTGACAATCAATGTTATCGATAACATAAGAGACAATATTGTGGATGTCGAGAGAAAACGGAGAGATCAATGGGGCGAAGCTTGTTTGACTTGACCGGTTGCCGGGCCTTGATCACCGGCTCGTCGCAGGGCATCGGCCTTGCCCTTGCCCGTGGTTTGGCTGACGCCGGCGCAGAAATCGTGCTCAATGGACGCGATGCGGTCAAGCTGGCGCAAGCCGCGACAAGCTTCGGCGCCGGCGCCCATCAGGTGGTCTTCGACGTGACCGAACATGAGGCCGCGCGGCGCGCCGTTGACGAATTCGAAGCAAAAACGGGCGCGATAGACATCCTTGTGAACAACGCAGGCATGCAGCACCGAACTCCGCTAGAGGATTTTCCGGCGGATGCGTTCGAACGGCTGATGCGCACCAATGTTTCCAGTGTCTTCAACGTCGGACAGGCGGCTGCCCGGCATATGATCAAACGCGGCGCCGGTAAGATCATCAATATCGCCAGCGTACAGACTGCCCTAGCCCGCCCCGGCATCGCGCCATATACGGCCACCAAAGGCGCAGTTGGCAATCTGACCAAGGGCATGGCAACTGACTGGGCAAGATACGGGCTGCAATGCAATGCGATAGCGCCCGGTTATTTTGACACGCCGCTGAACGCCGCTCTGGTCGGCGACGCCGATTTTTCCGCGTGGCTGGAAAAACGCACACCGGCCGGCCGCTGGGGCAAGGTCGAAGAGCTGGTCGGCGCCTGCGTGTTCCTTGCTTCGAGCGCCTCCTCTTTTGTGAACGGACATGTGCTCTATGTCGACGGCGGCATCACGGCCTCTCTCTGAGGCCAGTCAACGATTGATATTGATGGGTGTTGCCGGATGCGGCAAGTCCTCTGTCGGAGCGGCGCTCGCCGTCGGGTTGGGCGCAGCCTACCTGGACGGGGATGATCTGCACCCATTGGCAAACATTGCGAAAATGAGCCAGGGAATCGCTTTGGACGACGACGACCGCTGGCCGTGGCTGACGCGAGTAGGACGGGCACTCGCCGCCTCCGAGAACCCGTTGATCATTGGCTGCTCAGCTCTCAAACGTGCGTACCGTGCCCATATCGCGCAGGAAGCAGGAGCGCCTGTGATTTTCATCCATCTTTCGGGCACGCCCGAGGTTATCGCAGCGCGGATGAAAGCCAGATCGGGGCACTTCATGCCGCAGGGGTTGCTGGCAAGCCAGTTTTCGACGCTCGAACCGCCGGGGTCGGAGGAGAATGCGATCACTGTGGATATCGACGAGCCGCTCGACGCGGTCGTCGACAAGATTATTGCACAATTGGGAGGGATGCGAGGATGACGAACAGAGTTGCATTGATAGGCGCCGGAGCGATGGGCGGAGCTATCGGCGCGCGGCTCTTGGAGACCGGCAACAACTTGACGGTCTTTGACCTGGACAAGGCAAGGGTGCAAGAGCTGGTGGGCAAGGGTGCAAAAACCTCAGCGAGTGCGGCAGAGGCAGCGTCCGTTTCGGACTACGTGATCCTCAGCCTCAATTCTCCAAAGATCGTGAGGCTGGCTGTTTTTGGCACCGGTGGTGTCGCCGAAGGTGCCGCGCCCGGAACGCTCGTCATCGACATGTCCTCCATCGATCCGGAAGCAACGAAGGCGCTGGCATCGGACGCTGCGGAGGTTGGTTTGCGCTGGGTCGACAGTCCCCTCTCGGGCGGCGCTCCAAAAGCATTGGTCGGACAGCTCACGCTGATGGCAGGTGGCAAAGAACAGGATGTCGCAGACGCGCATCGTGTGCTGCAACATGTCGCCTCGAACTACACCCACATGGGGCCTTCAGGTGCTGGCCAGACGACGAAATTGATCAACCAGGTTCTCTGCGGCCTGAATTTTCTGGCGGTGGCCGAAGCCACGCAGTTGGCGCTCGACGCTGGCGTGGATGCAGCAAAAATCCCGCAGGCGCTGAAGGGTGGCCGCGCCGACAGCGCCATCCTGCAGGAATACATGCCGCGATTCGTTGCCAAGGACTACCGGCGCACCGGCCGGATTGACAACATGGTCAAGGATCTGAACGGCGCGCAGGATCTTGCACGCCTGACCAACACGGCCATGCCACTCACAGCTACCTGCGCCGAAGTGCATCGGATGCTGACGGCCGCCGGCCTCGGTGGTGAGGATCAGGCCGCTCTGATGGAATTTTTCAAGGGTCCCAACAAGGATATCGCACAATGATCACACGCTATGCTCTCTTCGAAGGAACGGTGAAGGAAGGTCAGACCGAAGCGTTTCGGACCGCCGTCCTGGAGAATATCCTGCCAAAATGGAAAGCCTTCCCAGGTGCGCTCGAAGTAAGAGTGACCTTTGCGGATGCCCGGGACGAAGGGGCGCCGGAAATCCCGATGATCCTTGCGATCAATTATCCCGATCTTGCGACGGTTGAGACGGCGTTGGCGAGTCCAGCCCGCACTGCTGCCAAGGCGGCCACGGAAGAAGTCCTAGCCCGGTTCTTCGACGGACGCATTCACCACCATGTGACACAGGCAAACGAATTCCCACTGTAGCCCGCAAGATGCCCCAAGAAGCGAGGCCCTTCAAGGCTTCGCTTTTCTTTGTTTCCGCCGCATCAAGCTTTGCGACCCCGTCCTTTGCGAGCGGTGTGATAACGGGCTTGCAATCGTGCGACAAACTCGCTGTAGTGCCGGTGATAACGATAACATGGGCCAAAATGCATAATATTCGCAAGCCAATCACGATGGCGGACATTGCACGCAGCACCGGCGTGTCGCCGATGACGGTTTCGCGCGCCTTCAAGCAGGACGCCTCCGTCAGCCAGGAAACGCGCGAAGCGGTGCTGCGTGCTGCGGAGGAACTCGGTTATGTCTTCGACAGCACCGCCGCAAACTTGCGTTCGCAACGCACTGACTTTGTCGCGGTGACAATTCCTTCAATCAACAACGCCAATTTCGCCGATACGGTACGTTCGCTGAGCGACGGCCTCGCCGAGAGGGGTCTGCAAATCCTCCTCGGCTACACCAACTACGACACGAAGGAAGAAGAACGCCTCATCGAGCAGCTCTTGCGGCGCAAGCCAGAAGCGATCGTGGTAACTGGGGGCAAACACACCCCACGCGCCCGCAAGCTCCTGTCGAACGCGGGAATCCCGGTCATCGAGACCTGGGACCTTCCTGAAGAGCCGATCGGTCACGTCGTCGGCTTCTCCAATGCCCTTGCGGTGCGCGAGATGGTCAATCACTTCGTCTCCTCCGGCTATCGAAAGATCGCCTTCATTGGCGGTGACGCCGACCGCGACACGCGCGGCACCGACCGCCGGGCCGGCTTCATCGCCGCAATAAAGGATCACGGTCTGGACGCGGAACGCCTGATTGCTGCCGGCCCTCCGCCGATTTCGATGCGGGAGGGCGCGAACGCGATGGGACGGCTGCTGGAACAATTTCCTGACACCGAGGCGGTGATTTGCGTCTCCGACCTTTCCGCCTTTGGCGCGCTCACGGAATGTCAACGTCGCGGCCTTGCAGTGCCGGAGCAAATCGCGATCGGTGGTTTTGGCGACTACGAGATCGGCGCAATCTGCGTTCCCAGCCTGACGACAATCAATGCGTTCGCGGCTGAGATCGGAACAAAGGCGGCGAAGCTCATTATTGACGTCCTGGACGGACGGCTGGCGAACGGATTGGGACGCGTGACGATCCGGCCGGACTTGATCCTGCGAGAGACCAGCCGCTGACGACCCCGGCCCTTGCTGTTACATACCAAGCGGACATTCGACAAGGTGCGGCGTCCACCAAGCAACCCGATCTACTCCTGCCGCCTCAGGGGCTTGCCCTGCGGCGACAGGATGTTTGACGGGCTTTAATCCGGTTACTTCACGTCGGACTTCACGAACTGCCGCAGCTCCTGCGTTTGCGGATTGGCAAACAGTTCCTTAGACGGCCCCTCTTCCCAGATCGTGCCTTTGTGCATGAAGATGGTTTTCGTCGCCACCCGTCGGGCGAACGCCATTTCATGCGTCACAAGGATCATGGTCATCCCGTCACGAGCGAGCGTCTCCATCACCGTAAGCACCTCTTCGGTCAATTCCGGGTCGAGCGCCGAGGTCACCTCGTCGAACAGCATCACCTTTGGCCGCATGGCAAGCGAACGGGCGATCGCCACCCGCTGCTGCTGGCCGCCGGAAAGCTGATCCGGGTAGGAATCGAACTTTTCCAGGAGGCCCACGAGCTGCAGCACCTCCCGGGCGATTTTCTGCGTCTCGGCCTTTGCTATGCCCTTCACGATGCGTGGCGCAAGCATGATGTTCTCACCGACAGTCAGATGCGGAAACAGGTTGTAGCTCTGGAAGACGATGCCGACATCGGTCCGCAGGCTGCGCAGTGCTTTGGCATCTCCCCCAAGCGTGTGGCCGGCAATTTCCACGTGGCCGGAATTGATCTTTTCCAGACCGTTCATGCAGCGCAGCAGCGTGCTCTTACCTGAGCCTGACCGACCGATCAGCGCGAAGACCTCTCCGCGCCCGACACTGAGCGAGACGCCTTTGAGAACTTCGAGCGCACCGAAGCTCTTGTGAACCTTTTCAACGATTACTTCCGGCATGGAGCCTCCTTTCCAGCCAACGCGACAGCTGGGACAATGGGTAGCAGACGACGAAATAGAGAACTGCAACCGCGATGAAGACGCGGAAGGGCTGGAACGTCGCATTGTTGATGAGTTGCCCCGCGCGAGCGAGTTCAACAAAACCGATGATTGAGGTAATGGAGGTGTTCTTGACCACCTGCACCGCGAAACCGACTGTTGGAGGCAGTGAGATGCGGACAGCCTGCGGCAGGATGACGTAACGATATTGTTGCAGCCGGGTCATGGCGAGGGACTCCGACGCCTCCCATTGCTGCTTTGGCACTGCCTGAATGCAGCCACGCCAGATTTCCGCCAGGTAACCCGATGCGTAGATCGTCATCGATGCACCCGAGGCAATCAGTGGCGGCAACTCCAATCCGGCAAGGCTTAGGCCATAATAGGATAAGAACAGGATCATCAGCACAGGAATGCCCTGGATGACCTGGATGTAAGTGCCGGCAGCAATACGCACCGCCTTGGTGCGCGAGGTGCGGGCAAGTGCCACGGCAAAGCCGAGAAGACCGCCCCCGATCAGTGCAATGACCGTCAGGACGATGGTCCATTGCAGTGCTTGCAGCAGGAAACCGAATTCATTGAAACCGAATGTTCTAAGCGTCATGCCTGTACCTCCGGCAGGGACGTCATAGTACGGCGGGCGACACGGCGGCCGAACAGCCACATACCGACGAGCGCCAGACAAGCACGCAACGCAAGCGCAAGCGCCAGATAGATCAGCGTGACGACGATATAGACCTCGAACGACCGGTAGGTCTGCGATTCAACAAAGGCGGCCGAAGCTGCCAGTTCATGCGTCGAAATCGCCGAACAGATACTCGAGGCCAGCATCATCAGCACGAACTGGCTGCACAGCGCCGGATAGACCTTGGCGATCGCCGGCACGATGATGACGTGGCGATAGATTTGAAAGCGGGTGAAGCCGAGCGCCTCGCCTGCTTCGATCTGTGACTTATGCACCGCCTCAATTCCGGCGCGGATGATTTCCGTCGAATAGGCGGCAAGATTGATCGTCATACCGATCAGCGCAGCTGTATCGGCGCCGACGCGCAGGCCGACGCCGGGTAGACCGAAATAGACGATGAAAAGCTGGACCAGGAATGGGGTGTTGCGAATGATCTCGACATAGGCATCGACAAGAAATCGCGCGGCGCCGCCTTTCACTGAACGGATAGAGGCAAGGACGACGCCCGCCGCCGAGCCAAGAAGGATCGAAAGGACTGAAAGTTTGATCGTCAGCCAGATGCCGTTCAGAATTTCATCCTGATACTGTGCAAGCACGCCGAATTGAAACGTATAGGACATAAGCGAGCTCCGTCGATGTTTCGTGGCCCGCCGACGGTTCCGCCGGCAGGCTCTCACGCAAACCCACTTAGAAGGACGGAAGCGTCGGCATTGGACGGCCTGTCCATTTGGTTGCAACCTTGTCGAGGTCACCGGAGATCTTCATCAGGTAGATCGCCGTGTTCAGCCATTGGCGCAGTTCGAAATCCTGCATCTTGGTCGCCATCGAGTTGCCCTGCTGGAAAAAGGTGAAGCCAACCTGCAGTCCGGCGTCCGGACGCTGTTTGATGATCGCTTCACCCACTGTCGAAGGCAGCGCAACTGCATCGGCCTGTCCGGCGATGAGGGCCTGCGCGCTGGTGGAGTCGTCCTCAAATACGACGATTTGCATGCCGGGTACCGCGGCCTTTCGTAGCGCAGTCTCTTGCGACGAACCGCGATTGACCGCCACGCGCTTACCCTTGAGATCGGCAAGGCTCGCGAACTTTTGGTCGGGGCCGGAGATGATGTCCATGTTGAAGGCGCTGTACGGTTGCGTGAACATGACGGTCTTCGCCCGTTCGCCGGTCGGCGCAAGTGTGGCGACGAGGAAATCGACCTTGCCTGTCTGAAGTGCGGGAATGCGGGCGGGCGGGGTGAGCGGCACAAGTTCGACGGGTAATGACAGATACCCGCCGATCAGATTGGCGACGTCGACGTCATAACCTGTCGGGTTGCCCTTCTCGTCCACCATCCCCATAGGCGGGGCACCGGTCAGGACACCTATCCGGACTGAGCCGCGCGACACGATGTCGTTCAGCGTCGTCGCGCTAGCCTCGGCAGTCGCGGCCAGGCTTGCTATTCCTATTGCGATCGCAGTCAGCGTCGTCCGTACATAGTTTAAGATTTTCATCGTTCTTCCTCCACTTGTCATAATGATTGCTGCAAGGCATCTCGCCACGGAGCTTGCGGTCGCGAGCTCGTAGCTCCGCTCCTTCGGATCGCCGTTCTCCTCCCAAACCGCCTGCCCGGACTTAAAACCGTCGCATCTGGCGTTATGGGGTTATCGCTAACCTAAATTGATGTTATCGATAACAATCGGGAGCGTCAAGTCTGTTTGTGCATCCCGGCAAAGAGGAGAAATATGTGAGGCAGAAACGCGCGAAGACCGTCACTCTTGTTGAAGTGGCTGCCAGGGCGGACGTCAGCAGAATGACCGTCTCAAAGGTGATTCGGGGCGTCGGAAGCATCTCAGAGGAGACGCGAGCGAGAGTCAGGCGAGCGGCGGACGAATTGGGATACCTGCCCAACAGCCTGGCAGGATCGCTGAGTTCGCGCAAAAGCCGTATGGTGGCGGTGATCATCCCCTCGATCAGCGATATCGTCTTCTCCGAAGTGCTCAGCGGGGTAAACGCGGTGCTCAGACCGAATGGGTACCAAACGTTCATCGGCGAGTCGCATTTCGACCCGGTCGTGGAAGCCGATCTTATTCGTGAAATGCTCTCGTTCCAGCCGGCCGGACTTTTGCTGAATGGCGGTATGGAGCGGAGCGCCGCTTCCATGAGGTTGCTTGAAAACCGCAGCTGCCCAGCCATTCAGCTTTGGGATTGCGATAACTCCGGCCTCGATTTCGGGGCAGGCCCATCCCATGCGGAGGCAGGCCGTCTCGTTGCAATGCATTTTCTCGCGCGTGGCTTGCAGAGGATCGCCTACGTTGGTGCCGAGCTGGAAAAGGATCTTTGTGCCCGCCGCCGCTATCTCTCACTGCAGTCTTCGCTTGCCGCCGCCGACATCGGACTGGTGAGCGTAACGTGCGAGCGGAAACCGAGACAGGCCGCGACCGGGCGCCTTTTGACGGAGCAACTCATGCGGACGCATCCCGACGTACAGGCCATCCACTTCCTGAATGACGCAATGGCGCTGGGCGGCCTGTCGTATCTTCACGAAGCGGGTATTGCTGTCCCGGGCCAGGTCTCGGTAGTGGGGTTCAACGGTACGTCCATTCCCAATACGGTGCGCACCCGGCTCACCACGATCGATACGCCGCGAGAGGCGATCGGGGAGACGGCCGCTCGCGCGCTACTGGACATGCTTCGGAACGCCAACGTTAACCCCAGCAGGTCATGGCAAGCAGCGCTGCATTTGGTCCAGGGCAACACCACCGAAAAATTCTAGTTGCAGGTTTCCAGCTGACCGTCAGGGAGTTTTATTGGGTGTTTTTTAGAAACTGAAAAAATGGGCACCATTCGCGGTGCCGAGTTTGCTTGGGAGACGGTTGTTACATCTTGCGCCAGAGTTTCTTGTATTCGTCACGATAGCCGTTATCCGGGTCGAAGCTGTTCTTCGGTCCACCGTCGAACTCGACATTGCCCGACGTGACAACGTGCAGGGGCGATAGATAGCCGGACCAAGTTTCGCCGGCGAATGCGCGGTTCAGTTCATCGACGAGCTGCCATCCCTGCAGGTTCAAGGGTTCGGCGACGGTCACCTTCTGAAACTGACCGGCACGGATGCGCTGATAGGCTGATTCCGAACCATCGCCGGCTGCCACATTGATCGGTGCATCGGTGCCGCCCTTGCCCGCGGCTGCAAGCGATGGACCCATGAAGTCGAAATAGAGATCGTTGATGGCCAGCGAGTGAGTCCATTTGTCGCCGTATTTCTGCAGCAGCGACGTGGTCAGCTGCGGCATGCGCTGCGACGTTTCGGCGATGGGCGTGTCGACATACGCGAGAACCGTGCCGCCGAGAACCTCGATTTCAGCCTTCATCTTGTCAGCCTTTGCGATGGCGATGGCATAGGTGCTGTCGGTGAAGATGATTACGCCCGGCTTGCCCTTGGCATCGACATAGGCGTAGTCGGCCGCCGCCTTGGAGACTTCCATCGCATCGGTGCTGACATTGGCGAAGAGACCTGTCTTTTTATCGGGGCCGATGACTGGTCCCGCATGCCAGGCGACGAGCGGAATTCCCGCAGCCTTCACCTGCTCCAGGGCCGGGGCCTGCTCGACGGCATCGAACCCGTTGATGATGATGCCGGCGGGCTTCAGGGCCAGTGCCTGGCCGAACGCTGCCGTGCGGCCGCCGATCGAGCCGGCGCCATCCAGCACCTTGACCTCCCAGCCAATTGCCTTCGCGGCCTCCTCGACGCCGGTGGTCACGCCCAGGATGCCGCCATTCTTGAGATCGCCGGCCAGCACGACGATGGTCTTGCCTTCCTGCGCCTTGGGGCTGGTCTTCGGGCCGTCCCAAGCGGTGACGCGGGTGGCGTATTTGTCCACCACGGTCTTGGCATTGGCCATGGCATCGGCCAGCGCCGGGCCCGCCAGCATCAGTGCCAGCATGGCGACCGAGTTCTGGATCAGTGTTCTGCGTTGCATATTCTTTCCTCCCTTTGAAGATGGTGCGGTTCGTGGAAACCTTTTTCGTCAGCTTGTCTGCGTTTTTGCGGGCAACGGGCCGGGCACCGCCGCCTTGCCGGCTGCGCCCCTTTTGCGCTGCGCATAACCGGCGATGCCGATAGCCACGAGCAGGGTGAGACCGTTGAAGAGCGGCTCGACAAAGAATGAACCGCCGATCTGCTGAATGCCGGAGATGCCAACCGCCAGAATAACGACTCCGATCATCGTGCCCCAGACATTGACGCGGCCGGGCTTGATCGTGGTGGAGCCGAGAAAAGCACCGACGAGCGCCGGCAGCAGGTATTCCAGCCCCACGCTTGCCTGGCCGATACGCAGTTTCGAGGCGAGCAGGACGCCAGCAAGCGCCGCAAGCGTCCCCGAAGAGACGAACGCGCCGATGACGAAGCGGCGGACCGGGATACCGTTCAGCGCAGCTGCCTTCGGATTGGCACCGATGGCATAGACATAGCGGCCGATCGGCAGATATTCCATGATGATCCAGAGCGTGACGGCAATGGCCATAACATAGAAGCCGGTGATGGGCAGACCAAACACCATGGTGCCGTTGAGCGCATAGAAGCCATTGGGCAGAACACCCACCACCTGCCGACCGCCGGTATGCCACAGCGCCAGCGCATAGAGTATAGTGCCGGTGCCAAGCGTGGCGATGAAACTGTCGATCCGCGCCACCTCGACCAGAAGCCCATTGAGGAAACCGGTGAAGGCGCCGAGCGCCAGCACAATGGCAACAGCGATCGGCCACGGGACACCGAACATGGTTTGGAGACTGATCGCCAGAATATGCCAGAGCACGATGCCGTAGCCTACCGTGAGATCGATGCGACCGGAAGCCATCGGGATCATCGCCGCCAATGACAGAAGTGCGATGATCGCCTTGTCCGAAACGATCGAGCGCAGATTCAGCAGGGTCGGGAAGGTTGCGGGCAGCAGGACCGAAAACAGGAGGATCAGGAAGATCGTCAGAATGACGAGACCATAGACTGGGACATAGCGGGCGATCTTCTGACCAATGGTTAGCCCCGCCAGTTCGCCGCGCGTCGGCTCAAGCGCCGTGGATTCGATCGATTGCATGGTTCGTGGCTCCCGTGGTCTACAAGGCTTGCGGTCTAGGCCGCTTCCGATGCCGAAGCGGCGGAAATGACGGCGGATGTGGTCAGGGCCTCACCCTGAAGTTCGGCAACGATGCGGCCGCGCGAAAACACCAGCGCGCGATGGCAGATGTGGGCGATTTCTTCGAAATCAGTGGAAACGACAACGACGGCTAGACCGGCTTCCAATGCGCGGGCGATCAGTTTGTAAATCTCGGCCTTGGCTCCGACATCGACGCCGGCGGTCGGGTCTTCGGCGATTAGCAGTTTGCGAGCCGTGACTAACCAGCGGCCGACGACGACTTTCTGCTGGTTGCCGCCCGAAAGGGCTTCGATTGGCAGTCTCTGGTCGTTCGGGCGCAAGCCCACTGCTTCACCGATCTTGCGGGCCTGCTTGGCCTCTTCGGTCGGCGACAGGAAAGAGAACAAGCCACGGCCGGATGCACCAGGGTTGATGAAGGTGTTTTCCCGGAGCGACAGCGACATCGCAACAGATTCCTCCGTCCGGTCGCGGGCGATCAACCCGACGCCGGATCTCATCGCTGCGACAGCGCTCGAAAGGTCGGGGATTTTGTCGTCGAGGTGAATGGTGCCGCCAGATGCCTCGCAGCCAAACAGGGCGCGGCCTATGTTTTCCTGACCGGCGCCGCGCAGTCCGACAAGGCCCAGAAGCTCGTTTTGGCGGATATCGAAGGATACGGGTCCTGTGCCGGCGCAGGTCAGGTTTTTCGCTGCAAGGACGGTCCTGCCAGGTGTGCAGGCGGCCTTGACGAAAAGCTGGTTGGCCGGGCGGCCGACGATCATCTCGATCAGGTCGTCCGGCCGCGTCTCGCTGACTGGCCGCTGGCCCACCAGCTTGCCGTCGCGCAAAACTGCGACGCGGTCGGCGATGCGAAAAATCTCGTCCAGCCGGTGCGACACGTAGATCATGCCAACGCCGCGTTCCTTCAACGGACGAATGGCGTTGAACAGCCGCTCGACTTCGTCGGCTGGAAGGCTTGCGGTCGGTTCGTCGAGAACCAGAACGTCAGCCTCGACGGCAAGTGCGCGGGCGATTGCAACAAGCGATTTTTCCGTGCGGGTGAGGTCCTGGACGCGGGTGCTGGGGTCGAAGTCGCAGCCGACCAGTGCCAGTGCCTCGCGGGCACGATCTTCCGTTCCGCGCCAGTCGATCAGCCGCGAGCGCATGGAAAAGCCCTGCGCCAAACCGACATTCTCGCCGACCGTCATCCATTCGATCAGACCGAGATCCTGATGGATGAAGGCAACGGGTTGACGCGTGTTGGGTTTCGGCGGGCGGTGACTGTAAGGCTCGCCGCGAAAGAGGATTTGCCCGCCATCCGGCTTGTAGATGCCGGCAAGCGTCTTGATCAGCGTCGATTTTCCGGCGCCGTTCTCGCCGAGGAGCGCCAGGATCTCGCCAGGGAGCAAATCGATAGAGACGTTTTCGAGGGCGCGAGTGCCACCAAATACCTTGGTGATGTTCTGGAACTCGATGAGTCTGCGATTGTCCACCCCTGCTCCTCCCAAAGCTTGCTGCCGCCATCATACACTATGTTATCGATAACATCGACGTCAAGAGCATTTTCCGCTCCTAGTCAAGAATAGATCCAACGCAGCTCTGGGATGACGTTCCGAAATCGCAGACGGTGACGACCGATGTCCTGCCAAAGGCCGGCTGGTCAGTCGAGAAGGCGCCGGTTCCGCTCTCCGATGCCGACGCCGGAAAGTCGAAGGGGGTCTGTCGGGTTAGACGTTGCCGTTGAGACGGCTGAAGTGGCTGGAACCCGGCCGGGCTTCGACATTGCCATACCGACGACGCCTGGCGTCTACTCGGCCGGCATCTGTCCAGACGATGTTATCGGCCGGCGGATGATCCATATCGACTGGTACTCTAGGCAAGCCGCTCGTCGATCTGTCCTACCGCCAAGGCTTGCACGCCTTGAACCTATCCTCTGAGCACCCCTCGCAATTTCGCGAAAGGCTTCATGTTCTGCCCCGGTGAGACTGCCTCTCGTATAGCATTGCCTTTAACCGGCGCTGCAAGGCGGGCGGCTCGACGTTCATTCGCACGCAGTTTAGCGTGTAGCGCATCGCATCGCCGAATGGCATCCAGGCACAAAGGTCATCAAGCAGGGTGTCGGACATCAAGTCTTCGAGCGGCCCGGCGCCAAGCTGACCGAGCGCCCGTTGATGATCCGGCAGACGGGCTTGGGCAATGATGGCGAGGGCCCGCTTCAGCACCTTTTCCCTCGAGTCATTGACCAGATCCGTCGACCAATGCCATGCACCCGGATCCGCGAGGTAAGCCTGCACGAAGATCTTGCTCGTTTCTGGCGGTTCCTCGCAATCGACCGGACCGGGAAGCCACGAGACATCCGTTTCGATCGCCTCCGGCGTGAACGCATCGGCGGAATCAGGGCCTTTTGCAATCTCTGGCGCGCGCGACTTCATGTGAAACTCGTTACTGTCATAGTGCACCGCAGGTTAGTCGGTCAATTCACTTTGAATGACGTCGCCGCCGTTGTCGACCGACGCCACTGAGCCGAGATCCGGCGGTGTGCGGGGGGAGGCTTATCGAACTACCTAGCCCAAGTTCGAAAGCCTCGCCTCAGTGGGCTCAGTGACCTTGAACCAGGCTAAGCAATCTTCCTAATGTTTTGGTGGGTGTCGCGCGCTGTGCGTGGGATGGTGAACTGGCTGATCAACTGACGTAGCGCGGCACATTCATCGGCAAGAGACGCGGAAGCGGCGCTGGTCTCTTCAACCATGGCAGCGTTTTGTTGGGTCGTCTGGTCCAGGTTGTTGACGGCCATGTTGATTTCCGACAGCCCTAGAGACTGCTCACGCGCTGAGACGGAAATCGCCTCGACATGCTGGTTCATCGCGACGATCAGCTGCACGATCTTTTTCAAAGATTCGCCCGTTTGCGAAACCAGGTCAACTCCCGACGCAACTTCTCCTGTCGATGTTTGAATGAGGGTCTTGATTTCTTTTGCCGCCTGCGCCGAGCGTTGTGCGAGTTCCCGGACCTCCTGCGCTACAACCGCAAATCCCTTGCCAGCCTCCCCTGCCCTTGCTGCCTCGATCCCGGCATTGAGGGCGAGCAGATTGGTTTGAAAAGCAATCTCATCGATGACACCGATGATGCTGGAAATCTGATCAGATGACACCTTTATGCGGTTCATTGCTTCAACTGCCCGGCTAACTATCTCCCCTGAGGCTGTAGCGCTGGCATTCGCGTCGGACGCGACGTGATGGGCTTCATCAGCTCGCTTTGAAGCGGATGTAACATTCGCGGTGATTTGATCGAGAGCCGCCGCAGTCTCCTCAAGAGCCGAGGCCTGTTGCTCGGTGCGTCGGGCGAGGTCATTCGCACCGTTTGCGATCTCCGCGGATCCGCTGTCAATATTGACGGTGGATCCCGTTACTTTTGCAAGGGTATGGGAGAGCTGGTGGACCGCTGCATTGAAATCGCGACGCAGTGCCTCGAAATCCCGGTCGAAAGGATCTGTGATCTCTGTAGTGAGGTCGCCTTGCGCAAGTTTTTTCAGCCCTTCCGCCAGCCTCGTCGTGACCTGTGCCATCACCTCCGCTCGCGCCAGATCACTGTGCTCGCGAAGCTGCCGTTCGGATTCTGCACGTGTCCGGCTGCTCTCTGCCTCTCGGTCTGCGCTAATCTTGGCCAAGGCCGTCTGGCGGAAAACTTCAACAGCGCCAGCCATAGTGCCTATCTCGTCAGCCCTATTTGAAAATGGTATTTGCGACTGGGTATCACCCGCGGCAAGCTTCGCCATCGCGTCTGTGATGGTTCCGATCGGGCGCGAGATCTGCCATGCGACGTACCACACGGCGGTGCCGACAATTGAGAAAACCAAGCCCATCACCACCCATGTAACATGGAGAACTGTCGAATAGGTTGCTTCACTGCTTGCATGAGAGGTCTGCGAACCGTCGGCCTTGATGCTCAGCAGCTCATGGACCAGCTTTTCTGCGCCGTGCACCAGCGGTTCCATATCAGTGTAAAAAATGCGTTTGGCATCCTCGTTTTCGTTGCGGCGCGACTTCTCGAGCATCGGGCCGGCTGAAGTCTGATAGTCTGCCACGTGCTTCTCAATCTGTTGTAGGAGGCCCGCTTCCGTAGATGACGATACAAGCGGCCGGTATTGCGAGACAGAGCTGATCAGTTCGGCCAGATGGGCCGCAATATTGAGCTCTGCAGCTGCAATGGCTTCCTCGTTGATCGACATGATGTGGTTCGCGTAGGCGAATTTGAGCTGTTCGATCTCAAAGCGGATAATCCTCACCTTCGAGACACTGGGGAGCCATTTGTCGGCAAATGCCGTCGTGTCCTCGTGCACCTTATGCATGCTCGCGAGCGAGAAGAGCGCAAATGCAAGGAAGATCATTCCAAACATCAGATTGATGGCAATCAGCGATGTTTTCACCTTCGGCTTGCGCATGCGACCGTCTCCCGTTGTGTTTAGCCGACAGATCGGCAGGCCGAACTTCATGAGGTTCTGCTAAATTTAGCCCCGGTGACTTAAAAAGATTTTAAGGTTCAAACCCATCTCAGCACAAACTCGCTTCATCACCTCTTCGGGAATGGTCGGCAAGCAGATGCGGCGACGCTCTAGCGAGAGAGGTTTGGCATCCGACGCAAAGCATTTGGTGGAGTACTCGCCAACAGCAGGGGCGGGACATTTGTCCCCTCTCACGTCAGACCCAAATCGGGCTGACGGAGGATGTCACCTCCCTCAGCCATGCCGCGCGCCATTCGAATGGTTCAGATGGGTTTTTGAGGTCGCCTCGTCGAGGTCGAGCAACTTAAGTACGTATCCCGCGAGGATCGCCATCACCAGCGGCTCGGTCGGGCAAGACCCTTCAAACACCCGCATCTGGTAGATGCATCGATAACAAAAACCTACCGCATAAGATCCAACCAAGGGAGGCGTTGCATGAGACCAGCATTCATCGAAATCCTCCCGAGTGGAATGAACCGCCGCTAGGCCGGTCCATTCGCGACTTGCCCGAGGCGAGCGCGACACGCGGTTTTTACTCCCTTGTTGCCTGATCGATCCAACGGGATCATTTCGCCTCGCCTTCAGGCTTTGCCATTAAACTTTGATTTGAGGACCGGCTGCCGAAACGTTGGGGCCGAGGCTGGCTAAAATGACTCGCAAAAAGCTTGACTTCCGCGCCGATGCCTATCGCCATGTGCTCGGCTTTGCTTTTCATCATTGGCGCCATCGGCCTCTATTGGTGGCCACTATTGTTGTGCTGGTGGTCGTCAGCACGCTGGCCGAAGTGATGGTGCCGGTGTTTTCCGGCCGGATCGTCGATGCCATTGCCGGCAGCAATGCGGCTGACGGTGCGCTGCGCGCTTTCGTCATCGTCGTGGCTCTTGGCCTCACCAGCGTGGTCCTGCGCTGGTTCATCTTCAACGGCATCATCCGGCTGACGCTGCGCACCATGGCGGATGTGGTCAATAACGGTTTCCACAAGGTGCAGCGGTTCTCAACCGACTGGCACGCCAACAGCTTTGCCGGCTCGACGGTGCGCAAGATCACCCGTGGAATGTGGGCGTTCGACCAGCTCAACGACCTGCTGTTGGTGGCCCTGCTGCCGTCCATCGTCATGCTGGTCGGCGCCAGCGTCGTGCTCGGCAGCTATTGGCCGATCTTGGGCCTGATCGTGGCTGCGGGGTCGCTTATCTATATCGGCGTGACCGTGGCGCTTTCCAGGGCTTCGTGTCGCCGGCGGCACGGCTTGCCAATGCCTGGGACACCAAGCTTGGTGGCGCGCTGGGACGCTTGCGCCACGTGCTGACCAAATGGGACAGCCGGACGCGACGGACATGGAAGCGCGGCACATTGAGCGGCACGATCCAGGGCTTCATGATGGTTTCCATGCAGGCAGGTATTCTGGGAACGAGCCTTGTCATGTGGCAGCAGGGGTTGGCGACGCCTGGCGACATCACCTTCGTGCTGGCCATGTTCTTCGTCCTGCAAGGCTATCTGCGCAATGTCGGCCAGGACATCCGCAATCTGCAGCGTGCGGTCAACGACATGGAAGAACTGGTGCTGCTCGACAAGATGCCGCTCGGTATCGAGGATAAGCCGAACTCCAAGCCGATCAAGATTGTCGAGGGCGAGATCGTCTTCGATCGCGTCGCTTTCCAGTATGGCGCGCATCCCACCCCGCTTTATGAGGACTTTTCGGTCACCATCAAGCCGGGTGAGCGCGTGGGCCTGGTGGGGCATTCGGGCTCCGGCAAGACGACCTTCGTGAAGCTCATCCAGCGCCTCTATGACGTGAATGCCGGCGAAATCCGCATCGACGGCCAGGATATTGCGGAGGCCAAGCAATCAAGCCTGCGCGGCCAGATCGCCATCGTGCAGCAGGAACCCATCCTGTTCCACCGCACGCTGGCGGAAAACATCGCCTATTCCAGGCCGAAAGCCACGCGGCGCGAGATCGAGCAGGCGGCAAAACAGGCCAGTGCCCACGACTTCATCATGAGGCTTCCCAAGGGCTACGAGACGATGGTCGGGGAACGCGGCGTCAAGCTGTCGGGCGGTGAGCGGCAGCGTGTCGCCATTGCCCGTGCCTTCCTGGCTGATGCGCCGGTGCTGATCCTGGACGAGGCGACGTCGAGCCTCGACAGCGAGAGCGAAGTGCAGATCCAGCAGGCCATGGAACGCCTGATGAACGGCCGCACGACGCTGGTCATCGCCCACCGACTGTCCACGGTGCGAGCACTGGACCGGCTGCTGGTCTTCGACAAGGGAAATATCGTCGAAGAAGGCGACCACCAGGCGCTGAGCAGGCTCAATAACGGTATCTATCGCCGGCTTTTCGAACGGCAGGCGCTGGAATTGACCAAGGGCCTGGTAGCATAGAAACTGAATGCCGTCTTTTAAAATGGGCTTCCTGGTGTCGACTTGATCATTCGTCGTGAGCGTAAGAAAAGGAGATTTAATGAACATCAGGACTGCCGTTTTAGGGGATGCCGAGACGATCCATGGCGCATTGGGAGCCTTTGCACGTGAAGGCGAGGATGCCGGCCGATTTGTATCTACCATTGAAGATATTCGCGAACACGGATTTGGAGATCATCCGTCATTCGAGGTTGTGCTCGCGGAGGCCGGGGGCCAGTTCGCCGGATTGTGCCTATTCTTTCCCATCTTCTCCTCATGGATGGGCAGGCCTGGGGTTTACATTCAGGATCTATTCGTCCGGTCGCAGTTCCGCGGCCAAGGCGTCGCCCAGTCGCTTCTGCGTGTTGTGGCAGAGAAGGCGTCGGCAAGAGGAGCCTGCTATCTCAGGTTATCTGTCGATAGAACGAATCTCGGTGCGAAAACCTTCTACGATCGAATCGGTATCGAGGCTTCGTCGGACGAAGAAGTACGCGTTCTGAGGGGGGAGGCATTTCACGCCTTCGCCAGAGGCAACGCTGCTCGATGATCAGAAAAGCGAAGGCGGGTGGCTCTGGTTCAGCTCGTCCGGAAGCTTCAAATCGAAACTGGCAGAGAAATTGGGGCCGACAGGTACCCTTCGAGCCGAGGCGATCGCACACGGACTGCCACTCGCCCGAATATGTGGCGTTGCTGCAGCTAAAGGTCGCCGATCTGGAGCAAGCCTGCGGGATCCGCGGTCTCTCTTTGGCATCGCACCGGCGAGAACCCGTTCGCCAGTGATATCGGATCCCTCGCCGATTATGTGAACTCCATTCGGGTGCAGGAGACAAGGCGGCTGCATGGCCGCTGCTGCTCCAGACGTTCAGTCGCTGTTTACCACTCTGTGACAAAAGCCTTGGTGCGCGATCTTGTACTGCGTCTCGCGCATGTTTAAAGGCGCCGTTTACGCCCGCTGCGGCTGACCAGAGCCGGGAGGCCCTCCGCTCTGGCAAGGCGACATCCCTCTCTCAGTACCGCCCATTGTTTGGCGCCGTTCGGGTTCGATCAGCAGGCCTTTCTTTCTCAGCATCCGGCAGAATGTTTCGCGCGCCTCGCTGACTGGGAGTTGGCCTTCCAGGCATCTGCTCAACGCCTGCCAAGTCACCTTAGCGAATACATCGTCCTCATCGAAGGACCTAGCCTCCATATAGTCGAGCGCGTCGTGGGCGCACCCAATCCTCGACTAGATAACGACCGCTCCCCGCGTAGACCGGCTCGTCAAAAAGGCCGTTGATCATCACGTTCATCTCACCTTGTAGCAATTAGCTCTCTGGAGCAGGCAGAATCAATGACGCTAGTATCAGCGTTCAAGATGTCGGCCGCATGTCAGGCGCGGTCCTGCGCTTCCCCGTCAGCTTGTCGAGATTTGGCACGCGATGTTGGACGCCCGTTGCGCCAGTTCGAGGTCCCGCACGCAGAGGAAGCTGATCGGAGTCCGAGCGTCTACCGTCCTCGCCGTGCTTGTAGGCAATTACGACGCATTCCGTACCATCGAAGTAGAGACCGACGTGGGAACACACGGTCATCGCCACGCGCGCCTTTCCTGCGACGCCTGAACAGATCGACTCTGAGCTGCTGCTCCTGGCACCTCATGCCCGCGGTGCGGTCATTGGGCCTCGCTCTGTTCAACTTCCCGGAGGCCCGGATTGCGCAGGTCGATCATCGGCAGCGCGCCGTTCGGCAACATCGTAGTTGGCAGACGCCCGTCCCATCTCTCGGCCTGGGTGAGGGAAACGAGGCCCGGATTGTTGCGCAGGGCATCGCCGCGCGCCTTAATGGCGAGAGCCTCAGCATCGCCGCGCAATCTGATCGCTTCCGCGTCCGCCTGTGCCTGCAGACGCACTGCGTCAGCCTGCGCCTGAGCGTCTGCACGGCGCGCATCAGCACTGGCGTTGGCTTGGGTAACGGTGATCTCGGCCTGCACCTTTTCCCGCTCCGCATTCTGCCGCAGTTTCTGGACTTCTACCTCAGCCAGCATGCGCTGCTCGATGCTGGCCTCGTAGGAATCGGAGAAGTCGATATTCTCGATCTGCACGCTCTCGATGGTGACTGGCCCCTGAACACCCTCCTGGATCGCCATGGCAATTTCCTGATTGAGCCTGCCGCGCTCCTGGATGGCGGTGACTGCGTTGAAGCGTCCAAACACAGTCTTCGTTTCTTCAAAGACCCGGCGCTCGATGAGTCGCCCCAGCAGGCCCTCCTCCGAACCATACTGTTCGTAGACTGTAGCGACCCTATCGACGGGGATGCGGTAGTTCACTGAGAGCTTCACGGTCGCCGGCTGCTGATCGCGGCTATAGGCTTCCATCTCGTCGTAGACCGCCGCTTTCGACTGGACTGATATGCGCACCACCGTATCGATCACGGGCAATTTAAACCCAAGGCCCGGCTCCGCCGTTCCGGCAATGGCTCCGTATCGCAAAATGACGCCGCGCTCGCCCTGATCGATCGTGTACCACGAGCCGAACGCGATGCTCAGAACTGCGATTGCCACAACTCCGAATATGGTCGTTGGAACGACAGAAAATACCCTCATACTAACCCTCGTGTTTTATGTTGCGCAAGTTTTCGCTTTGTAAGCTGATATCATCTTTTCAATCCCGGGGCTTTCGCCTAAAACTGCTTTGTTTGCCTGTTTTTGTTCAATAATAAGATAAAAAATGAAATCCCTTCTCGCCTTGTCTATCATTCCCATTGCGACGCCTCCCCTTGCCTACACCAACGAGGAATTGCAGGCGAAGGCGATGCAAGTATCCACAAGGATGCAGCAACTGGCCGGACAATCTCCAAGGATTCACCCATGCAAACCACATTAAGCTCACCTCCCCTGCCACTCGACGGTCCGCAATGGGAGCGGTTCCGCCAGCGGGAAGAGCTGCGAAAGGCGATGCTTGCCCGGCGTTTTGACGAAGTCGAGCGCATATTGGCAGCGCTTGAGGCGGCTTGGTGGCAGTCTGCCGAACTAGCGGATGACCGCTACGCCTATCTGGCAACCGATGCCGGCGTGTTCGATTTCGCCAGCGTCAACGCCGCCCTCAGGCTTGAACTGCTGCATGAATGGAGCCGGGCTTATCCGGCCTCCTACCATGCAAGGCAAATCATTGGTCATTATTATTTTCGCCGCGCCTGCGACATCCGGACGGCAGCCTGGGCATCAGACGTGGCAAGCGACCAATGGCTTGCCGCCAACATGGCCTGCGTAACTGCAGCCGAACATCTGTTGGAGGCAATGGCTCTTTCCGAGCGGCCGGCTCTCGCTGCCGAGACCATGATGCAGATGAGCCAATATCTGGGTCAGCCAAAATTTGTCGATGCACTGTTTCGTGGCTTGCCCATCCAGAAAACCATGCGGCCCGACGAGTTCGAACCGGATCTCTACGACGCAGCCTGTGCCCAGCTTGCGAGGTACGGAATAAAGCCACCAGGCTTTGTAACCGCGACGTTCCCCGCTTCTCTTCCACCCCTGCAACAGCGAGATGCCAAAAATCCGGGCTATTACTGGCTGCGCTACTGCCTTTCGCTCAAGCCCCGATGGCCCGATATCCTCGCAGCTTATGCTCAATATTTGAGCCCGCGATGGGGTGGTGACGAAGGCGAGGTCTACAAATTCGCCAACGGCCCGTTATGCTCTGCGCTGAATGAGCAGGAACGCAACTCTGTCCGATGGCCCGGTGTACAGGACGCCTTGACTATTCCCGATTATCCGGAGCCTGGCGATACGCGCGAAATCGCCGATCGCCAGAAGATCTTCACGAGTTGGCTGGCGCGGGATCTACCAGATCGCCTGCGTTTCATTTCCCTTGGGAAGTACGCCAATTTTACTCACTATTCTCTCAAAAACGATGAGCTGGCCCACCAGCGCCACGTCGAATCCATTCGGTATTGCAAGGCCCCGGGAACCTATCCGGCCATTGATGGTCCATTCCGGGACTTTGCCAATCTGATGCTGATCAAGCATCTTGAAGATCACGAGGGTGCCTTCGCAAACGTGTTGCAAACCGCTGCCCGCCGCTTTGATGAGCCGACCATGCTGACTGTCGCGGCGTTTGCCTGGCAGTTCGGCATGTGGGGCATCAAAGCGGATCCGGCCATTGCCACGCGATTGATCGACCGCGCGGCCCAGCTCGAACCGCTTTATGAGCCCGATGGATTTACCCCGATGCATGCTTGCCGGATGATTTGGGATGGTGGATTCCAAAAAGAGTCGGCTTATCTCACCCGCGCTTTTGCCGAGAGACGCGTCTACTCCGCGGCGGCAAGCATGTATGACATTACAAGGGGGTACCGGCCTGATACCGACCCGCAGCTGGTTGACAGTGACGAAGCCGGACAATGGCTTGAGCGCGCTGTCGAGGAAGGCGAGCCGGTTGCACTCTATAATTATGCCTGGCGGCTGGAAAATGTTCACAACCTCGATCTGTCGGTCAGGGCGAATTTCGAACGCGTCCACGGATATTACCGCGGCGCCATGGAGGGCGGCATGGATATGTCCCTCATCCGCCTAGCGAGCGTCGAGCGCCGGCATGGAACCGAGGAAGAAAAGCAGCAGGCCGTCGCCTATATGAAATCTCTTATTGCCCACCATGACGACCACATTGCCGGAGAGGCTTATGGCGAGGTCGTCTTGGCATATAAATACGGTGACGGCGTTCCCAAAAGCGAGTTTATCGCCATGCAATGGTTCGACCGTTACAAGGAACTCTTCCCCGACCATTCGTCATTGGATTGGATGGAAAGGCAAGTCTATGGATCGACGGGATGGCAAATGGCAGGGCGGGCGTTGAGAGCCTTCATCCTTGGCAAGAAGCTTTCAAGCGAACATCTTCCGCCGAAATAAGCGAGCCATGGCCAGTTCCGTCCAGTCGCCGCGTGAAGGAAGATGGCGAGCTTTGGCCTGGCTAGCCTTTGGTGACATTTGTTTGGTCGCCTGCGGCTTCACGCTGGTCGTGTCGCCTCTTTTGCTTTTGCTGCTGGTGCCTTCGCGGCTTCTGCTGGTGGTTTTCGCCTTGCCGACGCTGTCATGGGTCTTTTACGGGCTGATGGTCCTGCGCACGTATACGGCGGTACCGCCGCCACCGATTTCGGACGGAATATTACTGGAACCCGGCAAGGTCCCAGCCCTTTCCGACGAGCTTGAGCGGCTGCGGCTTGCCTGCCAGGCACCGACCTTCACGGCCGTTTATGTCAATGCCGAGCTTAATGCATCCATCTATCAGGTGGGGTCCCGTACGGGTCAGCGGAAGCATGTTCTGGTGCTCGGCTTACCGCTTCTTGCCTTGTTGACGGGAAAGCAGGCAGCAGCCGTCATCGCCCATGAATATGCCCATATTTCACGGCTGCACGGCCATTTTGCGCGTTGGGCCTATATGGCCCGCCAGCGCTGGGCGGCACTTGGCAAATTACACGAACGCAATCACCGGCTGATCACCGCGCCGCTCAGATTGTTTTTGTCCTGGTACGTGCCTCGTTTGATGCGCGAGACGCTGGAATTTTCGCGCCGTTGCGAGATGGTTGCCGATGCGCAAGCAATCGCGGTTTGCGGCAACGATATTGCATTTCAGGCAGAGGTCGCCCTGGCCTTGCGGGAAAACGCCATGACCAATCGGTTCTGGCCAGGCATATTTGTGCAAGCCGGCAAGAACGACATCGCACAGGTTCAGCCGTTTGCGCAGCTTTTGACGGAGCCGGTGAACAGCTGTTCGCGTGACGGCGCCCAAGCTTCCGTCTGGCTGCATGAAAGGCTCTGCCAGAAACCGGATATCCATAGCACGCATCCCGTTTTTGCCGAGCGCATCGCGGCGACTGGATTCAATCCGGCAGAGCCTTTGCCGGATCATCTACCCTGGCGCCTCGAAGAAACGTCCGCTGCAGCGGAATGGCTGGGGAAGCATGCGGAATTTGTCGCCGCACAGCTTGATGCCGATTGGCGAAAGAACGCCGCGCAAGGCTGGCGGAAGGCGAAAGAGTGGCATGCCCATCAGGAACAGGAGTTCTTAAAGCTCCTGCAGCGCCGCGAACAACAGGTGTTTGACGAGCAGGACTGGCTGCAACTGGCGAAACTGGCAGAGAAATTCGATCCGGCAGGCACCGTTCGAGCCCAGGCGATCGCAGAGGGGCTGCGCCACTCGCCGGAAAATGTGGCGTTGCTGCAGCTAAAGGTCGGCGATCTGGAGCAAGTGGGCGATATCCACAGGGCGATCTCCCTTTGGTATCGTATCGGCCAGAACCCGTCCTCCAGCGAATATCTGATCCATCGCCGATTGTGTGAACTCCATTTGCGCGCGGGAGACAAGGCGGCGGCAGAGCGCCATCGGCAGGCGGCCGACCGGTTATGGACGTGCGAAGATGCTGAACGCCTGATATGCGAAGGCCTCCATCCCCACGGGTTGGATGCGTCCGAACTTACTCTGCTGCAGAACACCCTCAAACCCCTCTTTCAGCATGCGCGCGCCATCTGGCTTTTGCCGGGATATGCCGTCTGATGCTTCAGCCCCCCCGCGGTGGTTCCTCTATGTTGCAGCCTATGACAGCTGGTTCATGCGTTTGATCGGCAGGCTAACCGGAGAAGAAGATATCAATGCTTCGGCGTGCAGGCGGCTGCTGGACCGCTTGCAGGCGCGGCTACATCTCCATCCGGAGGTCTATTTTATCGGGCCGAAGGATCCTATCCCGGTCCAATGCACGTACGGCGCCTTGATAGCCAAAGCCGGCTCGCCCACCTCACCGATCATTGGCCGGCACGAAACCCCATAGACAGATATCTCCGGACATGCAGTTGGGACATCAGGACCTCCGGCTGACATCCTTTCATGCCCGTCTGACCCCTGAGTTAGAGAAGTCGGTAAATCTTAACGACTGATAGTCGAGACTCCGACCAAAGACCTTGGATCACAGCCTCGGAAACCTGACGGAGAGAGGGACCAAGGTCTGTCACGAAACGGATGAGAGAGTGCTCCGCCACAGTTTTGGCGCCGGGGCCAACAATTTTCGCGGCTGCTGCGATATCTTCTCGTTCAATGCCAACCAGGAACCGTTTAATGAATACACCGCATCAGGTTCTCGGCATTCTTTTCATTGGATTGCTTCCCGTCCTGCCCTCATGCAACGGCAGGACTGCATCGGCGGTGCCGCCCCAACGAACCTGCGCGCCCACGGCGGCTCAGGCACTTGCGGGGAAGCCAAGGCTAACTGATGAAGAAGTTATGCGGTTGACGGGTGCAACCATTGTCCGTCAGATCAGGCCGGACCAAATGGTCACTCACGATTTCAGGGGGAACCGCGTGACCATCGAGACGGATCCAGCAACGGGCCGGATCGTCAGGGCGACTTGTGGCTAGGCGATATTCCTCCATCTGCACCCGCGCGCTTTGCTTTTAGCTGGCTGTAGCCGAGCACACGTCCGTCGAACGGAATGGTCGGCCTCTGTTCCCGCACCGGCAGCTAAAATCACGGCCGTTGATGGTGCAACCGGAACGAGCCATTCCGATGAAAACTCTACGATAGGACTATTAAGCTAGGAATGTCCTTCAACTGAATGGCTCGACGCTGGCGTGAGGTGGCGCTGAAACCAAAGCTACGCGTTGTGAGAGAATTTAGGCTGAGACTTTCGATGCGGGCCAGGCGGTGCAGCATCCTGAGGTCAACCAGGAAATCCCACTCCGATGAACAGATACCGATCCGCTAGTAACCTTTTCGGCCCAGGCGCTTAATCCGTTCCACTAACAGTTGGGGATGATAGGGATGGTCAAGCGGCCCGTCTTCGCATAGATCACCGGCAACAGCCGCGGTCTTCTCTACGGTGTGCGTCAAGATGATCTTTGCCTCCGGCTGTTCTTTTCGAACAAAGGATGACACCGCGAAGCCGCTGTCGTCCTTGAGGCTAACGTCCGTCACGACGATATCCACTTTATGATGTGCGATCGCTTGTCGAGCCTCATCGGCACTTGTTGCCTCGAGAACACGGTAACCACACTCGCGCAAATATTGCGCGACCGCCGTCCGCTGGGGCGTATTACTGTCGACCAGTAAGATTGCTTCAGCGAAGCTGGGGTCCATCGCCGGTAGCTTTCATCAACTCTAACAGCCGTTGAACGGCATCCGAAGCAGGCTTGCTCATGACAAGGTGGCAGAGGTCCTGAGATTGCTCAACCAGATATGCTGCGCCAGAGACGATCGCGATCTTCATGTCGGGAAATTGCTCGCGCACATGGCGGGCGAGATCCAGCCCGTCCTTCTGGCCCGGCATCTGGATGTCGGTCACCAGGAGATCGAAATGCAGAGGATGGCGCAGCAGCTCAATGGCTTCGTCAGCCGAAGATACTTCCACAACTTCCCAACCCAAATCACGAATGCTCTGGGCAAGATCGAGCCGAACCAAGATCTCGTCTTCAGCGATTAGAACGCGAGGAGCGCCGCACGCTTCAATTTCTGTCGCGCTCACGTCATCAGGCGCCATTGCATCCCCTCTTCGGCCGTTGAGGCCAACGAAGAAGTCTTCACAGGACGATTAGTTCCTGCCTACAGCATTTTCCAGTCTGATTAGGGCCGCACTCAGTTGAACGGACCAAAGGAGAAGTCTGGCCGCTTGCCGAGGTCCTATCGGCCCCGTCGCTGCGCATACCGATGTGGCAATGGAGCGCTAAGCGCGGCTGTTTAAGGTGCTCGACGTCGGCAGGCGCTGCCGCTGCTTCGGGTGGAGGTCAAAACTCAGAAGAGCGTCAGCCTGGTTGGACATCGATGTTGAACTCCAGTTTCTCAACGTTGATTCCCTCCCCTCGACTTTTTGAACGGTCGGATGCAAGCTGCCTCGCGCACGGCGCAGGAAACGCGCCGAGGTAATTGCAGGCACTTCTAGATAGATCCAGATTGCTATGCGATAGCGTGTTGGCATCTGAAAAATGGGGGCTGGTATGGTCCAGGGGCGTTTTGCAATCCGGTGCTGGGTCACGCCGCAATCCGCGGAACCTCCAGACGCCGAAGCTTACTTCGATGACATGCGGAAGCTGGAGCACTCAGTCGTTCGTCTCCTGCGTGGAGGGAAGTACAAGGTGGTCGTTGTCTACGATTGGGACCCGGCAACGAGGGGACAAACCGAGCTCGGCACATACACCTTGGAGAACATTGGCCAATTTTCTTGCACGGAAAGAAAGACCGGACCCTAGCCTGCTCATACCTCTGAGCGGCGCTGACCTAGCTCAGGTCAATCGCGGACGCACCAACGGATGCGGCATCTTCGAATGCCTTGAAGGAATGCGAGGCCGTCGGTAGTGCGACGTGCGAGGTCATGCCGACCTTCGAACAGTGCGGCGCCTATATAGGCAACAAGGCGAGCTACGCGACGGGCATAGGTAGCACAGAAGCAGCAGCGCAGAAGGCTGCGAAGGCCGAGTGCCCCGAGTGCTCATCGTCTCTGACTGCCATTGATGGAGCAAGCCCGCTGGCTTCAACCGGCGGACTGTCACTCTATCGTTTGAACCTGCTTAACCCGCCGCCCGTGAGGCGGCGGGTTTGAAGGGGAGACACACCATCTGACGAAGCCGTTTGAATGGTGCCAGGGACGCTATGGCTTCGCGTACTCGCCGGATAAACCCCTCTGCTTCTCGCATGTTCCGGCGTCGGGCTTCAGTCTGACTAACGAGCCTCTAACGTAGGACCGTTGTGTTTTGGTCTCATCTTAGGGGTGGATGCCTTGGCAAGCTGCTCTAGGCAGGGCGGCAACACCGGAGGCCCGATCATGGATTTCGTCTATGCGCCCGCTCTCATGTGCGGTTCGATCATTCTGGGAATTGCCCTCATCTATTTCGCGCTGAAGTAGTTGAGCCTGCTTAGGCTAAGTTGGTCTCGGACCGAGGCTTACTCCGAAAAGCTGATTTGTGCATTGCGAGCAATGCTGGTTCTATGCTCGGCGGCTGGGGGAGAACTAGCCGGGGAATAGCATCGTGCGTATATCAGTGAGCGACAGCATCGACCTTGAGCAACAGGTCCGGATGTTCACCGACCTCATCAAGGATATGAGAGCCAGGCAGACCGAGCCAGCACCCTGTAAACGGATCGCCGACTACGAAGAGATTGTCGGCGAACTCAAGGAAGCCATCGCTGCCACGATATCCGCACGGCTGCACTAGGCTTGCGGAAAATTTGGAGACCCGTGTCGATTTGATTTCCGGGAGGAGATCAGGATGTACCGGACACCGCCCAGTCAGCACGAATTCCTGTTTTGCGTCCGCCAGACGGACGTACTCGGCTGTCTAGTCTCAGGAGCGTCGTGGTTGGCGTTCAACTAGGAGCGATGGGCATCCGAAAGATAGCTATAGACGTTGCTACTTTAGGTGATCTAGCCGGGACATTGCTGGCGAACTAGGTTCGGCGGCATGACAACCAACTCAAGAATTGCTGGTCGCCGAGCGGGGATTGGTGCTGGTGGGATAGTCCTGCTAGGCGCCGTCGTCGCCGGCTCCTATTTCGTGTCTATAGAGCGAAGCAGGCCGAGCAACTGCCGCCCATTCCTGGCGCAGCTATCGTGTCGCCTGCCCGCTGAAGTTAGCGTAAAAGGCCAACGCTTGCGGCTCAATCCCGACGAACGTCGAGATAAGGAAACCGCCGATTCCTCGTTTAGCGAGCGGTGGTTATAAAAGGGCGCACCTCGGGATCGGGTGCTGGGGCCGGACCACCGGCACGTATTCCATCACGAAGGCCCAGCCTGTTGCGATGCCCATCACGCCTTCAACGTGACGACCGCCCCTTCCAGATTATTCGCGGAGAACGACAACCTAGCCATGGCATCCTACATCTGCCCTTTGAGGCACTTGCCACCCTGAGGATCCCGCTCGGCGATGGAGTTGCCTCGTCATCGCTGCCGGAATCAACGTCGGAAGGCATGAACAGCTGGCAAGGAGATACGGGCCGCCGGGTGGAGATAACCAGAGTAGAGCGGGCGAATGAGAACGGCCGAATAGAACCTCATGGCCGTCCTCGGGATCCCGCTAAAGTAGATTTCGAAGCCCGACATGATGACCACACCGACCTTCGGCATCACGCGTCTATTAAAATCATGCCACGACGGCGGCCGTTGTCTTTGAACCCCTGAGGGCTTTCAAGACGATGCAATACAACATAGCGGGTTCGCCATGGTTGAGAACCGGGAAGAAGCCACCCGAGCCATGCGCGATAAAATAGGCGAACGCTATCAGGCCGGACAAAATGAACGCAACCGGCGGGGTAAAAAGGCCAAACACCAAAAGGAATTCATCGGACGGCGGCGTGCGCGGATAAGAGTTGCTAGAAAGGGGTCAGAACAAGGTAGTTGCCGTCTTCCCCTCACAGCATTCCAAAATGCCAAGGTGATTTGGTTGTAGCCCCCAGGACGGAGAAGACGGCAAAATGAAAGACAGGGTGATTAATGGCGGAGGCGGGGCGCGAAGCCGCTATCCAATGGACTGATCTTCTGTTTCCTCGGCAGGCCATATTGCGAAAGTCAGCGATGTCCGCCTTGATGGGATCTGAACCGACGGCCCCGCTATTCCTATTTTCGCTTGGTGACAGATTGTCTATGCAGAGCAAGATCTTGGTTCGGCAGGACGGATGTGAACCGGCGACTGACAACCAATGATTCACTCGCGAAGCTCTGGCTTTTGCGAATGAATTTCGCGACAGAGATTCCCCCTAAAATTCAGCGGCGGCGATATTGACTCGAATGTTAGGAATTTCGCGACAATGCGGCCAACAGTTCGGCCAGTTGATCGGCTTGGGCGTCGTCCAGCTTGTCGCCTAGATGTCGCTGAATCGCCGCCGCATAGACGTTCCACATGCGCGCCTGCATGGCCCGGCCGTCCTCGGTGATGATGACCCATCGACCCCGTCCGTCCTCGGAAAACACCTCGCGCTGAACAAGACCGGCCTTGTCTATTCGGTCGAGAAGCCGGGAAAGATTGTGCTGCGCCAAGAGGGTGCGCTCCTCGATCTCGTAGGGCCGCAAGCGACCACCCTCGGCCCGCGACAGCTCCAGCAGCACGTCATACCAGCCAAGCGGGGGAAGATCGGCCGCCTTTAAATCCTGCTCGATCGCGTCAAGCACGAGTTGCTGGGCGCGCATAAGGCGGACCCATGCCCGGGTGATGGCTGGGGAGGGTTGCTGCGTTCTGGAATTTGAACAATCGGACATGAATGCAATTACATCTATATTGACCAACAAGGCAAGTGCCTATATAGATGCAACTACATCTATTATCCACCGAGGCTCTACCATGACACAGAAACGACTAACCGACGACGGGGTAACGCTGCTGCGCGTCAGCCTCGGCGTGATGTATCTTGCCCATTCCATCGTGCTTAAACTGTGCACCTTTGGCCTTGCCGGCACGGCGGGCTATTTCGAGGCCATCGGCCTGCCCGGATGGCTGGCTTACGTCACTTTTGCGGCGGAAGCCGTGGGCGGGGTGATGCTGGTTCTTGGCATCTATGCCCGGTGGGCGGCCGTGGCGCTGGTTCCAGCGCTTCTCGGCGCGATCATCTGGGTGCATGGCGGCAACGGATGGGTGTTCACCGCACCGCGCGGGGGCTGGGAATATCCGTTTTACCTCATCATCCTGTCTGTCGCGCAATTTCTGCTTGGCGACGGCCGCTATGCGCTGCGTCCGTCCCCCACCCTTCGCTGATCCACAAAGGAGATTTCATCATGTCCGACGTAAAGCTGAGCCTCATCAGCCATCACCTCTGCCCCTACGTGCAGCGGGCCGCGATCGCCCTGACGGAGAAGGGCGTGCCGTTCACGCGCCGCTACGTCCATCTGGCCGCAAAGCCGGACTGGTTCCTTGCCATTTCCCCGCTCGGCAAAGTGCCCCTGCTGATCGTCGAACAGGACGGTGGCACGGACATCGTGCTGTTCGAGAGCGCCGTGATCTGCGAGTATCTTGAAGAAACGCAGCCCGGCGCGCGCCTCCATCCCGTCGATCCGCTGACGCGGGCGAGGCATCGTGGCTGGATCGAATTCGGCTCATCGATCCTCTCGGACCTCTGGGGCTTCGAGACCGCCAAGGATTCCGAAAACTACGAGGCCAAGCGCAACGCCCTGATCGACAAGTTCGGCCGTGTCGAAGCCGAGCTAGGCGACGGTCCATTCTTCGCCGGCGCGGCGTTCAGTCTGGTCGATGCGGTCTTTGCGCCGATCTTCCGCTATTTCGATGTGTTCGACACCATCGCGCCGACCGGCGCGTTCGACGCGCTGCCCCGCGTGACGGCATGGCGAAAGGCACTGGCAGCGCGCCAAAGCGTCCGCGAGGCCGTCACACATGATTACGCTGATCGCCTCAAGACCTTCCTGAAGAACCATGACGCATGGCTGCTGAAAGCCACCGCCTGACGAATTCGCAAAAGTCCCAATTAAAGAGAGTGTTTTCCCGCGATAGTCGACGATCGCATAGCGATAGTTGCGACGCGCAAAGCTAGACCGAGTACTCCCCCTTGCCACCCCTCGCCCTATGATAGGGCCGTCACCAAGGTTCCTTTACGCTATCTCGCGATTGGAGCTTCGGCGACTTCACATTCCTTTATATAATCTATCTCGTCCAAACCTGTTCGGCCGGCAATGAAAGCGCCCGCGGGTTGCCGCGCGATCTCCAGTGTGATTGCGCGGCAAGGCCTGAATGGTCAAACAGGGTCGCACCCGGCTCGCAGGCTTCATGCGCACTTCTTGAAGATCGTATCAAGACGCTCGAGAGTGTCCTGAACATCGCGTTCCGAGTGAGCTATCGTGATCCCATAATGGGCAGGTGAAACCGGGCCCGCGGTATCGTGGAACCAGAGCCCGTGGCTCAAGCACTCAGTCACGAACTTCTTGTAGGTCGCCCTGTCTTGCCATGCGGCAACTTTGCGGAAGTCGAAGTCGTCTTCCGGATTCTCGACCCCAAAGTAGATGCCGAACCGAGCGCCGAGACCACGCACGTGGCCGGCAATCTTGTGCTTGGACAGGAGAGCGTCGATACCCGTAAACAACTTGCTCCCGGTATCCTCGATGCGATCGTAGAAACCGTCTTCGCTGGCGATGGTCAGGCACGCGATACTCGCCAGCACTGGCATCAGTGCACCGCTATAGGTCCCGCTCACCGCGGCGTTCCCGATCGGATTGACATGCTCCATGATTTCTTTTTTGCCGCCAACGGCCGCGATTGAGAGGCCCCCGCCGATTGCCTTCGCCATGGCAGTCATGTCAGGTAAGACGCCATAGTACTTCTGAGCGCTACCCGGCCGCATCCGCAAGCCACTGACCACCTCATCGAAGATTAGGACGATATCTTCGCGGGTGCACATTTCCCGGACGCCGCGGAGATATTCCTCCCGCGCTTGGAGGCACCCGCAGTTATAGCTGATAGGCTCCAGGATGACACAAGCGATCTGACCCTTGTATTTCTTTAGTGCGTACTCCAAAGCCTCGACGTCATTGAAAACCACGTTGACGACGCCGTCCTTGGCGTGGATCGGAAATCCTGCGGAATCTGCATTCGTCTCCACCTCACCACGCCGGTCAACATTGCTCACCATGTTATGGTTAAACCAGATGCTCTCGTACATGCCATGGAAATGGCCCTCGAATCTCAGCACCTTCTCGCGGCCGGTATAGGTCCGGGCCAACCGGATTGCAGACTGCGTTGCCTCCGCGCCAGTATTCAATAACCGGAACCGCTCGCAACTCGGAAAGAAGTGCTGCAGCAACCGGGCGAGTTGCGTGTGGTATTCCGTATCGAAATTCATGAAGAACCCCACATCCAGGGCCTTGCCAATCGCCTCGCGGATACGCGGGTTGTTATGTCCGAATAGGGCGGCGCCCGCACCCGTGTGGAAATCGATGAACTCGTTTCCATCAGCGTCCCAGAACCTGCTGCCATCGGCTCGGGTGATGTAGAGCGGCTGGCCGAGCGGTGCGTTGTAACGTTGTCCCGCCGAAGCACCGCCGATGAAATACTTGCTGGCTTCGGCGTGAATTTCAGAGAGTTTTGTCATTTGGATCGTTCTCCGTTTGCGGCGACCTGTCTGCAACTGCGGCGCCCTCGCTCTCATCGAGCTGTGTTTCGAGTTAGTCGTTCCCGGAGCGACATCCATCCTCCGAAAGACGGTGGTGTGGGCGGTCGGTTCCGACTTCAAAGACTGGCGGTTATGCCGCCATCGACGTAGAGCGTGTGGCCGTTGATGAACGAGGAGGCTGGGCTGGACAGGAAGACCGCGGCGCCGACAAGTTCGTCCACCTCTCCCCACCTGCCAGCTGGCGTGCGTTTCTGAAGCCATTCGGAGAATTCTTCACTCTTTACGAGAGCTTCATTGAGCGGTGTCTTGAAGTAACCCGGCGCGATCGCATTGATCTGCAGCCCGTACTTTGCCCAGTCCGTGCACATCCCCCTGGTAAAATTGCGGATGGCCCCTTTCGTCGCGGTATAGGGAGCAATTCCAGGACGGGCGAGCTCGCTCTGGACGGATGCGATATTGATGATCTTTCCCTGGCGGCGAGAGATCATGCCCGCCACGACAGCCCTGCTCACGTAAAACGCGCTGGACACGTTTGTCCTCAGCAGCTCTTCCCATTTTTCAACCGGAAACTCTTCCAGGGGTGAGCGAAACTGCATGCCGGCATTGTTGATGAGAATGTCGATCGATCCGACGGATGCCTCAATCTCAGCAATACCGGATGCGCTCGATTGTGCGTCCGTGACGTCGAAGGAGCAGACCTCGCAAAGAAGGTTTTCGGTCCGCAGCTGGTTCTGCGCGGCTGCGAGTTTTTCTCTGCTCCGGCCGTTGAGGATAACTTTGGCGCCGTACCGAGCAAGCCCTCTTGCGAGCGCCAACCCGATGCCTTGACTTGAACCGGTTACCAGCGCGGTCTTAGCGCTGAGGTCGAAAATGGACTGCTGCTGCATGGCGGTTACTCACTCGCTTTCCATTGGGTACTTCGCCGGGCAAGGCAGCCACCTTGCCTGGGCCAGTCGCTTTGAACGCTGTTATTCATAGGCGATGGGCGTGGCATGCCAGCCCTGCTTGCGCTTTTCCCAGAATGTGTCCTTGAGACGGGTCGAGACCAGACCCGGTCGGCCATTTCCGAGAATGCGGCTGCCCAGCTTGCTGATCGGCATGATGCCGCCGGCTGTCGTTGAGCAGAAAATTTCGTCGGCATTTTCAAACTCGGCGCGCGTGATGTCCCGAAGCTCGCAATCAAGCCCGAGCATCTGGCAAAGTTCGATTACCGATTTGCGTGTAATGCCTTCGAGCGCGCCGGAGCGCGGTGTGACAACTTTGCCCTCGAACACCGCAAAGACGTTATAGCCTGGACCTTCCGTGATATGGCCGTGGCGGTCGAGCAGAATGGCGGTCTCGGCACCTTGTTCATGTGCCTCAAAGTTACCGCGGGTGAGATCGCCCCAATGAAAATTCTTGATCGTCGGATCGAAGGATTCTGGCGCAATCCGCTCGGGGGTGCCGATGATCGCGTGAACGCCACGCTCCTGTTGCTCCGGTGTGAAGACCCACACCCAAGGCAACACGTGGCACATAAGGTAGCTGCGCCCATAAGCAGGGTGTAGGGGCACGCCGCGGGGTGGGCGAGAGCGAACGCAATCCATCGCGACATATGCTTCTCGATAACCCGAGCGTTTGACGATCTCGGTCAGGATCTCCTTAATCTGATCGTCACTTTCCTGCGGCTTCATACGAAGCTTTTCCATCGACGCCCGAAAACGCTTCACGTGGTCGTCCAAACGGAAGAACACGCCATAATAGACGCCGACAACGTCATAGGTGACATCGGAACGGCGATATCCCCATTCGGTCACCGGGATCTTGGCATCCTTGAGCGGCACATATTGACCGTCGACATAGGCAGCGCCGCTGCTCCAGTCCAAATCCGACATGAGAGAATGTCCTCACCTATTTACCTTTAGCTTGGCTCCGATGCTGGCGCCTCTTAGCTGGACAAGGGGTCCCAGCAGGATCTCGATTGATTAGCTCGCTGCGGCGAGCGGCCTGCCCTTACTGCGCAATTTCTCCGTTCCGACGGGGTCAAGTGCCAGATCATCCGTGGCGCGCGAGCCGACGACGGCAACGCCGTAGACGTCGCGGGCGCGTTCGAGGCTGATCCAGCCTTCGGCCAGATCGTGGATGACCCGAGCCGGATCGCGCTCGGTTGGCACGCCGTAGCCGCCGCCACTTGCCGAATGCGAGATGATCTTTTCTCCCGCCTTGAGCGTGATGCCATGGCATGGGGGTAGCTCGACAACGCTCCCGTCAACCTTGCGCATGGCCGCTCGGCAGGTACCACCCGAGCCGCCACCTCGCGTACCGGCTGCCGGCGTAACCGTGCCGTCCGCGGCATAGAGAATGGTCAGTTCACTCCCACCCCAAGGGCCATATTCGCTGTAGATGGACGGGGCGCCGCGATAGGTACCGGCACCCTCGCTATCTTCTATCAGATGCCGATCGTCGATCAGGATCGGATGATGCAGTTCGTCAACCTCGACACTGTCGATACGGCACATGCCGGCATTACCCGCATGGATGATCGACAGGAAGCCGTCGGTGACTGGCGTACCGGCACCGCCGCTTACGCCGATATGGACCTGGTTGATGAATGGCTCGTCTTTGTTATGCGGATCGCGTCCCGAAATGACACCCATGCCGGGCGGTTGGATCGGCCCCGTAGCCGCCTGACCGTAACCTGCTGACAACTCCGCAATCGCACGCTGCACCGGGTTAGTCACGTGGTCGGCCAGATTGGTTGTTGCAACAGAACAGGATGCCGGATGACGCGGAATGCCGACGCAGCAATTTTCCCTGAGCCTCACGTCGATGCGACGGAAGCTTCCGGAGTTCGGGATCACACGATGATCAAGGAGCGCATTGAAGATACCGATCATGGCAGCACTCTTCGAGGTCGCTTCGGTCAGGTTGAGACCGCAGGGCTGGCAATCGGGATTGTCGGTGAGATCAACCGTGATGCGGGCATTTTCCGCGTCGATCTCGACCTCCACCTTGACCGGAATACCGTCCGGCAGGCCAAGGAAGGGGTCATGTGCCGAATGCAGCGTGATCTTGCCCGTCGTCAGCTTCGAGATGGCCTGGATCATCTTCTGCTCGGAATAGTCGAACCAGCGCGACGCGTAGCCTTCCAGCACATCCCAGCCAAGTTCATCGCCGAGCGCCAGCAGTTCGCGTTCACCGATACGAACAGAACCGAGTGTCGCCAGGAAGTCGCCCCACCATTGATCCGGTACGCGGATACGAGACTCGCACATGCGCACAATGTCCTGGTTGGTTCTGTAGTCTTCCTGGATCTTCGTCGCCGAGAAGATCAGCGCGCCTTCCTCGTAGACGTCCTTGACGTCGGCGAGATAGGTGGAAGGGCGCGAGTTGCCGCAATCGGCCTGATGCGCCTTCGCTAGGACGAAGAAGCGCAAAACGCCCCCGTCATCGACGACCGGAACAATCATGCAGTGGTCGGCGGCGTGAGAATTGCCCTCATAAGGACTGTTGTGCAGGAAGCAGTCGCCGCGCTTCATAATGGGATGGTGCTTCAGCACAGCCTGGCACATCAGGTCCGGGCCGATCAGTGTGTGGTTCGGCAGGCTTTCTGCGGCCGACAGCATCTGGCAATCTGCCGTCAGCACGACGCACGAAAAGTCGTGCGCGGTGTTGAGAATGCCGGATCGTGCTGTCCGGAAGATGGTGTTCTGCATCTTGCGGGCGATCGTCTCCATGCGGCTGGAGATCATCGCCATCTGCACACCGTCGGGAGCATTTTTCGAAGGGGAGCTGGTCATGTGCGACTCCTGATTAGAATGTTACGCGCAAGCCGCCGCCGGCGGTGCGTTCGGCTACGGTCTGCGGATCGATGACGACCGTGGTGAATGAGGATTCGACGATAGAAGGACCGGGCGCCGGATTGCCGGGAGCCATCGCTTCGAAGCGGTGAACCGGGACGTCGATCCAACCTGTCTCACTGAAATAGACCGGCCGGGATGCCTTTCCGCCACTGAAGCCCCCTTCACGTGGTAGCGATCCTGAGGTCGCCTCCTTCAGCTTGCAGCTTACCTTCGCCCGCCAGGTAACGAACTCGACCTCGGAATCCGGATCGGAGATTTCGAAGATACGCTGGTGCATTTCATGGAATGCCGATTTCAGCGCCTGCAGGTCGCCATCAGAGGAAATCCGGCTGGACGGCAAGGGAACGTCAATCTCCCAGATCTGGTGCGGATAACGCGCTTCGACCGAGAATTCGATCTTGTGCTCGATCGCATTCGCCCCGGGGCCCTCCGCAAAGCTCTGGCAACGGGCTTCCAACTCAGCGAGCACCGTATTGATCTTCTCGCCGTCGAACTTGCCGCTGGTCGTGAAGTTCAATTGTGCGTAATCGGATGAAAGCTCCGACATCAACGCACCGGCAGCACTCATCACCGCGCCGGCTTCCGGGATCAGTACCCCAGCGCACTGCAGGCGCTTGCCGATTGCAACCGCATTGAGGCCGGCCGCGCCGCCGCCACCGATCAACAGTGCAGATGCCGGATCGATACCCTGATTGACCGTGATTTCCTCGACAGCGCCGACCATCTTCTCTGTCGAGAGCTTGAGAACCGAGGCCGCAGCTTCCTCGACGCTGATGCCGAGCGGATTAGCGACCTTGGTACGCAGAGCCTCGGTCGCGCCGGCACGATCGAGAACCATCGCGCCGCCAAGGAAGAAGTCCGGATCGATATATCCAAGAATGATGGCGCAGTCGGTGACCGTCGGCTCGGTGCCACCGCGGCGATAGGCGACTGGGCCAGGCGTCGAGCCAGCGCTCTGGGGACCAAGCTGCAGGATACCGCCGTCATCGACCCAGGCAATCGAACCGCCGCCGGCACCAATGCTCTTGATGTCGACTGAGGGGAAGCCAGTCATATGGCCGCGCGTTGTCTGGCCAATCCAGGTTTCCCGGCTCCACGGAATACGGCCGTCGCGCACGAGGCTAACGTCGAACGTGGTGCCACCTGTGTCCGCGACGATGGCGATCGGGTTTCCGAAATCGCGATCTGCATAGTAGCGGCCGGCGACCGGTGCCATGGCCGGGCCGGAATTGATCGAGTGAATCGGCGCTCGTGCGACGGCCTCCGCATCCATGATACCACCGCTGGAGGTGACCATCAGCGTGCGCCCATCGAACCCCGCGTCCTTCAGACGATTGGTGAGGCTGTCGAGATAGCGGAACATCAACGGCTTCAGCGACGCATCGATGACGGTGGCCGATGCGCGGCGATATTCGCGCAGTGTCGGGTTGAGCTGGTGCGACAGGGTGAAGGGAACATCCGGAAGGTGCTGCTTGATCAACTCGCCGATGCGCAACTCATGGACGGAATTCGTAACCGACCAGAGAAGGCAGACCCCAATTGCCTCGACCTTCAGGTCTTTCAGGCGCTTCAGCGTTTCCATGAAGTCGGCCTCGTCGAGTTCGGAGACGACGTTGCCGCGGGCGTCAATTCGTTCGTTGACCTCAAACGTATAACGGCGTGGTACATATGGCTCCGGATATGCGACGGTGAAGTTGAAGGGCTCGATCCGACCGCCCTCACGGATCACCAGAATGTCCCGGTGCCCCTTTGTCGTTACGAACGCGGTCTTGGCCGTCTTCTGGGTGATGATCGCGTTGATTGCGCGGGTAGTGCCATGAATGAACATGGAGGCGCGTTTGAGGAATGTGCCGCGGTCAAGCTTGTAGTGATCCGCCGCGAGCTGCAAGGCATCGAGCACGCCGCGAACCGGATCATCCGGGGTGGTAGACGCCTTGAACAGTCGAATCGTTTCGCCGTCCTCCACGACCAGATCGGTGAATGTGCCGCCGGTGTCGCAGGCAAGCCGAAGCCCCGTGCTCAAGCCCTTGGCGTGGGAATTGATATCCATCAAGCAAAGCCTTCTCTCTAAGGCGCGGCGATGTGCCGGCCAGTTGCTCAAAGTCATGGGGAGGTTTGGTTGTTTGTTGGGACCTGCTGTTACCGCGCGCTTAGCTGGACGGTTCTCCGCATGTCTCCCTCACTGTGAGTTCGGGCAGGAAAAGCGTGTCGGAACCTCCCCCGACAGCCCCTGCCAAATGGTTTATGATCCGATCGACGGCCGCCGCGCCCATCGCCTCGATGGGTTGGCGTACCGTCGTCAACGCCGGATAAGATAGTTGACTGACCCAGACATCGTCTATTCCAACCAAGGAGAGGTCGCCGGGCACGGATAGACCAGCTTGTCTGAAGCTTGCGAGGAGACCGAGAGCAATCATATCATTGAAAGCCACAACAGCAGTTGGCCGAGGGCGAAGTTTCAGCACCTCCGGTGCTGCACTTCGGCCAACTTCCAGCATCTCGGCGTCAGCGATATCACGCGCTCCGTGATCTGCATCGAGCAATACGACCAGATCGCCCTGGAGGCCTCTGTTTGCCATGGCGGCCTTAAAACCAGCCAGACGCTTGCGGCGACTGTATGTGATCATCGGATCCGTGACGTAAGCAATGCGGCGATGCCCGAGTTCGTACAGGTGTTCCACTGCCAGATCGATCGCTACTTCATGATTGAAGTTGATCGTATCGAGGCGAGGGAGGCGAAGATCCGACCGGTCCGCGTCAATCGCGACAACGGAGAAATCACTTTGCGGTCGGTAAAAGCCTTTCCGGGCACTCAGCGGCGCAATGGTGATCAGATCGCTGACACCCAAACCGACCAGGTTCTCCAGAAAGCGCTTTTCGACTGCATTGTCGCGCATCGTGTTGCAGAGATGGACAGCGTATCCAGCCTTGACCGCAGCCTGCTCGATCGCGAAAACCAGTTGGCCGTTGAACGGATTGACGATACTGGGAACAACGAGCGCTATCCCCTTGGTTTTACCGGTCTTCAACTGCCGGGCGGCTTGATTTGGCTTGAAACCGAGACGTCCCACCGCATCCGCGATCCGCGCCCTTGTTTCCAGACCCAGCCGCTCCAGCCTGCCGTTCATGTAATTCGAGACGCTCGTATTGGAGACGCCGGCGGCTTTGGCCACATCCTGAATGGTCGCGCGATCGGCTGCAACATCTACCGATGTCGCGCCCTGAGCACTCGATCGCCGTTCGCTTCGCTTCGGCCGTGTGGTTTCCATATGTTCATCATCCATGATCAGGCCGTCCAGGCTATTGGAGCGACAAGGATATCACCGAAGGAAGGATGCGACAGAGGACATGTGCGTCCTCCGACAAGTCTCGCTTGGTTAGTGTAACGATACACCTCGATAACTTGTTGTCAAATTTTTTTTGCGCCTTTATGCGCCGATTATCCGGGGCTGATGACTACAATTCCCCCGGAATGGAGCCAATCTCAAAATTTTATAATAATTCACAGCCATGGCGATTGACACAAACCAAATGTCAAGTTTATCGTTTCACCTATCGAAGGGGTGGCTTTCCTTTTGGGAGAAGGTGGCCGCTCCGCTCGAAGAATTATCGCAAAACTCCAGGTTCTCGGCCGATGTCGAGCACCCAGCGACGCAAACTCCCCCACACAACCCAAACCGAGGCTGTCTGTGGACTGCCGCGATCGGGGACGTGTGCGCCCCGTGAGCGCCTACCCGTATAGGGCTCCGGCAGGAAACAGAAAAACGGGCAAAGAATGATCACCCACACACCGGAGCAGGAACATGAAGAAATTCGCACTCGCAGCCGTATTCGCAGCAAGCATCGCTGCATCCGCGCACGCCGAAACCACGATCGGTTTCAGCATGCAGCGTTTCGATGACAACTTTCTCGCAATTCTGCGTAGCGGCCTGGAAGCACGCGCGAAGGAGCTCGGTAACGTCAAGCTGCTGATCGAAGATGCGCAAGGCGATGTCTCCAAGCAGCAGAGCCAGATCGACAACTTCATCGCCAGCAAGGTCGATGGAATTATCGTCATTCCTGTCGAAGCAGACGCTGGCGTGACGATCTCAAAGACCGTCGAAAATGCCGGAATTCCCATGGTCTTTGCGAACAACCAGCCGAGCAACATCGACAAGCTGCCGGCAAAGCAGGTATTCGTCGGATCCGATCAGATCGAGGCGGGCACACTTGAAGCCACCGCCGTCTGCAAAGCGTTGGGCGGCAGGGGCAATGCTGTCATCCTGATGGGTGAACTGGGCACGCTTGTCGCTCGCGGCCGAACCGAGGCCGTTCACAACGTCTTCAAATCGGATGAGTGCAAGGGCATTAAGATCGTTGAGGAACAGACGGCTGGCTGGCAGAGAACGAACGCTCTCGATCTGGTTACCAACTGGCTCACGGCCGGCACGCAGTTCGACGCCGTCATCGCAAACAACGACGAGATGGCCCTCGGCGCCATCCAGGCATTGAAGGCATCGGGAGCCTCCACGAAAAACGTTGTTGTCGCAGGTATCGACGCCACGCAGGACGCTCTCGTTGCAATGAAAGCCGGCGACATGGCTGTAACCGTACAGCAGGATCCAGCGGTGCAGGGCAAGGATGCACTAGACGCGATCCTAAAGGTCGTGAAGGGCGAGCCCACCGAGAAGAAGATCTATTCGAATCTGACGTTGGTTACCAAGGACAATCTCGCGAACTTCCTTAAGTAAGGTTCACAATTTGCGCGCGACCACAAGTCGCGCGCAATTTATTTTCGGAGGAATTGTCATGAGCGACGTTACATTGGCCGATCCCACAGCCGAACAGGCCTTGCTTCTCAGTGCGCAAGGCATTCGGAAAGAGTTTCCAGGCGTGGTCGCGCTTGACGGCGCGCAATTCAACCTCCGGAGCGGTAGCGTCCACGCCGTGATGGGTGAAAATGGCGCCGGCAAATCTACGTTGATGAAGATCCTTGCAGGAATTTATCAGCCGGACGCTGGGTCGCTACACCTCAAGGGAAAAGAGGTTATGCTCTCGACGCCGCTGGATGCGCTCGAGAAGGGTGTCGCCATGATCCATCAGGAATTGAACCTGATGGCCTCCATGACCGTGGCCGAGAACATCTGGATACGGCGAGAGCCGCGCAATGCGTTCGGGTTCATCGACCACAAGAAGATGAACCGGATCACAAACGATCTTCTCCAGCGCCTTCGCATTAACGTCCGGGCGGATGGCGAGGTCAGAACCCTGTCGGTCGCCAGCCGACAAATGGTCGAGATCGCCAAGGCTGTCTCATATGATTCCGAAGTCTTGATCATGGATGAACCGACTTCGGCCCTTACCGATCGGGAGGTGAGCCATCTCTTCGAGATCATCAGGGAACTGAGGACCGAAGGCAAAGGTGTCGTCTATATTTCGCACAAAATGAACGAAATCCTGGAAATCTCTGACGAAATCTCCATCTTCCGCGACGGCAAATATATATCGACGCATTCGGCCAGCACCATCAGTCGCGACGAAATCATCCGGCGGATGGTGGGCAGAGAAGTCCTTCAGATGTTTCCCAAAGAGGACGTTGAACTGGGCGACGTCCTTTTGTCGGTGAAAAACCTCGATCTCGAAGGTGTTTTCTCCAACGTCTCGTTCGATTTGCGCGCAGGCGAGATCCTCGGAATGGCCGGGCTCATAGGGTCGGGGCGCTCAAACGTTGCGGAAGCCCTCTTCGGGGTCACCCCCCCGACATCCGGCGAAATTCGCATCGCCGGACAGAGTGTACAAATCAGAAAGCCAAGCGATGCGATTGCGCACGGCATGGCCTTTCTCACCGAGGATCGCAAGGAAACAGGTTGTCTTCTCGCGCTCGACATTCTCGAAAACATGCAGATCGCAGCACTACAAACCCGTTATACACGCTCGGGCTTCGTACAGGGCGGCTCTGTCGCCGTGGATTGCGCCGAAATGGCGCGTAGGCTGCGCATCAAGATGACTGGCCTGAACGTGAGCATCCAGAACCTGTCGGGTGGGAACCAGCAGAAGGTGTTGATTGGGCGGTGGCTACTCACCGCACCAAGGATCCTCATTCTCGACGAGCCGACAAAGGGTATCGACGTTGGCGCAAAGGCGGAAATCCACGGTCTCGTTTCCAGTCTCGCCAAATCCGGCGCAGCGGTCATTCTGATCTCGTCCGAGCTTCCCGAAGTCCTGGGGATGAGCGATCGCGTCCTGGTCATGCACGAAGGGAAGGTGACGGGCATCCTGCCGCGGAGCGATGCGACCCAGGTCGCCGTAATGGAACTGGCATCCCGTTGATCGGACCAATAAGGGAACAACTCCGATGGAAAAGAATCTCGCTGAAAAAACTCGCATTGCGCCCTCCCCTGCTATGCAGAGATGGAAGCCTCCTCAGGAACTCAACATCCTCCTTGTCCTCGTCGGGATTGCCCTGATCTATGAGGCAATGGGCTGGATATTCATCGGCCAGAGCTTTCTTGCAAACACGCAACGCCTGACAATCACGATCCTGCAGGTCTCCGTAGTCGGCATCATCGCCGTTGGCGTCACGCAGGTAATCATCACCAGCGGCATCGATCTCTCGGCAGGCTCCGTGGTCGCCATGACCGCAATGATCGCTGCGAGCGTAGCGCAATCCTCCGAATGGACACGGGCTTTATATCCCGGCTTCACCGACATGCCGGCAATCGTGCCGATTAGCGTCGGCATCATCCTCGGAGCGATAGCCGGACTCATCAACGGTGCCCTTGTTGCCTATGCTCGGATACCTCCGTTCATTGCCACCCTCGGTATGATGGTTGCAGCGCGAGGCATTTCCAAATGGTACACGAAGGGCCAGCCAATCTCTGGTCTGACTGACCAGTTCACCTTCATCGGCTCCGGTGCCTGGCCGGTCGTCGTGTTCATCGTGGTCGCAATTATTTTCCATGTCGCCCTGAAGTACACTCGATATGGCAAATTCACCTACGCTATTGGCTCGAACATGCAGGCCGCGCGCGTGTCGGGCATCAATGTGGAGGCGCACCTGGTCAAGGTGTATGCGATAGCCGGCATGCTCGCCGGACTCGCTGGAATCGTCACCGCAGCGCGTGCCCAAACAGCGCAATCCGGCATGGGCGTCAACTACGAGCTTGACGCAATTGCAGCAGCCGTTATCGGCGGAACGTCGCTAGCCGGCGGGATCGGACGGATCACTGGGACGGTCATCGGCGTCATCATCCTGGGGGTAATGTCCTCTGGCTTCACGTTCTTGCGCGTTGACGCCTACTACCAGGAGATCGTCAAGGGCGTCATCATTGTCGCCGCAGTGACGGTTGACGTCTATCGCAACCGTCGCGGTCGGGGTTGACCGCTGCATTTGACACCATTGGAGACCCAAGAAATGTCCACGTTCCGCTATTTCTCGCCTTATGCCGCACGGCAACTTCTGAATTGGTACTGGTCTGTAAAGCGTTGGCTTAAGGGTAAAGAGGCATCGCCGTAGGCGGAAAATTACCTCACAGGCATGAGAAGACTGCATGATGGTCGCACGACAAATGCACAAGATACCAGTAATCGTGATGGGAGTGTCAGGATGCGGGAAGACATCGGTTGCACGCTTGGTCGCGGCTCGGCTTCAACAGACGTTTGTGGAGGGTGATGAGCTTCATTCCGTTACCAACATTGCAAAGATGACCGCTGGCACACCGCTGACCGATAATGACAGGGCTGAGTGGCTAGAAACCATCGGTCGCGCCTTAGCTTCCGATAGTCATGATCCGCCGGTGATCACTTGCTCCGCGTTGAAAGCGCGATACCGGGATAAATTGCGATCACTCGCAGGCTGTACGGTGACATTCCTCTATCTGAGAATCTCCCGTGAAGAAGCCAATCAGCGACTTGGCTGTCGGATTGGGCATTTTATGCCCGCCGCGTTGATCGAGAGCCAGTTCCACACCCTGGAAGATCCTTCGACCGAGGATGACGTGATAACGATCGACGCTGCTACACCCGAGAGAATCGTCGAGCAGTTCATGACCATACTCTCCGGTGAGAACCGACAGGCCGCGCAATGACCCGTTTCCTCTGACATTGAGGAAACTGGTTGGAGGATAAGCTGCTGCTGTGACTGCGAGAAACGGCAGGCTGATCCTCACGTCCTTGCGCTGCTGCGATCAGTCCGGCTAAGCTCCGGGCGATCTCAGGGGTCACGGGAGCGCTGCTGCATCAGATGGTCTCAGCAATAGGTTCGAGGTCGGTTCCGTCGATGGTCGAAGCGCCAAACACGGCGCTGTGGGGTCACGCGTCTGTTTCGATAGCGCTGCAGCTTTTCTCGATGAGGCGCCTAGGATCCATCGATGCACAGCTTGAGGCCTCTCGCAACGCCGGTTTCAAGATGGTCGAATGCCTGCAAATCCATATCAATGAACCGTCGATCTTCAGAACAATGCTGGATGTCCGGGGGCTGGAATGCACGACGCTGCACGTCGAGTATCAGTTCCTCATCGACAACGCCGGCGCCATTCTTGACGCCTGCCTCATCGTAGGAATACGAAGTGTCTTCGTACACGATTTGCGAATTCAAAAGGTGCGGGACGCTTCTCAATGGGCACGAGCGGGAGCTTGTCTCGGTATTCTGGCAGAACGATTTTTTGGCAGCGGCATCGAACTTGGCTTCCATAATGGTGGAGAGTGCTTTGACATCCTCAATTCAGGTCGGTCGCCCATCGAAGAACTGTTCCGCGCGGACGACAGTGGTCTGCTGAGATGGCAAGCAGATATCGGCTGGATACGCTTCGGTGGTGCAGATCCGAGCGTCTGGCTCCGTCGCTTGAAATCAAGGCTGGTCGCCGCGCATATAAAAGACGTCGCCATATCTTCCGAAAATAGGGGATATGTGTGGGCGGAGGTCGGGGACGGGATTTTAGTATTGCCTTTGCTGATAAGAAGCGCGGTCCAGGAGGGTGCACGACTTCTAATAGCTGAGCACGATGATCCAGAGCACCCGGAGCAGTTTGCCAAAAACGCCTACCTGTACTTGAGCCGCTTTAGCTGATCGCGAATTTTAAGCAGTCGGACCTGATGAAGGCAAATTCAAGGATCGGCTGAGAGAGCCAGTTCAAGCGGCCGCGATCAACTTACCCGCTCAAAATAGTGCACCAGTGTGGCGTAAAGGTCATTGGGATCGGCTAGGCGCGTCCCACTGGGGAAGATGATCTGGGCACGATGCGGTTCTGGCCAGCCGATCACCTGCATGCCTGCGGCGTGGGCCGCAATCGCGCCGGGCACACTGTCTTCAACCGCCACACATGACTGCGGATCCACGCCAAGCAATGCCGCGGCCTTGAGGAATGGATCGGGATGTGGCTTCCCGAACTCGACATCGTCCCGGCTGATCGAAATGACTTTGGTGGAATCCAGCCCGCTGGCAGCAAGATTTGCGTCGACGACAGTCCTGCTAGAGTTGGACGCGATGGCAAATGGAATGCTCGATCGCGCGAGAAATGAGAGCACTTCTTCAGCACCAGCGCGTATGGTCAACGTTGATGCGCGATCGAGATAGTACCTGTGTTTGGCATCGACGAAATCGTCGAAGGAACCGACAAGCTGCGCTTCACGCTGAAGCAGAGCGTGACAGGCATCCGTGCTGAGGCCAGACAACCTCGAAGCCAGATCCGGAGACAGCTCGCATCCCATTGAACGACATGCGTCAGACATAGACGCGAAGTGCTGGTTCTCGCTATCGACGAGAGTTCCATCCAGGTCAAAGATCCCGGCTATCATTGCAATCTGTCCAGGAGGCATTGTGCGGCCTTGCTATGTTGGAAATTCTGTCCGGAGGACTGATGGCGGGGCCGAATGGGTCGTTTCCAGACACGAACGGGCCCTCGCTACGTCTTCGTAACGGATTGGAAACAGGCTGGAGCTCTCACCTCATATCCACGTAAAAGAGCTGATGTAAACAAGTGCAGCATTCCGGCCGATGCTCATCTCGTTGCTACCGTGGGATCGTTAGCCGTTTAGGATCTGAAGCACCTGAGCGTGCAAGCTGGTGTTCGCGGCGATGACGACGGGACCACCTGCCGCGGCATTGCCGCCACTCAGGGTCGTCACGACACCACCCGCTTTCTCGATGATCGGAATGATGGCCACTATGTCATAGGGCTGAAGCGAGAATTCGAAGCAGATGTCTATATGCCCGGCGGCCAACATCGCGAAGGCGTAGCACTCGCCGCCATAACGCGTCATTTTGACCTGACGGTTGAGAGCCCCGAACGAGATTTGGGGGTTCCGCAGAATCGGCTCGGGGCTGTTCGTGTGAAGGATTGCGTCGGCTAGATCGACCTTTTCACTTGTTTTGAGTTCGATGATCTTGCTATCCCTCTGCATCCAGGATCCCGTCCGGTCCGCCCAGAAGCGTTCTCTCGTGACCGGCTGGCTCATCATGCCGCTGACGGCATGACCCTTTTCCGTCATTCCGATAAGAGTTCCCCAAACGGGGATACCGAGCAGGAAGGGTCTTGTCCCATCGATGGGGTCGATGACCCAACGTATATCGCCAGAACCAGAGACACCAAATTCCTCTCCCTCAATGGCATGGTCGGGGTAAACGTCACGAATAATCGCCCGGATAGCAACTTCCGCCGCTCTGTCCGCATCCGTCACGGGATCAAACTTGTACCCGTCTTTCGGCTTGGTCTGCACATTCAAGCGCGTCCTGAACCGTTGCATCGTTTCCGCGTCAGCCGCATCGGCAAGACGATGCAGGAACAGCGCGTCAGGTAGCTTTGTCATGTTGGGATCCATATCGATGGGCGGCTTAAGTCGACCGCAAGGTTTATGTTCCGCCGGTGATCCGACGTTCTGTATGATGTTGGCTGAGATGATCGAGGCCGCGATGACGCCGCCCCCGATCCTACACTTCGGCTTAACGGGCGGCGGAACGCGGCCCGACAAGAGCAACGACGAGCAGAAGACCGGCAAGCATCACCAGCGCGGTCGAGAGACTGAAGTGTTGCGCAACGAATCCAATTAAGGCTGGTCCCAGCAGAATACCCGCATAGCCGACCGTAGTCACGGCGGCGATCGCGAGACTGGACGGCATTGCCTTCTGCCGACCTGCTACGGTGAATAGCACGGGCACGATGTTTGAAGCGCCCAATCCGACAAGTGCAAATGCGCTAAGCGCGACAGAAGCATTTGGAGCAACGACTGCAAGAAGGAAACCGGCCGCAGACAACAGGCCGCCGAAGAAGACCACTTTGGCACCGCCCAACGTCTTGACAATCCAGTCGCCGATCAAGCGGCCGAACGTCATAGCGATCGAGAACATTGTATAACCGAACCCGGCATAAGATTGATCGAGTCCATGTGCAGAAATGAGGAACAACGCACTCCAATCGAGAATAGACCCTTCACCCAAAAAAACGATGAAGCAGAGAACGCCAATGAGAATGACAATGCCTCGCGGCAGAACGAAGAGCGGCGTGGCGCCCGCGTCGCGATTCCCGTAGGGCAGCAGGCCAGAGTATGAGGCAATCAGAAGGATCAACATTGATGCGCTTGCGATCAGGGTCGCTCCGAAAGGCGACAGGCCGGCAGCCAGGACAAGGCTGACGCCACCGGCGCCAACGATACCACCCAAACTGAACAGACCATGGAAGCCCGACATCATGTTGCGGCCGCTGTCTTTTTCAACAATCACCGCCTGAACGTTGATCGCGACATCGAGCGTGCCAACGCTTGCGCCGCAGAATGCCAATGCCAGCGAAAGTTCAATAGACGTGTTGGCAAGCGTGAGAAAGGGTACGCCGATAGCTAATAAAATTGAGGAAGCGGCGATCACGGCTCGACATCCGAACTTGGACGCCAGAATGCCGGTGATCGGCATCGCTACGATTGACCCCAGTCCAAGACAAAGAAGCAGAAGGCCGAATGTGGCGTCTCCGACAGCCACCCGCGCCTTTGCAAACGGCACGAGTGGTGCCCAGGCGGCCATTCCAATGCCGGCTACTAGAAAGACCGCCCTCGTTGCATACTGTTCACGCCGACCGCTCAAATCGTGGTGGGCTGGAATTGAGGTATAGTTGCTGGTCACGTCGTATCCTTGATATGTGAGCCGTTTTCGGCTGTGTTTCCTAGTGTTTTTTGGTTAGGTCGTCAGTTCGATTTCTATACCGTCAGGCCATGGCCTCGTAGAAGCCATCGCCGGTGGTCCGCCACCAAGGATTAGCCTGTCGCCTTTCGAGAAATGCGAAACAGCGTCATCAACGGCCTTCTGGCTGCCAAGCGAAAGAGCAATATGTGCCCAGCCGAAATGGTCGTGGCCTTCCGACAGCTGAGCTTGCTCATCAGTTCGATCAAGGTCGGCACCCGGCATTGTCAGGAACCGTGAATTGAAGCCGATTGGGCTCTTGCTCTCGTAGAGATCTCCGACGTTGCACCGAAATACCGCGGACAAAAGCGTGCTGAACCGTCGAGGTCAGACACCCAGAGCGAACATGGTGCAGGTGCATCTTTTTTGCCTTTTCTTCTGGCGGCGAATCGCGTGAGCGACCGATCACTTAAGCCAATCTTCCCGTCCGACAGCCTGCTCGAGTCCGCGCCGGCCAGGTACTTGTTCGTGCACGTTGATAAGTTAATGCCACCCGTAGCTTTACATATCGTGCATCAATGTGCAATAACCTGGTGAAACAGGAAGACGTGTTGCATGTTGACAGAAGAGCGCCACGACAAAATTCGAGGAGAACTCGCGCGAAAAGGAAAGGTGATTGCCGCGCAGCTAGCCGTTGATTTTGGTGTTTCCGAAGATACCGTCAGGCGTGATTTGAGAGAGTTGGCACGACTGGGTTGGTGCCGCAGAGTTTATGGCGGCGCGCTGTCGCCCGCACCTGACCTCGGGACCATCCAAGCTCGTTCGGCCATACTAAGCGACGCGAAGCACAGACTCGGAGCCGCAATCGGACAACTGCTTACGTCCGGTCAAACCATTTTTATTGATGCAGGCTCGACGAACATCACAATTGCTGGCGCCATTCCAGTCGGCCCGCAACTGACTGTCATCACGAACGCTCCAAGCATAGCGCTCGCCCTCGAGAACCACGATAAGTGTCGGACAATTTTGCTTGGCGGTATATTCAACCCTTCCAAAGGCGCTTGCTTAGGTGGACAGGCGCTGCGGGAAGCTAAGCGGATTTTCGCCGATATCTTCATTTTAGGTACGTGCGGTGTAGACGCGGATATAGGGTTGACCGCATTGGATGCTGAAGAGGCGGAGCTTAAGCGGTGTATGATTGAACAATCAAATCAGCTTTGGGTGCCGGTAACCATGGACAAAATTGGCACAATTGCGCCCTATAAGATCGCAGATGCGTCCGCTATCGGTAAATTATTCGCTGTTTCAGCCGATGGAAGCGCATCGACCCTTCCATTTTCTGAGAAAGGCGTCGTTGTCCACGAGGTTTTTTAGCCAAACTCGCGACAAACGAGCATACAAAACTTTGCCTCGCGTACCTGGCCAGCAACCTATCGGAGAGTCGCGACCTGCGTGGCCTATAAAGAGCTTGGATGCCATGAAAGAGCTGCGTGTCGAAATCAACCTTCCCACCGAAGGAGACAACGCGCCGCTTGCCTTCGTAGCCACGAAAACCGAAGGGCTTCAGGGGCATTTCCTTCATAAGACGCACCAGGTCGGCCTGCATATCCGCAGGAACCACATCTGCCGATATCGGAAGCCGTCGGGAAAAGAAGGGCGCCTGCTCCTTAGACAAATCTATATGCGCGTCGGGGCTGCCCCTTCCACAGCCCGACCATCTCGCGGAACTCAACACCTAATCGCAAGGTAGAAATATTGGATCATGCCGCGGACCGTGAGCCTGGGCGGCGTGTTATTTGGCCAATTGTTATCGCAGTCTTCGATCGCGTCCGGGGTGCACGCCGCATGGTGCGAGCTTCAGGACGGGTGTAGGTATTTCCGAGCAGATTGGATGCTGGTAGTCAATACCCTTCATGTGAAAGTCCCTCGCTCGCGAAGGCGGAACTACGCGGACTGGTGGTATCACGAGACGACTGCTCTATCTGGAGGGCGCGCTTGTTAGAAGCATCGCTTGATCGCTTCCGCGCCTGGAGATCATCGCTCGTCGAAAGGTATCCCATTCTTCATCTTGTCAGCAATAGTAACCGTCGCAGACAGGGCTGCCGCCGCACCATCCACCGTGCCAGACCCGCCGCCTGCAAATTCATGCAGTGCGCCGAAAGCCAGCCCACCTCCCGGCAGGGCGGAGTCGATTGGCAGCGAGTGGGATCGACAGGATCAGCTCCCAATCCTTCGCCGATGTCAGCATGGAGGTGACCGGATATTGCCAACACACCGCTCAAGCTCCGAAAAGGAGCCTACCGGAACTCTCTGCCAAAATTGCCATGCGATTTGAAACAATCTGCTTAGGGCTTCACGAATACGACCAATAGATCCCACCGGACCCACTATCTTTGGTGCGGCTCAGATCGTGATGCGCCGAGGGCATCCGACGAGTTGAGGTAGAGGTCACGCATGAAAACGCTGCTGCTCAAGAAGAATGACGTAGGACGGCTTATCGGCATGATGGAAGTCATCGGCGCGGTCGAAGAGGCTTACAGGGCCTTCAGCAGCGATCAGGTGGAGCAGCCCGACTATATCGGGATTCATCTGCCCTCCCTGCGTGGCGAGATCGACTTCAAGCTTGGCTACCATAAGGTCGCTGAAATCATCTCCATGAAGGCGCATTCCGGGGGCTTCACGAACAACCCGGTAGAACACGGCGTGCCGAATAGCATGGGCACCATTCTCCTGTTCGATGCCAGGAGCTGTGCGCTGATTTGTATCATGGATGGTAGCTTGATCACCGGCCTTAGAACCGGGGCGGCGGGAGCCGTCTCCGTCAAAGCACTGGCGAGAAAGAACTCCAGAACGATCGCGTCGATTGGCACAGGCAATCAGGCAAGAATGCAAATCCGGGCGATCAACGAGATCATGAAGATCGAAGAGATTCACGCCTGGGACAGCACCTACGAAACAAGTTCCAAATACAAGGCGGATATCGAGCGTGAATTCGGGATTCCCGTCACCGTCGCAAGCTCGAAGAAGGAGGCGGTCGGACGGGCCGACATCTTGATTACAACGACCAGAGGAAAAGGGTCGCTTGTGGAAGCGGAATGGGTAAAATCCGGTACGCACATCGTTGCAATCGGCACGGATCAACGCGGCAAACAGGAGCTGGATCCGGAGCTTTTTCGAAACGCCAAAATCATCGTCGACTCGCTTTCTCAATGCACGGAAAAAGGCGAGACTTGGCACCCGCTGAATAAAAACATAATTGCCAAGGACGACATCCACGGCGAAATCGGTGAGGTACTGCTGGGAAGGAAGCCGGGACGAGAAAGTGATGATGAAATAACGATCTTCGATTCCACAGGGATGGCCATACAAGACAATACGACCGCCAGCAAAATCTATCAGAACGCAATAGCTGGTAACGTCGGCACTTTCTTCCAGTTTTTTGAGGAATGACAATGCGCAGCTATCCCACCATTCAGGACATCCGTGAAGCTCAGCAACGACTAAAAACGCATGTCAGACACACGCCGCTATTGCGTGCCGACAAAATCGAAAAAGCTGCTGGCTGTCAGCTCTACCTCAAGCCGGAAACCCTGCAGATCACTGGCGCATTCAAGATCCGCGGCGCCCTGAACAAGGTTCTCTCGCTCCCCCGAGAAGAGATCGCAAACGGGATCATTGCGACCTCGTCGGGCAACCACGCCCAGGCGCTTGCTTATGCCGCGAGGATGCTTGGCGTAAAAGTGATTTTGGTGCTACCGGTCACCACACCAAAAATCAAGATCGCCAATACAGTAGCCCTTGGCGCGGAAGTCATCCTTTTTGATGGTGACAACGCTGCTAGATGGAGAAAAGTCTACGAGATCGGTGAAGGAAACAATTATGCGGTTATTCACGGCTTCGAGGACCCTGTCGTAATGGCTGGTCAGGGAACGATCGGGTGTGAGATCCTCGAAGACTTGGAAGATGTGGACACAGTTATCGTACCCTTGGGCGGTGGAGGGCTGATCTCGGGCATCGCCACTGCGATAAAAGAAACCAAGCCATCAGTGCGCGTTATCGGCGCAGAGCCTGCCTTGACGCCGAAATACTTTTACAGCCGCAAAAATAAGGAACGCACATCGCTTCCGTTAAAGAATACGATTGCGGACGGTTTGAGGTTAAGCGTACCGGGTCAAAATCCGTACCCGATTATCGAAAAGTATGTCGACGAGATTGTTCTTGTTGAAGACGAACACATCATCGCCGGAATGTGTGCCCTTGCTAAGGATGCGAAATTGATCGCGGAACCAGCCGCCTCCATCGGAATAGGAGCACTGTTGGCAGGCAGCATAGACGTGAGGCCAGATGAGAAAGTGTGTGCGGTCTTGTCCGGCGGCAATTGGGATCTAAGCGACCTTGCCGAGATTTACAATTTGGCGCGGTGATCAGTCTCAGCTTCGGTCAGTAAACCACGCCGATCGCTGTTGGACGTCTGCAATTCTCATATCCTCTCTCACAAAGGACGACAAGCTCACCAAGCCTTTCGACGAAAATCCGGCGACGGCAGAATGTCATCTCACAAACAAGGCGTCGTGCCGACAGCCGTAATTGAACCTTAGTGCCAGCACAGGGAAAATCGGCAATAATCCGGACGTAACGGCTATCAATACGATCAGACACACGTTTGCACAAAGAGCAGGAACGCCGACCGGTGGCAGCCCGCGCTAAAACAATGATAACCCCGTCGCTCTCGTCGGAACGCTCTACAATCAATCCGGCCGGGATCAGGGATGACAAACGAAATTTGGTCGCCATGGTGCTGACTCCTTTTGATAGCCGGCACCCAGCTTCGACTTGAAATCATCAAATGTGATGGTGTGGAACGGCCCTTCGCGCCAGCATCCAGGATGCCTATCGTGGTGACGCCAATCGCCACAAGATAGAGGGAACCGTTCCATGGAGAAGATTACCACAATTGGACTGGATTTGGCCAAGTCGGTCTTTCAGATCCACGCCATCACTGAAGGCGGGCACGTCGCTGTCCGCCGTGCCTTGCGGCGATCACAGG
>PVBG01000028.1 GCA_002968845.1 Neorhizobium tomejilense | reverse complement strand
TTCGGCATCGGCATCGTCACTGTGGAGGATTGAACAAGCGTCACCCGTTCGATGGGGGTGGCGTGGAAGCCATCCTTCGAGACGTGGCGGGCAATCACGGCGGCAATTTCGGTCAGTGTTTCCATGTACCGGACCATCGCACCCGCGCCGGAAGTCGGCAAGGCAGATCCACGCGACCTCTGGAGGATCGGGCAGTAATTTCGGCGCATCAGGCTAACGGTTGGGCGTCGCCGCGCGTCACAGTGTCAGCGGCGCCTGGGTCACAGCAACCCTGGCCGCAGAACAAGATGGAGTAAACATGACAAGCGAAAAAATGAAGAGCCCCACCATTGCACTGGGCACCTGGGCCTGGGGCGACAGCGGCGAGACTGGCGACGGTTACTTCGGCAGCAGCCTCACCCAGGCTGGCCTGGAAGAGGTCGCGGACAAGGCACATGCGGCCGGGTTTACCCTGTGGGACACCGCCATTGTGTACGGTATGGGCCGTTCAGAGACCGTGCTCGGGAAGGTACTGAAGCGCTACGCTCGCAGCGATTACCAGCTCTCCACGAAGTTCAACCCGCGGATCGCGGGAACCAGCGACACGCCGATGGCGAACATGCTGGAGCAGAGTCTCGCCAACCTCGGCACCGACTACATCGACCTCTACTGGATTCACAATCCAGCCGATGTGCCGCGGTGGACTCCGCACCTGATCCCGTTGCTGAAAAGCGGGAAGGTCAGACATGTCGGCGTCTCGAACCACAACCTCAGCGAAATCAAGCTTGCCGACCAGATTCTGGGCGAAGCCGGGTTCCGGGTGGAAGCCGTCCAGAACCACTATAGCCTCCTCTACCGCAGCTCTGAGCACGCTGGCATCCTGGACTACTGCCGCAGCCAAGGGATCCGCTTCTTCGCCTATGGCCGAGGCGTTTGTAGCGCGCGCAGCTAAAGTGATCGTCGTGGCTCGCGACACGACGACTTTGCAAACGCTGGGAGAGCAACTAGCCGTGACAACTGTGTCTGCTGACGCGACCAATGCCGACGCCGCGAAGAGGATCATGTCAGAGACACGACCTGATGTTGTCATCATGAACGCCGGCGCGGAACCGCCCATGGAACGTATCGACCGTGTTGGCTGGGAGGCGTTCACGACCAACTGGAACGTCGATGTGAAGGCCGCCCTGCATTGGGTCCAGGCCGCTCTGACGTTGCCGATGGCATCAGGCGGGCTGGTCGTTCTCATTTCCAGCGGAGCCGCGGTGCAGGGTTCGCCGCTATCGGGAGGCTATGCGGGAGCAAAACGGGCGCAGTGGTTCATCGCAAAATATGCTGAGGGCCTGTCGACCCAGCTCGGCCTGGGTCTGCGTTTCCGGGTCATTGTCCCCCGGCAGATGTTCGCAGGAACCGGCGTGGGCAACGCCGGAATCTCCGGCTACGCGGCGGCGGCGGGCCGGACATTCGCCGAACAGGCCGCTACCTGGCCGGACATGACACCGCGTGGCTTTGGCGATACGGTAGCCGAACTGATTGGCAACACGCCGCTGGAAGAGGCTATGATCTACGCCGTGCGTGGAGATACGGGCGTGACGGTCATCGAATGATGGATGAAGCTGCCTTTGAAGCGGAAGCGAAGAACACACTCTACGCGGCGCTGGCCAAGGAGGCGGATGCAGTTCGCCCAGAACTGCATCGCTATGCTGCCCGATTGGTCGGCTCGGTGATCGACGGCGAGGACGTGATACAGGACGCGTTGGTCAGTGCGTTCGCGATGGTCGGTTCGATCTCGTCCGGCACGCCGCTGCGACCCTGGCTGTTTCGCATTGTTCACAATCGCGCCATTGATGCTCTGCGCCAGCGAAATACCCGCCGTTCGGAGCCGCTGGAGACGGCCTTTGATCTAGCTGATGTCAGAGCTGCTGATCCAGAGGATGCCCTGATCCGGCAGGACACGGTGCGGATCGCCATGGCTCACTTTGCCAAATTGCCGGTGCCGCAGCGTAGCGCCGTGATCCTCAAGGATGTGCTGGGAGAGTCTATCGCAGACATCGCCGCGCTATTGGGCCTGAGTATCGATGCTGTCAAAGCCCATCTCTCACGTGGTCGGGCAGGATTGCGATCCATCGCCGTGGCAGAGTCCGAAGTTCCGCTGCCCCCAAGTGCCGAGGTTCTGAATTTCGCAGCGCTCTTCAACGCGAGGGATTGGACGGCCCTGCGCAGCCTGCTTGCCGAGGATGTTCGGCTTCGTCAGGCACGGCGGCCGCAGGTCTCCGGTGCGGCGAACGTTGGCCGATTCTTTTCCTATTATGCGGATTATCCGCGGGTTTGGATCGAACCGGCTTGTCTGGAGGGCAGAGAAATATTGCTGGTCTCGGCCGCGCCGTCCGCTGCTCCTGCTTACTTCATGCTGCTTGAATGGAAGGACCAAAAGATAACATTGATCCGCGACCATCGATATGCGACCTACGTCATGGAGGACGCGGCTGTGACGCGGGCCACATCGCAACGCGAATATTAGTGCCTGATGGTCTCGTTGTGTCAAACCAATGCGATGACCGCTTTCGACCGAGGCAACAACTGCCTCTATGACCAACAAGAAGGTGCGAGGTTGTCATTGCTGAGCTGTCGTAAAGCTCTTGATGAGATTCGAATAACCGCCAATACTCGAAATTACCTGTTTCGTGACCTAGCTCTGTTTCCCGGTGGTGGTCGCTTCCGGCAACCGTCAGTTTAGCCGTGAGTTCGCGAACTTTGCATCCAGCTCGACAAGGCCCAAGCCTCGAGCTCGAAACATGTCTTCAGGCCCAACCCTGTAGGCGCCAGACAAAAGCTTCTGTGGTGGACGTGTTCGAGTAATAAGCTTGAGGCGCGTGCCGCCGACATGCGTGCGCTAAATCTTCGTGGGACGCGGCGCTGACCTACCTCAGGTCCAATCGCCGGCGCACCAACGGATGCGGGCTCTAAGTTAACACTAACGGGCATAACCGCTTGAAGCATTGAGCAGCTTTGATATTCCTCACCCGCCGCAATTCGGTGGCCTAGGGGAACTTCCAAAAATGAAATTCGCTATCCGCGCCGCGTTCGCCGCCGCAGTTCTTTCCTGCGCTTGCGCGACATCAGCTCTCGCTACCGGCGCTATTGCTGTGAATGACGCATCGGGCACAGCAGCGGAAGATGCTGGCTATGCCGTTGGGTATGGTGGTTCGAAGAAGGAAGCATCTTCGAATGCCATGAAGGAATGCAAGGCCGCCGGTAATGCGACGTGCGAGGTCATGCTGACCTTCGAACAGTGCGGCGCCTATGTAGGCAACAAGGCGAGCTACGCGACGGGCGTGGGTAGCACAGAAGCAGCAGCGCAGAAGGCTGCGAAGGCCGAATGCCCCGAGTGCAAGCTCATCGTCTCTGACTGCCATTGATGGAGCAAGCCCCCTGGCTTCAAACCGGCGGGCTGCCAGACAACCTATTGCGTTTTGCGGCCTCTTTCCTCCGCTGTTTATCAAACCGACAAGGCCACACTGATGCGCCAGGTGCGCAGGTTCAAAAGAAGATGGCTCACTCGTTTTTTCGGTTCGACGCCTCGACAGTCTTTTGGCCGGACGAAATCTTGCTTGAGTGACAGCTGCCGGATAGATGGCCGCCGTCAGACTGCTTGTCCATCTTTGTGGCGGCCGCGGCGTTACACTTGCGCTGAGAGGTTGCCTTATCACCGCGTCATCTTTGTCGGATGTGTCTTTCAACGAGCGCCTTCAGCCTCTTCCCGTCGCGCGCCTGCAGAAGATCAACCATCTCATGATGCTCCCGAGCCGATTGCTCGATTCGCGCCCGCGTCTTCCACTGGGAAACGGGAGCGGAAGACGTGCGCTGTCGGAGTTCGGCGATAATCCCATCCAGTTCGTCGTTACCAGACAGCTGCACGAAGGCCCGATGGAAGTTCAGATTGGCTTCATACAGTTCCAGCACGGTCCCGTGCAGGATCAGGCTTTCGAACCGCTCGGCCAGGACGCGCAGGCTGCTGAGATCGTCGTCAGTCGCCATCGCCACAACTTTCGGCACCACCCCGGTTTCCAGTATGATGCGGATCTCGGCAATGTCATCCGCTAGCTTTCCGTCGGCCTTGTAAACGTGATAGCCGCGGTTCGGCACGTGCTCGACAACACGCTTTTGCGCCAGGCGGTCGAGTGCGCGGCGGATCTCATTGCGCCCGCGCCCGTAACGTGTTTCCAGATCGACCTGTTTCAACCAGACGCCCGGCGGAAATAGGCCGGATTGGATATCCGTCAGAATAAGTTGCGTGGCGTCGGGTTCGTCATGCGCGATTGTTTCTTCGAGCAGGTTGTCCATCTGAAAAAGCCTTGATCATCTGCGGGCAATTTGCCCAATAACTAGCCATAAATTCCGGTTGCTGAAAGAAGAATCTTCCCATAAATTGGTACCAATATTGGATAAAATAAGCAGGCAGCGATGAAAAATTCTGACGACATTTCAGATCTGGTTGACGACAAGGCGCCTCGCTTTGCAGAACTGAGCGACTATGTCTGGGACGTCCCGGAGACCAATTACGAGGAATATCGCTCCTCGGCGGCCCATGCGGAACTTCTGGAAGCGGAAGGGTTCAGGGTCACCCGCAATGTCGCAAACATCCCGACGGCGGTGATGGGCGAGGCTGGCGAAGGCGGTCCGGTCATCGCCATTCTCGGCGAATATGACGCTTTGCCGGGCCTCAGCCAGGTCGCGGGCCTTGCCGAACAGAAAGCGGTCACCGAAGGCGGTAATGGGCACGGCTGCGGCCATAACCTGCTTGGCTCCGGCTCCCTGCTGGCCGCCGCCGCCGTCAAGGATTACCTCAAGGCGAACAATCTCCAGGGCCGCGTCCGCTATTATGGCTGTCCTGCCGAAGAGGGCGGCTCCTCGAAGGGCTTCATGGTCCGGGCCGGCGTTTTTGACGATGTTGATATCGCGATTTCCTGGCATCCGGCCGCATTCGTCGGCGTCAACAATCCGATCTCGCTTGCCTGCAACGAGCTCAATTTCCACTTCACCGGCCGTGCGTCGCACGCCGCCGCCTCGCCGCATCTCGGACGCAGCGCACTCGACGCAGTCGAGCTGATGAATGTCGGCGTCAATTACCTGCGCGAGCATATGCCGTCGACGGCGCGGATCCACTATGCCATTACCGATACGGGCGGCCATGCCCCGAACGTCGTGCAGGCGAAAGCCTCAGTGCGTTATCTGATCCGGTCGCGCACGCTTCCCGAACTTCTGGAACTGGTGGCCCGAGTGAAGGATGTGGCGGCCGGCGCGGCCCTGATGACCGGCACCTCCGTGCGCAGCCGGATCGTCAGCGGCGATGCGAACTTGGTCGGCAACACGCCGCTCGAAACGCTGATGCACAGCCACATCGAGCGCGTCGGCCTGCCGGCTTTCGACGAGGCGGACAAGGCGACCGCCGCAAAATTCCAGGAAACCTTCAGCCAGGCGGATATCGCCACGTCCTTCGGACGGTTCGGACTGAAGGTCCGCAAGGGCGTGTCGCTCTGCGATGTCATCTTCCCGCCGGACAGCGGCGACGGAACGCTGGTCGGCTCCACCGATGTCGGAACGGTCAGCTGGGTCGTGCCAACCGTCCAGATGCGCGGCGCCACCTATGCGATCGGCACGCCCGGGCATTCCTGGCAGCTCGTCGCCCAGGGCAAGCTGCCCGCCGCGCACAAGGGCATGACACATGCGGCCAAGGTAATGGCATCGACCGCCGTCGATCTCATCCTGAAGCCGGAACTGATCGCAGAAGCGAAAGCCGACTTTACGGCGCGGCTCGAAGGTACTCCCTTCATCAATCCGATTCCCGATGACGTTCAGCCCGACATTCGGGAGAAGCGAGATGTCTGACGCGCCACTCCAGCCCGACCGCCAGATCCTGATGGGCCACATCCGCGAGTTTGGCAAACGGGTGAAACTCTCGGGCACGGCGGAAGAGCTGGAAAGCTTTAAATATCTGGAAAGGCAGATAGCCTCTTATGGCTATCGAACCGAGCTTCTCCTGCACGACGCCTATATTAGCCTGCCGGGCAGCGCAGCGGTCGAAATCGGTGGAAACGCTGTCCGCTGCATCACCCATTCCATGTCGGTTTCGACGCCTGGAGAAGGCATCTCGGCGGAAGTCATCTATGTCGCAGAAGGCGCTGAAGCCGATTTGGAGGGGATCGATGTCGAGGGGCACATCATCCTTGTCGACGGCATCGCGACCGAAGACGTCGCGGCCCTTGCAAGTGCCCGCGGCGCGATTGGACAGATTCATGTCAGCCCCAACGAACATCTTTACGAAATGTGCGTCTCGCCTGTCTGGGGCAGTCCGTCGCAACATACCCGCAAGCAGCTGCCAAGGACCGCGATCTGCACGATCGCCCACGACGACGGCGCACGGCTCCGTCAGGCCTGCCGCGCAGGCAAGGCGCCTGTCGCCCGCCTGACGACCGAGGTGGGTACGGGCTGGCGCAAGACGCCTATCCTGGTCGCGGAGCTTTTCCCGGGAAACCGGCCGGATGCACCTTTCATCCTGTTTTCCGGCCATCACGATACCTGGCATTACGGCGTGATGGACAATGGTGGAGCCAACGCCACGATGCTGGAGGCCGCGCGCCTCCTGGCCGAGCGGCGCGAAAACTGGCAGCGGGGCCTGCGCATCTGCTTCTGGTCCGGCCATTCCCACGGCCGTTATTCCGGCTCCGCCTGGTACGCGGACGAATATTGGGATGAGCTGGAACAGCGCTGCGTGGCGCATGTGAATGTCGATTCCACCGGCGGTGCAGGCGCGGACATCCTGACGAATTCGACCGTCATCGACGAATTGAAGGCGGTCGCGGCAAGGGCCGTCGAAACGGTGACCGGCCAGGTGCATCGCGGCCGTCGTCACGGGCGCGCTGCCGACCAGTCCTTCTGGGGCGTCGGTATTCCCTCGATGTTCGGCAGCCTCAGCCATCAGCCCCCAGGGCCTGTGAAGATGCTGACGGCGCTCGGGTGGTGGTGGCACACGCCGCACGATACGGAAGAGCATATCGATCCGGCCAATCTTCAGCGCGACACCGAGATCGTGTTACGCGTGCTCGGTGAATTGCTCGATGCCCGCGTTCTGCCGCTCGACTACACCGCCTACGCAGCATCTCTCAAACATGAACTCGACGGCCTGGCCGCGGATCTGGCGGGGCGGATGGATATGAACGGCCTGACATTGGTGGTGGATGAACTGCGCCGGCGTGCCGAGGCGATCAACCGGGCCGCGCAGCAGGAAACCGATCCGGGTCGCGCCGAGATCATCAACGACCGCCTTCGGCAGGCCTCCCGCCTTCTCGTTCCGTTGAACTACACGTACGGTGACCGTTTCCATCACGACAATGCGCTTCCGCATCCGGCCTGGCCGTCGCTATCAGGGCTTCGCGAACTGGCCGCCCTGCCGGAAGGGCATGCCGATATCGCGTTCTTCACGGTTCATGGGCGCCAGACGCGCAACCGGCTTCTCTCCGTGCTCCGACAAGCCTGCTCGGTGCTTGCACTCGAAGGAGTATGACCTTCCTCTCCAGCACAACGAACAAATAAGGGAACAACGACATGAAAACCGGGAAACTCTGGGCGGCCGCGCTGGCTGCCACTCTCACCATCATGCTGCCGGGCGCAGAAGCCAAGGACTGGACCCGTGTAAAGGTCGGTATCGAAGGCGCCTTTCCGCCATGGAACGCACTGGATTCCAAGGGCAACCTGACCGGACTCGATATCGACCTCATCAACGACCTGTGCCAGCGCGCCAAGGTCGAATGCGAGCTGATCGCCGGTGAATGGAGCGCCATGATCCCCAGCGTCAATGCCGGCAAGTTCGATCTTATCATGACGCTCGGCATCAACGAAAAGCGAAAGGAAGTCGTCGATTTCACGGTGCCTTATGCAAGCGGCGTGGCGACCTTCATCACGCTGAAGGACAGCCCGATCAGCAAGCTGCCGATGACCGGCGAACGACTGAGCCTCAACGACAAGGACAAGGCCGATCCAGTGATGAAGACGATCGGCGGTGTTCTCTCCGGAAAGACGATCGGCGTCGTGCAATCGACCAGCCAAGAGCAGTTGATCAATGCCTATTTCGGCAAAAACGTCACCGTTCGCACCTACAAGAATTCCGGCGAACGCGATCTCGACCTCAAGGCCGGCCGCATCGACGCCGGTTTCGATAGCGGCGTCTACGGCACCACCGCACTTGCCAAACCTGGGAACGAGGATCTGGCGATGGCCGGACCGCTGATGAAGGGCGCCATGCTGGCGACGGAGGTCGCCATGGGCATGCGCAAGGGCGAGACCGATCTGAAGGAGAAGTTCGACGCAGCCATCAAGTCGGCGGCCGCGGATGGCGTCATCAAAAAGCTCTCCGAAAAATGGAGCAAGCTGGACCTGACGCCATCGTTCTGACCCTGTGGACCCGGCGCGGGGTACGAAAGTTGCGTCCCCGTGCCGTGACGCCGGCGTCTGGATACGAACAAACCTCCATATGGATGAGGTCTCCATGAACCAGCCGACAATACTGGATCTGATCGGAACCGGCCCGAATGGCTGGGGCATGGCGCTCGCCGCGGCCACCGTCATGACCGTCCTGATCGCCATCGCCGGTTTCGCGATCGGTGCGGTGATCGGCGTCTTCGGTGCTTGGGCAAAAGTTTCGGGCGGCCCGCTGACGCGCGGGATCGCGGGTTTCTACACCACCGTTCTGCGCGGCATACCCGATCTTCTGGTCATCTATCTCTTCTATTTCGGCGGCAGTGCTGCCGTGACAGCGATCGGCAGGTTATTCGGCGCTGAAGGCTTCATCGGGTTTCCGGGCTTCCTGGCCGGCGCACTCGCTGTCGGCATTACCTCCGGCGCACAGCAGACGGAGGTCTTTCGCGGCGCCTATCGAGCGGTCCATTCCGGCGAGTTGGAGGCGGCGATCGCCTGCGGCATGTCGCGCTCCCTGCGGTTTCGCAGGATCCTCGCGCCGCTGACGCTGCGCCACGCGATTCCCGGCATGGGGAATGTCTGGCAGGTCGTCTTGAAGGAATCCGCGCTGGTTTCGGTTACGGGCGTCGTCGAGCTCCTTCGGCAGTCGCAGATCGGCGCCGGCTCCACCGGCCTGCCCTTTAATTTCTATGTCATCGCCGCTGCCGTCTACCTGGCTATTTCAACGGTTTCCGGCGGTCTCCTGCAATTCAGCGAAAAGCGCTTCACGCGCGGCGTCAGGAGGGGTTGATGGATCTGCCGTTTCTCTGGGAAACCTTCCTCAGCCTGATTGCTGCCGTACCGCTGACGCTGCAGCTTGCCGCGAGCGCAATCGTACTCGGCGTGTTCCTGGCCCTTGGCCTGGCACTCAGCCGGCTGTCCGGTATCCTGCCGCTCGACTGGTTCGCGAGGGCCTATATCTTCGTCTTCCGCGGCACGCCACTGCTCGTCCAGATCTTCCTGATCTATTACGGCCTTGGCCAGTTCCGTGATGTCCGCCAGAGCATGCTGTGGGTGGTGTTGCGCGATCCCTACTGGTGCGCTGTCATCGCCTTGATGCTGAACACCGCCGCCTATTCCGCCGAAATCATTCGTGGCGGCCTGCTCTCGGTCCCGTTCGGCCAGATCGAAGCGGCGCGCGCCTGCGGCATGTCCCATTTCATGGCCTTTCGGCGCATTGCCTTGCCGCTCGCGATCCGCCAGGCTCTGCCCGGTTATTCCAACGAGATGATCTCGATGGTGAAGGCGACGTCGCTTGCCTCGATCATCACCATCATGGAGGTGACCGGCGTCGCGGCCAAACTGATCTCCGAGACCTATCGGGCGATCGAAGTCTTCGTCGTCGCCGGCGCCATCTATCTCGCCATCAACTTCATCCTCACCCGGCTTGTCGCCCTCGCCGAGTATCAATTGAGCCCGCACCTGCGCCAGCCTGCGGCCTTGCCCAGCACGTCCACGGGAGCCACTAGATGACGCGTTCGACCAATCCACCCGCACCGGCGGCGATCACCGTGCGCGGGCTTCGCAAGAGTTTCGGTCCCATCGAAGTGCTGAAGGGTATCGACATGGAAGCATGCGAGGGCGAGGTCGTCTCGATCCTCGGCTCCTCCGGCTCTGGCAAGTCTACCATGCTCCGCTGCATCAATATGCTGGAGACACCCGATGCCGGCGAAATCACCGTTGCCGGCGAAACCATCCGCATGAAGCCGACCGGCTCCGGCAAGAGCCGCATTGCCGACCGCCGGCAGGTGGAGCGTATCCGCTCCGAACTCGGCATGGTGTTCCAGAGCTTCAATCTCTGGTCCCACAAGACCGTGCTCGAAAACATCATGGAAGCGCCTCTGCACGTGCAGAAGCGTTCGCGCGCCGAATGCCTGGAGGAGGCGGAAGCTCTGCTTGCCAAGGTTGGCATTGCCGAAAAGCGCAATCACTATCCGGCGCATCTTTCCGGCGGGCAGCAGCAACGGGCCGCCATCGCCCGCGCGCTCGCCATGCGGCCGAAGGTGATGCTGTTCGACGAGCCGACCTCGGCGCTTGACCCGGAACTTGTCGGCGAAGTGCTGCGTGTCATGCGGGCGCTTGCCGAAGAAGGCCGGACCATGCTGGTCGTCACGCACGAAATGGGCTTCGCGCGTGATGTCTCGAGCCGGGTCATCTTCCTGCACCAGGGCGCGATCGAGGAGGAAGGCCGGCCGCAGGACATGTTCACCAACGCGAAGTCCGAGCGCTTCCGGAAATTCATCAGCGGCTGAGCCGCTCGACATTCTACCCAAACAAAGAGAGGGAACTGACAGATGAAATTCGTCAACACGGCAATCGCCGCTGCTTTCACCGCCATGACGCTGATGGCGACGGCCGCCGCGGCGCAGGACAAAACGGAAATCGTCATCGCCACGGAGGGCGCCTTTCCGCCTTACAATCTGACCCGACCGGACGGCACGCTGGACGGCTACGACATCGAACTTGGCAAGAACCTCTGCGAGCGCATGAAAATCAAGTGCGCGTTCGTCGCGCAAGCTTTCGACGGCATCATCCCTGCCCTCAATGCCGGCAAGTTCGATGCCATCATGGCCGGCATGTCGGCCACGGAAAAGCGGAAGGAAGTCATCGACTTCTCCATGTCCTACGGTAGCACCGGCCAGTCCTTCGCGACGCTCAAGGACAGCCCCCTGGCAAAAATGCCCATGAAGGACGAACTCTTTTCGCTCGCCTCCAATGAGGCCGGCGCCCGCAAGGCTGTCGAACAGCTGAAGCCGCTGCTGCAGGGCAAGACGGTTGGCGTCCAGACGGCCTCGATCGCCGCACGCTTTATCGACGAATATCTGAAGGGCGTCGTGCAGGTTCGCGAGTACAAGACCACGGAACAGCATGACCTCGATCTCGTTTCCGGCCGCGTCGATTTTGTCATGGCATCAATGGGTTACCTGATGACCGCCGTGCAGAAGCCGACAAACAGCGACCTGACGATTGTCGGCCCTCGCTTCCAGGGTGGTTTCCTCGGCGCCGGCAGCTCGGTCGGTCTTCGCAAGGGGGATACTGGGCTCAAGCAGAAATTCGACGAGGCGATCGCCGCCGCCAAGGCGGACGGGACGACGACGAAGCTGTCCATGAAGTGGTTCGGCTTCGACATGACACCGCAATAATCTTCCAATCAGAAGGCCGCGGCATCCCGCGGCCTTTTCACAACCGGACCTTCGTGTTACGGCAGTCACGAACACGAGGCTGGTTTCGGTTGCTTGACTTGGAAGCTGCGCGTTCTGGATCAGCTACCGTTCGTAACGCCGCGAGCGCCGTAGAGCCACGAGGAGTTTCTGGAGCGCGTAGGCGGCCGGCGTCCGATCAGCCGTTGATCATATCGCGGAAGCGGGCAAGTTCCTCGCTCGCCACGCCGACATTGTGCGGCTCCGCCGGATAGGCTCCGCTCTCGACGTCCTGACGGAATTCCCGGAACGCTGCGATGCGCTCGTGCTGCAGGCGGTCGAACTCTGCGGCAAAGTTGCGATAGGTCTTCGCATGTCGGGGCACATGCCCGCGGTTCTGTCCGAGCACGTCATCGGCAAAGAGATATTGCGCGTCGCAACCGGCGCCCGCCCCCATCGAGATCATGAAGAGAGACGTCCGGGCGCTGATCAGCGAGGCAACTTCGGCAGGAACCACCTCGATCTCGGCGGCGAAGGCGCCAGCCTCCTCGAGGGCCTTGACGGCATTCCAGATCGCCATCGCGCTGTCGGCGGTCTTGCCGACCGCCTTGAAGCCACCGGTCCAGGTCGCCTTCGAGGGAATGAGGCCGACATGGCTGCAGACGGGAATGCCCTCGTCCCTGAGCTCGCGGATGATCCGGAGGTTCGCCGCGCAATAGACGGCGTCGCCACCGGCGCGCATCGCTTTGAAGGCCCCCCGCAGATATTCCTCCGTCGTGACGAAGTCGCCATATTCGAGCCCCGGCACGGCAAAGACACTTGGCGCCACCTCGCGGAACGCAGGCCCCAGGAGCGCTGGCGGCACGGAGACCATTTCAATCCCGGCCTTGTCGGCGGCTTCCGCCTCCTCGAGCGTGACGACACGAAGCATGCTGAGCTGGCGCTTGCCCTTGAGCGCCAGGATATCGGCAACGGTGGGACGGTTGGATTTCATCGATGCATCCTTTGGCGCCAGGCGCTCACAGAAGGGATTTCAGTTTGACGGAAGGATCGGCGAGTGCCGCAGGATCGGCGCGCGTGCCCCTGGCGATCAGCATTTCGGCCAGTCGAATGTCGCGGGCAACGGCACCGCCGGGGCCAAGCCCGCTGGCTGCCAGCAATCGCCCCTCCGCGTCGAGGTGAAACAGGATCTCGGCCTCCGGCGACAGCGTCCGGCCGACGGTCGATGTCGCGCCGTCGGACAGGCCGGCCACCTGCAGCGTCAGGTCGTATTGGTCCGACCAGAACCAGGGCACCGCATCGAAGGATGCGGCCTCTCCCAGCATGTTGGCCGCCGCGACGCTGCCCTGTTCCTGTGCGTTGCGCCAGGATTCAAGCCGGACGCGCCGGCCGCCATAGGCGGTGACGGGAAAGGAGCAGCAGTCGCCGGCTGCGAAAATGTGCGGATCGCTGGTCGCCAGATGGCGATCGACGGCTATGCCGTTGTCGATCGCAAGCCCTGCTTCTGCGGCAAGACGGGTGTTGGGTTGGGCACCGATCCCGACCACGACCGCATCGACCTCGATCCGGCGACCATCGGCGAACCCGATGGTAACGCCGCTCTCGCCATCGGCGATGGTCTCGATCCCCACGCCGCAGAGGAGTTCCACGCCTTCTGCCGCGTGCCGTGCCTGCAAGGCGAGCGCAAGCTTTTCGGGAACACCGCGCATCAACACGCGCGGTTGCGCCTCAAACAAGGTGACGGCCGTCCCGAGTTTCCGGCCCATCGCGGCCAGTTCGAGCCCGATGAAGCCGCCGCCGAGAATGGCCACGCGGCCATCCTCCCGCATGTGGCGACGAATGGCGGACGCGTCCTCGACGGTCCGCAGCACATGGATACGATCGCTCGTGGCAAGGCCTGGAAACCGGCGCGGCGCGGCGCCGGTTGCGAGCAGCAGCCGTTCGTAGGACAGTATTTCGCCCGCTTCCAGTCGCAGCGCATGGCGTGCCAGGTCGAGCGAGATAGCCCGCTGCCCTCGCAGGAAGGTGATCCCCGCCTCGGCAAAACGTTCGCTTGCGACGATCGCCCGGACGGTCCCGGCTTCCTCGCTCCCCTTCGACAGGGGCGGACGTTCGTAAGGGAGATGCGGTTCGTCGCCGATCAGCGTGACGGTCCCCTGGTAACCCCGCTCCCGCAGGGCAAAGGCCGCGCGCACGCCCGCTTCGCCGGCGCCGACGATCACCATGCCTTTGTCACCCATCTCAGCCGACCTGGATGAAGACGCGGCCACCATCGACCTTGACCGCATAAGTCTTGAGGTTGACGCAGACGGGCGCGCCCTTGGCTTGGCCGGTCTTGTAGTTGAAGCGGCCGTTGTGCTTCGGACATTCGATGATATCGTCCATCACCAGACCATCGGCCAGATGGACATTCTCGTGCGTGCAATGTCCGTCGGTCGCGTGGAAACTGTCTTCCGGGCTGCGATAGACGGCGTAGCTCTTGCCGGCGTGATCGAAGCGGATGACATCCTCTTCGTCGATCTCGTCCTTGTCGCAGACGTCGATCCAGGTGCTCATCGGGCTCTCCTCCCCTTTATAGCTTGTTTTGTCGGATGCCGGCGTCACTCCGCCGCTGGCGCCATTGCGTCGCTATGGAAGTCTTCGCGATAGGGCTTTGCCGTCGGCGGCAACTCGCGCTTCAGGAAATAATCCTCGTTTCGGAGCTGGCGCAGGAAGGCAGGGATCATCTCGCGATAACCGTCGAGGATCGACGGATTGGGTGCCGGCAGATCGTCCTTGATGGTCTGGTGCAGCTTCGGCAGCGCGTGATAGGGCACCATCGGGAACATGTGATGCTCCACGTGATAGTTCATGTTCCAGTAGATGAAGCGGCTGATCGGGTTCACGTAGACCGTGCGGCTGTTTAGCCGGTGGTCGGTGACGTTGTCGGCAAGGCCGCCATGCTGCAACAGGCCGGTCATGACATGGTGCCAGGCACCATAAAGGCGCGGCATGCCGATCAGCATCAGCGGCAGGATCGAATTCAGGGCGATCGCGAGCGCAACGGTCGCCACATAGATCGCGAGCCAGATGCGCGCGACGCGGATCGCCTTCGGCTGCTCCGTCTCCGGAATGATGATCTTCTCTTCGGCGCTGATGACGCCAAACGCGTTTCGGACCATGTCGATCACCGCATGCCAGGCATCCAGCAGGCCGAACAAATTGAGGATCAGCCGCAGGAGATCCGGCGGACGCATCACCGCGATTTCCGGATCCCGGCCGACAATGACCGTATCGGTGTGGTGCCGGGTATGGCTCCAGCGCCAGGTCACCGGATTGCGCATGATCATGAAACAGGCGATCTGGTAGACAAAGTTGTTCATCCACATCGTCTTGAATGCCGTGCCATGACCGCATTCATGCCAGCGGCTGTCCGAGGCGGACCCGTAGAACACGCCGTAGGCGAGGAAGAAAGGGATCGCCCAGAGGCTGCCCCAGAAATAGATGCCAAGCGCTGCAAAGACGACTATACAGCCAAGCCAGATCGCCGTGTCCCGGAGGGCTGGCCCATCCTCCCGCTTCATCAATTCCTTCATCTGCTTGCGCGGAACCTCGGTATGATACCACTGCGCCGCCGCGAGCCCATTGGCCACCGCCGCCTGCGCATCGCGCCCAAGCAGGCTGTAGTCACGCTTTGCCGCTGTCCTCGCCATAGATCTCCTCCATCGGTTTCGATGCGGTCGCCATCAAAGGCGCCGCATGGAATCTGATCTTGAGGATTATCGTTGTTCTGACGGATCACAATCCACGCATGATATATTCTATCAAAAGCTATCATTCTTGATTTATTCCATGATAGAAACCTCTCACTTGAGGGAGGAACAGATGGGATCAAGACCGACGATCGCGGATCTGGCCAAGACTGCGGGAGTGAGCGTCGCAACCGTGGACCGCGTGCTGAACGGGCGGCACAAGGTGCGCGAGGACACGGCGCGGCGCGTCTATGACGCGGCAAACGAGATTGGCTTCCATGCCGTAGGATTGCTGCGGCAGCGAGTGTTCGAGGGGCTGCCGCAATACCGGCTGGGCTTCATCCTGCAGAAGCCCAACCACCATTTCTACCAGAGCTTCAAGCGGGAACTCGAGATCGCCGTCCAGAATCATCCCGGCATTCGCGGCGTGGCGCAGATCGAATTCTGCGCCAACCAGACACCGAGCGAATTGGCCGACAAGCTGAGAGAGGTAGGTGTCAGGAATCAGGCGGTCGCCATGACATCCCCGGACTATCCGGCCCTGACGGTGGCAGCGGAAGAACTGAAGGCAAAGGGCATCCCGGTATTCTCACTCCTGTCCGATTTCGCCTCCGGCATCCGCGAGGGCTATGTCGGGCTCAACAACCGCAAGGCCGGCCGGACGGCAGCCTGGATGATCACGAGGGCTGCAAAAAACCCTGGGAAAGTGGCTGTTTTCGTCGGCAGTCACCGCTTTCACGGTCACGAATTGCGCGAGATCGGCTTTCGGTCCTACTTCCGCGAACACGCCCCCGACTTCGAGGTTCTCGACACGCTGGTGAACCTGGAAACGGTGGAAATCACCCACGAGGCAACGCTGGATCTGTTGCACCGCCATCCGGATCTTGTGGGTTTCTATGTTGCCGGCGGCGGAATGGAAGGCGCCATTTCCGCCATCCGGGAAGAAAAGCTCGGCGGCAAGCATGTTATCGTCGTCAACGAACTGACGCCAATTTCCCGCGCAGCGCTGGCCGATGAGATCGTGACCATGGCGATTGCGACACCGCTTGCCAATCTGTGCCGCGAACTCGTCCAGCTGATGGTCGAGGCGGTGGATACCGGCCCCGCGACGGCGCCAGGCCAGACTTTCCTGCCGCTCGAAATTTATGTGCCGGAAAACATCTGAGCCGCGATGATGGAAATCCATCATAACAATCTGCAAATTCTTTCATGAATGAAATAGAATATTGCTATTTCTTCTTTGACCAACGCCACGAAACCTGATGACTTCGTTCGGCGGGACGGAGGAGGAAAGCCGGCCGCGCCAAACTTCGGGAGAACTCATGGCCGCGCTTACCTTCGCGCTCAACCACATGGTTGCGCCACACATGCCGCTCGGCGCTTTTTTCGAACTGGGCATGTCGCTCGGTGTTCGGCAATTCGAAATCCGCAACGATCTTGCGGGTAATGCCATACTCGACGGGACTTCACCCGAGACGGTCCGCGACCTGGCAAAGACGCGCGGAACCGAGATCATTTCGATCAATGCCCTGCAGCGCTTCAACGAATGGACGCCGGAACGGGAAGCGGAAGCCCGGGAACTGGCCGCTTATGCCGCTGCCTGCGGCGCAAAAGCTCTGGTTCTGGTACCCGTCAACGACGGAAGCGGCAGGCTGGAGGGTGAGCGTCAGGGGAATTTGCGCGTTGCGCTCAAGGCACTGAAACCCATCCTGCAGGCCAATAACCTCATCGGCCTCGTGGAGCCGCTCGGTTTCCAGATCTGCTCGCTTCGCTCCAAGAAAGAAGCAGCGGAAGCGATTGCCGCGATCAATGGCCGCCAGAGCTTCAAGCTGGTTCATGATACTTTCCACCACGTGCTGGCTGGCGAGCCGGATATCTTCCCGGATTTGACGGGGCTGGTGCACATTTCAGGCGTCGATGACCAGGACGTCAGAATCGACGCCATGCGCGACCCGCATCGCGTGATGGTGACGGCACGGGACCGGCTGGACAATATCGGTCAAATCCGTGCGCTCGTCGACGCTGGTTATCCCGGCCCGTTCTCGTTCGAACCGTTCGCGTCATCCGTTCACGCATCGAGCGATCCGCAAGCGATGGTCCGCAATAGCATGGAGCTGATCCGGGACAGACTTTGACGTCTTCACCGATCCGGTGGCAGTGACCGGACTGGTTCGTAAGATTGCCTTCGGGGAGGAGGCGACCGGCTTTTTGAGGTGTTCGCCGGGCACCGTTTCAGAGGAGGAAGAGATGAAGAAATTTTTGGCGGGTGCCGCGCTCGGCGTTCTGATGGCATCGAGCGCCTATGCAGGCAATATTGGCGTGTCCATGGCCAATTCCGACACGTTCCTGACCGTTCTGCGCAAGGGTATCGAGAAGTCTGCGGCCGACGCAAAACAGCCGGTCCAGATCGAAATCGCGGATGATGACGTTCAGAAGCAGCTTTCCCAGATCCAGAACTTCATCGCCTCGAAGGCCGATGCGATCATCGTCAATGCCGTCGATACCACGGCAACGGCGCCGATGACGAAGCTGGCGAACGATGCCGGCATCCCGATCGTCTACGTCAACCGGATGCCGGCAGACGTCGACAAGCTTGGCCCCAAGGGGGCATTCGTCGCCTCCGACGAAGTTCAGTCCGGCACGCTGCAGACCAAGGAAGTATGTCGCCTCCTGGGCGGCAAGGGCGATATCCTTGTCATGGTCGGCGATCTTGCCAACCAGGCTGCCGTCCAGCGCACCAAGGACATCCACGACGTGATCGCAACGCCGGACTGCAAGGGCATCAAGATCCTCGACCAGCAGACCGCCGTATGGGATCCGGTCAAGGCGCAGGACCTGATGACCAACTGGATCGCGGCCGGTCACAAGCCGGCGGCTGTCATCGCCAACAACGACAACATGGCGATTGGCGCGATCAACGCCATGAAATCCGCCGGCTGGAATATGAAGGACGTGGTCGTTGCGGGCATCGATGCCACCCAGGAAGCGCTCGCCTACATGAAGGCAGGCAATCTGGATGTATCCGTGTTCCAGGATGCCTTCGGCCAGGGCTCGGGTGCGGTCGCCGCTGCCATAAAGCTCGCCAAGGGTGAGAAGGTGGACGCCAAGGTCTGGATCCCGTTCCAGCTCGTGACGCCTGAAAACATGACCAAGTTCACGACGAAGAATTGACCGAGAACGGGCCGATCCGCTGCCTTGCGAGGCAGCGGATCACTCTCGTGGAGGAGGACCACCATGTCGGCTGAACGCATCATCAGTCCCCAGACCATGGAGGCCGTTCGCAGGAGCGGCGCTGTTCCGGGCAGCAAATATCTTCTCGAAGTCGAGGACGTGCGCAAGGAATTTCCAGGGGTCGTTGCTCTGGACAACGTGCAGTTGAAGCTGAAACGCGGGACGGTGCATGCCCTCATGGGCGAGAACGGCGCCGGCAAGTCCACGCTGATGAAGATCCTCGCGGGCATCTACACGCCCGACAGCGGCTCGTTCAAACTGCGCGGCGTCGACATCCGCCTCAAGAATCCGCTCGACGCGCTTCAGAACGGAATCGCGATGATCCATCAGGAACTGAATCTGATGGCGCCCATGACCGTGTCGGAAAACATCTGGATCGGCCGTGAGCCGCTCGGACGTTTCGGTATCGTGGACCATGCCGAAATGAACCGTCGGACGGACGCGCTGTTTGAGCGCCTCGGGATCGAGATCGATCCTGAAATCAAGGTCGGCAAGCTCAGCGTGGCCAACCGCCAGATGGTGGAGATCGCCAAGGCCGTATCCTTCGATTCCGATGTCCTCATCATGGACGAACCGACATCGGCCCTCACCGAGAGGGAGGTGAACCACCTCTTCCGGATCATCCGTTCCCTCCGCGAGGAAGGAAAGGGCATCATCTACATCACCCACAAGATGAACGAACTCTTCGAGATCGCTGACGAGTTCTCCGTCTTTCGCGACGGCAAGTACGTTGCGACCTGCAATTCCTCGGAGGTGACCCGCGAAGACATCATCCGCATGATGGTCGGGCGCGAGATCACCCAGATGTTCCCGAAAGAACCGGCGCAGATCGGCGACGTCGTGCTGTCGGTAAAAGGGCTGACGCTGAACGGCGTCTTCCGCGACGTGTCGTTCGATCTCCGGGCCGGCGAGATCCTCGGCTTTGCCGGCCTCGTCGGCTCGGGCCGGTCCAACGTCGCGGAGACGATCTTCGGCGTGACGCCCGCAAATTCCGGGACGATCGAGCTCTTCGGCAAGCAACTGACCGTCTCCTCGCCGTCCGTCGCCATGGCGCACGGCATGGCGTTTCTGACGGAGGATCGAAAGGAAACCGGTTGTTTCCTGCTGCTCGACATCCAGGAAAACGCGCAGATGGCGGTGCTGCAACAGCGCTATGTGCAGCTCGGCTTCGTAGAGCAGGAAAAGCTGCGGAAGGCGGCCACCGACATGGCCAACCGCCTCAGGGTTCGCACGCCAGACATGCGGGAGCCGATCATCAACCTGTCGGGTGGCAACCAGCAGAAAGTCCTGATCTGTCGCTGGCTGATGACCAATCCGAAGATCCTGATCCTCGACGAACCCACCCGCGGCATAGATGTCGGCGCCAAGGCCGAGATCCACCGGCTGATCTCGCAGCTCGCGGGCCAGGGTGTGGCGATCATCATGATCTCGTCGGAGATGCCTGAGGTGCTCGGCATGAGTGATCGCATCGTCGTGCTGCATGAGGGGCGGGTCACAGGCATCCTGGACAGGGCCGAAGCCGATCAAGTCAAGATAATGGAGCTGGCGTCGCGCTGACGGCACAGCCGGGAGGATATCATGTCTGATGCCATCAACGAACTGGGGGAGACCTCCAAGACGGGCTTGAAGAAAATTCGGCGACTTCCACCGGAATTCTCGATCCTGGCCGTCCTGATCGGGATCGCCCTTATCTTCGAAGTGATCGGCTGGTACGTCGTGGGCGAAAGCTTTCTGGCGAACAAGCAGCGCTTGTCCATCATCGTCCTGCAGGTCGCCGTCACGGGGATCATCGCCGTCGGCGTGACGCAGGTCATCATCACCGGCGGGGTCGATCTCTCGTCCGGCTCCATGGTCGGGTTTATCGCCATGGTGGCTGCGAGCTTCGCCCAGACCTCGCTGAATGCTCGGGCCGTTTTCCTGCAACCGGAATACGCCGCTTTCGGCCTGGACTGGTTCATCGATTCAAGCCCGTTCTGGCCGCTTCTGGTCGGCGTGCTGCTCGGCGCATTCCTGGGTTATCTGAACGGCCTTCTCATCGCCAAGACAGGCATTCCGCCCTTCATTGCCACTCTTGGCATGATGGTTTCAGTCCGCGGCCTGGCCAAATGGTATACCGAAGGCCAACCCGTCGCTTTGCTCAACGAAAACTTCGCCTGGCTCGGCCAGAGCTTCAGTCTCTGGGGCTTTCCCGTCCCGCGAACGGTCATCGTCTTCTTCGCCGTGGCAATCATCTTCCACGTCGCATTGTCCTATACCCGCTACGGCAAGTTCACCTATGCCATCGGCGCCAACAGCCAGGCTGCACGCGTCTCGGGGATCGATATCGGCAAGCACCTGATCAAGGTCTATGCGGTGGCCGGCCTGCTCTCCGGCCTCGCCGGCGTCATGCTCGCTGCCCGCGCCCAGTCCGGCCAGCCGAACATGGGCGTCTCCTTCGAACTCGACGCCATCGCGGCGGCCGTCATCGGCGGCGCTTCGCTCTCCGGCGGCGTCGGCCGGATCACCGGGACGGTAATCGGTACCATTATTCTCGGTGTGGTGACCTCCGGCTTCACTTTCCTCAAGGTCGGCGCCTACTACCAGGAGATCGTCAAGGGCGCGATCATCGTCGCGGCAGTCGTCATCGACGTGCACCGCCAACGCAAGAAATCCCGCGCCTGAAGAACCTCCCCAGGCGCCGAGGCGGTGCTGGTTGCGAGCAACCTGCACCGCCTCCCCCTATGCACCCGTCCTACAATTCAGATGACGCCGTCACAGGCCATTCGCGAGATGACCATGAAGACCTATGTTTTGACCATTTCCTGTCCGTCGACCCGCGGCATCGTCGCTGCGGTCTCCGGCTATCTCGCCGATCAGGGCTGCAACATCGTCGATTCATCCCAATTCGACGACCTCGGCACCTGTCGGTTCTTCATGCGCGTCTCCTTCATCTCCGAGGAAGAGGCCAATGAAGCGAAGCTCGCACAGGGCTTCCCCGTTATCGCCGAGCGTTTCGGCATGACCTGGAGCCTGCATGATGCCGCCAAGCGGGAGAAGGTCCTGCTGATGGTATCGCGTTTCGGCCACTGCCTGAACGACCTGCTCTACCGCTGGAAGATCGGCGCACTGCCGATCGAGATCGTCGGCGTGGTCTCCAACCACTTCGACTACCAGAAGGTCGTGGTCAATCACGATATCCCCTTCCATCATATTCCGGTGACCGAGGCCAACAAGCCTGAGGCCGAAGCGCGCATCATGGACCTCGTCGGGCAGACCGGCACCGAACTCATCGTGCTTGCCCGCTACATGCAGATCCTGTCCGATCAGATGTGCCAGAAGATGTCCGGCCGGATCATCAACATCCATCATTCCTTCCTGCCGTCGTTCAAGGGCGCCAATCCCTACAAGCAGGCTTTCGAACGTGGCGTAAAGCTGATTGGCGCCACGGCCCATTACGTCACCGCCGATCTCGACGAAGGTCCGATCATCGAACAGGACACCGTGCGCGTCACTCATGCGCAGTCTCCGGATGACTACGTCTCTCTCGGCCGCGACGTCGAAAGCCAGGTGCTGGCGCGCGCCATCCACGCCCATATCCACCACCGCACCTTCATTAACGGACATCGCACCGTCGTCTTCCCGGCGAGCCCGGGTTCCTATGCCTCCGAGCGCATGGGGTGAACGTGGCCATTGTCATCGAGGGACGACCACCGCTGCTGCCGTGATCGAAGCGGAAACCTCACGAGCTGCCGGCGACCAGGTGAGCCGCTTCTATTTAGAACTACCTATCGGTCGGCTCGGATCGGTGGCTCACTGTCTTTGGGGAGCGGGGTCCGATACGCCAGCCCACCACGCCGTCCGTGCAATTCTTCCTTGGCGCGCGACAACAATGCCGGATTGGCAATCGCCCTTGCAGCGGTTGCCGCCATCACCTTGGCGGCCGTGACCATGGCCTTGTGGGCGGCCGGCAGCTTGCCTTGTGTTACGGTCTGCCAGGCATGAAACGGCGTGCCAATCGCCGCGGTCGCTGTCAGGCACTGCGCGGTGGGCACAACCCAGCTGACATCGCCCACATCCGTCGAACCAAAGAGCAGGCCGGGCTTTTCTGGCAGCGGCAGAATCCCATCATGCAGAGTTTTCGGATAATCGGCCGGCCCGCCAAAGGCTTCGGCGCTCGCGCGGACGTCGTCATCCGTCAGTGCGGCGGCCCGTAACCTGTCGGCGAAGTCGAAGTCCGCCTCATCGAAATCGGGGGCACCCAGCCTCGTAAACTGCTCATGCATCACCTCCTCCAGGGTACGGTTGGGGAGGATATTCGAAGTGGCGCGGTCGAACACCATCTCGACCTTCGTCTCGGTCATGAGCGCAGCACCCTCGGCGATCTTGCGCAACCGCTCAAAAAGGCTGCGGACATCACCGAGGCTTGGCGCACGGACCAGGTAGAGACCTTCTGCGGAAGCCTGCACGACATTGGGAGAAATGCCGCCAGTCTGGGTAATCGCATAATGCACGCGGGCGTCCGAGGGCATATGCTCGCGCATATAGTTGATGCCGACATTCATCAGCTCGACGGCGTCGAGAGCGCTGCGACCGACCTGCGGGCTCATCGCGGCATGCGCCGCACGACCGCTGAAGCGAAAATAGGCCTGGATATTGGCGAGCGTCGAAGAGGACATGACGGCGTTGTAGACGCAAGGGTGCCAGCAGAAGGCGGCATCCAGATCATCAAATGCGCCTGCGCGCGCCATATAGGTCTTACCCGATCCCCCCTCTTCGGCAGGGCACCCATAATATCGAACCCGTGCCTTCACACCGCTTTCGGCCAAAGCGTCCCGGAGGGCGACTGCCGCAAGAAGCGATGCGGCGCCCAGGAGGTTGTGATGACATCCGTGGCCATTGGCGCCCGGCTCGGCAGCCCGCTGCTCCGTGATGCCGGCTTCCTGGGAAAGCTCGGCCAGAGCGTCGAACTCCCCAAGGAACCCGATCGTGACGTCACCTTCGCCTGCTTGGGCCACGAAGGCGGTCTTCATTCCTGCGATCCCGCGGGTGACACGAAAGCCTTCGGCTTCCATAGCGGCAATATGCTCCTCCACCGATCGGAACTCCTCGAAACGCAGCTCCGGCATGCCCCAGACGCGATCGCTGAGATCGATGAAGGCCGGAGCCTTGGCGTCGGCGCAGCGTGAAATATGGTCGGCGTCGAGAACGTCGTTGCGCCGTGTCGCTTCAGCCTTGTCCTGCATATCGGTCATTCCTCGATCACTTCAGAATATCGGCGCCCGCGCAGGCGAGCAGCACGGCCAGTCCGACGGACATTTCCGGAAGAGTCGTCGCCGGATCCACGTCCGTCCACTCGCCCAGCGTATGGGCGTCGCCGCCCTTCCCTCCCCACGAAAGGGTAACGGCTGGAACGCCGAGGCTCATGGCGACGTTGGCATCTGTCGAAAACGAGCTGAACACCGGGGTCTGGCCAATCGCTGCGATGGCGGCCGCTGCAGATCGCGTCAGTTCACCATCGGTGGTGAACCCGGCCGGCCGATCGCCTATCAGCACGATCTCGACAGCAATTGAGCCCTTCTCGATAGAGCGGCTATCGTTCTCGACATGGCAGGATTGCAGCACGATCTGGCGAAAACGGGTATCGAGGTCCACCAGTTCAGATGCCGAATTGGAACGCAGGTCCACCATCAGCGAAACCTCAGCAGGGATGGCATTGACGGAACTGCCGCCTTTTATGACCGTGGAACTGCACGTGGTCTTCGGGTCGTCCGGCAAGGAAAGACGCCCGAGTTCGACAACAGCACGGGCTGCGGCAATCATCGGATTGACGATGCCATGATCAGCAAAGCTATGGCCACCCGGCCCTCGGAACGTCACCCGGTAGCGTTTCGATCCCGTTCCCGCGGAAACGATAGTATCGGCCGGCGTCGGGCCATCAAGGCATATGAGAGCGGCAATTCGGCCACGATAGGCGCTGTTGGCAAAGAAGTGCCGCATGCCACGCAGATCGCCTTCGCCTTCCTCGCCAACGCTCGCCAGAACAAGAATGTCGTCCCGAGTTTCCATTCCGACGGCATCGAGAGCACGGAGATAGGCCAGGATGGCGGCAAGGCCACGGGTGTTGTCGCCCACGCCCGGTGCGGAAAGACGAAAACCCTCACGCCGGACGGTAACATCGGTCCCCTCGGGAAACACGGTATCGACGTGAGCGGAAACCGCGATCATACGCCCGTCCGAAGCCTTTCCCCGGCGAACGCCCGTGACATTGCCGATGGAATCGATCGCGACATCCTTCAAGCCCGCAGCCTCCAGCATGTCCCGGTACGCCCGCCCGCGGACTTCTTCCTTGAAGGGAGGTGCCGGAATTTCGGTGAGTGTTACGAGCTCGCTGATGAAACGATCATGCGTTTGTGCGAGTGAATTGACTGCAGCCCTGAAAGGCGCGCTGACGAGGAGCGCCGGGATCAAGGTGTCTCCGGCGAGCGGGGTGGTTTTAAAGATTTGCATGGTCAGGCCGCTTCGTTGAGATGACAGGCTGAAAGGCGCCCAGGGCCAATCGCTTTGAGTTCGGGAATGTCTCGCTTGCAGCGATCCATCGCGCGCGGGCAGCGCGGATGGAACGGACAACCCGATGGAGGATTGAGCGGCGACGGGAGCTCGCCCTGGATCGGCTTGTAGTCGCGTTCCCCGGCTTCAAGCACCGGCAACTGCTCCAGCAACAGCCGCGTATAGGGATGGCTGGGCGTGGAAAAGAGCTCTTCCGTCGGTGCGATTTCCACCACCCGGCCGAGATACATGATGACCACACGGTCGGAGATATGTTCGACGACCCCGAGATTGTGCGAAATGAACAGATAGGTCAGGTCCAGCTCGTCGCGCAGATCCATGAAGAGGTTCAGCACCTGCGCCTGGATCGATACGTCGAGTGCCGCGACCGCCTCGTCGCAGATGATCAATGATGGCTTGACCGCAAGAGCACGGGCAATGCCGATGCGCTGCCGCTGACCGCCGGAAAACTGGTGCGGGTAGCGATTGGCATAGGCGCCGGAAAGTCCAACCTTTTCCATGAGGTCGACGACGTAGGCCCGCTGCTCGGCCTTGCGGATCAACCCGTGGGCGACGGGCGCTTCACCGATGATGTCGATCACGCGCATTCGCGGATTAAGCGAGGCGAACGGGTCCTGAAAAATCATCTGGACGCTCAGCGCAAAATCCTGGCGCTGCTGGGGCGTCATCGTCGCGGACGGAACCCCTTTGTAGCTGATGGTGCCGGCGCTGATACTGCTGATACCGGCGATCATCCTTGCGACGGTGGACTTGCCGCAGCCGGACTCGCCGACGATCCCGACGACCTCCCCCCTTCTGACGGAAAGATCGATGCCTGCGACGGCGCGCACGTCGATCCTCTTGACCCCGGCGCCAAAGAGGTTGGCGATGTGCCCGGCCACGCCGACCGGCTTGGTGAACGTCTTGGCGAGGGAACGAAGTTCCAGCATCGGTTCCTGCTGGTTTTTTTCTGTCGTCATGTCCTGTCTCATAGAGCTGGATTCCAGCAACGCACCGATCTCCCGCCCGGCAACGGCGTCGGTTCGGGTGCGACCAGACATTCGGGTGTCGCCTTCTCGCATCGTTCGCGAAAGGCGCAGCCCTGTGGCAGGTTGAGCAGTGACGGGGTCATGCCCTTGATCTGGTGAAGTCGGTGGCCACGCGTGGCATGCGAAGGGACGGAATCGATCAGCCCTTGCGTGTAGGGGTGCAAAGGCCTCTGATTACGTCGGCAGTAGCGCCCGTCTCGACGATGCGGCCGACATACATGACCGAGATACGGTCGGCGAGACCGGCAACGACCGCGAGGTCGTGGGTGATCCAGATAAGCGCGGTGCCAGTCTTGCGGCAAAGCTGCTTCACCTCATAGATGATCTGGCCCTGGATCGACACGTCGAGCGCGGTCGTCGGCTCGTCGGCGATGATGAGCTTCGGCTTGTTGATAAGAGCGATGGCGATGGCGATACGCTGCCGCATGCCGCCGGAGAGTTCGTAGGGATAGGCTTTCAGGCGTTCATCGGGAGATGGAATGCCGACCTGCACGAGCACATCCCTGGCCCGCTGCCGGGCTTCCGCCGTGCTGACCTGCGCATGGGCCTGGACCGTTTCGATCAACTGCGTGTCGATGCGTAGAACCGGATTGAGCGTCATCGACGGATCCTGGAAGATCATCGCGATGTCGTTGCCGCGCAGTTGCCGGCGCGCCTCCTCGCCCATCGAAACCAGGTTGAGGCCGTCATAGTCTATGCTGCCGTCCACAATACGGCCGGGCGGATCGATCAGACCCAGAATGGAGAAGCCGGTGATCGACTTGCCGGAACCGGACTCGCCGACAAGGCCGAGGATTTCGCCGCGACCGAGTTCGATATCGACCCCGTCGACTGCTTTCACAACGCCTGTTCTCGTGGTGAAATGGGTTTTCAGCCCCTTGATCGAGAGCAGCGGCTCCCGTCTGGCCGTCGCGGTTGCTTGCATGCTGCTTACGTCCATCACAGGGCATTCCTCGGGTTGAGAATGTCGCGGAGATGATCGCCCACGAGATTGATGCCGACGATGGCGAGAGCGAGCGCGATCCCCGGGAAGAACGAAATCCAATACTGACCGGACAGCATGAATTCGAAACCGTTGGCAATCAGCATGCCAAGCGACGGCTGGGTGACCGGAACGCCAACGCCGAGGAAGGAAAGCGTCGCCTCCAGTGCGATGGCGTTCGCAAGATCGATCGTGGCGATGACGATCAGCGGCGGAAGACAGTTCGGCAACAGGTGGCGGGCAATGATGCGCCGCCAGCCGAGCGAGAGACAGCGGGCCGCGAGAACGTACTCGCGATTGCGCTCCACAAGGGCGGTGCCGCGCACGGTCCGGGCAAAATAAGCCCATTGCACGATGATGAGCGCGATGATCACCTTGTCCAGTCCCTGGCCGAGGACCGAAAGCATCACCAGCGCCACGAGGATCGCCGGGAAGGAAAGCTGGATGTCAACGATGCGCATCAGCAGGGCGTCCAGCCAGCCGCCGAAATAGGCCGCGCAGAGGCCGACCGTCGAGCCGATCAGAAGTGAAACCGTGACGGACAAGAACGCAACCAGCAGGCTCGTCCGCATGCCGTAGAGAACGGCGGAGAGGACGTCGCGGGCCTGGCTGTCCGTGCCGAGCCAATGGGTGATGCCGCTAACCTCGGCGACGCTGCCTGGCGGCATCTGCGAATCCAGAATATCAAGCGCACCGATATCATAGGGGTTCTGAGGAGCGATCCACGGCGCCCCAAAGGCTGGAATCGCAAGCAGGATCATCAGGATCAGTCCCGCCATAGCCAGCTTGTTTTCCCTGAACTGGACCACAAAACGGCGGAAGGGCGATTCCTCGACGGTTGTCGTGGGTAAAACGGTGGTTGGCGTGCTCATCAGTCGCGCACCTTTTCGCGGGCACTCGGGTCAATCGCCATGTAGAGAATGTCGACGACGAGGTTCAGGATCACCAGGAAAAACACCATCATGATCAGGTAGGCGACGACCACGGGACGATCGAGGGTGATGATGGAATCGATCAGCAGCTTGCCCATCCCGGGCCAGGAGAAGACGCTCTCGGTGACCACCGCAAATGCGATGGCCTGGCCGAATTCCAAACCTGCGACAGTGATGATCGGGATCAGGATGTTCTTCAGCAGGTGGACGTTGAGAATGCGAGAGGGGCGCAGTCCTTTGGCGCGGGCGAATTTGATGTAATCCATCGGCAGGACTTCGCGGGTGGCAGCTCTGGTGACGCGGATCATCAGCGCGGCTTTGGCCAGACCGAGCGTGAGCGCCGGCAGCGCCAGATGCTGCCAGCCATCGATCGTCAATATGCTGAATGCGACCGGACCGACATTGACGGTTTCTCCGCGTGCCGAGGCCGGCAGGACACCGAGATAGACCGCAAACAGCATGATCAGCATGAGGCCGATCCAGAAATTCGGCAGGCTGAAGCCGAGAATCGAGCCCGTCATGATCGCCTTGCTGGACGGCGCCTTTGGCCGCAACCCGGCCAGTATGCCCAGGGGAACGCCGACGACGGAAAATGTCATGGCGACGATCACGAGTTCGACGGTCGCGGGCATGCGCTCGATGATCAGCTGCAGCGCCGGTTGGCCGGTGAGAAAGCTGCGACCGAAATCACCCTGCGCGGCATTTCCAAGAAACGTCAGGTATTGAAGCCATATCGATTGATCGAGACCAAGCGCCTTGCGCAGCGCCTGCCGTTCGATCTCCGTTGCCTCGGGACTCACCAGCATCGACGTCGGATCACCGATCAGGTAAAGGCCGACGAAGACCAGGACCGACATGACAAGGATCACGCCGAGCGCCTGAAACAGTCTGTTGATGATAAAAACGGGCACTCGCCTGTCCTTCTTTCGCGTGTTCCGGCCTGCTGCGCATCGCGAAGCAGGCCGGAAACTTGATTACTTCGCGGACGTGACGTCCTGAGGCAGGGTATACTGATCGGCGCGGGCAGCGTAGCTCAGGCCCTTGCGCAGCGCCCAGACCGGCACTTCGAAATGTACCGGAATGATGCCGTAGTCGGACAGAACCATCTCGTCGGCCTTCTGCAGCAGCTCTTTGCGGGCTTTGTCATCCATCGTGGCGGATGCCTTGTCGAGAAGCGCGTCGAGGTCCGGATTGGAATAGCGCCCACCGTTCGACGTGCCGGATCCCTTGGACGGTTCGCGGGTTCCGACCAGCGACCGCAGCGTCGTAGAGATCTCGCCCGTGGAATTTCCCCAGGCGGCGAGATAGGCGCTGTATTCGAAATTGTCGCGGCTCTTGAAGAACACCGGCGGAGCGGCGGCGGCGACTTCGGCTTTGACGCCGGCACGCGTCCACATGGCGGCGATCGTCTGCGCGATGCGGGCGTCATTGACGTAGCGGCCGTTCGGAGTGCCGAGCGTGATCTGGAAGCCGTTGGGATAACCGGCTTCGGCAAGCAGCGCCTTGGCCTTGGCGGTGTCGACCGCCGGTGCGGCCTGCCGTGCCTTGACCGCGCCGAACATCGGCTCGGGCAGCAGGTCTCCCGTTGCGACGGCGACCCCGCCCATCACCCGTTCGGCGATCGCCTTGCGATCGATGGACAGCGAAAGCGCTTCGCGGACCCGCTTGTCCATCAACGGGTTCTTGTTGCCCTGGCCGGGGATGCCGGGGCTTGGTTCGCCCTTCTGGTCCAGAGCGATATAGACGATACGGGTGCCGGGAGCTTCCGCGACCGAGAGCTTGGGGTTCGTCTTGAACTGTTCCAGGTCCGTCGTCGGCGGGTCTTCCATCATGTCAATGTCGCCGGACAGGAGGGCAGCCGCGCGGGCCGCCGGATTGGTCATCGGACGATAGATCACCTTGTCCCATGCCGCCGGCTTGCCCCAATAATTCGGATTGCGCTCCAGAACCAGATCCGCGCCCTTTTGCCAGGAAACGAACTTGAACGGCCCGGTGCCGACAAGTCCTTCGCCGCGGTTGAACTCGACGGTCGTCTTGCCTTCCGGAGCCGGGCCGGATGCGGCGGCCTTTGACAGGATCGGCAGGTTGGCAATGTCGGTGACCAGCAGCGGATAGGGCTGCTTTGTAGTGATGCGCACCGCGTGCGCATCCGCTGCCTCCACCTTGGCGATCTGGCGGGTGAACAGCGTGAAAGCCGTGGGGCTGTTCGGAACTTTCGGAATGCGGTCGAACGTGAAAACCACGTCATCGGCGGTCAGCGGCGAACCATCGGAGAATTTTGCATCCTTCCGCAGGGTAAATTCCCAGACCGTGTCGCTGGTCGGCTTCCAGCTCTCGGCCAGCGCAGGCTGGGGCACCAGCTTCGGGTCCATCATCACAAGCGGATCGAACATGGCGAAGGTCACCTGCACGTTCGGCACGAGAACGTGGAACTGCGGATCGAGCGAAGAGGGCTCCGATTTGACACCGATCTTCAGATCCGCCGCAGAAAGAGAAAATGCACCCATAAGCAGGAAGACTGCGGAAGCGGCCAGCCTGGTTTTCACGCTATTCATGATTTCACTCCGTTTTCTGTCTTCGTTTTTGTATTTCTTCGAAGAAGTTCCCTTTACCGATCGACCCGGATGGGCCGGCTATTGGATGCGCAGGATCCTTTCAATCCTCGCCATGACGTCACCGACGTCGGTCGCCGCTCCCAACGCGCTGGCGAGCTCGAAGAGCGGTTCAGCCGCTGCGGCGTGGCCGCTCCAGGCGCAGCACGCCTGAAACTTTGCCAAGAGATCATCCTCGTTCAGCGGGTTCTCCGGCGAACCTTTCGGATGGCTGACCGTCGCCTCCATGACCCCGCCGTCCTTCAGATATACTCGTGTGATCGTCTTGAAATTCGCGCCGTCGACCATCAGGGCATTGTCGTAGGCGATCAGGCGGATGCGAGGCAGCCACGCGGCAATCCGCTCATCCCTAACGCTTTCCGGCGTGAAGTGCTTGAGTTCCAGCCCTCCGTCGACCAGCATTCGCGCCATGCAATAGGTGCCGCTGAACCGCGCTTCCATTTCATCGGTGGGACTGTCGAAGCGCAGGTTCCGTTTTGCCATCTCGGGCAGAGACGTCTCGATCCGGTCGATCGCCTCCATCGAAAAACCCGGCTCTCTTTGCAGGACTTCCAAGGCATCGACGCTGCGATGGGCCGCTCCGCAGCAGGGGAAACGCTTTACGAGCAATCCGCTCACCTCGATTTCCAGCGTTTCGCCCAGACCCTCGATCATGACCTCGGCGCCAATGTCGCCCGCCCCGGTCAGCGCGGCAAAACCCCAGTCGCCGGCAAGAGGGTCGTCATTTGCGCTGATGCCAGCCATGGCAAACCGAGCCGCAAGAACGGCATTTTTCGCTGCGAGCCCGACATGGATCGGCTTCATCATGGAACCGAACTGCAGCTTCGAACCGGCAGCCATGCTGGTTGCCGCGCTCATTGCAGCGAGCACCTGGTCCGGAGTGGCGCCAAGCAGCCGCGCGCAAGCTCCGGCAGTGCCGATAGCTCCGATTGTCGAGGTGGAATGCCAGCCGCGCTCATAGTGGGCAGGCTGCATCAGGCGGCCAATGCGCCCCTGGAGTTCCAACCCGACGATGAATGCATCGATGAGCGCGGTCCCGCCGACCTTACGATCGTTCACCAAAGATAGAAGCGCGGGAGCGAGGACCGCCGTCGCATGAGTAAAAGCTGGCGCGAAATTGTCGTCGAAATCGAGTGCGTGCGCCGCGGTTCCATTGATCAGGGCCGCCCAGGGCGCGCTCACTCTGCCGGATGCTCCGAACGCGAAGCATTGCCCCAGGCCATCTTCGGCTATCACGTTGACGACGGAACGGGTCGAAACGTCATTCATTCCGGCGATCATACACGCCGAGATATCCAAGAACGCGCCTTCACCGCGACGGTAGGCAGACGGACTGAAGTGGCAAGCACCGGCCGCCCATTCGGACAATGCCCGAAATGCTGGTTTTCGTTGGTCGCCCGTTTGAGAGGCTCTTTGCGCCGTCACCGCGTGCATCGTCGTTCCCATCCGGCCTTGTTGCCGGTTATTGAGGTCGATCTTGGCCAAAGGGATAGGCATCGGCAAGAAACTAAATGGTCGTGCATGATGAATTTTAGTTATAATAGAATGACTGCGGACGGGCTTTGAACCTCCCAATATGAGAGCGACGCGCCACAAAAACTGCGGCCTTCGAGAGAATAGACGATGCCAGAAGCTATTTGGATAACCGGAAGTTATTGGACATGCGATTGGAGAGACCGTGGATCTGAGGCAGTTGAGAAATCTGGTTCTGGTGGCGCGTTATGCCAGCTTCGGGGTCGCAGCCGAGAGATTAAATGTGACACAGCCCGCGCTCAGCAAGAGCATTCGCGCACTGGAAGAGTCGTTGGGCGTTCGTCTCCTGGATCGTGGTCCCTGGGGCGTCAAACCAACTGACTACGGACTGCGGCTGATTGAATATGGAGAGCTCGTGCTCTCCTTGACGGACGAGGCGCGGAACGAATTGGACGCGATGCGGGGTGCCCGTCGAGGCCGGCTACGCATCGGTGCGGTTGCAACGGCAATGCGGGAAATCGTGCCGACCGCGATCAAGCGATTTCTCAAAGCCCAGCCGGAAGTCGATGTTTCACTCAACGAGGAACTCAGCTCAGCGCTTTACGCTTCCCTGCTCAATGGCGCCATCGACATTGCCGTGATGGCTCGGCCGAAGGAGATTTCCGAAGAGATCGAGTTTCTCAATTTGCTTGAAATTCCAGTCGACATCGTCGCGGACCGCGATCATGAACTGGTGAAGCTTGCCAAAGTGAGCCTTGTCGATCTGATAGAATATCGCTGGGTGATCCCTGCCCGGCCGGAACCGGACCGGCTGGCGCTCGAGGCCCTGTTTGCTACCGCGCAGCTTCCTCGCCCTCTCGCGATCTGCGAAACAACCTCATCGACATTCCAGATGTCGATGATCGCCGGCTCAAAATGGCTCAGTTATCTCACCCGCACCAGCGTGTTTGTGCAGGGACGCGATGCGCAGTTTGTGGCCCTGAAGCTCGACAGCCGGACGTGGACCCGCAATATCGGCATAGCCTACCGACGCCGGAGCGTCCTGCGGCCGGTGGTGATGTCCTTTGCCAAGGAACTGGAAGCACTCTGCGCGAAATCACCCCGACAAGACTATCTCCCACCTTGATGGGAGTAGAACTTGCGACCCCGTCATTCTACATCTTGCTTGCAGTTGACGGGAACCGAACCGGAGGTCCATTTTTTATCGAAACGGTCGAAGTTTCAAGAATGCTCTAGTCTGGAGGCTGAAGCTAAATTCCTACGCGCTAACGCCACAATGCCGAAATTGGCACGGCGGACAGGCGCTCCCCGAACGGGACCACCTTGTCATGGTCGTACAGGACCATGCCTGAAACAAACCGCTCTCCACATGCTTCGGCTAACATTCGCAATCCGGAAAAATCGGAAGTCGAGACGGATGCTGCCGCTTTTATCTCGATACCGACAACCCTCCCTCTTCTGTCTTCGATGACGATATCGACTTCGTTCTGCTGCTTGTCGCGAAAGTGTGAAAACTCAAAGCGGGTATGTCCGCTGCTGGCGAGTTTAAGGACCTCGGCAAAGACGAAAGTCTCTAGCAACGCTCCGAACGGCCCTCTGTCATCCCGGAGTCTCTCGAGAGAGAGGTCGCGAAGGGAGGCGAGAAGACCAGAATCGAGGAAATGTATTTTGGGGGTCTTAGTCAGGCGTTTCAGTTTGTTGGAAAACCAGGGTTGGATCGTTCTGGCGAGGAATAGGCTTTCGAATATGGCAACGTATTTTTGCGTGGTGACGTGGTTCATCCCGATGGCGGCGCCAATTCCGGAATAGTTCACGAGTTGTCCCGAATGTTCCGCCAGAATGCGTAGCAGGCGCGGCATCTGCGCGATCTGCTCGATTTGCGCGACATCGCGAACGTCGCGTTGAACGATCGCTTGGATATAATCCCCATACCAGTCCTGTCTGCGGTTCAAGGTTTTGCGACCCAATGCCTCCGGATATCCACCTGCCAGAACTGCAGCCACCAGGTCGTCACCGACGGTTGGTTGTCCGGCTTTAGCTTCGTTTCGGAAGGCGTCGACCAAAAAACTCCCACCGGCCGTTCTGATCTCGCTTTGAGCGAGCGGCAGCAAGCGGACGACCTCCATACGCCCCGCGAGCGAGTCTGCGACGCGTGGCAGCGTCATGAGATTGGCTGAACCGGTCAGGAGGAAACGCCCTGGACGCTTGTCAGTATCCACGCTTTCCTTGATCGCCAACAACAGCTCGGGAGCGCGCTGAATTTCATCGAGAATGGCGCGATCCATTCCTCTTACAAAGCCAACTGGATCCCGTCGCGCGGCACTGAGCGTCGTCGCATTGTCCAGCGTGTAATACTCCATCCCTTCGTTGGCCATCTTCTTCGCCAACGTTGTTTTTCCGGATTGTCGGGGACCCACGATCAGCACGACTCGCGTGTCTGACATGGCGTCGGCAACGCGTTGCTCAACGAGCCTTGGATACAGCGGCATAGCTTCGTTCCTTCGATAACCGTTTGAAACTATGGAGATGACCGATTGAAAGTCAAGGAATGACTATCTGAAATCCACATGGCGACTGATTGAAACCAGAACCAAAACAAGGTAGCACGCCGGATTGCGGCATGGAGGAGGTGTGAGGTCACGCAGGCACTGCTGAACCTTCGCTCATTGGCACCGGAACTGGCTTAGTTGATCCTCAGCGGAGGGGTATCCGGAGCGAAGCGAAAACAAAATTGTGCATCTTTCCATCACACCGCCAAGCCGAGCAGCTTTTGACAAATGGAAGGAATCCAAGTTCTTGAACCGACTCGAACCGTCGACCCACTCGTCACTTTCCTAAGCTACTGAATGACCGACTGGCTGATACCAGCATCAGCGTCGGCCTTCGTCAACCGATCTCGTGGGCGTCGTTGCCGAAGGCGCTTTTGCTTAAAGGTGCTGGAGTGCAGGCTAACGCCAAAATGGATCGGCGACCCAAGGATCCACACTCCCCCGGCCGCCGGCTCGTCAACGCTTTTCGCGAAGATCTAGTAGCGCGAAATCGCGGAGATGCTACTACTAGTCAATGCGGACTATAGGTCTTGCTTCAAATGATCACCGCTCCAGCAGTGGCCTACGGATGAGAGAAACAAATTCGATCGTCCGCTGCCGTTCAGAGGATGGCTCCAGTGCTGCTGCCGGGGTGTGGAGTCTGAAACCCAATCGGCTCTAGACACAGCTACTTGCTTCGCAAGGCTTCCCAGCGCTCTGCGACTTCGGTCCGATACCGCGCAGCACCACGAATCCTTTGGATGCGCCCGCCTTCGCTGTTTGATCGGGTAGTGGCTCAAGAATTCTGCCAGCGCGATTGCTGCGTCGATGCAGGCGATGGCGGGGCCGGCCGGGTTCTCTGCGCAGTTCTCTGCATCTCGACTGATCCGCGATCTCAGGCAGATCTGGTTGCTGCAGCAGCCTACTTGGTTCTGAAGGAGCGGGGCGAACTGCTCCATAGCCGGACGCCGAGGCCTGATTATTCCTCTGTCTTGGGGAACCATGCCTGAGCGGAGAACATTTTCTGGCCACCTTGGCTCCAGGCCTGAGCAGGGCATTGATCGACATGGGCGAACGTCCCCATGGAACATGCCAACCTCCCGGCCGTTAAGCACTTTCGATAAGAGAATGACAGGAGACGGAGGCGTGCCGGACAGAGGCAACAGCTGGTATGAGGAAGCCGTTATCTACTGCGTCGATGTCGAGAAGTTCGCCGACGGAAATGGTGATGGTATCGGTGACTTCATAGGGCTCACCGAGAAGGTGACTTATCTCTCCGAACTTGGCATCACCTGCATCTGGCTCCTGCCGTTCTACCGCAGCCCCGACCGCGACAACGGTTACGACGTCAGCGATTTCTATAGCATTAACCCCAAGGTCGGATCGCTTGATGATTTCCTGGCCTTTCTGCACAACGCTGGGGAACACGGCATCCGCGTCATCATCGATCTGGTCGTCAATCACACCTCCGATCAGCATCCCTGGTTCCAGGCGGCCCGGCGAGACGATAAGACACGCTATCGCGATTATTACGTCTGGAGCGGCGACCCTCCGCCCGTCGCAGCAGGCGCCAAGTCAATCTTTCCCGGCGAGGTGGATAGTCTCTGGACCTATGACGAGGTAGCGCGAGCCTACTATTTTCACAATTTCTACGAATTTCAGCCGGAGCTGAACGCCGCCAATCCCCAGGTGCGCGAAGAAATCCTCCGCATCGTGGATTATTGGATTGCCTTCGGCGTCAGCGGGTTTCGGCTGGATGCAGCTCCGCTTATCATTGCGGATAAGGGGCTTGAACACGCCAATCCCCGCGATCCGCACGGCATTCTTAGGCAAATCGGGGCGTACGTTCAGGACCGCCGACCGGGTGGGGTTCTTCTCGGAGAGGTCAATCTTCCGCCGCAGGCGTCCGACTCCTTCTTTGGTGAGGGTGAGCAGCTCCAGCTTCTGCTCAACTTCATGCTTGCCTGCTATCTGTTCGCAGGGTTTGCCAGAGAAGAAGCCGCCCCCATCAACCAAGGGCTGAGCCTTCTTCCGGAGCCGCCACCCGGTTGCGATTGGGTCAATTTCCTTCGCAATCTCGACGAACTCGATTTTTCTCGCGTCCCCTCTGATCTGAAGCAGTCGGTATTCGAAGCCTTCGCCTCGAAAGAAGAAATGCAGGTCTTCGGACGTGGCATCCGGCGCCGTGTCGCCCCGATGCTGAATGGCGAGCAGCGCCGGATCGAACTGGCCTTGAGCATCATTTTCTCGCTGAAGGGACCGCCTCTTATCGTTTATGGGGATGAGATCGGTATCGGCGAGGATCTTTCTCAAACCGGACGGAATTCGGTTCGGGTACCGATGCAGTGGTCGGGTGGGAAAAATGGAGGATTCTCAACCGCGAATTCCGGAAAGCTTTGTCAGCCGGTGCTGACAGACGGACCGTTTTGCTACCGGAAAGTGAATGTAGCCGATCAGCAGAACGACCCCAATTCTCTGTTGAACAGGGTTCGACGGTTCATCACGCTTCGTCGAAACCAGCCGATTTTCGCGAAGGGACGGTCGGTGAGGCTCGGCGCGACCGATCCAGCAGTTCTCGTTCACGGCTTTGAGGATGCGGGCGACCTGCTGTTGCTCGTGCACAATCTGGCTGGCCGAACGAGCAGGGTCGAAATCAATTTCGGCGGCATGCAGCCCAGACATTTCCGTGATCTGATTGGTTACTTTGAATTCGACATCGCCAAGAATCCGCGCCTGGAACTTGAGCCCTATGCTTATCGCTGGCTTATTTCGGAGGGTAACGGATCATGACGCTCATTGGCTATCACGCTTCCCATGAGCAGTTTTCGCCAAGCGAACTCGTCACCTATGTCCAGGCTGCGGAAGCCGCAGGTTTCAAAGCGGTGATGTCCTCCGATCACCTTACACCCTGGAGCGAGCGACAAGGTCAATCGGGATTCGCATGGGCGTGGCTGGGTGCAGCGCTGCAGGCAACGCAATCCATTCCATTCGGCATCATCACCGTTCCCTTGGGCTGGCGCTATCATCCCGCGATTACGGCGCAAGCGGCCGCCACGGTTGCGGAGATGTTTCCCGGAAGGTTGCCATGGATGGCTGTCGGCAGCGGCCAGGCAATGAACGAGCACGTCACCGGCGAGCGCTGGCCTTCAAAACGGGAGCGCAATGAACGGCTGGAATCTGCAGTCGGGATCATACGCGATCTGTGGTCGGGCAAGCTTGTCAACCGAGATGGTCCGATCAAGGTGGACGAGGCGCGAATTCACACTCTTCCCGGGGAGCTGCCTCGCCTCGTGGCGGGCGCTTTGTCGCCCGAGACCGCGGAATGGGCGGGACGCTGGGCAGATGCGCTGATCACGATCAACCAGCCGCGGGAAAACCTCAGCGACATCATCAATGCCTTCCGGAGAGGGGGCGGGATAGGAAAGCCGCTCTACCTGCAGGTCCATGTATCCTATGCCGATTCCGAGGATGAGGCCCGGGCGAACGCCTTCGATCAATGGCGAAGCAATGCTGTGTCTGCAGCCGTGTCGCAAACGCTTCGGTTGCCGGAGGAGTTCGACGGTGCCTGTGCGAATGTGCGGCCCGAGGACATGGACAAGCATGCACGCATCTCGGCCGATCTGCGGCAGCATGTCGAGTGGCTGGAGGCCGATATCGCCATGGGTTTCGAACAGATCTATATCCACAATGTCGGGCGCAATCAGCGTGAATTCATCAATATTTTCGGGAAGAGCGTCTTGAACCAGTTCAGCGGGACACGCGATACTGGCAGATGAGCGGTCGCCCGCGAGCGGGGTCCTTCAGTAAGGCAGAACGTCCTGCGGGATCAGTTGCCGCTTCCTGTCCGGATTCGAACATGAGAGTTGCGCCGCGTGGATCAGACTTTTGCGCTCTCGCCCGCTTCCTTGACTAAGACAGGGGCGGCGGCGATTGGAAATTGGCGCATCATGATATCTTTAGGAGCAGCGTATAAACTGCTAGAAGCGCGCGCGGCATGGCGAACCGCCGCGTGATCCACTGCACCCGCGATGGACGGAGGATGCCCTAGTCAGGCGTCTACCGCGTCCCGCCGTCTAAACGCAATCGTTACCGCCATGCCCTTGCCGGGTCCAGAATCTACTTCTATCTCGGCATTCGCGTTGTGCTTAACCGACTGAACAATCATGGCGCTGAGCTTGCCTCGTCTCGGCCAATCGGCTTTATCCGAAAGTCCAACACCATCGTCAGCGACGAGAACCTTACAGCCTTCATCATCGACGGTGCAGCGCACCTTGATCTCACCGCCGTCACGACCACTGAAAGCGTGTTTCAGGGCATTTGTCATGAGCTCATTGACAACAAGGCCTACCGGCATGGCGACATTGACCGAGACCGGCCACGTATCGACCTTCATGTCCAGGCGAATGCCCTCGACCGCATGGACCGCCATCACCGATGAAGCTATCTGGCTGACATAAGTTCCGAGATCGACGGTTTCGGTGTCGTTGCCGGCATAGAGTGACCGGTACAGGATCGACAGCGCCTCGATCCGCCCCGCTAGGCCATGAAAGCGTTCACTCTCTTCGAGACGCTGTGCGTTTCGCGCCTCCATCCGGATCAACGCCGTGATCATCTGCAGGTTGTTCTTGACACGATGCTGAAGTTCTTTCAGCAAAACATCCTTTTCCGCCAGCGCCTCGGTCATGGCCGCTTGGTCCTCGGAGCGGTCGCGCGCCGACATCGCCAACAGCCGAAAGAGAGGCTGGCCGGCGTCATCGACTATCGTATTCGACCAGGCGTCGACGACCCGGTTTTCCGCGGCGCCCGGGAGGCTGAAAGCACCGAGGTATTCTTCGGTTTCGAGCAAAGCCTCAGCGAGTTCCGGTCCATTTGCAAGGGGGGCAGCCGGGGGAAGGACAGACCAGGTTTTCCCCTGCAGCTGTTCAGCCGAAATTCCGGTCAGGCGTTCGAATTCGATGTTTCCATAGATGAGGGTTTCATTGTGACCAAGTTCCGCCACCGCGACCGCGAAAGGGACGTGATCGAGAAACTGCCGAAACCGGTTGTCGTCGAGCGCTTCCGCGAGATGCGGGAGATCGGAAGGGGTCGGAGACGGCGGGTTCGGATCGTCAGGCTTTGTCATGGAGTATCCGCAGTGTCGGGCAGCGGGAGTCCATAACACGCCATCAAAAGAAAGGGCTAGGGGATTTATCGCACAACGATCGGTGGCTTACGACACTAGCCGCGCCAATGCCGCAATGATTGCTCGATGGGCATAGGGCTTCGGAAAGAAAAGCGACTGGTCCGGCATCTGGTCCCGTTCTACCCGCCGCTTTCCAGATGTTATGATGATCCCGATCGGCGGCCACCGATCCTTGACAATCCAGGCAAGCGTCAACCCGTCCAACTCGCCATGCAGATCGATGTCGGTGAAGATCGCGCCGATCGATGCCTCGGTAGAAAGAATACCAAGGGCATCGTCAGCATTTGCTGCCTCCAGGGTGTGGAAGCCGGCGTCGCGCAAATCGTCCGCTATCGCCATGCGTATCAATGGCTCATCTTCGATCACCAGTATGGTCGTCCGCGACATTATTTGCACCATTTGCACCGATCTGATCTGTGTCACGCAAGCAAACTCTCTGGCGGAGCAACATGTTCCTGTTCGACTGCAACAGCGTTTAGCTCAACTGGACGTGCGAGGTAACCGTCATTGCGTGATCGCCGGCGGCAAGCAATTCAGCTTTGATTGCCGCAGGGGCGCTCACCGTGTTGTAACTTTAACTTCTTCAAAGGCCGAGCCCGGAGTGATTGCCGAAGGGTTCGCATCCATTTGTCCCATCTACCAAATGAGGGAAAGCCGGCTGGGTTGTGACTCCGTTTCGATACCGTCTGTCACGACACAAATATCCGCTTTGTTGCGTGCCCATAAGCCGTCAACGATGAGGACCGCCCCGTCAGAGCGTCAAACACAGGCAGGTCTTCAGGACGACGCGGGCGATGGTGAGTCCATGGCTCGGGTTGCGGATAGGGTCACGGCGGACTAGACCGTCAAGGTGACCAAGTTCGCCCTGGATGCGAACCCGGCTCGACCAGAAATGAAGGCAAATCGGGCAGTTCTGACTTATCTGCCTAACCTCTACCTGAGGGCTGCTTGAGCCGATCGATCCCGTCGCCAGCGTGTATAACTGCTATCGAGATCGAATGGGTTCTTCAATCGAAACGGCATCCCTCTCTGTTCCATTATAGGCGGTCGTGAATGTTTTCCCATCGCGGGGAGCCACATCCGGGGTAGCACCAATCCGTCCCTGTATGAAGAAGCGTTCCGTCCCCGGAACTCTCCGCTCGAAGCACCGTTCTCCACGCAACGCTCAGGAAGGGTTCGAAATGGCTAGTACCTCCGACAAGACAATCGTCACCGCCTCCTCAAACGAAGTCGATGAAAGTATGGGAACGCAGGCGGGCACATCTCCTGCCTACGAGCAGCGCAAGGAACTCGAAGAGTTGCAGGCCGAGCTTCGGAGTCTGCAGAGGGCAGTGCGTCGCCGTCCAATCACGCCACGGTCACCAGCCGTTGCCGGTGCCCCACGCACAATGCGTGAGGAAGTGGAGTATCAGATTCGCCTTCAGCCAATAGCGTCGGTTGCCTTGGCGGCAATCGTCGGCTTTGTTTATGGGATTGCACGATGACGGGGCCATCGACGGAAGCCGCTCGCCTCGCTGCCGAATATGTTCGGCTTGGTGGTAAGCGCCGAGCCAAGCTCGATGACAACATCGTCGACACCAGACTGTGGGATGACGAACCGGACGAGGCGGCAGCTTTCTGGCGTGACAAGATCGACAGTTTGCCGGAAAGCAAACGTCGAGAGATTGAGACGAACCTCCCGAACATAAACCCAGGGTAACGACCTAGCCGGGTTGTCGGCAGCATAATCGATTTCCCGTATGACTAGTCGAAGTCCGGGAAAGCAACCTACGGAGGCTGAGTGTTCGGGTGCAGGTCCACATGCGACCATTGTTAACCGCCATTGAGGAGTGAACGGATGACGAGAAGGATTTTGTCTACAGCTTTGGTCGCCGCGCTGGCGATATGTACGCTTGGTGCGGCACATGCTGATCAAATTGCCATGACCTCGACAGCAACCGTGAAAAACGACCTCAAGTATCTGATGTACACGCCGAACGGATATGAGACGTCCAACGACTCCTACCCGCTCGTCGTATGGCTTCATGGAGGTGACCAAGGTGGAGGCGATATCGAGAAGGTCAAATCGAGCGGCATGCCGAAACTGATCGAAGACGGCAAGCAGTTCCCGTTCCTGGTCTTCTCGCCTCAAAACCCGAGCGAGGAACTGCTCTACCCCATCGAGAAGGTAGAAGCGGCACTTGAGGAGGTAATCTCAAAGTACCGGGTTGACCGCTCCCGTATCTACGTCGTCGGCTACAGTCGGGGCGGCTTTGGGGCTTGGGCCATGGCAGAACAGTTTCCGAACAAGTTTGCCGCAGTGGTTCCGATTGCAGGTGGTGGCAATCGTCACTATCTCAGCAGGACGAATGAGAAGGCTGCCTTCTGGGTCTTCCACGGGACAGACGACGACGTCATCCTCCTATCAGATTCCGTCATCATGTACGAACGCCTCAAGGCGCTGAAACGTAGTGCTCGACTGAGTGTCCTGGAAGGCGTGGACCACTCGGACATCGAATGGGCGACTCTAAACGATCCAGAATTATGGGACTGGTTGTTGAAGCAACGTCTTGATGCTGCCCCCAAGTGACCATTTCACGGTTTGCATGGCCCAAGGGGTCACACCTCATGCAACGGCGAGTTAGGTCCAACCCTTGTTGATTCACGGCTGGGAACCAGACCCCTATGCAGTGGCGCTTACAGGCGCGGGGCTTCTCATCGCATTGGTGGCGTGGCTGCCGCTGGCTCTTCGCCGACTTCCGCTCTCGCTTCCAATCGTCTGTCTGGCGATTGGTGGCCTGATCTTTACCTCCCCGTATGTGACGTTGGACCCATCGCCAGGTGCATACCCCTACGCCACCGAACGTTTGACGGAGTTCGTGGTTCTTGTTGCGTTGATGGGCGCAGGCCTGAAGATTGACCGCCGGTTCTCATTTAAAGGGTGGGGAACCACTTGGCGGCTGTTGTTGATCACGATGCCGATGAGCATCATCGCGATAGCGTTCATCGGCACGACAATCCTTGGCCTAAGCGTTGTGGCCGCGCTGCTGCTGGCAGCAAGCCTTGCGCCCACCGATCCTGTTCTTGCGGCCGACATCCAGGTTGCAGGCCCACAGGAAGGGGGTGAAGACACTGTTCGCTTTGCGCTGACGTCGGAGGCGGGCCTGAACGACGGCTTCGCGTTTCCATTCGTGCATCTGGCCATCGTTTTAAGCCTTGCGGCCACAACGGGAGAACCCTGGTTCGCTCGCTGGCTGACCTTGAATGTCCTCTGGGAGACGATCGCTGGCGTTGGCTGTGGGTGGCTTGTCGGCCGTGTGTTTGGTTGGGCAACCTTCAAAATGCCCGGTGATACGCTGGCAAAGACAGGCGACGGATTGGTAGCGATAGCAGCGACCTTCGTGTCGTATGGCGTGTCCGAGCTGCTGCACTGCTATGGCTTCTTCGCCGTCTTCGTTACCGCGTTGACACTGCGCAACTCCCATCGGAGCCACGACTTCCAGCGCGACATGCACGACATCACCGAGCAGATCGAACGCATCGCAATGATGCTCCTGCTGCTCGCCTTTGGCGGCGCTATCGTCAATGGCTTGCTGTCCAGTATCGGCTGGATAGAGATTGTCGCCGTCGTGCTCATATTGCTGGTTGTTCGCCCTGTAACCGGCTTGCTAGCGCTTATCGGGGTTCGCGCGACGCTCACCGAGAAAATCACCATCGCCTTCTTCGGCATTCGGGGCGTCGGTTCATTCTATTATCTCGCCTATGGCCTCAATCACGGGCGGTTCGAGGACGGCGGCCGGTTGTGGGTCATCCTCTCGCTCGTCGTCTTCGTCTCGATCCTAATGCACGGGCTCACTGTGACGCCCGCGATGCGTTGGCTGGATCGGCGGCACGGCCGGGAGGCTGACTGAGCTCATGTCTATCTACAGGCATTGCTCGGACAGCGGAGGCACCTTCAACCCCGAGCCAGGTTCCGAAGCGAGCGCATGCGAAAACGCTGACGATATTCGGCGGGGGTGAGACCAATAATGCGGGTGAAGATTTCCGGAAGGAGCTGGGATCGCTGTAGTGGACCTTCCACGCAATGGCGTCCACCGGCTCGCGAGAAGACTGGAGAAGGTCACGAGCCGATTCTATACGCAAACGCTGAATATACTCGCCTGCTATATGACCAGTTGCCTTCTTGAATCTTCGCATGAAGGTTCGCGGATCTAGCCCAGCATGGCCTGCCAAGCCAGCGAGGCTCATTTCCTTGCCGCCGCTGGCCTGAAGCCAGTGCTGAACCTTCAAGATTGCACTGTCACCATGGTTGAGCCGAGGAGAAAAGGCGCTGTAGTAGCTTTGTTCTCTGCCGGGCGGATCAACAAGGAAAGCTCTCGCGGTTTCGAGCATGATCATCGATCCGAGAAACCGCTCGATCAGTATCAGGCTAAGATCGACCCAGGCCATTACGCCGCCAGCCGTTAGTATGTCTCCATCGTCGATGATTAGACGGTCGGTGTTCAGGTTGACGTCGGGAAAACGCGCGACGAAGTTCTCCTCGTAGGTCCAGTGGGTCGTCACCGTTCGGCCGGCGAGAAGCCCTGTCTCCCCTAGCAAGAATGCGCCTTTGCAGATTGAGCACAGGCCCACTCCTCGCGAATGCTCGGAGCGAAGCCAAGCTGCGTAGTACCGCGCCTCCGTCTCCGGCAAGGGATCCCCCAGGCCCGGAGGGACTACGATTACAGTCGGATGGCCCGCTTGTCCGGCAGGGTCGGAAGAGAACACTCTCGCGGGCGCATCATCTCCGTTTGCACGTGTCCAATGGCTCACACCGAGGGCAGGCTCGCTGACGCCATGTCGCTGACAGGCGATGCCTGCGGCGGCAGTCAGCAAATCAGTCATGCCCAGCACAGCCGCAGTTTGAGCGCCCTCGTAGGCGAGAATTGCGATTTCCGTAAAATCTACTGGTTTGTCCATACGCCCGCTTCTTTGAAAGGACGTCCTATGAGCAAGAGAGCAATCATCGTTGTTGACCTGCAGAATGACTATCTGGCGGCGGGAAGGTTTCCTTTGGTAGGAATAGATGCAGCACTGGAAAACGCAGCACGCGTCGTCGACGCCGCTCGCCGGTCCGGTGATCTCGTCATCAATGTTCGCCACGAGAGCGCAGCCGACGGCCCTTTCTTTGCCGTGGGCACGGAGGGAGCGGAGCGCGACCTGGAGTTCAGAGGCGAAGTCGTGTCCGCCGACAAGGTCCACGCCGCGTACATGTCCGCGCTGGCCTTTGGTTACGGGCGGGTAGTGTCAACCGAAGAATATCTGGCGAACTAGTCGATACTGAGTTGACGGCGATCGAGAACTTGTCGTCAAACCCTACTTCGATGAAACGCCGCGATAGTCGCCTCGCACGACTCCCTGAACCGTCGGCTCGACCCTTCAGGCCCACTTGTCTGGACGCTGACGCGAGCGCCTTCAAGCAGAAGGGATAACGTGTCCGCCAGCAGCTCTGGGTTCGACGAACCTGCTGCCTCGCACACCGCCGCGAGTCGGTTGCGCTGGGAATTCTTGAATTCCTGAACAACCGCGTGGGCTGGGTGATCGCTGTCACGCAACTCGACGGCAGCGTTCGCCAGGTCGCAACCGCCGGGTTCCTGCTCCAGACGGTCCACCTGGAATTCGACCCATCGCTTCAACTGCGCGGCAGCGTCTCCTGCGAAATCTCTCTCCAGCTCGTCCCAGATGGCCCCCGCCCGTTGCGTCACCTGGCGCAGAGTTGCGCAAAGAAGCTCGTCTTTTGAACCGAATTTTCGGTAGAGCGTCATCTTGTTCGTCTGGGCGGCCTCCGCAATGGCGTCTACGCCAATCCCTCGAATCCCGAATTTTCGAAAAAGGTCCGCTGCTGAAGACACGATGCGCTCACGGGGAGGAATGGCCGTCGGAGAGGAAGGATCGGCGGCTTTATCTGGAGATTTCGAACTTGACATGGGTGTGACCGGTCGGTAACGTTCTGATGTTACTTACCGGTAACACCCCACCATAGCTCAGTCAAGGATCGGGAGAGGATTGAAAATGGCACGACATGACGATCTGACGCTCAACCAAATCCTCTCCGACCCGATGATCCTCTTATTGGCTCGCGCGGACGGATGGTCGACGGCCGAGTTTCGAGAGGAGATGATTTGGGCATCGAAAGAGCTGAAGCGTGAGCCCGGCGACCTCGATGCCACGGTAACCCGAGCTTCGTCGAGAAACGACCGTCCCATTGGGGCAGCGTGCTGCGCGATTTAGCTTCCTTTCGCGCGGCTCTGAACTCATGTCCGGATTTGCCAACGCTCAGATGGAGGTTGTGGCCCTGGACCACGACACATGACGGTAATTCTCAATTAGCGGACGCACGAATTCAGCCTGTGGAGATACCGATGAAAACGATCTTGAGAACCGGAGAAAAACATCGAGACTCAGGATTTGAAGCTCTATGGCTATTCCATCTCGTCTGTCGCCCGGCCAACAGGATCCCGTGAACCTAGCCCATGAGTATGGGGCGGACCAGCGAATTATGATTGCTGACGAACTCGAAGAAGGCTCTAACCCGCGGCGTTTTCCGGATGTCTGGATGAGCCAGAAGGTACCAGCCCCGGTTCAATTCCTCTACCGGAGGAAGCACCTGCACGAGGTCATCATGCATTTGCGCAATCGTGGTCGGCAGCGGGGCTACGCCCAATCCCGACTTGACCGCGTGAAGCACACCCAAAACGCTGTTGTTCCGCGCGCCGACTCTTGCAGTTGGAGCCACTGACGCAAACCATTTCGCAGCCCGATGGTTGGCAAGCGCCCCGTCGAATCCGACAATGGCGTGTCGCCCAATGTCTGCTGCGGTATTCGGCGCGCCGTGATGCTCGACGTAGGTCCGGCTCGCATAGACCGCCCAGATCGAGTCGGCGATTTTCCTGCCTACAAGATTTTCATCTGAAGGTTCGCCCGAGCGCAAGGCGACATCGGCCTCTCCTTTTGAAAGATCGAGATAGCCATCGCTCATCACGAACTCCACGCGAATTTCCGGATATTGCAGTTGAAACTGCTCCAGTAGTTGCGATCCGTTGATGCGTGACACCAGCGGCTCGGGACAGGTCAGCCGGACAACGCCGCTCAATTCGCTGACATAAAGCTGTGTCTGCCGCTCGATCGCGAGCGCCGCCTGCTCCAACTCTTGCGCCTTCGGCAGAAGCAGCTGCCCGAACTCCGTGAGCTGGTAGCCGCTGGCGTGCCTGTGGACGAGAGGCTGCCCTATCTGGCGTTCGAGTTCGACCATTCGGCGCTGCACCGTTGACTGGTTGACTCCGGTTGCCTTGGCGGCAGCCGTCGTGCTGCCATGACGGGCCACGGCAAGAAAGTATTTGAGATCGTTCCAGTCGAACATGTTTCGTTATGCGCTTTTGCGGCGAGCCTTTGCAAGTCTGCGGCTCCCGGTATCCTGGGATCAGGCGTAGATTTGTCTCACACTCAGGGAGACACGCGATGCACAAGGTTATGGACGTCGACAAAGCAATTGCCGGAACACAGCTGGGGGTGACCACCTCCGCCGGGATCACCGGTGTGGCGAAACTCACGGTCCTCCACAAGCAGTTGACGGATGCACTCCCGACCGGGGGCATTCAGGAAATTCGGGTGATCATCGCCAGGCTCGAGCCCGGCGACAGCACCCCGTACCACTCCCATCGTTTTCCAGTCACCGTCTACATGCTCGAGGGGGTCTTTACCCTCGAGCTGGACGGCCACGACCCGATCCCTATCGGAGCAGGTGAAGTTTTCGTCGAACCCTCGGGCGTGAGAATGACGGGCCGGAATCTCAGTTCCGACAGTCCGGCGGTTATGGTTCTGTTCTACATCAGCGACCCCGAAACGCCGTTTGCCGATCCGGTCTGATTGCCGAGCTTGAAGTCGCGAGGGCAAACCCCGTCCCCACGTTAGATTGTTCGCTCCCCACGAATATGCCCTCGCGACCCCCGCCGGCTTCGATCAGGGCAGCCATCAAGTTGCTATTCGCGATCTGCCGCTGCAACTTGACGGTCCAGATTTCCTTGAGACCAAATACTGCGCGCCTCTGAGACCCGCCCCCCATGCTTCCACCAAGCTTTCCACCGAAGTCGAAGCTCCGGCACAAGGGATTGCAAGGATTACCTGTTGCCTATCCAAATGATATTTCTCCCCGTCCCGAAACGAGCGCGGAGGTTCTAGTTCTTCGGATTTTTCCACCTTGCTTTGGATTGTTCCGCTCTATGCTTTGGCGCTCGACCTTGTCTTAGCCACCGAGTAGGCGCTGCACCAAGGCACCGATTTGGGAATACGTCTCGCCGCTCGCGAGCTATCGACTCGCAATAATTGCACGACCGCAACAGCCCTGCCCTATTTCGCAATGGATGCAGACAACAGTTTTGCCGGTATCGAGTTGTCGTCCGCATCCGTAACAAGGAGAAGTTCCAGCCTGTCGTTTTCAAGCCGTGCGCTGATGCCCTCCACCTTGTATGGCCGGTCAAGTAGGTGAAGGGAGAGCAGATGCCCGTCATTGTCTGCGATCCCAATCGTAGCCCCGACGCAGCGCCCATCGTGATAGGCGTCGTCAGTATCTTCCGCCACGGCGCAGAACACCATTTCTCCACCGGGAAGAACTGCGGCGTCGGTGAAGCAGAGCGGAATTCCCTCGATAAGACCAAGATCCAGCCGATCGATAGCGACTGGCGCGACGGCATCGGCTTGCGAACTTTGTAAGGCATCGAGAACTTGCCGCAGCGGATAGCGGATGATCGCGTTGTCGGCATGTCGCTTGTTGCCGCGCTGGAATAGGCGCAACTCGTTACCAACGACAACCGCACCTTCAATATTGAGTTCATCGAACGCTTGGAGAAGCGGACCGACAATCGGGGACATGTCAAATTCATGGGGTGAACCGCAGACCGCACCATGCGCGTCGAGTGCCAGCAGCGCCCCGCGACCGCGGTTGGGCCTGGATGCCGATCCCATAACCAGGAGCGCGCCATGCGGAAGGTGGTCGAAAGCCGGAACAAAGGTGATCGCCTCAAGGTCCGGCTTCTGCCGTTTTCGCTCAGCCTTGCCGCTGGGCAGCTCACCGGTAAACAGTCGGATCAGATGGCCAGGTTCGGACGTATCCTTTGAAAACACCCCGAGGTGAAGTTCGTCATCAGCAACCACATACATGGTCGACCAGACGCAGACGAGCCCGCTTGCAGCGCTGATATAAGAGGGCCGCGCGGTCGGCACTTTCGGGGAGACGTCGAGCGCTCGTATCTCTGTAGCGTTGATCATTGCGCTTTCTTATCAGTCCCAGCCGTCTCACTCCACCGCTACGCGACAATGATCTCCCTACCTTCGCCTTCCAAACCTGAGCCAAGGCAAAAGCAGAGGTCGGCTCGTGGAATATTCCGCAGCCGGCTGAAAAGCAGTCGCGCGCGATACGGCGGTAAATTTTTTTGCCCCAGGGCAAGGCTTGTCCAAAACAACAGGTCCCAAAATTCGGAAGATCTTGACATCGGTGCCACCGCCGAGCATGCAGCGAGTGTAACATGGTTACCTCGATGGGCTCGGCGGCGCCCGCAAGGTGGCTAGGCGATTTCTGTCGGTAAAACCTTGGCCACGATGGCACCGTCCCGTCTACACTGGGCCGCCGGAACTTTGGATGCGCGGGATGGTTTGATCTGCAGGAGGAGATCAGAATGCACCGCAGCCCGCCCCACCGGCACGAATTCCTGTTCTACATCTTGCAGACCGTTGCGCTCGGCTGCCTTATCGCTGGCGCCGTCTGGCTTGCTTTAAATTGAGGCCAGTCAGATGCGGAAAAATGCAATGATCGGCCTCCTTGGCGTGGTCGTGATAATCTTGCTCGCGGCATTTATGATGCGCGGCCCAAGCCAGCCAAACTCGGGTGCCCCGGCCTCGAACCCTCCACCTGCTGTCGCGCCGCCCGCAAACAACTAGACACCTCCGGCTCTAACTCCTCGGTTGAACAACGTTGTCTCTCGCAAAGATAGAGGATGACCGCACTGGCGCGCGGAGCGCCTCTGCGTCGCAAATGCTCTAAGATGGAACTGTCGCCGATATGGATTGTTCGCGCCTAACATTGTTTTTGGAGCGCGTAGTGCTGAACCACATCTTCCGGTCGTTGCGGCGCGGCTGCGGGCCTGCCGGCTTCTTCATCGGCCTCGCCTTGGCCGGGTTTTTCGATGGGATCCTCCTCCACCAAATCCTGCAGTGGCATAGCCTCTTCAGCTCACTCGATGGCCAGGTTTATCAAGACCTCCGGTTTCGGATGCTGACGGACGGGGCTTTCCACGCCGCAATGTACGGCATTGGACTTGTTGGGCTGTGGTTACTCTGGCGCGGTCGCTATGAATTCGCCTCGGACGGATCCGGAAAGCGGTTCGCTTCAGCGTTGCTGTTCGGATTCGGCGTCTGGCATCTGACCGATGCCGTCCTGAACCATTGGCTCCTGGGTCTGCATCACATCAAGGAGGACAGCCGAAACTGGCTGTTGTGGGACTTGGCGTTCCTTGTCCTCGGTCTGGTGTGCGCGGGCCTCGGCATAACCTTCGACCGATTTGGTGGCCGCCGCCGCCTGAGCAACACGGTAGCCTCGAGCGTCGGGATCATAGCTTTCGCGGCGGGCGCTGTCGCTGCGTCCCCGTGGTCAAATCCGCGGCCGGTGACGGTCGTATTCAAGCAGGGCATCAGCCCGGCCGCTGTTCTCGCCGCCGTGGAAAATGCCAATGGTCAGATTTTGTGGAGCAACGCTGATGGCGACGTGTGGGCGATCGCCTTAAAAAGCGGTTTCGACGGATGGTCCTTCTACCGTTACGGCGCCCTCTACGTCAGTGGTTCGGTGTTCGGCATGGGATGCTTCAGCGCCACTCCCGCGCCCTCCACTTAGCAAGCCATCGGTCGAAGAAGGGCAAAAGGCGACGGTGCGGATTTCGATAGCTGCTTAAGCAAGCGAAATCACCTCAGTGCGAAATCAGCGGCCCCCACAGGAACGAAGCGGCACTTTTGCAGTTCATTTCCTGACGCGCAGGCTGGTTATTCGCCGAGACGCAGAACGGCGTTCGCGAAGCAGCGGTGCCGCACCGAGCGCCACGCCGGCCCAGTATCCAGGGTCAGAAGCGTCAATGCCCCGACCGGGAGCCAAAATGATTGAAAGGGACTTGCTTTGGAAAAAACCGGAAACGAGCAGAGAAACTCCGACGAGGTACCCGCCACAACCCCGTTTTCCGCCGAAAATATATGTCGGAAATGCAGCGGCAAAGGCCAGGTCGGTGGGGCGCGATGTCCCGACTGCAATGGAACGGGCAAGGTCAACACACCTGTTGGAGGGGCAGGCTAGGCTCTGATGAAACAAACAGAGCGCACGCTTGACGATATCCTTGGGTCAATCGGAAAACGCTCCCCCGACATCCCTGGCAGTACTGCGTCAATCCTCGCGGGGTTGATGGGACTGTCGATGGCAAAAATGGCCATCCTTGTCTCCAATCATCCCATAAACGATCCCTGTTTGCGCGCGGCCGTGGAAAAAATCGATCGACTGTCGTGCGATCTCTTGCAAGCAGCAGAACAAGACCGCAGCAACTTCTTGAACTACATGGAGGTTTTGCGGGACCGCTGCGCCGTGGAAGGCAAGCAAGCTGATGTTTCCGCTGTCCGCGAGGCGGAATCCGGCGCAACTGCCCAACCTCTCGATGCAGCCCGTCTGATCGTCGAGGCGCTAGAACACCTGAACGAGATATCCTCCTTGGTGGATCACTCGGTCGCGAGCGATCTCCACGCCGGAGCCGCAATCCTCGATGCCTCCTTTACCGGTATAATCATGGCCGTGAAAATCAACCTGGAGCCCGACCGCATGGCCGATATGCGCCAACATACGGCGGGGAAGCGGGCAGAGCTTGCTGCGCGCCGCGACACCGCATTCGCTGGCCTTAAAAGAGCAGCCGCGCCACAGGGCTTCCAATACTAAGGCAAAAATGAACCGCCGGATCGGCCGACTGAGACCGCCGATCTCATAGGGCGGTTGCCGGGCAGATTGTCCGTGGCCCTTACCTCAGCAAAATCATGTCGCGGATTTGGTCCCCCCGTCGGGCCGACCATTTCCTCCCAGCGACGACGCTTCCTCTACGATCCTGTCGCGAGCCACGTCATGAACCTCGGTGGCGATGGAGACTGCCTTGTGAACGGCGTCCGAGGCCAAGTCTTCAGCTCTATCCAATACCCTCGACGCCCCGGACGACAGCCCGTCCTTTACAGTGTCGGCCGCCGCGCCGACCGCTTCATCCTCCTCGCTGGTGTGTGGCAGGGCCGCTCCAATTGCGGCGCCGACCGCGAAGGCGAGCGCGCCGCCGATCAACGGCTGGTCCTTGAAATGCCTGAGGATTGCCTCGTTGAACTGAGCGCCGGTATCCAGCGAGTTGCGTCCTGCGCCGGAAATCGCGTCGCGCATCTTTCCGGCGGAGCCTGACACGGCCTGCCATGTTTCCGAGGCCCATCCGGATGCCTGGTCGAAAAGCTTACCCGCCTCGTCACGCAGATCGTTAATCTGCCGCCCGGAGGCATCTGCAAAGCCCCGAAACGTTTTCCCACTGTCGTCGATGAAGTGCCCGGCTCGGCGCCCACCTTCGTCCGTCAGCGCCTTGAAGCGCCTTCCGGTACTGTCTGCGAAGTGGCTGTACCGATCGCCGCCGTTGCTCTCGACAGGGCCGATCCGTCGGATCCCGCCTTCGACGACAGCCAACGGATAATCGGGGCCGCTATCGCTGCTCGGGCCGGCCGTGTTTTTTTGACCCGCCATCAGCCATGCAAGGCTAACTCCCATCAACGCGACCGGAATTGGGTTGCTTTTCAGCGCATTCGAAAGATTGCCGACATATTCGCCACCGCCGCTGGACTTCGCATAGGCTAAAACCTCGTCCACCAACTGGCCCGGTGACATGCGCTGCTGAATGGCATCAATCCGTTTCTCGATGCGCTGACGATCTTCCTCTATCTCGCGCTCGATATCGGCCGCGTCTGGTTTTCCCGAAGTGTGGGCCATTATGTTCTCTCCTTGATGATCTGTGCATCCCGCTTCAGCGATGCAGACGTCCGGTCGAGATTGAGATTGTTGCCCCTGAAAGCGGCCAGGCCGCGAGACATCAGGCCCCAGGCAACCAGCGCCACGACGATTCCGACGACGACGGAAGAGATCGCGTCTGCACTCGGTTCCGACATGCCACGAGTGACGAGGAACGCCGTCAACCCCCTGACCAGCGCCGCGAGCAAAACACCGATCGCTGCGATGGCGAACACCAATCCGGCTGCAAACGCTTCCACTCCGGTGACCGCAGAGGACATTTTTTCCGCAGCCTCGGTTTTGGCCAGGTTAATCTCCTTGCGGAACAGGCCAGTTATATCTTCCACCAATCCGCTGATGAGTTGGGGGAGCGACGAATTTTCCGATGAACTAGCCATTGAAATTTCCTTCCGATCTTTGCTCATCTGATGGAGTCCGGTTCGACGCGTTGCCCCCGCCTGTTTCTCCGTAGGCCGCAAAGGACGGAGTTCTCTCCGTCGGGCTGTCGCCGCGGCGAGCCGAAGCAGTCAGAAAGCGGCTTGCGGCCAATCCGGCGATAGCCGCCATGCCAAGGAAGGCGAAAGGCTGTTTGCGCCCGAAGTCTTCTGCCATGCCGGCGACTTCGCTCATCTTTCGGTCTTGGATATCGTTCGCGAACCGCTGGATACTCGAGCCAATGCCTCTGGTCATCCGGCCGATATCCGCCTGATCGCCTGTCTGGAGTTCACCTCCGACCTTTTCAAGGGCAGCGGCGACCCCAGCAAGTTGCTTCGCAAGGAAATTCTTCTGGTCGGCAGCAGCGTCCTTTGCCTTGTCGCTGACGCTTGAAATTTGATCCTGGGCAACTTCCTTGATTGTTTGCACGTCTTCCGAAAGCGTCTGCCGCAAGTCGTCGGCTGCACCCGAGGGCTCAACGGCGGCAGCGTTGCCAGCCAATCGATCTCCCTTAGCCGCGGCGTAACTCGAGGACGAAGCGGCCTGGCCGCCCTGGCCCGTACCAGTCTCAGTCATAGGATCCTCCCGAATTGAAATCGGCTTCACCGCGAACCATCGCAGTCATCGGAGCTCCAACCGGGAACGGGTAATATTGTTCCTGGGGGCGGGGGCGAGGAAGGAACGGGCAGGCTGTTTGCTACGGGCGCACGTCGATCTGACGGCAGCAAGACCGGAACTTCGCTGGCATTTCCCGCTGGATCAAACCTCACCTACACCGGATACGGCTGCTCAGGCTCTGAGGGAAACATCAACGCTCGTTTCTTGGGAGCAGCATGAAGCAGAGGGAAAGGAGCAAGCATCTGAGATGTGAATGGAAGAATGCGCATGGCACGCGGAACTTTGGCGGGCTGAATTGGTTTGCCGGCTCTCTGGGGGAGCCTGCCATGATTGGGCAGTGTCCCTTCCCCAGGCACGTCATCGGTGTTGATCGACAGATGTGTCGCCTGCGGTCTGCGGCGCCGCCGCCCGAGTAATACCATGAAGATCGACCCTGCCGACATTTTCAACCCAGGCGACTTTGCCAGCGCACGGCGTCTCAACCGTGTCCTGTCATGGATGCCGCGTTACCACGCGGGCAGACGGCTGAACGCCAGGCTGATTGACAGCGTTATCGGGATTGGCCAGCGTCTCCTGCCGAGAAGTCGATGGCCGGACATATCGATCGAGACTATCGAGCTGCCGGTCGGTAACCATCAGACGATGATCCGCATTCTCCGACCTCGACCGATAGTCAAAGCTCTTCTCCTGCACTTTCACGGTGGGGCGTGGGTCTTGGGCAATTCCCGGCTCGACGATGGCTGGAACATGCGGATGGCGAAATCGTGCGGCGTCACCGTCGCCAGCGGCGATTTTCATCTTGCGGTGGATGACGATCTTGAGCGGACGATAGAGGACGCCGTCGCCATCACCGGGTGGGCCCTGGATCATGTTGCGGACTTCCAAACGCATCAGCTGATCATCGAAGGCGAATCTTCTGGTGCACACCTTGCCGCGTGTGCGCTGACCCGCCTCGCCAGACATCGCTCGCTCGAAGAGGTAGCCGGATTTGTCTCGTTGTGCGGAGCCTTCGACCTGGGCGGATCGAAAAGCCTCAGGACAGCGAAGGGCAGTCTGATCATCGAGCCCAAATCGGCTGAGAGGAACCTCGACAGATTGACCGCCAATTTAGCGTCCGACGCGGACCTTTCGCCAGTTTTCGCGGATCTGTCAGCAATGCCCCCTGCCCTATTCATTGCGGGAGCGCTTGATCCCATAGTAGAGGATACCATCCGCATGCATGACCGCTGGCAACGCCAAGCCGGCAGGTCGGACCTCCTTGTCGTGCCCGAAGGCCCTCATGGCTTCGAACGGCTACCGACCCGGCTGGCTGCTAAAACCCGGCAATTCATGGCGGACTGGATCAACCGGACATTGTCGTAAACCCAGCCGGTAATATTCCAGTTGAAGTAGCGTTATGGCCTTACCGGTTCACTAGGCTGATCTGAAATGGTTACCGGCCTTCAAGCCTGGAGAATTCTCACGGTTGAGATTTTCAAACGAGTAGAAGCCTACGCGGAAAACTGCAAATGAAACAAGGTTAGTCGAGCGCGTGATCTTCGACCTCGACTGCCAGTCGCTTGTCGTGGGTATCAAGCGACGGCCCTTTGGTTACTGCCCTGGACTTAAACAACTCCGTCAAGTTCGAGCCTCAGATCATAATGGAGCCGTGTGGCGTCGTGCCTCCGGATAACGCACCGCCGGCGGTCCGACGGCTTGACCTGCGCCTCGCTTCTCGGCTCGCTGGTCTTCTTGAAATCACGCTTGGCACGGTATTTTGAGAGATTGTCGCCCATGCTCAGCGGCTCGACACACGGAGCGCACCGGCGTCTCCAAGACTGCGCTCGACGGCGGTGACTTGGCTGGATGCGATATCCACCGAGACCTCGATCTCGCCTTCGAGAGGCACGTCGCGACGGGCGCCCTCTTCATGGGAGACATCGCCGCCCGACGGCGCCGAGCCGACGGAATTGCGGTCGGTTGCCGACTGAATAAAGATGTCCGGCCTCGATATGCCGTGCTGCTGAACCAGATGTTCGACGGCAAGATCGGCTGCTTCGCGTGTTTCGAAAGTGGCCCGGATTGTCGTAGTGCTGTCGTCCGCCATTGGGTGTCTCCCGATGTTGATTTCCACAGGATGTGAATGCCTTCGGTGGCGGCTGGTTTCGATCGCAGTGAGAAGACGCCGTCGAATTCGGTTGATATCGCACGTAAGCCTGCTATGTTCTCTTTTTGTTTCGACTCGAATTCCGAGGGCCGATCTATCGTGATCCTAAAGCCGCCATGGACGAGATGAACTCAACCCCGGTCCGGAAAATTATACATGTGGACATGGATGCCTTTTATGCCTCGGTCGAGCAGCGCGATAATCCGGACCTACGTAACAAACCGATTGCCGTCGGTGGCTCGGCCGCCCGCGGTGTAGTGGCAGCGGCAAGCTATGAGGCACGAAAGTTCAGCGTTCACTCGGCAATGCCATCTGTGACTGCCAAGCGCAAATGTCCCGAGCTGATTTTCGTGCCTCCGCGCTTCGACGTCTACAAGGCTGTGTCGCAGCAGATCCGCGAAATCTTCGCCGAATACACGCCCCTCATCGAGCCGCTTTCGCTCGACGAGGCTTATCTCGACGTTACCGAAAACCTCAAGGGCATGGAGATCGCCACCGAGATTGCGTTGGAGATCCGCGCCAGGATCAAGCTGGTCACCGGCCTCAACGCCTCGGCCGGGATTTCCTACAACAAGTTCCTCGCCAAGATGGCGAGCGACCTCAACAAGCCCAATGGACAGGCAGTCATCACGCCGAGGAACGGGCCGGCCTTCGTTGAAGTCCTCCCGGTCAATAAATTCCATGGTGTCGGACCGGCAACGGCCGAAAAGATGCATCGGCTCAGAATCGAAACGGGCGCGGATCTGAAAGAGAAGACGCTTGAGTTCCTGGTGGAGCATTTCGGCAAGTCAGGACCGTATTTCCATGGCATCGCCCGCGGTATCGACAATCGCCAGGTCAAGCCGGATCGGGTGCGCAAATCCGTCGGCGCGGAAGACACATTCTCGCAAGACCTCCACGCCTTTGAGCCTGCCCGCGAAGGGCTTCAGCCGCTGATCGAAAAAGTGTGGGGTTACTGCGAGGCCAATGACATTGGCGCCAAGACGGTGACGCTAAAGGTCAAATATGCCGACTTTACCCAAGTCACCCGCAGCAAGACGGTCCCTGCACCCCTGTCGGCGATCACTGATTTTCAGGATCTGATCGGCCTGCTTCTCACGCCGATTTTCCCACTGAAAAAAGGGATACGTCTGCTCGGCGTCACCCTGTCCTCGCTGGAGCGGCAAGCACCGTCTGCGGAACCGCAGCTAAGGCTGGCGCTTTAGACCGCCAGTCTTGTCCAACCAGGAGGTTGGGCGTTGGACCCGAAAGCGCGCTCCAGCTGAAGCCGACGCTGGATGTGAGGATCGGGAGGGAGGCTGGTCCAGGCATGCCTCGACGCTAGGAGTGATACGTATCGCCTTCAAGAATGCCGGAGTGGAATTCATCTCCGAAGACGACGGGGGGATGGCGTGCGGTTTGCGAAACCGCAAACGAAATTGCGCTGAGAACCCGCTCAGATAGCGGGCGGCAAGTTGTTATGGCACTCCCGCTCGCTGGCAAGGGCGTCACCTGAGCTCACGAAAGGTGATCGAGTAGCGCAGCCGATCGACAGGCGGGATGGAATGCTCCCATTCATTCCTGCTTGGCCCTGACAGCAGATAGGCCGAGCCGGGTTCCGCTGATATAGAAAAACGTTCCCATTTGCTACCAGCTCGCCGTCTCAGCCTGAACCTACAGCTAGATAGAAGCGACAGGCCGACAACATGGGCGAAGGCCGCTTTGTCCCTGTGCCAGCCGATCGGCGCGCCAGGCTCATATTCCGTCACCAATACCTGCTGCAAACTGTCAGGCCGAATGCCGGCGAAATGGGCAGCGATGTCGCGGACTGGCAGCAGATCGTCGGGTATCGCTTCAGTCTGACGAAGGCGCTGCGTATCGAAATCAAACTTCCAACCGAAGGAGGCAACGCGCCGCTTGCCTTCGTAGCCATGGAAATCGAAGGGCTTCAGCGGCATTTCCTTGATAAGGCGCACCAGGTCGGCCTGCATCCCCGCAGGAACCACATCTGGCAAGTAACGGAAGCCGGCGGGAAAAAAGGGCGCCTGCTCCTTAAACAAATCGGCCTGCATGGGCATCACCGCGCTTCTTCGGAGTTTACGTTAGACACGTGCCCGACCGAGCCTGAACCACGACGATGATCTCGTCTGTCACGCCGGTGTCGTCTTGGAAGTCATCGGTTTGGTTGCGCACGGATGGATGGGCTGGTGCGGTCGGATCGGTTTCATCGCCTCCAAACCGAGGGAAATGTACTCGGTTCCCGGAGCTCTGCTCGCACAGTTCGCGGATTGACCTAATGAAGCACGGACCGCGCGTTCGACCTGTTCGAATATAAGTGCAGGAGCATGACGCCCTGCCTCAGCAAAAGCTCGGCGGCCGCTAGGTTTTCTCCTTCCGGATCATTAGCGCATCCTACGATCGAACCCGCCAGACATCTCGAATTGGCGGCGAAGCAAGTGTCGCCCTGTTCTTCGGCTTGACCAGCAGCTTGCCTCAGCGCGTCGGTGACGGTGTCAAGCAGTTGGAACCGCTCGACGGGATCCATTTCTACAAGGGTTTTGGCAATTTCTTCCATGCTGTCTCCTTCGCGCACGCCGTCGCTCAGCCACTGGCGGCGACGGAACGGCATCATACTTGAAACTCACCTGGATAGTCTCAGAGTATATGGGGTGCCGAGAGCAAGCGAGCAAATCATGGCCGCCATGTATTCCGTGCATGCATTAGGCTCACCTAAGGCCAGTGGCGAGTTGGCGGGCGTTGGGAGGAAGGCCACCGCCGCCAACCGAACATACGAAAGGCGTTGCCATACTGGTCGTCGACCGGCGAGCCTTGAACGCTAGCGAACACTATCTATTTTAACAACGACCCTTGGTCCGGGCCCCTCTGGCGAAGTCTTCGGCGCTTTCGTGATGTCGGACCGTTTCCGACATGTTTGCCGAACCAGTGATAGGTTTTTTGATGATCTCGGATATCGCAGCCTGGCTGTTCGCTCTTTTTGTCATCGATCCTCTTCAGGCTGAGATAAGCGCGCATCTGGAACGCGCCAATGCTCCCGTAGCCGCAATCCAGCAATCTCGCCAGTGCGTCGAGTCACATGGACCGCGGCTTTTGCAACGCGCCGGCGAAGAACCCGGTTGGGCGGTCGCTACGGCCGTGAGCGTTGCAGTCGGCTGGATCTCGCCGGTACAGCTTCTCGACGAAGGCGACCCGAACTGCTCTACCATCATAAAAGTTTTTCAGATCGAGAATGACCATGTCAATGGAGCTTGATCATGGGGCCAGAGGTAGGCACGGCAGCTAAGCCGCGTGGCATCGCCTCAGCTACGCTTGCAAAGCTTGCCTAGACGGCCCGCGACCGCGGGGGACTTTAACACAGGAAGACACAACCGTCTGTGCTTCTTCTCCGATTCCACTCCCTTGCTGAGGAGGGACAGCTGATGGCGGAATCCCCATGTTACAGATGATTTGTGGACACGATGCCGATCTTCGATGAACAGACGGGACGGCCTGCGGTAGAGGAAAGTGCGCGTTCAGGGAGGGACGTAGGCGTGCGCTCGGCCGGTCGAAGAGCATCATCAGGAATGGCTAACTCGCCAGTGACGATGTGGCCGGCGAGTTAGCCCTGGTTATTTTTCCCTCAGGTTTTCGTTGCCTGATCTCGCGCGTCGAGAAAGTAGCGGTTCTACCGCTCCAAGACACGTCGCGCCATGGCTGCACTTCCTTCAGCTCGTCGGTACATGACTTTCTTCTCACGGCTTAGGCTTGTTTTAGCGAGCCAGCGATAACCGACTTCGCTCTGATGCGCGCGGCCTTGCGATAGGCTCGAGGTGTGAGGCCCGTTTCCATCCGGAAGTAGCGATTGAAGTTGGACAGGTTGTTGAAGCCGGCCTCGAAACAGACGTCGGTGATCGTTGTCTCTGTCTCCGCAAGCAGTGTGCGGGCTCGCCAGACGCGGACCGAACGGCTGTAGTCGGAGAAGTTCATGCCCGTGAGACGCCGAAAGGCGCGCGAGAAGGCAGAGGGCTCGAAACCGACCTGTTCCGCCACCTCGTGCATCTGCGCGCCGGGATTCGATTGCAGGATCTGTATCGCCTGGTCGATCCGACGGTGCCTGCGGTCCGACACCTGATTATAGACTGAGAGAAAGTGTTCGCTCGCAAGCAGGCGCTTCGGCGATGCAGCCTCGATGTCCTGCAGAATTTCCAGAAAGAGCCCTAGTCCGCCCCGGTGGCCGACGGCGTGCAGTTCAAGGATCTTGGCCCCGATGGCGAAGGCCTCTGGACCCAAAACCTCAATCCCGCGCTGAGCGAGTGGCTTCAGTCGATGGAGCACGTCAAACTCGGGACAGATCGCACGGACGCCAATCAGGGCATCCGCGTCGAATTGTAGGACCAGGTCGCGGCCGGGGATCTCCGGTGCGCCGGGTGTAATCCAATTATGCGGCAGATTGGTGCCTGTGAGCATGAGGTGTCCCGGCCGAAAGGGGCCAATATAGTCACCGACGTAGGCGAAGCCACTCGCACCCGGGATGAAATGGATCTCCCATTCCGGATGATAGTTCCAGATGCAGATCGGATTGGGATAGTCGTCCCGCCGGATCAGATAGGAGGCGCCTCCTGGCAGGACGATCTGCTCGCGCGTGGCAGTGAAGGTTTCGGAGATCGACTGCGGAAAATCTGATGCAATAGGCATTCACAGACTCATGTTGTTGCGCACAGATGTCAAAATAATACTAGTTCTGCGACGAAGACAAACTAGTTCGCGCTGATAGCCTGCGCAAAAATGCCCCCTGTCGATGGTAAGGGAGTTTACCATCTGAGGGAGGAAATCATGACACTCAATGCTCTCCGTGCCGGTTGCGCGGTCATCGCCATGCTTGCCGCATCCAATGCTCTTGCCGCCGCACAATGCACCGACGACGTGCGCGTCCTGGCACAGCCGCGTGACGGTCTCACACTTCTCGAGGACTATGTGGACGAGTTCGAAGAGCTCTCGGGCGCGGGCTTCGAGATCAGCTATCTCAACGAAAATGACCGCCGCGCAAAGTCGCAGGCCGACGCCTCGACCGTTGGCAGCTTTGACGTTTACTACGTCGATGAAGCTAACCTCGCACTTTTTGCCTCGTCCGGCTGGATCGTCCCCCTCGGGGGCTTTTACCCGGCCGAATATGACTACAACGACTTCGATGCCGGCATGCGGGCTGCAGCCACCTATAATGGCAAGCAGTGGTTTGCGCCGGTGCAGGGCGGCGGCGACCTGATGGTCTACCGCACCGATCTCCTGAAAAAGGCCGGCATTGCGCCACCAAAGACGTGGGACGAATATCTCGCGGCCGTACAGAAGCTGCATGACCCGGCGAACGGCGTCTACGGAACCGCCCTGCGCGGCCAACGTGGCTCAGGCGCTAACGTGTGGCGCTGGATGCCCTTCTTTAAGGCCAATGGCGGTGAGTGGTTCAAGGACGGCAAGCCGTCCTTCAACTCGGATGCCGCCTTGAAAGCGACCAAGACCTATCTCGAGCTCTTCAAGTATTCGGCACCTGGCACGCAGACCGGTTCCTGGGACGAATCCACCGGCGCTTTCCGCTCCGGCAAGGTGGCAATCATCATCGAATCCGCCCCGCTCGGCGGCATGTCCGTCGACAAGGCGCAGAGCCAGGTCGCCGACAAGGTCGCCTTCTCCGTACCGCCCTCGCCACTGCCGGGTGGCGGCTACGCCCATGGTTTTGCCATCGCGTCCAAGGCAAACGCGACGGATAAGGAAAAGGCCTGCGCCGGTCTCTTTGTCGCCTGGGCCACGTCCAAGGAGCAGGAGGCCCGTCGCCTCGCCGCAGGGCAGCCGGGCGAACTGACGCGCACCAGCACCTATCAGAGCCCGGAATATGCCAAGACCTTCGGCCAGAACCTTGCCGACGCCATGGCTGCGACAGGCGAGAAAACCACTGTCACCTTCTGGCAGGATCCGCGCTGGCAGGAACTGGGTAACCAGTGGGGCATCATGCTGGAAGAACTGATCACCGGCAGCCGCACCGACATCAAGGCGACGCTGACCGAACTTGAAGCCTTCGCCGCCAAGCTCTGACACTTCCTGAGCCCTCTAGCGGGCGCGTCTGTTGACGCGCCCCTTTTCCCATCCGAGGATTTGCCATGCGCCGCGGCCGCTCGCTGCCCTACGTTTTTCTGGGACCCACATTGGGTATCCTGATCGTGCTCGCGCTCGTGCCGACGATCTACGCGATCAACATATCGCTCCAAAATCGCACCCTTTCGGCCCCCAATGCAGACTATGTCTGGTTCGCCAATTACCTCGCGCTGTTTTCGGACGCCCGCTTCCTCAATGCGCTCTGGGTCTCCTTCAAGTGGGAGATCATCAGCGTGACTGCGACCATGGTGACGGGGCTCGCCATTGGGATTGCGATGTTCGAGGCAGCGAGCCCGCGCATGCGCAACATCCTCTGCGTGCTCTTCATCATTCCGGTCCTTCTGCCCCGCGTCTGCGCTGCTTTTGTCTGGAAGTTCGCCTTTCACCCGCTCTATGGCGCGCTGACCTGGCCGGTCAGGGAACTCACCGGTATCACGCCGGACATTCTCTCGACCCCGCTTGGCGCACTTCTCGCCGTCGCCTTCGTCGATGTCTGGCAATGGGGTCTGTTCTTCGCGGTCATCATCCTGAAGCTTCTCGAATCCCTGCCGCCGCAGCCGCTTGAAGCTGCACGGATCGACCGGGCGACCCGCTTCGAGATTCACCGTTTTGTCACCCTGCCGATGCTGAAGGCGCCGCTGATCAGCCTGCTGCTTGTCAAGGCAATCGAAAGCCTGCGCTCCTTTGATCTGGTTTATGTCATGACGCGCGGTGGTCCCGGCATCTCCACCGAGACTCTCGACATGTACGCCTATTCCCAAGGCTTCATCGAAGCGGGCAAGATCTCCTACGCCTCATCCATGGCCGTCATCATGATGGTGCTGACTATCGTCACCTTCACCTTCACCTGGAAGAGGCTCAATCGATGAAGCTCTCGACCCTCCTGCTCAAGCTTTTGCTCCTTTTTGCCGCCGCCTTGGTCGTGCTGCCGCTGCTATGGACCTTGCTCAACGCCTTCAAGACCAATGCAGATCTCCTGGTTTCGACGCCGAAACTGGTCTTCCAACCGGTCTGGGACAATATGAGCTATGTCCTGAACCGCCGCTCGGTTGCACGGGCGCTCACCAATTCTCTGATCATCTGCTCGAGCGCCGTGCTGCTCGGTGCCGTCCTCGGAGTGCCAGCGGCTTATGTGATCGCCCGGTTCAAGAACCGTATCACGGCGGAAGCGCGGTTCTTCGTCCTGTCCCTCCGCTTCCTCCCCCCAGTCGCAATCGCCATCCCCATGCTGGTCATCTGGCTCGGCCTCGATCTCTACGACACCCGCCTGTCGTTGATCGTGACCTATCTCATCGTGACCGCCTCGATCACGATCTGGTTGTCAGTGCCGGCCTTCGAGCGCGTCAGCCTACATGTCGAGGAGGCCGCCCGTGTCGACGGACTTGGCCCATACGCGACCTTCTTCCGCGTCGCGCTGCCGATCGCCCGTTTCCAGGTCTTCGGCGCCATCGCCTTCTCCTTCGTCCTGGTCTGGAACGAGTTTCTGCTTGCCATGATGCTCACGACCTCGAAGGCGAAGACCCTGCCGATCATCGCCTCCGAAATGTCGCAGCTCGGCATGAACGTGCCCTGGGGCATCCTGAACGCTGCCGTCGTCCTTTTGTCTCTGCCACCGCTGATCCTTCTCGGGGTCCTTGCCGGTGGGCTCAACGCCGCATTCTCCAAGAAAACTGATCAAGGTTGACCTTCATGAAAGCACTTGTCCTCGAACGTGTCGGCGAACTTTCCCTGCGCGACATCGAACTGCCACAGCAGATGGGACCGGACGACGTTCGCATCCGCATACACACAGTCGGAGTCTGCGGCAGCGACGTGCATTATTACACCCATGGCCGCATCGGTGACTTCATCGTCAACGAGCCCATGGTTCTCGGCCATGAGGCAGCTGGAACCGTCACGGAAATCGGTGCCAACGTCACCCATCTGAAGCCTGGAGACCGTGTCTGCATGGAGCCTGGCATCCCCGATCCCAAGTCGCGGGCCTCGCGGCTTGGCATTTACAATGTCGATCCCGCCGTCACCTTCTGGGCAACGCCGCCCGTGCATGGCGTGCTCTGCCCCGAGACTGTGCATCCGGCAAGCTTCACCTACAAGCTGCCGGACAATGTCTCGTTTGCCGAAGGCGCCATGGTCGAACCTTTCGCCGTCGGCATGCAGGCGGCTGCCCGGGCGAAAATCACCCCTGGCGACACGGCGGTGGTCACCGGTTGCGGCACGATCGGCATCATGGTGGCGCTGGCGGCGCTTGCCGGCGGCTGCTCGCGCGTCCTGATCTCGGACATTTCCGAGACGAAGCTGAAGCTTGCCGAAAGCTATGGCGGCATCACCGGTGTCAATCTCAGGCAGGTAGATCTCATTGAGACGGTCAACGACGCGACCGAAGGCTGGGGGGCAGACATCGTCTTTGAATGCTCCGGCGCGCCGGCAGCAATCCGCGATCTGTTCAAGGTGGTCAGGCCAGGTGGCACCGTCGTGCTCGTTGGCCTGCCGCCGGAACCCGTCGCAGTCGACCTTGCAGCGGCCTGCTTCCGCGAATGCCGCATCGAAACGGTCTTCCGCTACGCCAACGTCTTTGACCGTGCCCTCGCCCTGATTGCCGCCGGCAAGGTGGATCTCCAGCCCCTGATATCGGGCACCTACGGCTTCGATCAGTCGATCGCTGCCTTCGAACGCGCTGCCGAAGGGCGGCCGGAAGACGTCAAGCTGCAGATCGTCGTGGACAGGGAGGGAAACTGATGGCCATCGTCGAATGCCGGGCCATCCGCAAGGTCTACGGCGCACTTGAAGTCATGCGCGATTTCGACCTGAAGGTCGACGATCATGAATTCGTTGTCTTCCTCGGTCCGTCAGGTTGCGGAAAATCCACCATGCTGCGGATGATCGCGGGGCTCGAGGAGATCTCGGGCGGCGAGCTTCTGATCGGTGGCGCGAGGATGAATGACCGCGATCCCGGGGACCGGGGCATCGCGATGGTCTTCCAGAACTACGCCCTCTATCCGCATATGAGCGTGCGCGAGAACATAACCTTTGGCCTTGAGCGTTCCGGCGTCGGCAAGGCCGCGATCGACGACCGGCTCGTTCCGGTGGTTGAGGCCCTGGGCCTGGGTGTCTACCTCGCCCGTAAGCCGGCAGAACTGTCGGGTGGCCAGCAGCAACGCGTTGCGATCGCACGCGCGATGATCAAGACGCCCGAGGTGTTTCTCTTCGACGAGCCGCTCTCCAACCTCGATGCCAAGCTGCGCGGCAGCCTCCGGGTCGAGATCGCGCGGCTCCATCGTGACCTGAAGACGACGAGCATCTATGTCACCCACGATCAGCTCGAAGCGATGACGCTCGCTGATCGGATCGTGCTGATGAAGGACGGCCGCATCGAGCAGATGGGCACACCCGAGGAGATCTACCAGGCACCGGCGACGGTCTTCGCCGCCGGGTTCATAGGCACGCCGAACATGAACTTTCTGCAATTGCAGTTGACGGAAGAATGGCTCGGCGACAACCTCGTCAAATTCGCAGCACCTGGCGGAATTCGCCAGGGAGAGGTAACCGTTGGGATCCGGCCCGGCTCATTCCGCGTGAGCGAGGAAGCCCAGGCATTTCGCGGTACGGTCGAACGCAACGAGTTTCATGGAGAAACACGCCTCATCAGTCTGAAAAATGAGCGTCACGAGATCAATATCTCAGTTCCGGCGCACATTAGGCCTGCAATCGGTGAGGTGCTTGGTGTTGAAGTGGCTTCCTCCGACATCCACGTATTCGATCCCGGCACCGGACTGAGGTTAAACTAGGATCGTTGTTGTTGGACCGATGATTGCGTCCCGTCGATGGCGGGACGCCTCTGAATATATCGCCCTGAGCGTGCTGAGGGATATCTGAGTTATGCGGCCCCGTTCAACAGAGTTCAGAGCAGGCGACGCGCGACGCGGTTCAGGGGCTCCAGGTGTTCAGCTGCACGTCTGATGAAGCCAACCCAGGCCGGTCGCCAGACCTTAAGTGTAGTTGACCGGCAGCCAGTCGAAATTCGTGCTGTCTTTCCGCACATGCCCGATGCCCGGAAAGGCGATATGCGCACCTGCCACTAGATATTTGCCTTCCGCCGCCCGCTTGAACGCAATGTCGCGTGCAGCCACGGCGGCCTTTTGGTCGATATCGAATTCGATCGCGACGCCGGGTTCGTCGAATTGCAGAATATCGCCATGGGTGATGTCGCCCCAGAATACAATCTTCTGGCCTTCGCTTTCCAGCGTGATGGCGCTGTGACCCGGCGTATGCCCCGCATAAAGAATGGAGCCAAGACCGGGAACGGGCGCTGCGTTATCCGCGAAGGTGACGAATTTTCCGGCTTCGACGTAGGGCGTCACGCACTGATCCGCCTCGCCAAAATGCTGCTTGACGATGCCGGTCGCCGCCGTGGCGTTCGCCGCACTCAGCCAGAATTTGGCCTCCCGCTCATTGACCCGCAATGTGGCGTTCGGGAAGGTGCGCTTGCCATTGCTCATCAACCCGCCGGAATGATCGGTGTGAATATGGGTGAGGACGACATCATCGATGTCATCCATCTTGTAACCGCACGCCTCGATGTTGGACACGAGTTTGCCGAGCGATGGCCCTAGATAGGTACCGGTGCCCGCGTCGATCAGTACCAGTCTTTCCCCGGTGTTGACGAGGAAGGCGTTGACGGAGGTTGGAACGAGTTCCGGCAGAAAGGCATCGTTCAAGGCGCTCTGCGCATGTTGTTCGCTGGTGTTGGTGTACAGCTTGGCCAGCGGCAGAGCTACAGTGCCGTCCGACAGGGCCGTGACCTCTGCGGAGCCTATTTTAAGCCGGTAGAAACCAGGTGCGTGATCAACGGCATAGGGTGCCTTGGCGAAGGCGATTGACGGTGCGACGAAGGGTGCGGCGATCAAGCCGCTTAGAGCAGTTTTGAGAATAGAACGACGGGATGGCATTGGTTTACTCCATGGGTGATGGTTCGGAACGGCTTGCAAGTTCCTGCCCATCAGCTAAGGATGCCTTGGTCAGCAATCAAATCGATACCATTCATGCAAGTCATCGATCATTTCAATCTACGTTCCTTCGACCTCAATCTCCTCGTTGCCTTCGACGCAATGATGGAAGAGATGAGTGTGACCCGTGCGGCCCAGCGGTTGAAAATCCAGCAGCCTGCCATGAGCCACAATATCTCCACCCTGCGCACGCTGTTTCAGGATGAGCTTTTCATCCGCGTAGGACAGGTGATGAAACCCACGGCACGTGCGCTCAACTTGTCTGGTCCGGTGCGGCAGGCCTTGCGGCAGGCGCAGGCGGCCGTGTTGACGGCGGACGCATTCGATCCGGCCACCGAACAACGCACATTCCGGCTGGGACTTTCCAGCGAGGTGGAACTATTACTGCTGCCCGATCTGACCGCGCGTCTGCGGGATATCGCGCCGGGCATCCGTATTCTGGCCCGCGGTGGTGATGCGCAGGAGGTCGACGCGATGCTCGATGCAGGCGTCGTCGATCTGTCTGTGGGGTGCAGTTATCTGCCGGACTCACGGCACCACTGCGAACCGCTGTATCAGTCCAGCGTATTGTGCTGTTTTAATCCGCAATTGCTGAAGCTCTCCAATCCGGTAGGCCTTGATGCCTATATGGCCGCACAACACGCGGTGATCTCCCAGACCGACAGCCTGCATGGCTGCGTCAAGGATGCTCTGGAGCATGCGGGTGCAGAACTGGAAGTGGTGGCGGCAGCACCCGATTTCATGTCGATTTTGGCCACGGCGCGTTCGTCTGCGGTGATCGCCACCGTATCATCGCGCATCGCGGCCCGTTATGGGCCACTGTTGGGACTAGAGGTCAGCCCGGTGCCACTGGCGCTTTCTTTTCCACCGGTGGCTATGGTCTGGCCGCTTCAGATGGACAGCGATCTTGGCTGCGCATGGTTGCGGCAGCAAATCCGTGACGCGATGCTGAGGACGAACGGGAGCAACGTCGCGGATATTGCAGCGTGACGTGCGGGTGTATTGAAGGCCACGCCGTCAAGGGACACGAACCTGCAGCCCGTCCAAAATTTCCACCAGGCGCTGGTGCGGCACAGGCCCCGACGCCGACCGGCAGAACCACGAGGAAATGGGCTTCCATGACGGCTGGGCACATGCCTCAACCAGCTCCAAGTGCTACCCTGGAGGCCGCATCGACGGCTCGATCGGGATCTTCGGCGGAACCGCTCACGCTGACGGTCCAACCTCGAATTCGACGAAATCGTTGGGTTTGCGGTCTCGCACCACGTAACCGCTGTCCGAAATGCGGAAAATAATGACCTACAAAGCGTGAAGCCGTTACATTTGACGGCCGTGTCACGCTCGATTGACGGCAAGGTTGTTATGTGCCTTGCCAACAGACTGCTTGGTGGCTCGAACGGGAAAAACGGTCGAGCCACCTCTTTTGCGGGCAATAGGCGACCGGTCCCTGCTCGACCACCTTGCCGCGATAGATCACCGCAACATCGTCGCAGATATAGCGGATGACGCCGAGATCGTGGCTGATGAAAAAGTAGGTGAGGCCGAGCTCGACCTGCAGCCGGTGCAGCAGGTTCAGCACATCCGCCTGGACCGAACGTCCACGGCCGAGGTCGGCTCGTCGAGGATCAGGAATTCCGGATTGACCGCCACCGCCCGGCCAATGCCGATGGGCTGCCGATGCCCGCCTGAGAAATCGTACGGTATATGGGTAGCCTTCAAGCTGAAGCCCGACGTGACCCGCAGCGTCCCAATCCGGTTCAAAGTCTTCGCCGATAAGGCTGTCGGCTCCGGGGCGACCTTCAGATAATCCAGATTGTCAATCGGCTCGGCATATTGACCCCTTGGGGCTGCGGATAAAAAGTTGGACTAATTTACACGGTTAAGCCAAGGCTCTCTTGGTACTCGACCGGGTTGCGTGAGCCAGTGGTAATTTGATGCGCTTTTCATTGTGCCATCGGATGTAAGCATTAATCTCGCGGACAAACTGCTCGATTGTGATGGTCTTCCAATCCCGAGGGTAGAAGAGTTCCGGTTTCAACCGGCCGAAGAAGCCTTCGCATGCTGCGTTATCCTGTGAACAGCCTTTGCGGGACATTGAACGTACCAGCTTCGCATCGCTGATCCGAGTGAGCCAGCCGGGCCAGCGATAATGCGCTCCATGGTCGGATGGACGACTGTCCCGCCTTCGGCATCGAGGCTCGCCCGCTGAAATCGTCGCGGCATAGCTGATCCTCGGATGAATCAGCAAAAGCATCATCCTCAACAGCAGCAAATGTGATGGTGTGGAACGGCCCTTCGCGCCGGCATCCAGGATGCCTATCGTGGTGACGCCAATCGCCACAAGACAGAGGGAACCGTTCCATGGAGAAGATTACCACAATTGGACTGGATTTGGCCAAGTCGGTCTTTCAGATCCACGCCATCACTGAAGGCGGGCACGTCGCTGTCCGCCGTGCCTTGCGGCGATCACAGG
>PVBG01000027.1 GCA_002968845.1 Neorhizobium tomejilense | reverse complement strand
TGGGGAGGGGTCTTTATGCCACGCAAAACCCCTCCCGCCTGCCGGCCACCCTCCCCACGAGGGGGAGGGTTTGGGATGCCGCACCGCCCCACATCCCAATTGCTAAAATCCTGCTCCGAAGGAAGGCAATTTGCGTCAATCATCCCGCCCCTCATCAATGCGCCACCGCCGCGGCGGCCGCCTCGTCGATCAGCCGGCCGGTGCGGAACCTGTCGAGGTTCAATCCCGCTGCCAGCCGGTGCGGCTCGCCCTTGGCGATCAGATGCGCGAAGAGATTGGCCGAACCCGGCGTCGCCTTGAAGCCGCCGGTTCCCCAGCCGCAATTGACGAACAGGCCCGGCACCGGCGTGACGCCCTGGATCGGCGAGCGGTCCGGCGTGTTGTCGGTGATGCCGCCCCACTGGCGCATCATCTTCACCCGACGGAACATCGGGAAGAGTTCGCAGATGGCATCGAGCGTGTGGGTGATGATCTGCAGCCCGCCGGTCTGGGAATAGGAATTGTACTGGTCGGTGCCGGCGCCGATGACGAGTTCGCCCTTGTCCGACTGCGAGATATAGGCATGCACCGTGTTCGACATGACGACGCAGGGGAAGATCGGCTTCAGCGGCTCGGAGACCAGCGCCTGCAGCGGAGTTGAATGGAGCGGCACCCTGACGCCCGCCATCTCCATCACGACGGACGAATGCCCGGCGGCCGAGACGCCGATCTTCTTTGCCCCGATGAAACCCTTGCTCGTCTCTACGCCCAGGACGTCGCCGTTCGGGCCGCGCCGGATGCCGGTCACTTCGCAATTCTGGATGATGTGCACGCCGCGGTCGGACGCTGCACGCGCATAACCCCAGGCGACCGCATCGTGGCGGGCCGTGCCGCCGCGCCGCTGCAGGGCGGCGCCGTTGATCGGGTAACGCGCCGTCTTTGAAATATCGAGCGGCGGCACGAAGGCCTTGGCCTGCTCCGGCGTCAGCCATTCGTTGTCGATGCCGTAGAGCCGGTTGGCGTTGATATGCCGCTTGAAACTCTGCATGTCATGGGTGTTGTGCGACAGCATCATCACGCCGCGCGGCGAATACATGACATTGTAGTTGAGATCCTGGCTCAGCCCCTCCCAGAGCTTCAGCGAATGCTCGTAGATGTCCATGCTCTCTTCATAGAGATAGTTGGAGCGGATGATCGTCGTGTTCCGGCCGGTATTGCCGCCGCCGAGCCAGCCCTTTTCGATCACCGCGACATTGGTGATGCCGTGTTCCTTGGCCAGGTAATAGGCAGCACCCAGGCCGTGCCCGCCGGCGCCGACGATGATCACGTCGTATGCGCTACGCGGCTCCGGAGAGGCCCACTGCGCTTCCCAGCCCTTGTGGGCACGCATCGCCTCGCGGGCCACGGCGAAAACCGAATATCTGCGCATCTCGCCTCGAACTCCTCGGATCGTCAGCCCTCATTGCAGGACCGGCATTTGGGTAGTGCCATACCCATCGCAAATCAATATGCGTCGCAATGGCTCTATTGCGACGCATTCGCCTTCTCCATCGACACGGGCAAGATCGTACGCCGATCGGACGATATCCGACCGAGGTGTCGGACGCTCCGGCAGCCGGCCGAGATCATGCAAAACCGGCCTGGATAACCATCGGATCGATCGCTTCCGGCCAGGGCCGCACTCGGATCATGTGCCGCGGCAGGCTCTTCCCATTCACGCCGCCCCGCAAAAGGCCGCAGAATTGGCGCAATCAACCTTAATGCGTCTGGACTTCGCACATCTCTTCTGCTATCTGCCGTCATCAATCGCACGGCTCCAGGCCGAGCGGACGTTATTCTTTCGCCTCGAATCGTACCGATCCAGGCGAGCAACAAACCAAAGGAACGGGATTCACGTGCAGGTACTAGTCCGCGACAACAACGTCGACCAGGCGCTCCGCGCTCTCAAGAAGAAGATGCAGCGCGAAGGCATTTTCCGTGAAATGAAGATGCGCGATTATTACGAGAAGCCGTCGCAGAAGCGCGCCCGTGAAAAGGCAGAGGCTGTTCGTCGCGTTCGCAAGCTTGCCCGGAAGCGCATGCAGCGCGAAGGCCTGATTGCAGCTCCGGCTCGTACGGTTCCAGCACGCCCGGCTCGTTGATCGGCCGTTTTTTGGACGTTTTCATGTGCTTTCAGGGCGGTGGCGACATGGGCGCCGCCGCTCTTTTGATTTGGTCCGAGACTTACAATGCCTTTGCCCCGACATGAGGAAATGCGCCTGATGGCCGCCAAAAATCCCGTTCTCTCTCGTGGAACTGAAATTTCCGGCCTCTTGAACCACGTGTCTCCCGTCCGTCGCAAAACAACATTGCCCGCCGCGCTGATCGCCCTTCTGGCGCTCGCCGGCTGCTCGACCACGACCTCGACCGACATGATCACCGTCGATCGCGCCCAGGGGTCCCAAGAGAACATCGCCTCGCTCTCTTCCGTCATCAGTTCCAGCCCGCAGGATCCGGAAGCCTACAATGTCCGTGGTACGGCCTATGGACGCGCCGGCGAGTTTTCGAAGGCGCTGGAGGACTTCAACCGCGCCATCCAGCTCAATCCCCAGTTCTACCAGGCCTATGCCAACCGGGCGCTGGTCTACCGCAACATGGGCAAGCCCGTCGAAGCGGCCAACGACTACAACCGCTCGCTGCAGATCAATCCGAACTACGACGTCGCCTATATCGGCCGCGGCAATATCTATCGCCAGGCCGGCCGTACCAACGAAGCCTTCAACGACTTCAACAAGGCGATCCAGCTGGAAACCACCGATGGCCGCGCCTGGCACAATCGCGGCCTGATCTACCAGGGGCGCGGCCAGCACGCCCAGGCGATCGACGATTTCTCCAAAGCCATCTCGCTGTCGGCGAATTCGCCGGAGCCCTATAACGGCCGCGGCATTTCCTACGTCGCCTTGAACGACGACGACAACGCGTTTGCGGACTTCAACCGCGCGATCGAGCTGAACGACAAGCTCGCCGAATCCTGGGCGAACCAGGCGCTGGTCTATGAGCGCCGCGGCGACAAGGCGCGCGCCTACAAGTCCTATTCGCACGCCATGCGTCTCGATCCGAACTACAAGCCGGCCCAGGACGGCGCGACCCGCACCCGCGCCAGCACCTGATATCCCCGCCTGTCGGCCGAGCTGATTTCCGCCCTGCCTCAGATATAAAGCGCCGCCATCTTGCGCCAGGCGCCGGCCCGGTGCGCGCGGCCATCCCAGACATGCATGCGATGCCCGACACCCTTTTCGGACAGAACCTGGCTGAGATGCTGGTTGTTGTCGAGGAAAGGATCGGCGTCACCGATCGTCAGCACGATCTCCACCTGCCGCAGCCTTTCGAGCTGCCATCCGCTGCTGATGCCGGGCAGGAAATGCGACGGGGTGTGGAAATAGACGGTATCGTCGTAATAGCCGTCCAGCAGGTCGCCGAACGCTTCGACCTTCAGCGTCAGGTCGTACCGCCCCGAAAACGCGACGAGCTTGCGGAACAGGTGCGGATGGCGAAAGGCGATGCTGGCCGCCTGGAAGGCACCAAGGCTGCAGCCCTGCACGATCGTGCAGTCATGTCCGTTTCGGGTCGCCATCAGCGGCAGAACCTCGTTGAGGATGTAATCCTCGAATGCCGCATGCCTGCGGATCCGCACCGAGGGATGCTGGTGTGCGTCGTAAAAGGTCTCAGCCGCCAGCCCGTCGACGCAATAGAGCTGCAACTGGCCGGCGCGCACCTTGTCGGCGAGGCTTCCGACGATGCCGAGCTCTTCATATTCCCAGAAACGCCCCTCGCGGGTCGGGAACATCAGCACCTTGGCGCCGGCATGGCCGAACACCAGGAGTTCCATGTCTCGATGGAGCCGCTGGCTGTACCAGCGCAGATATTCGCGGTTCATGACACCTTGAAAAACTGTCCGACCCTCTCGCGAAGGGCCGCCTCTTGCAACACGCTACCAGGATAGTCGAAATGTCCGGCGTCCAGGATGAAGATTTCATTAAATTTTGATTTCGGAATTGCGTTGGCGACGGCGAACTGGCAGGGCGGCGCAACCGCCGGATCGAACAGCGCGACGCTCGTCAGCATCGGCACCGTGATGCGGCTCGCCGCCACCGCCGAATCATGCAGGCGCAGCGTCTTCAACGCATTGCCGTATTTCGCCTGATAGGCCTGGACGGAGGCCGCACTGCCGATGCTTTTCAGCTTCAGCCGCTGCTCCTGATGCCCGAAGGTCGGCAGCGACAGATGCCCGCGGTCGATCCGGTTATCGAAGGGGATGGCAAGCCCGCCGATGCCGCCGCCGAAGCTGATGCCGCTATAGCCGATATGGCCGGAAAGCCAGGGGTAAAGGGCGATCAGCATGCTCACCGCGACCCAAAGGTCGTCGACGCAGCCTCCGATGATGTAGCGGTCCGGCTTGTCGATATCGTGCAGCACATGCCAGTGGGAGTCCGGCGAGATCGGCGGCCGGGTACTGCGCGACATGCCGCGGAAGCAGGGAAACAGGACGGCGGTCTCCTCCACCGGAATATCGAGATCCGGCGCGTCGCGCCCGCCATACCCGTGGCCGACGACAAGCCCGCGCCTGATCTCTCCCTGCCGCGGCAAAAGAAGCCAGCCGCCGATCGGAAACCGACCGGTCGACATATAGGCGATGTCGAAGACATGCCATTTCGGATGGTCGAGCCCGCTCTTGCGCAGGCCCGGCTCCGGATCGACGGTCATCGCCCGCCGGTACCGATCCCTCCAGAACGTATCGAAACCCTCCGGCGCCTGCGGCGGCACCACGGCCTGAAGCTGCTTCAGCCCCATGCCATAGCTGGGATCGAAATCGTAAGGGTGCTTGGTGGGGATGGTCATGGGGATGTCTGCAAGATCCGAAATATTGTTACGACTTGATGAGTCGAACCACGCTACGAACGTGAACCACTGCAAGGATCAGGATGCCAGGAGCGTTAATTTCATAGAGAACGATATGACGCGCATGAATGTGGCGGCGCACTGATTCGCCAAAATCGGGAACGGCCTTCCCCATGCGCGGATTCTCTGCAAGGAGTTCGAAGCAATGCGTCAGTTCATCAACGTAGTGCTGCGCCTGCAACACTCCAAATGTCTCAATCTCGTAGCGAATGATATCGACAATTTCTGATTCGGCTCTGGGCGTAAGCCGATACTCAGGCACGTCTAGCCTTCTTCGCCTCTACGAGCCGCTCTGCCTCGGCAAACAACTCGTCCATACTCCTCGTCCCAATGCCGCTCGCCTTAGAGGCTTTGATCAGGTGGCGCACCTCTTCAAGCGAAAGCTCTTCGCCTTGCCGAACTCGCTCCTGTGTAACCAGTTCGCTCACATACTCAGCGGCATTAGCATATCCGCCGCTGCGGACTTGTTCATCGATCCAATCCTTGGCAGCGTCCGGAAGTGATATAGTTATGCTCGCCATCTTAGCCTCCTGCTCACTTCCAATGTCGCACGATCCGCCTTCACAAAAAAGCCCGGCGATGCCGGGCTTCATGTTCACCGTTCAACTGGCCTCAGTGCTTCATCGCCTTGACGATGTCCTCGGTCATCTTCTTGGCGTCGCCGAGCAGCATCATCGTGCCGTCCTTGTAGAACAGCGTGTTGTCGATGCCGGCATAGCCCGAACCGAGCGAGCGCTTGACGAACAGGCAGGTCTTCGCCTTGTCGACGTCGAGGATCGGCATGCCGTAGATCGGCGAGGTCTTGTCGTCGCGGGCCGCCGGGTTGGTGACGTCGTTGGCACCGATGACGTAGGCGACGTCGGCCTGGGCGAACTCCGCATTGATGTCTTCCAGTTCGAAGACCTCGTCATAGGGGACATTCGCTTCGGCAAGCAGCACGTTCATATGGCCGGGCATGCGGCCGGCGACCGGATGGATCGCGTACTTGACCTCGACGCCGTGGCTTTTCAGCGTATCGGCGAGTTCCCGCAACGCATGCTGGGCCTGGGCGACGGCCATGCCGTAACCCGGCACGATAATCACCTTCTCGGCGTTCTGCATCAGGAAGGCCGCATCGTCGGCCGAGCCCTGTTTCACCGTCCGCTGCACTCCGTCGTCGCCGGCAGCAGATGCCGTCTCGCCGCCGAAGCCGCCCAGGATGACCGAGATGAAGGACCGGTTCATCCCCTTGCACATGATGTAGGAAAGGATCGCGCCCGAGGAGCCGACCAGCGCGCCGGTAATGATCAGCGCGAGATTGCCGAGCGTGAACCCGATGCCGGCGGCCGCCCAGCCGGAATAGGAGTTCAGCATCGACACGACGACCGGCATGTCGGCGCCGCCGATCGGCACGATCAGGAGCACGCCGAGTGCCAGGGCCAGCACCACGACGAGCCAGAAGTCGAAATGGCTTTCGGTCTGCACCAGGCCGAAGACGAAGACGACGACCAGCACCAGCAGGCCGATATTGATGAAGTGCCGGTAGGGCAGCATGATCGGCTTGCCGGACATCCGCCCGTCGAGCTTCAGGAAAGCGATGACCGAGCCGGTAAAGGTGATCGCTCCGATCGCCGCGCCGAGCGCCAGTTCGATCAGCGCCTGACCGTGGATATGGCCGATCGCGCCGATGCCGAAGGAATCGGGCGCATAAAGTGCTGCTGCCGCCACCATCACCGCGGCAAAGCCGACCAGCGAATGGAAGCCGGCGACGAGCTGCGGCATCGCCGTCATCGGAATGGTACGGGCGATATAGGCCCCTGCCCCGCCGCCGAGGCTGAGCGCCAGCACGATCAGGATAAAGCCGCCGAAAGTGGGCGTGGCGAGCAGCAGGGTGGTGACGATGGCGATACCCATGCCGACCATGCCGTAGACATTGCCCTTGCGGCTGGTCGTCGGGTGGGAAAGACCCCGGAGAGCCATGATGAACAGCACGCCGGACACGAGATAGAGGAAAGCTGCGAGGCTCTGCGACATGGTATCCGAACCCTCAGCGATCTTTTTTCTTGTACATGGCGAGCATCCGGCTGGTCACCAGGAAGCCGCCGAAGATGTTCACTGAAACGAGCACCAGCGCGATAAAGCCGAAGCCGGTCGCAAAGCCGCTCGCCGATACGCCGACCGCAAGCAGCGCGCCGACGACGATGACCGAGGAGATCGCGTTGGTAACCGCCATCAACGGCGTATGCAGCGCCGGCGTCACCGACCAGACGACGTAATAACCGACGAAGATCGACAGCACGAAGATCGCCAGCCGAAACACGAAGGGATCGATCGCCCCGCCGGTTGCGGCGCTCGCCGCTTCCGGTGCCTGGGCGGCGGCACTCATCACGGCGGTCACAGCCTGGTCGAGCTGCTCCAGCGCCTTGTCCATTGCTTCACCGGCCATCACAGATCTCCATTGCTTGCGGCTTCATCTGCGACCGGCTTTTTGCGGGCGCGCACCGGTTTGGCAGCCGCCGGCTCCTCTATGGAGATTGCGGCTGGAGCGGATGTCGCGGCTGAGGCAGCAACCGGCGTCTCGCCACCGGCAAGCGCAGCCGCGGCCGCCGCAAAATTCGGATGCACGACCTGGCCGCCATGGATCAGCATGGTCGCCTTGACGAGTTCGTCCTCAAGATTGACGGCAAATTCCTTGGTGCCCTTGTCGATCATGGTCTCGATGAAGGCGAACAGGTTGCGGGCATAAAGCGCCGAAGCGGAGGCGGCGATGCGGCCGGCGACATTGGCGTAGCCGATCACGGCGACACCCTCGACCTCGGCGACCTTGCCCTTTTCCGACCCTTCGATATTGCCGCCGCGTTCGACGGCCAGGTCGACCGCCACCGAACCCGGCTTCATCGACGCCAGCATGGCGCGCGTCACCAGCTTCGGGGCCGGGCGGCCGGGGATGAGAGCCGTGGTAATGACGATGTCCTGCTTGGCGATATGGTCAGTGACCAGGGCCGCCTGCTTTGACTGATAGGCTTCCGACATCGGCTTGGCGTAACCGGCGGCGGTTTCGGCCGCCTTGAATTCCTCGTCCTCGACCGCGATGAATTTCGCGCCGAGCGAGGCGACCTGTTCCTTGGCGGCGGGGCGTACGTCGGTTGCCGATACCACGGCGCCGAGACGGCGGGCCGTGGCGATCGCCTGCAGGCCGGCAACACCGGCGCCCATGACGAAGACTTTTGCGGCGGGAACGGTGCCGGCGGCGGTCATCATCATCGGCATGGCGCGGCCGTATTCATGGGATGCGTCGATGACGGCGCGATATCCGGCAAGGTTCGCCTGGGAGGACAGCACGTCCATCGACTGGGCGCGGGTGATGCGCGGCATCAGTTCCATGGCAAAGGTGGTGAGCCCGGCTTTCGCCATCGCTGCAAGGGCGGCCTCGTTGCCGTAGGGGTCCATGACGGCAAACACCACGGCACCCGGCTTGTAGGACGCCATCTCAGCCGCTGTCGGCCGGTTGACCCTCAGGATGATATCGGCCGAGCCGACCTCCCCGGCACTGGCAATGCGGGCACCGGTGGCTTCGAAATCCGCATCGCGAACGCCGGAGGCAAGGCCTGCGCCGCTCTCGATCACGACCGAGAGCCCAAGCCCTGTCAGCCGCTTGACGCTCTCGGGCGAAGCGGCGACGCGCGGTTCGTCGGAACCTTCACGGCATACAAATACGATCTTCGGCAAAGACTGTCTCCTCCCAGTCGATATCGCAAGGCGGGCGAAAAGCTTCGCCCTGCCTCAAAGCCGGTGGCCGGGCTGGCCGAACCGGATCAACGCAGCAGGAAAACGCCGGCTATATTGAGAATGATGAAGACGAGAAGGCTGCCGATGAAGCCCGCTCCACCGAAGAAACCGGCAGCCATGGCGATCATCAGAACGACGATGACCATCGTGCCCCATTTCGCACCTGCGATGAAGGCGTTGTAGGTCCTGTCGTGTTCCGCATAGTCCATCGAAGCACCCGTTTCCACCGGCCCGCTATGGTGATTGTCCATCAGTCCCGTCTCCTTCATCAGCCGCACGCGCCCGCTCGATCGAAGCGTCGGCGCCTGCGGGGAAAACCCTTGTCGACATCCGGAATCATGCCTCGTTCGGCACGATGGAGGTCACTTCAGGCCTTACACAAAGCCATGGGAAAGCGCAATGCCGCCACAATGGCTTCCGGTACGCCCAAGCTTCAGAGCTTCAGGTCAGGTAGGACATTTCGGGGGAGTTCGGCCGGCCGGCGATGCGGGCCGTCGGCAGGATGGTGAGCGGCGCCGTGTCGAAATTCGAGGAGCGCGCAAACAGCAGGCGGCGCTCATAGGCCTCCGACTGAAACGCCGGGAAGCGCTTCATCATCTTGGAGCGCAATTCACGGGTCTGCGATGCGAGCAGCATCAGATCGAAATCGTATTGCGGGATCCGCCGCGGCGGCACCACCGGCTGGGCATAGAAGAACCGGCGATAAAATGCCGCATGCGCCGGACGGATCGGCTGCAGCACGCGGTCCGCGTCGAAATAGATCGCCGCGACCGGCGTCAGCCGCACCGTCAGGTAAGGCATGGCCGAAAGTTCGCTGGCATATTCCGGAGCAATGGCGAAACGCGCTGAATCGATCAATGTCATTCCGGCATCCAGAAGGCCGTTCACGGCCTCGGGGAAAATGCTGATCGACTGGCAGACCCTGTGCTCCGGCGTGACGTGGTGGAGGCGGATCGTGCTGACCAGTTCCTCGTCGTAATAGACGCCGAAGACATGCGCATTTTTGTCGAAGTCGATCTCGTCGATGAGCTTGGTCGCCGCCACCGGCAGCACGTTGTGGGTCTTGTAGGCCCTGTATCGCAGCCTGGCGATATCTTCGAAATCCTCGTTGCTCTCGATACGCCGATATTCGACATGGTCGAGCGTGGAGAGAAGTTTTGCTGAAAAGTTTCCGTCAGAAAATGATTGGCCTAAGGGCATTGGGATTTGTTCCATGAGCTTTAACCATGGATTAACCCTAAAAGACCCATAGCCCGCAATGAATGGGCAACGAATTGAATAAAATTCTAAATGTTATGGTTAACAAACGGTTAACGACCCCTCGCCGGCGTCCCAAAACCGTTAACGCTGTTCTAATTTCAGGCGGAATTTAGCGCGCGGCGGCCCGAAGAGGCGAGGCCTGTGCATTTTTGGCACCACGCCGGATGGACGAAAGCTTGGCGCCAGGAGCGGCCTCGGCCGCCAGTTCGATGATTTTTTCGGAAGCGACCGGCACGGAGAACACGTAACCCTGGACCAGATCGGAGAACCGATGGCGGTTGATCAGCGCGAGCTGTTCCTTGGTCTCCACGCCTTCGACGACGATCTTGAGGCCGAGTTCGCGGGACAGATGCACGATGCCGCGCAGGAGCTTTAGCTTGCGCTGGTCCTCGGCGATATTGCGGATGAACGCCCGGTCGATCTTGACCACGTCGAGCGGCAGAGAGTCGAGATAGCTGAGGCTCGAGAAGCCGGTGCCGAAATCGTCGATCGCGATCGTCACCCCGGTCACGCGGAACTGGTTGAGAATGGCGCTGACCGCCACCGGCTCGTCCATGAAGCAGCTTTCGGTGACTTCGAGATGCAGCCGCGACGGATCGAGCGAATAGCGCTTCAGCACGTCCGCCACATAACCGACGATGTCGTCGTTGCGCAGGTCCTGGATCGAAAGGTTGACGGAAACGGCCATAGGCTCCGGCCAGGTCGCGCAGTCGCGGCAGGCCTGGTCGAGCACGAGGTGAGTGATGTGCGAGACGAGCCCCATGTCCTCGGCCATCGGGATGAAGACGTTCGGCCCCACCATGCCGCGCTCCGGATGGCGCCAGCGCACCAGCGCCTCGCTGCATTCGATGCCGGAACCGTCGGGGCGATACATCGGCTGGTAGACGACATGCAGGCCGTGGTTTTCGATCGCCTGGCGAAGGTCGACGCGGAGCTTCTGCTCGTCGATATACTGGGCGTCCATTTCCGAAAGGAACACTGTCAGCGTGCCGTTGCCGGTGGATTTCGCATGGTTGAGGGCAAGGTCCGCCTTGATCTGCCAGTTTTCCATGTCGAAGTCCTGCGACGGCAGGATGACGCAGCCGCTGTTCATCGAAACGGGAAGACGAAGCCCGTCGACGTAATAGTCGCCCTGAATCTCGGCGTGGATGCGGCGGATCTGACGCTCCAGCTCGCAATCGTCGTCGCCGCCGGTCAGCAACACGACGAACTCGTCACCGACCAGGCGGCCCGCCAGCAGTCCGTCGCTCTTCAGTGCTGTAAGCCTTGCCGCGATCGCCGCAAGCAAACGGTCGCCGACCACGTGGCCGCGCAGGTCGTTGACATGCTTGAACCCGTCAACGTCGAACATCGCGAGCGCCGCCAGGGCTTCGCCCCTCCGCTTCAGCTTCTTCGTCGCAAGATCGGCGAAGTGGCCGCGGTTCGGCAGGCCGGTCAAGGCGTCGAACCGCACCATGTGCAGCACCTTTTCCTCGGCTGCGAGACGGGCGGTGACGTCTTCGAAGATCAGCACGACACCGCCGTCGGTGCGCGGGCTGACCGAAAATTCGAGATGGCGGTCGTCCTTGAACTTGAAGAGCGCGCGCTCCAGCGAGCCGTCGGCCAGTTTGGAAAGCTGACGCAGGATGGTCTCGGGCGCATTCTCCGCGTCCTCGCAGAGCACGGCGGCGAAATCGCGGTCCTTGAGATCGCTCTTCTTGTCGAGGCCGAGCAGATCGCGGGCGCGGCGGTTGATCACCTGGATCTTGCCTTCGCCGTCGAGCATCACCAGGCCGTGAGAAATCGTCTTCAAGGCGATATCGAAACGGCCGGCGATGATTGCCATCTTCCGCGACGCGATGACGTTTTCATAAAGGAATTCGCGCACCCCGTTGGCCATCGACCTTGTGGTCAGACCGAAGGGGATGAGCAGCAGCGACATCAGCGCCAGATGCAGATCCTCGGTGAACAGGCAGGCGATCAGGATCGGGCCGCAACAGCCGAGCGTCTGGAGATCGACGGCGATGCGCGAACCATAGTTGCGGCCGACGATCGACATCATTGAGCCGAGCGTCATGGCGATGCAGGTGAAGCCGACGAACGGGTTTTCCAGCACCAGCAGGGCATAGCCGCTGGCGATGCCGAGCAGAAAGGCCGCGAGGAACGCGCCGATCACATATTGCTGCTCCCAGGCGGCGATGCCGTCATAGGTCAGCGCCCCCTTGTCCACTTTGTCGAACCGCTGGAACCAGTACATGCGATAGGCAAAGACCGCCGCGAAGCCGCAGGCGAACAGGAGATAGAATTGCGCACCGCTGTAGTGGAAAACGAGCAGGCACCACAGGACGTGAACAACCACGCCGGTCCATAATGTGCCGCGATTTCCAAATAGCGACGTGACGAACGACAGATACACATCCGTCGACAGCGTCTTCGCTTCTGTCTCTTTCATCGGGTTCATCCCTTGTCTTCCGGTCGACACTGCGGGAAACCTTTTAAAAATTGCTTGTCCGCGGGCCGCAGCCCCCCTTTCATTGGGGGGTTCTTGAGAGTTTGCTGAATAAATTGACAACAGGATAGCTAAAATTTCGACCATGCAACCTTCGGCAGAGACGCAACCTCTTCCCGGCTTGCGCAACGCCTTTCGATCCCTGTTTTTTGTAGACGAAAACCCAGGCTTTTAGGACTTTCCTTTTATTAGACCTTGGTTTACATCGCCATGCCAGGGCGGGCGGGATAAGAGAGACCCGTTGAATTGGGGAAACCATGGCTGCACTGTTGAAGATCAGCGGTCTCATCGACCGCCTCAGCGAGATTATTGGCAAATTTTCCGGCTATCTCGTTCTCGCCTGCACCCTCATCAGCGCCGGCAATGCGCTCATCCGCTACCTCTTCAACTACAGCTCCAACGGCTGGCTTGAAATCCAGTGGTATCTCTTCGGCTTCATCGTGCTTCTGGGCGCTTCCCATACACTGAGGCTGAATGAGCATGTGCGCGTCGATCTCATCTACGGCGCCGTTTCCGACCGTGCCCGCCTGTGGATCGATACGATCGGCCTGATCGTCTTCCTCATTCCGGCCTGCACCTATCTCGCATGGCTTGCCTGGCCGTTCTTCGCGCTCTCCTACGCGCAGGGCGAAGTGTCCTCGAACGCCGGCGGCCTCATCCGCTGGCCGGTGAAACTCATCATCGTCGCGGGTTTCAGCCTCCTGGCGCTGCAGGGGTTTTCCGAACTGGTGAAGCGCATCGCCGGTCTTTTGGGCGTCCTCCGGGTCGATACGACCTACGAAAAGCCGCTGCAATAACACCATTTTCGGGGGGATAACCGCTCATGTTCCAATACGGTATAATGCCGCCGGCAATGTTCATCGGCATGATCATCTTCATGCTTTACGGCTTCCCGGTCGCCTTTTCGCTCTCGGCCGTCGGCCTCTTCTTCGGTCTTCTCGGCATCGCCACCGGCCATTTCGAATTCGCCTTCATGCAGGCGCTGCCGTTCCGCATCTTCGGCATCGTCTCCAACGACCTGTTGCTTGCCATTCCCTTCTTCACCTTCATGGGAGCGATCCTCGAGCGCTGCGGCCTGGCCGAAGATCTGCTCGAAGGAACCGGCAAGCTGTTCGGCGCCGTTCCCGGCGGCCTCGCCTATGCGGTTATCATCGTCGGCGCCATCCTCGGCGCGATCACCGGCACGGTCGCCGCGTCAGTCATCACCATGGGCGTGATCTCGCTGCCGATCATGCTGAAATACGGCTACAATCCGCGGCTTGCGACCGGCGTCATCGCCGCCTCGGGCACGATCACCCAGGTCATCCCGCCCTCGCTCGTGCTGATCGTTCTGGCCGACCAGCTTGGCCGTTCCGTCGGCGACATGTATCTCGGCGCGATCGGACCCTCGATCCTGCAGGTGACGATCTTCATGCTGTTCATCCTCGGCCTGTCGATCTTCCGGCCGAAGGACGTTCCGCCGCTGCCGCCGGAAGCGCGGGGCGAGATGAACATGGCCCTGGTCATCAAGGTCCTCTGGGGCATGGTCCCGTCGATCGTGCTGATCTTCCTGGTACTCGGCACCATTTTCATGGGCCTCGCGACCCCGACGGAAGCAGGCGCACTCGGTGTCGTCGGCGCCATGGTGATCGCCGCGATGCATCGCCGCCTCACCTGGGATCTGCTGCGTCAGGGCATGCATTCGACGATGACGATCACCTCCATGGTCGTCTTCATCCTGGTCGGCGCCACCTGCTTCAGCCTCGTCTTCCAGGGCATGGATGGCGGCCTGTGGATCGAGCATCTTCTGTCGCACGTTCCCGGCGGAGCGCTCGGCTTCCTGATCTTCGTCAACATCTTCATCTTCTTCCTCGCCTTCTTTCTCGATTTCTTCGAGATCGCCTTCATCGTCATCCCGATGCTGGCGCCGGTCGCGAGCGCTCTCGGCATCGACCTGATCTGGTTCGGCGTGCTGCTCTGCATCAACATGCAGACCAGCTTCATGCACCCGCCCTTCGGCTTTGCGCTCTTTTACCTGCGCTCGATCGCGCCGAAATCGGTGAAGACGAAGGATATCTATCTCGGCGCCATCCCGTGGCTCTGCATGCAGCTGGTTCTCGTCGCCATCGTGATCTTCTGGCCCGAGTCCGTCACCTACTGGCTGGACAAGGCGCCTGACGTCGATCTCAACACGATCAAGATCGAGATCCCCGGCTTCGGCAACGGCGGCGGCAACCAGATGCCGAATTTCGGCCTGCCCCCGATGGACGGCGCCCCGGCTCAGCCGGGCCAGCAGGGCCTGCCCGGCATGCCGAACTTCGGTGAGCCACCGAAGATCAACCCGTAAGGGCAGCACCCGTCCACCGTGGACAGGGATCATATCTTAGGAGGACAGAGTGACGCTCTGTCCTCCATCGCTATTCCCGCCAAGCAACGGAGCCCAGCGAAGTCCGGCCAGCCCGGAGCCCCTACGTCAAACTCGTCTTTTGGCCGTTCCTCTACCGCAATAGTCGTATGCCGATCGAGGTCCGGTGCCAGATCCAGGCCCAGCTAACACTTAGGTAGCCATACTAACCGGCCCATCGAGCCTATAAAGTTTGACAGACGGCACGATGCTGAAGTCGGTCGTCCCCAAATCAGTTTGGCTGAAGCGCTCGGGGCCTGACATGCAGATAAGCCACGTATTGCCGAATGCTATGTACGTTGTGCGAAGGTCCATCGGTCGCACCATAGTCGAGCCGTTGCGGCGCAGGCGGTTTGCAAAAGAGAGCCATGTCTTCATTCACTGCACCAACCGGGGATACATCTTCAAACTCGATCCCGCGCAAAGCATCGACGAGGCCATCTTCGTCGAAGGCTGCTTTGAAGGACGGTTTCTGGAATTCCTGCAGGGCCGATTCGAGCCCGGCGCCGTGGCACTCGATGTCGGCGCCAATATCGGCAACCACGCCATTCACCTCAATCGAGACTTCACCGAGATCCATTGCTTCGAGCCGAACCCCGAAGTCTTCAGGCGGTTGACCGACAACATTCGCTCGAACCGGCTCACCAACATCCGACTGCATCAAGCGGCTCTCGGCGATTGCGACGACACGCTCATGTTCCGCGAAAATCTCGAAGGCAACCTGGGCGCCAGCGGCTTTGTGGACGATGACCGGCCATCTGGGCATAGCCGCATCCTGCGCCTGCCGGTTTTCCAAGCCGACAAACTCGTCAGGCAGCTCGGAATAACCAGGGTCGATTTCATCAAGATCGATGTCGAGGGGTTCGAGCAGCGGGTTCTGAAAGGACTGCGCGAAACCATCGCCTTCAACCGGCCTATCGTGTCCTTCGAGTTCCACGGCCATCTCGCAGGGCCCGACGACTTCGGCAAGCTCACCGCCTGCCTGCCGGATTATCAACTCTACGACCTGGAATATGCGCCGGCATCGGCTTCAACGCTGGAAAAACTGAAATGGAATTTTCGCCATGGCGGCGCACCGGTTCTCAAACGGTTCGATCGCCCCGAGGCGCGGACCTATGAAAACATACTGGCCTTTCCTTCCCCGGAAGTCTTCAGCCGCTTCACGAACCGTCCCTCGGCCTCCCCCTCCTCGGCTTGATGCGTCCCGGTGGCATTAGCACAGACAAAAACCCCGGACCTTTCGATCCGGGGTTCCTGAAATGACACTTGCCTGATCTGGGATCAGAGCTTGCCGCTGCGCTGCTGGATCATCATGAACGTGTCGTAGGTATATTCCGACAGCTGCATCCAGAGATAGGCTTCCTTCTTGAAGGCGACCTGATCTTCGTAGATCTTCTTGAACGTCTCGTTCGAAGCCGAAATTTCCTTGTAGACCTCAAGAGATGCCTTGTAGCAGGCTTCGAGGATTTCCTGGCTGAACGGGCGAAGGGTGGTGCCCTGCGAGACGATCTGCTTGATCGCCGTCGGGTTCTTCGTGTCGTATTTCGCCATCATGCTGGTATTGGCAAACGCGCAGGCGTCGGTCAGTGCCGCCTGGTAACTCTTCGGCAGGGCGTTCCACTTGTCCAAATTCATAAAGGCGTGGATGACCGGGCCACCTTCCCAGAAGGCCGGATAGTAGTAATATTTGGTCACCTTGTAGAAGCCGAGCTTGTGGTCGTCATAGGGGCCGACCCATTCCGCCGCATCGATCGTGCCTTTTTCGAGCGCCGGATAGATGTCGCCGCCAGGTATCTGCTGCGGCACGACACCGAGCTTCTCGACCACCCGGCCGGCAAGCCCGGCGATGCGCATCTTGACGCCCTTGAAATCGTCTACGGTGTTGATTTCCTTCCGGAACCAACCACCCATCTGAGCGCCCGTATTACCCGCGGGAAGCCCGTAGACATTGTGCTTGGCGTAAAATTCGTTCAGGAACTTGTTGCCGTTGCCTTCGTAGAACCATGCATTGCTCAGTCGTGCGTTGAGGCCGAAAGGAATTGCAGTGCCAATGGCAAACGTTGGGTCCTTGCCTACGAAATAGTAGGAGCAAGTATGACACATTTCGACCGTCGCGTTACTGACGGCATCCAAAGCCTGACCGGCCGGCACGACTTCACCGGCGGCAAACGGCTGAATGGTGAAATTGCCGTCGGTTGCTGCGGCGACATGCTTGGCGATGTCTTCAGCGCCGCCATAGATGGTGTCCAGCGACTTCGGAAATGAAGACGTCAGACGCCAGGTGATTTTCGGGCTCGACTGCGCGATGGCCGGTGCGGCGAGCACCGTAGCGGCAGCTGCGCCGGCGCCGGTGACGGCGGCCTTTTTAAAGAATGAACGACGATCCATGAAATACCTCCCAGTAAGACAAACCGGAGGGATTATCTGTTCCCACTCCCCCGATCCTGCGGCGAGGTAAACATTTTGGCCTATGGGTTGCAAGCGCCGGAGCTAATATTCCTTAATGCGGGAACGCCTTTTGTCCTTAGACTTTCGTAGCGCCTCCCCCAAACTGGATTCACAAGAGATTTCAAAGCGCCGATGCTTATTCTTTGGGCAGCGCCTTCCCCCGAAACAGCCCTCGATCTTGACTTGAAGCGCGGTGCCGCGGCACAACGAAAAGAGACGCGATAGCGAGCCTCGTTGGAGAGCCTGATGCCGAAACCGATCATCGCCCTGCCTGCCGATATCCGCCAACTGGATGGAGCGATCTGGCATGCCTCGCCGAACCAGTATGTCCAGGCGGCATTGAAGGTGGCGGATGTGATGACCTTCATCATTCCGGCTTTCGAAGAAGGCAACGAGACCGACGCCATCCTCGACCGGGTCGATGGCGTGCTGGTTTCCGGTTCAGCGACCAATGTTCACCCGTCGCTCTATGGCAGAGAAGCAACGGCCGGCGATGGTCCCTTCGACCCGGCCCGCGACGCGACCTCCCTGCCCCTTATCCGCCGGGCGATCGACCGCGGCATTCCGCTGCTCGCCATCTGCCGCGGCATCCAGGAACTGAACGTGGCACTGGGCGGCACGCTGGCAAGCGAAATCCAGGACCAGCCAGGCATCTGGGACCACCGCAAACCCGATGTGAAGGAGCGCGACAGCATGTATGCGATCCGCCAGCCGGTCTTCATCGAGGAAGGCTCCTGCATCGCCACCTATCTCGGCCTGACAGGCGAGGTCCAGGTGAACTCGCTGCACCGCCAGGCGATCGCCGAAACCGCCCCCCGGCTGAAGGTCGAAGCGACGGCCGAAGACGGCACGATCGAGGCGGTTTCGGTCATCGACGCGAAAAACTTCGCCCTCGGCGTGCAATGGCACCCGGAATACTGGGCGGAAACCGACGCGCCGTCACGGGCGCTGTTCCAGGCCTTCGGCGAGGCTGTCCGCGCTTATGCTGCCCGCAAGACGCTGACCAATGTGGCGGCTTGACGCGACTAGTGTGTTGAACCTCAGGCCCTCGGCCGGTGCACGCCGGTCGATTGGCGGATGCGCATTTCCGGCTTGATCAGATGGATGCCGTCCGGCTCGTGACTGCCGGCGAGGCGGTCGAGCAGGGCGCGCGCCGCAAGCCGGCCGACTTCTGTCTGGCCGTTCCACACGGTCGTCAGCGCCGGTGTCGCGATCGAAGCTTCCTCGAGATCGTCGTAACCGGTGACGGAGATGTCATGGCCGGGCATCAGCCCGGCGCGGGCAATGCCGTTCATCAGGCCGATCGCCACCAGATCGTTCCAGCAGACAGCTGCTGTCGGCTTCTGCGGCAGGGAGAGGAAATGCACCGCCGCCTCGAACCCGCCCTGCTTCGAACGCGGACCGGGGAGGCGAAGGTTCGGATCGACCTCGATGCCCGCCTTGCGCAGCGCGTTGACATAACCCTGGTAGCGGTCGCGGCCGGTCGATGTCTGGTCCGTGCCGCCGATCATGGCGATCACCCGATGTCCGAGGCCGATCAGATGGTTCGTGGCAAGCGAAATGCCGTAGCTGTCGTCGCCGCGATAGGTCGGCAGTTCGACGCCTTCCATCGAACGGGCAACGAGGATGGCCGGCATGCCGTTCTCTTCCGCGAGCCTCATATCCTCGATCGGCGTGCCGATCGCCGGCGACATGATCACCCCATCACCACCGAGCTGCAGCAGCGTTTCGATGAAGGTACGCTGTTTTTCGACCGAATCGTAATGGTTGGAAAGGATGAAGGTATGACGGCTGCGGTCGAGCTCGCTTTCGATCGCTTTGAGGATTTCCCCGTAGAACGGGTTCATGATGTCGTGCACCACCACGCCGATAATGCCGGAACGCGAGGTACGCAGGCTGGCGGCCCGGCGGTTGTAGATATAACCGAGCGCTCTTGCCTGTTCCTTGATTTTTTCCCGGGTATCGGCCGCCACGAGCGGGCTGTCGCGCAGCGCAAGCGATATCGTGGCAGTTGAAAGACCAAGGCTCTCGCCAATCGTCGACAACTTGATCTTTTGCGCCATTTCCCCCACCCGCAATGGCCGGCATCGCTATCCGATGCTCGAATTAAACTTTAAATAAACAATTTAATTCCGTGCGACAATCCTGTGACCGCGAAAATCTGGAGGGAAATCAACCTCTGTCGTCCGAGGGCTCGGACTGGAGATTTTGTTCGATAGTCTTGAGAAGCTTGAGGAGAGTGCGGATCTCCTTGTCGGAGAGGCCTTTTGCGGCGATCGAGCCGCACTCGGAGACCGAGCGGCCGATCTGTTCGACGGTCTGCAATCCGGCTTCGGTCAGATGCACCTTGGTGAGGCGCCCGTCTGTGCCGTCAGCGCGACGTTCCAGAAAACCCTGAGCCTCCATGCGGCCGATCGTGCGGGTCATGGTCGGAGCCTTGACGCCGAGCCGTATGGCGAGCTGGCCGGGGGTCATGCCGTCTTCTTCCGCGAGGATCAGGATGACACCGTCCTGGCCGGCATAAAGCCCGCTTTCGCCGAGGCTGCGGCTGAGCGCCGTGCGCATGGAGCGGGCGGCCTGGGTGATTGCCGGCGCAAGGTCGGTGGCCGAAAGGCCTTCCAGTTCCTTCTTTTTGCCGGACTTGGCTTTTTTGTCGCCCTTCTTCTTGCTCATTCGCTCCGCCCGTTTTGCCCTAAAGAAGTAGCCGTTATATCTGTGGCGCGCTATCCATATCGAAACCGGGAAACCACCGCCAGATGTCGCACCCTTCGCCACGCTATCATGACAATGATACGACACTTGCGTCCACAGAAAGGCGAAACTGGGTCGCCGTCCTGCCGCTCGGCGCCCATGAGCAGCACGGACCGCACCTGCCGTTCGAGACCGATACGCTGATCGCCGAGGGCCTCGTCGCCCGCTTGATCCCTGCCCTGCCTGCCCACCTGCCGGTGACGTTTCTGGCCGTGGAGCCCGTCGGTTATTCGATAGAACATATGGATGTCGCCGGTACGAAGACACTTGCCTTCGACGAAGCCGTTTACCGCTGGCTCGGCATTGCCGGCGACCTTCATGGCCGGGGCATCAACAAGCTGGTGCTGCTCAACGCCCATGGCGGCAATTCGCCGCTCATGACCATCGTCGCGACCGAGGCGCGGGTGCGGTTCGGCATGCTGGTCGTCGCCACAAGCTGGACCCGCTTCGGGCAGCCTGCCGGCTGGATCGCCCCGGAGGACAAGGCAGTAGACATCCACGGCGGAGACATAGAGACTTCGGTCATGCTGGCGCTCCATCCGGACCGGGTCGATATGGCCAGAGCCGAAAATTTCCCGTCCCGCCAATCGGACTTTTCCCGCGACTTCAGACATCTGCGCGCCTACGGCCCACACGCCTTCGGCTGGAAGATGTCCGACCTCAACTCCAAGGGCGTCGCCGGCAACGCGGCCGCGGCAACGGCGGAACGGGGGGAGATGCTGGTCGCGCATGCTGTGAAGGGGATTATCGAGTTGCTGGGGGATGTAGCGCGGTTTGATGTCGGAACATTAGAGCATGATTGAATCGACGACATAACAAGCGTATGTTTGGACCATCTAATTGGACCAACGGAGCACGTAATGGAAATTTCAGTGAGCGAGGCCAAAGCAAGTCTGACTGAACTCCTTCATCGCGCCGAGGCTGGAGAAGATGTTGTTCTCACGCGAAGAGGTCATAAGATCGCAAGGCTTGTACCCATTGAGCCGGAACTGACGCGCGATCAACGCAGAGCGCTGATCGAAGAGATCAGAGCAATGGCGCCTGCACCTGATGGCAACGACGTACCCGCGGAGCGAAGCCAGGATTATCTCTATGGTGACGATGGCCTGCCGACATGATTGTGGTCGACACGTCAGCGTTGATCGCCATCGTCAAGAATGAAATTGGTGCCCTTGACTGCCAAGAGGTGCTCACAGGGGAACCGAAGGTCCTCCTCAACGCCGCAACTCTCACCGAAGCACTGATTGTGGCTCGTGGAAAGAAATGTCTGGCTGGTCTTACCAACCTGATTGACCGGCTTCCCATCACCATCATCGAACTGGATGCTGTAAGAGCAGAACGGGCTGCGGCCGCTTACGCTCTGTTCGGCAAAGGCTTTCACAAGGCTTCGCTCAATTTCGGCGATTGCTTCGCTTATGCGACGGCCAAGGAATTCGACTGTCCGCTTCTCTATGTCGGAGAGGATTTCGCCAGAACGGACGTGGTTTCCGCAATCGTTTCGCCGTCAGCGTGAGCAACAAGATCACTTGGCGTCAGCTGCAATTCCGATGTGATCTTATAACATACAAACCCTTTGAACTCGTCCCGGCTTGCCCTTATATGAGACGAACAAAGCTTCCGCGCCGATCGGGCGCTCTCAAGTCCTCGAGGTTTTCATGACCGAAACAGCCCCCGTCAAGCCCGTTCCCGTCACCGTGCTCACCGGTTATCTCGGTGCCGGCAAGACGACGCTCCTCAACCGCATTCTCTCCGAAAGCCATGGCAAGAAATACGCGGTCATCGTCAACGAGTTCGGCGAGATCGGCATCGACAACGACCTGATCGTCGAGTCGGACGAAGAGATCTACGAAATGAACAACGGCTGCGTCTGCTGCACCGTGCGCGGCGATCTGATCCGCGTCGTCGAGGGCCTGATGCGCCGCCCGGGCCGCTTCGACGGCATCATCGTCGAGACCACCGGCCTTGCCGATCCGGTGCCGGTCGCCCAGACCTTCTTCATGGATGACGACGTGCGCGCCAAGACCGAGCTCGATGCGGTCGTCGCCCTGGTCGATGCCAAGCACCTGCCGCTGCGCCTGAAGGATAGTCGCGAAGCCGAAGACCAGATCGCCTTTGCCGACGTCGTCGTCATCAACAAGACCGATCTCGTTTCGCCGGAAGAACTGGCGATCATCGAAGACGTCGTCCGCGCCATCAACCCGACCGCCCGCGTCTACAAGACCACTCGTTCCGGCGTCGATCTCGCCCGCGTGCTCGACCAGGGCGCCTTCAACCTGGAACGCGCGCTCGAAAACGATCCGCACTTCCTGGATCACGGCCATGACGACCATGTCTGCGGCCCGGATTGCGACCATGACCATGGGCACGACCACCATCATCATGACCATGACCATCACGCGCATGACCACGATCACGATCATCACGGCCATGATCACCACCACCATCACCACGGCGAAATGTCGCCGATCCATGACGTGACGGTGAAGTCGATCTCGCTGCGCGGCGGCGAGATGAACCCGGAACGGTTCTTCCCCTGGATCCAGAAGATCACCCAGACGGATGGCCCGAGCATCCTGCGCCTGAAGGGCATCATCGCCTTCAAGGGCGACGAGGAACGTTATGTCGTGCAGGGCGTCCACATGATCGTCGAGGGCGATCACCAGCGGCCGTGGAAGGATGGCGAAAAGCGCGAATCGCGCCTCGTCTTCATCGGCCGCGATCTGGATGTCGACAAGATCGAGAAGAGCTTTAGGGCATGTGAGGTAGCGGCATGACGCCGAAAAGTGTGAAGCGGTTTTCGGACCACGTCATGCCCGGGAGCAATGCTGCCTGATGCCGACTGTTGCACCGCTTGATCTCGAAGGCCATGTCGTCGCCGCGCATTTCCTCGGCGACGTCCCGTTCTTCGCCACTGCCGCCGGCACGATCCACCGTCTGGATGGCGGCGAGAAAGTCACGGAGGCCCATCAGGGTCTGCTGACCTGCATCCGCGATCCCTTCAGTGCCACGCTGCTGACCGGCGGCGAGGACGGCAAGGTGATGCGCATCGGCAGCAATGGCGAGGCGACCCTGATCGCCGAAGCGCCCCGCAAATGGATCAGCGTCGTCGCCGGCGGACCGCAAAATGCGGTCGCCTATGCGCATGGCAAATCGAGCTTCGTGAAGCAGAGCGACGGCACGCTGAAGGAGTTTCCCGAAGAGCGCAGCGTCGAAGGCCTCGCCTTCGCCGGCAAGGGTCTCAGGATCGCGGCTGCCCGTTACAACGGCGTCTCGTTGCACTGGGTCGGCACCAATGCGCCGCCGGTCGATCTCGAATGGAAGGGCGCCCATAACGTCGTCACCTTCTCGCCCGACGGACGTTTCCTGGTGACGACCATGCAGGAAAACGCCCTGCACGGCTGGAAGCTCGACGGCAAGCCGGGCGAAAACCGTCATATGCGGATGACCGGTTATCCGGCCAAGGTGAAATCTCTCTCCTGGTCGCCGAAGGGCAAATGGCTTGCCTCGTCGGGCGCGCCGGCGGCGATCGTCTGGCCGTTTTCGGCAAAGGACGGACCGATGGGCAAGGCGCCGCAGGAACTCGGCACCCGCGCCAATATCATGGTCACGTCCGTGGCCTTCCATCCCGCCGAGGAAGTGCTCGCCATCGGTTTCATCGACGGCATGATCCTTGGCGTCAGGCTCGCCGACGCAAAGGAAGCGCTTCTGCGCCGGCCCGGCAAGGGCGGCATTACCGGATTGAGCTGGAGTGCCAACGGCAAGCTCGTCGCCTTCGCGTCCGATGCCGGCGACTGCGGCATCATCGATATTGCAGCCTGAAATCTCGCAGCACGAATAACCGCGGCGGAAAAATCTCCGCCGCGGCCTGGTCCATGCGGGATGGGCAGGCAGCGTGTATGAAGTGGTATGGGTGTCAGGCCGTGCTGCCTGCCCGATCGCTCCGGTTTTTCCGAAAGGCGGGTAACGGATGGTCTGGATCCGAAACTTGAACCTTTCGACGGTCGGCGCCCTGACGGCGCCGTCCTCACCTTTGCGACCATCACCGGACGCCGGATGCTCTCCGTAGGATGCGACCCGGTTCGCGACCCGGCCCCTGCCCTGTGACGCGACCACTATAATCGCGCCAGCGCAGGCGAGGATGCCGCGGAACTCTTTCGACGGGAAATTGCTTCAAACGAAAAGGGAATTTCCGTTCGTCGCAGCGAAATCGTCCCCGCCTTCACGCAGCTTGGCGGTCTTCCTCGAACGTATCGATACCGTCGCGGCCGTTGCGCTTGCGGGCATAAAGCGCCAGGTCGGCCCGCTGCAGCAGGGTTTCGAGGTCGCCAGGGCCGCATATTTCGGTGGCCACGCCGATGCTGAGTGTCGGCTGCACGACAAGGCCCTCCATTTCGGCGAGGGAAGCGGCAAAGGCGGCGCGGATCTTCTGAGCCGTCTCGACCGCCTTTTCGACCGGGCATCCTTTGAGGACGATCACGAACTCGTCGCCGCCCTGCCGAGCGAAGAGATCGTGGCTGCGCAGGTGCAGGGATGCAGAGGAGGCGAACCGCCGCAAGACCTCGTCGCCAACCCCATGACCATGCGTATCGTTGAGCTGCTTGAAACGGTCGACATCGATGAGCATCAGGGCGACCGGCCCTGGCTCGAGACCAGCATAGGAACGCATCAGGCCGCCGCGGTTGAGCACCCCGGTCAGGGCGTCGCGATCCGCCAGGTAGGTGAGCTTGTTTCCCGCCCGTTCGGCCGCCATCAGATTGATGACGATGCTTCGCAATGCCAGGAAGGGCGCCGCCCAGAGACCCAACCAGGCATCGGCACCGTTGCCGGCGGCAAACAGACCGCCTTCGCCGATCCAGCCCGTCACCGCCAGAAGAGCGCGCGCTGCAAAGATGGCGGCAGTCGGCGTGTAGATCGCAGCGACCAGCCATGCCGACCGCAGCCTCTCCTGCCGTGCGAGGCGAATACCCTCCAGCATCACCAGGAGGTCGCCGAGGGCACAGACGAGCGAGAAGATGGCGATACGCGGCGCGGTACTGGCATCGTCCCGCCACAAGAGGATCAGCGGCGCCGAAAGAACGGCGAGGATCAGCCAGCTCAGGCCCCAACGGGCCGGACGGCCGCCGAAAAGCCGGACGGAGACGATCAACAACAGATAGCCGACCAGGATCAGGTTGTTGCCAATCAGGACCGAGACGACCTCCGGCAACACGTCTCGCAGGCCGACGCTGAACAGGCCGGCTCCGATGACGATGCCGCTGGCGCTCCACCAGAATAGCCAGCGTTCGAACCGGCCGCTGGAATAGGCGATCATCTGGACGATGCCCAGGACAGAGCAGGTCATAGCCGAGACGATATAGATCGTCCGCAGATCCAGCATGAAACACCCCCAATGGCGACGCGGGGCATGCTAGCGTCAGGCGGTTACGATTTGGTGTGCCCGGCCATTCAAGTTTATACGAACTGGCTTCAAACGATGCGGACAGCTCCGATGATTTCGGCAAGCAGGTTGTGCAGGTCGTCGCGATAGCCGCTGCGGGCCGAGGGGCCGCTTTCGTCTGACGTCATCACCACGGTGAGGCCGAGCGACGGCACGATATAAAGCATCTGCCCGCCATAACCCCAGCCGAACTTGACCTCCTCACCGCCGATATTGCGCAGGAACCAGCCGTATCCGTAACCGTCGCCGGAAAAACGCGAATTGGTGCGCGGCGTCCAGGACTGGTCGATCCAATCCTTCGAGACGACCTGGCGGCCGTCTTTCGTCTTGCCGCCGTTGCGGTAGAGTTCCCCGAACGCCAGAAGCGAGCGGGCGGTCATCGCCATCTGGTTGCCGCCGAGATAGATGCCCTGGCGGTCACGCTCCCAGGAGCCGATCCGGAACCCGTCGACCGGATCCAGCCATTCGCGCGCCAGCGCCAGCGTCGACTTCCCGCCGACCTTGGTGAGGACCGCCGAAAGCAGGTGACTGGAGGCGGTCGAATAGAGCATCGAACCGCCGGGATCGTCGTCGAACGGCTGGGCGAGTGCGAACCGCACCCAGTTGCGGCTCGCGATCCAGCGGCCATAGTTCGGCCCGGACAACCTTCCGAGCCCCGCCTGCATCGAGAGAAGATTGCCGATGGTGATCGTGTGGATGCGCGGATCCGGATTGGCCGGCAGGTCGGCCTTCAGGATCGGCGCGATCCTCTGGTCGGGACCTTCGAGCAGCCGGCGGCCGATGGCGATGCCGGTCAAAGCCGAGATGATCGATTTCGAGGCTGACTTGATGTTGGTGGAGGCGTCCAGCGAATGACCGTTGAACGCCCGCTCGGCAAGCATCTCGCCACTACGGGCGACCAGAACGACCTTCAAGGGCTCCAGCTCCGCCGCACCGCCGAGCACGGTATCGAGCGTCACCGGCGGCTGTGGCACAGGTGCCTGGGACGCGTCCTGGGCAAGGCTGCGGGCCGCAGTCAAGACGAAAGGGAGCGACAGGAGAGTTGCGCGGCGTGTGATCATGCAGCGAAGCTAGGACGGCTAGGCGGCCGAGACTATGGCGGAAAGGGTGGATTCACGCAGAGATGATGGAGTGTGAAGCTACTTCCTCCGCGCATGGACAACCGAATACGCGGCTTGCCCCTCACCCCGCCTCCGCTTCGCTCGGCGCACCCTCTCCCCGCAAGCGGGGCGAGGGAAACCGCGACGTCGCGGCATATGTCCTTCTCCCCGCGTGCGGGGAGAAGGTGCCGGCAGGCGGATGAGGGGCAAAGCGACAGCCGCGACACCCCATTCCCAAAGAGCCATTCTCATCCACGGTGGAGCAAAAACGGAAAGCAGTGTATTGGACCATCCCGACCGTCTTGATCGTTGCGTCCCCGATTCCCTCACTGGACCGGGCCCGCAGCGCCGGGACAGCCGTTTATACGATCGGATACGACATGGCCAAGGCACCCAAGACTGAACATTCCGAACTCGCCGGCGAATTCACCGACGACGGCATTACCGTGCTGGTCGATATCTACCGCCCTGCCGGCACCCAGGGCGACTGGACGCTCGAAGTCATCACCGAAGAGGATGACGTCACCACGTGGGAAGAGCCGTTTCCGACCGACCGCGAAGCCTTCGACGAGTTCCTGGCGACCGTCGAGCGCGACGGCATCCGCTCTTTCTTCGGCGAACCCGAACCCAATCCAGCGGTGCATTGATGAAGAATGTCGAAGACCTGACCACATCCGCCAAGACCATGCACGACCGCTATGCCTCGGGCCGCATGGATCGGGAAATCGTTCGCCAGTGGGTAATGGGTCTGAGCATGTATCCGGAGCCCTACGGCCGGCATATCCAGGAGGCCGCCGCCTGGTTCAAGCCTTCCCGTGACGACCTGGACCCCGTGGAACTGAAGATCGCCGACCTTGCCAAGCTGCAGGCGATCTACCGGCCGTAAGACACCTCAAAGCCCGGCTTCGGCGAACACCTTGACGATCCAGTCGAGAAAAACGCGCACCCGCGGCGAAAGCTGGCGGTTCTGCGGATAAAGCGCCGAAAGCAGTGTCGGCGGCGGCGGGAAATCGGCCAGCACTTCGACGAGCACGCGCTCGTCGATATCCCGCTGCAGGCGATAACGGGGCGCCTGTATGAGCCCGAAGCCACGGCGGGCGAGATCGACCATCGTATCGGAATTGTTGACCGTCAGCCGGCTTGGAAGGGTGACGTAGCGCACCTCGTCACTGACGACGAATTCGAGCGGCATGATCTGGCCGGTGCGCGACGAGAGAAAGCCGATGGCGAGATGCCCTTCCAGCGCATCGGGTGATTTCGGAAGCCCGTGTTTCTCGACATAGGTGCGGCTGGCGCAGGTGATTTCGGTGATGGTTCCGAGCCTGCGCATGATCAGCCCGCTGTCGTCGATCTCGCCCGCCCGGATGACGCAGTCCACCCCTTCGCGAACGAGGTCCACCAGCCGGTCGCCCTGGCCGATCTGCAAGTCCAGCAGGGGATAGCGGTCAAGAAACTCGTGAAGGCGCGGCAAAAGGAAGGTGCGGGTCAGGAACCCGTGTGCATCGACCCGCAGCAGGCCGCGCGGCTGCGCATCGCGGAAGATGTTCTCCGCTTCGTCCACCTCGGCGAGGATCGCAAGGCAACGCTCATAGAAAGCCCGGCCGTCGAGGGTCGGGGTAACGTAGCGCGTCGTCCGCTCCAGCAGCCGCGTGCCGATCCCCTCCTCGAGCTGCTTGACCGCTTCGGTGACGGTCGAACGGGCAAGGCCGAGATCCGCGGCCGCAGCGGAAAAACTGCGCCGTTCGACGATCCGGACAAAGAGCTGCATGCGGTCGAGGCGATCCATGACCTTGTTCACCATAGACGAATTCTGATGTCAATTCGCCGCCAATTGTTCTTGGACCGTGTCAGCAATATCTCCTGTCCACCAACCAAGGAGAGATCCCATGACCACCAACGGACAACGCGTCGCGATCGTTACCGGCGCTTCGAAGGGCATCGGCAGAGCCATTGCGCTCCGCCTTTCTGAGGACGGCATCGCCGTCGTCGTCAACTATGCGACCAGCCGGCAGGCCGCCGACGAGGTCGTTGCACAGATCGAAGCGGGCGGCGGCAAGGCGGTCGCGGTGCAGGCGGATGTCGGCAGCCCGACCGCTGCCGCAACCCTGTTCGACGCCGCCGAACAAAGCTTCGGCGGTGCCGACATCCTCGTCAACAATGCAGGCGTGATGCGGCTTGCGCCGCTCGCCGAGATGGACGACGAGACTTTCGAATTCCAGCTTGCCACGAACCTGATGGGAACGTTCCGCGGTATCCGCGAAGCAGGCAAGCGGCTGCGCGACGGCGGCCGCATCGTCAATTTCTCGTCGAGCGTCGTCGGCGTCTACGGGCCTGCCTATGGCGGCTATGCCGCCACCAAGGCGGCCGTCGAAGCGATGACCCACGTTGCCTCCAGGGAACTCGGCCGGCGCGGGATCACCGTCAACGCCGTCGCGCCGGGCCCTGTCGAAACCGAGATGTTCATGACCGGCAAGTCCGACGAACTGGTCCGGAACATCGTCAAGACAATCCCGCTCAGCCGCCTCGGTCAGCCGCAGGAGATCGCCACCGTCGTCTCCTTCCTCGCCGGCCCGGACGGCGGCTGGGTCAACGGCCAGGTGCTGCGCGCCAATGGCGGCATGATCTGAAATACCAACACATCAACCTGAAGGAAAACCCGATGCCATTCGTCAACATCAAGACGCCAGAAGCCGCACTCAGCAAGGCCCAGAAGCAGGAGATCGTCCACCGCACGACCGAGATGCTGGTCGAATACATGAGCGAGGCCGCGCGGCCTCATACCATGGTGCTGATCGAGGAGGTCAAGGACGGCGGATACGGCCGCGCCGACGAGATTTTCGTGATCCCGGATGCCTATCGCACCAAAGACGGCGACTGAAATTCGGGCGCTCGCACTTTCACCGGGTGCTCCCACCCGGCGAAAGCGGCCTACGGCTAAATACTCGTCAGCGGCGGCGCAATTCCCGCTCTGCATGCGTTGAAGCCCTAAAAACAAGGCCGGCGCCACCTGTCTGGCGCCGGCCCCGTCCCCCACCGACCTTTTTTTGTTTTTTAGAAGCGGTAGGTGACACCTGCCCCGATCAGCCAGGGATTGATTTTCGCCTTGCCGCTCAGCGGCCCGAGCACGTCGTGGTCGGCTTTCCATTTTGTTTCGAGGAAGATCTTCTTCACGTCGAAGTTCACGCCCCAGTGCTGGTCGATCATGTAATCGAAACCGACCTGCAGGGCCGCGCCGACATTGTTCTCGACGTCCAGATTGTGGAAGCCAGGCTTTTCGGACTGGTTGTAGAAGAGCGAATAATTGGCGCCGGCACCGACATAGGGCTTAAAGGCGCCGAAATCGGTGAAGTGGTATTGCAGCGTCAGCGTCGGCGGCAGAAGCCAGGCGCGGCCGACCGGCACGCCGACGGCACCGTCTTCCCTGATATTTGCATAGGTCGTCCCGAGGACCAGTTCGGCCGCAATATTGTCGGTGAAGAAGTAGCTGATATCGAGTTCGGGGATGACCGAGTCGGAAAAGGAGAGGTCCGAACCCGGCACGCCGTTGACCGAACCGCGGTTCTCAGTGATGACGCCCAAGCCGCGCACGCGGATCTGCCAGGGGCTCGATGCCGCCACGGGTTCCTCCGCCGGAGGGGCAACGGAAACGGGCGTCAGATCCGCCGCCGCGGCCCCGAATGCGAAAAAAGCCGCACCCGCGCCCGCGATCCATCTCAGATGCCGTGCCCCGTTCGTGTTCATGTAAGCTCTCCTGCTTGCGTTTTGATCTTGCAGGGAGAGGCTTAGGCGCGGGCGGCGAGAGTCGGATTGATCCGGATCAACCGCTGCCGGCGGATGCGCGGCGGCGGCCCGAAACGGAGAATTTGTCGCACGAAAAACCCCGCCTCGCCGCGGGCGCTCCAACAGGAACGCTCCACCGGAGAGGCGGGGTCTGCGCAGATCGTCGGGGCGCGAGGCCCTGAGTGCTGAATGCCTTGGGTCGGGAACGCGACCTCGTCAGGCGAGCTTGCGCCCGTTGGCGACGATCATGCCAGCGGCACCTTCAAGCCAGCCGGCCTTGAGTTCGAGCGCCAGGAAACGAGAGCGCTCGAAGGGGCCGGGCATGACGAGATGCCGGGTCTTGTCGGCGAAGAAGCCGAACCGTTCGTAATAGGCCGCATCGCCGACCAGCAGGACAGCACCATGGCCGCGCTTGTGCGCCTCGGTGATTGCTGCACGCATCAGCGCCGCCCCGATGCCCTTGCCTTCATGAACGCAATCGACCGCAAGCGGGCCGAGCAGCAGCGCATCGATGGCCTGGCCTTCGGACGAAATGCCGGCCTCTACGTTCCAAAGACGCACGGTGCCGATCACGTGGCCGGCGCCGTCGCGCGCAACGATGGCGAGCCCTTCGGCCGGCACGCGGTTGCGGCGGATCTTTTCCGACGACTTCCGGCGACGATCCGGGCCCATGGCGCGGTCGAGCAGGGTTTCGCGGGCGACCACGTCGGCCGGCGTTTCGGCGTCGATGGTGAAAGTGGAGTTAGGCGCAAAGAATGCGCGTACAGAATCAAGAACAGCGGCCATCGTGGCCTCCCGTACCCAATACCGTTATGAGCGGCGATGAAGAGGAATTGTGAATTTGCCGCCCCGACTGGTTACGGGGCCGGCGGAAGTGACACGTCTTGGGGAGCGGCAAGCCGCCCCTTAGATGACGTAGGCCTTCAGGGGGTCGAAACCGTTGAAGGCGACGGCCGAGTAGGTCGTCGTATAGGCGCCGGTGCCTTCGATCAGAACCTCGTCGCCGATGGTGAGCGTCACCGGCAGCGGATACATGTTCTTCTCGTACATCACGTCGGCGCTGTCGCAGGTCGGGCCGGCGAGAACGCAGGGTTCCATCTCGTCGCCGTCCCGCTCGGTGCGGATCGGGTAACGGATGGCCTCGTCCATGGTTTCGGCGAGGCCGCCGAACTTGCCGATATCGAGGAAGACCCATCGGTGATTGTCGTTGTCCGACTTCTTCGACACGAGGACGACTTCAGCCTTGATGACGCCCGCATTGCCGACCATGCCGCGACCCGGCTCGATGATCGTCTTCGGCAGGTTGTTGCCGAAATACTTGCGCAGCGAAGCGAAGATCGCCTTGCCGTATTCTTCGGCCTTCGGCACGTCGCGCAGGTACTTGGTCGGGAAACCGCCGCCCATGTTGACCATCTGCAGAACGATGCCCTGCTTTGCAAGCGAACCGAAGACGCGCTTGGCATCGGCAAGAGCCGCATCCCAGGCATCGACCTTGGTCATCTGCGAACCGACATGGAACGACACGCCGTAGGACTCGAGACCCATCTGGTGCGCGTAGACGAGCACGTCGACGGCCATCTGCGGCACGCAACCGAACTTGCGCGACAGCGGCCATTCGGCGCCTTCGCCATCGGTCAGCACGCGGCAGAATACCTTTGCGCCGGGAGCCGCGCGGGAGATCTTCTCGACTTCCTCATGGCTGTCGACGGCATAGAGGCCGACGCCGAGCGCGAAGGCGCGAGCGATGTCGCGTTCCTTCTTGATCGTGTTGCCGAAGGAGATGCGGTCGGCGGACGCGCCGGCGTCGAGCGCCATCTGGATTTCGGCGACCGAGGCGCAGTCGAAATTGGAACCCATCGAAGCGAGCAGCTTCAGGATTGCCGGTTCCGGGTTGGCCTTGACCGCGTAATAGATCGCGCTGTCCGGCAGGGCATGACGGAAAGCGGTGAAATTGTCGCGCACGACGTCGAGATCGACAACAAGATACGGTCCTTCGGGACGCTGGGTCTTGATGAAGTCAAGGATGCGAGCAGTGGTCATCGGTCAGTCCCTTCAAAATCTCAAAGCTCCGGCTGTGAACCGGAGGACAAAGGACGGATGAGAATGCGTTCAGCCCGGTTGGTGGAGACACCGGTACCGTGAACACGCTCAAACGCGCGATAAGTGGATCAACGCTCTGCCACGAACAATGATCCGGCTTTGTCTGCCATGGATTGGAGGGAGGTCCCTACCGCACTTCCGGCAATGATGGTGTGCCTCTTCAGTAACCCCCGCTGATGGAAAGCAGGGAGAGAACAAAAAGGCCCGCACCGTCGTTGCTTCAGATGTCCTCGCATTTCCCGGATGGCCGGAATAGCGACTGGAGGGGTTAGTTCCAGGTACCTTACCGATGACCTCACCAAATAGAGGGTCGGCGGACACCCACGGGCACGTGCGACTTTGGGCTGACCGGGAGATAAGAATATTCGCGGTCATAATCAAGAGTTTTTTTGCCCGTCACCGAAATTTCGCATTGCACAATTCCATGCTAAATCCCAACTAGGATCGACCAGACTAAAAGGGGCGACATTTGGACACTCTAACGCGCATGCGAGCCTTCATCGATGTGGTTGAAGCAGAAGGCTTTTCAGCCGCAGCCCGGCGGACCGGGCGGTCGAAGGCCCTGCTTTCCAAATACGTGCGCGAACTGGAAGACGATCTCGGTGCGCTGCTGCTCAATCGCACCACCCGCCAGTTCTCGATGACCGAGGCCGGCCACACCTATTACCGGACCGCCGCCGACATCCTGAAAGAGATCGACAATCTCGCCGACCTGGTGCGCGAGAACAATGCCGACCTGAAGGGACGCCTGCGCGTTTCCGTGCCGCGGACCTTCATCGATGCCGAGGTCGGCCAGTCGCTGATCGATTTCGCCAAGAGCCACACGGAAGTGTCGCTGGAAATCGTCGCCGAGGACCGGTTCGTCGACCTGATCGAGGAAAATTTCGACCTCGCGATCCGAATCACCAAGCTCGAGGATTCCGGGCTGATCGCCCGAAAGCTCTCCGACTTCCGGGTCTATACGGTAGCGACCGCCGATTTCGTCGCCAAATACGGTCCGCTCGAACACCCGCAGGACCTGAACCGCGTCCCCTTCATCATCGACACCAATTCCCGCTGGCACAACAATGTCCGCTTCACCGACAAGGACGGCTCGACGATCTCGGTCGCCGTCAGCGGCCCGGTCGAGATCAACAGCCCGCAGGCGACGTTGCGTGCCGCCCGCGCGGGCCTCGGCGTCGCGATCATCCCGGATTTCATCGCCAACGCTTCTATCCAGTCCGGCGAGCTGGTGACGCTGTTCGACGATTATATTGCCAAGGACCGTGGCATCTACGCGGTCTATCCGCATCGCCGCTACCTGCCCGCCAAGGTCAGGAGCTTCGTCGACTTCCTCTCCACCTGGTTCCGCCGCCAGCATTGACCGATCCGGGCGCCCGATGCCTCACCGGTCCCTACGGCAAATGAGGTAACGCCTCCGTGGCAAGTCGACCTATTGGCCGGCTTGCCGGAGCTTGGCTTCGATCAGCATAGTACGGCTCAGCGTGCGAAAGTCTCGGCATCGCGGAGGATCAACGTCCATGCAGAAAAGCCTGGCGATGTTCGTGTCGGCACCGGTGATCGAGGCCGCGAACGGCAAGCTGGTGCTCGACAAGAAGTTCGTTTCCGGCATGGCCCTGCACGTGCGGCACTGGTCGGGGCCGGTCACCTGCTTCATCCGGCGCGGCGCGACCGACATACCCTTCGGCGGTCGCTATGACATCGGCGAACTCGACTTCCGGGTGCGTATCCTGGAGCCGGAGGAACGGGTATCGGTGGACCATCTCGCCGATTTCGACCTCGCGCTGCTGTCGGGAGATTCCTACCTCGACCTCTTAGCCCCCGAGGCGATTCGGAAAGCTCGGAGCGCCGTGGTCTACTCGATCGAATACACCCACCAGACCCGGCTGCAGATCATCTCGCTCGACGATACGCGCAGCCTGCCGCGGAAAATCTACGGCATGGCCTGGACGGTGATGCAGGAATACAAGCGCAAGCGCGCGTTCCGCGCCGCCCGCGGCATTCAGGCAAACGGTTACCCGGCCCACACGGCCTACCGCGACATGGGCGGCAGCCAGCTCCTCTATCTCGACAACCGCATGAAACCGGCAATGTTCGCGACGCCGCAGGAGATGAATGCCCGAAAACGGCATCTCCTGAGCGGCGAGCCGTTGCGGCTCATCCATTCCGGGCGGCTGGAACCGATGAAGGGCGTGCAGGACCTCGTTCCGATCGCCAGACTGCTTGGCGAACGGGGCGTCGATTTCACGCTGACGATCTACGGCGAGGGAAGCCTTTCCGATGCGATCGCCGCCGATATCCGCAGGCACTGGCTGCACGACTGCGTCTTCCTCAAGGATCCGGTCGATTTCGAGCAGGAGCTCGTGCCGCTGACCCGCAACCGTGCCGATATCTTCCTCAGTTGCCACAGGCAGTCGGATCCCTCCTGCACCTATATCGAGACGATGGGCTGTGGCGTGCCGATCGTCGGTTACGACAACAGGATGTGGTCGGCGCTAATGGCCGAATCGAAAGCCGGCTGGATCGCCCCGCTCGGCGACATCAGGGCGGTGGCCGACCGGTTGACCGCCCTCGACAAGGACCGCTCGTCCATCCTGGAGTGCGCCGAGAATGCACTTCGGTTCGCTAAGGGCTGGGATTTCGAGAGCCAGTTCCGCAAACGCATGGAACATCTGGAAAATCTCACCCGGCACTAGACCGGGGCTGGACATGTGACCGGTTCGAGTCGAAATTCCGTCTCATTTACGCTGCACTGCAAGGGGCGGACGAACCGGGAGCCACAGGGCGAATGCGATATCGAGTCATGACCATTGCCGCGCTGGCGGCAGCCTGTCTTCCGCTGCCCGCTATCGCCCATCCACACATCTTCGCCGAGGCGCGGCTCGAAGTGGTGGCCGGAACCGACGGCAATATCGCGGAACTGCACAATGTCTGGCGGTTCGACGAGGTGTTTTCGTCAAGCGTGCTGCTGGACTTCGACAAGAACACCGACCTGAAGCTCGACGCGAAAGAACTTGCAGCGCTCGGCGAGGTGATGCGCAAGTCGCTCGGCGACTACCACTATTTCACGACGATCACCCTGAACGGCGCAACCGTCGGAGTGCAGAAGCCCGACGTGATCCACGTCTCGCTCGACGGCAACCAGCTCCTTGTCCTGTTTGCGGTCAAGCCCGAAAAGCCGGTGCCGCTCAAGGGCCGGCTGACCTTCGGCGTCTACGACCCCTCGATGTACACCTCGATCGACTTCCCGACCGATGGCGACCTGAACGTCAAGGGCGACGGTTTTTCGCATTGCCAGCACAAGGTGGTGCGCCCCGACCCCGATGAGGTGATCTCGCAGAACAGCAAGTCGCTGACGGACGCCTTCTTCAACGATCCGACCGGCACCGACATGTCGAAACTCTTCGCCACCCGACTGGAACTGACATGCTGATGATCCGCCGTGCCCTCTCCCCTTCGGCCATGATCCCTGCCCTTCTCGTTGTTGCGGCGGCAGGCATCCTGATGACGGGTTCGGCGCATGCGCAATCACCGCTCGGCGTCGGTTCGGCCGAACCCTCCTTCTCGGTCGGCGGGCCGCTCGGTCCGTTTTTCGCCTGGATCAATTTTTACCAGCAGTCCTTCTACCGGGCGCTGACCGGTTCGCTGAAGGCGATGCGCGAGGACCCCTGGGCCTTGTCCGGCCTGATCGGGCTGTCGTTCGCTTATGGCGTCTTTCATGCCGCCGGCCCCGGCCACGGCAAGGCGGTGATCTCCTCCTACATGATCGCCAACGAGATCGAACTCCGGCGCGGCATTGTCATCTCCTTCATCTCCGCGCTGCTGCAGGGCGCGGTCGCGGTTCTGCTGGTCGGCGCGGCCTTTCTCCTGCTGCGCGGCTCGGGCATCACCATGACGGCGGCGACCCAGGCGATGGAGATCGCCAGCTTCGCGATGGTCGCCCTTTTCGGCGCCTGGCTGCTGGTGAAGAAGATCCGGGCGCTTCGGATGCGCGTCGTCAACATGCCCATGGCAGCCCCCGCCGGTAACGGACGCGGCGCCACCGGGCTCAATTTCCAGGCCGTCGAGATCGACGACCACGACTACCAGGGAACCGGCGACTATTGCGAAACCTGCGGCGTCAGCCACATGCCCGATCCGGCCCTGTTGAAGTCCAGGGATTTCAGTCTGCACGAGGCCTGGTCGGCGATCATTGCGGTCGGCCTGCGCCCCTGCTCGGGCGCGATCCTGGTGATGAGTTTCGCGCTTTTGAACAGCCTCTATCTCGGCGGCGTGCTTTCGGTTCTCGCCATGTCGATCGGCACGGCGATCACCGTCACCATCCTTGCCACGCTCGCGGTCACCGCCAAGGACCTCGCCGTCCGCTTTGCCGGCCCGGGCTCGCGCACTGGGCGGCGTGTCACCCATGCGATCGAGATCGGCGGCGCCTTGTTCGTGCTGCTGGTCGGCCTGTCGCTGCTCGGCGCCGCGCTGCAGATCTCCGGCTCCGGCGGCTGACGCCGATCAGACCGTGACGACGATCTTTCCGAACTGCGCATTCGATTCCAGAAAGCGATGCGCTTCGGCGATCTCCTCGAACGGAAACGTCCTGGCGACGACCGGCTTCAGCAGCCCTCTCTCCACGCCATCGGCAATGAAGGACCTGGCCTCCGCCAGTCGAGCCGGATCGCCGGTGATTTCGTGGACAAGATAGCCCCGCAAGGTCAGGCGTTTCGCAAGCACCTCGAAGAGGGGAAACGGCGTCGGCTCTCCACTCAGGCCGCCGTACTCGATAAGGATCCCGCCCCGCGACATCGCGGCGGTCAGCGGCTGGAAAATCGGCCCGCCGATCGCATCGAACACCACCCGGACGCCGTCCTTCCCGGCAATCTCCTCAAGCCTCGCCTGCAGGTCTTCCTCCGAAGAAGCGATCACCTCGGCCGCTCCCGCATCCAGCAGGGCCTGCTTCTTGACCGAGTTGCGCGTTACCGCAATCGGGATGGCACCCACGAGCCTGGCCATCTGGATCGCCGCCAGTCCGACACTGCTGGATGCCGCGGTGATGACAATGAAATCACCGCGTTTTAGCCCCGCAATGCCGATCAGCGCGCCATAGGCCGTCAGATAGGCCATCCAGAGCGCCGCGGCGCCGACGAAGTCGAGCCTTGCCGGATGTTTGACGACCATCGATTCGGGAAAGGTGACGAGATCGCCATAGGCCGGCCAGCGGACCATCGAGATCGGCGGTATGATGCTGACAACATCGCCCACGACGAAACTCTCCACCCCTTCACCGAGCGCATCGACGATACCGGCCGCTTCGAGCCCGAGACCTGACGGAAGCACCGGCGTCTCGATATAGGCCCCGGCGCGAAGCAACGCTTCGGCACGGTTGAGACCGAGCGCCTTGACCCGGATGCGGACCTCGTCCCTGCCGGGCGGCTGAGGTTCGAAAGCCTCGATGCGCAGAACCTCCGGCCCACCATGTTCATGAAAGCGGACGATACGTGCCATTTCTTCCAAACTCCAAAACAATCGAATGGAATGAGCTATGCCGATTTCCCAATCGGCGATAAATCAGCGTTTCGATATTTCAGAAGAAACCAGGTGTTTTGAATATGGACCGGCTGACCAGCATGGCCGTCTTCGTCAAGGCGGTGGATCTCGGCTCCTTCGCGGCCGCTGCCGCCGCGCTCGACATGTCGGCGCCGATGGTCGGCAAGCATGTCCAGTTTCTGGAAGAGCGGCTCGGCGTGCGACTTCTCCATCGCACGACGCGCCGCCAGAGCCTGACGGATTTCGGGCGTGATTATTACGACCGCTGCCGGCTGATCCTGTCGGAGGCCGCTGCCGCCGATGCGCTCGCCGCAGACCATCACTCCGAACCGCGCGGCAGGCTGCGCATCACCATGCCCGTCCATTTCGGCCGACATTGCGTGCTTCCCGTGCTGATGGAATTTGCCCGCGGCTATCCTGCGCTGGAGCTGGACCTCTCCTTTGCGGACCGCCTCGTCGACCTTGCAGAAGACGGCTACGACCTGGCAATCAGGACGGGTGAGCTTGGCGACCGGAGCGGCGTGATCGCCCGCAAAGTGGCCCGCCAGCAGATGATCGTCTGCGCCTCGCCGGCCTATATCGCCGAGGCCGGACAGCCACGTACGATTGAGGATCTGATGCCCCACCGGGCGGTTGTCTATCGCCGGACCGGCCCCGTTCCGCCCTGGCTGTTTCCGCGCGATGGCGCCCCGCCCGTCGAAGTGTTGCCGCCCAATCGTTTTCGGCTTGACGATCTCGACGCGGTTGCCGATGCGGCGGCGATGGGAATGGGGCTTGCCTGGCTGCCCTCCTGGCTGGTGCGCGAACGTATCCGCCAGGGCGCACTGGTGCGGCTGCTGCCGGAGGAGCCACCATTTCTGTATGATTGTCATGCGCTGTGGCTGCAGACGCCGCATCTGCCACTCAAGGTCCGCCTGACGGTCGACGCCTTGGCCGCCGCGCTACCCCGGCTGATGACTTGATACGGTTATCTCCGGCGCTGGTAGCGCGCCCGCAGCCAGAAGATCGCGAAGAAACCGAGCAGCAGCATCGAGCCGACGACGACGGCCAATACCGGGGAAAACTGGGCGATCCACATGACGATCGTCGGCAGGAAATAGATCACCAGTCCGACGCCTGCGAGGATCACCGCCGCGGCGATCGCCTGCGATTTTGCCTCGGGCGTCATGCCACAGCTCCCTTGGCAAGCTCGGCGCGGATATCTTCGAGCCGCCGCTTCTGGGTGCCATCCGCCTCGAAATTCTCGGGCGAAAGCCATGCTTCGAAAGCGGCCTTCAGGAGCGGCCATTCCACATCGATCATCGAAAACCAGGCGGTATCGCGATTGGCGCCCTTGGAGATGACGTGCTGGCGGAAGACGCCTTCGAAGGTGAAGCCGTAACGGCGAGCGGTCGTCTTGCTCGGCTCGTTCTCGTTGTGGCATTTCCATTCGTAGCGGCGGTAATCGAGCCCTTCGAACACGTGCCTGGCCATCAGGTAATGCACTTCGGTCGACAGCGGCGAACGCTTCATGTCGGCGCCGTGCGCCACGGAGCCGACCTCGATGACGCCGTTCTTCGGGTCAGGCCGCATGTAGCTTGCCATGCCGACCACCTTGCCGGTGGCGTTGTCACGCGACACGAGCGTCACGAAATTCGAATGGACGCGGGCGTTTTCCAGCCAGTCGCCGAAGGCGCCGACATCGGCGAAATCGTCGTTGGGGAAATATTTGAGAAGCGGATTGATGCCCTCGGCGGCGCCGAGCCCGTCCCACAGTGCCTGGAGGTGGGTGTCCCTGTCATAGGGTTCGAGCGTCACGAACCGGCCCTTGAGCGTGACCGGAGCCGGGGCGGCAACTTTGTAGTTCTTCAGATCGCGCATGTCAGCCTCTTGCATCGTGGCTGAGGCTTAGGCCAGCAACGGGGGAAAGGCAACCGGTAGGCAGAGCCTGCCCGCCGGTCAGGCGACAAGACTTCGCGAAGACGCGCGGGTGCAGATTGAAGACCGTGTCTTCGCCGTCAAGATCGCCCATCCGGATATTCCGCCGGCCCCTTGATCTCGATCTTGTTGCCGAACGGATCATGGATGTAGAACGAATGCCCCATGCCGCGAGCCCCGCCGTGGAAGGCCTCCTGAGCAATCTCGATACCGTGGCTCTGCAAATGCGAACGCAGTTCATCGTGATCGAAAGGGCTGGTGGCGATGCAGATGTGATCGACGTTGCGGCCACCGGCGACCGGAGGAGCAGCCTTTTTCCCGCCCGGATGCGTTATGTCCCACAAAACGATCAGCGACGACCCGCACCAGACCTGTTCCATCCCAAGGGCCGGGTAGGAATAACCCGGCCGGCAACCCAGGACGCCGCAATAGAAATCAAGCCCACGCTCCATGTCGTCGATCAGAAGGACAACATGATCGATGCCGACAGGAGAAAAAGGAATTGCCATGACGGGCCGCCTTACGCCTTGACCTTGGCCGCCGATACCGTCGCGTCGATATGGGCGATCAGCGCATCGTCCAAGCCGAGGCGGCCGGCGAGCAGATCGAGGTAACCGCGTTCGGCGCGGGTGTCCGGATCGATGGTCAGGCGCGAGGCCGCGTAGATCTCGACCTTCTGTTCTTCGGTGCGGGCAGCGGCGACCAGGTCGTCGATATCGACCGGATTGGCGAGTTCGTTCTCGATGAAGGCTTCCGCCTCGGCGCCGAGGTCGACCGCATGCACCTTGTCCATGATGTTGGCGCGCTCGCCGGCATCGATATGCCCATCGGCCTTGGCGGCGGCGATCATTGCCCGCACGAGCGTCAGCGCGAAATCGTTGGTGAGAGCGGGAGACTGCGGATGGAAGGGGGAATCGGTCGGCGGCGTCAGGAGCGGCTTGTCGGCCTGAGGCGCCGGCTGAGGCACGGCTTCGGGAGACTTGCCGGACTGATAGTTCTTGTAGGCGAGATAACCGAGGCCGGCGATCGCCGCAATGCCGCCGACGGCGGCGACATTGCCGGCAATGTTGCGGCCGGTCTTGGTGCCGAGGACGGCCGCGAGGATGGCGCCGGTGGCGAGCGGGTTGTTCTTGGCAAGCTGGGTCGCCTGCCCTGCCCGGTCCCTCACACTTCCTCCCGACATACCCGGAATCTGTGACCCCAGAAATTGGTCGAGAAGCTTCTTTGCGTCGAACATCGCACATCTCCCTGTTGTGTTTCCGGGGAAAGATAGGGATGCGATTGTGAAATTACAAAGACGGGTTGCGGGGTTTACGCCTTCAGCGCCGCCGCTTCGGAAGCGAGCTTGGTGATGCCGGCCCAGTCACCTGCCAAGACCAGCTCTTTCGGCGCGACCCAGGAGCCGCCGACGCAGATGACGTTCGGCAGCGACAGGTAGTCGTTGGCGTTCTTCAGCGAAATGCCGCCGGTCGGGCAGAACAGCGTGCCGGCGAGCGGCGAGGACAACGCCTTCAGGTAAGCGGCGCCGCCGGCCTGTTCAGCGGGGAAAAATTTCAGCACCTCGAAGCCGGCTTCGCGCAGCGTCATCACTTCGCTGGCGGTCGCAGCACCCGGCAGAAGCGGCACGGGAGAGTCCTTGGCGGCGGAAAGCACGCCGGGTGTCACGCCGGGCGAGACGATGAAGGTCGAGCCCGCCTTGACGGCCGCTTCGTAGTCGCGGGCGTTGAGGATGGTGCCGGCACCGACATTGGCGCCTTCGACTTCGGCGGCCACCGCCTTGACCGCATCGAGGGCGGCCGGGGTGCGCATGGTGATCTCGATGGCCCTCAGGCCGCCGGCGACCAGCGCCCGTGCCAGGCCCACCGCCGACTTGGCGTCGTCGACGATCAGCACCGGTACCACCGGCTGCAGTTTCAGGATGGAAAGCAGCTTTTCCGTCTTGCCGGTCATGGTAAGGTCTCCGCTGAAACGATTGAAACTTTGAGGTCGAGATACCCCTCAAGCCCGTCATTGTCGAGAAAAAACAGGCCTCCGACGTCGAACGGGTTTGCGGGACGCGGAGTTTGCACTAGGGTTGCAACAATTGTGGAAGTTCCCGAGGCGGCGGGTGGAGCATGGCCAAGGAAATCGAACGGAAATTTCTGGTGAAGAGCGACGGTTGGCGCTCGGAGGTCTCGTCATCCTCCGATTTCCTGCAGGCCTATGTCGCATCCGGCGACGACCGTTCGGTACGGGTGCGGATCATGGACGGCAAGCGCGCCAAGCTGACCATCAAGATCGGCCGGGAACTGCTAGCCCGCGACGAATTCGAATACGAAATTCCGCTTGGCGACGCCGAGGAGATGGCGAACGCCGCCGTCGGCGTGGTGCTCCAAAAGACCCGCCACGAGGTCCGGCACGGGGGTTATACCTGGGAGGTGGATGTCTATGACGGAGCCTACAAGGGACTGGTCGTCGCCGAGGTCGAGGTGGAGGACGAGGGCGCTCTGCCCGACATTCCGGACTGGATCGGCGAGGAAGTCACCGGCGACCGGCGGTATTCCAACATGGTGATGGCGACTGAAGATTTGAGCGGAGAATTGTGTCATGGCGTACCGTCTGCGGCCCGCTAAATCCTTCACCGACGAATTCCGCTCGGTTGCGGAAAGCCAGCTTTCCCACGCGATCCGGCTGCTGGAAGACCAGCCGGACGGGCCGCACGAAGCGGTGCACGACGCGCGAAAACGCTTCAAGCGGGTGCGCGCCCTCTACCGGCTGATCCAGCCGGACGCAAAAACGTTCCGCCGGCAGGAAAACACCCGCATCCGCGACATGGCGCAGACGCTGTCGGCCGTGCGCGACGCCACCGCGCTGGTCGAGACGGTCGACTATCTCGCCGGCCATGCAGGTTCTCCCGAAGAGCTTGCGGCCCTCACCGCGGCCTCCAAGGCGCTCAGCGAGCGTCGCGACCGGATCGCTTCGGAGGAACACGACCTGCCGGCCAAGATGGCGGCCGCCGCCGACACCTGCCGCGCGGCGATCGCCGCCCTCGACGACCTCGACCTCGACGACGATCCGCACAAGTCGGCCAAACGGCTCGCCAAGGCCTGGAAGAACCAGCGCGAGAAGGCGCTCGGCGCACTCGCCGGCTGCGAGGAACACGGCGATGCGGAGACCTATCACGAGCTGCGCAAATGCGGACAGACCTACTGGATGCACCTGTCGCTGCTCGGCGGGATCTGGCCTTCCGCCATGCTCGCCAAGCAGCAGCAGGCGAAGGCCCTGGTCGATCTGCTCGGCCACGAACACGATCTTTCGGTGCTGACCGGGCTCGTCAACGAAAACCCTGAACTGTTCGGCGACAGCGATACGCTGGCCCGGGTGCTCGGCGCCATCATCGCCCGCCAGCAGGCGCTGCGGCACGAGGGCCTGGAAGCCGCCCACGGGGTGTTTGCCGACAGCGCCGAGACGGAAAGCGGCCTGATCGCGCTGCTATGGGAAAAGGCGGCCACCGCGCCCCGCAAGGAGCGCCATGCGGCAAAGCTGCACAGGGCTGTCGCGGCGCATGAGAAAGAAACCGCGTTGCGCGGATAGTCCGGAAACTGTATTTCAGCGCCCATGACCGAAAACATCATGCAAACCCGCCCGGAGGCCAAACCGGAAGCGACGGGCGCCTGGCTCGTCGCCGCGCTCTATCATTTTGCGCGTTTCGACCGCTATGAGAGCTTCCGCGAGCCGCTGCAGGCCTTCTGCGACGAGAACGGCATCAAGGGCACGCTGCTGATCGCCCGCGAGGGGATCAACGGCACGGTTGCCGGCTCCGACGTGGCGATATCAGGCCTTCTCGCCTATCTGCGCGCCCAGCCGGAATTCGCAAGCCTCGAGCACAAGGAAAGCCGTGCATCGAAGATGCCCTTCCTGCGCATGAAGGTGCGGCCGAAGAAGGAAATCGTCACCATGGGCGTCGAGGATATCGACCCCAAGCGCATCGTCGGCACCTATGTCGAGCCGAAGGACTGGAACGCGCTGATCTCCGATCCGGAAACGATCGTCATCGACACCCGCAACGATTACGAAACGGCGATCGGCATCTTCAAGGGCGCCGTCGATCCGCAGACCAAGACGTTTCGCGAGTTTCCCGACTGGGTGAAGAACAATACCGGCCTCCACAACAAGCCGAAGATCGCCATGTACTGCACCGGAGGCATCCGCTGCGAGAAGGCCACCGCCTTCATGAAGGAACAGGGCTTCGACGAGGTTTTCCACCTGAAGGGCGGCATCCTCAAATATCTCGAAGAGGTGCCCGCAGAGGAAAGCCTCTGGGAGGGCGCCTGCTTCGTCTTCGACGAGCGCGTTTCGGTGGAGCACGGGCTGAAGGAGGGCAACCACAAGCTCTGCCACGCCTGCCGCAGCCCGATCACCGCGGAAGAGGTGACCTCGCCCCATTACGAGGAAGGCGTCTCCTGCTCCACCTGCTACCCGACCCGCACCGAGGAAGACCGCGATCGCTACCGCCAGCGCCAGTTGCAGATCGCGCTCGCCAGAAAGCGTGGCGTGAGGCATATCGGCGGCTGAGGTTCGCCCGCGCCAGACGGGCTGGCGCGAGCGGATCGTGGCTGCTTCAAGCCGCCTGCGGTATCCGGGCAATCACCTTGATTTCGAAATCGAAACCGGCAAGCCAGTTGACGCCGACGGCCGTCCAGGTCGGATAGGGCGGCTCGCCGAGCACCTTTTCCCGCACGGCCATCATGGGTTCGAATTGAGTTTGAGGATCGGTATGGAAGCTCGTAACGTCGACGACGTCACGAAACGTGCAGCCGGCAGCCTTCAGGACGGCCTCTAGGTTGTCGAAGGCCAGTTGCACCTGACGTTCGAAATCAGGCTCCGGTGATCCGTCCGTCCGGCTGCCGACCTGGCCGGAAACGAACAGAAGGTCTCCCGAGCGGATGGCCGCCGAATAACGGTGCTGCTCATAGAGTGCATGCCGACCGGCGGGAAAGATTGCCTCGCGTGGGCTCATTGTTTCATTCCTCTTTGGGAGGCTGGTTTCCGCAGCGCGATGCCACCGGGGATGGTGCACACGGCTTGGTTCATGTCCGGCCTTGGCTTCGTCATACGGGCGTTTACATACGCCGCGCACGTCTCCTATTTCAACATACGCCACGTATGTCAATTGACATACGTGGCGTATGTTCCTGAAAACATCAAGAGGAGAGAATAGCCCGCTCAGCCGGCGAAATGGAATCCGGGGTCAAGTCTGGGGAACGCAGTGCCCCGCGCCAGGCGTATGAAACTACGCCGCGCCGCTCATCCCGCCCGGCAAGCGGTTGCCGCGGTAGATGATGTCGATTTCCTGCGACGACATCGGCTTACCGAACATATAGCCCTGCAGTTCGTCGCAGCCGGTCAGGCGCAGCTGTACGGCCTGCGCCTCGGTTTCGACGCCCTCGGCGGTGACCGGGATTTCCAGCGAGCGGGCGAGCGCCACGGTCGCCTGCAGAAGATCGATGGCGCGGCCGCCCTCTTCCAGCGCGTGCACCAGCGACTTGTCGATCTTCATCCGGTCGAAGCCGAACTGGCGCAGGTACCCGACGCTCGAAAAGCCGGCGCCGAAATCGTCGAGCGCGATCTTCACCCCGAGCTGCTTCAGCTTGGCGAGCGCGGCGCGGGCTCGTTCCGGGTTCTGGATGAAATAACCCTCGGTCATTTCCAGCGTGATGCGGGAAGGATCGGCACCGGTCTTGCGGAATACCGAGGCGACATGCAGGGCAAACGCCGGATCGCGGAACTGGCCGGGGGAGATATTGACCGCGAGCTTGAGCTCCGGCCACAGCGTTAGCGTCTCGCAGGCGCGGTGCAGCACGAACAGGCCGAGCTGGTCGATGAGGCCGGTCGATTCGGCGATCGGGATGAAGACGTCGGGAGATACGGGGCCGTACCCCGTACGGTGCCAGCGCGCCAGCGCCTCGACGCCGATGATGCGCCACGTCCTGGCATCGACGACCGGCTGGTAGACGACGTTGACCTCGCGGCGCTCGATGGCGATCCTGAGGTCGATCTCCAGCATGTTGCGATCTTCGCGCTCGGCATCCATTTCCGGCCGGTAATATTCGGTCCGGCCACGGCCGGTTTCCTTGGCGTGATACATGGCCATGTCGGAACGCCGCACCAGTTCTTCGCCGGAGACCTTGCCGCGCGGCGAGATGGCGACGCCGATGCAGGTGCCGATCGTCGCAACCCTTTCGCCGATCACGAAGGGCTCGCCGAAGAAGCCGAGAATATGATCGCTCAGCGTCTCCACCGCCCGGCCGATATCCGTGGCCGCAAGCGCGATGGCGAATTCGTCGCCGCCGACGCGGGCAAGGATCGCCGTCTGTCCGACCAGCGTCTTGAGGCCGGCCGCAACGCCGCGGATCAGCTTGTCTCCGGTACCATGGCCATAGGCGTCGTTGACTTCCTTGAAACCGTCGAGATCGAGATAGAGCAGCGCCACGTCCTCGTTGCTGCGGCGGCTCTGGAGCACCAGCGCGTCGAGTGCTGCGAAAAAGCCGGCGCGGTTGAGAAGCCCGCTCAGCCGGTCGCTCATCGCCAGATGCCGTGCCGCCGCCTCGTCCGCCTTGAGGCGGTTGAGCGTATTGCTGCCGCTGGCGAAGAGGAGGAGGAAAAACAGGCCCACCATCGCCAGCGCGCAATAGACGAGCGGCCGGACCTGCAGATAGGCGGTATTGCCAGGCATGCGCGAATTCCAGACGAGCCGCTGCAGCGCCTTGCCGTGGATATTGCGGATCTCCACCATGTTGGGAACCGTATCGCCGGCACCGGCAAAACGAAGCCCCCCGATGACATAGGTTTCCGCAAGCTTCAGGATCTTCTTCTCGTCGAGATGGCGGCCAAAGATCAGGAACCGGCGCCCCTCGACGGGTTGGGCGAGTTCACCGGATTTCGGGCGGATGAACGCCACGCCGACGGCCGCGACGCCGTTTTTGGTCCCCACGAAACCCACCGCCTCCGGCACGGTTCCGGCACCGGCACTGCTTGCCTTGTCGAACAGCGTCCAGAGCGAGGTGTCGAAATAATTCTGCGGCGACCAGGTGACGGGAGCGCCGTCCTGATAGGCCATCAGAACATTGCGGTCCGTATCCATGATGAGAGCCACGTCGAAAAGATCGCTGTTGGCGGTCATGTCGCCGTAATTGCCGACGACCCAGGCATCATCGCCGGCATAGACGAACTGGGCAGCGTCGTCCCACGCCGCGTAGTCATTGAGCGTCGCATGCAGCTGCTCCTGGAACGTCTGGATCGCGCCGGAGGTCGTCTCGCGCGAGCGCTCGTCGTCGAGGCGATTGGCATAGTCGGTGATGCGGTCGAGCGCGGTCAGGATGAAGATCGTCACCAGCACCACGACCACGGCGAAGGCAAGTAGCATCGACGTCACGGCGGAGCGACGGCCAAGTGTAGCGGAGCGGCGAAAGCGGGGGGGAAGAAGCCGCATCTAAGACCTCGTGAAGCCCTACATCTTTCGCGGGTATTCCTTCAGATAGCGTTAAAGGAAAAGGCCGGCCCCCACGCATGAGAGCCGGCCCACCAAGTATTTTCGAAAATTCTATATTATTACCAGGCGGCGATGACGGCGCCCTTGAACTGGGTGTTGACGAAGTCCTTCACCGGAGCGCTGTGATAGGCTTCCACGAGCGTCTTGACCCAGGCCGCATCCTTGTCCTTGGACTTGACGGCGATGATGTTGATGTAAGGGGCCTTTTCGCCTTCCTTGGCGATCGGATCGGTCTTCGGGTTGAGGCCTGCTTCCAATGCGTAGTTGGTGTTGATCACCGACGCATCGACGTCGTCGAGCGAACGCGGCAGCTGGGCGGCGTCGAGTTCGGCGAACTCGATCTTCTTGGCGTTTTCGGTGACGTCGGCGGGGCCGATCTTCAGGCCCTTGGCGGCGTCGACCTTAATCAGGCCCTGGTCGGCGAGGATGAGCAGCGCGCGGCCACCATTGGTCGGATCGTTCGGGATGGCAACGGTGGCGCCCTGCTTCAGGTCGGCGAGGCTCTTCACCTTCTTCGAATAGACGCCCATCGGGAAGTTGACGGTCTGCGCGACGCCGACGATGTCGAATTTGCGATCCCTGACCTGGTTGTCGAGATAGGGCTGGTGCTGGAAGGAATTGGCGTTGAGTTCGCCATCGGCCAGCGCCTGGTTCGGCACGACGTAATCGGAGAATTCGAGGATCTGGATGTTGAGGCCCTTGGTGGCCGCGACTTCCTTCACCTTTTCCATGATCTGGGCATGCGGGCCGGGGGTGACGCCGATCTTGATGTCTTCGGCGAGCGCCGGGCCGGCAGCGAAGGCGGCGAGTGCCGCAGCGATGATGAGCTTCTTCATAAGTGTCTCCTTGGGTTTGCTTATACGCGCCAGTCTTCTTGGGTATGTCTTGGGAGGCTGGTTTTCGGAATAATTTCAGGTCTTGCGGTTGCGCTTGTCGAAGCGGCGGGCAAGCGCGTCGCCCAGGCTCTGGATCGCCTGGACAAGCACGATCAGCACGACGACGACGGCGAGCATCACGTCCGGCATGAAGCGCTGGTAGCCATAGCGGATGCCGAGATCGCCAAGGCCTCCGCCCCCGACCGCGCCGACCATGGCCGAATAACCGACCAGGCTGACGAGGGTGAGCGTCAGCGCCAGCGTCAGGCCAGGTTTCGCCTCGGCGAGCAGCACCTTGAAGACGATCTGCAGCGGCGTCGCCCCCATGGCGCGCGCTGCCTCGATCAGGCCCTTGTCGACCTCGCGGATCGCCGCTTCGGCAAGGCGCGCGACGAAGGGAATGGTGGCGACCGTCAGCGGCACGATCGCCGCATAGGTACCGATCGAGGTACCGGTGACGAGGCGCGTGAACGGGATGATCGCCACGACCAAGATGATGAACGGCGTCGAGCGCGCCGCATTGACGATCGCCCCGATGATGCGGTTCAGGGCCGGTGCGGGGAAAAGCTCGCCCTTGCCGCTGGTTGCGAGGAACACGCCGATCGGCAGGCCGATCAGTGCGCCGATCAGGCCGGCGACCGCGACCATCTGCAGCGTCTGGCCGAGCGCTTTCAGGAGCAGGTTGAAGAGCATGTCAAGCGACATAACCGAGCACCTCCGTGGAAAGACCGGCTGCGGCATAGAAGCGCTCGGCGCGTTCCGTGACGGCAGGATCGGCCGGATACGCGACGACCAGCGAGCCGTAGGGTTCGCCGGCGATTTCCTCGATCGTGCCGGCGAGGATGTTGACGTCGGCGGCGAGTTCGGTGACCAGCCGGGCGGTCAGCGGCTGAAAGGCCGTCGAGCCGAAGAAGATCAGCCGCACCAGCACCCGGTCGCCGACGGACGGCTGCGGCTTCAGGTTCGAGCGGATCCATTCCGGCAGGTTGGTGCCGAGGGCTGCCGACAGAAGCGAGCGGGTCGTCTCGTGCTTGGCGCCGGTAAAGACGTCGAAGGTGCGGCCCGCCTCGACGATCTTGCCGCGGTCGATCACCGCGACGTCCGAGGCGATGGTCTTCACCACCTCCATCTCGTGGGTGATCAGAAGCACGGTCAGGCCAAGCTCTGCATTGATGCGCTTCAGCAGCGCCAGGATCGACTGCGTGGTTTCCGGGTCGAGCGCCGAGGTCGCCTCGTCCGAAAGCAGCAGTTTCGGCGAGGTGGCGAGCGCCCGGGCAATGCCGATGCGCTGCTTCTGGCCGCCGGAAAGCTCGGCCGGGTAGCGGTCCGATTTGTCGCCAAGGCCGACGAGATCGATCAACGGCGCCACCTTGTCGCGGATCGCCGTGGCGGAAAGCCCGGCGATCTCGAGCGGCAGCGCGACATTCTCGAAGGCCGTGCGCGACGAGAGAAGGTTGAAATGCTGGAAGATCATGCCGACCTGGCGGCGCAGATCCCGAAGCCCGTTTTCCGACAGGCCGCCCACCTCGACACCATCGACGACGACGCGGCCGGAGGTCGCTTTTTCCAGCCCGTTGACGAGGCGGATCAACGTCGACTTGCCGGCGCCCGAACGACCGATGATGCCGGTGATCGCGCCACGCGCCACGGAAAGATCGATGCCGTCGAGCGCGGTGAACTGGCTCTTGTCGTCGGCACCGCCGAACCGCTTGGTTACCGCCTCGAACGCCACCATCGGCCTTTCGGTTACCAAGGGAGACGGCGCGGTCTCGACCGCAGTATGAAGGATTGTCATTTCAGCTCTCAGATTTAAGTCGGATCATCCCGGCGACCGACACCGGATATTTATCGCTGCCCAGCTATCGGACGAGGCGGCACATTCGATGACAGGCGACTTTCCGGAGCATCTTGGTCGTTTTCCCAGAGGGCAATATGTAAGGCTGGCGGCCTTTTCGATGCCGCATAAATGCCCGGACCCGCCTGCGTTTGACAGGGATGTTTTTTCAATTATCTCACAAAGCAGAAAAAAAATCCTCCAGCATCTGCGAAATCAGCCCTGTTTATGGTTTCCCTTGGGGAATAACGAAGCGAGCTCGCGATACCACTTGCCGCTCTTCTTGATCGTCCGTTCCTGGGTCTCGTAATTGACATGCACGAGGCCGAACCGCATGCGGTAGCCTTCCGCCCATTCGAAATTGTCCATCAGGCTCCAGGCGAAATAACCCTTCATCGGATAGCCGTCTTTGATCAGGTCGGCGACCATCGAGAGATGCTCGACATAATAATCCAGACGCGGCTGATCATCCACCTCGCCGCCCGCCGGCTCCATATTGTAGCAGGCGCCGTTCTCGGTGATGTAGCAGTCCGGCAGGTCGTAGCGGCGGTAGAGATCCTCGACCAGCAGCCTCAGCCCCGGCGCATAGACTTCCCAGCCGATATCGGTCTTGACGTCGCTGGCGGGCTTGGCCTCTATCGTCCAGGGGAAATCGCCGCTGCGCGTAGGCTCGTCATGGACGCGGTCGGGCTTGTAGTAGTTGAGGCCCCACCAGTCGAGTTTCTGGTTGATGACCTTCAGGTCGCCGTCTTCGACGACCGGCATTCGGTCTCCGAGCGCTTCCAGGAATTGCTGCGGATATTCGCCCTTGAAAAACGGATCGAAGAAGGCGCCGTTGTGGAACTGGTGGGCGCGCTCGGCAGCTGCGAGATCGGCCGGGCTCTCGGAGCCGGCGATGATCGACGCGGCGTTGATGACGGTGCCGACCGGCACGTCCGGGGTCACATGCCGGATCGCCTCAACGCCAAGGCCGTGCGCGAGGTTGACGTGGTGCATGGCGGCGAGCGCCGCCTGCATGTTCTTCTCGCCCGGCGCATGGATGCCGTAGAGGTGGCTGAGCCAGACGATGCACCAAGGCTCGTTGAAGGTGGCAACCGCATCCAGCCGGTCGCCAAGCCGCGCCATCACCACCTTGGCGTAACGCTGGAAGGCATAGGCCGTCGAACGTGCCGCCCAGCCACCCTCGCCCATCAGCGAAAGCGGCAGGTCCCAATGATAGAGCGTCGCATAGGTCTTGATGCCGCGCGCCTTGCAGCCGTCGATGAGGCGATCGTAGAAATCCAGCCCCTTCTCGTTGATCCGCCCGGTGCCGTCCGGGATGATCCGCGGCCAGGCGATCGAGAACCGGTAGGCTTCGACGCCCATCTCCTTGATGAGATCGAGATCCTCTTCCCAGCGATTGTAATGATCGCAGGCGACATCGCCGTTATGCCCCTGATAGACCCGGCCCGGCATCTTCGAAAAGGCATCCCAGATCGATGGCTTGCGGCCATCCGCCTTGGTGGACCCTTCGATCTGGTAGGAGGCCGTCGCGACGCCCCAGAGGAAATCACCGGGAAACCCGGCCGCGAATCTTTCGGCGTCGGGCGTCTTGAGATTGCGAGGCTGGGGATTGCTCATCTTGGGATCGGTCATGAGGATGCCGCCATATCTGTTGCGCGAGGGGTCTGCCGGACCACCTTTCGCGGCGGTTTAACCAAGCGGCGCGCAGTTGTACAGATGAGAATTCTGAAACGTTGCAGGATCTCCGCCCCCGCTATCCTCTCCAAGGCAGTGAAAAGTGCCGCGCTGTTTCCCAGAATCCGATCCAGCGCCAACCTTGTTTCCAAATTGGGAACATGATATCTGGAAGCGGAATGCGTGTCATAGCGAAATCGACCCTCGTGAAGTTCTGTCAGCGGCTGCCGAAGGGACCAAGGGCGATCGCGGAAGCTGCAATGGCGGAGTGGTACGCGACGGTTTCGAATGCCGCTGGGCCAATTTTGCGGACGTCAAGGCGACATTCAATTCGGCGGACTACGTCTCCGGGGGAAAGATCGTTTTTGATGTCGGTGGTAATAAATATCGCGTAGTTGCGCTCATTGGTTTCCGCACCCAGCGGGTTTTCATTCTGTTTGTCGGAACCCACGCCGAATATGATCGCATCGACGTGGTAGAACTTTAGAAGGCCTGATGAAATGGATATCGATACTGTACGAACCCTCATCGACGAGACGGAATACGAAGCGGCGTTGAAATCCGTGCGCCCTTATTTCGAAAACGAACCGGAAGCCGGAACAATCGCATCCGCGCACTTCGACGCGCTTGTGCTGCTGATCGAGGAATATGAGGCCAAGCATTACCCGATCCCGCAGGCCTCGCCGGTCGAGGTGCTGAAATCGGTTATGGAAGCCAACAACTACACCCGCGCCGACCTGATCGAGATCGTCGGTTCGAAATCCCGCGCCGCCGACCTGTTGAACGGACGGCGCGAGATCAATCTCGATCAGATCAGGAAGATCAGCCGGGCATGGCACATCCCGGCTGGCGCGCTTGTCGGCGATATCTCAGCTTAGGCTCCCAGGCGCCTAAAGCTTCACCCACGCCCCGTTCTTCTTCGAGGACGCCACGCATGCCTCGACGAACGCAACCCCCTTCACGCCGTCGTCGACAGTCGGGTAGACCACCGCCTTGTCGACCGCGACGCCCTTCTTGACCGCGTTGATGGCGCGGGCGGCTTCCGTGTAGATGGTCGCAAAGGCTTCGAGATAACCTTCCGGGTGGCCGGACGGAATGCGGCTGACGCGTCCTGCCGCGGCACCGGACCCGGCGCCGTTGCGGGTGATCAGGCGCTTCGGTTCGCCGAACGGCGTGAACCACAGATAGTTCGGATCCGCCTGCACCCATTCGATGCCGCCCTTGGTTCCGTAGACGCGGATCTTCAGGCCGTTCTCGTGGCCGGGTGCCACCTGACTGCACCAGAGCATGCCCTTGGCGCCGCCCTCGTAGCGCAGCATCACATGGGCGTTGTCGTCGAGCCTGCGGCCCTCCACGAAACTGTCGAGATCGGCGGCGAGACTTTCGAGCGTCAGGCCGGTGATGAAGGCGGCGAGGTTATAGGCATGCGTCCCGATATCGCCGGTCGAACCGCCGGCACCCGACTGGGCCGGATCGGTGCGCCAGACGGCCTGCTTGGCACCCGTCTGCTCGACCGCCTCGGTCAGCCAGTCCTGCGGATATTCGACCTGCACGACGCGGATCTTTCCGAGTTCGCCGTTCGCGACCATTTCGCGGGCCTGCCGCACCATCGGATAGCCGGTGTAATTGTGTGTGAGGATAAACAGCGCACCGCTCTCGTCGGCCGCCTTCTTCATCTTCTTGGCGTCAGCAAGATTGGACGTCAGCGGCTTGTCGCAGATGACGTGGATGCCGCGCTTCAAAAACTCCTTGGCGGCCTCGAAATGCACGTGGTTCGGCGTGACGATCGACACCGCCTCGATGCCGTCCTTCAGCCGCGCCTCGCGGATCGCCATCTCCTTGTAGGAACCGTAGGTGCGCGACGGATCGAGTCCGAGGTCGCGGCCCGAGGCGATCGCCTTTTCCGGCGTCGACGACAGCGCGCCGGCGACGAGATCGAACTGGTCGTCCAGCCTTGCAGCCATTCGGTGCACCGCCCCGATGAACGCCCCCGCCCCGCCGCCGACCATGCCAAGCCGGATGCGCGGCTCCCGCGCCTGTTCGTCCTTGCCTTCGATTGCCATGATATTTCTCCTGAAAAATTGCTTGCAATGGGGTGCCCCTCATCCGGCTGCCGCCACCTTCCCCCGCGTGCGGGGAGAAGGACGCAAGACGCCGCCTCTCGATCCCTCGACAGCCTCATGGGGCACGTCCCCTCTCCCCCCAAAACGGGGAGAGGGTTAGGGTGAGGGGCAATGTCCCGGCGCGCGTTGTCGCCTAAAGCCCGAGCATCCGCCTGTTCGCCGCTTCATCCGTCCCGCCGCTGGCAAAGTCGTCGAATGCCTTTTCCGTGACCCGGATGATGTGCGCCTTTACGAATTCGGCGCCTTCGCGGGCTCCGTCCTCGGAGTTCTTCAGCGCGCATTCCCATTCGACCACGGCCCAGCCGTCGAAATCGTTGGCGGCCATTTTGGAGAAGATCGAACCGAAATCGACCTGGCCGTCGCCGGGCGAGCGGAAGCGGCCGGCGCGGCCGACCCAGCCCTGGTAACCGCCATAAACACCCTGCCGGCCGGTCGGGTTGAATTCCGCGTCCTTGACGTGGAACATCTTGATCCGGTCCTTGTAGATGTCGATGTTGTCGAGATAGTCGAGGCATTGCAGCACGTAATGCGACGGGTCGTAGAGCATGTTGGCGCGCGGATGGTTCTTTACGCGCTCCAGGAACATCTCGAAGGTGACGCCGTCATGCAGGTCCTCGCCGGGATGGATCTCGTAGCATACGTCGACGCCGCAGGAATCGGCATGGTCGAGGATCGGCGTCCAGCGCTTGGCGAGCTCGTCGAAGGCGGTCTCGACCAGGCCGGCCGGGCGTTGCGGCCAAGGATACATATAGGGCCAGGCGAGCGCGCCGGAAAAGGTCGCATGCGCCTTGATGCCGAGGTGCTTCGAAGCCGTGATCGCCATTTTCACCTGCTCGACCGCCCAGGCCTGGCGTGCCTTCGGATTGCCGCGCACTTCTGGCGCAGCAAACCCGTCGAACCCCTCGTCATAGGCCGGATGCACAGCGACGAGCTGGCCCTGGAGATGGGTGGAAAGCTCCGTCACCTCGACGCCGTTCGCCCGCGCCACGCCGGCAAATTCGTCACAGTAATCCTTGGAGGAGGCAGCCTTTTTGAGGTCGATGAGTTGGCCGGCCCAGGTCGGTACCTGCACGCCGACATATCCCTTGTCCGCCGCCCATTTGGTGATCCCGTCCCAGGTATTGAACGGTGCCGCATCGCCCGCGAACTGGCCGAGAAAGATGGCCGGGCCCTTGATCGTCTTCATGATGTTTCCTCTTCCGAAATTGGATGGCCTGCAAATGGCAGCCTCAATCCCCGATTCCTGTGCTGCTCACAGGAATCGGGGTTGGGAGGAGCGGCGCCCACACGAGCAGGCGCCGCCGATCTTCGTCAGGAAGCCGTTATCAGAACGGCGAATCCGGGAAGTAGAAGTTCTTGGCATTGTCCTTCGTCACCAGCGTGGCGTCGAGGATGTAGGTGCCGCTGACCGGGACCTTGTCGTAGAAATTGCCGGCGGTGAGTTCCATGGCGGTCGCCACCATTGCCGGCGGATAGAGCACGTCGACCGGGATCATCTTGTCGCCATCCATGACCTTCTTCACCATGTCCTTGGAGCCCGCGCCGCCGACCACATACTTGATGTCCGTGCGCTTGGACTGAGCGATGGCTTCGAGAACGCCGACGGCCATGTCGTCGTCCTGGCACCAGACCACGTCGATCTTCGGGTGCTTGGTCAGGAAGTCCTGCATGACCTTGAACGCGTCGTCGCGGCTCCAGTTGCCGAACTGGCGATCGAGCACCTTCACCTTGGAACCGGCAATGCCCTTGTCGAAACCGTCCTGGCGCTGCTGGTCGATCGGGATCGGCAGGCCGCGGATGACGACGACCTGGGCGTCCGGCGTGGTCTTCTTGATATATTCGCCGGCGACCTGGCCGAGCGCCGGGTTGTTGCCGGCAACGTAGAGGTCACGGATGGTGCTGTCGTTGACGGAGGGCGCGCGGTCGACGAGTGCGACGAACGTGCCCTTGTCCTTGACCTGCTGGATGGCGTTGACGAGCGGATCCGGATCGGACGGCAGGATGACCAGCGCGTCGAGCCCCTGGACCGCGAGATCCTGCACGGCGTTCGCCTGGCTTGCCGCGTCCGGCGAGGTCTTGACGATGACGTTGAGGCCCGGATGCTCCTTCATCAGGAGCTTGGCGACGCGTTCGGCATGGAACACGACGCCGGCGGTCCAGCCATGGTCGGCGGCCGGAATGGAAACGCCGATCGTCACCTTCTTGTCCTGTGCGAAGGCGGTGCCGGCGAGAAGCGCCAACGACGCCACGGCCAGTCCCAAAATTTGTCTGCGCATTGTTTCTCTCTCCCACAATATCAGGGTCTTTAATATTTCAGGACCGGGCGCGACCCATCAGCTCGGTCAGTTCTCGTTGGCCTGCTTTCGCGGGCTAATCCGCTTCAGCGGCCTATCTCCGCATCAGCGACCTTTGAACCAGCATGGCGATGATGATGATCGCCCCCTGGATGGCGCCGATCAGGTATTCGCTGACGAAGTTGGACAACAGCATGATGTTGCCGACGATTTCCAGAATGAAGGCACCGCAGATCGTACCCCAGATGCGGCCGACCCCGCCCCGCAGCGCCGTGCCGCCGACGACGACGGCGGTAATCGCCTGCAGTTCCCAGAAGCTGCCGGTCGTGGCGGAAGTGGAGCCGAGGCGCGGCACGTAGAGCAGCACGGCGACTGCGACGCAGAGCCCCTGAATGACATAGGTGACGGTGCGCACCCGGTTGATCGAAATGCCGGAATAACGCGCGACGTCCTCGTTCGAGCCGACCGCGGTGACATGCCGGCCGTAACGGGTGCGGTAAAGCACGAAGGCGGCGATGGCGGCGGTGACGAAGATGACGATGATCGGAATCGGCACGCCGATGAACGAGCCGGAATAGACCGGCCGATAGAGCGCCAGAATATCGCGATCGCGCACGGTGATGGCGCCGCCCTGGCTGAGCCAGGTGGTGAGGCCGCGATAGATGCCCATCGTGCCGAGCGTGGCGATGAACGGTTCGATCCGGCCAACCGTGGTGATCAGGCCGTTGGCGAGCCCGCAGACGGCGCCGATCGCGATCGCCAACGCCATGCCGGCAACCAGCGCCAGCGCCGGGTCGGCGACCGTTCCCGAATTCAGGAACAGGATCATCAGGCTGGCGACGAAGGCGAGCATCGCGCCGACCGAAAGATCGAGCCCGCCCGACGTTATCACATAGGTCGCACCAAGTGCGATGACGGCGATGAAGGAACTGCGCGTCACGACGTTCAAGAGGTTGGCGGACGTCATGAAGTTCGGGTTGGCGAAGTAGCCGAGCACCAGGAGAAGGGCGAGCGCGATGAACGGCGCGACCGCCGCCATGTCCCAGTCCTTGGAGGTCTTCGGTGCCTTGGCCGGTTCGGTTGCGACATTCGCCATCACGCGGCCTCCTCTTTGTTGACGCCTGTCGCCAGCACGACGATCTCGTTTTCGTTCATATGGTCCCCCGTCACCTCGCCGACGATCCGGCCGGAGCGCATGACGAGGATGCGGTCGCAGATACCGATCAGTTCCGGCATTTCGGAAGAGACGACGATGATCGAACGCCCCTCCTCTGCCAGTTTGGCGATAAATTTGTAGATCTGTTCCTTGTTGCCGATATCGATGCCGCGCGTCGGCTCGTCGATGATGACGATCGACGGATCGAGCAGCATCATCTTGGCAAGCAGCAGCTTCTGCTGGTTGCCGCCGGAAAGCTGGCCGGCGAGGATGTCCTTGCGGCCGGTTCGAATGTCGAAATCGCGGATCGCCTTGTCGAGCGCGTCGCTTTCGCGCTTGCGGTCGATCTGCAGTGCGCCGATGAACTTGCCGAGCGAGGCGAGCGTCAGGTTGACGATCAGGTCCTTGGTGAGCAGCAGGCCCTTGCCCTTGCGGTCTTCGGACAGATAGACGATGCCGGCCTTGAGGCTCGCATGCACATCCCTGAAATTGACCGGCTTGCCGAGATGGCGGACGGTGCCACGGCTGGTGCGAAGGCCGACCATGCCCTCCATCAGCTCGGTGCGGCCGGCACCGACGAGGCCGGCAAAACCGAGGATCTCGCCCTTTTTCAGCTGGAACGAGGCATCCTGCGCATATCCGGGAACGTTGAGATGCTCGACCTCGAGCACCGTCTCGCGCGCCTCCGCCGCGTGACGGTCCGGATAGAGTTTTGCGACGTCGCGGCCGACCATCAGCCGCGCCATGTCGGCCGGCTGCAGTTCGCTGACGTCATGGCTGGCGACGAGCCTTCCGTCGCGCAACACCGTCACCCGGTCGGCAATCTCCTTCACCTCCGGCAGGCGGTGGGAAATGTAGAGGACGCCGACGCCCTTGGCGCGGATCTGCCGGATGACCTTCAGCAGCGCATCGGTCTCGTGCGGCGTCAGCGACGCCGTCGGCTCGTCAAAGATGACGATCCGGTGCGGCACAAGCAGCACGCGGGCTATCTGTACCAGCTGGCGCTGGGCGATCGACAGGCGGCTGACGATGGTGTTCGGATCGATATCGCTGCCGAGCCCGCGGACAGCCTTGGCTGCGCCCTCGTTCATGGCGCGGTCGTCGATGAAGACGCCCTTGTGCAGCTCGCGGCCGAGATAGATGTTCTGGGCAACGGTCAGGTCCGGCGCCAGCAGGATTTCCTGGTGCACCAGCACGATGCCGCGATGTTCCGCATCGACCGGGCCGGAAAAGGTGACGGCCTCGCCGTCTATCCTCATCTCGCCGCGGGTCGGGGCCAAATTGCCGGCGATGATCTTCATCAAGGTCGACTTGCCGGCGCCGTTCTCGCCGATGATCGCGTGGACCTCGCCGGCGCGGACGTTGATATTGATGTCCTTGAGGACCTCGACAATGCCGAATGTCTTGGAAAGGCCGGTCGCTTCGAAGAGCGGCACGGCGGGGCTCGCCTCCACAGAACTCATCGCGCAGCACCCATGACCATAGGGCAACGCACGGCCCGACAGCGAACCGCTGCGTTACCGACAGCACGCCTGTATATGATAATCTGCACCCAAGCTCCTCCCGACAGGAACGCTAGCCCAGATTCTGAGGTACGTAAAGCAGATTTGCCGTAAACCAAGCGGGAACGTGTAGGAAGGTTCGCGCAAATCAGCTTCCGGTTGGCGACCGCGGCGCCGCTTCGTCTGGCGCAAGCTTGGTGAGGGTGAGGCGTCGCCTCACCCTCTGTCTTCGTCAAACGTAACGATTGACGACGTTTTCCAGGTATTCCTGGCGGCCGGACTTCGGTTCCGGGTTGATGTCCTGCTTCTCGACCCAGGAGGCGATGTCGTCGAGCTTGTATTCGCCGCGCAGCATTTTCTGGTATTCGGGGCTATCCCACTTCTCGTAGCGGGCATCGAGCGGCGCCTTCAGCGCACCATCGTCGAGCATCTTCGCCGCTGCCTTGATGCCGCGGGCGCAGCAGTCCATGCCGCCGATATGGCCGATCAGCAGGTCCTCAGGGTCGAGCGACTGGCGGCGTAGCTTCGCGTCGAAATTGGTGCCGCCGTTCTGGAAGCCACCGCCGGCGAGCACATGGTAATAGGCGAGTGCCATTTCCGGCACGTTGTTGGGGAACTGGTCGGTATCCCAGCCTGACTGCATGTCGTTGCGGTTCATGTCGATCGAACCGAAAATGCCGAAGGCGTTGGCCATGGCGATCTCGTGTTCGAAGGAATGCCCGGCGAGGATCGCATGACCCTGCTCGATATTGACCTTCACTTCCTTGTCCAGCCCATGCTTCTGCAGGAACGCGTAGACGGTCGCGACGTCGTAGTCGTACTGATGCTTGGTCGGCTCCTGCGGCTTCGGCTCGATCAGGATCGTGCCTTTAAAGCCGATCTTGTACTTGTATTCGACCACGAGATTGAGGAAGCGGCCCATCTGGTCGAGTTCGCGCGACAGGTCGGTGTTGAGCAGCGTCTCGTAACCTTCGCGGCCGCCCCAGAGCACGTAGTTGGAACCGCCGAGGCGCTTGGTGGCGTCGAGGCAGGTCTTTACAGTCGCCGCGGCAAACGCAAAGACGTCCGGATCCGGATTGGTGGCGGCACCCGACATGTAGCGGCGGTTGGAGAAGAGGTTGGCCGTGCCCCAGAGAAGCTTGACGCCGGTTTCGGCCTGCTTCTTCTCGAAATAGTCGACGATCTCGTTGAGGTTCCTGGTGTTCTCGGCGAAGTTATTGCCTTCCGGACGCACGTCGGCATCGTGGAAGCAGTAGAAGGGCGAACCGAGCAGCTGGAAGAATTCGAAGGCGACATCGGCCTTCATCTTCGCCGCTTCCATCGTGTCGGAGAACCACGGCCGCTGGAAGGTCTGGCCGCCGAACGGGTCACCGCCCGGCCAGGTGAATGTGTGCCAGTAGGCGACGGCAAAGCGAAGGTGATCCTCCATGCGCTTGCCGGCAACGATCTCCTCCGGATTGTAGTGGCGGAAGGCGAGCGGATTGGTGCTGTCCGGGCCTTCGTATTTGATCCTCTGGATGTCTCCGAAAAAGCCTGTGCTCATGGTGTGTTTCTCCTTGGGTTCGAATTGTTGTTTGGCGGGTGGGTCACCCCCTCATCCGACCCTTCGGGCCACCTTCTCCCCGAGGGGAGAAGGGAACTGAGGCACCGCCGCGAACCTCTTCTCCCCTCGGGGAGAAGGTGCCGGCAGGCGGATGAGGGGGCGCCTCATCTTCAATGCGCCAGCGACCTGATCGCCGGATAGAGCGCCCGGTAGCGGGCGTATGCGGTGTCGTATGCTTCCGAGAGTGCTGCGACCGGCTCGATGGTCTCGTCCGTCTTCGGTGCCGAGCAGACGGAAAGCGGGTCGGCGCCGGTGGCGGCGATGAGGCCGAGGCGTGCGGCGCCGAAGGCAGCTCCGAAATCGCCGTCGGCCGGAATGTCCACCGGCACGCCGAGAGACGTGGCGATCGACTGCAGCCAGTAGCGCGAGCGCGAACCGCCGCCGATGGCGGTAACGCGGGAAATCGAGGTGCCTGCGGATTTCAGGGCTTCGAGATTGTCTCTGATCGCGAAGGTCACCCCTTCCAGCACCGCCTGGGTCAGCACCGACCGGCTGCTTTCGTGTTCGAGGCCGATGAAGGCGCCGCGGATGGCCGCATCGTTATGCGGCGTGCGCTCGCCGGAGAGATAGGGCAGGAAGGTGACGCTGGAGGGAGCCTTCAGCGCATCGCCGAGTTCCTGGGTGAGCTCGGCGGCGGTCTTGCCGGTGATGAGCGAATGCCAGTTGAGCGCGTCCGTCGCCGACAGGATGACGCCCATCTGGTGCCAGGTTTTCGGCAGTGCGTGGCAGAAGGCATGCACCGCACTTTCCGGCTTCGGCAGATAGGACGCGTTGGCGGCAAACAGCACGCCGGACGTGCCGAGCGATACGAAGGCCTGGCCTTCCGCCACCGTGCCCATGCCGCAGGCCGACGCCGCATTGTCCCCTGCCCCGCCGGCAATCACGACGCCCTCGCCCATGCCCCATTTGTAGGAGAGCTCGCCACGCAGCTTGCCTGCCTGCTCGGTACCTTCGACCAGCGACGGCATCTGGCTTTCGGTAAGGCCCGTGGCGGAAAGCAGTTCGGACGACCACTTGCGGGCGCCGGTATCGAGCCAGGATGTGCCGGCCGAATCCGACATTTCGGAGATGTGCTCGCCAGTCAGCCAGAGGCGCAGGTAATCTTTCGGCAGCAGAACCTTGGCGACCTTCGCGAAAATCTCGGTTTCGTTTTTGGCGACCCAGACGAGCTTCGGAGCAGTGAAGCCGGGGAAGACGATATTGCCGGTGAGTTTGCGGAAGATCGGGTTGGCATCGAGGGCCGCGGCTTCCTGATGCGAACGGGTATCGTTCCAGAGAATGCAGGGGCGCAGCACCTTGTCTTCGCTATCCAGCAGCGTCGCGCCGTGCATCTGGCCGGAAAGGCCGATGCCCTTCACCGCCGCCAGCTCCTTCGGGAATTTTGCCTTGAGGCCGGCGACCGCTTCTTCGGTGGCGCGGATCCAGTGGGCAGGATCCTGCTCCGACCAGCCGGAATGCGGACGCGAGACGTCGAGCGAACCGCTCGCCGAACCGATGATCTTCTGATCGCCGTCGATCAGCATCGCCTTGACGCCTGAGGTGCCGAGATCGAGACCGAGATACATGGTGTTTCTCCTAATGCTCCGCCCTTCAGGGCAGATTGTCTTTCAAGAATATGTCGATACGGATGCGTTCCTGGGCGGCGAGCACCGGCAGGCCGTCCGCCTTGGCCTTCAGCACGCGGATCGCGCTTCTGACTTCGTGGCCCGCATCCTGGTTCAGAACCGCGTCGATGACACCGTTTGAAAGTGCTGCGCGGGTCGAGGCGGTGAGTTCGTGGGCGATGACGAGAGGCCGGCGGGGGCCGTGCGCCGTCTGCAGTGCGCGGATGAGGCCGCGGTTGCCGGCACCGAGACTGTAGATGCCGGCAATGTCCGCATTGCGGCGCAGCGCCTCCGCGACCATCGTCTCGGAGAGCGCCGGATCGTCGCGGCCTTCGAGGACGGGCAGGATATGGACGTTCGGATAGGCGTGCGCGATGACGGTCGAAAACCCTTCGAGCCGCTCGCGATGGTCGCGCACCAGCATGGAGCCGGCAAGCACCGCAACGGTCGCCCCCCGTTCATCCATGAGCGGGCCGCTGAGGAACCGTCCCATCAGGCTGCCGGCGGTGCGCCCGGCGGCGATATTGTCGATGCCCGCATAATGATCGCGGGAGGACTCCGGCAGGTCCGACACGAGCGTCACCGTCGGGATGCCGGCCTCGCTGAGGCGTCGGGCGGCCGCACGGACTTCCGGCGCGTCGATGGCGACGAAGGCGACCCCGGCCGGCTTTTCGGCAAGGACCGCCTCGAGCGATGCGACCAGCGCGCCCGGATCGAAGGGCGGCACGTCGACGATGCGGATGTCGGTGCGCTCCGAGCTGGAGCGGGCAACGGCGCCGCGGACTTCCTCGGTGAGACCGATCATGAAGGAGTTGTCGTTGGCCGGCAAAATGAAGACGAAGGAATAGGTCCGGCTTTTCGCAAGATTGGCGGCGGCGAGATCGCGCACGTACCCGAGCGAAATGATCGCATCCTCGACCTTGCCGCGGGTGACGGAACGCACGCCCGGCCGGCCGTTGAGAACCCGGTCGACAGTCGCAAGGCTGACGCCGGCGATCTTCGCGATGTCGTGGACTGTGGGCTTCATGAATTCCTCCGCCAACCGTGTTAGCGGAAATTCTGAGGTACGTAAATCAAAATTTGAGGTACGTGTTTCACGCAAGCTCGAACACCCAAAGAAAAAGGCCGTCACTCGCGTGGCGGCCCCTCTCCCGGCGGTGGAATGCTGCAATCAATGCCCGCCGCCACCGGCGCCCGCGGGGCGGGCCGGCTTGGCGATCAGGAAGACGAAGAAGATCAGGCTGCCGAACAGCCCCGTCAGGATGAAGAAGACATCCATGAAGGAAAGCAGCAGCGCCTGCTGGGTGATGATGCCGGAGAGCCTCTGGAGCGCGACGGCGCTGCCGTCGAGGCCGAAGGAATTGTAGTTGGCGCCGACGCTGTCCAGCCAGTTCAGCGCTGCCGGATTGCCGTAGTTGACGTGCTCGGAAAGCCGGGCGTAATGCTCGTCTGAACGCTGCGTCAGCGCCGTATTTATGACGGCAAGGCCGACCGCACCGCCGAGGTTGCGGGTCAGGTTGAAAAGGCCGGACGCGCCCTGGATGCGCTGCGGCGCGAGCGTCCCGAGCGCAATATTGCTGATCGGCACCATGCACATCATCATCCCGAACCCGCGCAGGATCTGCGGCAGCAGCAGTTCGTAGAAATCCCAATCGGCGGTGATACCGGTCATCAGCCAGGTACCAGCCGCAAACGAGCCGAAACCGACGGCCATCAGGATGCGCAGGTCGACATTGTTCGACAGCCGTCCGACGAGCGGCGCCGAGACGAACATGGCGATGCCCGAAACGAACATCGTCTCCCCGATCATCAGCGAATCGTAGTGACGGACGCGACCGAGATAGAGCGGATAGAGATAGGTGAGCCCATAAAGCCCGACGCCCATGATGAAGGAGAACAGCGAACCGAAGGCGAAATTGGCGTTGCCGAATGCCCTGAGATCGACGATTGGGAATTCGACCTTGAAGGCACGCCAGAAGAACACCACGGCGCCGATGACGATGAAGACTGTGCCTATGACGATCTTTTCGTCGCTGAACCAGTCCTTGTTGTTGCCTTCTTCCAGAACGTATTCCAGCGCGCCGAGGAAGACCGCCATGGAGGCGAGCCCCCACCAGTCGAACTTCTTCATCAGCTTAAGCTGCGGCTTGTCGAAGTCGATCAGCGTGAAGGTGACGACGGTGACGATGATACCGGGGATGACGTTGACCAGGAACAGCCAGTGCCAGGAGAAGGAATTGGAAAGGTAACCGCCGACCGTCGGGCCGATCGTCGGGGCAAGCGTCGCAACGAGGCCGATGATCGGCGACACGATGCTGCGCTTCGACGGCGGGAAGATGGTGAAGGCCGCCGCGAAGACGGACGGGATCATGCCGCCGCCGATGAAGCCCTGGATGGCGCGATAGACGATCATCTCGTCGATATTCGTAGCAGTGGCGCAAAGGATGCTGGCCAGCGTGAAACCCGCCGCGCACATGGAAAACAGGATGCGCGTCGACATGATGCGGGCAAGCGTGCCCGACAGCGGGATCATGATCACTTCGGCGATCAGGTAGGAGGTCTGCACCCAGGCGATTTCATCCGAGCCGGCGGAAAGGCCGGCCTGGATTTCCGCGAGCGACGCCGAGACGATCTGGATATCGAGGATCGACATGAACATGCCGAAGACCATTGCGAAGAAGGCAATGAGCTTGCGTCTGTCCATCGGCTGGTCGGCCGGCATCGCCATAGGGGGCGGACCCGCCGTGGCCGTTGCTCCTGCCATGGCCGCTCTCCTTGGTTCTCTTTACTTGGCAGCGACGGCGCTGATGCCGGGCGCGGTCCGGGTATCGACGTCGACGACGACGCTCAAGCCGGCACGAAGGCGCTGGCGTTCGAGGTCTTCCTTCGGGATCGAGATGCGAACCGGAACGCGCTGCACGACCTTGGTGAAGTTGCCGGTGGCATTTTCCGGCGGCAGCATCGAGAAGACGGCACCGGAAGCCGGCGCGATCGACACCACAGTGCCTGTGATGTTGTGATCCTCATAAGCATCCACATGCACGCGGACTTTGGAACCCGGCTGCAGGTTGCCGAGCTGGGTTTCCTTGAAATTCGCCTCGATATAGAGCTCGGTCAGCGGCACCAGCGACGCGAGCCGCTTGCCGGTCGAGACGAGATCGCCCGTCTGGACCGAGAGGTTGCCGATGACGCCGTCATAGGGCGCTTTCAGGACCGTGAAGTTCAGATCACGCTGGGCCTGGTCCCGGGCGAGCTCCTGAGTATGGATCGTATTGACCGCCTCGTCGCGCTGGGCACGCAGGAGGCCGATATTGGCCTGGGCCGACGCGACCGCCGCCTGGCCGGCAACGAGATTGGCGCGGGCCTGTTCAAGCGCGATCTCCGCATTGTCGAGCGCCGCGGCGGTGCCGACCGCACTTGCCTGCAGGCTCGTCGCGCGCTTCTGGGTGATTTCGGCACCGCGAACCGCGGCTTCGAGAGCGCCCTGCTGGGCCTGGGCCTGCTTCAGCGCCGCTTCGCCGCCGACGATCTGCGCGTCGATGCGGGAGACGGCGAGATTGGCGGATTGGATAGCCGTCTGTGCCTTGCGAAGTGCAAGCTGATAATCGCCGTCGTCGAGCGTGACGAGCGGTTCGCCCGCCTTGACGGCCTGGTTCTCGACGACATTGACCTTGGCGACATAACCGGACACCTTTGGCGAGATCACCGCGATATCGCCTTCGACATACGCGTCGTCGGTGGAAACCAGGAACCGACCATCGATCCACCAGTTGTAACCATACCAGCCAGCGCCACCGAGGAGGGCAAGCGCGATGACAGGCAACAGCAGACTGCGGCGTTTCTTCTTTTCAGGCGCCTTGGCGACCGCGGGAACCGCAATCGCCTCGGCCGTCGCGGGCTGTTCCGCAGCCGGCGAGTCCTTAAGGGCCTCAACCTTGGCAAGGCCAGCGTTTTCCGTCGTCACGGCGCGCAGTGCGCCGGAATTCTGAGAGGACGTCATCTTGTATCTACCGTCTTGGGAGCGTCGTATTCCATCGAACCGATCGGTTCAGCGAGCTTGACATAGACCCATCGATGACACATATCAAGGGCAATCGAACCGCTCGGTTCGAAAAGGTTAAAAAAGGGCATCGAAATGGCCAGGCAGACAAGGAAACTGGAAAGGTGTGATCCGGTTCCCGCCGGACGTTTCGCAGCGGGCGAGGACCCGGCGAAACGGGAGCAGATTATCGACGGGGCGAAAAGCGTCTTCATGAAGCTCGGCTTCGACGCGGCAAGCATGAACGACATCACCCGCGAGGCAGGTGTTTCGAAAGGGACGATCTACGTCTACTTCCAGAATAAGGAAGACCTGTTCGGCGCGATTATCGCCCGTGAGCGCGAACGGATTACGCTGCGCATGCGCGACATCCTTGCAGGCAGCGAGGAGGTCGAGGACGGCCTCTACCGTTTCGGCATGGGTTTTGCGACGCACATCACCGCATCGCAGGTGATCGAGGCGATGCGTACGGTGATCGGCGTCGTCGATCGCCTGCCGAGCCTCTGTCGGCATTTTTTCAATTCGCCGACCCAGAACGTCCGCACCGTGCTTGAGGATTTCATCAGACGCCACGTGGAGCTCGGCAATCTCAAGGTAGAGGATACCGATCTCGCAGCCCGTCAATTCGTCGACATGGTAAGCGGCACCTTCTTCAAGCTTCGCCTTTTCGGCGATCTCGACGACGTCCCGCCGTTCAACGAGATCGACCACGTCGTTACCGGAGCGATCCGGGTTTTCATGGCAGCGTATGGCGTCCATGACAATTCCGTGACCGCAAAAACGAAAGAACATGCCTGATTTCAGGAGGTTGTAGCGCAACCTCCTCTTGTCTTCCGCTCATCAGCCCTTAAATCGGTCAGGCAATTACGCCTTGAGATTGAAAGAAGGGAATGTTGATGCAGGATATCGTCGTGCTGGTTCAGGATCCGGCCGCCTGGGTGGCGCTTGTCACCCTCGTCGTCATGGAAGTCGTGCTCGGCATCGACAACCTCATCTTCATCTCCATCCTCACCAACAAGCTGCCGCCCGAAAATCGTGAGCGTGCCCGCAAGATCGGCATCGGCCTGGCGCTTGTCATGCGTCTCGCCCTGCTCGGCACCGTCGCCTGGATCGTCCAGCTCACCAACCCCCTCTTCGAGGCCTTCGGCCACGGCTTCTCGTGGAAGGATCTGATCCTGATCGCCGGCGGTCTATTCCTCGTCTGGAAGGCGACCAAGGAAATCCACCACTCCGTCGATGTCGACGACCACAAGGAAGACTTGGTCGGCGCCGGCAAGGATGTACTGAAGATGAGCTTTGCGTCTGCGATCGGCCAGATCCTGCTGCTCGACCTCGTCTTCTCGATCGACAGCATCATCACCGCCGTCGGCATGACCCCGCATCTGCCGATCATGGTGGTCGCCGTCCTCGCCGCCGTCACCGTCATGCTGATCGCCGCCACCCCGCTTGCAAATTTCATCGAGAAAAACCCGACCATCGTCATGCTGGCACTCGCCTTCCTGCTGATGATCGGCGGCACCCTGATCGTCGAAGGTTTTGGCGTGCACGTGCCCAAGGGCTACATCTACGCCGCCATGGCCTTCTCCGCGGCGGTGGAAGCGCTCAACATGTTCGCCAAGAACGCCCGCAAGAAGAAGGGCGGCGGGCAGACGCTGCATTGATGGTGGCGTTTCCCTTCCATCAAGTCGAGCATCACCTTGATGCCATATTCAGCATATGCTAGATAAAGCATCAAATGGCGCGAGCGACCCTAATCATGGATCGGAAATTTCATCTGGATGATGGAAGGATCATCCAGATGAAGGTCTGGCAGCTTCCCGATCCCAACGTGGAACGTCCACATGGATTGAAATATTCGCTTTTCTTCGGACGCCCGGGAGAGCGAATTATTGGCTACGACAACGAAGCTGGCAAAGGCGATCATCGCCATTATCGCGATCATGAGGAACCCTATCGTTTCGAGAGCCTCGAACGGATGATCGGGGATTTCGAAGACGATGTCCGCCGGGAGTTGAAGGTATGAGCGAAGTTCGGATCCACGTTTCTAATATGGACGCGTTTTTCGAAAACGCGACAAGGGCCGGAGCACGGATCGACGCCGGCGATTTCAGCCTGCAGCCGGGCGAGATCGCCTTCGAAAGCATGGATCTTCTCTTAAAGGTGCTGACCGCCAATCGCTGGCGGCTTCTGCGTGCCCTGAAAGCGGCTGGCACCTCCTCGATCCGCCAGCTCGCTCATTCCCTGAAGCGGGATTATCGCGGGGTCCATGCCGACGTGGTCGCTCTGGCCGAGGTCGGTCTAATCGAAAAGACCGCGGAGGGTCTGGTCAAGGTTCCCTGGGATCGCATCACGGCAGAAATGGCGATCACTGAAGCGGCCTAGTTGGAAGGCAAAGAATTGCTCCGGCTTTGCCGGGCCGCTCAGTTCTTCGCCAGTTCCCGCTCGACCGCGTCGACCAGCCGGCTGTCCTGCGCGTCGACATCGGGCGCGAAACGGGCCTTGATCTCGCCGTCGCGGCCAATCAGGAATTTTTCGAAGTTCCAGACGATCTCGCCATCTTCGACTTCCATGCCAAAGCCCCGCAGTTTTTCCTTCATCGGGCCGTCCCCGGTGGTCGGTACGCCGGAGCCGGTGAGGCCCTGGTAGAGCGGATGCTTGTCTTCGCCCTTCACGGAGATCTTCGAGAAGATCGGGAACTTGACGTCATAGGTGAGCTGGCAGAATTCGACGATCTCCGCGTCGGTGCCGGGCTCTTGGCCCTTGAAGTTGTTGGCCGGGAAGGCGGTGATCACGAAACCATCGCCGCGCTTGTCTTCGTAGAGTTTTTCGAGGCCTTCATACTGCTTGGTCAGGCCGCATTTCGAGGCGACGTTGACGACCAGCATCACCTTGCCCTTGTATTCGGCAAGCGTGGTCTCGCGGCCATCGGCCAGCTTCACCGGCACGTTCAAAACATCAGTCATCGACAAATCTCCATTCAAAACAATTCAATAGCCCCACGGCCATACCCTAGCGAAGCGACCTGCGTTGTCCAGTGGATAGGGTCCCTCTTGCGCCCACTGCGCTGGAACTTTAAGCCTCACCACATTGATCGGCTGCGCGACCGCACCATCTCCATCCTTCTGCCAGCGGTGATTCTCCCGCTGGACCTCTCGACGTCAAGGGCGGCATGACCACTCAGCAGATCCTCGCGTTTTCCGTCATCGCCATCATGATGGCAGTCTTTATCTGGGATCGGTTCCGCTATGATGTGGTCGCCTGCTGCGCGCTGGTATTGGCCGTCGCGCTCGGCGTCGTGCCGGTCGGCAAGGCGTTTTCCGGCTTCTCGGACGACATCGTCATCATTGTCGGCAGCGCGCTGGTGGTCAGCGCCGGCGTGGCGCGGTCGGGCATCGTTGATACCGCGATAAAGAAATTCTTCCCGAACCTCAACACGCTGCACACGCAGCTCGCGCTGCTGATGATCGTCGTGGCGGTGCTTTCCGCCTTCATCAAGAATATCGGCGCTCTGGCGATCATGATGCCGGTCGCCTTCCAGTTCGCCCGGAAATCGGGGGCCTCCCCGTCGAAATACCTGATGCCTATGGCTTTCGCCGCCCTGCTCGGCGGGCTGATGACCCAGATCGGCACTTCGCCGAACATCGTCGTCTCGCGGCTGCGCGAAGAGCTGACCGGCACGTCTTTCACGATGTTCGACTTCACGCCGATGGGGGCGATCCTGACCGTCGTCGGCATCACCTTCCTGCTCTTCTTTCACTGGCTGGTGCCAAGCCGCACCCGGGAGAACAGCTCGATCGAAGAGGCGGTGGAGATCACCAACTACACGTCAGAGGTCTCCCTGACCGCCGACTCGACGATGCTGGAAAAGCCGCTCAGCGACCTTCTGAGGCATGCCGACGGCGAAGTGCTGGCCACTGCCGTTTTGCGCGGGACGTCCCGCATGTCGCCCTTTCCGGACCTGACGTTGCGCGAAGGCGACGTAGTGATGCTGGAAGGCCCTTCGAAGGCGCTCGACCGGATCGTCTCCGGCGGCAGGCTGAAACTATCCGGAAAACCGCTGAAGGAAAAAGGCCAGGCACAGACGGACGTGATCTCGGTCGAGGCGATCATCACCCAGGAATCGTCGCTTAAAGGTCTGTCCGCCAAGGAACTGGCGCTCTCCTATACGCGCGGCATCAATCTTCTGGCGATCAGCCGGGGCGGCGAACGGTTGACACAGCGGTTGGGCGAGCTGACGTTGATGGCCGGCGACGTGCTGGTGCTGCAGGGCAGCCGCAGGAACCTGCCCGCAGTGCTGCAGGATTTTTCCCTGCTGCCGCTCGCCCAGCGTGAAATCCTGCTTGGGACACAGCGGCGTGCCTTCATTCCGTTGGTCATCCTGGCGCTTGCCATGGCCGCGACCGCGGTTGGCATCGCCCCGGTCCCCGTCGCCTTCTTCACCGCCGCCCTCGGCATGGTCGTCTTCCGGGCGATCCCGCTCAACGACTTCTACAAGTCTGTCGACGGGCCGATCCTCGTCATGCTGGCGGCGCTGATCCCCGTTTCGGATTCGCTGAGGACGACCGGCGGCAGCGAGCTGATCGCAGGCTGGCTCGGCCAGGTGGCCGCGACGCTTCCAGCCTGGGGTGCCCTGGGGCTGATCCTTGTCACTGCCATGGCGGTGACGCCGTTCCTCAACAATGCCGCGACGGTGCTCGTCATGGGCCCGATCGCCGCGAGCTTCGCCACCAGTCTCGGCTTTCGGCCGGAGGCGTTTCTGATGGCGGTGGCGATCGGCGCCGGCTGCGATTTCCTCACCCCCGTCGGCCACCAATGCAACACGCTGGTCTTCGGCCCCGGCGGCTACAAGTTCTCCGACTATCCGCGCCTCGGCCTGCCGCTTTCTTTCCTGATCATCCTCGTCAGCGTGCCGGCGCTGCTCTATGTCTGGCCGGTGAGGTAGGGCTGCGGCCAAGTACCTTGACGCCAAAAACCTTGACGCTTGCGGCTGAATATGGCCTAAGCCTGCGCCAATCCGCATTTCAAAAACAGGCTTGGCGCCTTCCCGGCCGCCACAGATAGAGCATTCTTCATGATCGCCACGAAGCCCCGCGTCCGCATCGCCCCCTCGCCGACCGGCGAGCCGCATGTCGGCACCGCCTATATCGCGCTCTTCAACTATCTCTTCGCCAAGAAACATGGCGGCGAATTCATCCTGCGCATCGAGGATACCGATGCGACGCGCTCGACGCAAGAATTCGAGCAGAAGGTTCTGGACGCGCTGCGCTGGACGGGCTTGACCTGGGCCGAAGGCCCGGATGTCGGCGGACCCTACGGTCCCTATCGCCAGTCCGACCGCAAGGACATGTACCAGCCCTATGCCCAGCAGCTGCTCGACAAGGGCCACGCCTTCCGCTGCTTTTGCACGCCGGAACGCCTGGAGCAGATGCGCGAGGGCCAGCGCGCCGCCGGCAAGCCGCCGAAATATGACGGTCTTTGCCTGAACCTGACGGCCGAGGAAGTGACCTCCAAGATGGCGGCCGGCGAAGGCTCGGTCATCCGCATGAAGATCCCGACCGAAGGTTCCTGCGACTTCCATGACGGCGTTTACGGCGACGTGTCGATCCCGTGGGATTCGGTCGACATGCAGGTGCTGATCAAGGGCGACGGCATGCCGACCTATCACATGGCCAACGTCATCGACGACCATCTGATGAAGATCACCCACGTGGCGCGCGGCGAGGAATGGCTGGCATCGGTGCCGAAGCACATCCTGCTCTACCGGTATTTCGAGTGGGAACAGCCGGTGTTCATGCACCTCTCCCTGATGCGGAATGCCGACAAGTCGAAGTTGTCGAAGCGCAAGAACCCGACCTCGATCTCCTATTATTCCGCGCTCGGCTACCTGCCGGAAGCGCTGATGAACTTTTTGGGCCTGTTCTTCATCCAGATCGCCGAGGGCGAAGAGATGCTGACCATGGACGAGCTGATCGAAAAGTTCGACCCGGACAACCTCTCCAAGGCCGGCGCGATCTTCGACATCCAGAAGCTCGACTGGCTGAACGGCCGCTGGCTGCGCGAAAAGCTGTCTCCGGAGGAGTTCATCGCGCGGACGCTCGAATGGGCGATGGAAAACCAGCGCCTGACCGAAGGGTTGAAACTGTCGCAGAGCCGAATTTCCAGGCTCGGCGAGCTGCCGAACCTCGCCGGTTTCCTCCTGTCCAACGATGTCGGCCTGACGCCCGCGTCGTTTGCCGGCCTGAAGACGAGCCCGGCGGAAACGCTGGAGATCATCAATACGGTGCAGGCGGATTTCGAAAAGATGCTCGAGTTCAACACCGAAACGATCGATGCCGAGCTGCGCGCCATTTCCGACCGTCTCGGCAAGAAACTGCGCGTCGTCACCCCGCCGCTGTTCGTGGCCATGTCGGGTTCGTCCCGTTCGCTGCCGTTGTTCGACAGCATGGCCCTGCTCGGCCGCTCGGTTGTGCGCCAGCGGCTGAAGGTCGCGGCGACGGTCGTGGCTTCGATGGTGGGCGACGGAAAGTAAAGGCATACGCGACGGGTCCCCTCCCCCTTGTGGGGAGGGTTAGGGAGGGGTCTTTC
>PVBG01000026.1 GCA_002968845.1 Neorhizobium tomejilense | reverse complement strand
GAACCCAATACCGCTCCAGGAATTATGGCGTTGTTGAGCAGGAGTGAGTTTTCGAAGGTGAGAATATGCGTATCATCGACGATTGGCTGGAGGACTGGATTTCGGAGCGAACCAACGTCTTGGCAGATGATGTGGTTTCCCTCTCGGGCCGCCTACGACAGTCAGCGCTCGACGAGGGTTACTCGCTGAAGACGCTCGACCACGCCAGCAACGGCGATTTGAACCGGTTCGTTCGACAAGCCGTCGTTCATCATCTGATTGCGCAGTCCGCTATCGCGCCACTCACACCACCCTCGCTGGTGATAGGAGCTTTCCAGACGGCTCCGTCTAGCGCAAGGAGTTGCAGCAGTGCGGGCAAGCCGTTTAGCCGGCCCGTGGAGTTCGCCCGGTACGCCGAGTAGCACGGCGTCGCGCAGGGTCGCTCGCAACTCGGTGCGCCCACTCAGCCGGGGCGGCGCCTGCGGCGCGTTTCCAGCTCCTGGCGCAACCGTCAGCGTTCAGTGCGAGCGGGTTCGAAGGGCATGAGCGTTGAGGGATTTTGACTCTGGCGAAGGCGGCGTCCGCTTCGTCGAAACCGCGGCAGCGCAAAACCGGAGCCAGCAGCCAGGGTGACCAGATCGAAGTCTTCTGGAGCGTTTACGGAATCAAGCGATGCGCGCCTACGGTCGGCCGCGCGGTTTTACACCTAGATTATTGACAAAAGCGCACACCATGTCGTCGCGAGAAGAGGGCTGATGACCTTGGCCCTGTTGATCACCGGGACGTATAAAAGATATCTGCGTACTGTCCAATCGAAGCAGTGGGGATACCGGTCGGCATCTCGTATGGTGAGTCCCTCCTCAAGTTTCGCTTCAAGCTGGAATCACGCAGCAGCTCGGCCGGTGCCTCGATCAACGATCCGAACGGCGGCTTGCCACGACCTGATCAATTCCCACGAAGTCATGCCGCTTGCGCACGACCGGGCGATACGTTGAAACCAGAAGAGCGGACAGCACGGGCCGGTCCTGCGATCTTGCTGATCCTGCTTCCCCGCGCCCTGCGGTGTGTGTAGAAACAAGCGACGCAACCAGTGGTATTACACGAGTCGCCCCAGTCCTTCCTGAGGTCATCGCCGTTCATGATGAAGTCATCCCTCGATCATATGCCACCGCGCAAACAGCGAGAGCTCGGCAGGGCTCTGGAAATCCTGCACGAGGAGTTCGAGGATGCGCTGAAACAGGGGACGGCGGACTTCAAGAAGCGCGGCCGGATCCTGAAGATCATCCTGTTCGGCTCCTATGCCAAGGGTGGATGGGTCGACGAGCCGTTCACCATGAAAGGCTATCGCTCCGACTTCGATTTGCTGATCATCGTCAACGACCGCAGGCTCTGCGAATTCGCCGACTACTGGTACAAGGCCGCCGACCGGCTGATCCGCGACACGTCGATCGAAACGCCGGTAAGCTTCATCGTCCATTCCAGGCGCGAGGTGAACACCTACCTGAAAGAGGGGCAGTACTTCTTCTCCGACATCCGCAAGGAAGGCATCGTCCTTTATGAGCTGGATGACGAGCCGCTGGCGGAGCCGCAACCGCTGTCGCCGGTGGATCGGCTGAAGGTAGCTCTCGACCATTTTGAGCAGAGATTCACGGCAGCTACACGTTTCCTAGACATGGCTTATTTGGCGATTGAGCGTAGGTATAACGAACATGCCGCTTTCGAGTTACACCAGTCGCTCGAGCAGGCCTATTCCTGCGTTCTGCTGACGCTGACGAACTATGGCCCGCCTTCCCACAACATCAAGTTCCTGCGCTCGCTTGCCGAGGAACAGGATCGGCGACTGGCCGAGGCGTTCCCGCGCGATCAGCACCGCGAGCGCGCCTGGTTCAACACGCTGAACGAAGCCTATGTGAAGGCGCGCTACTCGAAGCATTACGAAATCAGCGAAGAGGCCCTCTCATGGCTGGGAGAGCGGGCCGCCGTATTGCTGGAACGGGTGGACCATGTCTGCAGGGAACACCTTGAAAGACTGCAAGGGGCGTAAGCCGAACTGAAACTGGGGCGACCCGCTTCGATCGAGCTGGCCAAACGAGTTCAATTTCGACGCTTCCTCATCTGGCCCGCCAATGGGATCCAATGACAAGCTTCGCGATAGGCGCGAAGATTGCGCTCCTGGAGAACCAGCGCCTATCGTTTTTTCTATCAATCAGGTCGTGGATCTCTATCCGCCAACGACCGTGGCCGGGTTCGGAGGATCGTTTCCAACGCAACGCGTTCATGTGCGTTAACGCTGATGCGTCAATTACACCCCTGCCCTGTCCATCAGTTCCTTCAGCCCCTCGGGATACGACATCCGGTTCCGCTCGCAAAATTGCAGAAAACGATTGAACGTGGTGATCGACGGGCGGATATTGAGGTTGGCCGACGGCTCTGCCGGCTTCCGGCGGCTCAACTTCTGGACCGGTTCGCGGGCGATGAACCCGTGGCGCTCGCCGATTTCATCGATCTTCCGATCGGAGATCCCAGGTTCAGATTCAGTGTCCGGTTTGATATCGGCAAGCTTGCCAAAGCCAAGGTTCTTACCGGTCATGCTGCTGCCCTCACGCTAGCGACGAGATCAACGAGTTCCTCAGCTAGCCGCAGAGCATTGTCCCTGGCCGCCGGCAGCCCGTTCACCTCGGACGGATCGAGTTCGACCAAGTCGAGTTGGTGAAAGAAGAGCGCCTTGTACGCCGACCGTTCGTACAGATGATTGCGGAAAGTGGGCACATCTCCCGCCGCGAGCTGGCTGGCAATCTGCTTTTCGAGTTTGGTGGCGATCGCCGGCGACGTCCTCGTGAACAGGATGCGGTAGGGAATCGTCTTCTCGAAAGCCTGCTCCTCCTCTTGAATGAGATGGATGGCCCGCGCTGCCAGCTCGGCGTCGGTCGGGCTGGCCTGAATGGGAATGACGACGAGCTGTGCCCTGGCAAGCGCCCGAGACATTAGCCGGCTGGCTGTGCCCTCAAGGTCCACGAACACGAACTGGTATTTCTTTCGGTATTCGTCGAGCTTGGAAGTGATGGTGCTCTCGTTGACCCCACCATCGACGATGACAGGGTTCCTTGACGCTCCCCGCCTCCAGCCCTCGATCGGCCTGTTCGGATCGCAGTCCAAGATGACGACGCTAGCGCCCTGCTGGGCCAGTGTGGTTGCGAGAACAAGTGTCGTCGTCGACTTGCCGGCCCCGCCTTTGGGGTTCGCAACGGTAATGACAGGCATAGGGGTCTCCTTTGACGCTGCATGCGTTAGGATGCTTTCCGAAGCGTTACGATGCTACTGCGTTAACGTTGAAGCATCAAGTGCGTCCTTTTGCATTAACGTTGATGCGTCAATATGGCCACGGTGCGTCATCAGCAGGCATTAGGACATCAAGAGTTCTTCTGAAAAGCTTACGATCGTCAGCTGGGCCTCAAAACCGCATTCAAAGGCATCGCCGAGAGAGCGTGGCTTTGGCTTCGGGCGAGGAAGACGCCGCCGCCGCGTTCGTGGACCTCACAGACTGCCACACCGAATGATCAGCAGACAGCCGCGAAATCGGTCTCTATTCCGAAGGCGGCTACACAGGTAATGGCGGCAAATTCCACCCGGCGGGCGTCGTCCACAAGGACGAATACGTCATGGATGCCGAAGCCACCAAGCGAATCGGCGTCGACAAGTTGCGCAAGCTGCGGGGCTACGCCGCCGGCGGCTATGTCGGTTCGGCTCCATCGCTTCCGTCTCTTGGCGGCAGCCGCGGACGTGACCAACAGCCAGTAGCCGTTAGGATTAGCGCCGACAAGGACGGAAACCTGAAGGCGTTCGTCCAGCGTGAGTCGGCTCAGGTCTCGGCCACGGTTGTGCAGGCCACTGCACCAGCGATCGTCAATCAGTCCGTGTCGGCATCCGGATCGGCCCTATCCAAGGGCTAGTTCGACTACGGCATGTCGAAGTACGGCCAGAAGCGCTCGGCCAATGTCGGGTGACGTGGCCTAACCTACTGTAGCCTCTTTTCTCCGAAGGACACGCCTATACCCGCGCCGGGATACCAGTGATCTTTCGGTTTTTCCGAAAAGAACAGAAACTTCCTACCAGTTTCGCGCGAGAAGCGAGATAGGCAATCCGTCACGTGGGCGTTATCGCCAAGAATGATCGCGCTGTCCGATAGTTTGTCGGCAATCGCCTGATACTCACGGTACTCGTATTCGCTGCTGTGATCACTGTCGTTGATGAACATATCGATCGGCTGAGTAAAGGCGTTAAGCGACTCGATGGAATCACCGTATAGGATTTCCCCCGTAGTCGCGTATTTTCCGGTGAAGAGTTTCCCAGCTTCGCGCCGTATCTCCGTTCCGTAGTATCGTCCAGGATGCCCATCCGCCGCGTTTCGGAGCAAGGCGCTTGCGATAACGCACGATCCTACGCCGTGATCGATACCGGTTTCGATTACCGTTCTCGGCTTTGTCATGCGGATGAAGGCGTACCATCCCAGTCTGCGGCCATAGTCGATTTCGATGTCTCTTCCGTAGCCAGTGTTCTTGAGTTGAGTTTCGAGGTGAAGACGAAGCTCGTCATCCTGCTCCAGCTCGGCAACGAATCCTTCTATGGCCGAGTATCCTCCGCCCGTGATTGTCGAGATCAGCTGGATCAGCTGGTCCCGATTGCCTGGCGTCAGTTTGTAATAGAAGTTCGACGGTTCTTTTTCTTGCCCAGCCCATGCCTTCGCCAGTTTCACGGTCGGCAAGAGATAGGCCATAGCGATGCGTTCCCGCTGCTTCCTTCTTCGCCGAGATTTTTTCCAGTTGCTTAAGGCCGTGCGTAGGCGGCTGATGGCGTTTGACATGCGGTGCGTTCCCCTTGGATCGCGATGAGAAATACACACCTACCGCCGCAGTCACAACCGTGCAGACTTACCATCCATGATAACATTCGCCTTTCATTGCCTCCGCTATTCCTCTGTGCTTTGCGCCTTTTCCCCCTGACGCCGATTATCCGGCCATCTCTTACGGCTGGAAGATCGAGCGATGGTAGACGAATTTCAGAGGTCCTTGCAGAAGGTGCTCGTTCACGAGGGCGGGTTCTCGAATCATCCGAAAGATCCGGGCTGCGCGACCATGAAAGGTGTCACCCAGCGCGTCTATGACGAGTATCGCCGGTCGGTCGGCGCCCCGACCTGGTCAGTCAAAAACATCAGCAGCATTGAGCTGCAAGCGATCTACCGTCAAAAATACTGGAACGAGATCAAGGGCGACAGGCTGGCCGCCGGGTCTCCTAGGGTCAGGACCTATTAATTTTGCTTGAGATGTCATTCAGAGTCTCCGTTGAAGGAGGTTCTGATGGGTGATTTGTTTCTGCTAAGCGAGCGCCAGATGGCTCGTATCTCTCCGCATTTTCCGCTTTCTCACGGAGTAGCGCGCGTCGATGACCAACGCGTCGTCAGTGGTATCGTCTATGTGATCCGCAATGGTCTGCAGTGGAAGGACGCACCTTCGCAGTATGGGCTGCGTCAGGTCCGCGACAATCTTCTTCAACCGCGCATTCTCGTCCTCGAGCTGCTTTAGCTTCTTCATCTCCGGCGGCAGCATGCCAGCGTATTTCTTCTTCCAATTGAAATAGGTCGCCTGGCTGATACCGCCTTCCGGCAGATCTCCGCCGCCGGTACCCCCTCATCACCCTGCTTCCGGATGAACGCCTTCGGGGCGTCCGAAAACTGCGATGCCTTCATCGTCTTCCGTTCCTTTCCCAGCCAGCAAATAGCGCCGGAAAACTCTAACCAAAAACGGTCCAGTTTGAAGGGTTCAGATCATTCTCTTCCACGGCACACGCCCGGTTGTTCCGCCACGAGCAAGCAGAAAGAACCCACCGAATTGCGATTATCATGCCTATAAGGATCGCAATCGCATCGAGCGGATGTTCAACCGGATCAAACAGTTCCGCCGCATCGCTACGTGCTACGACAAGACCAAAACATCATTCGCAGCGTTCCTGGCGATCGCTGCAGCGAAGATTTGGCTGCCCCACTTTGTCAACATGACCTAGTAATTAGCCCCAACAGAATCGGCTATCAGATCGGCCTGACCTGGCCCAGTCGTTCACGTTGATAGCTGCCGTCCTGTACGTGACGGCACCAGTCCAAATTGTCCAGATACCACCGTACAGTCTTCTGAATGCCCGTCTCGAATGTCTCGGCAGGTTGCCAACCCAACTCATGTTTGATCTTGCCCGCATCAATGGCATATCGGCGATCGTGTCCAGGCCGGTCCTGCACGTGAGTGATCAGCGACCTGTATTCTTTGACAGGATGGCCGACACCGGGAGGAGCCAGCTGTTGCAGGACATCGCAGATTGTCCTGACAACCTCAAGATTCTGTTTTTCATTGTGGCCACCGATATTATAGGTCGACCCAACCTGGCCTTCGCTGACCACCTTGTGAAGCGCTCGCGCGTGGTCCTCGACGTAAAGCCAGTCCCGTATCTGATCGCCAGATCCATAGACCGGCAGAGGCTTCCCCTCCAAGGCGTTAAGGATCACCAAGGGGATCAATTTCTCGGGGAAGTGGTAAGGGCCATAATTGTTGGAGCAGTTGGTCACCAGAACCGGTAGACCATATGTTCGCATCCAGGCGCGAACCAGATGATCAGAACTGGCCTTGCTCGCCGAGTATGGGCTGCTGGGGGCATAGCCAGTCTTTTCGGTAAAGAGATGGTGGTGGGCATCAACGGTATCGGCCGGATGAGGCAGGTCGCCGTAAACTTCGTCGGTAGAGATATGATGCAACCGGAAGACCTGCCGACGCTCTGCGTCCAATCCCTGCCAATAAGTTCGGCTCACCTCGAGCAGGGTATAGGTACCAATGATGTTGGTCTCGATAAAGGCGGCGGGACCGTCTATGGACCGATCAACATGGCTCTCTGCTGCAAGGTGCATGACGGCATCTGGGAGATGTTGGTCGAATACCCGCTCCAGCTCAGGCCGATTACAGATATCGACGCACTCGAACACGTAACGGCTCGATCCGTCGATTGAACGAAGGCTATCGAGATTTCCAGCATAGGTCAGCTTGTCGACGTTGACGACCGAGTCACGGGTATTCTGGATAATGTGGCGGATAACTGCCGACCCGATAAAACCGGCCCCGCCCGTCACCAGAATTTTCATTCCCGTCGATGCTCTTGATGGGTCAGCCGATGGCATCTTTCAATACCCTGACAACGTCTTCCTGCTGCTCAGCAGTCAGATCAACCCACAAGGGCAGACGCACCAGCCTTTCCGACTGGATGTTGGTCACCTGCAAGTCGCCCTGCGTGCGGCCATACCGTTTTCCGGCGGGCGAAGAGTGCAGGGGCACATAATGGAAGACCGAGAAGATATCGCTCCTCTTCAGCTCACTGAGTACCTTCTGACGATCGATTTCTGGCGCCAGCAAAACGTAATACATGTGGGCATTGTGCTGGCATTCGTCCGGGACGATGGGCCGGCGAAGCAATCCTCTAGCCTCAAGCGGTTCAAGAAGCGTGTGATAATGTTGCCAGATCCCCAAGCGGTGATTGGTGATGCGCTCGGCTTCTTCAAGCTGGGCACATAGGAAAGCCGCGATCAGTTCGCCCGGCAAGAACGAAGAACCCACCTCCTGCCAAGTGTATTTATCGACCTCACCCCGGAAAAAACGTCCGCGGTCCGTGCCTTTTTCGCGGATGATTTCGGCGCGCACCGCCAGGGAGGGGTCGTTCACCAGCAGGGCTCCGCCCTCCCCTGAAATTACATTCTTGGTTTCGTGAAAACTATAGGCCCCGAGATCGCCAATGCTGCCCAGTGCCCGGCCTTTATAGGCTGCCATCACGCCCTGTGCCGCATCCTCCACGACCTTGAGGCCATGGTGTCTGGCAATGCTCATGATGCTGTCCATCTCGCAGGCGACACCCGCATAGTGAACCGGGGCGATGGCGCGAGTGCGCGAGGTGATAGCCGACTCGATGAGCCGTTCGTCCAGGTTCAAAGTGTCTTCCCGGATATCGACGAACACCGGAACGCCGCCGCGCAGCACGAACGCGTTGGCGGTCGAGACGAACGTGTACGAAGGCATGATGATCTCGTCACCAGGCTCGATGTCGAGAAGCAATGCCGCCATCTCCAGAGCGGCGGTGCACGAATGCGTCAGCAGGGGCTTAACGCATCCACTTTTGTTTTTCAGCCACTCATGGCAACGCTTCGTGAAAGGCCCGTCACCAGCAAGCATGTTGCCGAACTTCGCTTCCGCGATGTAGTATAGCTCTTTACCGGTCATGAACGGCCGGTTGAACGGGATTTTCTCGCTCACTGCTTATCCTCTTGAAGCCTGTGCCATTCGTCGGCGACGCCGCGCAGATAGTCGCTGTACTCGCATGCCGGCATGCGCTCGATCAAGGTTTCAAACTGCGTAATGCTGAGGAACCCTCTCACCAGCGCCGCCTCTTCCGGACAACCGATTTTTACGCCTTGCCGTCGCTCTATTGCCTCGATGTAGGAAGAAGCTTCGTGCAGCGCGGTACTGGTGCCAGCGTCAAGCCAGGCAAAGCCGCGGCTCAAGCGCCGCACCTGCAGCTTGCCGAGCCTCAGATATTCCAGATTGATATCCGTGATTTCCAGCTCGCCGCGGATAGATGGTTTTACCGCCTTCGCAATGTCCAGCACGCTGTTATCGTAGACATACACACCAGGGACGGCGTAGCTGCTTTTGGGATGCTGGGGCTTCTCTTCAATGGAAATTGCCTTTCCCTGCCGGTCGAACTCAACCACGCCATAGCGCTCGGGATCCTTGACATGGTAGGCAAAAATCGTTGCACCACCCGCAAAACTGGCGACCGCCCGCGGAAAATCGTCACCACCGGAAAAGATATTGTCGCCCAGCATCAGGATCACATCATCGGAGCCCACAAAATCCGCCGCAATCAAAAATGCCTGTGCAATCCCTTCGGGTCTCGGCTGCTCGCGATACTGGATTGCTATTCCCCACTGGCTCCCATCCCCAAGCAAATTCCGGTACCGAGGCAAGTCATGCGGCGTCGCAATGAGGCAGAATTCTCTGACCCCTGACGCAATCAGGACGGTCAGAGGGTAATAGATCATAGGTTTGTCGAAAACAGCCTGGAGCTGCTTACTGGAGACTTGCGTCAGAGGATACAGGCGCGACCCCGCGCCACCAGCAAGAACAATCGCTTTCATTCATGTCTCCCCACACCGATATCGTCGCCGCGACCGGTGTCCGTTAGATGAATAGCCCTTCCACGCGACAAAATGGAAAGGGACAACACCAGCCTCACATCTTTCTGGCGACGAGCAGTCGCGAACCACCCAAAGGGAAATTCAAACCAGTTCGGATGAGAGCGTTTTCCGCACGCAATATCCATCTGAAAGCGTTATTGAGCAGGCTTGGAAGTTGCATCTCGGTTCGAACGTCGATTTCGTCAACCGATTTATTTCGGCTTAGCAAACGCGAAGCTAGCATCGCCGGTAGCAGCAACGAAACGAATGAGCTGTCGCGAAGGACGGTGAAGCCCGCGGCAGTAACTTTCCTGCTCAATTCGCTGGCCGTGTACCGACGGCAATGGTGAGCGTAATCGTCAAGGGGACTCCACAGCCATGGATGTTGCGGAACAGTCACCAGCAGGGTCCCTTTGGGCTTCAGCGCGGCGTGCATTTCTTGCAAGACGGTTTCATCTTCCTCGATGTGCTCGAGAACATCAAATGCGCCGATGGCATCAAATTCCTCCGCGAATGGAATTGCCCGCGCATCCATTTGCATCAGCCGTGCATTAGGCAACCTCTGAGAAGCGAACCGCAGACCCTCGATAAATATCTCGCTTCCGAAAATCTCAGCCTCAGGATATTTCTGGGTGACGCCGGAAAGAACAAAACCCGTTCCACAGCCAATTTCCAGAAAAGAGCGGAATTTGGGATGGTACTTGCGAAAAGCCCACAGGATAAGATCGTTTCGGGACCGGAACCAGAAATTCGTCGCCTCTAATTCCGACAAAACCTTGAAATAAGAAGCCTCAAATCCACCCCCTTGGTTAGCAAACTGTGGAGCATAGGCTGCTATTCCGCCTATTTCTTCAGGCTCCCAACCGCAAGCGGGGCAACGAGGCGTGCCGGCTTTGCTGTCGAATTTCGTCCCACAATCCAAACAACGGGCGCTCACGGGTTTTGTTTTCTCTTGCTAGTGGACGGGAAGGCATAAATGTTGGACGCCACATATACGAATGCGGCCACAGCAATTATACCAAATGCTTGCACGTAGAAGTGAGCGTAATTGAGCCTATCCACAAACACGTACAGAATGCTGTAGTTCAGCGCGTAACCAATGCCATAGATGATTCCATATCGGATTAGGGCGCTCTGCTGCTCCGCAGCCTGAATGAAAACCCAGCGCCGATTGGCGGCAAAGCTCATTAAAACTCCGACCAAATAAAGTATAGTCATTGCCAACTTTGGCGGAACCCCAGCAAAGGTGACCATAAGGTAAAGGATATATCCGAAGCCGTTCGTCAGTAAACCGATGAATCCAAACCGGGCCAGCTGTAATATACTATTTTTGGATAGAATCAGATCTCTCCACGTTATTGTCGTCCAGAACGGCCAAGCCAAAACCCGTTTTCCCGTAACCATCGCCATTGTATAGCATATATGTATTGTCCCCGTGCCGAAACACGTAAGGGTATTCGATCATCGAGCTATCCCAGCCGTTTTCGGAAACGTCTATACCCACCTGGTCCAATTTCAAGATCCACGCGATTCCGTCTCGGCTTTCAGAATACCCGATCCGATAGGCCTCGCCTTGACCGCTGCGGTAAGAGAACCACATCCGGTAACTACACACCGCGTCAATGAGAACCGTGGGCCTGGAGAAAGCTTGCGCTCTGCCTATCTCATAGGGAATTGCCGCACCTTCCTTGTGCCATATATGGCCATCCCTTGACCTTGCGGACTTGATAACATGGAGCATTTCACCGTTGCCCGCATCCCAGGTTACTGTAGATCCATACCACATCCTGAACGTTTCATTATCTGTCTTTTCAATCCATGGATAGGAAAGGCTGATTGGATCCTCCTCATCCGAGGCCATAAACGCTGCGTCGCCGTCCAATTCAAGCGTTAGATCAGGTCGAACCTTTATGCGGCCTATATCGCCACGCCAGTGCCCTCCCGGAGGCCTCTGCCATCCCATGAACAGCATATAGCGCTGCGTGTCCGCATAATAACAGTTGCCGATACTGATGCCCGCTTCAAAGAAACTGCCGCCAGCGCCGTGGACCAGAAAGGGCTGCTTGTGTTCGTGAACGACTTCTCGCGTTAATACATCAATGTCAACGGCGCCCACAGAGGAACGGTTCTCGCTGTCGCGCCCGCTAAAAAACACCCTGTATGTGTCACGTTCGAGGTGAAGTGCGAGCGGGTTGGCAGCATGACTCCTCAGCTTGGGGTGCACACCGGACGGCTTAAAGAGCAGGCCGGTTTTAATCCATGTGCCGCTCATATCTTGCGCAGTTTTGAGCTGGGAACACGCGAGCGTTCAGTGGCGCTAGATACGTAGACCCCATCAGCCTCGGCATCGGACAGAATGAGCGCTGCAGCCCCGATAACGCATCTCGCCCCGATACTAACATGATCGCGAAGCGTGGCATTGACCCCTATGAAACATTGCTCGCCAATGCTGACCCCACCGGACACCACAACATGCGAGGAAATGAACGTGTGACTTCCGATATCCGAATGATGACCGATGTGGTTACCGCTCCACAACGTGACATTATCGCCAATATGCGAAAACGGTTGGATCGTATTGTCTTCAAGAATAAAACAATTACGTCCGAAGGAATGCCTGTTGAGGACCGTTGCGCTAGAGCTGATGTAGCTTGCAAGATCGTAGCCGAGAGCTAGCCCGGCCTCGAACTTCTGCTTGCGGATTTGATTTAGCTTGGAGTAGCTGAGCGCGACGAAAAGGGCATGGTCAGCCGGGGGGTAGCGATCAACGACGCTTTCGAAGGCAACCACCGGCAGGCCACAAAACTCTCGGTCAGTTAAATAGGCTTCATCCACGGTGAACGCGACCACGTCATAATCGCTGTCATTTTCGAAATAGTAATGCGCGAGTTGGGCGATATCACCAGCCCCAAAAATGATGAGCTTCCGCGTCATAGCTATTTCCTCACGATCATCGTAAATTCATATAGCTCATAGTCATGCAATAAAGCTACCTGCCGGGAATAGCGCCGTTGGCAAAGATCAAATAGGTCCAGCGGGTTGGCGTAGAAAAGATCACCCCGCATCCGGTCTGCATCAGAATAGGATGTTAGACAATTGAAAGAAAAACCTGTCCGGCTCGCTGCGTCCATCATGTCCAGCGCTTCCATCAGATACGCAAGCCACTCCTCGTCCGTCCGACCCAGCCGCACATTGAAAATCCCGGACGCTATGGAATAATCTACGATCTCACCTGGCGAGTTACCCAACCTAAACGTAACATCCGGCGACGCGGCGATGCGCGAACGCGCTGCTTCAATCATCGGCAGGGCAATGTCGACACCTATATACCGGGTGGTGTGTCCCAACTGCGAGAGGTGGTCAAGCAACGCTCCGTAGCCGCATCCTATATCGGCGATAGAATATGGTTGCGAAGAATCGACCACCTTGAGAAGTTGATTGAAACGCAAGACTTGGCCGGCTTGGCTGTTCCAGTCCACACCTGCTGCGGTTTGGCCATGTTCAGCAATCCGCCCTGCGTAATAATTTGCCACATCATTCAGGATGCCGTCACTGGTTCTGGCCATAAATATCTCTCACAATTGTATAGGGGCGCTGCTTAGTTTCCGAAAAGATCTTTGCTAGATAGATCCCGACCACACCGATAAACGAAATAACCATGCCCCCGAGCAACCAGATGGATGCCATTACGGAAGTCCATCCACTCAACGGGGCAGCCCAGAATAGTCTCTGCGCGATAAGATATGCTATGTAAAAAATTGCAAATAAAGAAATTGAAACGCCGATATAAAATATACTAACCAATGGCGCGTTGCTGAAGGACGTTACAGAATTCACTAAATTCGACATTTTTTTTCGGAATGTGTAAGTTGTTTTGCTTGTGTTGTGCTTTTTAACCCGCTGAGGAGATTGCAAAAATCCAGTAATATGCCAAAGTCCTGCCATAAACACCTCCCGTTCCTGATGCATAAGAAGTGCTTCTACGAACCGTTTAGTCATCAGGCGTGCAGTGACAACATTTTGGGGAAGTGCAAATCCGGTCAACAATTTGAACAAGTGGTAGAACCACTGACCACTCCAGCGTTCAAACCAATTGCCTTTTCTCCGCTCCTGAACTCCGTAGACCACGTCGCAAGATTCCTGTCCCATCTGCCTGGAAAAATCCAAGAGCCACTCTGGCTCTTCTTCAAGATCGCTATCGATCAAGAAAACACACTCACCTCTGGCATGCGCTAAGCCGGTCATCATAGCCTTGTGGTGGCCAAAATTCCGGGAGAGATCGACAACGACGACGTGGGGGTCCTTTTTGGTGAGCTTGATAGCGAGTTCTAGACTGTGATCCGGTGAGCCGTCATTAATAAGAACAATTTCATAGTCGTCACCAACCAACCGCTGAGCGACTGTGCTAGCCCGCGAGTGAAATTCATTGATGTAGAGGGCGGACTGATAAAGCGTCGCGACTATGGAAAGCTTCATTTTACGCATCTCATGTAGTTTTGGGCGTCTTTTCCGCAATTAAAGAGAAGATCCAGGATGGTCACTCCATGAGCAAATCCCGCCCAGAGCTGGGGGTATTCAGGATAGCCAGCATAGTCGAACCAGGTGAGCTCTATTCCTCGTTCTTTGAAAACTTTCTCATCTACGTAGTCTTTTGCCGCCGGGCCAGATACGTACTCCGTGCCACCCGCTTGAGCACAAAGCGCAGCCAGACGCTCTGTCTTTCCTTCCACTAAAGTGTAGTCCCATGAATAGGAAATTACAGTTTGGATCGAGAGATAATTGCAGATTGCTTCAATGAATCGGCGATTGAGCGGCGAAAGGTGACTTGGCGGTTCATTTAGGTAAAGAGGCTCCAGCCACACAGCGATTTCCTCAAAGTATGGAGCACGGCGATAGTTCTGGATGAGACTCTTCCAATGGGCGTTCGCCCATTCGGTGCCTTCTATCTCAGTTTCTCGGATTTTCTGGTGGTACTTTCCCTTTACCTGAACGGGGACCGTGAGCCATTGAATCCCCTGAGACGTCTTGATCTGATTCCGATTGCGCCAATCGCGTCGCGTATATTGCATGTCGTCGTAGAGTATAAACTCATCCACGGCAGCAATCATGTCGAAATAGCCCTTCCACGGGATATAGTTTGACTGGACGATAGCCACCTTCTTCACTTCATTTCCTTCGCTCGAATGGCTCGGCAGGCGTTCAAAGCCTCACTCGGTGCCGTCGGTTTGTAAAGCTCTTGAGTACGGCTGGCATTATAGCCACCTGCGCCTGCAGCTGTTCGCCAAGTACCTACCTGCTGGTAGGCTTCAGGAAAAGCTGCTCCCAAACTCAGCATCAGTTCCACCGGAATGCTGCGCGGACCGCCGGGCTCGAACAAAATCCAGGCTGCTGCGATCTTTTCACACGCAACATGTTCCAGCGCTGCTTTGGCCAGCTTCAGGCTGCCCGGATATCCACCTATGGTCCAAGCCTGGCCGATGCTCTCGGCCCCGATAGCATAAAGGACGCCGGGGGACTGCCCTGATAGATCGATAACGGGGGTGCCGACTTTAAAGCCGCTGCTTTGAGCAGCCGCCACGGCGTCAGTTATATAAGTCGCGTACCCGGCTGATAACACCAATGCGGATCGGTGCGGCCCGATTTCCAAAGTAGTTTCGTTGAGTCTGAGTGGCTGAGTTTGGCGCTGAGGCTTCTCAAGCCCCGTCTGCAGGAGAACTGCCGTGACGGTCTGAGCAGCCAACGCAAGTGGCAGTGCAAACAACCAGTTTCCCCGTTTAACCACAACTGGCCGCAGTAGGGTTGTACCCGCAAGTAGCCAGAAGATTCCCGCCCAGGCTCCATTCTCCCAATAATTCCTGTTGGTTCCAAACGCGTAAAGGTGAGGCATTACAACAAAGAGAATGGCAGCAGCCCATTGTACCGCGGAAATACTCCTCAAAGGCACGGGCCTGCCAAATATTAGGCCCGTCAAAGCTGCGGCAAAAACGACTCCAAAAATCAACAGCCCCTCAAATTCTCCGAGACCTGCGGTCTTGTGAACCTTGCCAAACGCCAGCAATGCAGTGGCCGAGAAAAAACCAACAGCTACGACCAGGGAAACGATCGCGCCTTTCGGTTTTTCAGAACAAGCGCCCCAGATCGCAACGAGTGCCGCCACCAAAACGACCAGAATAGCTATTTGTCCTGGCGCACGGATTCGAAAGTTATCGATCCGCAGGATTTGATGCAGGCTGTGACCGCCACCTAGATATTGAGAAAATTCGGCTGCAAGCTGCAGTCGCTTGGCAAAGCCCGATATTGATCCGTCAATCATCAGTGCACTAAACAGAAGAAGCCCGACAGTAGTTGCCGCCGTAAGCAACATCAATCGCGGCGAGAGCTTGCGTGACACCAGGAGGCAAATGAAAATACCGACGGCCAATGCAACTGCCGTGCTTGGTTTGGCCATAAAGGCTAACCAGCCACCGACGCCAATAGTGATCCATCCGGCGGAGCTTTTATAAGTGATCGCTTTTTCGGCTATAAGCAGACCGATCGCAGTAATCAGGAGTGCCTGAAATGCGAGGCTGTTGTAATTTGGTGTAGCCAGCCAAGTATTGAACAGGATGAGGGAACTGACACCCAGCCCTGCCGCAGTGACATGCAGAGCGACGCGTCCTTGATGAACCTCAGACGCGAGTGACGCTAGGTAGGTATGAGCCAAAGCCCATCCCAACCCGAAAGTGATTACTATGTTGGCTTGCCTCAGCGCGGCAATATCCCCACCGACAAGAATATAAAGAGGACGATAGATAAAACCAAACTGCGATGCAGAAACCTCGTAGTTGAATGGGTCTGACATCCATACCAAATAAGAGCTCTCATCTGTAAAATCTATTCCATAGAAGGTATATCTGAGAACCCAGCCCAAGATCACGAGTGTTCCCATCACCGTGACGGCCATCGTTACATAACGCGAAAGGGCAACAACCGGACGATCGCTCTTTTCTCTTAAGGGCACTCAGCTACTCACTGCTCAACGATTGACTGAAGGAACTCATATCTGTCTACCACGATCACCGGCACCAGCCCGAGTAGTTGAGACCTCATACAGCGTTTCCATTGATGATTCCATCCATTCGAGTAGGGGAAGAATGGCTTTTCGCGGAGTGACCGCCAGACGATTTAGATTGAACCCGGCGCAATCCGGTCAAGCGTCAGATCGGCGACGATCTTCTTCAACCGCGCATTCTCGTCCTCGAGCTGCTTTAGCTTCTTCATCTCCGGCGGCAGCATGCCAGCGCATTTCTTCTTCCAATTGAAATAGGTCGCCTGGCTGATACCGCCTTCCGGCAGATCTCCGCCACCGGTACCCCCTCATCCCCCTGCTTCCGGGTGAACGCCTTCGGGGCGTCCGAAAACTGCGATGCCTTCATCGTCTTCCGCGCCTTTCCCAGCCAGCAAATAGCGCCGGAAACTCTAACCAAAAATGGCCCAGTTTGAAGGGTTCAGATCAATTGGCCGTGGCCTTCCCCCTGCGGTCTATTACGCCCCACAGCGGCAGCGCGACGTATTGCATTTAGCGAGCGCTTGCGCGAAATTCTTGCGCATTAAGCTTCCGTTGGAAATGGCGTCTCACAGGAGAGTGCTGAGGGTGCACATCGTTGTTTGTTGGGAGATCGTCAATGCGCCCGATCGGGAATCCTGGGAAGTGTGGAATGAGAGGCTGAAAGAAGTCATCGGCGCCTTTCAGTGGGTTCGCCCTGTCCGGTCAGTGTATGTGGTGACAGTTCAAGAAGATTGGCAGCGCCTGCTGATCGCCCATGGCCTGACCAGGGTCTCGGAACAATCAAGTGGAATGGTTCGTGTCTTGATGAGCCCCACAATGATAGGCGGCCGATACGGCGGCGTGCTCCCGAAAGAGCTCTGGGTTGAGCTGAACCAACTCACGGCACAGGGACAGCAGCTCGACCATTCGCAGGAGCAGCCAACGAAGGACGATCATCCTGTTGACCACGAGGATTTCGACAAGGAGTCGGAGCGGAAAAAGTCCTTTTGGTTCATCGCAGCCGGTGGCATCATCCTGCTAGTGGCATTCGGCGCTCTCTGGTCGAGCATGCGGATGATGGGAATCGTCTAATCCGACCCTCCCGTGAAGGCAGGGGAACGACCGTTAGATTCGCAATATCACGCGGATGGAATATACCTCGGCGAAGGTCGCATAGATTGGGTGCCGCTTGACTGCGCCGTCGCGCGTCTTGCCGGACAGATTTCGATAGAAGACATACAGCTCGAAGGCGTCTTCGGCCGGCCTTGTCTATCGACCCTGATTCTGCTGCTTCGACGTCCATGAAACGAGATTCCTGTCACCCCACGCCGCCTGATTCGGTCGCCAAAATGTAGCATGGGATATAAGTACCCTGGAAAATGGACCGAGACCCACGCGACGAAAGGCAAAACGGTTCAGGACTGGCAAACTTACCTCCCAGTCTTGATGCAGGATGATTACATGGACCGTCGCCCCCCCACAAACGTTGACCGTTCCGCTAGAACGCCACTTCGCAAACCAGTCGTCTCTCGCTCGCCATATATTGACCCCGCAGTAGCAAATCCACGCTGGGTAGCGGCTCTACGTACTGGCGATAAATGAGGGTGTCACCGCCTAAGTGTTCGTTTTCGACCAAATAGCTAACCTGCCGACGAAATGCTTCAAATTGGCAGCCGTCCTTCCCGATTACCCCCCGCCTGAACGCCATAGTGTGCCCAAAATAGACCCGGTCCGATCTGTGAGCTGCTAGACGTTTCCCATCCTCCGAGAATATCGGAAGAAGTTGTTCGAGACCGTCCTTGGTTTTCTTGCTGAGGGTAAACCAATTTTCAGCCATCTTAAGATCGGTGGAGTTGAACACGTTGATTGGTCCAACCCCGTAGATACCAGCTGCATTCGTCGGCGTTTCGACGGATCTCTGGATTTTCCTCAGGACCGTCGGAGGGGTTTCCATCAAGTACGGCATAGGAAGCGATATTACAAAGCACGCAAGCAGAATCACCACGTGACAGAAAACGGTGGAGATGGGATCGCCCGGAACGATGTGCTTGTGGACCGTCTGACCCGTTTGCAGCAGCGTATACTCTGGCTTTCGCGTAGGGATTTGACAGACGCCAAACAACCTCGTCCGGCGCTCGGCAACGAACCTGTAGACTGCCGGTCCACCCAAATATCGACCGATTACCAACAACGGATGAAACGGCAGCAAAAGGAATACGTGCTTTGATAAAAGCACGTAAAACTCGTAACCTTTGACGGCCTTCCCTTTGCTGGCATCCACAGCGTAAAGGTCCTTTTGAGCGTCGTCGGGATCGATGCCGACTTCGAGAAGCCAAGGAATGTTCTTGGATAGCGGCTTGAGGTGGACTCGCCTGAAGAGATCGACGGCCTTTACGAACGTTACCGTTCCATCGCATAGATTGCAGCGGTCATCATACGCCACCTGCAACCTGCTTGCGCCAGTGATGAACGTCTTGGTCCAAAACAAAGCGGCGAGGAACAGGAACTCGAATTGGGCCAGCCACCCGAGCTGGAGGACGAACAGGCTCAGCCCGAAGAACAGCAAGCCCCATACGATTACATACTTGCGAAACACACCGCCGAGAAGCACAAACGGAAGCAGTAGAAGATACCATGGCAACATCGTCCAGAGGGATACACGCGCTAGGAAAACCGGGATCGGACCTTGCGAAAGCAGCCAGCTAAACTCACTCGAATATCTGGACATGAAGTTATTGGTGAGTAGCAGTGGGCCGGCCGAACCTGACATCCACGCGGGCTCCGCCAGATGGATCGAAAGCGAGTACAGGCACACGCACCAGTAACAGGCGAGCGTCATCAACTTTGCGAGCTGCAGCCCGGATTCGCTTGGTAATCCGTTGCCATAGTAGAACGTTGAAATGGCCTTGGACGCGAACGTGCCTCTGTTCATAAGCAGCCGGTCCAGCGAAAAATTCGCGCCGGCGTTTGCGAAAATCAGAAGCACTGAAAGCATCGCTGCGATCCAGTTTCCCAATGTGGTGGTGCGGAGCAGTATGTCTCCTATCTGCCACTGAAAAACGATGAGGTACACGAGGGCGTACTGCGTCAGCAGACCCGCTGTCACCAAGACGCCGCAGAGCAATCCCGTCATGGCAGTCAGCCAAATCGATGGCTGCCCCCAGTCCGAAGGACCAAGATAGGAGATTATCCAGAAGGCGCGCTCGATCATGAAGAGCCCAAATGCCATTCGGATCAGCGCGAATTTCGGTGCTTCCTCCTCTGGATTTGATACGAAGGCCCCGCGTCTAGCGAGCCAATCCGCAAGACTACTTAGGACGACTGCGGCCTTCACTCTAACAACGGGGTGGATGCCGAGTACGAACAAACCGATCAGCAGCGGAAAAAACCCGAAAAAGCGCTTCGCGAACCAGTCCCAGGTTCCGGTAAGAGCGACCAAGGAAAGAGCAATGATGAATATCAGGCTGGTTACGAGGGTCCCTTTGCTACGGTGTACGTTTAAAAGGGATTTCACGCCCGCTGATATACCAGTCGCATCAACCATGCCCAATCGTCGCCTTCGATTTTTTCGCTAAGTCTCATTTGGGCTTAGCGTTTAGCGCCTGGAACTTAGCGCCTCCTGCTTCCATGACCTCTGCCCAAGCGAACGCTTACTTTAGAATCGAGCGAAGCTCAAGGCACGATCGCGAAAGCCAACCCCCGCCAAGTGGCCAACTACGGCCAGTAGGCCGGACTGGTGGCGAAGTCGGCCGGGATCAACCGCTCTTTAGGTCGCTTGCAGCGAAGATGCGCCCGGCTTTATGAGCCAGGGCCAGAACCCATCGTCGGTAATTCCGAGGTCGAGGAACTCGAGGATCGCATTCGCTCGGACGGGCTGGAGTTCGCCTGCTGAGCAAGCTCTACGAGCGCACCAGCGTTACCATCACCACCAATCTCAGCTTCAGCGAATGGGCCAGCGTGTGGCCTGCTGCTCCTGGTTTGTATTCCGGATCATACCGCCCCGCGGGTTACGCGCTCCTTTTTGCGGTCAGCGCCCCATTTTAACAATGGGCCGCCGCATGAGCCTTTCATCCGGATCGGTGGTTGAAGCATGCGTATCGTTGGAGCGCCGTTCGCCATAGAAGTCTGCTTTCGCATTCCGGCCGCCATCAGCTGGAGGTTTGCGCGAGCCATCTTTTGGCCTTGACGCTCTTCATTGACGCCCAAGCTTGGATCAGTGTTCCCTCGACAGAGAAGTGATCCGTTCACAGCAGCCGCTTTATTTTCGGCTGCGAAAGGATTGCGCGCAGAAACTTGCCAGCGACGTCTCACTCGAGCAACCGGTCGCGGTTCTTCAAGAACACTGAATGGTTCCAGGCGGCGTCATTGATACCGATGCCGACGAACCACCGGAACAGAAGGTCGTATTCCAGCCGTTCCATTAACAGCTGCTCGGAGCGGATCGAGTAGAAGGTTGTAATAGCATAGCGCGCAACAGCTTCTCGGGCGGGATCGATGGCCGCCCAATCGGCGAATAGAGGGCTGCAAACTCTCGTTCCAGCAAAACGAGCGCATCGTTCACGATCTGCCGGATTGACGGCAGCGGATGATCCCTACGAACACGATCCTCCAGATCGACATAGCTGAAGAGTTCATCCGATCTCACGTCGCCGCCGCATCCATCAACTCCCAATCAAAACGGGACCAATGAATCACGAGCGGGCGCGCAGGCTAGACCTTTTTCAACATAATGCTGGTGGTGGGTGGGGACATCATCAAACAGTCTGCACCACGTCTACATCCCGTCGGCGATGTAGCGGTTTGAATCTATGGTCACATCAGCCTTGGGCGGCACCAATCTTGAGAAAAACGGCCGGTTGTTGGCTATAGCCAAGTAAGCCAGTTCGGACAAAGGACGCGGTATCTTGGCGACCATCACTCCGAGACCCGGGATTGGCGCAGGTCCGTTCAATAGAGCGTCGTAAGCTTCGACGTTAAAATGCATTCGTTTAGGAGTGAGGTATCCAAACGTGCTTTCGGGCCGGCGTCCATAGCTTTCCATCAGGGCCCGACCACGATCAGATCGCACATTGCAGACCTTCAGCTTTCTAGTGAGGTCTCTTGCCAGAAGGTTTTTGAGGGCCCACCGGCAGAATCGACACTCGCCGTCAAAGAAAACGATTCCTTGGCATCCGAGAAAATCCGATGCGAAATCAAACTTCATTTCAACCTGCCCCACACCAACACGACCATGATTTACCATGACAACGGAGGGCATGAAACCTAATCGGTTTTGCCCGCTGAAGAAATGGGTGTGCTGGGGCCTTCTTGATCAATTGGCAGCCCCACCAGTCGATCTTGATCTCATGCAACCAGGCGTCGCAGGCGGACTGACGGGTTGCAGAGTAAGCAGACAGGGTTCGAGAAATTTCATCGGAGGGCATAGGTGGCCCAGGTGCGCTTGCATTCAAGCGTTCGGCGCCGGCGCCGGTGAGCGCCGCCCCGAGTCGACAGCCAGGGCCTCAGCATCACCCGCTTTTCCGCTCACCGTGAAACGCGCGTCAGCCACTCGGCGCTAAGAGCAGGAGCTTGGAAGAGCAGCGAAGGTATTGGAGGCGGGGAGCAGCTTTCGACGCCGATCGTGAACTGCACCGATTCAAAACTAACGAACTTACGTAGGTGCTCACGGCACTGTCCCCGATCAAATTGGTATGCCGCTCCGTTTCATAATTTGACGTCGGATCCACAGGGGTGATAATGCCATCCGAAATTCGTTGTGCGTGGGTTCGATTCCCTCTACCCGCTCCATTTCAAAACGAGTGCCCATGCACCTCCACCGCACTATTCCCCTCGCCGCATTACTCGCTTTTTTGAGCGCCTCAGCCCTTGCCGAAACCTTCACCGCCCAGCGCGCCGCGATCTGGCGAGGCTATGGCAAGACCGCTGCTCCTATGCAGCTCTGCATCAACGGCACTTGCCAGACGATCGACAATATTGGCCCCATCGTCACCAATCAATCCCAGCCTTACTATCTCGATCTTGATACCATTTCTAAGATTGAAGTCACCCCTGCCCCCGCACGCATCGACACGCTCGATGCCATTACAAATGCCCTTCAACCCGGTCTCTATGCCAGCGACGCCTCCGCGATCCGCTATCGCGGCAGCTGGGTGCATCAGCATCGCGAAGGACCGAGCGATGGCGAAGTACATAGCGCGTTCGACGCACGCAGCGATCTCAGCTTCGTCTTCGAAGGCGCCGGCCTCGAAGTCGGCCTTGTGCATTACGACGACCGCCGCACCGCGAAGCTCTGCATCGACGAGGCCTGCCAGACAATCAATCTCTACGGCCCGCGCCTCGACTGGCAGCAGCCATTGCTTGTGTACGGGCTGAAGTCCGGCCGGCACACCGCAAGCATGCAACTACTTGCGGGAAAAGGCATGGACCTCGACTGGATCCGCGTCCTACCCGCTCCTGAGCCGATGCGTCCCGGACACTATCAGCCTAACGACAAACGCATAACCACCACGAATAACTGGCAAAACTTCGCTAGCACAGCACCGCGTGCCAGCTTCGCATTCGGCTTTGAGGGCCGCGGCGCCCTGCTCGATTTCACTACCGATGCCGACGCAGGCGAAATCACCTTATGCCTCGATGGCGCCTGCCATACTGACGACCTTTTCACGCTGAAACCCGGAACTCGCCAGTTGACGCTCGAAACAAAAAGCGCCGGGCTACATCACGTCATCGTCCATAAAGGCCCGTCGCGTCGCCTTGCGCTTCCGAACATCACAATCCGCTAACGAACGCCCGCCTTCACCAGCGCCTCGGCAATCTCGCGCGAATTGCGCTCCGCACCCACGACATTCAGATGCCATATGTCCTTGAACAGTTCGGGCGGATAGCGCCGGATGAAGTCCACCGGCACGATGACGTCTGGCCACTCTGCCTTAAATGCCTCAATCTCACGCTGCAGCGTCGCCGCACTGTCACTTCTTTCAGCCTCGCAGGGCACCGGGTTGAACAGCAGCACCAACGTGAGCCCTTGCGTCTTCGCAAAATTCGCGGTCTCGTTCAGCTCACGGCGCAGCAACAATTGCGGCTGTCTGCGTGCGTACCACTCAAGCCGTTCCTCATCGACCGGAAATACACACTCATCCATCGTGATCGGCTTCGCCGGCCCTGGCCGCTCCATCCATCCATGCGTCTGGTTGAGTCGGTCCAACTCCGGCCGCATATTGCTGAAATCGCCGCTCCAGTATTTATCCGTACGCTGATCGAGAAACTCATCCACCGGCTTGCCGAGATAGAGCCAATTCGTGAAGCTCAAACGCCATCCTGCAAGCCATGATTCATACCGCCATGGCTGGCCATACGCGAGGTGCAGCGCCTCCGGTAGTTCGCTCTCCTCGAACTCCCGCGTTGCTGCATAATAGGGTGTAATGTTGATCACCATAAATGTCGGGTTGCCTCCCGCCGCGCGCTGGTGTTTCAGCACCTCCGCCGCATAGGTGCGGTAGCCGCCGAAGCCCATACGCGCGCAGCAGCCAAAGTTGAGCCACTCGCCTTTCACGCGCTGCGTCACGATTTCCGGCTTCAGCCCGTAGAATCCCGAACTGTCTCCGAACTGCAGGAACCGTGCTGGCATATTCGCCAGTGTATTCATCTTTTCGATAAGGAAAATATTCGTCACGCGCTCCTTCTGCTGCGGCGCGAGCGTCAGCAAATCGGAATTGTAGCGCTGCGGCACGGGCACCAGATGGCTCGCAGCCTCCACTGCGAGAATGATACAAAGCGCAATAAGCAGCGGTTTAAAACTGGAAATAAATGAAGTCATTGCTCAAGCGTTTTCCGAGGAAGATGAGAAGGTAGAACATCACCACATAATGCGCAGTCTTAAGCCAGGTCGGCATCAGCGTGTAAAGTTCCGGATATTCCGTGCCGCGCTTCCAGCCCAGGTAGTCAGTAAGGAACACCGGCAACGCGAACAGCGCCAGCATATATAGCATCTGAGTGAACGCCCCGAGTGGCTCGCCGCGGAAAATCTCGCCGATCGAATAGAACGCCTGCCAAATCTGCTGCCAGCTTTCGCCGCGGAAGAATATCCAGCCGATACATACCAACTGGAACATCAAAATCATTGCGAGCGGTTGCCCCAATCTCGAGCCGAATTTTCGCTTTAGCATCTCATCGAGCGGGTAGCGGTAATACAGCGCCAAAAGTGCACCATGCCAAAGCCCCCACACTATATAATTTGTGCCGGCGCCGTGCCACAGGCCACACAAAAACATTGTGATGATAACGTTGCGCATAGTCTGGCGCGCTCCGCCGCGATTGCCGCCGAGCGGGATATAGACATAATCGCGCACCCATGTCGAAAGCGTTATATGCCAGCGGCGCCAGAACTCACTCGGGTTCTGCGAAAAATACGGCGTCAAGAAGTTGACGTTTAGTTCCACCTTGAACAGCCGTGCCGTGCCGCGCGCCACATCTGTATAGGCCGAGAAATCGCAATAGACCTGCATCGCGAACGCATAGGCGAAGATCAGCCCAGCCCCAGCATCATTGAGGTTCGCGTTATTGACGATATCCCCGAAATTATCCGCCAGCACCAGCTTCTTGAACACCCCCCAGATGATCAGGAAAATCGCCGGCGCCGCCTGCTCCCATGTTACCGAGGGCCGCACCTTCTCGAGCTGCGGTAGCAGGTTTCTCGAGCGCATGATCGGCCCCGCGACCAGATGCGGAAAGAACGAGACGAACGACATATACGTCATCAGGTTGCGTCGCGGATGCTCCTCGCGCTTATAGATATCGATCGTGTAGCTGAGTGTCTGGAATGTGTAGAATGAAATCCCCGGCACCATCGGCATCGCCATTAGCACGGCATGGTCCGAAAACCCCGACCATCTCATCAAATCGTTGAGATTGCCCGTGATCCAGGGGGAGTATTTCACCAGGCTCAGCATGCCGACATTGAACACACAGCTGATGATCAGCCAGCGTTTGCGTTTGTCCTGCTCCTCGCACGAGGCGATCTTTTTGCCGAGCCAAAAATCGAGCAAGGCTGACGCCATCAGGAAGAACAGAAAATGCCACCCGCTCATCCCGTAGAAAATGAGTCCCGCAAGGCAGATCACGGTGTTCGCTGCGAAGGCGTTCTTTCTCACCAACGTGTAGAGGATGAATACGACCGGCAGGAACACGAAGAGATATTCGTAGGATTGGAAGGTCATTGACGGGCCCGATTCTAATCCGCCACCTCTAATGCAACACCAGGACAATGAAAAGCGCCACTACCACTTGCCATCGCTTACGCGCACAACGACCCCTCGACCGAGGAGCAGGCTTGATCGAGACGATTGCCGGCAACCTTAGGCCCGACCACGTTTCGCGTTGGATTGGTTCGCAGCTGGGGCACAAGTTCCAGCCAGGTGTTGCCATAGCGGCCTGGGACGAAATCACCAGCGGTGATGTAGCTCTATTCAGGTCGAATGAATGGCAAGCCCTGGAGCGTCTCCGGCTTCAGGGCATCACGGCGACCGATTCGCATGAAGCTGGAGAAAGAGGGCAAGGTCCAACCAGGGCTAACCTAAAGGGCCTCCGACATACCGTCGCGACCGTTCTTCGGGAAAATGGGGAAGGAATACGCGACGATTGCTGAGGCGCTTGGACAGAAGACCGAGGCCATGGCGAAAACACTATTCGCGGCGCGCCGACTTGTCGAAATAGAACACGGCCACCGTCACGGATCTCAGCGCCGAAATGAACAGACGGAAAACAAAAATTGTCAAACTCACTTCGTAGAAGTGTCAAACCCAATTTTGATTAGCGAAAATGCAGATGTGGAAAAATGCAGGTGCACGAAGGGTTATAATGGTGCCCGGAGGCGGATTTGAACCACCGACACGCGGATTTTCAATCCGCTGCTCTACCAACTGAGCTATCCGGGCATCGAGGCCTATGAAGCCTTCCGGCCCGAGGCCGGCGGGGGGCATGTCCCCCGGAGCGAGCGGGGTTATAACATCTTGTTCGGCCATGTCCAGCGCCAGATCCCACTTTTTTGACAGGTTTGCGAAAATCGCGATTTCCTGAACAAAAACAGGCGCGACCTCGCGGCTCAATCGTCCGAACCGTCGGCCTTAGTCTCGTCGTCCGAGACGGGAATAGCGTAGGAGCCCGTCAGCCAGCGCGACAGGTCCAGCGTGCGGCAGCGGTCGGAGCAGAAGGGATAGTGGTCTCGCGCCGACGGCTTGCCGCATTCCGGGCAGGGCCTCGTCTTCCTGAGCGGCTCGACCTTGCCGCCGGTCTTGATCGGTTCTGATGTCATCTTTTGAATACTCCTTTCTACAGGGGCATGGCGCATTCGGCAGCCTTCCAACACCGATGACACCCTGGGGGCGCAGCCGGAGCACCTTTCGGGTTGCTCCATCGGCGCCGTCCGGACCCGCCTCTATCAGCCCTCCGGCCAGGCCGCCACCACGTCGAAGCCTTCGCCGGCCAGAAGTCCGGTCACTTCGAAAAGCGGCAGGCCGACGACATTGGTGTAGGAGCCGACGAGTTTCTGGACGAACGATCCGGCAATACCCTGGATCGCGTAGGCGCCCGCCTTGCCGCGCCATTGCCCGGACGCGATATAGTTTTCGATCTCGCGGGTGGAAAGCCGCTTGAAGCGCACCTTGGTCTGCACGACCTTCTGGCGGAACTGGCCGCCCGGGGTGATCAGGCAGATGCCGGTATAGACCCAGTGGCCGCGCCCGGAGAGCAGGTGCAAGGCGGACGAGGCCTCCTGCGTATATTCGGTCTTTTCGAGAATGCGGCGGCCGACGGCGACCACCGTGTCGGCCGACAGGATATAGCTGTGCCGCCAGGCCGGATCATTTCTGATTGCCGCCAACGCCGCTTCCGCCTTTTCGGTCGAAAGCCTGCGGGCGAGTGAGCGCGGATGTTCGGATTTCTTCGGCGTCTCGTCGATATCCATCGGCATCAGCCGCGCCGGCGTAATGCCGGCCTGGTTGAGGAGGTCGAGGCGGCGCGGAGAACCGGAGGCCAGTATCAGCTTTTGTTCCAGCGCCATGAGAGCCCGCCGCGGATGATGAGGATTACTTGAAGCGGTAGGTGATGCGGCCCTTGGTCAGGTCGTAAGGCGTCATTTCGACGAGCACCTTGTCGCCGGCCAGAACGCGGATACGGTTCTTGCGCATGCGGCCGGCCGTGTGGGCAATGATCTCGTGTTCGTTTTCCAGCTTCACGCGAAACGTCGCGTTGGGCAGGAGTTCGGTCACGACGCCCGGGAATTCGAGGACTTCTTCTTTAGCCATCTATAGTTTTTCTTCCTGTGTTTGGTTTGGGCTGGCAACGCTTTTCGCGCCCGCCCGGAAATTTGCGCGGAAACTACACAATCATGTCCGCTTTGTGAACCTCGCTTGAGCGCTATTCTCAATGTCGTTTCAAGCGGCCTGCGGCGAGCGGTTTCAGGCGGTCTCGGCCGGATGCCGGCTGATGCCGGAAAGGCGCTCGTCGATCAACTTCCAGAGATGGTCGCGAACCTGCCGATAGGCATCCAGCATCTGGTCACGGGTGCCTGTCGCCGCGGTCGGGTCCATGGTCGGCCAGTAGACCACGTCCACGGCATTTGAACGGGTCAATTCCAGCGCGGCATGGTGGGCTTCCGGCGTCAGCGTGACGATCAGGTCGAAAAAATCATCCTCGAGTTGCTCCAGCGTACGCGGCTGGTGGCGGCCGATCGAAAGCCCGACCTCCTCCAGTACCGCATCCACGAAAGAATCGCGCTCGCCGGAGCGTACACCCGCCGACTGGATGTAAATATCGGGTGGCAGCAGCCGCTTTGCAATGGCCTCCGCCATCGGCGAACGGATGACGTTGAAGCCGCACATGAAAAGAATTGCGCCCGGTCTTTTGGCCTTCGTCAGGGGTGCGGGCACGGCCTCCATGCTCAGCCGCGCCAGTAGAGCACGCAGACCAGCGTGAAAAGCCGCCGCGCGGTATCGAAATCGACGCGGATCTTGCCGTCCAGCCGGTCCATCAGCGTCTGCGAGCCTTCGTTATGGACGCCACGGCGGCCCATGTCGATCGCCTCGATGCGGCTCGGGGTCGAGGAGCGGATCGCCTCGTAGTAACTCTCGCAGATCATGAAGTAATCCTTGATGATCCGCCGGAAGGGGGTCAGCGACAGGATATGGGTCGCGACCTGCTCGTCTTTGTCCGTGGTGATGCCGAGCATCAGCTTGGCATCGACGAGCGAGAGCTTCAGCTTGTAGGGGCCGCCGGCATGGCCGAGCGGCTCGAAGGAGTTTTCCTCGACGAGGTCGAAGATGGCGACCGCCCGCTCGTGTTCCACATCGGGCGTCGAGCGCCCGATCGAGTCGTCCAGAACGACGTCGTAGAGCCGGAAGTCTCCTTGCCCCATCCGTCAGCCCTCGTCGTCGAGGAGCAAGCCGTTCAGGCGGATCGCAACGGAACGGGCGTGGGCATCGAGGCCTTCGGAATGGGCAAGCGTGATCGCCGCGGGGGCAAGCTGGCGGAGCTGATCAGGCCCGAGCCGTAGGATCGAGGTGCGCTTGACGAAATCGAGCACCGAAAGGCCGGACGAGAAACGGGCCGAGCGGGCGGTCGGAAGCACGTGGTTGGAACCGCCGACATAATCGCCGATCACTTCCGGCGTGTGACGGCCGATGAAGATCGCGCCAGCATTGCGGATGCCCGGCAGCAGCGCGTCGGGATCTGCAACGGCGAGTTCCAGGTGCTCGGCGGCGATGCGGTTGGCGAGCGGCAGCGCGGCCTGCAGGTCCGGCACCAGGATGACAGCCCCGAAATCGCGCCAGCTGGCGGCAGCGGTCTGCGAACGCGACAGGGTCTTCAGCTGGCGTTCGACGGCCGCCTCCACCGCCTTGCCGAGCCCGGCATCGTCGGTGACGAGGATCGACTGCGCACCGGCATCGTGTTCGGCCTGGGCAAGCAGATCGGCCGCCAGCCAGTCCGGATCGTTTTCCCCGTCGGCGATGACGAGGACCTCCGAGGGGCCGGCGATCATGTCGATGCCGACGGTGCCGAAGACATGGCGCTTGGCAGCCGCCACATAGGCATTGCCGGGGCCGACGATCTTCGCGACCGGGGCGATCGTCTCGGTGCCATAGGCGAGTGCAGCCACGGCCTGGGCGCCGCCGATGCGGTAGATCTCGGTGACGCCGGCGATGTTGGCGGCGGCAAGCACTGCAGGATTGATCGTTCCGCCATTGGCCGGCACGACCATGACCACACGCGGCACGCCAGCGACCCTTGCCGGCACTGCATTCATCAGCACAGAACTCGGATAGCTCGCGGTGCCGCCCGGAACATAGAGCCCGACCGCCTCGATCGCCGTCCAGCGAGACCCAAGGCCGACGCCGATCGCGTCCTCGTAGATGTCGTCCTTCGGCATCTGGCGGGCATGATGGCGCTCAATGCGCTCGGCGGCGAACTTCAGCGCGTCGATCACCTTCCGGTCGGTCGCGGCAAGTGCGGCGCCGATCTCGGCCTCGGTCACCTTTATTCCGACCTTGGCGAGGTCGATGCCGTCGAAACGGGCGGAATAGTCGATCAGCGCCTGATCGCCGCGAATACGCACATCGTCGATGATGGCGCGCACCACCGTGTTCACGTCTTCCGAGACCTCCCGCTTGGTCGACAGAAATGCCGAAAACCTTGCCTCAAAATCCGGCGACGCCTGATCCAGCCAAATTGCCAAGCGGATATTCCTTCCAGCTCAAAAAACGATGTTATCCCGGTCGGGCTGTTCGGACAAACGGGGCCAGATCAGGGATGACGGGGCTTGGACGCCGTTTCCCATGCGCCGCCGACATCCGCAAGAGCAACTTCGATGCATTCGACGTCGAGCGCAATCGTCGATTTGCCGGAAAGCACCAGTTCGATCGTGCCTTCTGGGCCGTCGCCCTTCTGCGAAAAGGTGATCGCCAGCAGCGACAGGACCTCATCCTGGCGGCCGCGGTTGATGCCGGTCGAGCGCACCGCCTCGACCCGCTTGAAGACGATCGCCGCACGGCGGCGTTCGAACCCCTTGCGCTGCTTGGCCGCGGCGTTCTCCCAGACGAAGCGGTTGGCCGCGAGCGAGAAGTTGCGCTCGGGCTGCGACCAGCGCACGTCGCCCACCTTGAAGACCGCATCCTGCATATGGGCGGAAATCACGCCCAGGTCGTCCGTATCAAGGGCCAGCAGCTTCAAGTCGGTCATCGCTTCCAATATCCATTAAGAGGCGCGTCTTCACGCGAAAGTTCTTAGGACTTGAGATAGGATGTGGCGAGGCAAGAAGCAACGGCGGAGCGCAAGACAGAACGTAGCTTTATCCGCTCCGACGGATGTGTCGGCACGGTTGAAGAGGGGAATGGAGCAGACAGGCATTGCCCAGCGTTTTCTGCGGCCGAAAGCCGGTCCGGTCATCACCTGCCGATATAGGTGGCCAGTTCGTCTGGGGTCCCATTTGGGAAGGCCTGCTTGAGAAACTCCAGAAACGCCGACACGCGGGCACTGAGCAGCCGCCGGGAAGGATAGAGCGCCCATAGTGCGATCTCCGATCCCTCTATATCCCCCCAGTGCAGCAAGGTGCCGTCGGCCAGATCGTGGCTCACCAGCGAGATCGGCAATCGTGCGGCGCCAACGCCTGCCCGGACTGCATCCCGCACCATGATCAGCGACGACAGAGACAGGACGGGCTCGATGGTGATCTTCGCAGACCCTTTTGAAGTCGCGACATTCCAGACCTGTCGATCGCCGGCGCCGCGTATGACACCCGGCGCTGGCGAGTCGGCGGCCGGGCGAGGAAGGTCAGGGCTCGCTACGACGACCAGGCGGTCGCGCAGAAAAGCTCGTCCGACGAGATTTTCGTCGGGATCCGGATTGACCCGGATGACCAGATCGTAGCCTTCCTCGATCATGTCGACAGGCCGATCCTCGGTCGTCACCTCCAGCCTCACCTCCGGGTACTTGAGCGCGAAGCCCGCCGCGATCCTGCCCATCGCGCTCTGGGAAAAAAGCGCCGGCGCGCTGATGCGCAACTTCCCCTTGGGTGTCTGGCCGCCCGAAGCAATCGCCGAAGCCGTCTCGTCGAGTTCGGAGAGCAGCCTCGCCGTCCGCTCGAAGAGCGCCCGTCCTTCCTCTGTGAGCTTCAGGTCACGCACGCCCCGCTCGAACAGGCGCAGACCGAGGCTGCTTTCCAGTTCTCCAACCCGGCGGGACAGGGTTGCCTTGGGCCGGCCGGTGGCCCTTGCCGCTTTGCCGAAGCCGCCGTGGCGGGCCACGAGATTAAAATCGGCGAGAGCAAGAAGATCCATAGGTGTCCCACCAGCGAGACGGCGCGTCTAAAATTTCCGTCTATTGGGCTGCCAGTGGATCACACATATTCGGCGTGTCAAGTAACCAACACGGAGAAATATCATGACCATTCTCGTTACCGGCGCCACAGGCAATGTTGGCAGTCAGATCATCGAACAACTCGTCAAGCGCGGCGCTGATGTCCGCGCTCTTGTCCGCGACCCCTCGAAAGCCGTTTTCCCGGCGGGCGTCAACGTTGTGCAGGGCGACTTCCTCGATATCGATTCACTGCGAAACGCCATGTCTGGAGTTTCCACATTGTTCCTCTTGAACGCAGTGGTGCCGGACGAATTCACCCAAGCGCTGGTCGCGCTGAACGTCGCCAGATCGGCCGGCATCGAGCGGATCGTCTACCTGTCGGTGATCCATGCCGACGTCTACGTGAACGTGCCGCATTTCGCGGGCAAGTTCGGTGTCGAGCGGATGATCGAACAAATGGGCATGAACGCCACCATCCTGCGCCCGGCCTACTTCATCCAGAACGACCTGATGATCAAGGATGCCATCACCGGCTACGGCGTATACCCGATGCCGGTTGGCGACAAGGGGCTTGCGATGATCGACGTCCGCGATATTGCCGAGATCGCAGCCCTTGAACTGCTGCGTCGCGAACGGGCTGCACAGCCGCTTCCACTCGACCGGATCAACCTCGTCGGCCCCGAGACGCTCACCGGAACGGACATCGCCGCCATCTGGTCCGAGGTGCTCGCCCGCCCGATCAGCTATGGCGGTGGCGATACGGCAGCCTTCGAGCAGAACCTCAAGCAGTTCATGCCGCCATGGATGGCCTACGACATGCGCCTCATGGGCGAACGGTTCCTGACCGACGGAATGCTGCCCGACGGCGGCGACGTCGAGCGCCTGACTGCGCTTCTGGGCCGTCCGCTGCGCCGATATCACGACTTCGCCTCGGAAACCGCGGCTGCTGCCTGAGGCAGGCCATCCCACAATGTCAAAACAAGGACCATCACCATGATCTATTCGACCGCCATCGTCCCCGTAAATCCGGAAGGAGAAACAAAGCTTACCCGCGAGCAGGTCTGGAAAGGCCTGGAATTAAAGGCGCGCGACGCGCGCCTGTTCCTCCCGCCGGGTCTCTGCACCCGCTGCGATGTCGTGGAAGAAAGCGCGACCCACTTCGTGCGCGAAGCCACCATCGCCGGCTCCGACATCAGGGAGATCATCACGCTTGAGCCGCAGAGCAAGGTCACGTTCTTCCAGGCAACCGGTCCGCGCGAAGGCGCCATCGTCAACGAACTGTTCGAGGATGAAGCCGGCGCACTGCAGCTTCGGTTCTATTGCTACCTCGGCCTGCGCGGCAATCAACCGAACGGCCCAGAGGAACAGGCCGAACAGGCGCAGTTCGACAGCGATAATGGCTACAAATCCGCCCTGCTATCGACGCTGAAGCGGACCCGCGAGCTGCTCGCAGAGGGAAAACTCTAGTCATCACCAGAGATGCAAACAGCAGGGCCGCCTCTTGCCGAGGCGCCCTGCGTTGCGAGTGAGCCAAATGATGACCAAGTCTGTCACCGACACGTCCCGCCACGCTTTCGATCTCGGTAACATCAATCGATAGGTCGCCAGCAGAGCCCACCACCATCGAATTCAAGTGGGAAAATCGGCTGACAGGCTGATTTCCTCCCAGAGTTCGATCTGGGCCAGGCGCTCCTTCAGCTTCTGGGTGACGGCATTATAGCAGATGGCCCCCAAAACCAGGTGGCGGGGCGCCTGATCAGCCTCGGTCGCGGCGATCATCGCCTCGCCGGCGCGCACCGGATCGCCCGGCTGTCGGCCGCTATAGCCGGATGTCGCGCCCATGCGGGCGGCGGCGGTCTCGGCGTAGTCGGCAATCGTACTCGGTGTCTGCTTCAGCGATCGACCGGCCCAGTCGGTGCGGAACGGGCCAGGCTCGACGCAGGTGACCTTGATGCCAAGAGGCGCGCCTTCATGGGCAAGCGCATCGGAAAACCCTTCGACCGCATGTTTGCTCGCCGCGTAGTAGCCGGAGCTCGCAAGGCCCATGAAACCGGCCATCGAGGTGATATTGAGGATGTGGCCCTTGCGCTGCGCCCGCATGCCCGGCAGCACGGCGCGGGTCATGGCGAACAGGCCGAAGACGTTGGCGTCGAACATCGCGCGGATCTCGTCCTCCTCGCCTTCCTCGATCGATGCCTGATAACCGTAGCCGGCATTGTTGACCAGCACGTCGATGCGGCCGAACTTCTCCTCGGCGGCGGAAACCGCATCAGAAATCTGCTTCATGTCCGTCACGTCGAGATCGAGCGCCAGGACATGATCCTTGCCTTCCGCCAGATCGGCGACCCGATCCTTGCCGCGGGCAGTGACGACAGTTGGCCAGCCGCGCTCGATCGTCAGCTTGGCGAGTTCGCGGCCAAAGCCGGTGGAGCAGCCGGTAATGAACCAGACGGGGGCTTGTGCATCGGTCATGGGAAAATCTCCGTAGGGTGCCGGATCAAACAATATGAGGCGGGAAAGGGATGGACGTCTTAAAGAGATAGAAACGCAAAAAAGGACGGCAAGGGCAATGCCCCGACCGTCCTTTGCAAAATATCCACCTTGCGGATCGATCAGTCGCTGACGCGTTCGACCACCGCACCGCAGCGGGTGAGCTTTTCTTCCAGCCGCTCGAAACCGCGGTCGAGGTGATAGACACGGCTGACCACGGTCTCGCCTTCGGCGGCAAGGCCGGCGATGACCAGCGACACGGAAGCGCGCAGGTCCGTTGCCATGACCGGAGCGCCCTTCAGCCGCGTCACGCCTTCGACCCGGGCCTTCTGCCCGGAGAGCGAGATCCTGGCGCCGAGGCGGGCGAGCTCCTGCACGTGCATGAAGCGGTTCTCGAAAATGGTCTCGGTAATGTTCGAGACGCCGGAAGACCGGGTCATCAGCGCCATGAACTGCGCCTGCAGGTCGGTCGGGAAACCCGGGAAAGGCTCGGTGGTGATATCGACCGGCTGGATGCCGTTGCCGTTGCGCACGACGCGCAGCCCGCTTTCTGTTTCGGTGATATGGGCGCCGGCCAATCGCAGCGTGTCGAGAGCGTTGTCGAGCAGCGATGCTTCGGTGCCCTCGAGCACGACGTCGCCGCCGGCCATCGCGACCGCCATGGCATAGGTACCTGTCTCGATGCGATCCGGCAGGACCCGGTGACGGGCGCCCGAGAGTGAGGTGACGCCCTCGATGGTGATCGTTTGGGTGCCGGCGCCGGAAATCTTGGCGCCCATGGCGGTCAGGCATTTTGCGAGATCGACGACCTCCGGCTCACGTGCGGCGTTTTCGATCACCGTCGTGCCGCGGGCAAGCGTCGCCGCCATCATCATCACGTGCGTCGCGCCGACCGACACTTTCGGGAAGACGTAGCGGGCGCCGATCAGGCCGCCCTTCGGCGCCGTGGCGTTGACATAACCGCCATCGACCTCCAGGGTGGCGCCGAGCGCCTGCAGGCCTTCGAGGAAGAGATCCACAGGACGCGTGCCGATGGCGCAGCCGCCCGGCAGCGAAACGCGCGCCTGGCCTTCGCGCGCGAGCAGCGGCCCGATGACCCAGAAGCTCGCCCGCATCTTCGAGACCAGCTCATAGGGAGCGGTCGTATCGACGATGGTGCGGCAGGTGAAGTTGATGGTGCGGGAATAACTCTCTTCCTGACGCTCGCGGCGGCCGTTGACGGCGACATCGACGCCGTGATTGCCGAGGATGCGCAGGAGCTGTTCCACGTCGGCCAGATGCGGCACGTTTTCGAGCGTCAGCGTATCGCTCGTCAGAAGGGAGGCGATCATCAGTGGCAGAGCGGCGTTTTTCGCTCCCGAGATCGGAATGGTGCCCTTGAGTTCGTTGCCGCCCAAAATTCTGATGCGATCCATAAGTTGTAACTCTTTCTTCTGAGCGCGAAAGGTGGCGTCCTTAAACGAAATCCGCCGCTGCTTCAATGATTGCTGAAATGGCCTGCCGCAATAGCCTGCCCGCTGACCCAGCTCGACGCATAAGTTATGATGATTCGTCCGTTTTTGCGGCAGGCAGCCCTTCCGTCGAATCCTCCTCGCCTGCCCGGCGCGCCCGCGCCTGCGTCTTGCGGCGCATCAGATTCTCCCGAAGCTTGGCCGCAGCCTTTGCCTTGCGCTGCGCCTCGCGCGCTGCAGCCGCCTTGCGAGCCCGGTCGCCGCGGCCTTGGCCGATATCTGCGCCTTCTGGATCGTGCTGTTCTTCATCATTCGCCATGGCTCTCCATACCCAAAAAGCGGGATTCTTGAAAGCGGAAGCGACGTTTTCTCCACCCGCTGGCAAAGAACTTGGAATTTGCGGCTTGCGCTGCCGGTGAACCTATGGCAATAGGCCGCTGCCGACGACGCGGGTCTTTCGCGCCGGCTGACGCTGCTATAGCTCAGGGGTAGAGCACTCCCTTGGTAAGGGAGAGGCCGAGAGTTCAAATCTCTCTAGCAGCACCATTTCTCGTTCGAAATGCGCTTCACTCCTTCTCCAGGTAACTTAGTCTTTTCAGCGATACCTCGCTTCGATCGAGGCGCCGCCTCGAATTGCAGCACGCGCCGGGCGCCCTCCAGTGGGAGCTTGTTGCAGTTTATCATCCATCCTTCCTTCTAATACCGAGCATGAACTTCAAGGGCGATGATCCGGGAGCGAACGGAACCTGTTATGCTGCCGTTCATTTTAGCTCTGCTAATTTGGCTTATTACCGTTGCTGGAGAGAAACAATGAAAGCGAAACAATTCGGATTGCTGGCGGGCATATCGGCCTTCCTTGTCGGCATCAGTATTCAACCTGTGCCTGCCACCGCCCAAGGCTTCGAATTTGAGTTCGGAGAACGTGGCATGCGGATCGAGCGCCCGGATTACTATGATCGGCGGTACGATCGACGGTATGACCGGCGATACGAGCGCCGCGACGAGCGCCGCTATGATCGCGGCTGTAGCCCGCGTGAAGCTCTAGCCGCCGCCTCACGACATCTCGACGCCCCGTATATCAGCAGGGCGAACCGCAATTATTACTATATTGCCGGTTACGGAAAGCGTGGCGGAGCCCGTGGCCGTCCCGACTCTGTCCAGATTTCCAGAGCGCCTGGCTGCCCACGCGTATAATAAAACCGCCACTAGGATGGCCAGCCGAAGCCTCTGACTCGCTCAGCGTGTCTCGTTGGTAGCGGTGTCGCCGTTCAGGCGACACCTGGGCCATTGTATGGGCTGCGTTGCCACCCGTGGTGACGAGAGTATCCTTGGGATGCGCGGAGGCTGTGCCGCTTCACTAAGCCAAACGAGAAGCTTGCTGCTTGGTTTTTACGGCGTCGCAGCACCGCGACCCTGCTTAAGGTTGCGCCGACGCCTGCAGCTCCATCCACGGCTGATCAGCTGAACCAGCTTGTGCGGCCCTTTCCTGCGCCTCCTATCATTTCAAACGAATTGGCCGAATTGGTACAAGGCCGTGTTTCCGCCAATTGCAGCGAATGAAGCCGCGTCTAGGGCGCGCATGCAACTGCCATGCAGAATCGTACCGGGCGTGGTTGGCAAAGTGGGTGCCAAGCGTTTAATAGGCCCAATATGTGAAACTTTCGTCGGGTGCGACGAGCGGGAGCCCAATTGAACGCCAAGAAGAACCATCTGGATTCAGGCACTGTCACTAGCGTTCTGAAACGGGTGATCGCCGAAAACGGCAGGGACCACATCCGCGGTTACGCGTTTGCGATCTTTTGTCTCATTGCGACAGCCATGTCCACCGCCTTCACGGCGTGGATCATGGAGTCCGTTGTCAACGAGGCTTTTGCTAACAAACGGGCCGATATGGTCCTGGTCATCTGCTTTGCGATTTTTGCGGCCTTCGTGGTTCGCGGGCTGGCGACCTACGGGCAAGCGGTGACGCTATCCAAGATCGGCAACAATATCGTTGCCCGTTACCAGCAGCGTCTTTATTCGCACCTCATGAAGCTGTCCGTGGGCTTTTTCGCGGAATCCCGCTCAGCCCGCCTCGCCGGGCAAGTCAATCAGAATATCGGTGGCATAAAAGACGTTCTCAACCTGGTGGTCACCTCGACCGCGCGCGATCTGCTGACGCTGGTGTCGCTGATTGCCGTGATGGTTTTGAAGGACTGGGTTCTCTCGCTGATCGTATTTGCTGTGGCACCACCGCTTATTCTGGCGATCCGCTACCTATCGCAGAGGCTGCGCAGCGTGACGCGCGAAGCCGTCGAGGTGAGCAGCAAAGTGCTTGGCGCCATGCAGGAAACGATCCAGGGCATTACGGTCGTCAAGGCATTTACGATGGAACAGCAGCTGGAACAGAAGGTCCAGCGCATTATTGAAACGTCCGAAAGACAGAGCAACCGGATTGCGCGCCTGTCCGAACGCACCGCGCCCCTTACCGAGACATTCGCAGGCGTGGCAATCTCCAGCGTGATCGGCTACGCCGCCTTCCGCTCCATCTATGATGATGTTGCCCCCGGCGCTTTCTTCGCCTTCATCACAGCGTTATTGATGGCTTACGACCCAGCCCGCCGGCTTGCCCGGATGCAGGTTCAGATCGAAAGAGCCGTCGTTAATGCGAGAATGATCTACAGTTTGCTCGACATGCAGCCGCTACAGCGGGAAAATCCAAGCGCACCCGACCTTGTCGTCACCAATGCTCAGATCGAACTGAAGGGCGTCGTGTTCGCCTATGGAAGCGGAGCGCCAATCCTCAAGGGGGTAGACCTGATCGCAGAAGGCGGCAAGACAACCGCTCTGGTCGGCCCGTCGGGAGCAGGCAAGTCAACGATCATCTCGTTGATCCCTCGTTTTTATGATCCGGCCGAAGGCCAGATCCTGATCGACGGACAGGACATAGCCAATGTTACCAAGGCCTCGCTGCGGCATAGCCTCGCCTATGTCACGCAGCAACCCTATCTGTTCGAAGGATCGATCCGCGACAATATCCGCTATGGACGGCCCGAAGCGACCGATGCCGAAGTGGAGGAAGCCGCCCGACTTGCCCATGCCCACGACTTCATACTCATGCAGCCGGCGGGTTACGAAACGCCGGTCGGCGAACACGGCATGACCCTCTCCGGCGGTCAGCGGCAACGTCTGTCGATCGCACGCGCACTCGTGCGCAATGCACCGATCCTCCTTCTCGACGAAGCCACCTCGGCGCTCGACAACGAATCCGAAGCCGCCGTGCAAAGGGCACTCGATTCCGCCATGCACGGGCGGACCGTCGTCGTCATCGCCCATCGCCTGTCTACAATCGTCAATGCCGACAAGATCATCGTCATGCATGAAGGCCGGGCAGTGGAAGAAGGAACACACGAGGAACTTGCGACACGCACAGATGGCCTCTACGCTCGCCTGAACAATCTCCAATCACCCGAAAAGGTTGAGCTGGAATGAGATGCAGGATGCTAGACGTGAGGAACGATGAATTCTGAAGCTCCAGTGCCTCGAGCGGCTTAGATCCAGATACAAGGTTCTTGCGAACGAACTTTTGTCCCTTGCTGGAACAATAATATCTTGATGCCTGCCCAACAAAGTTTGTACGCAGCTGCATAAACGAGAATTCATTGGGCCGATCTGATGCCTCTTCGACCTGGGCCCGGCCCTCCAACAGAGCAAGACCCATGAACGATGCAAGCGCGCGGCAAAAGCTGCTGATCGTGGAACGGAAACTCGTCCACAATCGCGGACACCATCATACACAAATTGCCGCGTTGCGTCGGTACTTCCCGCATCACGAGACGATCATCGTGGCTGGGGAAGCCTATGACGGGTTCCTGGGAGCAGCGGCGGGAAAGCTTACCAACAGGTCGATCAAGCTTGCAAAACTGCGATCGCGTCTGCTCTACGGAAATGCCTTCGAGCAAATGGCTGCCGTATTCGGCGTCCTTAAAGCCAAGCATTCGCTCAAGCTGCCTCGTTCCGCCTTCGGTAAGCAACTGGCTGACATCTGCCGTAGCCTTAGTGTGGGTGCCAACGATCTCATCGTTATACCGACGGCAGACTTGGATACCCTCGAGTCAGCGGTTGAGCTGAGCACCGTATTGGCAGATGAAACACCCAGAATTTGCCTCCGCTTCCTGAATTCCGAATTGGGGGACCGAAATGAAAAGGTTCGGTCGAGGCGGCTGAGCGCCATCCTTGCAAAACTTCCGGCGAACGTTTTCCTGTTCAGCGAGACCGAGGAACTGGCGGCCTATTTTCAGGCGAGTTTCGGCATGCCCGTCGAAGGCGGGTTTTACCTCCCCTGCAGCATGCCAGTCGCGATACCAGCACGCTATAAGACGGATGATAGCGGTAGCTTCCGGGTGGGAATATTCGGAGAACCTCGCCCCGAAAAGGGCAGCGCGCGAATAGCAGATATCGTCGCCGCCGTTGCTGAACTGGCTGAGAGCGGACCCGTCGGCGCGTTAGATTTCGCGATCCAGGGCTCAATGGCGGACTTCAGTGAAGGCGGCGTGTATGGAGGCTTACAAAATTTCAACGGTGGCGGACGAAATATCACCGTTTCTCCCCAAGGCAATCGTATCTCGCCACAGGAGTTCGAGCAGCTGTTTCAGTCGACAGATGCGATCCTATTGCCTTATGAGGCGGCGATCTATGGTCTCCAAGGATCCGGTGTCGTTCAAGACGCCGTCGCGGCCTATAAGCCCATCATTTATGCCCAGGGGATGTCGATGAAGGCGTTTCTTTCGTTCGGAAATGCCTTGCCCGCGACGACCAATCAAGATTTCGCGGCAGCGATTTTACGAATCGCAGCCGATCCCTCAGGTTTTCAGCCGGGCACCGAGCGCGCGGCCGGGTATTTCCAGGATGTCCTTCTCAACAATCCGATTTTGCGCGTCTTGGATACACCGATGCATGACCGGTAGCGGGCTTCATAAGCAAGCACGGGCAAGCCGGTCAGCACTTTCAAAGCACGAAAATGCCGCTATCGGTCCAGACGAACCGCGCGGATCGGCTCCAATGGTGCCGATGTCAACTACAAGTCCGCTGCTTTTATTAGCTCGTCAAATAGCTTGGCGTATTTGGAGGAAACAGAGGCTAGATCGTATTCTGTAATCGCCTTTTCACGTGCGGCAAGTCTTAGGCTTTCCGCTTGGGCTCGATTGGTAAGCCATTTTATCCCAGCGGCCAAATCATCCGTATCGAAAGGGCGCGCCAGCCAGCCATTTACCCGGTGGTTAATCATGTCGCTCAAGCCGGCGACGTCGAAGGCCGCACATGGTGCGCCACAAGCCAGTGCCTCTGCAATCGTGTTTGGCAAATTATCTTCTCGCGAGGCACAAACGAACACGTCTGCAGCGGAATATGCCATGGCTAGGTCATCATCATTTTTTATATTGCCGAGCGCATGCAACCGGACACCATCCGGAAGTTGCGAACCAAAATGTCCATCACCAAACGTGAGTAACGTACACGGAATTTTAAGTTTTCCAAGACTTTCAATGAGAAGATCGCTTCCTTTTCTAGGATCCTTCAGGCTTTGTGCTCCAAATAGAATGACGCACTCTTCTACTGAAATACCAAAATGTGCTCGCGCTACTTCTTGATCATACGGCTTAAATACATCTGTATCCAAACCATTTGGAATGACTTCGATCCGGCGGCCAGCCAATAGGCTACTTTCGGCTGCAATCTCGGCAAGCCATCTACTGGGGCAAACAATCGTTAGATCCATCTTCCGATATATCTCAGCCTTGGTTTGTATCAGTTGCCGAGAGATATCAAAAGCATCCGAACTTCCCAGTTGCGAACATTGACCGCACTCCTCGCGGTATCTGGTGCAGTCTCCGGTGTAATGGCAGCCACCAGTAAAAGCCCAGGTGTCATGCAATGTCCAGACAACAGGTCGCTTTAAGGCCACCAGTTCGTCAAAGTCCACAACTCCATCTACGACCCAATTTAGGTGCACAAGTGCAGGCCTTGTCCGAGCGAGAGAGATCCTCAAGGGATTCTGGCTCAAGGACGGAGAAAAGAAGACCCCCTCGCGGAGGGAATACCGCCTAAGCAGCCTTTTTTCGTGACGCGTGAACCGTCGCGCAATTTTCCCCCGGATGGATTGGCCATCAAGCCCCCAAACCGCTGAGTCGGAGTCCTCTCTGACGAGGGTAAGATAGACTGAATTTGGGTAGATCTGCCTAATGCCACTAAACATCCTCCAAGCAGCCCGCGCCGCTCCACCCTTTTTCTGGTAGGTATTAACTGTGAGTATATCAACTCGGGAGGGAGAGCCGAAAGCGAAGCTGGACAGAAAAGAGGGCAGGCTCCGGCCGTAGCTTGCTACCTTTCGTGCAGCGCGCTTTATGCCACGAAAAGGACCGCTCTGCCGAGGATATAGCGGTCCGTTAAACGCGGTCACAAACCGAGCTGCGATTCGCGGATCCATAACATGGGCCGGGCTAAAACGTGTTGGATACCAGTCGTCTTCGAGCTTTGTGTGGACGAAGCGCGGATTTGGTTTGGTGTGCACCCCTGAATTGTCCAATCCGATATTCTGGACCAGCGACTTTCTCGGATACATGCAACGCATGTCGTTTGCATAGTGAGCGAAACTAAAGCGGATCGCCCAGGAGTCGATCTTACCTTCCTTCTGCTGGCGAAGCATTTTAGTAAGATCTCGACCACCCTTGTCAAACTCCGCCCTTGCCGTCTCGTCCTTCATGAAATCGGCAAAATAGCTCATGTCCCAATCAACGAGATTCCAACGATCGCGCCAAGTCCCCCAGGACCACGAGGAGCAACGGTATCCCGCGAAGGTATCGTAAGGAAAGTCACGAGGAATATGTAGATAACCCTCGGGGAGCCGATATCCGGTTACTGAAAAAGCCTTTGGATCACTTGAATAGCAATCCAAAGCATCGTTCATGAAGGCGATAAAATTCTTAGTTGTGACGAGATCATCTTCCAGAACTATGATCCGACCATGCTCTCTTAGCAATTCGCTCACTCCGGTGATGACGGAATTCGCCAACCCCATGTTGACTGAGCGTGTGATGAGGGAGACGGAGGCAAATCCCGAGACCCCGCGAACGACTTCACGAACCGATGCAACAGAGGCTGTATCAGCATCCGACCTGGGCCCGTCGCTAAAAACGTAGAGGTCTGTCTCCGGAGCCAGCGTGTTCCTGACGAGGGCCTCGAGTGTTGCCCTCGTGTGTTCAGGACGGTTATAGGTGAATAGTGCGACTGGCGCCCGTATTGGCATAGTAGATGTTGGCTCCCCAACGCTAAGCAGATTTGAAGACTGATTTCGCCCTAGGCGTCTGAACTAAGTGCGCAATGTTTCGGCTTGTGGCATTTCAAAGGCGCAAAATATAAAAGCAAAGCCAAGTGCTATTCTCGTACAAATGTCGCATTACAGCCTTCGATGGTAACGCAGCGCATTCCGGCACCGGATAGCATGCTAATATGTTGGGCAATTCGGTCATCTGCGCGGCCATCAAGCGGAGAATGGCATTCATCGAACTCGATCAAAAGGATGCGCGGCAAAGTGAGCGATGAAACGATGTCCTCAATCACTTGATACTCAGCTCCCTCAATATCTATTTTCAGCAAATCCAATTGCGTGTCGCCATGACTTTCCATCAGTGTTTTGACACGATGGCACTGTGCGATAAAGAAATCCTCAGTACCTTGCAAATTGACTGCAGAGCAAGAGACATGATCTGGATTTTTTGGCAGATAGAAACGCATTTCTGCGTCTTTCCCCGCAAGGCCAACCTCCCAAAATGTAATTCTCTGCAGATCCTGCTGGCTCACGTCATAGAATTCGGTCTCGCCGCTACTCACGCGGAACAGTAGACCCGAAGCAATCGCATTGGACAATTGCTTGAAGTGCTCGATGGCCCTGGGCGTTGGATCGATTATTCGCACATCACACGAAAAATCACGGGCCAATTGGCAGTCAAAGCTAATATCTTCCCCGGCCCCAGCGAGATAGCATACACTTGCTGAGGTTAAACCATGGGCTTTCGGCAGGTGCCATCCGCCATAGCCGCTACCAAGCCTTATGATTTGGGACGATGGCAGGAGGCCAGAAGGAGCAACATGCTTTGAAAGCGGCGAATCTCTACGGATCTCTCGATGTTTGCGTCCGAATGCTCGATCCGAGAGGCGCTTCAACAGTTGAACCACGCTACTTATCTCCAACGACTTAGGTTGCCGAACCTACCGACAATCCGGCTTTACGTCAAAGCTGATTACTCCTTCGGCTTCCAAACGGTAATTTCCACTTTGGGACGCTCAACAGCTCGAACTTCACGCATGACCGGGTAGCGATCGAGGACAGCTACTTCTTCAGCCGATATCCTCTCATCTGGGGGTGGGCGACCTGAATCTAAATTGTTGCGTGTATTTGGTAAACGCCGATGATAGGAGGCTCATCATCTTCTACAGATAAGATTGTAAGCAGATAGAGACCTTCCCCACTATTCTACTGTGCAAATCCGGGACCGGACCTATCGACGCGTTGGGCTGCAATTCGACAACCTCACCCCATTGGTAGTATTATCCGGAAAGGGAAGTAGGCTGGACTCATCCAGCAAAGCAGCTGAGGTGGATATTTCTGCAGGAAAGCGAACAGTCCACGCCCGCCTCAGGACGACATGCGGATCAGATGAGCCACTCCGAATTGCAACTATCGGCCACCTTCCGCGTTGCGAGGCATCGGCTCGCGTGGTGCGGGTCATCGGAACGGCATGCTGATGCGGCTTGGCGCAATTCTTGATCGCTGGAACGACCAATCCCTCGCCCGGCAGTTCCTGCTGGCGGGAGGTTTGGTTGCCTTCGCGGCGATGCTTCTGGTCGGCGCCTTCGTGACCAGCCTGATCGAAGCGGCGGTCACCCGCAATTCGGCCGCTTCCACCGCCCTTTATGTCGACAGCATCATCGCCCCCCTGCTTCCGGACATGAAGACCAACCAGATGCTCGACGACGTCACCACCCGTGCGCTCGACGAGACCTTCGGCCAGGGCGCGCTCGGTGGCAAGGTCATATCCTTCAAGCTCTGGCGCAGGGACGGCACGATCCTCTATGCGACGGACAAAAGCATGGTGGGACAGAGATTCGGTCCGAGCGAGGGCCTGCAAACCGCATTTTCCGGACAGATGGTGGCGCGCTTCGGACTTGCCGAAGACCCTGAAAGCAAGATCGAGCGGGCGACCGGGATGCCACTTCTCGAAATCTACAATCCCATCCTGCAGCCCTGGTCGGGAGAGGTGGTCGCGGTCTCGGAGTTCTACGAGGTTGCGGGCGATTTCGAGCGAAGCCTCTATCAGGCGCAGCTTCGAAGCTGGGCGGCGGTCGCCGGCGTCACGCTCGCCTTCTTCCTGATCCTTTCGGCGATCGTTTTTCGCGGCAGCCGCACGATCGACCATCAGCGACAGGCGCTGACGCAGCGCGTGGCGGAACTCTCCGACCTGCTTTCACAGAACAAGGCCCTTCACGCGCGGGCCCAGCGGGCCTCGCGGCGCGCCACCGCCCTCAATGAAAGTTACTTGCGCCGGCTCGGCGCCGACCTGCATGACGGGCCGGCCCAGCTTGTCGCCTACGCGGCACTGCGGGTGGACAGCCGGCTCCTGACCGATCCCGCAACGCCGCCGACTGCCCGCGAAGCGGAGGTCACCACCATTAAGGCCCGCCTCGACGAGGCGATGGACGAAATCCGCAGCATCTGCAGCGGTCTGGTTCTACCGCAGATCGAGACCGCGGAGCTGCCGGACGTACTGCAGCGCGCCGTCAACGCGCATCGACAGCGCACGGGCGTCGCGGTGGCGCTGTCGGTGTCGAGCGGATCGCGGCCGCTTTCGCCCTCGGCCAAGATTTGCATCTATCGCTTCGTGCAGGAAGCGCTTAACAACGGTTTCCGGCATGGCGGCGGCGTGGATCAGAGCGTGCGCCAGAGTTTCGACGACGGCAACGTCGTTGTCGAAGTTGCCGATCGGGGGCCGGGTTTCGACCCCCAGCACATACGCCCGGAAGGTCTCGGGCTCGCGGGGCTCAGGGAGCGGATCGAAAGCCTCGGCGGCACATTCGAGATCATCACATCGAAGGACGGAACCACGGTCAGAATGTCGCTGAACGTGCATGAAATGGAGCAGGCCTGATGGCAGGAATAAAGATTGCGGTCGTGGACGATCATCCGTTGTTTCGCGAAGGCGTGACGCGCAGCTTCGGCGAGATCGAGGATTTCGAGATGGTCGGTGAAGGCGGTTCGCGCGACGACGCGCTGCGCATCGTGCGGGAATTGTGCCCGGACGTGATGCTGATGGACATTTCCATGCCCGGAAACGGTCTCGAGGCGATTGCCGAAGCACTCGATCATTGCCCCGATCTCAAGATCGTCATGCTGACGGTCTCGGAGGCAAGCGAGGACATTGCAACCGCGCTGAAGCTCGGTGCAAAGGGCTATGTTCTCAAGGGTGTCGGCTCCAGAGGCCTGGCAGACGTGGTCAGAACCGTGGCATCCGGAGAAAGCTATGTTTCGCCTGCCCTCTCGGCACGACTGATCGCCGGCCTATCCGCCTCCGGCGACGCGCCGCCAAAGCCCAACCTCTTGTCGGAACTGACCGACCGCGAACAGGAGGTTCTGAGCCTCGTCGCATCCGGGCTCAGCAACAAGCGGGTGGCACGGGAACTCGACCTTCACGAAAAGACCGTCAAGCACCACATGACCCGCATCCTCTCGAAGCTGAAGGTGACCAATCGGACGGAGGCGGCGCTTGCTCTTCGCGATGCGACTGATCAACGATCAGCGGTCGAACGACCGTAATCTCGATGCATCCGAGGGTGTCGCAGTCCGGTTGACGATCGTGCGGGAGCGCGAATCCCGCATCTCGTAGCGCCCTTGGGAAATCCGTTCCGTCGCGCCGTTGTGATGGCGAACGGTGATCGAGGGTCCCCGAACATCGATCTCGACACTGGCTTTCGCGGGAGCAGCCGGGGTTGCAGGTCGCGCGGGTGTTGCCTGGGCACTGCCCGGATTTGTGGCGCGGCCTGCCGTGGCCGATCCGGCACCTGTACCAGTTCCCGGACCACCGGTCCCACCGGTGCCGGTATCGGTTCCGCCGCTGTTACCATTTCCGTTACCGCCGCTATTGCCGTTGCTATTTCCACTATTGTCGGAATTGCCGCCGGCATTGTCACTGCCGTTCCCGTTACCGTTGCCGGAACCGCCGTTGCCGTTTTCGCCGCCGTTTCCACCATTGCCTCCGCCGCCGCCATTACCGCTGCCGTCCTGGGCCGCGACGCTCGACAGCGTGACGCGCAACAAGCCGTCCGCACCGGCGACAACCTTGAAAGGCAGCACGGTTGCAACAATCGCGGTGAGCGCTCCGCTCAAGAACAGCATTTTACGGATCGGCATCTCTTGGCTCCTGGGGTGGCCATCTCCTGCTTGGGACATTTTTGAAACTGTTATGCAAGTCTAAACCGGAGGCCTGGCTTATGGTTCCGTAGCCCGAATTCCCGGTCAAAGAGCCCGCCGACCGCGACAGGATGGTCGGCGGGCAAGGTTCTGCGCTGAAAAGGACCGATGATCGCGCAGGAACCGGGTTTGATCCCATCAGACGGCAAGCGCTCCCAAGATGGCAATGCAGACAAAAAGCCGCGACGGGGACGATCGCCATCTGGCCGGGAACGTGTCGCTGTCCGTGACGGAACCCCCTGAAAAATCTCCAGGATCACCGGCACCCTACCAGCGCGGTTCGGCGATTTCATCCCCCCTTGGACCTTTACCCCGCCCCATCAGACCAAAGGCCCAAAACATGATCGGCCTGAAGTCCCGCCCTGCCCGACTGAAGCCCGAATCCCGGAACGCGCCATGGCAACGGAAGTTCGAGCTGTGAGTGCGGCCCGCCCACGGGTTCGCAGGTCAACCAGAAAATAGAGGAAACATCATGAAACCGTCTATGAAACACACGCTCGCGATAGCGCTCCTGGCCGGCTCGACGCTGTCGGTGGTGCCAGCGATCGCTCAAAGTCAGGCTCAGGACAAGGGCGACGCGGCGGCTCCTATCCTGCCACGCAAAGGCACCCCAGGCTCGGACGGTTCGTCCGGCGCCAAACAGGCTCAACCGCAGCAGGATATGGGCGCCACAACACAACAGCCACAGGGTTCGACCGGCGGTAATGACAAAATGAACGCCCAGGCCCAGGGCGGTGACCAGCAGCGCCTGAAGCCGAAGGGTGATAGGGCGGCTCAGGAGAAATCCGGCGATACCACGAAGACGCAAGCCGGCGACGCCCAGTCGCCCGCCACGGACAATACGGCGCAGCAGAAACCTGCCGACCAGAGCGGCAGCTCCACGACCGCCAATTCGGGCTCGGGCTCTGGAACGGATGCCACCAAGCCGGCAACCGACGACACCGCCCGCCAGAATAGCGGCGCCCAGCAACCCGGTTCCGATCAGGCTGCCACCGACAAACCTTCGAACGAGACGACCGGCAGCATCAATATCTCGGCCGAACAGAGGACGGAGGTGCGCAACATCCTCGTTCAGAACAAGGTCGAGCCGGTCGATGTCGATATCAATGTCGATGTCGGCGTCGCCGTTCCGACAACCGTGGAACTGCATCCGCTGCCGCCGCGCATCGTCGAGATCGTACCGGCCTATCGTGGTTACGAGTACTTCGTGCTGGCGGACGGCCGGATCATCATCGTCGAACCCTCGAGCCACAAGGTCGTCTACATCCTGGTCGGCTGAGCGCTGACCGCGGGAGAGAACCATGCGTGACCGGGAACCGACAGTGATCCATACGGGCGGCGGCGGTTGGGCCGTCGCCGCCATCCTGCTGATCGTGGTCATCGCAGGCGCGCTCTTCCTGTTCGAAAGCGGCTACCTCGCAAACCGCGATATCGGCATCAAGGTGACCCTGCCGAAGATCGAACCACCCGCGCCAGTCACGAGATAGCAGCCTCGATCGCATTCCACGGCGCGGCGCGAACCGCTCGCCCGCGTCACAACACCCAGAAGGAGAACCATCAATGAAGACCAAGATCCTTTTTCTTTCCGCCGCAATGCTCGGCGTCCTCGCCCCTGTTGCCTCTGCCCAGCAAGGCACGGTCAATGGTGCGGCCGGCGGCGCTGTCACCGGTGCGATCATCGGAGGCCCGGTCGGTGCTGCCGTCGGCGGCGTCGCCGGCGCGGTTGCCGGGACCGCCATCGACCCGCCGCCGGAACGCGTCGTGACCTATGTGGAACAGGCTCCTGCCCCGGCATCGCCGGTCGTCATCAAGGAGAAGATCGTCGTCGGCAAGCCCATCCCCGAGACCGTCGTGCTGACTCCGGTTCCGGACAGCCCGAAATACGCCTATGCGGTGGTGAACGAACAGCGCGTCATCGTCGATCCGCAGACCCGCACGGTCGTGCAGGTCGTCCGGTAAATATCACCCATTGCCGAAACGAGATCGGGGGAGAGACGGAATCCCGTCTCTCCCCCGATCTGCATTCAAGGAAAAAATGGGGCCGAGAGACCGCGGCCTCACTGGGTCGTGTCGTCGTCGCCCATGCCGTCGACGTCGGAAAGGCGTACGAACTCGACGCCGCGCCGTTTCAGGGCAACGAGCGCGCGGGCCACACCCGCGCCGGCCGCATGCGTGGGCTGGTTGATATGGGCGAGGACGACGTCGCCGTCCCTGGCGGCGGCGATGCGCTTTTCGGTGACGTCGGCACCGAGCAGGGAGCCGCCGTCGCCGTTCAGCGAATACCCGGCGACCCGATAGCCCATATCGCGGATCTGGCGTATGGCCGAAGGATCGTATTTTGCCGTCGAGCCGCGGAACCAGCGTGGTGCGGAAAAACCAGCCGCCAGCATGGCATCAGCGCCGCCTGCCACTTCCTGGCGAACCGCCTCCGGCGATCCGGCAGCGGCGATGCCGTAGATCAGGACCGGCACATCGACCGCCGGCACATGGTTCTGGCCGTGATTTTCCAGCTCGAAGAGGTCGAGATTCTGCAGAAAGATTGCGACCGATTGCGGGTTGTTTCTCAGCCAGCGGGCCGTGACGAAAATGGTCGCCGAAATTCTTTCCCGGACAAGCGTCGAAAGGATACGCTCGTCCGCCTTGCCCATGCAGGCATCGAAGGTTAGCGCCACCCGGGGACGGCTGGCATTGCCCGAACGCGCGACATGCAGATGCGGCTCGACCAGTCTGGGAGCGGGCACAGCATTCTGGGCCGCAGGTTTCTGGGACGCCGGCATGTTTTCAGCCGTTGCCACGACCGGGAGAAGGGCAAGAAAAGCACAAAGAAGAAAACGTCGCATGGGATACCGATAACGGGGTGCCCCTCGCTTTATCGCCAAATGCTTAAGATCGCCATGCGACCGAATGGCCCGGATAAAGAAATGGAAAAAGGCCGGACAGTGCCGGCCTTTTGTCTTCTGACCGGGACCCTCAAAAGCGGGCCGACGCCAGCCTGCTCTGCAGCGACTTGAGGTCTTCGGCCTTGCGGGAAGCCAGGCCTTTCTCCCAGGAGATCGCAGTATCGACGATGAGATCGAGATCGTCGTGGCGCGGTTTCCAGTCAAGCAGCCGGCGTGCGAGCGTCGAATTGGCGACCACGCTTGCCGCGTCGCCCGGCCGGCGGGGTCCATAGCGGATTTCGAACTTGCGGCCGCCAACCCGCATCACGGCGTCCAGAACCTCCAGAACCGAGTAACCGCGGCCGTAACCGCAATTGGCGATCAGAGGCTCGCCGCCGCGACGCAGGTAGCTCAGGGCCTTCAGATGTGCGTCCACCAGGTCGGTGACATGAATGTAGTCGCGGATGCCGGTACCATCGGGTGTCGAATAATCGGTCCCGTAGACATCGACCCCACGGCGCTTGCCGAGTTCCGCCTCGCAGGCGATCTTGATCAGATGAGTGGCGCCTTCGGTCGACAGTCCCGTGCGGCCGAGCGGATCGGCACCGGCAACGTTGAAATAACGCAGCGCCACGAAACGGAAATCATGCGCCGCGGCGGCATCGCGCAGCATCATCTCCGACATCAGCTTCGACTGGCCATAGGGGTTCTTCGGGTGCAGGTCGGCGCTTTCGAAGACGGGGGTGTCGTCTTTCTGGTCTCCATAAACGGCAGCCGTCGAAGAGAAGACAAAATGGCGGATACCGGCGGCGACCGCGGCTGCGGCAAGCAACCGGGTATTGCCGGTGTTGTTCTCGTAATAATCCAGCGGGTTGGCGACCGATTGCGGCACCACGATCGAGCCCGCGAAATGCAGGATCGCGTTGATGTCGTTTTCCGCAAAAATCTGCGAAAGAACGGCCCGATCGCCGACTTCACCGAGATAGAAGCGCGCCTCGGTCGGCACGGCCCAGCGGAAACCGGTCGAGAGCCGGTCGAGAACGACAACCTCCTCGCCCGCGTCGAGCAAAGCCCAGGCCATGTGGCTGCCGATGTAACCCGCACCGCCCGTTACCAGAACTGCCATGTCTATACTTCCCTGCTTTCTTATCGTTGGCAGGACAAAAACACGGGCAGTCTTCAACAATGCTTACCCGACGCTGGTTGCGCCGGGTTTATCTCGGGTCAAGGCGAATGGACTCTTGAGCAAATCGCTCGAATTTTAGCGTTTGCGTGCCGGATCGGATCAGAGACGCTTGATATAGTCGGAGAGGCGGCCTGCGGCCTCTTCGATCTGCTTCGGATCGCGCAGGAAACAGGCGCGCAGGAAAAGCTCGCCGCCCTTGCCGAAAGCCGAGCCGGGCGCCAGCGCCACGCCGATCTTGTCGACGATATCGAGCGCCGCACTACGGCTGTCGGTGATGCCGTCCACCTTGACGAAAGCGTAAAGCGCGCCATCCGGCTTCAAGGTTTCGACCCGGTTGGTTGCGATCAGCGCGTCGCAGAGAATGTCGCGGGCCGTGGTCGCCCGGGCGATATTCGCATTCACGAAGTCGTCGCCCTGGTCGAGTGCCACCACGGCACCGCGCTGCAGGAACTGCGCCACGCCGGAATTCGAATACTGCACCAGGTTTTCGATCACCTGTCCCATTTCCGGCGGAGCGACGATCCAGCCGACCCGCCAGCCGGTCATCGACCAGTTCTTGGAGAAGGAATTGGCGAAGATGATCCGGTCGCCTTCCTCCATGATGTCGAGGAAGGACGGAGCCCTTGGCGCGCCGCCGTAATAATACCGGGCATAGATCTCGTCGGCGACGATCCAGATGCCGTGCTTGCGGGAAAGCGCCAGGATGTTCTTCAAGTCCTCCAGCGTCGCGGTCCAGCCGGTCGGGTTGGCCGGGGTGTTGATGAACAGGCCCCTGGTCTTCGGGGTGATCTTCGCCTCCAGCTTGGCGAGATCGAGCGACCAGCGGCCACCGACGAAATCGAGCGGCAGGCCGACGGAATGGGCGCCGGAAATCTCGATCGCCGAGATGATGTTCGGCCAGGTCGGCGACAGGTAGATCATCTCGTCGCCGGGAGAAGTCACGGCCTGCACCGCCAGCATGATCGCGTGCATGCCGGAACCGGTAACATAAAAATGCTCGACCGGCAGCGAGACTGAGAAATGCCGCGTGTAATAGTTCGACAGCGCCTGGCGCAGCTCGGGAATGCCGCGCTGCCAGGTATAGAAGGTCTCGCCGCCCAAAAGCGCCTCGGTTGCGGCGCGGTTGATGAAATCGGGGCTCGGCAGGTCGCCTTCACCGGCCCAGAGCGGGATCAATCCCTCCCGCCCGCGGGCGTAGTTGAGAACCTCGACAATGCCGCTTTCAGGCGCTGCGACGGCGCGGGGGCTGAGACTGGAGATGATCGACATGGAATTCCCTCAAGGCTGTTTCCCACATCCTTAACGCAGGAAAGCCGCGGAATCCCATGATAATCCGTGACGCGGAGATCGATTCCGCTGATGAATCCGTGACGCGTGATCAAAAGATCACTTCGCCTTCAGGAGGTCGCGGATTTCGGTCAAAAGCTGGATATCGGCCGGCGGCGGAGCCGGTTTCTCGTCGGCCGGCTTCTTTTCGTCGGCGAGACGCATCCGGTTCACCGCCTTCACCATCAGGAAGATGATCCAGGCAAGGAGCAGGAAGTTGATCATCACCGTGATGAAGCTGCCATAGGCAAAGACCGCGCCCTGCTTGCGTGCCTCTTCGAGCGCCGGGGCGTTCACGGCGCTCGAAAGCGGCAGGAAGTAGTTCGAAAAATCGAAGCCGCCGCCGGTGATCGCGCCGACGACCGGCATGACGAGGTCGTTCACCAGTGAATTGACGATGCCCGTGAAAGCGCCGCCGATGATGATACCGACAGCAAGATCGACGACATTGCCCTTGGCAATAAAGGAACGGAATTCGCTGACCATTGACATCGCCAATATCCCCCATGGCTTTTCAGTTTCGGTAAAACGCAAGATAGCGCTTTCTGCGGATGTGAAAAGATGGCGTCAGCCGAAGCCCTAACTACGATCGTCTATTGGACTTTTTGCCGAGAGGCATCCTGATTCCCAAGCGCATGCTTTTCCCCTAATGTTTGAGGCTCAAAGCCTTTTGCGGAGGAGCAATGCTTCCGGGCTGGATCATTTTCGTTTCGGCTTTCGCCTATGTGCTGCTGCTGTTTGCAGTGGCGAGTTACGGCGATCGGCGGAGCCGTGTCTTCGGCGTGCCGAAGAACGGCCGACCGATCGTCTATGCGCTGAGCCTTGCGATCTACTGCACCTCCTGGACCTATTTCGGCGGCGTCGGGCTTGCCTCGCAAAGGGGCCTGGAATTCACCGGCATCTATATCGGCCCGATCCTCGCCTTCACGCTCGGCATGCCGATCATCCGGCGCATCGTCGAGCTTGCCAAGGCCGAGAAGCTGACGTCGGTGGCCGATTTCATCGCCGCCCGCTACGGCAAGAACTCCACCGTCGCGATGATCGTAGCGATCATCGCGCTCGTCGGCGCTGTCCCCTATATCGCGCTGCAGCTGAAGGCGGTGTCGAGCTCGGTGGCCGCCATGGTCAACCCGTCGGATTACGGCATCGGCAGCGGCAATCTCTACTTCATCGACCTGGCGCTGATCGTAACGCTGATGATGGCCTGTTTCGCGGTCATCTTCGGCACCCGCCACACGGATGCGACGGAACACCAGGACGGGCTGATCCTGGCGGTGGCGATGGAATCGGTGGTCAAGCTGCTCGCCTTTGCGACGGTCGGCTTTTCGGTCTTCTTCATTCTCTTCGACGGGCCGGCCGACCTGCTCGCCAAGGCATCGGAAAACATGCTCGTCGGTTCGGCGCTCGCCTACGAGACGCCGATCAGCCGCTGGCTGATCCTGATCGCGCTGTCGGCGTTCGCGATCATCATGCTGCCGCGGCAGTTCCACGTGACCGTGGTCGAGAACCGCACCACCAACGAGCGCAAGGTGGCCGGCGTGCTTCTGCCGCTCTACCTCATCGCCATCAATATCTTCGTGCTGCCGGTCGCGATGGCCGGGCTGATCACTTTCGGCGGCACCGGCGACGCCGACCTCTACGTGCTGACGCTGCCGCTTGCCGGGGAACTGAAGGTCGTTTCGCTGATCGCCTTCATCGGCGGCTTTTCCGCCGCCACCGCCATGGTTATCGTTGAGTCCGTGGCGCTTTCGATCATGGTGTCGAACGACATCATCATCCCGATCTTCCTCAGGCAACGGCTGATGGCCGCCCGCTCCGGCCAGCGCACCGACTTTACCCGCACGCTGCTGCACATCCGCCGCGTCGCGATCTTCGGCGTTCTCATCCTCGGTTATGCCTATTACCGCATGGCCGACAGCCAGTCTGGGCTTGCCTCGATCGGGCTTCTGGCATTCGCGGCGATCGCCCAGGTGGCTCCTGCCCTCCTCGGCGGCCTCGTCTGGCGCCGTGCCAATGCCCGCGGCGCGATCCTCGGTATGTCCTTCGGCTTCCTCGCCTGGGCCTACCTGCTGTTCGTGCCGAGCCTCGGCGGCCCGGACAATTCCCATGTGGCGACGGCTGTCCTCAATTTCCTGTTCCCCGGCACCGGCATATTCTCCGGGCCGCAGACGGACCCGCTGGTCAGCGCGACGATCTTCAGCCTGACGCTCAACATACTCGCCTTCGTGCTCGGCTCGCTGTCGCGCAATCCGCGGCCGGTCGAGCGCATCCAGGCCGGCATCTTCGTCAAAAGGCATCTGCGCTCGCAATTTGCCACCCGCGGCTGGAAGACCCGCGTCAGCGTCGGCGACCTGAAGACGGCGATCGCCCGGTATCTCGGCGAAGAACGCATGCGGCGCTCCTTCTCCAATTACGAACAAAGCGCGGGCCGCAAGTTCGGCGACGAACAGCCCGCCGACATGGCGATGATCCATTTTTCCGAACAGCTGCTCGGCAGCGCGATCGGCTCGTCCTCGGCCCGGCTGGTGCTGTCTCTGATCCTGCAGAAGGCCGAGGATACCAATTCCGACACCGCCTGGCTGCTCGACCAGGCAAGTGAGGCGCTGCAATATAACCAGGACATGCTGCAGACGGCGCTGTCGCAGATGGATCAGGGCATCGCCGTGTTCGACAGTTCCGAGCGCCTGACCATCTGGAACCGGCGCTTCCGCAATCTCTTGGATCTGCCGGAACAGGTCGGCCAGGTGGGCTTTCCGCTGGCCGACATGGTCGCCATCCTTTCGGAACGAGGCGATATCGCGGCAGCCGAGCAGTCGGAGGTGATCCGCCAGTTCCAGACACTCGACGCGCCCTTCTCGCTGGTGCTGAACGGTGGCGAGCGGATCGTCGAGGTTCGCTCCAATGCCATGCCCGACAAGGGCATCGTCGCGACCTTTACCGATATTTCCGAGCGGGTCGCGGCCGACCAGGCGCTGAAGCAGGCAAACGAGACGCTGGAACAGCGGGTCGACGAACGCACCGCCGAGCTCACCCGCGTCAACAAGGAGCTTGCCGAGGCCCAGGCATCCGCCGACGAGGCCAATATCGGCAAGACCCGGTTCTTCGCGGCCGCCGGCCACGACATCCTGCAGCCGCTCAATGCCGCCCGGCTTTACTCCTCGGCTCTGGTGGAGCGGCTCGGCGCCTCCGACAACAATGGTTCGCTGGTCCGCAATATCGATTCCGCGCTGGAATCGGTCGAGGCGATCCTTGGTGCCGTTCTCGATATCTCCAGGCTCGATACCGGGGCCATGAAGCCGCGTTTCACCTCGGTGCCGCTCGACGACCTTCTGAAACGCATCGAGACCGACTATGCGCCGATGGCCCGAGAGAAGGACCTGGAATTCGTCGTCATGCCGACATCGCTGAAGGTCCGCTCCGACGCCAACCTGCTGCGCCGGCTGGTGCAGAACCTCGTCTCCAACGCGATCAAATACACGATCGACGGCAAGGTGCTGATCGGTGCCCGCCGGCGGGGCGACCAGGTGGTCATCGAAGTGCTCGATTCCGGCATCGGCATCCCGCCCTCCAAGTTTCGCACCGTGTTCAAGGAATTCGCCCGGCTGGACGAGGGTGCGAAGACGGCGGCCGGCCTCGGTCTCGGCCTGTCGATCGTCGACCGCATTTCGCGAGTGCTCAACCATCCGGTCCAGCTGGCCTCGACGCCCGGTCGAGGCACCGCCTTCCGGGTGCAGGTGCCGATGGACCTGACCGCATCGCAGACAGTCCATGCCGCCGACCAGTTGGAGCGCCGCAAGCGCTCGCAGCCGCTGAATGGGCTGCGGGTACTCTGCATCGACAACGAGCCGCGGATCCTCGAGGGCATGGCGCTGCTGATCACCGGCTGGGGCTGCAAAGTCGGCCAGGCGGATTCGCTGGCAGCACTCGACGACATCATCGAGCGCCGCGAACCGCCGCCGGAAATCATCATCGCCGACTATCATCTCGACGACGGCAACGGCATCGAGGCTGTTCTCAAGCTCCGCCAGAAGTACCAGGCGGACATCCCCGCGCTGATCATCACCGCCGACCGTACGCCTGAAGTGCGCGCCGAAGCGGAGCGTCACGACATCGGCGTTCAGCACAAGCCGGTGAAGCCTGCGGCCATGCGGGCCTACCTCACGCAGGTTGCAGGGCTGAAGCGCGTCGCGGCGGAATAGTGTGAACCTCACCCAACCCAGCGTTCATCCCAGAGTCATCACGGACTGTTTACAGTAGATCAGGTCTAAACGCCCAGATTGGGCTGGAACTGTCCGGCTTTTTGCCGCGTTTAGCCGCGTACATCCTGGCCCGCAGAGGCCTTACGGACCGAAAGGCGAAAGCCCATCGGAACCGGCAAAAGACGGAGACCGCGACCGATGAAACGCTTTGATATTATTGATGGTATGCGAGGATATTTCCTCGTTTTCATGGTGCTGAACCATCTGATCTTTGCCGGCGGCTATCTTCTGGTGAAGATCAACCACAATCAGCTCGCCTTCGTTGAAGACGCCCAGGGCTTCGTTTTCCTGTCCGGCCTGCTGATCGGCATGGTCTATGCCAAGAAGATGCTGAAGAACGGTTATGCGGCCGGACGGACGGCCATCTACAACCGGGCGTTCGAGCTTTATCGTTATGCGATGGGCATCGTGCTGGTTGTGCTGGTCGCGCAGATGCTTCTGCCCGGCGCCTATTCGATCTGGTTCAATTGGCTGGGTTACACGACCTTCGACGACCCGCTGCGTCTCGCAGCGATCGCGACGTTCCTGTACCAGCCGACCTTCATGGACATCCTGCCTCAGTATATCGTCTACATGCTCTTCGCGCCGATGCTGGTGAAGCTCGTGCTGGAGGACAAGTGGCATTACGTGGTGGCCGGTTCGGTGATCCTGTGGATGACGGCCCAGCTCGGCCTGCAGCAGATCGCCACGACACCGCTCAACGACATGGTCATGGGGGCGGACGATCAGGGCATCCGCGTGTCGTTCAACCTGCTCGGCTGGCAGGTCGTGTTCTATTCGGGCCTCGTGCTCGGCGCGCTGACCTCGTCCGGCAAGATCAAGTGGAGCAACATCCTGTCGCCGGACAATACCTTCATCCCGAAGCTGGCGCTGCTGATGGTTCTCTTCTTCCTGCCGCTGCGCCTGATCACCGCGCATGAACTGATGCCGCCGCACATGATCGGCAAGTTCGCCTCGATGGAGATCCGCGCCGATTTCGGCCCGGTCTATCTCCTGAACTTCGCAGCCGTCGCCATGCTCGTCACCTGGCTGATCGTGGCCGGTCCGAAACACAAGGACGAATGGGTGCGCCGCATCGCCGGTGCGATCACCTGGATGTTCTCGATCAAGTACCTGCAGCTTCTCGGCCGCCACTCGCTCTATGTCTATGTGTGGCACGTCGCGATCGTCTACTTCGTCTACTATTTCGACGGACGAACGCCGGAGCTCGACGAGTTCACCAAGACGGCGATTGCGCTGGTCTCGATCGCGCTGCTGTCGCTACCGGCCCTGTGGCGTGAACGCGACAAGCTGTTCGGCACGGCGGAACCCGCGCCGGTCAAGGTGCAGCAGCCGGTCAAGCCCGGCGCACCGCAGCAGATGGTCATTCGGTAAACTAGGCCGTGGCCTCGTTATGGCGGAGAGTATGAAAAGGAAAGCTCAGTCCCACACAAAACCCAATTAAACCGTCAGGTTAGGGACGAACGACCACTTCTCGGCCATGAACTCAAGCGTTTCGTCGCGAAAATAATAGAGAAAATGTCGAGAGTTAGCTGCATCGGCCCGGATTGTCTCCCAAGGTACGGCATCGCGGATCGGGTCGGGGCCAATTAACTCATAGAATTTGCCCCAGCGCGGAGCGATGCCACTGTAGCGACCATGGCCATCCGCCTTATACCATTCATGATCGTTGGTGCTATCCCAGCGCCACCGGGTGCAACCAATGAAGCTTAGCGTGCCCCATGTCTCATCGCGCTTCGGATCGGCCTTCGAAAATGGGTTCAAACTCCCGAAAATACCCGATCGCTTTTTGTCTTGCACAAGCCTGTAGGAGCGAAAACAGACGTTAACCGAGGAGTCCGTAACCGACACCTGAGGTTCTGGCGCATTTGGCTCGTCCACCCATCCTTGACCGAGCTGTTGTTCTACAAACTTGAGCATTCACCACGAATAGTCGAATTGCATGACGATTTCTACCTAACGCAATCATCAAGCTCTTATGGGCTCACGGCCTAACTTTCGGGGCAGCGGCTCAGGTCACTGCCCCGACCTGCCACGGCACGAATTCGTTGTCGCCGTAGTCGTAGATCTCGCTGAGCGTCTTTTTGCCCGAGGCGACCGCGATCACATCCTCGAAAATCCGCAGTCCCGCCTGTTCGATCGTCTCCTCGCCGGTGACGATGCCGCCGCAGTTCAAGTCCATGTCTTCCTTCATGTGCTCGTACATTTCGGAATTGGTGGCGATCTTGATGCAGGGCGACGGCTTAAAGCCCGAAACCGAGCCGCGGCCGGTGGTGAAACAGATGACGTTGCAGCCGCCCGCCACTTGGCCCGTCACCGCGACCGGATCGTAGCCGGGCGTATCCATGAACACGAATCCCGGTTCCGTGACCGTCTCGGCGAACTCGTAGACCGCCTTCAACGGCATCGAACCGCCCTTGGCGACCGCGCCGAGTGATTTTTCGAGGATAGTGGTCAGGCCGCCCAGCTTGTTGCCGTGTGAAGGGTTGTTGTTCAGCTCGTCGCCGTTTCGGGCGGTATAGTCCCGCCACCAGTCGATCCGCTGCAGAAGTTTCTCTGCCACATCCGGCGTCACGGCGCGGCGGGTAAGCAGATGTTCGGCACCGTAGATCTCCGGCGTTTCCGACAGTACCGTGGTGCCGCCGTTGCGGACGATCAGGTCTGAGGCATAACCAAGCGCCGGATTGGCGGAAATCCCCGAATAGCCGTCGGAGCCGCCACATTCGAGCGCCAGTTTCAGTTTCGACAGAGGCTGCGGCGTGCGCGTCGCGGAATTCACGCCGGGCAGCATTTCCTTGATGATCGCAATTGCCGCATCGATGGTCTTGCGGGTGCCGCCATGCTGCTGGATGTTCATCGTCCGCAGCCGTTCGCCCTCTTCCATGCGGTAATGTTCGAGGATCGGCGCAATCTGGTTGGTTTCGCAGCCGAGGCCGATCATCAGGATGCCGCCGAAATTCGGATGCCGTGCATATCCCTGGATGGTGCGGATCAGCAGCCGGTAACCTTCCGACTTGTTGTTGAGCGCACAGCCGCCGCCATGGGTGAGCGCTACGACGCCGTCGATATTGTCGAAACCGTCCAATCCGCCCAGGCGGTTGAAATAGTCGGCGATGTAGCGGGACACCGTGGCGGAACAGTTCACCGACGAGATGACGCCGATATAGTTGCGGGTGCCGGCGCCGCCAAGGCCCCGGTCGTAGCCCATGAAGGTGCGCCGCTCGGCTTCCGGCAGCATGCCCTTTTCCTCGACATCGATGCTGAACTGGTGCTCGTGCTCGGAGGGCAGCATGGCCAGGTTATGCAGATGGACATGGCTGCCGGGGGCGATGTCCTGCGTTGCGACGCCGATCACCTGGCCGTATTTCTTCACCTCGCCGCCGTTCGGTATTGCCCTGATCGCCACCTTGTGGCCGCGGCCGATCAGTTCACGGGCTGCAAGGTCGCCGAAACCGGTCGGCGCGCCGGCCTGCATCGACCGCCGTGCGACACCCACGTCGTCGATCGGGTTCAAGATGATGATGGGTGAAGCCGCAAAATCCATTTTTTTGTTTCCTCCCGAAACAGCCACAGGAATATCACCGGGTCTCGTGATTCATCCAGCGCTGTTTCGATTCCTCCAGATGTGCATGCATCATCGCCTGGGCGAGAAGCGGATTGCGTGTTTCCAGCGCCGCATAGATCGCCTCGTGTTCGGCCAGGGCAGCGCCCCAGGTCTGCGGGGTCTCGAACCGCACCCGGATCTGCGCCGACATCGGGCTGTGGCGCTCGTCGAACAGGTCGCCGACGATATGCGCCAACACCGAATTGCCCGACTGGCTGGCGATGGTCAGGTGGAAAAGCCGGTCAAGGTCGAGTGCCTTGCGCCCTTCGGCGATTTCCGTGCGCATCTGGTCGAGCGTCTGGCGCAGCGACCGCAACGTCTCCGGCGTGACTTTTGCCGCTGTGAGCAGGATGACCGCGCCTTCGACGGCGGCCCTTGCCTGCATCAACTCAAGCGGGCTTTCGCCCATGGAGCCGCTTTGCCATGGCCGGCGGTCCGGCTCGGCCGTCACGTAGATGCCCGACCCCATTCGGATTTCGACGCTTCCGTCGATCTCCAGCGCGATCAGCGCTTCACGCAGGGACGGGCGCGAGACACCAAGCTGCTGGGCAAGCTCCCGCTCGGCCGGCAGGCGTGCGCCGGCCGGAAACTGGCCGCCCTGGATCAGCACCCGGATCTGGTCGGCAATCTGCTGATACAGCCGCCGCGGTTCTGCCGTCTTAATGGGTCCGTTCATGAATTTCATCGTCCTGACAATGTGGCCTTACCATATCAGGAGGCGTGCGGAGAGCAACAATGAAATTTTCATCGTTGATTTTTAACGACTTTATTCACTTTCGCCTGTTGTTCCTTTTGCCGTCACGGGTCTGCGGCTTGGTCCTGAAAAAATTGGCTTGACCACTTCCGCCCTCAGGTTTACCCATTATCAACGCCGGAGGGAGGAGCCGCCGGCGAATGGGCCTGACCGGCCCGGGGAGGCAAATGTGGAAAACCGTCCGGCCGAGCTTGGGCAGACTATGCATGGCGCCGCCATGCTGCCGGGCCGTGCCGCATCGGCTTCCAACACCCAGCCGCTGCTGCGCCTCGACAATATCAGCAAGGACTTCCCGGGCGTCAAAGCGCTTGCCAACGTCCATTTCGACCTCCGCCGCGGTGAGGTTCATGCGGTCTGCGGCGAAAACGGCGCAGGCAAATCGACGCTGATGAAGATCGTCAGCGGCGTCTACCAGCCGAGCGCCGGCACGATCACCTACAAGGGCGAGGAACGGCATTTCTCCTCGACGCGGGAATCCGAAGCCGCCGGCATCGCCATCATCCACCAGGAACTCAATCTCGTGCCGCACCTGACGGTGGCGGAAAACATCTATCTCGCCCGCGAGCCGCGCCGTGGTTTCCTCGGCGGAAGCTTCCTCGTCGACCGCAAGAAGCTGCGCGCCGACGCCAAGCGCTGCCTCGACCGGCTGGGGGTCGACATCAATCCGGATCGTCCGGTGCGGGGCCTGTCCGTCGCCCAGTGCCAGATGGTCGAGATCGCCAAGGCGCTGTCTCTCGACGCCGAAGTGCTGATCATGGACGAACCGACGTCGTCGCTGACCGAGCAGGAGACGCGGCTGCTGTTCAAGGTCATCCGCGACCTGAAGGCGTCGGGCGTCGGCATCGTCTATATCTCGCATAGGCTCGACGAAATGTCCGAGATCGTCGACCGGGTCACGGTGCTGCGCGACGGCCGCTACATCGCCACCGACGATTTTGTCGCCACCAGCATCGACGCGATCGTCTCCAAAATGGTCGGCCGGTCGCTGGAGGAGAAGTTTCCGGAACGGACCTCGGTCCCGAGCGACGAGGTCATCTTCTCGGCGCAAGGCCTTTCGCGCGCCGGCGTCTTCCGCGATATTTCCTTCACGCTGCGCCGCGGCGAGATCCTCGGCTTTGCCGGCCTGATGGGCGCCGGACGCACGGAAGTGGCGCGCGCTATCTTCGGCGCCGATCCGCTCGATACCGGCACGGTCACCCTGCATGGCCATACGCTGACCATCACCTCGCCGCGCGATGCGATCACCGCCGGCATCGCCTATCTGTCCGAGGACCGGAAGGCGCAAGGGCTGGCGGTCAAGATGCCGGTCGACGTCAACATGACGCTCGCCAACATGGAGGCGGTCTCGAACCGCTTCGGCCTGATCGACTTTGCCAAGCATGCCCGGGCGACGAAAGAGTACATCGATCTCCTGAACATCCGCACGCCCTCGATCAAGCAGCCGGTGCGGCTGCTTTCGGGCGGCAACCAGCAGAAGATCATCATCGGCAAGTGGCTGTTCCGGAAATCCAAGATCCTGTTCTTCGACGAACCGACCCGCGGCATCGACGTGGGCGCCAAGCTCGCGATCTACCGGATCATGGACGAGCTTGCGGCAAACGGCATCGGCGTCGTGCTGATCAGTTCCGAGCTTCCGGAAATTCTCGGCATGACCGACCGCGTCGCCGTCTTCCACCAGGGCCGGATCACCGGCGTGCTGGAGACTGCGAAAACCGACCAGGAAGAGATCATGCGATACGCCTCCGGCTACGCTCGGTCGGCAGGATGAGGGCATAACATGGCTGACATTACCGAAGTTTCGAAACAGAAGAGCGGCACGTTCAGCGACCGCCAGAAGGATATCATCCAGAAATTCGCCGCGCTCGGCAGCCTGTTCGTGCTGATCGGCGTCTTTTCGGCGACCAGCAGCGCCTTCTTCACCATCGACAACGGCATGACGGTGGCGCTGCAGGTGACCTCGATCGCCTTTCTCGGCATCGGCGCCACCTGCGTCATCATCACCGGCGGCATCGACCTGTCGGTCGGCTCGGTCCTGGCGCTTTCCGGGGTGGTCGCGGCGCTGGCGGTCAAGGATTTCGGAACGCCCGTCTGGCTCGGCATGATCTGCGGCATCCTCACCGGCTCGGCCTGCGGTTACATCAACGGCATTCTCGTCACCCAGATGAAGCTGCCGCCGTTCATTGCGACACTCGGCATGATGCTGATCGCCCGCGGCGTGGCGCTGCAGATCACCGGCGCGCGGGCCGTCTCGGGGCTCGGCGAATCCTTCGGCGAGCTCGGCAACGGCTCGCTCTTCCGGGTCGTCACCATCGGCGACGACGGCTTCCCGACCATCGTTTTTCCCGGCATCCCCTACCCGGTCATCCTGATGATCGCGATCGCGATCGCCGTCTCCTACATGCTCAACCGCTCGGTGCTCGGCCGGCATATCTATGCGGTCGGCTCGAATGCCGATGCGGCGCGGCTTTCGGGCGTCAATGTCGCCCGCATCGTCAGCTTCACCTATGTTCTCTCCGGCACGCTCGCCGGCCTGACCGGCTGCGTGCTGATGTCGCGCCTCGTCACCGCCCAGCCGAACGAGGGCGTGATGTACGAACTGGATGCGATCGCCAGCGCCGTCATCGGCGGCACCTCGCTGATCGGCGGCGTCGGTACGATTTCCGGAACCGCGATCGGCGCCTTCGTGATCGGCATCCTTCGCAACGGCCTCAACATGAACGGCGTCTCCGCCTTCACGCAGCAGATCATCATCGGCCTCGTCATTCTGGTCACCGTATGGATCGACCAGCTGCGCAACCGCCGCTGAGATAAGGGCACGCGGACCTTTACCCGCGAGACGTCAAGGGAGTGAGGAGCTCTCTAAAAAAACCGGCCTTTTCAGGCCAACGAAAAGAGGAGGAAGACATGAAAAAGCTTGCTGCCGCACTGCTGACATCCGTGATCGCACTGACTGCGTTCTCGGCTCAGGCTGGCGAAATCGCCGTCATCGTGAAGACCGTCAATTCCACCTTCTGGCAGAATGTCCAGAAGGGAGCCGATGCCGCCATGAAGGCCGGCGGGGGCAGCAACACCATGACCTTCCAGGGACCGGCTGCGGAATCCGCGATCGCCGACCAGGTCAACATGGTCGAGAACGCCGTCAACCGCAAGGTTTCCGGCATCGTACTGGCGCCGTCCGATCCGGACGCACTGGTTCCGGCCGTGAAGAAGGCCTGGGAAGCCCGCATTCCGGTCATCATCGTCGACTCGCTGCTCGCCAAGGGGTCCGAGCAGTATTACCAGTCGTTCCTCGCCACCGACAACAAGAAGGCCGGCGAGCTTGCTGCCAAGGCGCTGATCGACAAGGTCGGCAAGGAAGGCAAGATCGCCGTGATGTCCTACGTCGCGGGTGCCGGCTCGGAAATCGGCCGCGTCGGCGGATTTACCGACTACATCAAGGCGAACTCGAAGCTGACGATCGTCGGACCGTTCTACTCGCAGTCCCAGATGGCGACCGCGCTCAACCAGACGACCGACGTGCTTGCCGCCAATTCCGACCTCAAGGGCATTTTCGGCGCCAACGAGCCGACGGCGATCGGCATGGGCCGCGCGCTGAAACAGTCCGGCAAGGCCGGCAAGGTGGTCGCGATCGGGTTTGACGGAAACCAAGACCTGCAGGAGTTCGTGAAAGACGGAACGCTTTCCGCCATCGCGGTACAGGGCTCCTTCCAGATGGGTGAACTCGGCGTCAAGACCGTGCTCCAGTCGATCAACAAGGAGAAGGTCGAAAAGTTCGTCGATACCGGTGTCGTCGTCGTCACCAAGGACAATATCGACAAGCCGGAAGCCAAGAACGTTCTCTACTAACCTTACCCCCAGCGGGCGCGCATCGCGAATGGTGCGCGTCCGTGATCCTATTCCAAAGGACTTCGGACGATCCCATGAATGTCACTGAGCGCCGCAAGCTGCCCCACGCCTCCGTCGAATTGACCCAGATGGGGCTCGGCTGCGCGCAGATGGGCAGTCTCTACCACAAGACCTCTTACGAGGAATCGGCCGGCGCCTTTGGAGCCGCCTGGGAGGCGGGCATCCGTTATTACGATACGGCTCCCTTCTACGGATACACGCGCTCCGAACGGCGGCTCGGCACCATGCTGACGGACCTGCCACGCGGCGACTTCGTGCTCAGCACCAAGGTCGGCCGGCTCATGCAGCCGGACGAGACGGTCGGCTCGCAGGAAGACGGATATGTCGAGCCGCTGCCCTTCCGGCCGGTCTTCGACTACAGCTATGACGGCATCATGTGGTCCTTCGAGGCAAGCCAGCAGCGGCTCGGCATCCTCAAGCCCGATATTCTCTACATCCACGATATCGGCAGCATGACCCATGGCGACCGGCATCAGCACTACTGGTACCAGCTGACCGCCGGCGGCGGCTTCCGCGCGCTGAAGAAGCTACGTGAGGAAGGACTTACCAAGGCGGTCGGCCTCGGCGTCAACGAATGGGAGATCATCCGCGACGCGATGCAGGTCTTCGATATCGACGTCGCCATGCTCGCCGGCCGTTATACGCTACTCGAACAGCAGAGCCTCTCGTTCATGGACGACTGCGCCAGCCAGGGCGTCGGCATCGTGGTGGCCGGGCCGTTCAATTCCGGCCTGCTCGCCGGCAACCGCAAATTCAACTATGCCGACGCGCCGGCCGATATCCTCGCCCGCGTCGACGTGTTGCGCGCGGCCTGCGAGGAAGAGGGCGTCAGCCTGCAGGCGGCGGCATTGCAGTTTCCGCTGGCCCATCCAGCCGTGGTGACGGTCGTCTCCGGCGCACGCACCGCCGAACAGATCAAGGCGAATGTCGACTGGTTCGGAGAGCAAATCCCCGCCTCCTTCTGGTCCCGCCTGAAAGCCCGCGGGCTGATCGCCGATGGCGCGCCGCTGCCCGGCGAGGAGCGCTGAACCATGCGGGTCGACGCGCATCAGCATTTCTGGCGGATCGCGGACCGGACCGGCCAATGGCCGCCGGCCGAGCTTCAGGCAATTCATCGGGACTTCCTGCCCGGCGATATGCGCCCGCTTCTTGAGGCCGCCGGCATCGACGGCACGGTGCTGGTGCAGACCATGGAGAGCGAAGCGGACACCGCCTTCATGCTCGATCTCGCCGACAACACGCCTTTCATCCTTGGCGTGGTCGGCTGGACCAACATGAAAGCGCCCGGCGCACCTGCCGCCATAGCCCGACTGGCCCGGCATCCGAAACTCAAAGGGCTACGGCCGATGCTGCAGGATATCGCCGACGACCACTGGATCGGCGATCCCGCGCTCGACGCCGCTGTTGCCGCCATGTGCGAGCACAATCTGGTCTTCGATGCGCTGGTGCTGCCGCGCCATCTCGAACCGCTGCTCGCCTTCGCCCGGCGACACCCTGGCCTGCCGATCGTGATCGACCACGGCGCCAAGCCGCCGATCTCTGAAGGCCGTTTCATCGACTGGTATGCGCGCATGAAAGTGCTCGCCGAACTGCCGAACGTTCATTGCAAGCTTTCCGGCCTGCTGACCGAGGCGGGCGACCAGAAGCCCCAGGCGGTGCGGCCCTATGCCGAAACCATTTTCGACCTCTTTAGCCGGGAACGGGTCATCTGGGGCAGCGATTGGCCGGTGCTGAGGCTTGCCGGAGACTACCAGGCCTGGCTGGACCAATGCCTCGATATCGTGCCCGCCGACGCTCATGGCGAGGTCTTCGGCGGCAATGCCCAGCGTTTCTATCGACTCGGAGCGTAAGAACATGCTGACTATCATCTGCGACGAACCGGGGAAACTCAGCGCTATCGACCGCCCCAAGCCTCTTCGCGGCGAAGGCGAGGTGCTGGTGAAGCTGCGGCGCATCGGCGTCTGCGGCACCGACCTGCACATCTTCACCGGCAACCAGCCCTATCTCTCTTATCCGCGCGTCATGGGTCACGAGCTCGCCGCCACGGTCGAGGAAGCACCGGCCGGCAGTGCGCTTGCGGTCGGCGATACCGTCTCGATCATGCCCTACATCTCCTGCGGCCACTGCCATGCCTGCCTCAAGGGCCGGACCAATTGCTGCCGCAACCTCGGCGTCCTCGGCGTGCATCGCGACGGCGGCATGACCGAATATCTGAGCCTGCCGGAAGCATTCGTGTTGAAGGCCGACGGGCTTTCGCTCGACCAGGCGGCAATGGTGGAATTTCTGGCAATCGGCGCCCATGCGGTTGCCCGCGCCAGGATCGAGCCGGGACAGAGCGTTCTGGTCACCGGTGCCGGTCCGATCGGGCTGGCGGTCGCAATCTTCGCGACGCTCGAGGGCGCAGCGGTGACACTTCTTGACAGCCGCGGCGACCGGCTGGACTTCGCCCGCCAGCAGCTTGGGCTCGCCTCCACGGTTCAACTTGGCCCGGACGACCACGATCAGCTCTCAGGCCTGACCGGTGGCGACTTCTTCGATGCCGTCTTCGATGCGACAGGCAATCCGAAAGCGATCGAACGCGGGTTCGGTTTCGTCGCCCATGGCGGCACCTACGTGCTCGTCTCGATCGTTTCGAGCGACATCACCTTTTCCGATCCGGAATTCCACAAGCGCGAGACGACGCTGCTCGGCAGCCGCAATGCGACGGCCGTGGATTTCGAGCGGGTGATGCAGGCCATGCGCGACGGCAAGATCCCCGCGGCCCTGATCACCCATAGAATGTTGCTGTCGGAAGTACCTGAACGTTTTTCGGGACTGACCGATCCGGCGGCCGGCGTCGTCAAGGCGCTGGTGGAAGTCTGAAGGAGGCGATGATGCAGCGAATGGGCATGGTGATCGGCATCGAGCCGCAGATGATCGCGGAATACAAGCGCCTGCACGCCGCCGTCTGGCCGGACGTGCTCGCCCTCATCAGCCGCGCCAATATCAGGAACTACACGATCTTCCTGCGCGAACCGGAGAACCTGCTGTTCGGAACCTGGGAATATCACGGCACCGATTTTAAAGCCGACATGGCGAAAATAGCCGCCGACCCTAAAAATCAGGAATGGTGGTCTTTCACCATCCCTTGCCAGAAGCCACTCGACAGCCGCAAAGAAGGCGAGTGGTGGGCGATGATGGAAGAGGTCTTTCATCTGGATTGAGGATTTCCTCAATCATGACTGACGGCCGGCCGGATAATTCGAGGATAAGACATGACGATCAGACTTGATGGAAAAACCGCATTGGTGACCGCCGCAGGCCAGGGCATCGGCCGTGCGGCAGCGCTCGCCTTTGCAGAAGCCGGCGCGACTGTCCATGCGACCGATATCAACGAAAGCTTGCTGGCTGCGCTGCCGAAACTCGACAACCTGAAGACGGCAAGGCTCGACGTGCTTGATAACGCGGCCATCGTCGCCTGTGTCGAGCGCATCGGCACGGTCGACATCCTCTTCAACTGCGCAGGCTTCGTCCATGGGGGCTCGATCCTCGAGATGAAGGACAGCGACTTCGATTTCGCGCTCGACCTCAACGTCAGGGCGATGATCCGCACCATCCGGGCGGTGCTGCCCGGCATGCTTGCGAAAAAGGACGGCGCGATCATCAACATGTCGTCCGTTGCTTCCAGCATCAAGGGTGTGCCGAACCGCTTCGCCTATGGCGTCACCAAGGCGGCCGTGATCGGGCTCACAAAATCCGTCGCCGCCGATTATGTGACGGACGGCATCCGCTGCAACGCCATCTGCCCCGGCACCGTCGAAAGCCCTTCGCTGCAGGACCGCATGCGGGCCCAGGGCAATTACGACGAGGCCCGCGCCGCCTTCATCGCCCGCCAGCCGATGGGCCGGCTCGGCACACCGGAAGAAATCGCCGAGCTCGCCCTCTACCTCGCCGGCGCCACCTATACGTCAGGCCAGGCTTACGCCATCGACGGCGGCTGGACCATCTGAGGCAATACGAGAGAACCATGACCCGCATCACCGATCTCCGCGTCTTCGATCTTCGTTTCCCCACATCGCAGAGCCTCGACGGCTCCGACGCGATGAACCCGGACCCGGATTATTCGGCGGCCTATGTCATCCTCGATACCGATAGCGGAGATCTTGCCGGCCACGGCCTGACCTTCACGATCGGGCGGGGCAACGACATCTGCTGCATGGCGATCAAGGCGATGCGGCATCTGGTGGTCGGACAGGAACTCGAAACCTTCGCCAAGGCCCCCGGAAAATTCTGGCGGCATCTGACCAGCGACAGCCAGCTGCGCTGGATCGGGCCGGACAAGGGCGCCATCCACCTCGCCACCGGCGCCGTCGTCAACGCCTTCTGGGATCTGCTCGCCAAGCAGAGGGGCAAGCCGGTCTGGCGACTGGTTGCAGAGATGTCGGCCGAAGAGATCGCCGATATTGTCGACTATCGTTACCTGACCGACGTGCTGTCGCGCGAGGATGCGCTGGCGATCCTGAAACAGGCGGAAGTGGGCAAGGCGGAGCGCATCGAGGTGCTGAAGCGCGAGGGTTACGCCTGCTACACGACGTCGGCCGGCTGGCTCGGTTATCCGGAAGAGAAGCTGCGCCGGCTGTGCAGGCAAGCCGTCGATGCAGGCTTCAACCATGTGAAGATGAAGGTCGGCCGCGATCTCGAAGACGATATCAGGCGCCTGACCATCGCCCGCGAAGTGATCGGTCCCGACCGTTACCTGATGATCGATGCCAACCAGGTCTGGGAGGTCGGCCAGGCGATCGACTGGGTCAACAAACTTGCCTTTGCAAAACCCTTCTTCATCGAGGAGCCGACCAGCCCGGACGACATTGCCGGCCACCGCAAAATCCGAGAGGCGATCGGTCCCGTAAAGGTCGCGACCGGCGAGATGTGCCAGAACCGCATCATGTTCAAGCAGTTCATCGCCGAAGGCGCGATCGACATCGTGCAGATCGATTCATGCCGCATGGGCGGGCTGAACGAGGTGCTGGCGGTGCTGCTGCTCGCGGCGAAATACGGCCTTCCCGTCTGGCCGCATGCCGGCGGCGTCGGCCTGTGCGAATATGTGCAGCATCTGTCGATGATCGACTACATTGCCGTATCGGGCACCAAGGAAGGCCGGGTGATCGAATATGTCGACCACCTGCATGAGCATTTCGTCGAGCCCTGCATCATCGAAAACGCGGCCTATATGCCACCGGTGCGACCGGGTTTCTCGATCGAGATGAAACCGCAATCGATCGCCGACTACACCTTCAAGGGCTGATACAAGAGCACGCCCACGAGGATGCCGGCATCAGCCGGCATTCAGTTTTTCAAGCTCCGCGTTCACCTGCGCGCGCCATGCGCTGTTCTCCGTGAGAGCCTGGGGGAACAGGCCCGCAATCGCGAAGAAGGGTGCCGACGGATCCTCCGCCGTCATCCTGGCGGCGGCAGTCTTCAGCTCAGCCGCGCGCGGATCGTTGATCTCCGCAGTCTTGCGCGCATAGGCGATCCAGAGCGCCACAACGTAAGCCGCAGACGACGCATCTCCACCATTCGCCAGCGCTTCCACGGCGCCTGCGAAGATGCGCTGCGGCAGTTTCTGGGTGCCGTCCATGGCGATCTGCTGCGTCTTGTGGGCGATGGTCGGGTTCTCGAAGCGCTCGATCAGCTGGTCCATATAGCCGCCGAGATCGATGCCCGGCACCGGATCGAGTGTCTTCACCGCCTCCGCCATGTGGCGGCGCACCAGCGCCCGGTATTCCGGCACGGCCATCACGTCGCGGACGAATGTGAGGTCCTTCAACTGGCCGAGATAGGCAACCAGCGAATGGGAACCGTTGAGCAGCCGCAGCTTCATCTTCTCATAAGGCTCGACATCGTCGACGAAAAGCGCGCCGCCGGCCTCCCATTTCGGCCGGCCGGCCAGGAAATGGTCCTCGATCACCCATTGCATGAAGGGTTCCGTGCCGAGCGCCAGCCTGTCCTCGGCGCCGATCAGCGTTTCGGCAAGCTCCCGCGTCTCGTCGGTGGCGGCCGGCACGATGCGATCGACCATGCTGGACGGAAAGGCGCCGTGGCCGGCGATCCAGTTGGCGAGCGCCGGATCCCGGGCGCCGGCCAGTTCGATCACCAGCCGCCGCACGATCCGCCCGTTGGTCGGCAGGTTGTCGCAGCAAAGCACGGTAAAAGGCGGCAGGCCCGCGGCATGGCGGCGCGAAAGGCCTTCGACCAGATAACCGATCACACCTTTTGGCGAGGTCGGATCGTCAAGATCGGCCTTGACGGAGGGATGGGTGCGGTCGAGCCCTCCGGATACCGGATCGATGCCATAGGCTTTTTCAGTGACGGTGGTAGTGACGATCCGGATTGCCGGGTCGGCCATCAGCGCCAGGATTTCCGCCTGGTCCTCGACGCCCGACAGGCCTTTTGTGACCGAGCCGACGACCTGGGCGCTGTCGCCTGCGGCGCTGCGGGCAACCACCGAATAAAGCCCATCCTGCGCCGCAAGATCATGGACGATGTCGACCGAGCGTAAGCTGACGCCGACAATACCCCAGTCCCCGAACTCCGCGGCGAGTGCCGCATCCGTATAGACCGCCTGATGGGCGCGGTGGAACGCGCCGAGGCCGATATGCAGAATGCCGGGCTTCAGAAGAGCCCGATCGAAACCGGGTGCGGCGACATGGGGGGCAAGTGCGGTGGAGGCGGAAAGGCGTGGCATTCTTTGATCATGATGCCCTGAAATACTCGCGGGCATCCTCCCTTATTGACGCCAGCAGTGATAGCCCTGCGCAAGTGCATGGGTCAACGGCATAGTCCGTACATCCGCCTGCCGAAAGCAGGAGATTCCGATCGGGGCGGCACGCAAGGGCCGGGAGCGGCGCTTTCAAAACATGCAAAATCTGATAGTGACTAACGACCGGGGCGCGGGGGCGCCCGGCATATCCACCGATAGACCGGAGACCGGCCAGGTCTTTGGCACGGGACGTTGCAGACAGGGGGCATTCATGCGTTTTCTGGCAGTTGTTTCGATGGCGGTCGGCTTGGCTCTGGCGGGCTGTTCGCAGGTAGCGGAAAAGGCGGAAAATGCTGCCAACCGGTCCTTCACCAGCTATGCGATGGGCCGTCCCTATGCGGAGGTGGCCAATGTCAACCAGTCGACCCTGGCGCGGCTTTCCGGCTCCGACGCGACGTTCGGGCCGATGATCGGCGCGACGCCGCTGAAAAACGGGATGACGATCTACCGGCATATCGCGCCTGCAGCAACGACCGAATCCGGTTCGAGCTTCGGCGGGCTAGTCGGCCGCTCGACGGTGTCGCAGAACAACCGGCTTTCCTATTTCCTGGTCGGCGCCGACGGCATCGTCAAGGACTGGGCGACCGGCTCGGTACAGGGCAATGTCAGCGACTGCGTGCAATATATCGGCGGCATCATCAATCGCTGCTCCGACATGCGCCAGGTCGAGGCCTCGCTTGCGCTCTACGACATGCGCGTGACGAGCAGGGGCGGACAGCCTGTCTCGGCCTGGGGAGAGCCGGCGGCACCCGCCGCACATCCGGCTGTGCCCGCGGCGCGCTGAGCAACCGGCTTTCGCGGGTAGCGCCCCTTGGCGGCGGCTTTTCCGATATTATCTCCGGTCATGGCATCCGCTTATTTCAGACCAGGAGACCGACAATGACCGCCCCGCATCCCTCCAAGACGCATATCGGCAATCACAAGCTTCATCCCGAAACGCAGATGCTGAACTATGGCTACGATCCGGAGCTTTCCGAGGGCGCGGTCAAGCCGCCGGTCTTCCTCACCTCCACCTTCGTGTTCAAGTCCGCCGAGGAGGGCCGCGACTTCTTCGACTTCGTTTCCGGCCGCCGCGAACCGCCGGCGGGTACCGGGGCGGGGCTGGTCTATTCGCGCTTCAACCATCCCAACAGCGAGATCGTTGAGGACCGGCTGGCGGTCTATGAACGCACCGAAAGCTGCGTGCTGTTTTCCTCCGGCATGTCGGCGATCGCCACGACGCTGATGGCGTTCGTGCGCCCCGGCGACGCCGTGCTGCATTCGCAGCCGCTTTATGGCGGCACCGAAACCCTGCTTTCGAAAACCTTCCTCAACATGGGCGTCGCGGCGGTCGGCTTCGCGGATGGGGTCGACGAGGCGCTGGTGACGGCGGCGGCCGAGGAGGCGATGGGCAAGGGCCGCGTTTCGGTGATCCTGATCGAGACGCCGGCGAACCCGACCAACAGCCTGGTGGACGTGGCGATGATCCGCCGGGTGGCGGAGGCGATCGGCGAAAAACAGGGGCACCGGCCGGTGATCGCCTGCGACAACACGCTGCTCGGCCCGGTCTTCCAGCGGCCGATCGAGCACGGGGCGGATATCTCGCTCTACTCGCTGACCAAATATGTCGGCGGCCATTCGGACCTGATCGCCGGCGCCGCCCTCGGCTCCAAGGCGGTGATGAAACAGGTGAAGGCGCTGCGCGGGGCGATCGGCACGCAGCTCGATCCGCATTCCTGCTGGATGCTCGGCCGCAGCTTGGAAACGCTGTCGATCCGCATGGAAAAGGCCAATACCAACGCGCTCGCCGTCGCCGATTTCCTGCGCGGACATCCGAATGTCGAGAACATCCACTACCTGCCCTATCACGACCCGGCATCGCCGGTCGGACAAGTGTTTGCGGCGCAGTGCACGGGCGGCGGCTCGACCTTTTCCTTCGACATCAAGGGCGGCCAGCCGGCCTCGTTTCGGTTTTTGAACGCGCTGCAGATCTTCAAGCTGGCGGTGAGCCTCGGTGGAACGGAATCGCTTGCCAGCCACCCGGCGACCATGACCCATTCCGGCGTGCCGGCCGAAGTGCGTCAGAGGATCGGGGTGCTCGATTCGACCATCCGCCTGTCGATCGGCATCGAGCATCCCGACGACCTGATCGCCGACCTGACGATCGCGCTCGACAAGGCGTGACGGGCACATGGTGCCGCCTGGAGACGGCCGGCATAGGGCGCCGTCATTCGCCTGCGTTCGGGCCTGCCGCTGCCACCCTCGGCTCGTCGTCGCCCTCGCCGCCGAGCCGCCTCATACCCGCCAGCACCTTCCGCTAACGCGCACCACCGGGGCCGATACAGCGCGGGAAGGCGCCGTGGCAACCTGGCTTGGCGCGATGCGCTTCCGAAAGCAACCCCTCTGCAGGCTTGGCCCGGCGGCAGGAAGAACGGTCGCAGTTTTCCAGAAGCCGAGATAGGTCTTGAAATACTGATGAGCTTCTGGACCTCGCGGGATTTCCAGCTTTTCGCCAACGCTTTGAACTCGGCCCAGGCCGATCCGGGCAGATAGGGTGCTTTGTCCTTCCTCCAAGAGGCGCAAGCACTCCAACAGTTGGCGGTCAGTGGCCGCTGGCCTCGCGCAGGAGCCGAGATACAGCAGCCGATCGACGGTTGTTGGCTATCTCGGCAGCACCGAGCCGCAAAGGGCTGCCGAGGCGACCGCCTTCATTGCATGGCGGGATGCCGCATTGGACTACTTGTTCCAGAACTTCGCCGCCGACGAGGCCGGCGAAGCAGCGCCGTCGACCATTGAAGACTTCATCAGCGGCATAGGCGCCGATTGCCTTGCCGAGCTTCAAGGGAGAATAGCTGCCCATGCAAGGGCCTGCGCCGGTCCGCCGTGGTGCAGGCCCCCAACCTGACGCAGAACAAACAGGTTCAAAAAGAAGAGGGCTCGCCCGTTTTTCCCGTTCGAGCCCTCAACAGTCTCTTGGCGGTGGGAACATCGCAGATAACCTGAGATACGTCATCCCCCGTTCAGGTTACGCCAAATGACGTAATCTCGCTCGCCGGCATGCCGGTCTGGTGGCTCCCAGCCGCCAAGAAGGCGCGCTTTAACCGTCGCATGTACAGTGAGCGCGGCGGGATGTACCTCACCTCAACAGGTCGTGCCTCGAAGGGGTAGCTGTCCCGCACGGGTAGGGCAATCGTCGGTACGTCGCTGATCGGAGCCAAAGGCGCAACACCTCACGACCAGGAGGCGATCGACGACACGGTCGCTGGTGTGTGGGGGGATTGCCGGGGACCGGCGTCTGGACGCAGGGCGAGTGCCTGGCACATGACCAGAAAACGGCGAAGACGTTGCGTCCCGGACAAAGATCCAGCCCGCCGCGGCAGAAGTGCCGTGCACGGCCTCTCCCGCAGGGGGTAACCGCCGAGACATCAAAGAGCAGCTGGCAAGTTTGACTGGACCGCAGGATGAGACAGGCTGCTCGGAGTTCGGCATTTTGGAAACGTCATTACTCCAGCGATGCCAATGCTCGCAATGACCGCGAAGTTCGCAACGTATGGGACGATGCGTCTCCTTGGTGGAGCCTTTCTGCTCCGGGCAACTGGCCACGGTCCGTATGGACCCTCATCGTTGCTGGTGTAGTAAATCAGTCCAATCACCATATGCAGCAACACCGACAATGTAGCCATGGACAACCAAAGAAGACCGCTGGTTAGATAGCTCGCGCCGCAGGTTGCAAATGTACCAGCGATATCAATATCCGTGGCAGCAAGATAAATTCTCCTTACTGGATGAAACGCAACCATCGAAACTGCCAAATAGTAAACGGCTACGGCCTTGTCCCTCCAAATGCTCATTGTTATCGATCCATTTGCAGTTCGCCGTCTCAGGCCTGAAGATCCTAAGTAGTCCGGCGCCTTATCCCATGCGAGTTCCGGTGAGCAACGGGGGCATGGTATGCCGGCGGCGCCGCACGGGCATCCTTGTGTTCCCGTGAATGGCTTTGTTGGGTGAGACTAGCATACCCACCCAGTGTCGCGGCAGTCTTTGCATGCAGTCTTTGCAACCGGGGTGCTCGCGCCAGTGCTCGAAATGCACCGCGGCGGACGGACAGGTGACCTGTCCCTCATCCAGGGACGCTGGTCAAGGCACGCCCTGTCGGACAATAGATCGCCCCCACTCCTCCCCGGCAGGATTTCCCGCGGAGAGTCCGAGCGGAAATCAAGTAAACTGGAAATCCCCCAACTGAAGGCTTGATAAGAGCACGTTCTGCAGCGTGATGGTATTGTCCGCATCGGCCGTAATGAGCGTATCGCCGCCAGATTGGTTGGATGCGGCGAGAAGCGATGCCCAATCGGCAAAGATGCTGTCATCGATCTTGATCGTGTCATGTGCCGTACCGGTTGCCACGAAATTTGTGATCGTATCGTGGCCCCAGTCTGGCAGATACACGAAGATGTCTGCGGCCGCTCCACCAGTGAGAGTATCGTTGCCTGCGCCACCCGTTAGCGTGTTGGAGCCCGCACCGCCGACGATAAGGTTGTCGAGCTCGTTACCGATGCCCGTGAATGCTGCCTTGCCCGTATAGATGAGGTTTTCCACATCACCGATGGTGCCCAATGTGTAGCTGGCAAGAGAAACCCGCACGGTATCGATGCCTTCATCAGTGTTTTCGGTGACGGTATCGCCGGCGTTGTCGACCACATAGGTGTCGTCGCCGCTGCCGCCGATCAGCGTGTCGGCGCCGGTCCCGCCGTTCAGCGTGTCATTGCCCGCCCCAGCGGTGATCGTGTTGGCGGCACCATTGCCCGTGCCCGAGAAGTTGCCGGTGCCTGTGTAGGTGAGGTTCTCGATATTCGCCAGTGCCGCAATCGAGTAGGTAGCGAGCGACGTCCGGATCTCGTCGGTGCCGGCTCCGGCTGCCTCCGTAACCACATCGGTCGCCATGTCGACGATGTAGGTATCGTTGCCGAGCCCGCCGACCAAGGTATCGGCGCCCGCGCCACCATCCAGGGTATCGTTGCCGGTTCCGCCGGTAATGACGTTCGCCAATGAATTTCCTGTTCCGGAAAAATCGCCGGTACCCGTAAAGGTCAGGTTCTCCACGTTGGCGACGTTGGTCAGCGCATAGGCAGAAAGCGCCGTCTTGACCAGATCGGTGCCTTCATTGACCACCTCCGTGACGACATCGGCGGCATCATCAACGATGTAGGTGTCGTTTCCGACACCGCCGATCAATATGTCTGCTCCTGCCTTTCCATCCAGCGTATCGGCGCCGACGGCGCCCCTGATTGTATTGGCGAGGCTGTTGCCTGTTCCGGCAAATGCTGCTGCGCCGGTATATGTCAGATTCTCAAGATTGCCAGCAATCGTATAGGCAGCCAGCGCGGTCCTGACGGTATCGGTGCCCTCGTCGGCGTTTTCGGTGACGGCGTCGGCGGCATTGTCGACGATGTAGGTATCGTCGCCGGTACCGCCGATCAGGACATCGGCGCCAGCCTTGCCGT
>PVBG01000025.1 GCA_002968845.1 Neorhizobium tomejilense | reverse complement strand
CCGGGTTCGCGAACCGGCATTCTCCTCCAAGGGTTTTCGGACCCCGGTTTCCGGTGATGGCCGTCGAACGTGGTGGAACGGGAACTGACAACTCCCAAAAGCTGCAGGAACCGGCCGGGGCAGGCAAAACCACCTACCTCATACAAGACTCGACACCGCCTGCCCCATTCCCAAACCAAAACCGCGCCGGACAAGAACGTCCGGCGCGGCCAAAAATGCTGTCCTAAGACCTGTTACCCAAATCAATAGGGCTTGTCGGCCGCCAGCTCGCCGGCTTCGGCTTCCCGCTCCAGGTAATGCTGGTCGATGGTCGGCAGCGGCTGGTCGTCGATTGCCGCTTCGAAGGCCTTGAGGCGCTTGTGGATGGAGAGCAGTTCGATGATCGTCGTCCAGGAATTGACCAGATACTGAAACGAGTTGCTCACCTGGCCGAAGGCGGTGGCGATCTGCTGATAGATACCATAGGTGATCTTGCCCGCGACGATCGTCGGCACCAGCATCAGCAGCAGGAACACGGCATCGGCCTGGATGTAGAAATAACGCGCCACGTTGAAATAGAGGTAGTGGAAGTACATGCGGAAATAGTTCCGCCGCACGTTGCTGTAGAGCTCCTTGATGGTCGCCGGCTGGGCGCGGTCGGCATGGTCCTCGCCATAGACCAGTTCCTTGCGGTAGGCCGCCTCCACGCGCTGGTTGCGGAAGTTCAGCCCCGGCAGCTTGACCCCGACGGTCGCCAGAAGGATCGTGCCGAAGGCCGACCAGAAGATCGCCAGCCAGAACAGCGCATGCGGTACTTCACCGATCAGCGGCAGCTCGGAAACGTAGCCCGACAGCGCGAACAGGATCGGCAAGAAGACGACCAGCGTCATCACCGCATTGATCAGGTTGATACCAAGGCCCTCGAGCGTCGCCGAAAACCGCATCGTATCTTCCTGGACACGCTGGGACGCGCCTTCGATATGGCGCAGCTTTTCCCATTTCGACATGTAGAAGTCGTTCATCGCCGTGCGCCAGCGGAAGATGTAGTGGCTGGTGAAAAAGTCCGTCAGGATCGAGACGGCCATGCTGAGGAAGACGATCTGGGCGAAGACGATCTGAAGATCGTAGAAGTTCCAGGCGGTAATGCCCGGCTGCTTGGAAAGCGCATTCTGCAGCAGGTCGCCGAACGGTCGCCGCCAGTTGTTGATCACCACCGAAACCTGCACCCCGAAATAGGTCACCGCGATGATCAGCAGCGAACCCCAGATCGACCAGCGTTTCCAGGGATGATCCTTGGCAAGCACGGTCCAGACACCGCCGAAAAGCCCAAGGCAGACCGCCAGATACGCATAGAACCAAAGATTGGCCGGCACCAGGAAATATGAAAGGTCGAAGGGTTCTTGCTCCGGCATCACATATCCAAGTGACGCGCCAACACCGTCGAAGACGAAATACCAGGCCAGGATGGTAACGATGGCCCAGATCGCGCCGGAAATTGCGAACAGTTTAGGTCGGGGAAAGAATGAGTGGAACACGGAGCTTGGGCTTTCCTGAGTTCGAGTCGACGGGATGTCGGAACGACTATTGAGCCGGAAACTAAGGCAGTTCCAAGGGAGCGGCAATGGCCGCGTTCCGTGGTTACGTAATTGTAACCGTGGGATTATTCGGAGGCGTTGCGCGCAACCGGGAGTGCGAGCAGGACGCAGACGACAAGCGCCGCCGCCGCGATCAGCGTCGGGGCGACAAAACTGCCGCCGCTTGCTTCGGCGATCCAGCCGGCCACTAGCGGGCCGATGATCTGGCCGGTGCCGAAGGCGGCGGTGGCCGAGGCGAGCGCCCGGCGCGGGCTTTCCGGCGAGAGTTTCCGGCCGATCTGCAGCCCATAGGCGGTGATCACCATGAAGGTGACGCCGAGCAGCAGCCCTCCGACAAGCGCGCCCGCAGTCGGCGGCAGCGTGACCGAACCGAGCACCCCGACCATCTGCAGCCCGAGTGCTGCGGTATAGGCCTTGGCGAGCCCGAAGCGGTTGAGCACCGGCCGCCACAGGATCAGCGAGACGGCGGCGGTCGAACCGGTCAGGAACCAGGCGAGGAATTCGACGATCGGGCCGGCATTGCCGATCCGCGCGATGGTGACGAGGAAGGTCGCGGTGATCACGTAGCCGAAGCCGAACAGGCCGTAGGAGGCGGTAAGCAGCACGAGCGGCCTGCGCCATTCAAGCGGCGGCTCGACCACTGAGCCGGTGCCGATCGCCTGTTTCGGCAGGATCCAGGCGACTGCGGCGAGCACGACGAGCACGATCGCCGCACCGGCAAGCCAGTTCATGCGCCATCCATGTGCGCCATCGCCGGCCATCGCGTTGACGACGAAGACCAGCGCCGAGGAGAGCGCGATGCCGAGCCCGACACCGCCGAAATGCAGGACGTTCACATTGTCGCGGCCGACCGCATAGGGCAGCACGATCGACGAGGTGAAGATCATCGCAAGCGCGCTCGCAAGCCCGGCGAGGAAACGGATGACGGTAAAGGCGATGACGGAATTGGTCGCGGCCATCGCGGCCAGCAGGACCGCGGTCGCCAACAGCCCACTGAGCGCCACCTTGCGCTCGCGCCCCGCCGCCCAGCCGTAGGCGGAGAGAATGGCGCCGGCGAGATAACCGGCGAAATTGCCCGCCGCGATATAACCCGCGTCCGCCGCCGAAAGCGGGATGCCCGTCATCATCCCGGGCAGGATCGGCGTGTAGAAGAAGCGCCCGAAACCCATCGCCGCCGCCATGGCGATCGAGCCGGCAAAGCCGATCAGCAGGGGGCGGTGCGAATAACTCGTATTGATCTGCAGCATCGAACGGTTATCGCAGCCGCGCCCGGTCGCGGCAAATAAGGAATTTTCATTGCAGCGATGCACCGGAATGATGGATCGATATACAAGCGATCGTGCATGTGCCGCGACGATTTGGTGCAGTGCATGACGGAAATCGTCTTGCTGCTGACATGAAAGCCAGCCAATCTCTCACCCATCGCCATCGGGGCGCGGAGGCATGCGCATGGAACATGACCTGACCCTATCCGAAGTACTCGTCGATCCGTTGATCACCCAGCTTCGCCAGGCCGACTCCGTCGGTTACGCCGCTTTTGCACAATTGCTGCAGAGCGCGGCCCGCGTCCATACGCGCCAGATGCTTGGAAACCTTCAGACAGAGCGTACCGACGCCTTCTATCGTCGTGTCGATGCCGTGTCTGCCGGCAACAAACACAACTGACCGATCTGCCGTAACGGCAGCATTTTTCCGTAACGACAGAAGTCTTCGCTTAATCCGCAAGCGTCAGGATCAGCGGCCCGTTTCGGGTCGCGACGATCGTGTGCTCGTATTGCACGGTAGGTGCCTTGGGATCGCTGTAAAGCGTCCAGGGATCGCCGTTGCCGCCGTCCTCGGCCCAGTTGGCGCCGAGCGACAGGAACGGTTCGACGGTGAAGACCAGCCCGTCTTCCATCGAACGCGTCTCATGGCGATCCGGCCAGGTCGGGATTTCCTTCGGCTCGTCATGAAGTGTCAGGCCGATCCCGTGGCTCGAAAGATTGGTGATCAGCGTATAGCGGTTCTTCTTGGCGAAGGTCCCGATCGCATTGCCGATGCCGGAAAGCGGCTTGCCGGCCTTGACCTGCTGCAGACCGGTCCAGAGTGCGCGGCGGCCGTCGCGGCAGAGTTTTTCGATCTCGCGTTTCACCGGCGGCACCGCGTAGGAGGAGCCCGTATCGCCGAAGAAACCGTCCTTGACCGCCGACACGTCGATATTGACGAGGTCGCCCGCCTGGATCACCCGGCCGCCCGGAATGCCGTGGGCGACTTCCTCGTTGACGCTGATGCAGGTGGCGCCCGGAAACTGGTAACAGGTCTCCGGCGCCGATTGTGCGCCGTTGTCCTCCAGGAACTTGCGGCCGATCGCGTCGAGCTCGCGGGTGGTGATGCCCGGCTCCAGTGCCTTCGCCATCATCTCCATCGCCTGCGCGCAAAGCCTGCCGATCTCCTTCAGCTTGGCCAGTTCGTCTTCGGTGGAGATAACCATGGTCTGCCTAACGTCCTAACGCGTCCTGTCTCGATCAGGCGCCGGTTTCGCGCCATCGGCCGAGCCCGTCAATTCTTTTCTGACGACCCCAGTTCTTTTCTGACCAGCGGCGCCACTTTCGTGCCGTAGAGCTCGATGCCGCGCATCACCTGGTCATGCGGCATCGGACCGATCGCCATCTGCAGCAGAAAGCGGTCCATGCCGAACACCTTGTGGGCGGCGACGATCTTTTCGGCCACCAGTTCCGGCTCGCCGAGGAAGAGATTGCCGAGCGCCGAGCGCGCCTCGTCGAAATGCGCCCGGTTGGTCGGCCCCCAGCCGCGCTCGCGACCGATGCGGTTCATCACCTCCGCCTGCGGGCCGTAGAACTGGTCGGCTGCCGCCTCGGTCGTATCGGCGATGAAACCATGCACGTTGATGCTGGTCTTCAGCTTGGCCGGATCCTGGCCGGCGCGGCGGGCGGCCTCGCGGTAGAGGTTGAAGAAGGGTGCGAAGCGCGGATACTCGCCGCCGATGATGGCAACCGCGAGCGGCAGACCCATGGCCCCTGCCCGTGCCACCGATTGCGGCGTGCCGCCGACGGCGATCCAGATCGGCAATTCCTTCTGCAGCGGGCGCGGATAGACGCCGCGGCCGTTGATCGGCGCGCGCTTCTCACCCTTCCAGGTGACGATTTCCTCGTCGCGGATGGCGAGCAGCAGGTCGAGCTTTTCGGTGAACAGCTCGTCATAGTCGCCGAGGTCGTAGCCGAACAGCGGATAGGATTCGATGAACGAACCGCGGCCTGCCATGATCTCCGCTCTCCCGTTCGAAATGAGATCGACGGTCGAAAATTGCTGGAAGACCCGCACCGGATCGTCGGACGAGAGCACCGAGACGGCGCTGGTCAGCCGGATGTTTTTGGTGATCGCCGCTGCCGCGGCAAGCACGGTGGAGGGCGACGAGACCACATAGTCGGGGCGATGATGTTCGCCGAGCCCGAACACGTCGAGCCCCACCTGATCGGCAAGCGCGATCTCCTCCAGCAGATCCTTGATCCGCCTTGCGCCTTCCGCGCCCTTGTCCAGCGCCGCGGCATCGACATCGCCAAAAGTATGAAGCCCGAGTTCCATCTTGCAAAAATCCATTCGTTGATGCCCGTCAGATAGTTATCGGGCTTGCTTGGCGCAAATGCTATTCTTTCGAAGGAAACGTTCGATGGAATCGATGGGTGCCGGGGCGACGGCCGTCGCCGGCCCCCGTGACTTGGCAACCGACACGGGACTACGAGTTTTTGGACGCAAACATAGGTTTAGATTCTAAGGGAATGGTAATCCATCGGGCATATTCTTCCCGGCCAACAGGAACAGCGTTTAGGCAATCGAATGAATGACGGCACCGGAAATCGGCCCGACTCGGACTTTCCGAACCTGCAATCATCGAATGACATCCTTATTGTCGAGGATTCCGCCGCCCTTTCGGCCTTGCTGCGACAGCGGATCGAGCGGGAGACTGCCGGCAGGACCTTTTGCTGTGCGAGCCTGGCTCAAGCCCGCATGCTGCTGGCGGGACAGAAGTTCACCCTGGCCCTGACCGGCCTCAATCTGCCTGACGCGCCCAACGGCGAGATTCTTGCCCTGCTTGCCGAATACGCGCTTCCGACGATCGTTTTCACGGCAACCTCCGAGACGGACGCTACGATCCGCTACACCGAGCGGAAGATCATCGACTATATCGTCAAGAGCGACAACACGACGGTGGATACGGTCGTCAGGACCGTGAACCGCATCCTGACCAACGGCGCCTTTTCCGTTCTCGTCGTCGATGACGCGAGATGGGCCCGCTCCGGTCTGGTCGAGATCATGCAGCGGCAGAACTTCCGTGTCCTCGAAGCCCTTTCCGGCAAGGAGGCCCTGGACATGCTTGCCGACAACCCATCAATCGAACTGGTCATCACCGACTACAATATGCCCGACATGGACGGACACGAGCTGACGAGGCGCATTCGCGCAACCAGGCCTTCGGACGAACTGCGCATCATCGGCGTTTCGTCCTCCTCCGACCGCGGCCTTTCCGCAAGCTTCCTGAAGGCCGGCGCGTCGGATTTCATCTACCGTCCCTTCGTCCCGGAAGAGCTGCAATGCCGCATCGACAACAATGTCGAAACGCTGACCCAGCTGAAGCGGCTGCGTTACCTGGCGGAACGAGATCATCTGACGGGCCTCGCAAACCGCCGCTTCTTCTTCGAGAAGAACCCGCCCCTGGAGCCTGCACCGGCAAACGACGCGGTTGCCATCCTCGACATCGACCATTTCAAATCGGTCAACGATACCTACGGCCATGAGGCCGGGGACCAGGTGCTGAAGCGTCTTGCCAGCACCCTCAAGGAGATGACCATCGACAAGCGATACCTCGCCGCCCGCCTCGGCGGCGAAGAATTCGCAATCTACATGAAGGATACCAATGCCTTCCAGGCACATTCCTTCTGCGAACAGATACGCAGCCGCGTCCAGACCACCAGCATCCCGGTGCAGGACAAGGACATATCGGTGACGATCTCCATCGGCGTCATGGAAATGGAGGAGCGCGAGACCTTCGGAAACCAGCTCAATGCCGCCGACCAGCTTCTCTACATGGCGAAAAAGAACGGCCGCAACCGCGTCTATTCGAGCCTGACGATACCGGAAGCGCTGATCCCCCAGCCGCAGGAACCGCAGCAACCCCGCACCCGAGTGACCCGGCGCCCCGGCACCCGGTAACTTGTCAGACGGAATTCGAATCCGTTTTCAAAGACTTCCGGCTACCTTTTGAATCGATTTCGAAAGCGCCTTGAGGTGAACCGCCCGAGCTTGGGCCCGGGCGGCAGCTTCCCTGTTTCAGAAGGTCTTGGCGACCTGTTCGAGCTGGTCGGCGACGATGCCCCAGCCTTCCTCGAAGCCCATCTGCTGATGAGCGTTCTTGTCTTCCTCCGTCCAATGATAGGCCGTCGCGATGTATTTCGTGCGGCCGTTGCCGAGGTCTTCGAATTCGACGACCGCGGTCATGAACGGCTTTTCCGACGGCACCCAGGCGCTCGTATAGGCGTCGGTGAAGACCAGCTTCTTGTTCGGCACGACTTCCAGGTAGATCCCGTAATTGGGGATCTTTTCGCCGTTCGGCCCTTCCATCAGGATGAAGCTCGAGCCGCCGGCACGGACGTCCACCCGGGCTTCGGTCACCTTCCACGGCTGCGGGCAGAACCATTCGCCCATCCGTTCGGGCGTGGTCCAGGCCTTGTAGAGCTTGTCGGCCGGAACGTTCATTTCGCGGACGATCTGCAGGGCGTGCTTGGCGGTATTGGCGGTCATTGTCTGTCTCCCATGAGTTTTACAAAACATCTCATCCGATGCTGAACTTAGGACGTGTGACGAGCACGATATCCGACAAGTGTCATGGAATTTTTTCAAGCCGTGCGGCAAATATCTTCGGAACGGGATGTCAGGCATCGGGAGGGGATCGGTGGTCCAGTTCACATTCGAGGCGACGGTCATCCACTGGCGCGGCCCCTCCCCTTTCTTTTTCGCACCGCTCCCGATGAACCATGCCGAGGAGATCAGGCGGCTGTCGAAGCTCGTGAGCTACGGCTGGGGCGTGATCCCGGTCGACGCCACGATCGGCAGCGTCTCCTTCTACACGTCGCTCTTCCCGAAGGACGAAACCTATCTGCTGCCATTGAAGGACGCGGTGCGGAAAAAGACCGGCATCACGGCGGATGACCTGATTTCGGTCGAGATGACGCTTCGGAGCCCGCGGCGATAGCGGAGGGCATTGCATGCGGAATATGAGGCGGTGCGTGGAGCCCCTCCCCCTTGTGGGGAGGGGTTGGGGAGGGGACTTCACTCCGGCTCAAGACCCCTCCCGCCTGCCGGCCACCCTCCCCATAAGGGGGAGGGTTAAGAATGCCGCACCGCCTCACGTTTCATATGCAATGCCCCCTACTCCGCCAGCGGCGTCACAGCACCGAGCTTGTCGATCTGCTGGCGGATGTGGGCGCATTCGGCGGCTGAATTGGCAAGCGCGATCGCCCGGTCGAAGGCCTCGCGGGCTTGGCGCCGTTGGCCGGCCTGCATCATCAGCCCGCCCCTGACCCCGTGGAAATAGAAATAGCCGTCGAGCTTGTCGGCAAGCGGCGCGATCATGTCGAGCGCCGCCTCCGGCCCTTCGAGCTTCGAGACCGCGACCGCCTTGTTGAGGGTGACGACCGGCGACGGCTGGATGCGCTCCAGCAGTCCGTAGAGCATGGTGATCTCCTTCCAGTCCGTATCCTTCGGCGTCGCCGCGCGGGCATGCAGCGCCGAGATCGCCGCCTGCACCTGATAAGGGCCGGGTTTGCGGTGCCGGATCGCCTTGTCGAGCAGCGCCAAGGCCTCGTTGATCAGCTTACTGTCCCAGCGGCTGCGGTCCTGGTCCTCGAGAAGCACGATCTGGCCGTCCTTGTCGATGCGCGTTCTGGCACGCGAGTGCTGCAGCAGCATTAGTGCCAAAAGGCCCATGATCTCCGGCTCGGCCGGAAAGATCCGCAGCAGAAGCCGAGCAAGCCGGATCGCCTCGTCGCAGAATGCGGCGCTGTCGGGATTGGTGATGCCGGCGGAATATCCCTCGTTGAAGACCAGATAAATCATCGAGGAGACGATGCCGAGCCGTTCTGCCCGTTCCGAAGGCCCCGGCGTCTCGAACGGCACGCCGGCCTTGGCGACGCGGGCCTTGGCGCGGGTGATGCGCTGTTCCATGGCGCTGTCGCCGACGAGGAAGGCCCGGGCGATCTGTGCAACGCTGAGGCCCGAGACGATCCTGAGCGCCAGCGCGATCTGCTGGGTCGCCGGCAGGTCCGGATGGCAGCAGATGAACATCAGCCGCAGGATGTCGTCGCGGTAATGCGAGTTGTCGAGCCGGTCGGCCATGTCGCCTTCGGCATCCGACAGATCGGAGAAGGCTTCCTCCTCCGGCAGCGGATCGTTCTTGGAGCGCTTGCGGACCACGTCGATGCCGCTGTTGCGGCCGACGAAGATCAGCCAGGCGGTCGGATCGCGCGGCGGCCCCTTGTCCGGCCAGGTCTTGATGGCGCGCAGGCACGCCTCCTGGAAGGCTTCTTCCGCGGTATCGAGATCGCGGAAGTAACGAAGGAGCGCGCCGAGCGCCTGCGGCCGGGCCGCCGTCAGCGCAAGATCGATCCATGCAATATCTGTCATGTCTTGGTCTCGCTATTCTTGATCTCGCCGGGATGGAAGACGTAGAAGGGCCGGATTTCGTAGGAGCTGGAGCCGGGATTGACCGCCGAAAGCGCCTTCGAGAAGGCGACCGCCTCTTCCAGCGTCTCGGCCTCGAGCGTGTAGAAACCGAGCAGTACTTCCTTGGTTTCCGCAAACGGCCCGTCGAGCACCAGCGGCTCCTCCTTGCCTTTTCGCACGGTGGTAGCGGCGGTCGTCGGCATCAGCCGCCCCACCGGGCCGAGCTTGCCGGCCTGTGCGTAAGGCGTCTGCACCTCGATGAGTTTTGCCATGACGGCATCCTCTTCCTCCTTGGACCAGGCGAAGACGGTTTCCTCATGGGCGTAGCAAAGGATGGCGTAAAGCATGCGTAGCTCCTTCTCCTAATGAAGACGAAGGATTAGCGCGGGTGCCGACAGGGCGCAGCAATTTTTTGTTGGATCAGCGCCGACCGGTCGGGCTGGTGCCGAACGTCTCGCGGAAACGGCGGGAGAAATGCGACCGGGAGGCATAACCCGCTGCCTCCGCTGCCGCGATGCTGGACGCGCCCGAGGCGATTGCACTGTGGGCCGCCTTCAGGCGCTCGCGGCGCAGGATGGCGCGAAAGGACGTGCCTTCCGCCGTGAGATGGCGGCGCAGCGTCGAGGCGCCGATACCGAGCTCTCCCGCCATGTCGGAGACGCTCCAGGGCTCGGAGGGTGCGGTGGCGATAAGCCATGCGACCTCTTCCGAAAGGCTCTGGCGAAACAGCGCCCGCGCCTCCGGCAGAGGCCTGAGCAGCGCCAGGACCTCGGTCAGCCTCAGGCGCTTGATCGTTTCGCTTACCGCCCCGTCGGTGACCGCCGCCGCCGAATGGCAGAGCGCTTCCACGAGATCTTCGCCGAGCGGGACGCCGAACGAACCCGCCTCGCCGCCTTCCAGGCGCTCCGTTGCCGAAAGCGGAGCAATACCCTCCGGCAGTAACGGAACGTCGAGGCGCAGCGCGACGTAGAACCCGGTCGTCTCGTCGGGAATGTTGACGACATCCATCGGCACCTTGCCCGGCAGGACGAAGACGGAGCCCGGCGGGAAGGCATGCGTCCGGTCGCCGAGCCAGATTTCCTTCTGGCCGTAGAGCACGATGCCGATCATCGGATCTTCGAGCTCGAGCGCCTTCACCTTCTCCCGGTCGAAACAGCAATAGATGAACAGCTGCTCCGCATAGGCGTTCATGCCGGGCTTCAGCCGCCCCGCCACCATCGGGCGCAGGCGGTCGAGCAGGCGGCGGGAAAGATCGGGCAGGCGCTGGGTGACGATCAGGTTCATCGCCGCACTATAGCGCAGGACCGACGATGAAAAACACTTCACGTGAGCGTTTTGGGCTCAACCGGTTAAAAATCCGGCCCTGACGGAGCATGGAATGGGGGCAGAAGGCGGTGGCTTCAACGCAGGAGACTTTTGATGAAGACCTTAGCCACTCTTTCCACCCTTGGCGCTTCCATTCTGGCCGCAGGCGTCGGCCTCCTCGCCCTGTCCGGCTCCGCCCAGGCCGCAGCCGATCTCGAACTGTGGCGGCTCGATTGCGGCTCGGTCGTGGTCAAGGACCTGTCGAGCTTTTCCGATACGTTCGCTTATAGAGGCGAAAGCCGCACCCTGACCGACAGCTGCTACCTCATCCGTCACGGCGCCGATTACCTGCTCTGGGATACCGGTCTGCCGGCCGCCCTGATCGGCAAGACGCCGGACCTCTCGCAGCCGCTCGCTCCGTCGCTGAGCGTCGACATCCCGACCCAACTCGCAAAGATCGGCATCAAGCCGGACCAGATCGGCATCGTCGGCATCAGCCACAACCATTTCGACCATATGGGCCAGGCCTCGACGTTTGCGAAGGCAACGCTGATGATCGGCGCCGCCGACTGGGAAAGCCTGCACGAAAATCCCCTGCCCTTCGGGGTCATGCCGGCGCTCGTCCAGCCGTGGATGGACGGCAAGGCGAAGATCGATCCGGTCTCGGGCGATCGCGACGTGTTCGGCGACGGTTCGGTGATGATGCTGGCCATGCCCGGCCATACCAAGGGCGAGACCGCGCTGCTCGTCAAACTGCCGCAGAGCGGGCCGGTTCTGCTCTCCGGCGACGTCGTGCATTTCGAAGAGCAGATCGCCAATAACGGCGTGCCGCCCTTCAACATCGACCGGGCCGAAAGCCTGGCCTCGATGGAGCGCATGAACGGGATTGCCAAGCAGCTGAACGCAAAGCTGGTCGTCCAGCACGATGCAAACGATATCGGCAAGCTGCCGGCCTTCCCGGCCAGCGCGCGCTGACTTCGATGAGATCGCCACTGGCGCATCCCGCGCCGGTGGCTATATTCCGCGGGAACAAAAACTCTGCCTCCCAAGGAACCCCGATATGGCCGACCTTTCCGCATTCCCGATCACCTCCAGATGGCCCGCCCAGAATCCGGACGTGCTGCAGCTCTATTCGACGCCGACGCCGAACGGCGTCAAGGTTTCGATCATGCTGGAGGAGATCGGCCTGCCCTACGAGCCGCATTTCATCAATATCGGCGCCGACGAGACCTGGGGTCCGGAATATCTGTCGCTGAACCCGAACGGCAAGATCCCGGCGACCCTCGATCCGCACGGTCCCGGGGACAAGCCGCTGGCGCTGTTCGAGAGCGGCGCGATCCTGATCTATCTCGCCGAAAAGACCGGCAAGCTGATCTCGTCAGATCCGGCCAAGCGCTACGAGACGATCCAGTGGGTGATGTTCCAGATGGGCGGCGTCGGGCCGATGTTCGGCCAGCTCGGCTTCTTCCACAAGTTCGCCGGCAAGGACATCGAGGACAAGCGCCCGCGCGACCGTTATGCCAAGGAATCGCACCGCATCATCCGCGTGCTCGAAACCAGGCTTGAAGGCCGCGACTGGATCATGGACGACGAATATTCGATCGCCGACATTGCCATGCTCGGCTGGGTGCGCAACCTGATCGGCTTCTACGGCGCCGGCGAGCTCGTCGAATACGACCAGTTGAAGCGCGTGCCGGAATGGCTGGAGCGCGCGCTGGCAAGACCTGCCGTCCAGCGGGGCCTGGATATTCCCAAGCGTCCGGCCTGATTGAACGCCGCAGCGGCAGCATTCCGTCGAGAAAATGGAGATAGAAACATGCCCAAACCCACTCTTCCCATGGAAGGCGGATGCCGCTGCGGGCAGGTGCGGCTAAAAATCAGCGCGCCGCCGATCCTGACCATGGCCTGCCACTGCACCGGCTGCCAGAAGATGAGCGCCAGCGCCTTCTCGCTCTCCGCCGCGATCCCCTCCCCAGGGTTCGAGGTGACGCAAGGCGAGCCGGTGATCGGCGGCCTGCATGGCAGCGACGCCCACCACTACCACTGCCCGCACTGCAAGAGCTGGATGTTCACGAGGCCGGTCGGCATGGACTGGTTCGTCAACCTGCGTCCGACCATGCTCGACGACGCGCAATGGTTCGTCCCCTTCATCGAGACATATACGTCCGAAAAGCTGCCCTGGGCGACGACGCCGGCCGTGCATTCCTACGAGACCTTTCCGCCGATGGAAGCCTATGAGGGCCTGGCTAAGGAATTTGCGGGACGGGATTGATTTTTCCCGACCCAACTGTCGGCATCTCCTTCTCCCGTTCGTCCTCGTATTGTCCGGCATGGACGAGAACGATCCGAACAAGGAGGGAAAATCATGGATACGAATGCCCAGACGAACGACAAGCAGGCGCAATCGCCTGTCCGCGGCGGCGTGGTCGCCTATCTTCAGCTCGACGGCGCGATGAAGGCTGCCGAATATTACAAAAAGGCCCTCGGCGCCGAGATCGAGTCCTTTCATCCGGTGGATGACCAGGGCCGCACGATGCACATCCATCTCTATATCAACGGCAGCTCGGTGATGCTCTGCGACCCCTATCCGGACTACGGCCATCCCCTCGAAAAGCCGCAGGCCTTCACCATGATGCTGCCGGTCGACGATATCGATTTCTGGTGGAAACGCGCCGTTGATGCGGGCATGACGGTGGAAACAGAGCTGCAGGTGATGTTCTGGGGCGACCGCTACGGCCAGGTCCGCGACCCCTTCGGCGTCGCCTGGGCTATGAACGCGCCGGTGAAGGGCTGACCTCTTCCACGAAAACCGGCCGCCGCCGGTGATCCGGCGGCGGGCTTTACCGGCCTATCGCACCACGAAGCAGCTGATCGACTTGGCCTGCAGGACCGAGCAGGCCCGCGTAGCTGAATCGCCATCCGCAAAACCGACGAAACGGGCGCGGAAGATTTGCTTGCCGCCGTCGGCAGAACTTTCGACGCTTGGCGTGACACGGCCATACCCTTGGGCGAGCAGCGGCACTGCCTTTTCGAGCAGCGCGGATGCCTGATCGCGGCTGGCGGCTGCGGCAATCTGGATGCGCCAGGCCGAGCCCGCCGGCTGCGGGGACGTCATTGTCTGAGACGCGGTCGGGGATGGCGCAGCGTTCGGAACAGTGGCCCGGGGTGTTGCATAGAGGTTGGCGATCGCGGTCTTGGGCGTTACGCCGAGCGTGATCTCCTTGCGTGGCGAAGGCGTCGCAAAGGCGAGCGGCAGCGTGTCTTGGGCCGGTCGTTTCTGGGTCTCGAACGCCACCAGACCGCCGGACGCGCCATTGTTGCCAGGCACGTACCGGTCGAGCAGCGCCGCCATCTGGTCGTCGCGCTTGCGGGCGCTCTTGCCGCCCATCACCACGCCGATCACTCGCCGGCCGTCGATGGTGACGGCGCTGGCGATATTGTAGCCGGAAGCGTTGGTGAAGCCGGTCTTGACGCCATCCATGCCGGGATAGCGGTACATGAGGTTGTTGTGGCCGCGCAGGCGCTTGCCGCGGAACTCCATGTTCCTGGCTGAAAACAGCTGGTATTCCCGGGGAAAGTCGCGGATGAGCGCGAGAGCCAGCTGGGCCATGTCCCGTGCAGTGGTCACCTGGGAGTCGTCCGGCAGACCTGACGCATTGCGGAACACGGTGCGGCTCATGCCGAGCGTGCGGGCCTTCCTGGTCATCATCTCCCCGAAACGGTCTTCCGAGCCGCCGAGATAATCGCCCATCGTCGCAGCCGCGTCATTGGCCGAACGCACGATCATGCCGTTGACGGCCTCGCGAACGGTAATTGTCCGGCCGGCGGGCACACCGAGCTTGGAGGGAATCTTGGACGCGGCATTTGGCGTCAGGGGGATGTCCTGATCCCATTTGAGGCGACCCTCGCGCAGCGCCTCGAAGGTCATGTAGAGCGTCATCATCTTGGTCAGCGACGCCGGATGGTTGATCTCGTCGGCGTTTTCCGACGCGAGAACCTTGCCGCTCTTCACATCATAGATGAAATGGGCGTAGCCGGCCTCGGCCGTACGGCTGACCGCCAGAGAGGCGCCAAGCACCAAAAGGAAAGCCAAAATCTGCTGAATTCGAAACATGCCCGCCCTCTCTAAGTCGCCGGCGAACATATGGCAACGAACATGGTGCGAAAATGACGCATTGCAGATTTAAATCTAATTTTAACAAGATGGTTAATTGAAAATAAGGACTTAGGCATTTGTCAGCGTCCTCCTGACAGCATCCTTCCAGCCGCGAATCTTGGAGGCACGGGTCTTTTCGTCCATCTGCGGCTCGAATCGCCGCTGCCGCGCCCAGCTTTTCGCGAACGCCTTCTGGTCGGGCCAGACGCCCGCCTTCGAGCCGGCGAGCCAGGCCGCCCCGAGCGCCGTCGTCTCGAGGATGGTTGGCCGGTCGACAGGAGCGTCGATCAGATCCGAGAGCCGCTGCATCGTCCAGTCGGAGGCGACCATGCCGCCATCGACACGCAGCACCGTGCTGCCGTTGGCATTGCGCCAGTCCTTCTGCATCGCGTCGTAGAGGTCGCGGGTCTGGTAGCAGACGGCCTCCAGCGCGGCGCGGGAGATTTCCGCAGGCCCGGTCGCACGCGTCAGGCCGAACATGGCACCGCGTGCCTCCGCATCCCAGTAGGGTGCCCCAAGCCCTGTGAAAGCGGGGACCAGGTAGACCTCCTGCTGAGGATCGGCTTCCTCCGCCAACTCGCCGGTTTGGGAAGCCCTTTCGATGATGCCAAGCCCGTCGCGCAGCCATTGCACGGCGGCGCCGGCGATGAAGATGGAGCCTTCCAGCGCATAGGTCGTCTCGCCGTTCAGGCGGTAGGCGATGGTGGTAAGCAGCCGGTTCTTGGAGCGGACCATGTCGGCGCCGGTATTGAGCACCGCGAAGCAGCCGGTGCCGTAGGTGGATTTCATCATGCCCGGTTCGAAACACGCCTGGCCGATCACCGCCGCCTGCTGGTCGCCGGCAACGCCGAGGATCGGGATCGCCGCGCCGAACAGGCTTTCGTCGGTGATGCCGAATTCGTCGGCGCAATCCTTGACCTCCGGCAGCATGGCGGCGGGAATGCGCAGGATTTCGAGAAGATCCTCGTCCCAGCGGTTATCGGCGATGTTGTAGATCAGGGTGCGCGAGGCATTGGTCGCATCGGTGACGAAGCTTTTTCCGCCGGTCAGGCGCCAGATCAGGAAGGTGTCGATCGTGCCGAAGCAGAGCTCGCCCTTGGCCGCCCTCGCCCGCGCGCCCTTCACATTGGCGAGCATCCAGGAAAGCTTGGTGCCTGAAAAATAGGGATCGAGCAGCAGGCCGGTGCGCCGGGTAAACAGTTTTTCGAGGTCCTGCCGTTTCAGCTTCTCGCAATAGCTGGCGGTGCGGCGGTCCTGCCAGACGATGGCGTTGTGGATCGGCTTGCCGCTCTCGCGTTCCCAGACGACGACCGTCTCGCGCTGGTTGGTGATGCCGATCGCGGCAATCTCCGACGCCTCGAGCTTGGCCTCCTTCAGAGCCTGCTTGATCGCCCAGAGTACGGTCTCCCAGATCTCTTCCGGATCATGCTCGACCCAGCCGGATTTCGGGAAGATCTGGGTGAATTCCTTCTGGCCGATGCCGGCGATCCGCATGTCGCCGTCAAACACGATCGCCCGCGTCGAAGTCGTCCCCTGATCGATCGCCAGAACATAACCCGCCATGCCGCTCCTCCCAGTCCATGCAATGCGCCCGGACGGTTTGAGCAGAAGGAACGAAGGAGTGTCAAACGGAAATGGAGAGTCATTGAAAAAGGGGACACGCTGTTTGCGTGCCCCCATGGCAGAAGTCGCCGACAGATGATCACCGCGATTTTTTGTAAAGCTTCTGGGCGATCTCGAACATCTCCTCCGGCGCGTAGTCCGGCGTGAATGCGGAGGGCACTCCGACGAGCTGGTGGATCTTACCGCCCTCCGGCATGCCGTCGACGACTTCGAGTTCGCCGGGCGGGTCGAGCGGCAGGGCGACTTCGCCATTGCCCCAGATGCCCGCCATTTCCTGATAGTCGCCCGGGCTGAACGTGTAGAGGCGCCGGTGAGAGCCTTCGTCCAGATACTTTTGGCATTCCGGAATGTTGGCGAGCGGAATGTTCGGCGTCGGCAGGAATTTCTCGATCTCGACGCCGGTGATCTTCTTCAGCGCCAGCGCATAGGCATGCGCGTGAACCGAGCCGCGGACGAGAAGGTAACCGCACACTTCGCGGCCGGTCGGGTCGGAAAGCGTTTCATAGACGCGCAGCTTGTGCAGGCGGGCTCCGCATTCCAGGTGGAAATTGTGGAGCAGGTCGAGCACGACATTGCCTGTCGTGGTGATGAAGTCGTTATTCCAGGAGACGCCGTTACTGTTGACCGGCATCGCGCCGCCAGCACCAGAGAGGAAGGCGGCCGCAAGCCGGATGTCCTTCATGTCTTCGAAAGGCGCGTCGGAAATGTCCCCGCCGGGCATCGCATCGCCATCGGGAATGTCGGGGCCGTTGTTGAGCATCGCAACGCCGTTGCTGACAAGCTCGACATGCCCGAGTTCCTCGGCCGTGATGCTCGCGACAAGGCTGTAGAATGGACGCAGCTTCTCCTTGGAGCGAAAATTGAAGCTCTGGAACATGTAGTTCCCGAGCGTGGACATTTCCCCGTATTTGCCGCCCAGGAGTTCCTGGAGGGCAGCGGCCGCGTTGGGATCGGCCCGTTTGGGCACAGGAAGTTCCGCCTGCAGCTTATCGACGCGCATGAACATAGGATGGTCCTTTTCGTTAGTGGAAGCCGACCTAACCTGACGATCGTCCGAATGTTCCTCGTCCTCTCGACTGAACGTTGCTTTCGCGGCAACGGCGCCCATGACGATGCCGATTGCCATCCCGCGGAATTTGCGCATAACCTGCCGTGATCATTGCGGCGCACAAGAACGCCGCCCAGGAAGGCTGGATCGCAGGGAGATTTGGGCATGAGCAGAACCGTCGTCGTCACCGGCTCCACGAGCGGCATCGGGCTCGGTGTTGCGAAAGCGTTCGCCGCCGAGGGCGCCAATGTCGTCATCAACGGTTTCGGGCCGGCCGATGCGATCGAGGCGGCCCGCCGCGAACTCGATGCGCTGGGGACCGGCACGGTGCTTTATCATGGCGCCGACATGACCAGGCCCGCCGAGATCGAGGACCTCATTGCCACCGCCGTGAAGGCCTTCGGCACGGTCGACGTACTGGTCAACAATGCCGGCATTCAGCACGTGGCGAAGATCGAGGAATTCCCGCCGGAAAAATGGGACCAGCTGATCGCCATCCTGCTGACATCGGCCTTCCACACCATGCGCCATACGATCCCGCTGATGAAGGCGCCGGGGAAAGGCCGCATCATCAACGTTGCGTCCGCCCACGCACTGGTCGCCTCGCCGTTCAAATCCGCCTATGTGGCTGCCAAACATGGTATTTTAGGACTAACCAAAACGGCGGCCTTGGAACTTGCGGAATTCGGGATTACCGTGAATGCGATATGCCCGGGCTATGTGCTGACCCCATTGGTCGAGAAGCAGATCCCCGATACCGCCCGCGAGCGCGGCATCACCGAGGAACAGGTGAAGACCGAGGTAATGCTGAAGCTGCAGGCGACCAAGGAATTCGTGGCGATCGAAGAGGTCGCGCAGGCCGCAATATATCTCGCAAGCGATGCGGCGAGGAGCATTACCGGCACGCATATCTCGATCGACGGCGGCTGGACCGCCCAGTAATTGAACAGTAACTGGCCAATGAACGGGATGGGCCAGTAACGGAACACAAAAGCCGGCAACGGCGGACGAAGGAGAGAAATGAGCGAAGCCATCCGCTTCATCGTGAATGGAGAAGAGGTCACCCTTGGAGATTTCGGACCGACGGAAACCCTTCTCGATTATCTTCGCCTGAGGCGGCGGCTGACGGGTACCAAGGAAGGCTGTGCGGAGGGCGACTGCGGCGCCTGCACGGTGCTGATCGGGCGGTTGACGGAACACGGCCTGCGCTACGAAAGCGTCAATGCCTGCATCCGGTTCTTGGGCTCCCTGCACGGCACCCATGTGGTGACCGTCGAGCACCTGGCCGGCCGTGACGGCGCGCTGCATCCGGTGCAGCAGGCGATGGTCGATTTCCACGGCTCGCAATGCGGCTTCTGCACCCCCGGCTTCGTGATGTCGCTTTATGGCCTGTGGCTCTCGAACGGCACGCCGACGCGCGCCGATATCGAAAGCGCGCTGCAGGGCAATCTCTGTCGCTGCACCGGCTATGAGCCGATCGTCAAGGCGGCCGAGCATATCTCCGTCAACCGGCCGAGCTCGCTCTTCGATCCGCTGGAGCGCGACCGCATCCAGATCATGGCAAAACTCTGGGGCATTCATTCTGGCAACGACACGACCATCATCACCAAGGATGGCGCCCGCTCGATCGTGCCGGCCTCCGTCGCCGCCTTTGCCGATATCCTTGCCGACGAACCCGAGGCGACGATCGTCGCCGGGGCGACCGATGTCGGCCTGTGGGTCACCAAGCAGATGCGGCTCCTCAATCCGGTGATCTTCATCAACCACCTGACCGAGCTGCAGTCGATCACATCGGACGAGACCGGCATCACCATCGGCGCCGGCGTCAGCTATACCCAGGCCTTCGACGTGCTCTCCGACGAGATTCCCGCCTTCGGCCGGCTGATCGACCGGATCGGCGGTTGCCAAGTGCGCAACATGGGGACGATCGGCGGCAATATCGCCAACGGCTCGCCGATCGGCGACACTCCGCCGCCTCTGATCGCGCTCGGGGCCGAACTGACGCTGCGCTCCCATTCCGGCCGCCGCACCATTGCGCTCGAGGACTATTTCCTCAGCTACGGCAAACAGGACCGGTTGCCGACCGAATTCGTCGAGAAGGTTTTCGTGCCGCGCCCGGTAGAGGGCAGCCATTTCGCGGTCTACAAGATCTCCAAGCGCCGCGACGAGGACATCTCGGCGCTCTGCGGCGCCTTCCATCTCGTGCTCGATGCCGACGGCAAGGTCGAGACTATCCGCATCGCCTTCGGCGGCATGGCGGCGACCCCGAAACGCGCGAAACACGTCGAGGACGCGCTCCTCGGCGAGGTCTGGAGCTGGGGTGCCGTCTCGGCCGTGCGCGACGCGTTCGAGCAGGACTACCAGCCCCTCACCGACTGGCGGGCGAGCGCGGAATACCGCAGCCTCACCGCCCGCAACCTGCTCACCCGCTTCTTCCTCGAAACCGCCGGAGCGCCTGCGGAACTCCGCCGGTTCGAGCTGGAGGAGGCGTGATGGTGGCGGCAAGTAAAAAGACCCCTTCTGGCCTGCCGGCCATCTCCCCCACAAGGGGGGAGAAGACTCGTAGCACCGTCTTGCCTCAATCCCAAAGGACGAGCGTGGCACCAAAGCCCCTCCCCCTTGTGGGGAGGGGTTGGGGAGGGGTCTTGCCCCTCAGCGCAGGAGGCCTCCTCTGATGGACAAGACCACGTTCGACAACAAACCCATCATCAACGGCCGCATGCATGTGTCGTTGAAACATGATTCAGCACATAAGCACGTCACCGGAACCGCCGAATATATCGACGATATTCAGGAACCCTCAGGTACCCTGCACGGCGGTCTCGGGCTTGCCGACCGGGCGCATGCGGAAATCGTCTCGATCGATCTTTCGGCGGTGAAGAGCGCACCCGGCGTCGTCTGGGTGATTACCGCGGAGGACATTCCGGGCTTCAACGACGTCGCCTCGACCGGCCAGCACGACGAGCCGCTGCTTGCCACTACCAACGTGCAGTTCCACGGCCAGATCATCTTCGCGGTCATTGCCGAGACCCGCGACCAGGCCCGCCGGGCGGCAAAGCTCGCAAGGATCGAATACCGCGACCTGCCGCACTGGACCGATATCGACAGCGCCCGCGAAAACGACGCGCCTTATGTCGTTGAACCGATGACGCTGAAGCGCGGCGAGCCGGAGACGGAGATCGAAAACGCGCCCCTGCGGGTCCAGAACCACATGTATATCGGCGGCCAGGAGCATTTTTACCTGGAAAGCCATATCGCGCTCGCCATCCCCGGCGAGGACGACGAGGTGATCGTCTGGTCCTCCACCCAGCATCCGAGCGAGGTGCAGCACATGGTGGCGCATGTGCTTGGGGTGGCCAACAATGCGGTGACGGTCCAGACCCGCCGCATGGGCGGCGGTTTCGGCGGCAAGGAAACGCAGGGCAACCAGTTCGCGGCGCTCGCGGCAATCGCCGCCAAGAAGCTGAAGCGGGCGGTGAAGTTCCGGCCCGACCGCGACGAGGATATGTCGATCACCGGCAAGCGGCACGACTTCCGCGTCGACTACGACGTCGCCTTCGACGAGGACGGCCGTATCCACGCGGTCGACGCGATCTATGCGGCGCGCTGCGGTTTTTCCGCCGACCTTTCCGGCCCGGTCACCGACCGAGCCCTCTTCCATGCGGATTCCAGCTATTTCTACCCGCATGTGCGTCTGACCTCGCAGCCGCTGAAGACCCACACGGTCTCCAATACCGCCTTCCGCGGTTTCGGCGGGCCGCAGGGCATGCTCGGCGGCGAACGGATCATCGAAGAGATCGCCTATGCGGTGGGCAAGGACCCGCTCGAAATCCGCAAGCTGAATTTTTACGGCCAGCGCGGTTCGAACCGGACGATGACGCCCTACCACCAGGACGTCGAGGACAACATCATCGCGAGGGTTGTCGACGAGCTGGAAACCTCGTCCGAATACCAGGCCCGCCGGCAGGCGATCCTGGAGTTCAACTCGCACAGCCCGGTGATCCGCAAGGGCATCGCCCTGACACCGGTGAAGTTCGGCATCTCGTTTACGATGACCGCCTACAACCAGGCCGGCGCGCTGGTGCATATCTACAATGACGGTTCGATCCACCTGAACCACGGCGGCACCGAGATGGGCCAGGGCCTCTATACCAAGGTGGCGCAGGTGGTGGCCGATACGTTCCAGGTCGATATCGACCGGGTGAAGATCACAGCGACGACCACCGGCAAGGTGCCCAACACCTCCGCCACCGCCGCCTCGTCAGGCACCGACCTCAACGGCATGGCCGCCTATGACGCCGCCCGCCAGATCAAGGAACGGCTGATCGATTTCGCCATGCGGCAATGGAAGGTCGGCCGCGACAAGGTCGAGTTCCTGCCGAACCGCCTGCGGATCGGCGGCGAGATCGTGCCCTTCGACACGTTCATCCGGGCCGCCTATTACGACCGCGTGCAGCTCTCCGCCGCCGGCTTCTACAAGACGCCGCGCATCCACTGGGACCGCAAGGCGGGCCGCGGCCGGCCGTTCTATTATTTCGCCTATGGCGCCGCGGTTTCGGAAGTCTCGATCGACACGCTGACCGGGGAATACATGGTCGAGCGCACCGACATCCTCCACGACGTCGGCAAGTCGCTCAATCCGGCGATCGATATCGGCCAGGCTGAGGGCGCGTTCGTTCAAGGGATGGGCTGGCTGACCACCGAGGAACTGTGGTGGGACGACAAGGGGCGGCTGCGCACCCACGCGCCCTCGACCTATAAGATCCCCCTCGCCTCCGACCGGCCGAAAGTGTTCAACGTCAAGCTCGCCGAGTGGGCCGAAAACGCCGAACCGACCATCGGCCGCTCCAAGGCCGTCGGTGAGCCGCCGTTCATGCTGGCGATCTCGGTGCTGGAGGCCTTGTCGATGGCCGTGGCAAGCGTGGCGGATTATTCGGCCTGCCCGCGGCTCGACGCGCCGGCAACGCCGGAGCGCGTGCTGATGGCGGTCGAGCGGCTGAAGGCGATGTGATGGCTGCGGCCGCGGCATACCCCCCTCTGCCCTGCCGGGCATCTCCCCCTCAAGGGGGGAGATCGGATGTGGCCAACTCCCACTCCCTCTCGAAGGGACGGGCTTACGTCGCGGACAAGGCTGAGACTGGGGCGGAACAGTGCGTCCTGCCGATCTCTCCCCTTGTGGGGGAGATGTCCGGCAGGACAGAGGGGGGTGCCTAGTGCGCGACCTATCCTTCCCCACCTTCATCACTACCCATCCAAAATCCGTCCTCGTCGAAATCCACGAGGCGAAGGGCTCCACGCCCCGCGAAGCCGGCACGTTCATGCTGGTCGCCGACAACGCGATCTGGGGGACGATCGGCGGGGGACAGTTCGAATATATGGCGATCGACAATGCCCGGGCAATGTTGTCGGGCGGCGGCGAGGCGGTGATGGATATTCCGCTCGGGCCGGAGATCGGCCAGTGCTGCGGCGGCCATACCCGGCTTGCCTTCCAGCCGTTGACGCCGGAACTGGCGGAGACGCTGGAAAAGCGCCTGCGCGACGAGGAGGACGACCGACCGGCGGTGACCCTGTTCGGATCGGGTCATGTCGGCCAGGCACTCGCAAGGGCGCTGACACCCCTGCCCTTCGCGGTGACCGTCATAGAGACCCGCGCCGAGGCGCTGGAAGACCTGCCGGCCGAAACGGAAAAACACCTGACCGCGATGCCGGAAGCCTTTGTCGAAAAGATCCCCGCCGGCGGCGCGGCGATCATCCTCACCCACGACCATGCGCTGGATTTCCTGATTGCCCAAAAGGCACTGGCACGCACCGACCTTGCCTATGTCGGCATGATCGGCTCGCGGACCAAACGCGCCACCTTCGCCAACTGGCTGAGGCGCGAGGGCGGCGGCGATGACATGCTGCCTCGTCTCGTGCTGCCGATCGGGGGCATGGCGGTCAGAGACAAGCGCCCGGCCGTGATCGCAGCACTCGTCGCCGCCGAACTGCTTCAAACCTACGCCGCGCGGCAGGCGCAGATCTCAAAGCGGCAGATCCCGACCGCCTGAGCGCCGTTTCCCGTCCCAGAATGCCGCCTCGCGGCTTTGCGGCCCGGCTTCCGGGAGCGCGACATCGCCGCGCAGCTCGTCCGGCAGTGCCGGGATGCTTGGACCCGCGGGCTGCAGGAGCCTGCGGAAAAACCGGCCGAGCTGCCGCCAGGCGGACACCGGGCGGGAGGATTTCAAAGGCAACGGATAGGCGTCCGCGGACAGCATGGTTGCTCCACATCGACAGGAAAGGATTATTTGGTTGCAACCATCAATGGAGCCGATTGCCGGAGAATTCCAATTCAAATACAGTCGGTCGCGATCAAGAGAACTTATCGATGAAATTATCACGCCGGTTTCCGCTGAACGCACTTCGGGTCTTCGAGGCCGTCGCGCGCCTGGAAAACTTCACCCGCGCCGCGGAAGAACTCGGCATGACCCAGACGGCGGTGACCTACCAGATCAAGCTCTTGGAGGATTTTCTCGGCGACACCGTTTTCCTGCGCCGCCCACGGGCGCTGAAACTCACCGAAACGGGTGAAAAGCTGCTTCCGAAGGTGGCGGAGGCTTTCACGCTGCTGACCGAGGCGGTGCAATCGACGCGCAACGGCATCGAGGAAACGCTGGAAATCCACTCGCCCCCATCGTTTGCCGCGCAATGGCTGTCGCCGCATCTCCACATTTTCAAGGCCCTGCACCCGCAAATCGAGGTCCGCCTGCTGCGCCAGCTGGATAACATCGACCACCATGGCTCGGCCGATGTCACGATCTGTATCAGCGCCCGGCCATCCGACGGGTTGATCAGCCATCCTCTCTTTCGGCTCAACTATGCGCCCATGCTGTCTCCGCAACTGGCGGAAAGCGTGGGTGGCATACGGCAGCCTTCCGATCTTTTGAAACTGCCCTGGATCACCGACACCCGTGACTGGTGGCACGAATGGTTTGAGGCTACTCAAATCGACTCGAAGCAGATCAGGCACACGAGCCTGAATGCTCTTGGCGCACTCGACCTGGAGGCAAGGGCCGCCATATCCGGCCATGGCGTGGCAATGCTGAGCCCGTTCCTATTCCGGGAAGATCTGGCATCCGGCCGTCTCCTCCAGCCTTTCGACCTCTGCGTCGGCGACGGCAAGACCTATTGGCTGTGTTACGCGCCGGCGCGGCGAAATGCGGCGAAGATCACGGCCTTTGCGACCTGGATCCAGTCGGCGCTCGCCGATGACCTTGCGGCCATAGGCACGAATCGCAGCGAGGCGATCTAGCAGGCGCTACCGGATCTCGGTGGCTTGTCCGGCGCACCACAGCCAGCGGTCCGCCTGTTTGCGGAACATGTAGAGGGCGCGATAAAGACCGCCGGACCGCTCGCCCCGGAACTCGAATTCGTCCTCGCAATCGAGCACGACGGCGACGACAGGTTCGAATGGGACAATCCGCACCACGGTCGTCTCCTGCTTCAGGAAACGCAGGCCCGTTTCGGAACAGTACCGGTCCAGATACTGATGGCGGTCGCAGACCTCGCCGCGCGCATTGATATAGGTGAATTCCTCGTCGAGCAGCGCTTCCAGGTCCGCCCTCGATTGCCGCACGAGGGCGGAAGCCTTCGCCTGCAGGAGACCGGCGATGTGATCGAGGTCAGAGGGCCGGGCCATTCAGAATCCTTCAAGCGATCGAGGCAGGCTCCAGGCGGCCCGCCGCGAATAAAGCGGGCCGATGGCTGCTCGTCAAGCAGACCAGCCCGCCACCTGCCGCATGCTCAAAAATTCCGCTGCGAATAGAGGAGCCTTGCCGCGTGGAAGGCGCCCTCGTCCTGCGGACCGCGCCTGTCGCGACCGTCGAGCAGACCGAGGTCGCGCTGGAAGGATTGCGGCATTTCTTCGAGATCGAGATTGTTGCGGCGGACCGCCAGCCGGCCGCGGATGGCATCGGCTATGCCGAGCTTCGGCATGAACTGCTCGAACGGCCAGGTGAGGATGGAAAACATCTCTTGCCTCCAACGGGGATACCCCGTTTTCATTTGATCGATATGGAGGTAATTTGCGCCCGAAAATTTCGGTAATCCAATCGAATTACCGTCTGCATGGATCAAGAGAACTTATCTATGAAGATGTCGAAACAGTTTCCGCTGAATGCGCTTCGGGTGTTCGAAGCCGCTGCCCGGCTGATGAGCTTCACCCGGGCCGGCGAGGAACTCGGGCTCACCCAGACGGCGGTGAGCTACCAGATCAAGCTTCTGGAGGACACGCTCGGCGAGCAGCTTTTCCTGCGCCGGCCGCGGCAGGTCTCGCTGACGGAAGCGGGAGAGCGGCTGGCGCCGAGGATCACCGAGGCTTTCGCGATCATGGGCGATGCGCTCTCCACCCTGCACGATGCATCGGAGGGCACGCTGATCATCCATTCGACGGCGACCTTCGCCTCGCGCTGGCTGGCGCGCCATCTGGGCACCTTCCAGCTCGAAAACCCGGGCGTTGCCGTCAGGCTGGAGACATCGCAGGAGATGATCGATTTTTCGCGGGCACAGGCCGACATTGCGATCCGCAGCGGCAAGGGTGAATGGCCGGGCCTGCGCGGGCATTTTCTGATGCGCAATCATTTCACACCGATGCTGAGCCCGGATTTCGCCGCCACGATCGGCGGCGTGAAGACGCCCGAGGACATCCTGAAGCTCAGGATCATCGATCCGGGTGATCCCTGGTGGCCGGTCTGGTTTGCCGCAGCCGGCCTGCCGGATGTCGATCTCACCGGCCGGCCGGTGAGCAGGTACGGGGCGCAGGCCTTCGAGGCCGCCGCCGCGATCGCCGGCCAGGGGGTCGGGATCCTGCAGCCGGAATTTTATGCCGACGATATCGCACTCGGACGGCTGGTCCAGCCTTTCGACATTCTCGGCTATGACGGCAGCGACTATTGGCTCGTCTACCCGGAAGCCCGCAGGAACTCCAAGAAAATCCGCGCCTTCCGCGACTTCATGCGGAAAACCATGCCGACATTCCGGGACTAGGGTCGGGACCCTGCAGTCGGTTTTCTATCCGCCGCTTTGCTGGACGGAAAACCGGCTGGACATGTTACTTCTGGCCGCTGACGGCCTCTAATAGCTCATATCCGGCGCGTAGAAGCAGCGCAGCGTATCTTCGGTCGGATAGAGGCAGAGATGATATTCCTCGTCCTGGCTTCTCCTCGCCTGGCTCTGCGGCAACCTGAAATCATGCGGGCGCGTGATCAGCCGATGATCGCCCGGACCCAGGATGATCTCGTAGCCGCCGTCGATGATCTTGACGTTCTTGGTCGAGATCATCTGGCAATCGCCGGTATGGTTGTCGCCATTGCAACAGAAGCCGTCATATTTCCAGGTCACGCCGGTCGCGCTGTGTGCCTCGTGGGCACTGGCCGAACCGATCTGGATGCAGGACGCGTACGCAATCATCACACCTGTCAGAATACCACGCATGAGCTTAGTCTCCGTTGATGAATGCCCCCATCACCGGCTCGAACCGCACGCATTACCAAGCTTTCGCCGGCTGACTTGCAACTGTCACAATACGTGAGTCGATCTGACCAATTAACCCTTACTTATCGCGATGCACAATTAAGAACACTCTACTATTGCCAATCATGGGGATCGCGCGAAAGGAACTCGAAGCTGCCAGCCCCGGTTCCGTTGCGGAACAAAAAGTGTTCCCGGCAGCGCCCCCTTCCCTTGGCCGGGTTTTTTCCCCAAAGTGACGAGTCGGGGGGCAAAAAGGGGAAGTCTGAATGTATGAATATGCCGTCGCTTGGGAATGGCTGAGTTTCGCCGCCCGCTGGTTCCATGTCATCACGGCGATCGCCTGGATCGGCTCGTCGTTCTATTTCATCGCGCTCGATCTGGGACTGACGAAGCGCCCAAACATGCCCGCCGGCGTCTATGGCGAGGAATGGCAGGTACATGGCGGCGGCTTCTACCACGTCCAGAAATACCTGGTGGCGCCGGCACAGATGCCCGAGCACCTGACCTGGTTCAAATACGAGAGCTATTTCACCTGGATTTCCGGCTTCCTGATGCTCTGCATCGTCTATTACGGCGGCGCCGACCTGTTCCTGATCGACCGCACGGTGATGGATCTCGCGCCCTGGCAGGCGATCGGCCTGTCGCTCGCATCGCTGTCTGTCGGCTGGATCATCTACGACCTGCTCTGCAAGTCGCCGCTGGGGAAAAACACCTGGGGGCTGATGGGCCTGCTCTTCCTGGTGCTGATCCTCATGGCCTGGGGCTATACGCAGGTATTCTCCGGCCGCGCCGCCTTCCTGCATCTCGGTGCGTTTACCGCGACGATCATGTCGGCCAACGTCTTTTTCATCATCATTCCCAACCAGAAGATCGTCGTTGCCGACCTGATCGCGGGGCGCACGCCGGACCCGAAATACGGCGCCATCGCCAAGCAGCGCTCGCTGCACAACAACTACCTGACGCTGCCCGTCATCTTCTTCATGCTGTCGAACCACTATCCGCTGGCATTCGCGACCCATTTCAACTGGGTGATCGCCGCACTGGTCTTCCTGATGGGCGTGACGATAAGGCACTGGTTCAACACCACCCATGCCCGCAAGGGCAAGCCGACCTGGACCTGGCTGGTGACGGTGCTGCTCTTCATCGTCATCATGTGGCTCTCGACCGTTCCGAAGGTGCTGACCGGCGAGACCGAGACCTCGATGACCCCGGTCGCCCAGCAATTTGCAGCCAACGTTCATTTCGGTGCAGCAAGGGACGTGGTGCAGGCGCGCTGTTCCATGTGCCATGCGGTGGAACCTGTTTACGAGGGTGTCAGTTTCACCCCTAAATCCGTCAAGCTGGAGACGGACGCGGAGATTGCCGCCCACGCGCGGGAGATCTATATCCAGGCGGGCCGCAGTCATGCCATGCCGCCCGGCAATGTCACCGCCATCTCGCCGGAAGAACGCCGGCTGCTGGTGGCCTGGTACGAAAGCACGATATCCCGATGACCCAGATGCTGATCCGCGGACGGCTGCTCTCCTTCAAGCGCGCTCCGCACTCCCTGACCGACACGGACAGTTACGCCTATGAGAGCGACGGCGCGCTGCTGATCGACGGGGACAAGATCTCGGTTGCCGGCAGCTACGGAACGGTGAAGGCGATCGCGCCCGAGGGCATCGGGGAGATCGACCACCGGCCGCATCTGATCCTGCCCGGCTTCATCGACATGCACCTGCATTTTCCGCAGATGCAGGTGATCGCCTCCTATGCCGCCAACCTGCTCGAGTGGCTGAACACCTACACCTTTCCGGAGGAATGCCGGTTCGTCGAAAGCGAGCACGCGGCGCGCATCGCCACACATTTCTACGATGAGCTGCTACGCCACGGCACCACGACCGCGGTCGCCTACTGCTCCGTTCACAAGACCTCGGCCGACGCGTTCTTTGCGGAAGCCTTGAAACGCGGCATGTGCATGGTCGGCGGCAAGGTGATGATGGACCGCAACGCGCCACAGGGCCTGCTCGACACGCCGCAGATGGGTTATGACGAGACGAGAGCCGTGATTGCCGACTGGCACGGCAAGGGCCGCTGCCACGTCGCCATCACCCCGCGCTTCGCGATCACCTCGACGCCTGCCCAGATGAAGGCCGCGCAGGCGCTGGCGCTGGAATTTCCCGACCTGCATATCCAGACGCATCTCTCCGAAAACCACGAGGAAATCCGCTACACGGGCGAGCTCTATCCGGACGCCAGGGACTATACCGACATCTACGCCCATTACGGCCTTCTTGGGCCCAAGACCCTGCTCGGCCACGCGATCCATCTCTCCGACCGCGAAGCCGACGTGTTGTCCGAGGCCGGCGCCGTCGCCGTCCACTGCCCGACCTCCAATCTCTTCCTCGGCTCCGGCCTGTTCCCGATGAAATCGCTGATGCGGCGGCAAAAGCCGGTCAGGGTGGCGGTCGCAACCGACATCGGCGGCGGTTCGAGCTATTCGATGCTGCGCACCATGGACGAGGCCTACAAGATCCAGCAACTCCTCGGCGAGCGCCTGAACCCGCTCGAAAGTTTTTACCTGATGACAAGGGGCAATGCCGAGGCTCTGTCGATGGCGGAACATATCGGCACGCTGGAGCCCGGCACCGATGCCGACCTCGTGGTGCTGAACGGCGCCTCGACGCCGGCCATGCGGCTGCGGATGGAAACGGTGAAGACGCTGGCCGAGGAACTCTTCCTGCTGCAGACCATGGGCGACGACCGCGCCGTAGTCGAGACCTATGTGGCGGGCAAGGCGATGAAGGGCGAGCTGGTAGGTGTGATATGAGACCGCCTCGGCCATGAGGATCATTGCCCGCCGGACTCTAACTAGATTTGTGGAGAGCCTTGCAGGTCGCCGGGATCATCCTGCAGTCAAGGACGCGATTGACGTCTGGCATGATCGTGCCAGCAAGGCTCAATGGAGGAATTCTGCCGACGTTCGGCAAACTTTCGCCACGGCGAGCATCGTCAATGCCGAGCGCATCATTTTCAATATCAAGGGAAACGACTATAGACTGGTGGTCACTATCGATTTCGACAAGTCGATTATCTGGATAAAATGGATCGGCACACACAGGGAATACGATCACATCGACGCGGCAAAGGTGGAATATGATTGAGATTCGGCCCATCCGTTCGGAAGAGGACTATGAAGGCGCTCTGCGAACCCTCTCCCAGCTCTGGGGAGCAGCCAGCGGAACGCCGGAGGGCGACCAGCTCGATATTCTCGCGACGTTGATTGACGCGTATGAAAAGGAGCATTTTCCGATGGATGCCCCCAGTCCCGAAGCACTGGCAGCTTTCGAAAAGGAGCAGCAGGAAGCTTTGGCAGCCTCGCTCGAAAACCAGCTTGTCTTTCAGGTCTTCAAAGATAAAGCGGGCCGCTTTGCATTTCGCCTTTTATCGGGAGAGGGCAAAATTATCCTTCATTCGGAGACGTTCGATACGAAATCCGATGCGATCAATGCCATCAGGCTGCTCCAAGAGAGTGCTTCTCACTCGAAGATCGTCGAACAGGCGGCCTAAAAGCCTGCTGTATGGAGCACAGCTGTGCCGCCTTCCATATATCGCCGGCCGCTGCCCGATGAATGCGCGCGCAGACCGCGGGAAGCCTGATCATTTTCGGTGACCAGCGCCGAAAATTTATGCTAGTTCCTTGCTCGTCTTGTCTCCCCGCCTTCGAAAGCAATTCGACCGATGTCCAAACCGCTGACCATCGCAGACCTCAAAAAGCTTGCCCGCCGTCGAGTGCCAAAAATGTTCTTCGATTATGCCGACAGCGGCGCCTGGACCGAGGGGACCTACCGGGCGAACGAGGAAGACTTCTCCAAGGTCAAGCTGCGTCAGCGCGTCCTGGTCGACATGACCAACCGCACGCTCGAAACCACGATGATCGGCGAAAAAGCGGCGATGCCCGTGGCGCTGGCGCCGACCGGCATGACCGGCATGCAGCATGCCGACGGTGAAATGCTGGCCGCCAAGGCAGCGGAAGAATTCGGCGTGCCCTTCACGCTGTCGACCATGAGCATCTGCTCGATCGAGGACGTCGCCTCGGTGACCACCAAACCCTTCTGGTTCCAGCTCTACGTGATGAAGGACCGCGGCTTCGTCGAACGGCTGATCGGCCGCGCCAAGGCGGCGAAATGCTCGGCGCTGGTCGTCACCGCCGACCTGCAGATCCTCGGCCAGCGGCACAAGGACCTGCGCAACGGCCTTGCAGCTCCGCCGAAGCCGACGCTCAACGCGGCGCTGCAGCTCGTGACGCGGCCGAGATGGTGCCTGGAAATGCTGGGGACCAAGCGCCGCGGTTTCGGCAATATCGTCGGCCATGCGAGCAATGTTTCGGACCTCTCCTCGCTCGGCGCCTGGACGGCGGAGCAGTTCGACCCACGGCTGTCCTGGGACGATATCCGCTGGATCAAGGACCTCTGGGGCGGCAAGATGATCATCAAGGGCATACTCGACGAAGAGGATGCGCGCGCCGCCGCCGACACCGGCGCGGATGCGATCATCGTCTCCAACCACGGCGGCCGCCAGCTTGACGGCGCTCCCTCCTCGATCAGCATGCTGCCGAGGATCGTCGAAGCGGTCGGCGACCGGATCGAAGTGCATCTGGATGGCGGCATCCGCTCCGGCCAGGACGTGCTGAAGGCGGTGGCGCTCGGCGCCCGCGGAACCTATATCGGCCGGCCCTTCCTCTACGGCCTCGGCGCCATGGGCAAGGAAGGCGTCACCACGACGCTCGAGATCATCCGCAAGGAACTCGACATCACCATGGCGCTCTGCGGAAAGCGCGATGTCCAAGATATCGACCGCAACATCCTCGCCAACATGCCGTTCTGACGACTGTCGAGAGTGGTCGGTGCTGCGATCAGCACCAGCCGCCCTTGCCGGCGCCCGGTCGCCTGGCCAGGCCTTCGTTGACAAGGACATCGGCGAGCGAGCGGCCGTTGCGCGTCACTTCGCGCAGCTTGTGGCCTTCGATCTCGTCCTCGTTGCCTTGCCAGGTGACGAGTTCGAACGGGCCGGAATCCAGGAAGGCGCGCACCCGCAGCTCCGCATCGCTAGCCTTGATCCGCTCCGCCTCGCAGCGCGGCTTCTTGATGTCGGGCACCTCGATGCCGACCACCCGGATCTTCTGGCCGTGGAACACGAAACGGTCCGCGGCCACGACGCAGTCGTCCTGCTTGGCCGAACCGCACAGATAGAATTTCGCCTGATAGGCGCCGGCGAGGCTCTCGCTGCTCCTTGGCTGTTCGGCGGCCTTCTGCATTTCCTCGATGACCGGCTTGCCGATAGGCGCAGGCGGGATGATCGCGGCGGTGTGGCTCTGATCGGGAGCAGCCGCCGGCTTCGGCGCCATTGGGCGGTGCGACGGCCCGGAACTTGCCTGTACGGGCTTTGCGGGCACCGGTTTTGCGGCAACCTGGACCTGGCTGCCGGACATCAGGCCTTTGACGAAACGCCGGGCCTCCGCGGAATTCTCATAAAGCGCGATACCGCCGGCCACCAGCGCCAGCGCCCCGAGCCAGGGCCAGAGCGAGGAACCGGAGCCCGACGACCGCTTCGGCGAACTCTTGCGCCGAGAACCGGATTTGCCGCGCGTTTGAGCCATGACGATCTCTCCTGTCGAATCGGAAAGAAGTATCGGGGGGAAGGATTGCCGAAAGGTTTCCGCTCCTTCAGGCAAGGATTGATATTGTGTATGAGTGTGTATAAATTCAACCGATGAAAAGCGCCGAGGTCATCGCGTGTTGCGCCGGGATGGTTGGATGGAGGTTGCCCAGAAGGGCAGTCATGTTCAGTTCAAACATCCGCAAAAGCCGGGCCGTGTGACCGTGCCCCATCCGAAGCGCGATATTCCGCTCGGCACATTGCGCAGTATCGAGAAGCAAGCTGGACTGAAGCTGAGGTGATCATGAGCAACTATATCGGCCTGATCCATAGGGACGCGGAGAGCGACTACGGCGTCTCCTTCCCGGATTTTCCGGGTGTGGTCACCGCCGGCGCGACGCTCGACGAGGCGCGCCATATGGCGGAGGAGGCGCTTGCCCTTCACGTCGAAGGCATGGTCGAGGATGGCGAAACGATCCCGGAACCGTCGAGCCTTGAAAGCGTGATGGCAGATCCGGACAATCGCGACGGTGTGGCGATCCTCGTGACGCTGAAAAGCCAGACAGCCAAGGCCGTCCGCATCAATATCACGCTGCCGGAAGACGTGCTGGAACGGATCGACCGGTTCGCCGCGGATCATGGCCTGTCGCGATCGGGTTTCCTTGCCCGCGCTGCAAGCCACGAGATCGAACGCAGCACCGGCTGAAAACCTAACCCGCCCGGCCGGTCGCCAGCGCCACCGCCCAGTCGGCGCGGCCGTTTTCGGCGGCGAGGCGCGACATCGCCAGATGGTCGTAGGACACGTTGCGGAATTGCGGTATCCAGCCGGCGGAGGTCTTTTCGAGGATCGCGTAGGACGCCATGGTGTGGCCGGTTTCCACCTTGTGGAAATGCGGCGTGTCGTCGTCATAGGCCGGACAGCCGACGCTGCCGGGATTGACGATCAGCCGGCCATCGGACAGTTGCACCGCCCGCGGAATATGGCTGTGGCCGCAGAGGATCAGCGGCTGCTCGATGCCATCAGCCAGCGCCTCGATCTCCTCCAGCGGCTTCAGGAAGACATGGCCTTCGCTCGATACCTGCTCCAGCCAATAAACGCTGTCCGACTGCGGCGTGGCGTGGCAAAGGTAGGCCTCGTCCCGATAAACGGCGCTGAACGGCAGCTTGCGCAGCCATTGCAGGTGTCGCGGCGCCAGTTGCGAAAAGGCGTGCACTTCCCACGACGGCATAGCATCCGCCGGGTTTTCGATCAGGTAGCGATCGTGATTGCCGCGCACCGTCAGCGTCGCCATCGTATCGAGAAGGAGCAGCAGATCCGCGGCGCGCCCGGCTTCAAGCGGTCCGCTCAGGCAATCGCCGAGATTGACGATTTCGGTAATGCCCTGTGCGTGAATGTCGGCAAGCACCGCTTCGAGCGCTACGCAATTCCCGTGGATGTCGGCGATCGCGGCAAAACGCATCAGCTCCCCCGATAGGTGGAATAACCGTAGGGCGAGAGCAGCAGCGGCACATGATAGTGCGCCGTCGTGTCGGAAATGCCGAAACGGATCGGGATCACGTCGAGAAAAGCCGGCTCGGCAAGTGCGACGCCGCGGGCTCGAAGGTAGGCGCCGGCGTGGAAAACCAGTTCGTATTCGCCGGCAAGAAAGGTCTCGCCAACCAGAATCGGCCCGCCATCGACGCGGCCGTCGCTGTTGGTGACGATGGTCTTCAGCCTCTCGCGAGTCTCGCCGTTCAGCCGGTAGAGATCGATCGAAAGCCCCTCCGCAGGCGTACCGCTGGCGGTGTCGAGGACATGGGTGGTGAGGCCCGTCATAGGCTTGGCTCCGCGATGAGATACGGGGTCTCGAAGAACGCTTCCTCGTAATTTGCGGCTGGGTTGTCGCGATCGACGACCAGGAAATCGCTGACGACGCCGATCGCCATCAGGGGATGATGCCACGAATTGGGGAAATAATTGACGCCCTGATGCGGCTGCACGAGGAAGACCTGCGGTTTGCCCGGCCGTCCGCCTTCATCATCCGAAACGGCGATCAGGAAAGGCTGGCCGGAGATCGGCGAAAAGCTCTGGCTGGCGAAAGGATGCCGCTCCATCATGGTGATCGCGTAAGGGAACTGCCGCGGCTTGCTGCGGAAGATGCTGAAGATCAGCCGCTCCGGCTCGCCGATCACCACGGGCTCGGCGAGCGCATGATAGCGCTCGGTCGTGCCGTCGTTGATCAACCGCATGGTCGCCGGATCGGCCTCGATGACATCACCAAAGAGCGCGAAGGCTTCCTTTGTGAGGGGCAGGATTTCAAGATATTCGGTCACGTCATTCGCCTTCGATCATTCGGCTTCATCATTCGCCCTGGGCACGCCAGTTGCGCAGGGCGTCGAGCTGGGACAGAAGCTGCGGCAGCGAGGTTTTTACCGTCTCCAGAACGATGGGAAGCTCCAGCTCGTAGTAGTCATGGACGACGAAATTGCGCATGCCCTTCATTTTCGACCACGGAATCTCCGGATGATCGACGGGGAAGTCGGGATGGTGCGTCATGATCCTCGCGGCACTCTCGCCGATCAGGATCAATGCCATGCCGACCGCCATCTGCGTGCGAATGTCGGCGAGAAACGTCTCCTGCTCCATCCCGGCCACAAATTCGCAGGCCTGAAGTGCTGCGGAATGCATCTGGTCGAGATATTCCCTCAGGCGGTCAGCACTCATATGGGAGCCGCTTCCGACAGTATCCGGTCGCGCATCGAGTTGCGGATGCCTCCGGACGTGACGAGGTCGACCTTGACCTGAAGTAGCGTTTCGAGCGTGTCCTGCAGCCCGCCGAGATCGAACAGGGTGGTGCCGGGAAGCGCATCGACAAGAATGTCGATATCGCTGTCCGGCCCGTCCTCGCCGCGCGCAACCGAACCGAAGACGCGCGGGTTCGCCGCGTTGAAGCGTGTTGCCGCTTCGCGGATCGCCTCCCGGTTCTTCTCCAGCACTTCCGACGGTCTCATGGCGGCGTCACTCCTGATATCGCCAATATAAGCGACGGAAGGGGCGGAGGAAAGCAGCGTCCAAGGCCTCAATGTCCCGGCAGCAGCGATTGCAGACGCAGGAGCGCGATCTTTTCCACCTGGGCGGTGGCGGTATCGAACTCCTCGTCCGCCGAGTTGTCGATGCGCTTCTCGAAGGCGGCCAGGATGTCGTCCTTGGTGAGACCCTTGACCGCGATGATGAAGGGGAAACCGAATTTTTCCACGTAGGCGGCGTTGAGTTCGGTAAACCGGGCGTGTTCCTCAGCGCTCAATCGGTCGAGCCCGGCACCGGCCTGTTCCTTTTTGCTGTCCTCGGTCAGTTCGCCGGCAATCGCCAGCTTGCCCGCAAGGTCGGGATGGGCGCGCAGCACGCCGAGGCGTTCCTCGCGGCTTGCCCGGCGGAAGATCGAGGTGAGCGCGTCATGCACGCTCTTGGACGTCAGCGGCACCAGCATCAGGCCGGCGTCATAGGCGCGTTCGGCGATGAAGGGAGAATGTTCGAACACGCCGCCGAACATCTGGATGAAATCGCCGCGGGCGGTCATAGGGCGCCAGCCGGCTTGTGATGCTCATGCCAGTGCCTGGCGATCTCGATGCGCTGCGGGATCCAGACCTTGTCGTGGCTGAGCACATATTCGATGAAACGCTTCAACGCGGCGGCGCGGCCGGGGCGCCCGACGAGGCGGCAGTGGAGGCCGACCGACATCATCTTCGGCGAACCTTCCCTGCCCTCCTGGTAAAGCACGTCGAAGGCATCCTTGAGGTAGGTGAAGAACTGGTCGCCGGTGTTGAACCCCTGCGGTGTCGCAAACCGCATGTCGTTGGTCTCAAGCGTATAGGGGATGATCAGGAACGGTTGCCGGTCGAGGCCGGGTACCCAATAGGGTAGATCGTCCGCGTAGCTGTCGGAAGAATAGAGAAAACCGCCCTCTTCCATCACCAGTTTCAGCGTGTTGTCGGAGGGCTTGCCCTGGTACATGCCGTAGGGCCGCTCGCCGACGAGTTCGGTGTGCAGGCGCACGGCTTCGAGGATGTGTTCGCGCTCTTTTGCCTCCGGGAAATCCTTGTATTCCAGCCAGCGGTAGCCGTGGCTGGCGATTTCCCAACCGGCTTCCTTCATGGCGGCGACCGCTTCCGGGTTGCGGGCCATGGCGAGCGTCACGCCGTAGACGGTGGTCTGCACCTTGAGTTCAGTAAACATCCGAAACAGCCGCCAGAAGCCTGCACGCGAGCCGTATTCGTAGATCGATTCCATGTTGAGGTTGCGCTGGCCTGGCCAGGGGGCAGCGCCGACGATTTCCGACAGCAGGTTTTCCGAGGCCGGATCGCCGTCCATGATCGAGCTTTCGCCGCCCTCCTCGTAATTGATCACGAACTGGACCGCGACATGGGCGCCGCCCGGCCATTTCGGATCAGGGGTGGAACGGCCGTAGCCGACGAGTTCGCGCGGATAGTCTTTTGCCTGCATGAGTCACCTTCGACGAATGAGGCCGGACGGTAGCGCACCCCTTCCAGCCATGTCGAGATGGAAACGACGCTTAGAGGCCGAGCGCCCGAAGGATCGCCACCGAGGCGACCCCGAGTGCCACGGAAACGAGCATCGGCAGCCGAAGTGCCGCAAAAGCAGTCACCGCGCAGGCCAAGGTTTCGGCAATCCCGGTAGCAAACGCAGTCGGCGCGACGACGGCCATCAGCACGGCGGGCGGAATCGATTCGATCGCCTTGCGGCGACTGCCTTCGAGCGAGACATGGCGGATGAGCACGAGGCCGCTCAACCGGGTGAGCGCGGTCGCGGCCGCCATGGCGAGGATGGCGATAAGCGTGGCGAGATCGACCGTCATGGCGTCACCTCGATATCCCGGGATCTGCCGGTCACCAGGGCGGCGGCAAGGCCGGCGATGGCACCGGCGGCAATATACCAGACGCCCGGCACGAAATGCTGGGTGGCAACGGCGGCAGCCCCGCTCGCCAGCAGCACGGCGGCGGTTTCCGGTCCCTTCCAGAACCCCATGACCAGCACGATGAAGACCGCCGGGAACGCGAAGTCGAGCCCGAGCACCACCGGATCACCGAGAAAGGCGCCGAGGGCTGCGCCGGCCAGCCCCGAGAGCACCCAGGCGAGATAGAAGGGCATGGCGAGACCGGCGAACCAGGCGGGCGTCAGCCGCGCCACCTTGGCCCGGAACTCCGCCATCGCCCAGATTTCGTCGGCGAGGAACAGCATCGAGAGATAGCGCGCCGGCTGGCTGAAAGCCTCCATCCTTGTGCCGAGCGAGGCGCTCATCAGCACGTGGCGAATGTTGACCAGAAGGGCTGCAAAACCGATACCCGTCCAGGAGGCCGGATGGGTCCAGATATCCATCGCCACGAATTGCGAACCGCCTGCAAAGACGAGCGCGCTCATCAGGCCGGCTTCCGCCGGCGACAGGCCTTTAGTCGCCGCCACCGCCCCGAAGACGAGGCCGATCGGGATGACCGCGGCGATCAGCGGCGAGATTGCCCGCATGCCGCTGAGGAAGTCTTGCAGTTTCGTATCGTCGTTCATCCAACAACCTTGATCTAACGTCAGAGCACGTCGCTCCCTCACCCGGCCTCCGCTTCGCTCGGCCACCCTCTCCCCGAGGGAGGAGAGGAGGATTCGAGACGCTGCGGCATATACCTTCTCCCCTCGGGGAGAAGGTGCCGGCAGGCGGATGAGGGGGAGGATTAAGGCGACCGACATCTACCGTCTTGAACGAAAGTGATCAGCGAGCCCGGTATTGCCCCGGCGTCAGTCCGGTGCGGGCCTTGAAGTGGCGGGTGAAATGGGCCTGGTCGGCAAAACCGCATTCGAGCGCGATCTCGGCCGGCTGGCCGCCTTCCCTCAACCGCTTGCGGGCCGTGCGGATGCGGATATCGGTCAGGAAGGAATGCGGGGTGATGTGGAATTCCTTGCGGAACGCGCGGATGAGGTGGGCGCGGCTAAGACCTGCGACGGTCGCGAGCTCCTCCAGCCCGACATCGGACGCAAAATGCTCGGTGAGGTAGTCGCGGGCCTGGCGCACTGCGGTGCGCTCGGTCGAATCGGCCGGCACGATGATCGAACTGCCGTGGCGACGAAACATTGCGTCGAGCACCAGGAACATCGCCTGGCTGGCTTCGAGCGCGCCGGAGCCCTCCTCCAGCGTCCGGTGCGCCTCGTGGAAAGCGTCGGCAAGCGCCTGGTCGTGGAGGAGCTGGATGCCGAAGGCGGGCGTGCCCCGGAAGGGTTTGCCGGTGACGTCTTCGAGGATCTCGCGGAGCAGTGCGACATCCGGATAGATCATCCGGTAGCGATAACCGCCACCCCGCGGCGCACCGTCGTGTGTCTCGCCCGGATTGATCAGGTAGAGCCCGCCCGGCCCGGCGCTTTCGCGGCTGCCCTTGATGGTGCAGACCTGCATGCCTTGTTCGATCGCACCGATGCTAAACGTATCATGCGCATGCGGCGCGAATTCGTGGGTGAGGAACGTCGCGCGCAGGCATTCCATACCGCCGAAGCGATCGTCGCGCCAGAAACGGGTCACCTCTGCCGGCATCAGCGGCATGTGGTCGGTGGCCTGTTCCTGCGAGATATTCTCCATCGGGAGAATATAGCAGATGACAGCGCGGTTGCTCTTGAACAAAAGTGCGCCGCCGGCACCCAAAATCTCAGGCGATCTTGCGCGCCGCCACTCGTCCCATCGGGTGCAGTGAGTGCACCTGGAAGGGCGCGCCGGGCTCCTCCTCGATGAACAGCGCCAGGTTGGCGATCTCGACCGGCTTTTTCAGATAGGGCTCGAAATAATCGCGCAGCGCAATTTCGAAACGCGGCATCTCGACCGGCGAGAGCGGGCCGGTCAGGGTCATGTGGAAACGAAACTCGTCCATCACGTAAGGATGGCCCCAGCGATACAGGTTGGCGAATTGCGGCGCCGAGAGATCGCCTGAATCGCTGCGCTCCAGCTCGGCTTCCGACAGCGGCGTGCGGAAATTGTCAAACTCGTGGACGACGGAAGCGGCGAGGAACCGGGCGGTATCGCACGGGACGACCGGCGCGAGGCCGAAGAAATTGCCGAGCCGGACGACTTCGAGCTTCGGCAGTTCGAACGGGCTGTGGGTGCCGGCAAAACGCATCAGATGGCGCAGCAGCATCGGCTCGGTGACGTCGGGTGCCAGCCGGAACGGCGCCTTCAGCGTCGCATGGAAACCGTAGCGACGCGGCAGTGCCGTATTGAAGGCGATGTCGTGGAGGCCGATGCCGCGGATCGCCGGCGGCTCCATCGCCTCGCCCGAAAAGGCATTGCGACCGAGCCACTGGGCCGCGGCAAGCGTCAGCGGATCATGCGCCGGAGGCGTGAAATGAATGGCATAGCGCATGCGTCACCTTCTGAACGTCCTTTTTCAGCAACCCCGTGTTTTACGCATTGCTCAACAATCCCTGCCGTGGGGGTTAAGTGATTTGCGTGACAGAATAACGACGCGAAGGACCGAAGGTTCGCGTTTAACGCGAGGCGACGGCAAGGTGATTGGCGAGCGTGAACGACGCCGGAAGCCGCATTTCGCGGCCGTTCAGGGCGTTGAGGGCAGCATCGGCCAACCTGTGCGCGATACCGAAGCTCACCTTGAAACCGCCTGTAAGCGCGATCACTCGGGCGTGATCGGGATGCGCGCCGACCATTGGATCGCGGTCGATCGCCTTCGGCCGCAATCCCGCCCAGCGTTCGACGACAGGGGCCTGGGCCAGGGCCGGCACCAGCGCCCGGGCGCGCGCGATCAGCTCATCCAGCTGGGAATCGGTCGAGAACGGGTCGTCGAACACATCCTCGCTGGTGCTGCCGACCGCGACGTGACCGCCCTCATGGGCGACCACATAAAGGCCGTTCAGGAAGATCACCGGCAGGGCCGGGTCGATATCGGCCTTGAGGAGTGCTGCCTGCCCCTTGACCGCCTGGCCGATCGGGCGCTTCAGCGGCGCTGAAATGCCATGGAGCACCGGAAAAGATCCGTGGCCTGCCGAAACAATACAGTGGCCGAAGGTGACGGTTTCGCCGCTACGGAATATAATCCTATTTCCCAGAGGGTCGATCGCCTCCGCCTCCAGGCCTTCGACGATCCGAACGTTGCTGGCCGTCCGCAGAAAGGCGACGAGCGCCGAGACGAGGCCACGCGGCGAAACCCGGGCGGCAAACGTGTCATGCACAAATCCGGCAGCCGCGAATGAGGCATCCGGCCACCCTTTTTGCGGGGGCCGGTCAAGCACATGCCAATGGAAACGGCGGTCGCCGCGCCGCCAGCAGGCTTCCGCATCGGCCGAGTGCCCGAGCGCAATCTTCCGTAAATGCGGCTTCGGCAACGGGATCAGCCGGCCGGAGCGGCGGTAGCCGCAGGTGACACCGGTCTCGGCTTCGAGCTCGGTGATCTCGTCTTCCAGCGACAGAAGCGCATCGAACTGGAACTGTTTCTTGTCGTTCCACTTGTCGGGCATGTGCGGCATCAGGGCCCCGAGCAGCCCGCCGCTCGCCCCCTGCCCCAGCGGGCCAGCATCGACAAGCAGGGTAGTGATACCGAGCCGCTCCGCCTTGACCGCCGCCCAGAGGCCCATGATGCCGCCGCCAAGGATGACGAGATCGGCGGATGGCGGCAGGACATGAGATTGACCGCCGGAGCCGGCAGGATTATCCGCATGTCCCATGAGCGACCGTGATCCTGAAATTCGTGTGACCGAAAGCCAGACCTTGGACTGGCATGACGGCGATATGCCCTATTCGCAAAAGTTTGGCGATCACTTTTATTGCCGCACCGACGGTCGGCTGGAATGTGGCCACACGTTTCTGGCCGGCAATGGCCTGCCGGAGCGCTGGGGCCTGCCGGAGCGCTGGGAAGGGCAACGGACTTTCCGGATCGGCGAACTCGGCTTCGGCACCGGGCTGAACTTCTGCGAGACCTGGCGGCAGTGGAAGCTTGTGCGCCCCAAGGGCGCGAAGCTTCATTTCACCTCGTTCGAGCTTTACCCGATGCAGCGCGACGAGATCGACCGGGCGCTTGCCCGCTGGCCGGAGATCGAAGCGGAACGGCAGGCGCTGATCGAGGCCTGGCCGGACAGACCCGCCGGCCACGTCGTGATCGACGCTGACGCCGAGACCCGGTTGACGGTCGTCTGCGGACCCGCGCTCGAAGGTGTCTCCGTAGCGGAGGCCGATTTCGACGCCTGGTTCCTCGACGGTTTTGCGCCGTCGCGCAATCCGGACATGTGGTCGCCGGAAATCATGCAGGCGATCTACGACAAGACCTTATCCGGCGGCACGTTCGGCACCTATGCGGCCGCCGGCTTCGTGCGGCGGAACCTGCAGGCCGCCGGTTTCACGGTCGAGCGGCGGCCGGGCTTTGCTGGCAAGCGCGAGATGTTGTGCGGCACCAAACCGGCGCCCTGATCGGCTCAGGCCAACGCAAAACAGCCGGCCCTGAGACCGGCTGCCGTCCATCATGTCGCACGGCCGCCTATTGGCAGACGCGCAGGCTTTCCATGTGCCAGCCGCCGTCATAGGCGTTGCGGACGCGGCGGTCCTCGAACCAGCAGCGCGGCCGAGGCGGCGGTGGCGGATCGATGTAGCGCGGCCCGCCGTCATTGGCGAGAGCGCCGCCGATCAGGCCGCCTATGACGCCGGCCGCCAGGCCCCCGGCGATTATGGCGCCGTCGTTGTTACGATGTCTGCGCGGCGGAGGCGGAGGACCACGGCGATCGTATCGGTCGTATCGATCGTATCGGTCGTAGTGTCTGTCCCATTGCTGGGCCGCTGCTTCACCGGCCGGTACCACGATACTGGTGCAGGTGGCCGCCAGGATCAGCGCCGAGACAATTATCTTCTTCATCACAAGCGTCTCCGTTTCACCGAGCGCCTGCGAGCGGCAGGAAAAGGCCCGATATTCCCAGACAATGCACATGCCCTGCTTAACGCTCCCTGAACGGAAAAGCCGCGTGCGGCAGAAAGCCTGTGACAGGATCGACCGGCTCTGCGGAAGCGGGGCCGCCGCGCGAGCTCTCGCTTCGCCCCAACCAGCGACGGACCTGGTTGTCGCTCCATAGCGGTGAAACGCGCGCATGCCGCTCCCGATCGAGCGCGGACCACCCCGCCCCACGTCCCTGGAATTACAAAATACGTATCAGCCAGTACTTCTCGTCATTCATTGTTGGGCCTTCCCGTCCGCGTAGCGCCTTCATACTTTTACGTGAAAATTGTCGCCGCATACACGGGATTGGAGCATTAGATGAACTTCATGGACTCCCACCATATTCATGTCCTCGGCGGTCAATATGCGGTGTCCGCGGATCCCGATATGATACTGATGACCGTTCTCGGCTCCTGCGTCTCGGCCTGCATCTATGATACGGTCACCAATATCGGAGGGATGAATCATTTCATCCTGCCGACGTGTGGCGGACTGGATATCGCTGAACGCCCGGAACGTTATGGTGATCTGGCCATGCGGAGGCTCGTCGACGATCTCTACGGTTTCGGTGCCGAACGCCGAAATCTCAGGGCCAAGCTCTTTGGCGGCCGCACGCGAAAATCGAGCGGCTACGATCCGGGGTCTCTCAATTCCGCATTCGCCAGACGGTTCCTTCTGGAAGAGGGCATCAAGCTTGTCGACACCAGCCTCGGCGACGATCTGGCGCGCTGGATCACGTTTCAACCGACGACAGGCAAGGTGCAGATGAGGATTACCGACACCATGCCCGCTCCCTCGGTTGCCGGGGCGGCGCGGGAAAGGCGATATTGAAAGGGTTGGATACGTCCTGCCCGCTCAGTTCGAAACGGAACTCACGATCGCACCGCCGAGCCAGTTGCGGACCTTGGCCTCCAGTGCCTCCGGGCTGATCGGCTTGGAAAGATAATCGTCCATGCCCACCTGGAAGCAGAGTTCTCGGTCGCTTTCGAGCGCATGCGCCGTGACGCCGATGATCGGCGTATGGGTTCCCGTCTCCTGTTCGAGTTCGCGGATCTTCTGGGTCGCCTGATGCCCGTTCATGATCGGCATCGAGACGTCCATGATGATGACAGCCGGATCGTGCTTTTTCCACGCCTCGACGGCTTCCGCACCGTTCTTGACGATCTGGAACAGCCAGCCGGTGGTCTGCAGGATCTGGGTGAAGACGATCTGGTTGACCTCGTTGTCCTCGGCGACCAGCACGTCGAGCGTCGGCGCCGCCTGCATGGGCGGCGTGGAAACCGGCGCCGCCGGCTGTTCGGCAATCACCGGCGTCGAAGCAACCAGCGTGGGTGCGGCAACCGGCGCGAGGGTCCGTACTGTCGCCTGAGGGCGCGCCTGCCCCGCTTCGAGCGCCCGGCGCTTGGTGCGGATCGAGCGGACGACGTCGATGATCGTGCTGCGCAGAAGGTTGGCGCGCGCCGGCTTCATCAGATGGGCCTGGACGTTGAGGGCGGCAAACATGCTGTCGTCGCCGGCCATGTCCATGGAGGTCAGGAAAACCACGCCGGTGCCGTCGAAGCGTGCGTCGCGCCTGAGGTGTTTTGCGAAATCGAGCCCGTTCATCTCGGGCATGTGGTAGTCGAGCACGATGGCGTCGACGGTGACGCCGATGCGGGCGGCTTCGTTGAGGATCGCCAGACCCTCGGCGCCGCTCTCGGCTGCGACCGTATCGAAGCCCCACATGGTGAGCTGCTCGTTGAGGATACGGCGGTTGACGGCATTGTCGTCGACGACGAGGATGCGGGCGCCGCTCGTGTTGATCGGCAGGCTGGTGAGCACGTTGCGTTCGCTGACCACCTCGAACGGCAGATGCACGGTGAAGACCGAGCCCCGTCCGACTTCGCTGGTCACGTCGATATAGCCGCCGAAGAGTTCGGTGAGGCCTGCGGTGATCGCCAGGCCGAGACCGGTGCCTTCGTGGCGGCGCGTCGAGGACGTATCGACCTGCGAGAACTTCTCGAAGACCGATTTCAGTTTCTCTTCGGGAATGCCGAGCCCGGTATCCTCGATGCGGATCGACAGCATCATCTCGCCGGGGCCTTTTGCCTCCGACCTCAGGTCGATGAAGACATGCCCCTTTTCAGTGAATTTTACCGCGTTGCCGACTAGGTTGGTGATGATCTGGCGGAAACGCCCCGCGTCGCCCATCACCGTCTCGCGGATCGAGACGTCGCCGCGCACGATGAGTTCGATATCCTTCTCGGCGGCTGATGACGACAAAAGCGTCGCCACGTCCTCGATCGCCTCAACCGGGTCGAACGGCGCCTTGCGCAGCGTCATCTGGCCGGCATCGATCTTGGAGAAGTCGAGAATGTCGTTGATGATCGTCAGGAGCGCGTTGCCCGACTTGACGATGATATCGATGAAAGTCTTCTGGCGGGTGTCGAGATTGGACTTGGCGAGCAGTTCGGCCATGCCGAGCACGCCGTTCATCGGCGTACGGATCTCGTGGCTCATATTGGCGAGGAATTCCGACTTTGCCCGGTCGGCGGCCTCGGCGCGGTGCAGGAGGCGGGTCAGTTCCTCCTCGCGGCTCTTCATTTCGGTGACGTCGGTGAACACCGCCAGCCAATGGTCGCTGCCGGTAAGCTTGGCCTCGACATGGATCCACTTGCGACCGTCGACGCGGAAAGCGGCAAACACCGGCTTGCCGGCCGCGACATTGTCTTCCCAGGCCTTGAGGGTCGCCGCCGCCTCCTCGGGCGTGCCGAGATCGCCGCGCTCGACGCAATGGCGGAAGAGATCGCGCCACAGGCCTCCGGCGCGCACCATCTCGGCCGACATGTCGAGCATGGCCGGCAGCGCGTCGTTGGAGAAGATGATCTCGCCGTCATGCAGGATGAGCAGCCCTTGAGACATCGCGCTCGTCGCGTCGCGCATCAGCGCGCCGTGGGTTTCAAGCGCGGCACGGGCTTCCTGGATCTCCTGCTCCCGCTTGCGGACAGCCGTGATGTCCATGTAGCTCAGCAGGATCTTTCCGCCGGAAAGCTGGGTGCCGGAGATGACGATCACCAGACCGGTGCGGCTTTTCACCTCGATCGGCGGCCGCTCCTGGCCATCGGTCAAGGCGGCGATGCGCTCCTGATAGATTTCCTCGAAGCTGCTCGTCGAGCCGCTATAGATGCCGTGGTCGAAATTGACCTTCAGGAAGTCCCGGTAGGAGCGCCCGGGCAGATCGAACTGCTCTCCGGCATCCCAGAAGGAATAGAAGGCAGGGTTGGCGTATTCGAACAGGAACTGCTCGTCGAGGATCGCCACGCCGACGGGCATGGTGTGCAGGATCGTCTGCAGATCCTTGCCCATCTTCTCCGCCTTGTTCTGCGCCTCCTTGATGCGGGAGACGTCCATGCGCGAGCCGACGAGGTTGTGGGCGCCGTCATTGGTGGTCACCCGGCGCAGATGCGTGATGACCGGGACAACTGTTCCGTCGGGAAAGGTGATGTCCTCCGACTTCTCGATGTCCTCGCCTGTCATCACCCGGTCGTTCTCGACACGGAAACGATCGGCCGCGTCGGGGAACATATCCATTTCGGTCTTGCCGAGAAAATGGCTCCTGGGCTTGCCGAGCATCGCCTCGTAGGCGGCATTGGCATAGGTGAGCTGGCGGTCGCTGTTGCGCACGAACACGGGCACCGGCAGGTCTTCGAGGACCGCGCGGAACAGGTCCGTCTCCGAGACATGGGTGCGCAGGAGCATTTCCTGCTCCTTGAATTCGGTCACGTCGTGGCGGATCGCGATCAGCAGGCCGTTTTCGAGGCGCTTGTTGATGCTCCGCAGCCAGCGCCCGTCGGAAAGCTGGTCGGTGCTTTCGGAATAGGGAAGCTCGAACGGCTTCATCCGCTCGGCGATCCATGCGTCCTTGCTCGGCGCATCGGGACCGAAACTCGCCGGCGACACGCGCTGGCGGCGATCATAGGCAAATCCGAGGATATCCTGGAGGGTGATCCCCGGCTGGATATCGATCGAGATCGACGCAAAATGGTTGATGAGCTGGGAGTTGCAGTAGAGCAGGACGTTATGCTTGTCGTAGATGCCGATACCCATTTCGAGCATGTCGAGGGCATCGTCGAGAAGCGCATTGTTGAACGGCGAGAACGGCGCGATGGGCCTTGCACCGGTGATCGAGGTGCCGGCAACCGGGGCGACCAGCTTCGGTTCGAACCCGGCATCAATGCCCGGAACCGCTGCAAACGTGCCGAAGAGATAGGTGTGGTCGTCTTCCGTGAGGAAACGCTCGATATGGATCTCGTGGCGGACGACGCCCGAGCGGTCGAAGCAGAGCGCCGTCTCGTCGGTGCCGAAGACGATCGCCCGGCATTCCTTTTCCTTGCGGTCGGCATCTTCCGGCGCGCCTGCAAGGCCGCGGCTGGTATTGCCGGCAAAATCGCTCGGATGCATGCCGAAAAGGCGCGCATAGGCGGCGTTCACCGCCACGTAGATGAGGGCGCTGTCCTTGATGAAGGCGGGCTCGGCGAGATCGTTGATCCGCTCGCACGCCGTTTTCAAGAGTTCGCTTTCCGTGTCCACCTTCCCCCGCTCCTTCGTGCCGGCCGATATCCGGCTCGATTCGTTTGTCTCCCAATCGACTGATAACACCATAGCGAGTGTTAATATCGTGTTGTTGAAACGGTACGACTTATCATCTTTGGCATTTGTCAATCGGAAGCCAGGGCCTCCCGTCGAAAATACAGCCTCAGGTCGAGTACCGGTGTTGGCCGCCCGCGACGCGGATGAAGCTGTCGCGGATCGATCGGGAAAGAGAATCGAAGGCTTGGCCGATTTTGCACCGCCAAACCTTTGCCATGAGAATGCCACGATCTCGCCACGATCTCCATTCGCGATTGCTCAGGCTTGACGAAAATCAACCGAAAGCCGCATGAAGCTGAACGTCCGTTCAGACTATCGGGAAATCGTCTTCATCAATCCGCCGCCTTTGCGCGCCACGATTTCTGCACCCCTTGAGGACAAAAAGGGAAAGGAAAAGAACATGTCGGCACTGAAGAAGACGATATCACTCGGCCTCGTCGCACTGTCCGTAGCGGGCGCCCTGACGGTGACCGCTCCTGCGGCTGAAGCCCGCGACCGCCATCGCGACGTCTGGCCTGGCGTGGCGGCTGGCCTTGCCGGCGGCATCATCGGCGGCGCGATCGTCGCCGGATCGCAGCGGCCGGCCTATGCCGAGCCTGAATATGTGGAGCCGGAATACGACTATGCTCCCCCGCCCCCGCCGCCCGTTTATTACCGCCGCGCCTATTACCGCGACTACCCGCCGGTCTGCGAGCTCGAATGGCGCCGCAACCGCTATGGCGAAGCCTATCGCGTCGAAGTCTGCTCGCGCTGATCCGCAAGGCTGATCGCATATCCTAAGGGCCTGTTTCCGCCGCCGGCGGAGGCAGGCTTTTTGCTGTGGTGGAGACATTCGGAGCGCCGCGTCTGCCTCGGCGGGGAAGCCACGCCATTTCGCGATTGCGAAACATCTGCTTGACTTTTGCCCGGAAAACCACCAAATGCGCTTCAGCTTTCACCTTCCGGCCGCCGCGTGAGTTGGCCCCGCGTCATTAAAGACACCGCGAAGAAGGAACAAGGCGCACAGATAGATCGCCCTCGATCCCGGAGGGTTTAAGCGCTGGAGAGCAATTTCCAACTTGCAAGTTCCCACTTCACGCGGGGTTCTTGACGCCAAAGGCAGACCGGACGGCATGGTGCCAGTCCGGCGATACGCTTTTGGCGCCCCGAAAAGGTATTCGACTTGACGAATTTCCACGAGCTTGGTCTGTCCAAGCAGACCGTTGCCACTCTGTTTGCGCTCGGTTACGAAACGCCGACCCCGATCCAGGCCCAGGCCATCCCCCAGCTTCTCGAAGGCCGCGACATGATCGGCCTTGCTCAGACCGGCACCGGCAAGACCGCCGCATTCGGTCTCCCGATCATCGAAATGCTTGCCAAGGACCCGAAGCGTCCTGACAACCGCACCACCCGTACGCTCATCCTCGCTCCGACCCGCGAACTGGTCAACCAGATCGCCGCCAGCCTGAAGAGCTACGTGCGCGGCACGCCGATGAAGATCAACGCCGTCGTTGGCGGCGCCTCGATCAACAAGCAGCAGCTGCAGCTCGAAAAGGGCACCGACATTCTCGTCGCCACCCCGGGCCGCCTGCTCGACCTGATCGCCCGCCGTGCCATCGGCCTGACCGCGGTTCGTTACCTCGTTCTCGACGAAGCCGACCAGATGCTCGATCTCGGCTTCATCCACGATCTGCGCAAGATTTCCAAGATGGTGCCGAACAAGCGCCAGACCCTGCTCTTCTCGGCCACCATGCCGAAGGCGATCGCAGATCTTGCCTCCGACTTCCTCAAGGATCCGGTTCAGGTCTCGGTCACGCCTCCGGGCAAGGCTGCCGACAAGGTCGAACAGTTCGTCCACTTCGTGGTCGGCAAGAACGACAAGACGGACCTTCTGAAGAAGTCGCTCGAAGAAAACCCGACCGGCCGCGCCATGGTCTTCCTGCGCACCAAGCACGGCGCCGAGAAGCTCTCCAAGCATCTCGAGCATATCGGCTTCAAGGTCGCCTCGATCCACGGCAACAAGAGCCAGGGCCAGCGCGAACGCGCCCTCAAGGCCTTCCGCGACAATGAGATCCGCGTTCTGGTCGCCACCGACGTTGCTGCCCGCGGCATCGACATTCCCGGCGTTACCCACGTCTTCAACTACGATCTCCCGGAAGTACCGGACGCCTATGTTCACCGCATTGGCCGTACCGCACGTGCCGGTCGTGACGGCATCGCGATCGCCTTCTGCGCTCCCGATGAAGCGCGTCTGCTGCGCGACATCGAGCGCCTGATGAACATCGAGATCACCACCGCATCCGGCGAACGCCCCGAAGGCGGCCGCCAGCCACGCGGCGGAGCCGGTAACAACAACCGTGGCGGCGCGGCCAAAAACGGCCGTGGCGGCAACGGCCAGGCACGCGGCAACGGCGAAGGCCGTCCCGAGCGCCGCGACCGTCCGGCCCGCAAGCCGTTCTTCGCAGCAGAAGGTGCCGAGGGCGGTGATCGTCCCCAGCGTCCGGCTCGTCCCCATGGTGATCGCCCGCAGCGCGACAACCGTCGCAACGACGATTTCCGCGGCCAGCGCCGCGGTGAGGACGCTCCGCGCCCGGAAGTCGACAACGACCTGACGACCACGTCGGATTTCCGCCCGGCCAAGAAGCAGTTCGGTCCCCAGAACGGCGAAGGCCGTCCGGCACGCACCGAGCCCCGCAAGGAACACCGCAAGGGCGGCAATGGGGCTCAGAACCCCCATGCCGCACACGGCGCCCATGAGCCCGCTGCCCAGCGCAACAACCGCGGCCCGCGCGTCGAAGCCGCCCGGCCCGCCGCTGGTGGCAACGGAGGCCCGGTAAAGTTCGGCAACGACAACCGCTCCGGCCAGCAGGGCCGCACACGCCGCCCGGCGTAACGGCAACCCTGTATAGGGAAACAAAGCAAAGAGGCCGCTCGCGCGGCCTCTTTTTTTGTCATTTGACCGCCGCGTTTCCTCCGTCCGCATAGAGCGCGGACCCTGCCACGAAGCTCGCCATCGGGCTTGCCAGGAAAAGTGCGGCCCGGGCGATTTCCTCGGGCTGGGCGATGCGCTTGAGGGCATGCAGGCCCGCCGCCCATTCCTTTTGCGACGCGTCGCCCGCCATCGGGGTGTCGGTGCCGCCCGGCAGCAGCGCATTGGCGCGTATGCCGCGCGCTCCGTAGTCGGCGGTAATCCCTTTCACCAGACCCATGATCCCGGCCTTCGATGCGCCATAGGTCCCCATGCCGGGGATGCCGACGCTGGTGCCGACGAAGGTAGAGGTGAAGATGATCGACCCGCCGCCGCGCTCGAGCATGGCCGGGATCTGCAAACGGGCGCCGAGGAAGGCGCTCGTGAGGTTCATGGCCAGGGCATGCTGCCACTCCTCCAGCATCACCTCGCCCAGCGGCTTGTAGGGTCCGACCGTGCCCGCATTGTTCAGGGCGATGTCGAGACCGCCGAACCGGCCAAGCGCCGCTTCGAGCAATGTCCGGTGGGTTTCCTCGTCCGCGACATCGCCTGCCACGGCGACCGCACGTCCGCCCGCCGCCTCGATCTCGGAAACAAGCTTCTGCAATTCCGCCTCGCCCCGCGCGTTGGCAACGACGGCAGCCCCTTCCCGGGCGAAGAGAAGGGCGGCGGCCCGGCCGATGCCGCTTGATGCGCCGGTAACGATGGCCACTTTGTCGGTTAGCATGATGTACCTCCTGTTGGTTACATCCGCTGTCTAAGGCCGCCCGTTTCGCATCGACACCCGTTTCCTGACCAAATGAAAAACTCGCTCAGGCCTTTCGGTTCACCATGTAGACGCCCGCCACCACGATCACCGTGCCGACGATCATCGGCAGGGTCAGCGGCTCCCCGAACAGGATGGCCGCCTCGATCGCCACCACCGGCGGCATCAGGTAGATGAGCGAGGCGGCGCGGGACACCTGGCCGCGGCGGATGAGGTAGAGCAGCAGGCCGACGGCGCCCATCGACAAGCCGAGGACCGACCAGGCCATGGCGAAGATCGCCTCATGCGTCCAGTCGAAGCGCAGGTTTTCGAGGCTGAGCGCCAGCGGGATGGTGACGATCAGCGCTCCGACGAATTGCAGCGTGGCGATCGAGAACAGGTCGCCCTCCTGCAGGTGCCGCTTCTGATAGAGCGTGCCGTAGGTGACTGACGTCATGGCGACGAGATTGATCAGCACCGGAATCGCAAGTCCGGCCAGCCCGCGCTCGAAGAGGTCGAGAAGCTGCGGCGAGATCGCGATCAGGATGCCGGCAAATCCGAGCGCCAGCCCGATCTTCTGCAAGGGCTTGAGGCGCTCTCCGAGGAAAAGCGGCGCGACCATGGCGGTCAGCAGCGGCTGCAGTCCGGCGATGATGCCGGAAAGGCCGGCCGGCACGCCCTGCCCGATCGCATACCAGACGCCGGCGAGATAGAGCCCGTGCAGGAAAACGCCCGAGAACATTGCATGGCCGAGCTGGGCCCGGCTCTTCGGCCACTTGGCCCGGGTGATCAGGCAGACCGCGAAAAACGCCGCGGCGGCGAGCGCGTGCCGTCCGGCCAGGAACGTCAGGGGATCGGCGTGCACCGCCGCATATTTCGCGACGATCCAGCCCGTGGACCAGAGGAGGACGAAGAGGGCCGGAGCCAGGCGGTCGAGCATGATGGGGATGTCCGGCGGAGATTTCGGCAGCGGCCGCTTTCATGGAAACCGCCTGCTTATTCCCACCCCGTTTCATCGTCAAAGCAGAAAAACTGATGATTGCGATGAGCAGCGCTTGAACAATGCTTGGACACCACTTGGGGCAGATGATGTTTTTCAAGGCAGGAGGCTTATTCACCTCCTCCTAAAATAGGATGCTTGCAGAGCGCTAGAATCAGCGCATTTACTGATGGGCGGGGCCTGGAGCCTGTATTTTTTGACGCGCAGAATTCTTTTCCGCGAATTGCGCACAGTTCTTGCATTGCCTGCACCGTTGTACTCTTATGGCCAAAAAAGGGGAATGCGCCTTTGGCATTTGATGAAATGTTGACTGCGGAAAACCTTCCGCGACCGCCATACAAGACCTACCACGAATGGTATGCCAGTCAGGACGCTGCGCACCTGATCCGCAAAACCCAAGACGCGGAAAACATATTCAGAAAGACAGGCATCACATTCGCGGTCTATGGACACGCAGACAGTTCCGAAAAGCTCATCCCCTTCGACATCATTCCCCGCATCATCTCGGCTCGTGAATGGCGCAAGCTTGCGCAGGGCATCGAGCAGCGGGTTCTGGCGCTCAACGCCTTCCTCGACGACATCTACCACAAGCAGGAGATCATCAAGGCCGGCCGCATTCCCCGCGCGCTGATCGAGAGGAACGTCACCTTCCTTCCCGAAATGATCGGCTTCAAGCCGCCCGGCGGCGTCTACACTCATATCGTCGGCACCGACATCGTGCGCACCGGCGAGGACCAGTTCTATGTGCTGGAAGACAATGCCCGCACGCCGTCCGGAGTTTCCTACATGCTGGAAAACCGGGAAACCATGATGCAGATGTTCCCCGAACTGTTTGCGCTGAACAAGGTGCAGCGGGTCGAGGACTATCCGCGGCTGCTGCGCCAGTCGCTCGCCTCGCTTGCCCCTCCCGGCTGCAAGGGCCGGCCGCGCGTCGCGGTGCTGACTCCCGGCATCTTCAACTCTGCCTATTACGAACACTCGTTCCTCGCCGACCAGATGGGCGTCGAGCTCGTCGAGGGCGGCGATCTGCGCGTCATCGACGGCCGCGTCAAGATGCGCACGACAAGGGGTTACGAGGCGATCGATGTGCTCTACCGCCGCGTCGACGACGACTACCTCGATCCGATGACCTTTCGCGCGGATTCGGCGCTCGGCATTCCAGGCATCATGGACGTCTACCGGGCCGGCAACATCACCATCGCCAACGCGCCCGGCACCGGCATCTGCGACGACAAGGCGATCTATTCCTACATGCCCGAGATCGTCGAGTTCTACACGGGCCGCAAGGCGCTGCTCGAAAACGTGCCGACCTGGCGCTGTTCCGAGCCCGACAGCCTCAAATACGTGCTGGAGCACATCGAGGAACTGGTCATCAAGGAAGTGCACGGTTCGGGCGGCTACGGCATGCTGGTAGGCCCGACAGCGAGCAAGAAGGAGCGCACCGACTTCGCCGAGAAGCTGGCGGCCAGGCCCGACAACTACATCGCCCAGCCGACGCTGGCGCTGTCCACCGTGCCGATCTTCGTCAACAAGGGGATTGCCCCCCGTCACGTCGACCTGCGCCCCTATGTGCTGGTTTCCGACAAGGTGAAGATCATCCCCGGCGGCTTGACCCGCGTGGCCCTGAAACAGGGTTCGCTGGTGGTCAATTCCAGCCAGGGCGGCGGCACCAAGGACACCTGGGTACTGGAAGATTGAGGTCGTAGATACATGCTCGGAAGAACTGCAAACGGCCTTTACTGGATGTTCCGCTACATCGAGCGGGCGGAGAATATCGCCCGCCTCGTCGACGCCGGCCTGCGCGTATCGCTGACCCGCGCCGGCTCCTCCGACGAGGATTGGCACGGCGTGCTCGAAAGCGCCGGCGTGCGCGAAGCCTATTCGGAAGTGCACGCCGAACTGACGGCGGCGGACGCCATCGACTACCTGCTGCGCGACACGTCGAACCCGTCGAGCGTCATGTCCTGCATCGAATTCGGGCGCAACAACGCCCGCATGGTGCGCACCGCGCTGACCCGCGAAACCTGGGAGGCGACCAACGAATGCTGGATCGACCTGAAGGCCCGGCTTTCCCGCAAGGTGAAGCAGACCGACCTGCCGGAACTGATCGACGTCATCAAGCACCGCTGCGGCCTGATCCGCGGTGCCTTCCACGGCTCGATGCTGAGAAACGACCTCTACAACTTCTCGCGCATCGGCACGTTCATCGAGCGCGCCGACAACACCAGCCGCATTCTCGACGTGAAATATTACGTGCTTCTGCCGGCGATCAGCCAGGTCGGATCGAAGCTCGACAACTACCAATGGGAATCGATTCTGCGCTCGGTCTCGGCCCACCGTTCCTACGGCTGGGTCTATGACGGCGAATATCAATCCGCCAACATCGCCGACTTCCTCATCCTGAAAGTCCAGATGCCGCGCTCGTTGGCTTACTGTTACGAGAAGATCACCAGCAATCTCGATTATCTGGCACAGACCTATGATGAGCGGCTGAAGGCGCACGAGACGGCGGCGGCGATCCGCTCGACGCTGAAGCGTGGCTCCATTTCCGACATAATGGACCAGGGCCTGCACGAATTCCTGGAGGATTTCGTCAGCCGCAATAACCAGCTCAGCGCCGAAATCTCCGAAGGCTACCGCTTTTATCAGTAGGCCCAACAGGCACAGGATTTACCGCACATGCGGCTGAAGATCTCCCATACGACCGAATATCTCTACGACGAGCCGGTGCCCTATTCGCTGCAGCGGCTCAGGCTGACGCCGACCGACGGTCCCGGCCAGAAGGTCATCAACTGGTCGATCACCGTCGATGGCGCCAAGATCGAGGCGGGTTATGCCGACCAGTTCGGCAACCGCGTCGAGCTGGTCTCCACCGAGGGCACCGAACACATGATCCGCATCGTCGCCTCCGGCGAGGTGGAGACCCTCGACCGCGCCGGCGTGTTCGGCCCGCATCAGGGTTTCTGCCCGCTCTGGCTGTTCCTGCGCGAGACGGCGCTGACCAAGCCGGGCAAGCTCATCCGCGAACTCGCCAAAAGCCTGAAGGGCGACAGCGAGCTTGCAAAAATGCACGCGCTGATGGAAACGATCCATGAGACCGTTGCCTATGTGCCGGGTGCGACCGGCACCGAGACGACCGCCGAACAGGCGCTCGAGGCAAAGACCGGCGTCTGCCAGGACCATACCCATATCTTCATCACGGCCGCCCGCCTGCTGGATATCCCGGCGCGCTACATTTCCGGCTACCTGCTGATGGAAGGCGAGACCGAACAGGCCGCCACCCATGCCTGGGCGGAAGTGCATCTACCGGGCCTCGGCTGGGTCGGCTTCGACACGTCGAACAAGATCTGCCCGAACGACAGTTACGTGCGGGTCGCCTCCGGCCTCTGCTACCGCGACTGCGCCCCCGTCTCCGGCATGCGCCTCGGCCCGGCCGGCGAAAACCTCAAGGTTTCGCTGACGGTGGCGCAGGCCCAAAGCCAGCAGGGCCAGACGCAATCCCAGGGGTGACGGACGCGCAACAACCGGGGACGCCATAGCAGGCGTTCTCGGCCGACCGTAAATCACCGGCTCACACCGTTGTGCGGCGCAATGGTTTCTTAACCACGCACCGTGTTCCCGATTTCACAAACAGTTCAAGGGTTGAAGATTCCGGAGGCGGCAATCTATGCTGCATTGCGGCATGGACTATTGCTGCCTACGATGCGCGGGGCTGCGGGTTACCGAAACGCATGGCAAATGCCATGCCCGAATGAGGATACCAGATGCTTGAGACGTCCAAAACCAAGCCGCAGGATCTCGAATCGATCGCGCGTCATGGCGGAACTTTCCGGCGAATGGCCGCACGCCTGCCCACCTATTTCACCGACCTGCGGGAAAACCCGGCTTGGCTTCCGATGTTCCTTTTGGCCCGGACAATTCCGTTCAGGCGGGCGCATTGGCTGACCGCCAAGCCCGTCTCGAAGTCCGCGCAGCGGCAAACATCGATGTTCGGCGATATCGAAGCCGATATGGTCGCCGACGAACTCAGACGGAACGGGATCTTCACCGGCCTCGTCCTGCCCGATGCGATTCGGCAGGAGATCGCCCGTTTTGCATCCGAAACCCCTTGTTTCGGCAATTTCGAGCGGAAACTCGAATTCCGTGCCGGCGAACACGCGGAAGCCGAGCGCCGATTCGGACGGGCGATCTTGAGCGGTCATCATTTCGAAAGGATCGCCGATTGCGAGGCGGCGGTCGCAGTGCAGCAGGATCCTCTTCTTCTGGATATCGCAAGGCACTATCTCGGTGGCGAAGCCAAGTTGATCACCACCCGGACGTGGTGGAGCTTTCCCACTCAATCCGCTTCGGAGGCCGATCTCAGCCGTGCCTCCTTCAAGTTTCATTTCGATCTCGACGACTGGCGGATGCTGAAGTTCTTCTTCTACCTGTCGAATGTCGATGAGGACGCGGGACCGCATGTCTATATGCGCGGCAGCCACAACAAGCGGCGGCTCAAGCACCAGCTGACCCTGCTCGTGGGTCATCCGGCAGAAGAAGTGCTCGAATTCTACGGAGAGGAAAGCGCCCTCACCCTGACGGGCAAGGCCGGCTACGGGTTCGTCGAAGACCCCTTCGGCTTCCATATGGGGACGGTCGCCAAACATCACCCGAGGCTGATGATGGAAGTCGGCTTCGGCGTCTCGAAACCCTCAAAGCGCAGATATCACGGCGAACCCGTCGTACGCTGATGAGCCTTACGGCTCGATGAGCCCCCGACGGGGCTCATCCGATAGCCGCCAATATGCCCGCACAAGCTCGACACCACCTTCGCATGTTCTGGTCCCGCCCCATAAAAGAGGTGGCGCATGCTGTTTGGGCAATCGGTCTTCCAGTCGGTTCTGACGCGACTGAAGCAAGAGCATAGCGAAGACGAGGCCGAAGAAGCAGGCACGGGTTTCCGCATCAAGGGGCTCGGCATGGGTTTCGTCGCGCCGCAGGATGACGGCCCGGTGGTGACGGCCACCGGGACCGAGGCCTATTTCGCTTTCCTTCCTGACGTTACCGAGATCGCAATCGAATCGCTGCTGACGCAAGAGGAGCCGCCGGCACCGGTCATCCCCGCCCACTTGCTGCGGCTGACGACCGAGGAGGTCGCCGCGGAGCTTGACATCACGGCTGCCGACACGGAGGCGACGCTCGGCGAAAAACGCCGACATTTCGCCAAGGCCAACCATCCCGACGGGGTCGCACCGGAATTCCGGGAGAACGCCAATACCCGCATGAAGACTGCCAACCTGCTGATCGACACCGCGATCAAAGGCCTGTTCTGGCGCTAGTTTAGATCCTGGTCCTGCGGCTCGTCGGCCGGCTTCTCCGCCGGCGGCTTTTTCCTTTCGATGAACAGCTTGTAGGCGGCATAGGCACCCATGGCGCCGACGATGATCGCCCAGAAGGGTTCTCCGGCAACCAGTTCGAATATCGCCCACGCGGCGCAGACCGCGGGGATCAGCACCCGGCGCCAGAGCGGCTCGTAGAAGGGATGGTTCGGATCGATCATAGTCTTAACTCCCGGCCAGTCGTTCGCTGCCAGTCACTCGCCATGGGTCATTCCCCGGCGGCCTGCATGCTCTGGCGTGAACCGATGATATCCTGGTCGACGATCGAAAATGCAAGGTTGAGATGTCCCTCGAACACCAGGGAAGGCTCGTCCGGCACGACGGTCAGGCCCGGCATGCCGCCGAGCCGCACCACATGCGTCTGCGCCAGCCCCTCCTCTATGCCCGCCTGCAGCAGATCCTGGTAGCGGGTGCCGGGACCGGTGATGAAAACCGGCATGTGGCCATGCAGGCTGAGCAGCCGTGAGAGGCCATAGCCCAAGGCGGCGCCCGCATTGCGGAAGGCGAGCTGCGCCATGCGGTTGCCCTGTCGGGCCCGAGTGGCGATCTTGTCGATTTCGGCGACCGGCACGAATTTCGCGGGGATCGTATCCACCGGCACCTCGAAGGCGGCGCGCAGGATGGCGTAGAAACCGGCATAGGCCTCGACGCAGCCGCGCGCACCGCAGCGACAAAGCCCGCCGTTCGGCATATGCAGCATGTGCCCGAAATTGGGCGCCGAGACTTCAGGAACCCCGCCGGCGACCCGGCGTGCGATCCCGAGCCCGATGCTGTGGCCGAGCGAAAGCGCCGCGAGAACAGGCTCGCCGCCGCCCTGCATCTTCACCTGGCGTTCGAGCAGAGCGCCCGCCACCAGCAGCGTCTCGTTGTTGAGGATGACCTTGGCGTGCCAGCCGTCTTTCAACGCCGCGGCAAAATCCACCGGCTGGGAACCGAAGACCGGCGACCAGACGAGCACCGCTTCGCTCGGATGCGCCAGCCCCTTGCTGCTGACCGATACGAGCAGGACGCTGCCGCGGTCGATGCGGGAGCGTTCGACAGCCCGTTCTAGGCCCGCCGAGATGGCTGCCAGAAAGGCTGCCGTGCCGCCCTCGCCGCGGGATTCGCTGAACCGGTCGAGCAGCGTGCCGGCATAATCGACCAGCGAATACTGGATCAGGTCCGACGAGATGATGACGGTGATGAGATAACCGCAATTGCGCCGCTGGCTGAACAGCACCCGGGGTCGTCCCCGGCCGACGGTCGCCTGCTGCTCGCTCTTTTCGATGATGCGGGCGCGCTCCAGATCGGCGGTGATCGAGGAGATCGTGGCCGACGCCAGCCCGGTCGCATCCGAGATTTCCGTATGCGCGAGCCGGCCGTGGCGACGCAGCGCGGACAGCACGAGCGCGCTGTTCTGCTGCCGGACCAGTTCCGTGCTCGATTTCGCCAGCATTCCGCCTGCAGCCTCCCTCACTCCAACTGTCGATACGGCAGTGCCTTCCCCTTCACAAGTGCCGATTGACAGCCCTCGGAATCTCTGACATCTAATTTCTCGACTGTCGAGAAAAAAGCTGAATGCTTTCTCCGGCAGATTATCTGGCGGGGGGAGAGCACGGAGGCTAGCGCCCATCCGCCGTCACTCGGGAGGACATTATGAGATCATTCGTAAAGCTGATGGCCGGCGCGGCCATCCTCGTTTCCATGCATTCCGCTACCATGGCGGCCAATCTCGTCGTCGGCGTTTCCTGGTCGAACTTCCAGGAAGAGCGTTGGAAGACCGACGAAGCAGCCATCAAGAAGGCACTTACGGCTGCCGGTGCCAAGTATATTTCCGCTGATGCCCAGTCGTCCGCCGCAAAGCAGCTCACCGACGTCGAGTCGCTGATTTCCCAGGGCGCCAACGCCCTGATCGTTCTGGCGCAGGATTCGAGCGCCATCGGCCCGGCCGTCGAAAAGGCAGCAGCCGAAGGCATTCCGGTCGTCGGTTACGACCGCCTGATCGAAAACCCGGCCGCGTTCTACATCACCTTCGACAACAAGGAAGTGGGCCGCCTGCAGGCGCAGGGCGTCTTCAAGGCAAAGCCTGAAGGCAACTACGTCTTCATCAAGGGTTCTTCTTCCGATCCGAACGCGGACTTCCTGTTCGCCGGCCAGATGGAAGTGCTGAAGGCTGCAGTCGACGGCGGCAAGATCAAGAATGTCGGCGAAGCCTATACCGACGGCTGGAAGCCCGAAAACGCCCAGAAGAACATGGAACAGTTCCTGACCAAGAACAACAACAAGGTCGACGCGGTCGTCGCATCCAACGACGGCACTGCCGGCGGTGCGATCGCAGCGCTCGACGCTCAGGGGTTGGCAGGTTCGGTTCCGGTCTCCGGCCAGGACGCCGACAAGGCAGCCCTGAACCGCGTGGCGCTCGGCACCCAGACGGTTTCCGTCTGGAAGGACAGCCGAGAACTCGGCAAGAACGCCGCTGAAATCGCTCTGGCGCTTGCCGGTGGCAAGAAGCTGACCGAGATCAAGGGCGTCCAGACCTTCGAAGGCGGTCCGAAGAAGGTGAAGATGCAGTCGGTCTTCCTGAAGCCGCAGGCAATCACCAAGGACAACCTGAACGTCGTCATCGAGGCGGGCTGGATCAGCAAGGCTGAAGCCTGCCAGGGCGTCAAGGCCGGCGCAGTAGCTGCCTGCAAGTAACGCATGGCTTTGCGCAGACGATAAACTCACCGACGCCGCAGCACTTCTGCCGCGGCGTCGGTTTTCGGCGTAAGATGGCGCGGCCGCATAAGAGGTACCCCCGGCGGGCTACCCGGCGGCTGAACGTCGCGCAGGCGTGATCCGGCTCGACATCTTCGAGCCGCAGCGCCTCGCTAAAGTGGGGAACGGCGAATCATGGCCGAGACAATACAGTCCACAACGAATTCCAAGACATCGGGAGCGGCAGGACAGGCGGAAGGCAATATCGTTGCCCGCTTCTTCCGCGCGACCGAGATCGACACGCGCATGCTCGGCATGATCGGCGCGCTGCTGATCATCTGGGTCGGGTTCCATATCCTGACGGGCGGCCTCTTCCTGACGCCGCGCAACCTCTGGAACCTCTCGGTGCAGACCGCCTCGGTCGCCGTCATGGCGACCGGCATGGTGCTCGTCATCGTCACCCGCAACATCGACCTTTCGGTGGGCTCGATCCTCGGTTTCACCGGCATGATCATGGGCGTGCTGCAGGCCCGGCTCCTGCCGGAACTGTTCGGCTTCAACCACCCGGCCATCTGGATCATCACGCTGGCCGGCGGCATCGCCATCGGAGCGCTGATCGGTACGCTGCAGGGCTCCATCATCGCCTTTCTCGGCGTACCCTCCTTCATCGTCACGCTCGGCGGCCTGCTCATCTGGCGCGGCGCCACCTGGTTCGTAACGAGCGGCCAGACCGTTGCGCCGATGGACGCCAACTTCCGCCTGATGGGCGGCGGCACGGAAGGCTCGATCGGCGCCACCTGGAGCTGGGTCGTCGGCATCCTCGCCTGTCTCGCCATCATCGCGGCGATCATCAACGCCCGCCGACAGCGCAAGCGATTCTCCTTCCCGCGCCGCCCGGTCTGGGCCGAATACGTGCTGATCGCGCTCGGCTGCATCGTCGTGCTCGGCGCGGTTTATATCGCTAACAACTATTACTGGCCGATCGCCATCGCCCGCCGTTACGCCGAGGCGAACAACATCGCCTGGCCGGAAGGCGGGCTGCTGATCTCGCAGGGGATCGCCAATCCGGTGCTGATTGCAATCGCGGTCGGCATCGTCATGACCTTCATCGCCACCCGCCTGCGCTTCGGCCGCTATGTCTTCGCGATCGGCGGTAACCCGGAAGCGGCGGAACTCGCCGGCATCAAGACCCGGTGGGTGACGGTCAAGATCTTCGCGCTGATGGGCATGCTCTGCGCCATCGCCGCCGCGATCTCCACCGCCCGCCTCAACGCCGCCACCAATGCGCAAGGGGAGCTCGACGAACTCTACACCATCGCCGCAGCCGTGATCGGCGGCACGTCGCTTGCCGGCGGCATGGGATCGATCGCCGGCGCCATGCTCGGCGCGCTTGTCATGCAGTCGCTTCAGTCCGGCATGGTGCTGCTCGGCATCGACTCGCCGTTCCAGCGCATCGTCGTCGGCATGGTGCTCGTCACCGCCGTCTGGCTCGACACCGTCTATCGCTCTCGCGCCAAATAACAGGAGTTTTCATCGTGACGGAACAAACCACTCCGCTCGTGGAAATGAAGAACATTTCCATCTCCTTCGGCGGGATCCACGCTGTCGAGAATGCCTCGGTCGATCTTTTCCCCGGCGAGGTCGTGGCGCTGCTCGGCCATAACGGTGCCGGAAAATCGACGCTGATCAAGATCCTGTCGGGCGCCTACAAGCGCGACAACGGCGACATCATGATCAACGGCGAGACCGCCGACATCCGCAACCCACGCGACGCCAAGAAATACGGCATCGAGACGATCTACCAGACGCTTGCCGTTGCCGACAATGTCGATGCCGCCGCCAACCTCTATCTCGGCCGCGAGCTGCAGACAAAATGGGGCACGCTCGACGACGTCGCCATGGAGGCCAGCGCCCGCGAAGTGATGGGCCGCTTGAACCCCAACTTCAAGCGCTTCAAGGAACCGGTGAAGGCGCTATCCGGCGGCCAGCGGCAGTCGGTGGCGATCGCCCGCGCGATCCTGTTCGACGCCCGCATCCTGATCATGGACGAGCCGACGGCAGCGCTTGGACCGCAAGAGACGGCGCAGGTGGGCGACCTCATCAAGCAGCTGAAGCGCGAAGGCATCGGCATCTTCCTGATCAGCCACGACATCCACGATGTCTTCGACCTCGCCGACCGCGTCTTCGTAATGAAGAACGGCAAGGTGGTCGGCCATGCCCGCACCGAGGACGTCACCAAGGACGAGGTGCTCGGCATGATCATCCTCGGCAAGGTGCCGCCCGGCGCAACGCCTGGTCCCGGCGCCATGAAGGTGGTGTGACTGCCAGACAGAATTGCGCCCACCCTTTGAAGCCCGCCGCTGATCAAGGGTAGCGCAGAGGCGGAACCGGGCTCTCTCCCGGTTCCGCCTTATCTGCTTAAAACGGATCGTGTCGTGCTGCGACATCGGCTGGCCATTGCCGGCTGCGGTATCTTCCGGAGATCGCCCGGATCTCGGAACTCCTCTCCTCCCTCGACGTTGGCTTTTCAGAAACCGAAATGTCGGAGGACCGGACATGACTAAAGATCGGACTGCACAGGAAACCGTCGAACACACGGAAAAGCGGATGAAAACGGCCCAGCAACCGCCGGCAGGGCCGCATGCCAAGGAGCATTTGATCGACAGGGACAAAACGCCCGGTGCCGGTTCGCTGCCCGAGCCCAATGCGAAAGAGGTGGATGCGGGATCCGATTGACCGACGCATCGTCCTCCCCCGATCTGCGACGCCATAGCGCTTGCCCGTAGGGGCCTGGCTCGCTAACACCGCTGGAGGCGATCAGAACGAGCGAGCCAAACGGGCATGGCGGACGAAACCATCACACTTTACGAAGCGATCGGCGGCGACGCGACGGTCCGGGCGCTGGTCAAGCGATTCTACGAGCTGATGGACACGCTGCCGGAAGCGGCCCATTGCCGCGCGGTCCATCCGCCGAGCCTCGAAGGCAGCGAGGCGAAACTTTACGATTATCTGACCGGCTATCTCGGCGGGCCTCCGGTTTATGTGGAAAAACACGGCCACCCGCGGCTGCGCTCGCGCCATTTCGGCGCAGCGATCGGGCCTCTCGAACGCGATGAATGGTTGCACTGCTTCCGCCGCGCCATGGACGAGACGATCGAAAATCCGAAACTGCGCGAGATCATCTGGCCGCCCATCGAGCGGCTGGCTTTCCACATGCAGAACAAGGAATAGGCCGTTGCAAAGACTCGACAATGTCAGGCCGTTGATTCTGTTTGTGAGCGGCCTGATGGGGGCTGCCGGCGTGGCGCTGGCGGCGGCGGCAAGCCACGGCGGCGATACGGTTTTCCTCGGCTCCGCCTCGACCATGTGCCTGGCACATGCGCCGGTCCTGCTGGCGCTCTATCTCGGCCACCGGCATTTTCGCACCGCAACGCTTGGCGCGCTGGTGCTCGGTCTCGGCACGATCATCTTCGCGGGCGACCTGGTCTCCCGGCACTATCTCGGCGACCGGCTGTTTCCGTTCGCCGCCCCGGTGGGCGGAACAGGGATGATGCTGGGCTGGCTGATCATGGCTGCTGGGGCGCTTTTTAGGGTAAGGGACGTTTAAGACCCCTTCTGGCCTGCCGGCCATCTCCCCCACAAGGGGGGAGAAGACCGTGGCACGGCTTTGCGTCAATCCGGAGTGGGTGCGGCTGGGTTAGCCCCTCCCCTTATGGAAGCAGGGAAATCGCATATGGAACGTGCGGCGGTGCAGCAGTCTTAACCCTCCCCCTTGTGGGGAGGGTGGCCGGCAGGCGGGAGCGACTGTCTTGCCGGTCAAGCGTTTTGCCATGGTTTATTGTCCCGGATGATGGCGTTGAGGATTGTGAGGAGCTTTCGCATGGTCGCGACGATGGCGACGATCCTGGGTTTGCCGGCGGCGACCAGACGGTCGCGGAATGCCTTGAGTATCGGGTTGTGGCGGCTGGGGACGAGAGCCGCCATGAACAGTGCCGCCCGCACCTTGCCTCTGCCGCCGCCGATGAAGCTCTTGCCCTTCCATTGGCCCGATTGCCGCGTCCAGGGCGCAAGCCCCGCCAGCGCGGCGATCTGCCGTCGGTCCAGGCCTCCGAGTTCCGGCATCTCGGCCAGAAGCGTGCGGGCCGTCGCCGGTCCCACGCCCGGGACCGAGACCAGCAGCCTCTCGCGCACCCGCCATAAAGGCGACTTGCGGATATGCTCGACGAGATCGGCATCCAGGCTGTCCAGCTCGCGCCGCAGGGCCGCCAGCAGCCGCTTGATGCTCTTCTGCGCCTGCGTCTCCACAACCATGCGCAACCGGTTTTGTTCGGCCACGATCATCTGCACGATCTGCCGCCGGCGATCGACAAGCGCCGAAAGCGCCTGGGTTTCGGCATCCCGCAGGGGGCGGATTTCCGGCCGCGTCGCAGCCACGAAGCCGCAATGACTTCAGCATCGATCGGATCGGTCTTGGCACGGCGGCCGATCGCGTTGGCGTATGCGCGCACCTGTGCCGGATTGACCACGATGACCGCAAACCCGGCAGACGACAGCCCTGCCGCCGCCAGCATCTCGAAGCCGCCGGTTGCCTCCAGCGCCACCACGCAGCTTGCCTCCGCGCCATGCGTCGCCTTCAGGCGCCCGATCAGGTCGTCGAGGCCGGCATGGCTGTTCTCGACGAAGAATGCCGTGCCGAGCGGCGCGATCGAGATGTCCAGTCGCTCCTTCGAAACGTCGATGCCAACGATGATATCCATCTTTTCCCATCCTTGCCTAAACGGGCTTTGCCTTCGCAAGCGGCCCTGGCGACTGTTCGGGTTCGATGGAACGACGGATGGAGACCCAGGCTCCCGCACGGGCTTGATGTCCCTGAGGGGAAACGATCTTCCATCCGCCACCGCATCTGGCAGTAAATCGTCAAAAGCGGATGAGGGAAAGTTACAAGGGGTTTAGAAAACCGAATGCGGAAGGGCTTGGTCTATCTACCGCTTAAACGCCAGCACCCGAGCGCTTTCAGCCGGAGAAACTTCCGTCTCCGCCCCCCGAACCGTCTTCGGCAGCACCACCACATTGGTCATGTCCGCAGCCGCCTCGGCTCGCCTTGTCAGCAGCGCGTAAAGTTCCGGCACCAGCCCGTCGCCATTCTGTTCGGCGAGCTTGTGCAGGCCGATGAAAAGGCTGGTGTCACGAGGTTCTTCGTTCATCATTGCGTTCCTTCATGGTCTGAAGCGCCCGCTCCAGACTGGATTTTGAGCCGTTGCGAAGCGGCACGAAGGCGACACCGAACTTCTTGCAGCCGGTCTTCACCCTCAGACACGCATCGTGGCTGATACAGTCGATGGGGCAGAAGACGCAGTCGACCGAGGGCAGCACGGTATCGATGCGGGAAACTGCCTCGCGCAAACCGCCGTCGTGGTGGATAAGTTCCGCGCCGAAATTGCTGGCAATCTCCCTCAGGTGCGCCACCTGACAGTCACGGCCGCCGACATAGAGAAAGCTACGGACGTCGGTGACAGCTGGCCCCCGCGTTTCGGCGCCTTTCGGTGCCGCGCCGGAATTGCCGTTCTTGTGCTTCTGCTTCTTGGCCATATGCCCCTCGCCGCCGATTCTGCTGAACCGCAGTTCCTCGATGGCCGGCACCATATTAAAGTTGATTTTCAGAGTAAAGATTAAAGTGGACTCTTTTTATCATGATATATCGGGCGCCCTGATACGGTCCGCCATTTCCAAAAATTTACCGTTTGATAAATTTTTATGCTGTGGTACCTTTTGCCCAATAGTTGTCCATGAATCCATAAAAGAGGGAACTTAGGATGGAACGACTGGGAAACGGTCCGAAGGCCGGAATCGAGGCTGGACGCCTCGCCGCTACCGATTATGAGGCGAATTTCGCCGATCTCCACCCGCGTCTCGACAGGCACGAGGCGCTGGTCGAATCCGATCGCTGTTATTTCTGCTACGACGCTCCGTGCATGACGGCCTGTCCCACCTCCATCGATATCCCGCTGTTCATAAGACAGATACAGACGGGCAATCCGATCGGTTCGGCAAAGACAATCTTCGACCAGAATATTCTGGGCGGCATGTGCGCCCGCGTCTGTCCCACCGAGACGCTCTGCGAACAGGCCTGCGTGCGCAACACCGCCGAGGACAAGCCGGTCGAGATCGGTAAATTGCAGCGTTATTCCACCGACATCGCCATGGAACAGGGCCGGCAGTTCTATAGCCGCAAGGCACCGACCGGAAAGACGGTCGCCGTGGTCGGCGCCGGTCCCGCCGGCCTTGCGGCCGCACACCGGCTCGCCATGCACGGCCATTCGGTGGTGATCCTCGAAGCCCGCGAAAAGGCCGGCGGCCTCAACGAATACGGCATCGCCACCTATAAGGCCGTCGACGATTTCGCCGCCCGCGAAGTGGACTACGTCACCGCGATCGGCGGCATCGAGATCAGGAACGGCCAAGCGCTCGGCCGGGATTTCTCGCTTTCCGACCTGACGGCGCAATATGACGCCGTTTTCCTCGGTATGGGCCTTGCCGGTGTCAATGGCCTCGGTATCGAGGGTGAGACGCTCACGGGCGTTGAGGATGCGGTGGATTTCATCGCCGCCCTTCGCCAGGCGAAGGACAAGAGCGTGCTACCGATCGGCCGGCGCGTCGTTGTGCTCGGCGGCGGCATGACCGCCATCGACGCCGCCATCCAGTCAAAACTGCTCGGCGCCGAAGAGGTGACGATCTGCTATCGCCGCGGCAAAGAAAACATGAACGCCTCGCCCTATGAGCAGGATCTGGCGACGGCCAACGGCGTCATCATCCGCCATTGGCTGGCACCGAAATCGATCATCGGCAAGGACGGCCCCAATGGTGCTCATGTCGCCGGCATCGAGGTGGAATATACAGCGATGCGCGACGGCAAGCTGATCGGCACCGGCGAGACCGGCGTCATCGCCGCCGACCAGATCTTCAAGGCGATCGGCCAGACCTTCTCCGCCTCGGGCCTCGATGCGCTGCAGTTCGAAAAGGGCAAGATATCAGTCGATCCCGAGGGCCGCACCTCGCTCGAGGGCGTCTGGGCCGGCGGCGACTGCATCGGCACCGGCGAGGACCTGACCGTCTCCGCCGTTGCGCAGGGGCGTGACGCCGCGGAAAACATCGCAAAAGCCCTGGCTGCCGCAGCGCAGCCGGCAACCGCAGTGGCTTGAGGGAGAACGACAATGGCTGATATCCGCAACAATTTCGTCGGCATCAAATCCCCCAACCCGTTCTGGCTGGCGTCGGCGCCGCCGACCGACAAGGCCTACAATGTCGAGCGCGCCTTCAAGGCGGGCTGGGGCGGCGTGGTCTGGAAGACGCTCGGCGAGGAAGGCCCGCCGGTCGTCAACGTCAACGGCCCACGCTACGGCGCCATCTGGGGCGCCGACCGCCGCCTGCTCGGCTTGAACAATATCGAGCTGATCACCGATCGCGACCTCTACACCAACCTTCGCGAAATGAAGGAAGTGAAGAAGAAATGGCCGGACCGGGCGATTGTCGCCTCGATCATGGTTCCCTGCGAGGAGCAGGCCTGGAAGGCCATCCTGCCGCTGGTGGAAGAGACCGAGGTCGATGGCATCGAGCTCAATTTCGGCTGTCCGCACGGCATGTCCGAGCGCGGCATGGGCTCCGCGGTCGGCCAGGTGCCGGAATATATCGAAATGGTGGTGCGCTGGTGCAAGCAATACACCCGCATGCCGGTCATCACCAAGCTGACGCCCAACATCAGCGATATCCGCCACCCTGCCCGCGCCGCCAAGCGCGGCGGCACCGACGCCGTCTCGCTGATCAACACGATCTCGTCGATCATCTCCGTCGATCTCGACACCTTCTCGCCCAACCCGTCGGTCGGCGGCAAGGGCAGCCATGGCGGTTATTGCGGCCCGGCGGTCAAACCGATCGCGCTCAACATGGTCGCCGAAATCGCCCGCGATCCGGAGACCTATGGCCTGCCGATCTCCGGCATCGGCGGCATCACCACGTGGCGCGACGCGGCCGAGTTCCTGGCGCTCGGCGCCGGCAACGTGCAGGTCTGCACCGCGGCGATGACCTACGGCTTCAAGATCGTTGAGGAAATGATCACCGGTCTTTCCGACTGGATGGACGAGAAGGGTCACCGCTCGCTCGACGACGTCATCTGTCGCGCGGTCCCCAACGTCACCGACTGGCAATATCTCAACCTCAACTACATCGCCAAGGCGCATATCGACCAGGACGCCTGCATCAAGTGCGGCCGCTGTCACATCGCCTGCGAGGACACGTCCCACCAGGCGATCACCAGCATGGTCGATGGCGTTCGCCATTTCGAGGTGATGGAAGAGGAATGCGTCGGCTGCAATCTCTGCGTCAACGTCTGTCCGGTCGAGAACTGCATCACCATGGAAGCTCTGCCCGCCGGCGACCTCGACAAGCGCACCGGCAAGGTGGTCGATCCGACCTACGCCAACTGGACCCAGCATCCCAACAACCCGATGGCAAGGCAAGCCGCCGAGTAGGCCATATCCTATGCCCCGGTCAGCTCGGCCGGGGCATTTTCGTTCTGGCGCTCCTGATCAGCGATGCCATCCGGTCACGGGCGAGCGCGGCCCTGTCGAGCTTGAGGTGTTCGCTGAATTCCACGGAGCCGTGTTCAGGCGTCTTCAGGAGACAGCGGTAGTGCATGCCGCCCTCCCCGTCGCTTTCCGCCTCGACCGTTGGCGACGGCAGGCGGTCGGGATCGATACGCTCCTCGTCATGGGTCCAGAGCCAACGGCGGGTGACGATCCAGCTGCCATCGCTTTCCTGCCGGACCGAGACGATCGGCCGGGAAAGGGATCCGGACGCGAGCCAACCGCCCAGTCCCCAGAAGAAGGTGAGGATGAGCGCCCTGAACGGCTCCTGCGCTACGCCGCTGTTGCGGAAAAACACCCAGGTCATCAATCCGAGAACGGCGAACCAGGCGACGATGAAAAGCCAGCCATATAGCGGCCGCAGGTTCCTAAAAAGCAGTCTCTCCATGGCTTTTGCCTCCCAAGACTTCTTTCGATGCGGCGATTGTACCACGACCCGGGGCGTATGCGAATTGCCTGGAGACGGGTGTACGAACGCAAAGAGGCCCGGCGGTTGCCGGGCCTTCTTCGTCTGTGTGTAATGCAGGTTAGCTCGGGCGGTTTGCGCCTTCAAAATAGTCACCGCGGCCGATCGGAGCCGGGATCTGGTTGGCGTTCTGCTGGTCCTTAGCGATGCTGCCGGTCTGAACGTGGTCGACGGCAGCGGAAGCCTTGGAGGCGCCTTCGTAGTAGTCGCCTTCAGCAAGGGCGACGGAAGCGAACGAGGCCGAAGCGATGAAGGCTGCGGCGATAGCGGAAGTGATCTTGGTCATGGTGGTAGTCCCTTCAGAGTTACCCGCGGCTTTGAGTTTGCGACCTGGCCTGCGGAGATTGTTTCGGTATCTTGAATGAGCTGCGGTTAGTTCGGGCGGTTGGCGCCATCGAAATAGTCGCCGCTGTTGACGTCGGCCTGGAGCGTCTCGTTCTGGCCGATGCTGCCGGTGCTGATGCGGTCAACGGTGGCCGAAGCGGCAGGAGCGTTCTGGACGCCCTGGTAATAGTCGCCTTCAGCGAGGGCGACGGAAGCAAACGAAGCCGAAGCGATGAGGGCTGCGGCGATGGCGGAGGAAATCCTGTTCATTGTCGTCTTCCTTGATGTGGTGGAGCCGAGTTTCTCGAAGCCCCTCTCCGTGTTTGATCTTGTCTTTCGAAGCTCGTTGCCGCGCTTCTGATGCTCAAGATGGTGCAAGTCGGCCGCCGGGAATAGACAGCAAGTTGCAGACGTATTGTTCGCAAATATTGAACGACTTAAATTTTATCGTTCACACAAGGCGCGCACTTACGTGGGGGATATGGCCAAGGGATCAGCGGGAGCTGTCTTCAGCGGGCTCGTTCAACAGGTCGAGCATGGCGCGCAGCGCCCGGGTGACGTGCCGCTCACCATGAAAGATCGCCGAGAACTGACGGAGCGGCATCGGGAAATCGGCAATATGAAGCCGGCCGGAGAAGGAGTGGGACGATGCTGCCCGGCTTGAAAGCACCGTGGCGCTCAGCCCCGCCTCCACCGCCGCCATCGCCGCTTCGTTCGACGGCATTTCAAGGACAACGGACAATGACTGCGGCTCGATGCCGAGATTGAAGAGCTGCGCCTCGAAGGCCGAGCGTGTGCCGGATCCCTGTTCGCGCATGATCCAGTTGGTTTCGAGAAGATCGCTCGAGCGGATCTTGCGACCGTCCGCCCAGGGGTGGCGGCTGCCGACCACCAGGACCAGCCGGTCCTCCGCCACCTTGCGGCGTTTGAGCCCCGCCAAAAACACCTCGCCTTCAACGACGGCAAGTTCCGCCGCCCCGGTCAGCACGGCTTCGGCCGCACTCTGGGTGTTGCCGACGGTAAGCCTCACGTCAACGCGCGGGAACCGCTCGTGATAACTGACGAGGCGAGCCGGCAGCCAGTAGCTCGCCACCGTCTGGCTGGCATGCACACGCAAGATGCCCGACGCGGACCCGCCGAGATCGGCAAGCACATGCTCGGCGGTTTGGGCCCGCTCCAGAACGGCGCGCGCCTCCGGCACGAAGAGTTTTCCGGCTTCGGTGAGCTCGATGCGTCGCCCGACCCGGTTGAACAGGATCACGGCATGGCGCGCCTCCAGCGCCGAGATCGCAGCGCTCACCGCCGACTGCGTCAGGTTCAACGCCTCCGCCGCACGGGTCACATGTTCGCGCGTAGCGACTTCCAGAAAAATTCGAAGCTGATCGAGGGTCATCGTCCAAAACCATTCGCTTTTATCGAACGATATCAGAAAACTTATCAATTGGATTTGTGTTTCTACAGAAGAGAGAATGATTTTCGACGAATAGAGACTCTCGTGGAAAAATCATGAAGCCGATTCAGCCGACTGCGGAACAGCGCGCCCTTCCCGCCTCGCCCCACTGGCCGGCATTTCTCCAGCTTCTTCCCGGACTTCTTCTAACCGCCGCGATCGCCACGGCCGCCCTCACCGTCCGCAATCTGACCGGATGGATGGCGCTGAGCCCGCTCATCCTGTCGATCGTTTTCGGCATGCTGATCCGCAATCTGGCCCCTGTCCCGGTGGCCGTCGAGCCCGGCATCGGCTTTTCGCTTAAGCGCATCCTGCGCTTCGGCATCGTGTTGCTCGGCCTGCAGGTGACCGCAGGCCAGATCCTTTCGCTCGGCGGCGCCGGCCTTGCCATGGTGGCCCTGACACTGGTGACCACCTTCGTGGCGATCCGCTTGGTCGGTGGGGCCATGGGTGTCGACCGGTCGCTGACCGACCTGATCGCCGCCGGCACCTCGGTCTGCGGCGCCTCGGCGGTCATCGCCGCCAATACGGTGGTGCGCGGCAAGCAGGAGCATGTCGCCTACGCGGTCGCCTGCGTGACCTTGTTCGGGTCGCTGTCGATGCTTGCCTATCCGCTGCTCGCCGCCCCGCTCGGGCTCGACGCACGCGCTTATGGGCTGTGGAGCGGCTCCACCATTCACGAAGTCGCGCAGGTCGTGGCCGCCGCCTTCCAGGGCGGCGATGTCGCCGGACAGTTCGGCACCATCTCCAAGCTTGCCCGCGTCGTCATGCTGGCGCCGCTGATCATGACGCTGGCGCTCGCCATGCGCTCCGGCGCGGAAGGCCCGTCGAAGGCCTCGGCGCCGATGCCGTGGTTTGTCCTCGGGTTTATCGGGATGATGCTGGTCAACAGCGCGGTCGCCATTCCGGCAGAGGTGAGCCAGGCGCTCGTGACCGCGACCAGCTTCCTCCTGTCCATGGCGCTTGCGGCCATGGGACTGCAGACCGATATCCGCAAGCTGAAGGCGGAAGGCTGGCGGCCGCTCGCGCTCGGCGCGTTCGGCTGGCTGTTCATCGCGGTTTTCGGCTACGCGATGCTGAAGTTGTTCGCGTTCTGAGGAAAATCAGATCGATGGAATGAGGGGCCGCGTCATCAAATGGCGCGGCCTTTTCGTCTATGGTCAGCAGGGTTTCGGCTGGTCGTTCTTCGGGTCGGAATCCCGTACCGCCTCGTCGTGGTACCAGCAATTGGTATCGACAACGCTCAAGGCAACTTCATGGATTCCGGTCGGCACGGTCCGGCCATCCTCCAGCCGCCGTCTTGGGCGGACCGGGAACTGGTAGATGGTTGCCGACTCACGATGGATGTGAATTGCCATCCTATCGTCTCCTAACTTCAAAAGTGCATCCAAACACGCACAGAGCACAAATCTGCACATTTTTTGTGCTTATTGCATGATTTTATATCATTTTTCCGACTCGCGCTAGGCGCTAATTTAGCGGCAGCGCGGTCCCGGCGATCTATTTTGCTCGCAGGAACCTCCGGCGGGGAAACGTGTGCCAACCGACCCGGGTTCCAAGCAATCTGGATAGAACCTTTAAAACTCGGAGATTTCATGAGACCGTGCTGATCTACGGGACCTTTAGTCCCTCTCAGCGCTCAGCCCGCGGCCCTTCGTTCACACTTTTTTAATCCAAAACCGTCGCTCCGATGCAAACTGGCACGGGAAATGCGTTCTTCTGGTTACCCCGGAGGCGCGGTATCGTTGCGATGCCGCTTCCTCAGGATGGCTCAACCATGAACGTCACGGCCTGAGAGATAAAATATGACCAAGTATAAGCTCGAGTACATCTGGCTCGACGGGTACACCCCGGTACCGAACCTGCGTGGCAAGACGCAGATCAAGGAATTCGACACCTTCCCGACGCTCGAACAGCTGCCGCTGTGGGGCTTCGACGGTTCGTCGACCATGCAGGCCGAAGGCCGCTCGTCCGATTGCGTGCTGAAGCCGGTTGCGCTTTATCCCGATCCGGCCCGCACCAACGGCGCGCTGGTCATGTGCGAAGTCATGATGCCGGATGGCGTCACGCCGCATGCAACCAACGCCCGCGCGACCATTCTCGACGACGAGGATGCCTGGTTCGGTTTCGAGCAGGAATACTTCTTCTACCAGAACGGCCGTCCGCTCGGCTTCCCGGAACAGGGTTACCCGGCTCCGCAGGGTCCGTATTACACCGGCGTCGGTTACTCGAACGTCGGTGACGTCGCCCGCGAAATCGTCGAAGAACATCTCGACCTCTGCCTCGCCGCCGGCATCAACCACGAAGGCATCAACGCCGAAGTGGCCAAGGGCCAGTGGGAATTCCAGGTTTTCGGCAAGGGCTCCAAGAAGGCCGCCGACCAGATCTGGATGGCACGCTACCTGCTGCAGCGCCTGACTGAAAAGTACGGCATCGACATCGAATATCATTGCAAGCCGCTCGGCGACACCGACTGGAACGGCTCGGGCATGCACTGCAACTTCTCCACCAAGTACATGCGCGAAGTTGGCGGCAAGGACTATTTCGAAGCGCTTATGGCTGCTTTCGACAAGAACCTGATGGACCACATCGCCGTCTACGGCCCGGACAACGACAAGCGTCTGACCGGCAAGCACGAAACGGCTCCGTGGAACAAGTTCTCCTACGGCGTTGCCGACCGCGGTGCCTCGATCCGCGTGCCGCATTCGTTCGTCAAGAACGACTACAAGGGCTATCTGGAAGACCGCCGTCCGAACTCCCAGGGCGACCCCTACCAGATCGCTTCCCAGGTTCTGAAGACGATCGCCGAAGTCCCGACCAACCGGGCTTCCGCCGCCGCCTGATATCAGGCCCGGCAATCGGTAAGTAAGAAAACGCCGGCCTCAGCGCCGGCGTTTTTCGTTTTCGGATTTAGGAAGGAATCTCAGGCGTTGCGCGCCCGCAGCCCGTCAATGAAGAGCTGCTCCAGAAACCGCGCCGCATCCTCGAAACGCCCCTCGCCCGCATAGTCCTGGCCGAGCACGGCGCGTACCTGCACGTCGAAGTCGGCATAATGCTGGGTCGTTGACCAGATCGAGAAGATCAGGTGGTAGGGATCGCATTTGGCGATCTTGCCGGACCGCGCCCAGGCGCGGATCACCTCCGCCTTTTCGTCGACCAGTTCCTTCAAGGGGCCTTTCAGCTCATCCTCGATATGCGGCGCGCCCTGCAGCACCTCATTGGCGAAAAGTCGGCTTTCGCGGGGGAAATCGCGGGCCATTTCGAGCTTGCGGCGAATATAGGAGCGGATCTCGGATTCAGGGTTGCCCTCGGCATCGAACGCCCGCAGCGGCTCCAGCCAAGTGAACAGGACCCGGTCGATCAGGTGACGGTGGATCGCCTCCTTGGTACGGAAATAATAGAGCAGATTGGGCTTCGACATGCCGGCCGCATCGGCGATCTGGTCGATCGTTGCGCCGCGGAAACCGTTCTGGGAAAACACGTCGAGCGCCGCTTCGAGGATGCGCTCCTCCTTCTCCTCCTGAATGCGGGTGCGTCTCTGCGTCTTCGCCGCCCTTGGGATGGCCATGCCTGTCCTTGCCCTCTTCCGCGTCCACCCGGCGCTTTCGAAATTCCTCTGGATTTTTCGTGATTTTCGTCTTGAGTGGAGCCGAGGAAATTGTAATGTTTTACCAAGCGGTCAAATTATCGGCGACAAGCAGAATAAACGCAATGCCGATCTTCGCATGCCTCTTTTCAAAGCGGGCGCGCGGAGGACCATGGGAACGAAAAGCATGCCGCCCGCACGGGTGGCCGTGAAAACAGGCGAGGACTGAAAAATGGTGGCAGCACCCGGCGAGAACTTGCGCATCAATGGCGATCGTCTGTGGGACATGCTCATGGACATGGCGAAGATCGGTCCCGGCATAGCCGGCGGCAACAATCGCCAGACGCTGACCGATGCGGACGGCGAATGCCGCCATCTCTTCAAGACATGGTGCGAGGCCGAAGGAATGACGGTCGGCGTCGACAAGATGGGCACGATGTTTGCCACCCGCGCCGGCACCGATCCGGATGCACTGCCCGTCTATGTCGGCAGCCATCTCGACACCCAGCCGACTGGCGGCAAATATGACGGCGTTCTCGGCGTGCTCGGCGCGCTGGAAGTGGTCCGCACCATGAACGACCTCGGCATCAGGACGAAACATCCGATCGTCGTCACCAACTGGGCGAACGAGGAAGGCGCGCGTTTCGCGCCGGCCATGCTGGCATCGGGCGTGTTCGCCGGCATTCACTCGATCGACTACGCCTACGGCCGCAAGGATCCGGAGGGTAAGACCTATGGCGACGAGTTGAAGCGCATCGGCTGGCTCGGCGATGAAGAGGTCGGCGCCAGAAAGATGCATGCCTATTTCGAATACCATATCGAACAGGGGCCGATCCTTGAGGCGGAGAACAAGCAGATCGGCGTCGTCACCCACTGTCAGGGGCTGTGGTGGCTGGAATTCACGCTGACCGGCCGCGAAGCACATACGGGCTCGACGCCGATGAACCTGCGCGTCAATGCCGGCCTTGCCTTCGGCTGCATCCTCGAAATGGTGCAGGCGGTGGCGATGTCCGAACAGCCGGGCGCCGTCGGCGGCGTCGGCCAGGTGTTCTTCTCGCCCAACTCCCGCAACGTGCTGCCGGGCAAGGTGGTCTTCACCGTCGACATCCGCACGCCGTCCCAGGAAAAGCTCGACCGCATGCGGGCGACGATCGAGAAACAGGCGGCCGAGATCTGCGAGCCGCTCGGCGTCGGCTGTTCGGTCGAGGCGGTCGGCCATTTCGATCCGGTGACCTTCGATCCGGTCCTGGTCGGCCGGGTCCGCGAAGCGGCCGAAAAGCTCGGCTACAGCCATATGAACATCATCTCCGGCGCCGGCCACGACGCCTGCTGGGCCGCCAAGGTGGCGCCCGCGACGATGATCATGTGCCCTTGCGTCGGCGGACTTTCGCACAACGAGGCGGAGGAGATTTCCAGGGAATGGGCGGCAGCCGGCGCGGATGTGCTGTTCCATGCCGTGCTGGAGACGGCGGAGATTGTGGAGTGAGCTGATGCTTTCTTCCGTGAATGGCGCCTTGCCTTTGGCGAAGCCCCCCTCATCCGACCCTTCGGGCCACCTTCTCCCCGCTGGGGAGAAGAGGGGATCTGCCTGTCTGCCAGCAGCCTTCGTTGGGCTCCGAGCAAAAGTCCGTGGATTTGACGCCGAGGGCGCGGCATGCTCCTTCTTCTCCCCAGCGGGGAGAAGGTGGCCCGAAGGGTCGGATGAGGGGGTGCACGCAATGCTCGGCGATGACATCACAAAACGGCGCCCCGGAAAAACAACGCAGGCACGGCGGCTTCGTCGGAACGAAACCGAGGAAGAACACCATCTTTGGAGTGAGCTGCGAAACCGCCTCCTGAACGGCTACAAGTTCTCGCGCCAGGTTCCGCTGGGGCCTTATGTCGTCGATTTTCTCTGCCGCGAAGAACGTTTGATCGTCGAAATCGATGGCTTCCATCACGCAGAGAGCCAATCCGATATAGCACGCACACGATGGCTCAATGCCAAAGGCTATTCCGTACTGCGCTTCTGGAACCACGAGATCACCCGTGAACGACGCGCCGTACTGGACACGGTATTGGCCGCATTGGTGGGTCAAATGACCGAGCGCTGCGACACGGCGCGCTTCTATCCGTCAAATCTCACCGAAATTGACAAGACAGGGGAACAACAATGACCACAGTCATCAAGGGTGGAACCATCGTCACGGCCGACCTGACCTATAAAGCGGACGTGAAGATCGACGCTGGCCGGATCATCGAGATCGGCCCGAACCTTTTCGGCGACACCACGCTCGACGCCGCCGGCTGTTATGTCATGCCGGGCGGCATCGATCCGCATGTGCATCTGGAAATGCCGTTCATGGGCACCTATTCCGCCGACGATTTCGAGAGCGGCACGCGGGCAGCACTTGCCGGCGGCACGACCATGGTCGTCGATTTCTGCCTTCCCGAGCCCGGCCAGTCGCTGCTTGACGCGCTGAAGCGCTGGGACAACAAGGCGACCCGCGCCAATTGCGACTATTCCTTCCACATGTCGGTCACCTGGTGGGGAGAGCAGGTCTTCAACGAGATGAAGGCGGTGGTCGCGCATCACGGCATCAACACCTTCAAGCACTTCATGGCCTACAAGGGCGCGCTGATGGTGAACGACGACGAGATGTTCGCCTCCTTTTCGCGCTGTGCCGAGCTCGGTGCCCTGCCGCTCGTCCATGCCGAAAACGGCGACGTCGTCGCCGCCATGCAGACCAAGCTGATGGACGAGGGCAATAACGGCCCCGAAGCACACGCCTATTCCCGGCCCGCCTCCGTCGAGGGCGAGGCGACCAACCGTGCCATCATCATCGCCGACATGGCAGGCGTCCCCCTCTATGTCGTGCACACCTCCTGCGAACAGGCCCATGAAGCGATCCGCCGCGCCCGCCAGAACGGCATGCGCGTCTATGGCGAGCCGCTGATCCAGCACCTGACGCTCGACGAAAGCGAATATTTCAACAAGGACTGGGACCATTCGGCCCGCCGGGTTATGTCGCCCCCGTTCCGCAGCAAGCAGCATCAGGACAGCCTGTGGGCGGGCCTTGCCTCCGGCTCGCTGCAGGTGGTGGCGACCGACCACTGCGCCTTTACGACCGACCAGAAGCGGACCGGTCTCGGCGATTTCAGAAAAATCCCGAACGGCACCGGCGGCCTCGAAGACCGCCTGCCGATGCTTTGGACCCATGGCGTCGCCACCGGCCGCATCACCATGAACGAGTTCGTGGCGGTCACCTCCACCAATATCGCCAAGATTCTCAACCTCTATCCGAGGAAGGGCGCCATCCTGGTCGGAGCCGACGCGGATATCGTCGTTCTCGATCCGAACAAGTCGAAGACGATCTCGGCCAAGACCCAGCAGTCGGCGATCGACTACAACGTCTTCGAGGGCAAGGAAGTGACCGGCCTGCCGCGCTACACGTTGACCCGCGGCGTGGTCGCGATCGAGGACGGAGCGATCAGGACGCAGGAAGGCCATGGCCAGTTCGTCAAGCGCGAGCCTTATCCGGCGGTCAACAAGGCGCTGTCGACTTGGAAGGAACTGACCTCGCCCCGCAAGGTGGAACGCGCCGGCATTCCGGCCAGCGGGGTTTGAACGGGAAACGATGTTCTTTCAGCAGAGGTCACCCCTTCACCAACCCGTCCAGCTCGGGCAGAAGCACGACGCTTTCCTGTTCGTTCGGGTCGGTGCGGGCGATGACCGCCGAACAGGGCGCGTCGGAAACGTTGGCCGGCAGGTGCGGCACGCCGGCGGGGATATACATCATCTCGCCCGCCGAGAGTTCGGCACATTCCTCCAGCCGGTCGCCATACCAGGTGATGGCCGAGCCGGAGAGCACATAGATGGCCGTCTCGTGGGTTTCATGCAGATGGGCCTTCGCCCGTGCGCCCGGTGGGATGGTGACAAGATGCATGCAAATGCTCTTGGAGCCGACCGTTTCCGCCGCGATCCCCTCGAAATAGCTCATGCCCTGCTTGCCGTCGTAGGCCGCACCGGGCTTGACGACACGGCAGGTAGGTTTTGATGCACTGTCCATCGCCAGTTTCCTCCGTCGAACGGGATCTGCCGCCAGCATATCACGCCGGCTCGAGAGCAGCAGCTGAGGCAAACGAAAAGAGAGGGCTCCTGGACACCGCAATGATCGATATCCTGCACAACGGCGATGTCTATACTGTACGCTTCGCAGACGGACTTGAATGGGGGCCTTTCGGGAAATGTCATTGAATACAATCCGCTTCAGCATCGCATCGGCGGTCCTTGCCGCGGTCTCGATTGCCGTTCCCGCCAAGGCCGCGGCCTTCCTCGACGGCGCCTATGGCAGCAAGGAAGGCTGCACATACGCCAAGACCGGCGAATCGTCCGGTGCCGACGATTTCCTGCTGCTCAAGGACGACGGCGTGACAACCTCCGTTTCCGCCTGCGAATTCAAGGGCATGCCGAAGAAGACGGCGAACGGTTTCACCATCAAGGCAGCATGCGAGGCCGATGGGGAAGTCGGACCGGAAGACATCGCCACGCTCACCAAATCCGCCAAAGGCTACACCGTCAGCTTCCCGGACGGTACCAAACTCGGACCCATGCCCAAATGCCGATGAACAATGCTCCATCCTCTGTCGTCTCGGCCAAAAAGCTCGGCCTCACCTTCGAGACCGGTGACGGGCCGGTACATGCGCTGTCGAATGTCGATCTCACGGTGAACAAGGGGGATTTCGTCTCGTTCATCGGCCCGTCCGGCTGCGGCAAGACCACTTTCCTGCGCGTCATCGCCGATCTCGAAAAGGCAACGGCCGGCGAGATCACCGTCAACGGCATGACGCCGGAAGAGGCCCGCAAATCACGCTCCTACGGTTACGTTTTCCAGGCGCCGGCGCTTTATCCGTGGCGGACGATCGAGAAGAATATCGCCCTGCCTCTGGAAATCATGGGCTATTCGTCAGCGGATCGCAAAGCGCGCATCGAGCGCACCCTCGATCTCGTCAACCTTTCCGGCTTCGGCAAGAAATATCCCTGGCAGCTTTCCGGCGGCATGCAGCAGCGCGCCTCCATCGCCCGTGCGCTCGCCTTCGACGCCGACCTGCTTTTGATGGACGAACCCTTCGGCGCGCTCGACGAGATCGTCCGCGATCACCTGAACGAACAGCTGCTAAAGCTATGGGCACGCACCGAAAAGACCATCTGTTTCGTCACCCACTCCATCCCGGAGGCGGTCTACCTCTCGACCCGCATCGTCGTCATGTCGCCGCGTCCGGGCCGGGTGACCGACGTGATCGAATCGACCCTGCCCAGGGAACGCCCGCTCGAAATCCGCGAGACGCCGGAGTTCCTTGAGATTGCCCATCGGGTGCGCGAGGGGTTGAGAGCGGGGCATAGTTATGAGGAGTGAGGGTTTGCAGATGCAGGAGGCCCATCCTCGGTATTGCGGAGGCAAGTCCCCTCCCCAACCCCTCCCCACAAGGGGGAGGGACTTCCCGGGCCGCACCGCCCCGCCACACAACACCCTTGCATCAAGACGCACCGCCGCAAAGGGAATGAGGAGGCCGCCGCAGGTTAAGCCCCTCCCCCTTGTGGGGAGGGGTTGGGGCGGGGTCTTTTTCCC
>PVBG01000024.1 GCA_002968845.1 Neorhizobium tomejilense | reverse complement strand
ATGCAGTCGATGTTCGCGCAGCAGATGATGAAACACCACGTACTGAAGTCGACCGCTATCTCAGATGCGTCGATCCGGAAACAGACCCTTTATGAGGTCGAGCGCAGTGAGTTTGTTCGAGCCACCTATGACCGATCAATTGAAAGCTTGAATGCGGCCAACGGCGAGATAGTGGAGCTCATTCACAGCACGTGGGGGCGAAAATGACGAACTTGTCAGCCGTTTTTTCTGCTTATTTTGATCGCGAAATCAGATCGTTGTCGAAGTTGAGGGGAGGTTCTTTCAATGTCTCGTGAAGATCCATTTAAGAAGCTCGACCTTTCCGCCCTGGACGCTGGGAGGCCTGTGGTCAAAGCAGGTTACGGCATGACAGGTGCCGCAAAGACCGTCGTTCGGTCTATCGAGGATCTCGCTGAGAACACCAAGAAGCTCATGGAAGGCGAAGTGATCGTAGAACTGGATCCGCGGTCGCTGGATGTCTCGCCCGTGGCTGATCGGCTGTCGGATGATGACGAGGAGTACAGAGAACTCAGGGATGCGATTAAGGCGTCCGGTCAGTCCACCCCGATCCTTGTCCGGCCCACTGTCGACGGCGAGCGATATATCGTGGTCTTCGGCCATCGCCGTCGCAGGGTTGCCGAGGAGCTGGGGATAAAGGTCAAGGCTGTCGTCAAGAAGCTCGACGACATTGCCTCCGCAGTTGCGCAAGGGCAAGAGAACTCCGCCCGCTCAAATCTGTCATTCATCGAACGCGCATATTTCGCTTCGAACCTGCTCGCGTCCGGCATGACGAAGGAAATCGTCAGGTCATCATTGGCGATCGACGAGGCCATGCTGTCGAAAATGCTCGGCGTGGTCGAGATTGTTCCGACCCAGGTCATCAAAGCTGTCGGCGCTTCCAAGAAGGTCGGCCGGGACAAGTGGCTCAGCCTTCGCCAGTTGCTCCTCGCGCCTGCCCTGCTCAAAGTCGCCAGCGAACATGTAGGCTCGCCCGACTTCCTCGCTCTCCCCGAGGACAAGAGGTTCGACGAGCTTCATGGATACCTGAACCGCTACAAGAACAAGTCGGCGGCCAAGAAGCCAAAGACAAGCGCATCCTCAAGGGAATGGAAGTCGAGCGACAATTCGCTGGGACTCGTGATGAACGCCAAGTCGAAGAAGGTGGCAATCGAGCTTTCGAATACGGAAGCGAAGCCATTCAGCGACTGGCTCTCCAACCATATGGACCGCCTGTATGAGGAATACAGGCAGTCGAAACCTGAAGCCAACGGAGACTAGACAGCAAAAGAAAAAGGCCCCCAAACGGTAAACCGTGGAAGCCCTTCTCGTCATCTCTAGCAGGATCGAGAATCGCATTTCCCGGAATCACAGTCAAGAGTCAGTGGCACCGTTTTGGTGAGCGGATTTCTTTTGCCTGAAGAAAGGTGAGAGAAAAATGCAAATGGGACATGTGACGACGCCATTCGGGCGGCGGCCGATGACGCTCGCCCTCGTGAAGGGGCAGCTTCAGGCCGGGGAAATAACGCAAACCGTCAAAGTCGAAAAGTGGAAGGTGTTCCGCGATGTTTGCGAAGCGCGTGAAAGGTTCGGGCTTCAGGACAGATCGCTAACAGTACTCGACGCGCTGCTGACCTTCCTGCCAGACAACGAGCTGTCTGAAGAGAATGGGCTCGTGGTATTTCCGTCGAACGCCCAGCTTTCTGTGCGAGCGCATGGCATCACAGGCACGACACTTCGACGGCATCTTACTGCCCTTGTCGAAGTGGGACTTATCCAGCGCCGGGACAGCCCGAATGGAAAACGATACGCTCACCGCAGTCGCGACGGCGAGATCGAACAGGCATTCGGGTTCGATCTGAGACCGCTCATGGCGCGTGCGGCAGAGATTGCCCAGGTCGCCCAGGACGTGGCAGCAGAGCGCATTCGGTTTCGCAGGGCGAAGGAAGCACTAACGATCTGCCGACGCGACGTCAGGAAGTTGATCACGGCCGCGATCGAGGAAGGTGCCGCAGGCGATTGGGAGGCTTTTGAAGAGATCCTGGGCGGCGTTCTCGGCCGCCTTCCCCGCTATCCCAGCCGAATGGAAGTCGAAGAAACCCTCGACGAACTCTCCTTGTTGCGCGAGGAGGTTATCAACCGACTGGATTTACAGCCAATTACTGAAAATATGGGTGGCAATGATATCCAAAACGGATGCCACATACAGAATTCAAAACCCGAATCCATCTATGAACTTGAACCTAGCTCTGAGAAGGAGCAGGGCGAGAAGTTGCGGGGTAACCCAACCACTCAGAGGGTGCCGATGGTTGGGAAAAAGGCCGAACCGCTTAAAGCGTTCCCGCTGGGCATGGTTCTGCGAGCCTGCCCACAGATCAACGACTACGGACCGCCGTCCGGAATTTCTCATTGGCGCGAGCTGATGACCGCTGCGGTAACAATCAGGTCGATGCTAGGTGTCAGCCCCTCCGCATACGAGGAAGCCTGCAACGCCATGGGGCCTGAGAATGCTGCCGCCGCGATGGCATGTATCCTTGAGAGGGCCAACTTCATCAATTCGGCAGGAGGCTATCTTCGCGATCTGACGCGTCGCGCCGAACGTGGCGAATTCTCGCTCGGGCCGATGTTGATGGCTCAACTAAGGGCAAACGGCGAGACTTCACCTTCGATCGGTAAGGCTGGGTAGCCGCTCGAGTGGGCATGAGCAGACCTACGCCTTGTCAGCCGTTTTTTCCGAGCATTTTCTGTTGATGTTCAACAACTTGTCTGCGTTGAAGTCTAAGAAATGGCGACTTCGAACTCAGAGAAGTGCAGGTTTCGCTTGTTCCGTGCTGCGCCGGCGGCGATCCTTACGTTAGGGAGAAATCAACTCCCGCGCAGAGGAGGAACAAGTCATGGGAAGATTGCTGAGTGTATTGAAGGCGAGCGTCGCGAACTTCGGCGCCAAGATGGGGTCGATGCTGAAGGGCATCCCCGGCGTAGGCAAGCTCATGGAGGGGCTGGACAATCTCCGCACCAACCTCATGGACAGCTACGAGTGGTGCATGGAGCAGGCGGACGCTGCGTGGGACTTCACCCGCGATGCGGCGGTTCACGTCTCCCAGGACGTTGTGAATGGTGCGCGGAAGCTGGGGCTGGAGATGAATCTCGGAGTTCGCGAGGGACTGGGCTTCTCCGGACGTGTCCTGTTCAACAACCCGATTTCGAACATGGGGAAGAACCTGATCAGGACCCTGACCGGGGACAACCGTCCGAGGATAGTCAAGGAGGCCGACCGTTCCGCGAAGCAGGGTGCCGACAAGGAGCTGAAGGCTGCCAAGGCTGCTAACCCGGCCGAGCTGGCAGCGGTGAAGGCGGCGTACATCAAGAACGATCCGGAGCTGGTCGAGCGTTACGTTGGCGCTGAAAGCGTTACCGATCGGAACGAGATCAAGAAGCAGATGTCCCCGAAGTGTCAGGCTTGGATCAGTGAGCTAAAGGGGACCGAACTCTGGTCCCTGAAGGGCAAGTCGTCTGTCGAGATTGCCGCTCACATGGCTGGCGACAAGTCCATCCTCGGCGTCGAGAAGTGTGCGGACTACTACGTGGCCGCGAAGCCTGCCGATGTCGCTCCGAAGCTAGAGGCTCCTAAGGACAAGACCGTTGGCGAGCGTCGTGCGGAGCGGACGGCCAAGAAGCTGGCGAAGCGCCCTGGTGCAGCGAACGTTGTCACTCCCGATGTCGCAGGGGCTGTCCCCGAACAGGCTGCGGAGGTGCCGTCGTCTGCTCAGCATGAGGTCATGCAGTTCTTCGGCCCCAAGGTCGCGAAGCCGGAAGAGGTCAGCGAGTATTCGCAGTCAAGTCTTCCAGCGTACAGGCCTCCGGTGCCTCGCAAGGCCGGGTAGGGTAGCCATTTGTCGATTCAGCGGCATTGAGTTAGATGAGGGCGGGAAACCGCCCTTTTCTGCGTCATGAGGACTGCAATGGCAAAAACAATGGATCCCGCGTACTTCGTGGCGTGGCGCAAGCGCATGGGGCTGACGCAGGCTCAGTTCGCCGCCAAGTCTGGCGATCACCTGGTCACGGTGAAACGATGGGAAACCGGAGCCCGGAAGCTGCCGCCGCATATCGGCTGGATAATGGCCGCGATTGAACACGGCCTCGAGCCTGTAGGGCAGGAAGCCATGTTCGAAGTCGTCGATAACCGGGAGCCGCCGAACGATAGGGCGAGGGTCCCAAGGGGAAAGCCGGGGAAGTCTCAACCAGACTGGGTGTATCCCGATCTTGATCGCAAGACCGACGAGCAGAAGTAATCAGCCTGCCTTCTGGATCGAGATCCGGACGGTCGAGCTACCGCCTTCAGCTTCATCGAGTTCCGCTTCGAGCTGAGCAACCTTGGCCTCCTCGGCGGCAAGGAGTGCCTTCAGGGTATCGATCCGGTGTTCGTACCCAGCCTTCTCCACCAACAGCCTCTCTTCGACGTTGGCAGCCATGTAGATGATGTCCAGGGCTTCCTTGATGCGGGCCTGATGGCGAGCATTCATCTCGTTCGCGTTGTCAACAATGCGCTGCACTTCCGCGACGGTGAACTTGTTGTCATGCTGGGGGATCCGGAAGAGCTCAGCCATGGCATCTTCGAACATTCCGGCGACCATCGTCATGCCGAGAGCGATCTGGCCTACGGCGGCCATGGCGGGGTCTTTCTTGTTATGAAGATTGTAGTCCATCGCTGCTTTCCTTCCGCACTCTCTCAGTTTCCAAATCGGGGCGGCTTCACGGGCCGATTTTCACACTACGCAACGGCCTCAGGTCGTCTTCAGTCTTCGGCGCGTCCACATTGTCAACAATGTCGCAGCTACCCCGAGACCGAACGATCCTATTGTGCCGAGCTTCACTTCAATTTCCCTGAAGATGCCAACCAGACCGTCGAGACCGTTGTTCGACTGAAGGGGGGGTGTCAGGGCGATGTCCGGCTTGCACTTCTGCTGGCCGTTGGCCGTGAACTGCTGACCGGGTGCGCAGGAGGCTGCCTGCAGCTTGCGGGCATCGTTGTATTTCATCCATTCGAGCCAGACAGGAAGATCAGGACGCTTCTCCATCTGTTCGAGGCGAGCGTTCATGGCAGTGGCCTGATCCCAGGTCACGCTCCGAGTGATGGCAGAAGTAGCGAGTACCGTCGCGATGACAGAGATGAGCATGATGCCGTATTCCCTGCGGTCCTTCCGGCGTTCGCTTCTGAACTCCAACCGATCCCGGTCGTTGTTGGTGGCGATGGCGACCTTCTGGGCGATGGCTTCGACACGCTTCTCGACGTGAGCATCCACCTTGTCGCTGATCGCTCCCGGTAGGTTGTCGATCTTCTCCCGGATGGCGTTACCTATCTCGGTCGATACCGAGGAGACGAGAGTGTTCGTCCGCTCCTCAATGTCGGCGGAGAGCCGTGAGGTCATGTCGCCGATTTTTGCGAGGCCGGAAGCGAGATGATCTTCCACCTTCTCCAAGGTCGCCTGCATTGTGCCTTCGGTTTTGACGTAGGTGCAAATGCGGACGATGTCGCTGTCCGTCTGCGAGATCTTCAGTCTTCCAGCAAGAGCGAGAATGTGCTGCTGCTGGGAGGGCGTGAGCCCCATGTCGATTACGGCAATGCCGAAGGGGGTAAGTGTGGGTGCGTTGTCCATCGGCATTGCTCCTTTCCTGGGTTAGATGTCGTACAATTCGAGGAACTTCTTGTTGCCGAGGAGTTCCTTCCACATTTCTCGCAGCCAACGGCTCACCTGACCGCGCTGGGTGACAGTCAAACGCGCATCCTGCGAAGCCGCGGTGAAGGTGAGGTTATAGCGCTTCATGCGAAGTGCAGCGCCGATAGCCAGCTTAGGCATGACGATCTCGATGCCACCGTTCTCGAGGAACTCGGCACGAGCATTGCCGCCGACCTTCTCGCCAGTCTCGAGGTCCGTGTAGCCAAACCACATTTCGAAGTCGGACTTCTCGTCAGCATCGCGCATGTTGAGGATGGCGATGTGCTGGATCGGGAGGCCTTCAGTCGCGTCCAGGTAACGACGAACGGATTCGACGCTCTCGTCTTCCGGCGTGATGATGTGTTCGATGATCGGCTTGCGGCCTTCCTTCAGGATTGCCTCATAGAGACCCTGCAGGCTGTTCGAGCCGCCATCTATGATGTCCGAGAGAGCGTCGAAACCACCGCCGGGGGTGTCAATCTGGATATGCTTGTATTCCAGAGCTGAGCTATCGGCGAACGCTTCGCGGCCGCGGTTCTTATGGATGTTGTAGGAGCGCACACCCTTGAGCGGATCCTGCTCCTCGGTGGGCTTGAGTTCGCCTTGCTCATCGCGTTCGCCCAGGATGCGAGCAACGGAGCCAGTGCCGCCGTCCATGTCGTAAGCAGCGATCGGAACATCGCGCTCGCGGAGAAACTCGATCTTGGCGCGCTCCCAGAAGGATTTGCCCACGCCGCCCTTCTGCGATGCGGAGGTGGCATGGGTCGTGAGTGTGGCTGTGCTGGTAGAAGTGGCGAGGGCATCGACTTTTTTTGCGGCGGTGGCCATATTTTTTCTCCTGTTTGGCGGCGCTCTTTAGAGGCGCTTGCGGTCGGTGTAAGCTGGATTGACGGGATCGCTGTTCTTGCCGGAGCCGAACGCTTGATCGTTCGGTTTGGCATCGGTCGCTTTGGGCTTGCTCTTGCCTTCGGCTGCGGCCACGCCCTCTTTTCGCGATGCCGGGTCGGCTCGTTGAGCTGCTCGGGGCTTGTCCGTCTCCGAACTCGTATTTGAGCTTGTCTCCGTACTCGCCGCTGGGCTCCGCTTAGACGTCGTCTTCGCTTTCCGCCCCTTTCGACCTTCCGGCTCGTCCCCGCGGAGCTTTGCGGCCTCGCGAATCAGGTAGCCCATGTTGTCGGCATTCGCCTCAATCCAGCCCTTGGCTTTGAACACTTCCGCAATATCGGCATTGTTCATGCCCTTGGCCGTTTTCATTTCCATGATCGCTTCCCACACTTCATCGGTCGCGATCAGTTGCGTCTTCGTAAGAGGTTTCGTTTTCACCACAGTTTCGGCGATGGCCTTCAACTCGGCTGCGAACGCTCCCGGATCTTCATATCCTTCTGTGTCTTCCATCGTTTCCTGCCTCTGGTTCCATCTCGTATGAACCAAGGATTGTTTTCGGCCATGCATGTGTCAATCGCTCCATGAAAGTGGCCGACAGAATTTCAGATTACAACTCGTTTCCCACCTCGTTAGCGAACTCGTTTAGAGCCCAGTTAACAATCCGTGGATTTCGCTTGCCTGATCTCATTTCGGAACAGGAAGGGGGCTGCTCTGGCTGTGTATGGCGATGCCGAGTGGGGAAAACAGACCTCAGGTCGTAACTCGTTATTCACCTCGTTCCAGAAATAGCGATTGCCTCGTTTTTAATCTGGCAAGGACCCTCTTTACACTTGCGTGGGGGGTAGCCAGTCTAAAGGCAATCTTCTCTCACACTATACGCAACTGCGTTGCTGCTCGTGTCGGAGTAAAAACCTCCGAAAGTCCGGTTTCACCGGGGATTTTGGACGGAGCCAAAATAGGAAAACCGCCGATGTCGGACGATATGAAAAACAAGGGGGGCAGACCCCGGAAAGAACCGGATCCGAATATCGCGGAGTTCCGCTTCAACGCTCGCAAGGACGACATCGCATTCGTGGACGCCGCTGCAACGCGTCTGGGTGTCGAAAGAGGCACCTTGATCAGGCTGGCTGTGGAGGCCTACGTCGATCCCCTCGCCCGTCTTCAGGAGGCCGCGAATGCGACTGAACGGATGCGCGCAGACATGCGTGAAATGCGCGGCCTGGTCGGCAAGATCCTTGATGTCGTCTCGCGCATCGGTCTCTTCATCTCTGGTCTCTATGCTGCCGACAACACCGCCAAGCAGGAGGCGGAAGCCGAATCAACGCGGGAGTACTTCGAGAGCCTCGAAGCGGATCTGGCATCCCTTTCCTCTACTTCGGAGGATGGCGATGAGGTGGATGGAGCCGTCATCCAGGATGACGATGCAATGGGCTGGGAGCAGCGCTGATGGTTGCCAAGGTAAAGCGTGCTGCGTCCCTCACTTACTGGACTGGTCTCAACGATGAATCGAAGAAGGAAGCCGAGGCTGGCCTGACCTCGAATCTCAACGAGGCAGTCAAGTACTATGCGAAGCACGACGGCGTTTCTCAGCGCGAGGCTATCGGCGTGTACTACGTGCCGAACGGCTCCACTCCCCTCTTCTCTAATGTGAAGAATGGTGAGCGTGCGAAGACGTTCGACATCATGAAGAACGGCGACGGTATCGATCCGGCGACTGGTGAATCCGTTCGTGCGAAGAGCAATCGTAGACAGACTTCGCAGGGCTACGACGTGATGCTCGCGCCTCCGAAAGCTGTGTCCGTTCTGCTCAGCCAGGCGGAAGCTATGGCAGCGACTGGATCCGGTAACGAGGCGAAGTTCGCACGCGAGATGTCGGATAAGATCCAGACGATCCTCCGCACGGCGAACAACCGCGCCATGCAGTACATCTATGACCAGGGCTTCTTCGAGGTCCGGTATCGGGATCCGGATACGAAGGAAGATCTGCGTGCTGCAGCCGCTGACCTGTCGGCTGTACAGTGGCAGCATTTCTCTTCCCGCGAGGGCGATCCGCAGGCCCACTTCCATAACGTCGTCTACAACTCCGGCCGCCGTCCTGACGGATCGACAGGGACGATCGATAACCACCGCCTGCTCAAGAACATCCACTCGGTCAACGCCATCTGGAACGCAGAGATCGTGCGCGGGCTGGCCGACTTGGGGATCTCCGTTACCAAGGACGGCCGGAACTTCACTGTAGATGGATCCGTGAAGTCCCTTGAGACGAACTTCAGCAAGCGCTCCAACAAGATGCTCGAGGTCCTCAAGAGCGACTACGGTATCGACACGCGCGGCGATGCGACGGCCGCCCTGAAGCAGGCGATCGTCCTTGCAACCCGCAATTCGAAGTCGGAGCTGCCGGAGCTTGAGCAGCTCATCATTCGCTGGGGTCTGGAAGCTAAGGCTGAGGGTCACAACCTCTTCACGCTGCTGGAAGGCATGAAGGCCGCCACGGATCTCAAGCACGACAAGCTGGCGGCTGAATGGACCGCGAAGGTGGAGACCGCTGCTGCTGAGGGCGTCGAGCTGCCTTCGGAGCGACCGCGGTTCGACATGGAGGAGATCCGGGAGAGCGCCATCAAGACGCTCACGGAGAACTCTGCCACCTTCGAAGAGCGTGAGCTGAATGCTGCTATCCTGGAAGAGCTGGCGATGTTCTGCGGAGCCGACGAAGCCCTCGGGCTGCTCGATGAGCTGAAGCAGTCCGATAAGATTGTCCACATCGACACTGTTGGCCGGGAGAGGATCTATTCCACGCCGAGGATCATCGCCTTTGAACAGGATCTGATGCTCCGCACGATGGAGATGATGCAGGTCGGCCCGAATGATCGGGGCGTTCCTGACGACATCGTTGAGAACATCATTGCGAAGGGTTCGGTCTCGACTGCGACTGGCGAGCGGTTCGAATACCGCCCTGATCAGGCTATCGGTATCCGGTACTTCGCCGGGGCGCAGCGCGTCGCCCTCATCAACGGCCCTCCGGGCGCTGGTAAGTCTGCCATGATGGATGGCTACGTTCGCACCGAGCGAGCCTGTGGCCGTCGTGTCTTCGGTATCGCGCCTACGAACCGTGCCTCCATCGTCCTCAAGAACGACGCCCATATCGAGGCTGAACACACCCGCTCAGTCGCCGGGATGATCTACGACATCGAATCCGGTAAGGTCACTCTCGGCCCGAATGATGTCATCCTCTGCGATGAGTTCGGCATGGTCGGATTGGAAGATGGAGCGAAGCTCCTGAAGTATGTGGATGAAGCTGGCGCGCGTTTCCGTGGCATCGGTGACCAGGATCAGATTCAACCAGTGCCTTTCGGCGCATCCATGCGATCGATGATGCACTTCGTCGACACCAAATTCATGGTCCATATCAGCCGTCAGAAGGGCTGGATGCTGGACGCCTCGTATGCCTTTGTCGCGAAGGACTTCGAAAAGGGCATCCATATCTACAACGAAGCTGGATGCGTGGTGCTGGCCCTGTCCTATGATGACATGATCGACAGAGGCGTTGCGCGACACCTGAAGGTGATGGATACGAACCCCGGCGAGAGCCACGTCATCATCGCACGAACAAATGCCGAAGTTATGGAAACGAACAACCGCATCTGCGATGCCCTCGTCAGCCTTGGCGCTCTTTCAGGCGAGAGCGTCAAGTTCGCCGCCATGTCTCGCGGTCGCAAATCATATGCAACTGAGATCGAGCTTCGTGCTGGTGACCGGATCATCATGGGCGACAACATCAAGGTCGGCTCGGACAAGATCGCCAACAATGCGTTCGGCACGGTTCGCGCGATTACTCAGGGATTAGACGGAGGAGAGCCGAGACTGGTCATCGAGTTCGAGAATGGCTTCCTGTGGGAGGGCGTTCCGACCGAGCTTGCCAGCCAGTTCAATGAAGAGAGCAAGGACGAGAAGGGCAACCGGATCCCGCATATCGCACTAGCATATGCTATGACGATCTACGCCGCGCAGGGCCTGACCGCCGACCACTCTACCCTGCTCAATTCTGTGGGCATGGGCCGTCAGACCTCGCTCGTCGGGATGACGAGAGCGCGTAAGAGCCACGAGCTGATCGCTGATGCCAGCCGCATCCTGGATAAGGTCTCGGCCCGCTCCGGCGTCGATATCCAGATGAATAAGCGTGCCGCCACGAAGGAGGACGACAAGGATCCTGAAGCCGAGGTCACGGATGCCGAGATCCTGAAGGAACTCATCAAGGAGATGAGCGAGGACGAAGCGAAGAAAAACGTTAGTGACTATCAGGCCGACAAAGTAGCGTTTGCAAAGGGACAAACGCAGGAGATTACCGAGATGGTATCCGAGGAAGAAAACGAGACAAAAACCAAGGCGGAAACTAAGGTTGAAGCGCAGGCTACTCCTGCCATTGGCCGTAGTCGTGTCCGTGGTCTCGGCCAGTTCGGTGCCAAGGTTGAGCCTAAGGCCGATGCCCAGACGAATAACAAGACGGCTGGCGATGTCCTCCAGCAGAAGATGCAGGAGCGCGCGACCAGCTCAGATCGTAGATCGGTCCCCAAGCCGAACCGCCCGATGCCAGGTACTCAAAAGGCTGCTGCGGCTCGCATCCAGGCGCAGGCTGAGTTCAAGAAGCGCCTTGAAGACGAATCCAATGAGATGGTGAAGTACGACCTCCGGGATTACATGCTGAAGAATGGCGCGAGCTATTCCAAGGACATGAAGAATCCGGAGCTGGGTCGAAATGCTTCTGGCCGATTTGCGGGGGGCACCGAATACTCCCTGACGTTCGGCAAGGGACAAGGTTGCGTCGTATCTCAGGCGAAAGCAGGCCACTGGGGCTTCTTCATGCGTGATGGATCCGCCAAGGGTGACATCCGGCATTTCGTCATTTGGCGCGACGGCGGCGACTTCAAATCCGCCTGCGATACCCTGCGCGATGAGCTGAACCTGCGAGACAAGGAGCTGTCTCGTTCTTTCTACTCCAAGGAGACGAAGGTCGAGGAAACCCGGATCCAGCGCCATGAGCGGTTGCTGGCCGAGCGCGAGGCGACAGCCAAGGCGGAGCCGTCGAAGTTCCAGCAGATGAAGGAATGGCTGCAGTCATCGACCGTCGGCAAGTCGGTCTATGCCATGAAGCGCGGCATCACCGAGTTCACTCAGCAGAAGCTCGGTTGGTTCCACAACGAGCCGGAAGGCCGTGGTCCTCAGGCTGCTCAGAACCCCGGCGGGATCATGTTCCCCATGACAGACCATCTCGGGAACCTGACGGGCCTCGGGCGGAAGGGGCCGCCGACACCGATTACCGATGGAGCCAGCTTCGGTTTCGCCGCCAAGGACAGCGAGAAGCATCTGTGGCGCGCTGGCGAGCTGGTGGATCCGAAGGTCATCTATGCTGGTGAAGCTGCTCTCGATGTCGCTGCCCTTTATCAACGCGACGGTCATCCTGAAAAAGCGATGGTCACGGCCACGCTTGGCAACATGGGCGACAACGAGCAGGCCGACTACTACGCTCTGTCGAAGAAGCATCCGGAAGCCGCGTGGGTTTGGGCAGGCCAGAATGACGAGGCGAACGATCGTGGCATCAAGCCCGCAGACGTGATCCAGGAGAGGGCGTTCCAGTCGATCCGCGAGGGCAACCCGAATGCGGAGATCACGGCGCGTCATCCTGAGGTCGCCAAGGACTGGGCCGAGCAGGTGCAAAAGGAGATGGAATCCACCCGCACCCGGGAGCAGATCGACGCTGTCTGGGCGGAAACGGTTCCCGGCAACAATGGCTACCTTCGTCGGCAGGGTGTCTCTCCGGAGACCCAGTTCGCGTTCCAGCAGGACATGCACCTCGAGCAGAAGGGCATCGACGGCCGGAATGCTGGCGGCGTGATCTTCGCGCTGCGCGACCGCGACAACTTCATGACCGGGTTTGCCCGGTACGGTGACGAGATCGATCCGACCTCCCTGCCCTTCCGCAAGGTCGAAAGCCTCGACAGCCGTGGGGGCATGATCCGCATGGGCAACGAGAAGGCTCCTTCTGTCTTCTACTCCGGCCAGCACGCTGTCGAAGTCCTGCAGGCTTACGAGAAGGATGGATCTCCTGAGAATGCCGCGCTGTTGGTTGCCGAGCTGGGCGTCGATCGCAAGCTGACCAGAGAGCAGTCGATCACCCTGAAGCAGGCGGCCGAGCAGCATCCGGACATCAAGTGGAACTTCGTCCCTGAAGGCACCGTCAATTATGAGCAGAAGGAAGCTGTCATGATTGACCAGGCTGCCGCTCAGATGAGAATTGCGATCCGTGAGGGCAATCCGGGTGTCGAGATCCAGGAGCGCGTATCTGCCTCAATGGTGCATGCCGTCGAGAGGCAGAGACAGGAAGCCGACATGGCGGTGTCGCAGGACAAGTCCAAGGACATGCAGCCGGAGGAGCAGAAGGACGAGCGCCGCACCACGGAGACGGTGCAGCAGCGGGAGCCGGAAGCAAAGCCGGAGCCTGCCCCTCAGCAAGACACCGGAGCCGAGGTCGCAGCAGCTCAGGCGGCGGCCGAGGAAGAACGTCGGCGCCGCGCACAGCAGGGAAGGAGCATGTAGTCCCTGCCCGGCCCTAGCGATCGACGAAGGAGAACCCGCCGCGAGCGGGTTTTCTTGTACTGGGACGATGCCTATGACAGTCGTACGGAAGTCCATGGACATAGAGCTGCGATGCCACAGGAAACGACCGCCCTCCCCGACTTCGTGACAGGCTGGGGCAACAGCATCATCGAGATCGAGCCGACGTATCTCTACGTGATCGAGTCCGCCTCGAAGCCCGACCGCATCAAGATCGGGGTGGCACGTGATCCGCTGAAGCGGCTTACGGCGATCGATGCCAGCCGATACTCGCTTCCCCTGCCCTACGACATCCGGCACCTCTTCCTCATGGAGGACGCCCATCAGATCGAGAAGTGCGCTCAAATCCACCTGTGGAGGCAAGGGCGCTGGTTCTGGGGCGAGCTGTTCGATTGTCCTCCGGACGAGGCGGCCGCCCTCATACGGTCACTCGTGGCCGATCACGACACCTTCCGGAAAGCCATGAAGTTCGATCAGGCAGTCGCCATGCTCGACAAGCTGAAGGTCTCCGGCGAGACGTGGAGCGTCTTCGATGTCCCGAGGTCGGACCCCATATTCACGAAGGCAGCCCAGCGATATGCTCGGTCGGCCGCCAAGAAGGCGAAACTCGTCGACGAGGGGTGGAACGGCTTCTACCGGATCGAGCAGCATCGCTCCTGGTATCAGGATTAGTCCCTCGCCCTCTAAGTCCCATGGACTGTCCGTAGGACTACATCCCGTCGCGGTTCATGATGTCGGTGGCCTTCTGCTGCGCCCGGAGCTGGAAGAGCTCGAAGGAAATGCGGTTGCCGACCGCCGTGATCGTGAAGAACAGGCTGAAGCCGAAGGCAGCGTGCGCGATAGACTGCCATGCCCAATATGCCAGCCCTGCCCCGACCAAAGAAGCGATGACCGAGTTGATCATGTTGTCCCGCTCACGCTTCTTCTTTTCGACCTTGATCCCTTCGAGATGCTGGTCGAGTTCGGATCCCGGCTTTACTCCCTTGTCAGTCCAGTACGACATCAGGCGTTCTCTCTGTCCCTATTGCGGACGTCTGCCATGGGGTCGAAGCCGAGCTTCGCCCAGTGGTCGTTCTGATCGCTCACCAGGTCATAGGATCCTTCCACCCGGAAATCGAACATCGGGTCAATATCGGGTTGGCGGACAACCTCCCAGAGATGGCCGCCGAGCGCATCTGATGCCAGCGCCTGAGCCTTGGCGCGACAGGCATCGGGATTGTCCCGGTCGAAGTCCCCGATCATCAGCGCCAGCTCATACAGCAGGCCGCGAGCGTCGTGGTATGGAATGAACCTCAAATAGTTGAGGTCGAGTTCGAGGCACGCTGATCGCTTGTCCGTGGACTTGTCCCGCGACAGGAGCGTCCCTGCTCCGAGCGTCACCTGAAAACGGCCGACCTCGCAGGCGTTGTAGTAGATCCGGTACATCCGACCGATGTCCGGGCTGTCGTATCCTCTGGCATCGGTCTTGGGCAGCTCCTCGATCGCCCATGGATCCAGGTGTTTGTTGAGCAATGCCCCGAACCACCTGAAGTCTTCGAAGAGCGTCTGGTGTTCGGGCCGGATCCAGGACGCGATCGCGCCACCTGCAGCAAGGCTTTCCGGCTGCTGGTGTCGCGGGACATGTCGCTCCCCCTCGAGCTGGGCAATGATGCCGGAATAGTCCTTGTGGACCACCCTCGCCTCGAGCGCGTCCAGACGGCTTTCAATGTGGAAGTTGATGAGGAGCCCGATCACGGCGATCACGCCGATCGCCATCCAGATGTCGGAGATGCCGAACATCTCCTTTGCCGCGTAAGCGATGCCCCATGCCGCCGCGATGGCGACATAGAGCCCGAACTTCCTGACCATGCCCTCGTCCCTCTACTCCCCTGTGACAGTCTTAGGGGTGGTCCGTCGGACTGTCCATGGACAGGATGTCAGCCGAACATGCGCTTGAAGAAGCCGGGCTTTGCGTGTGCCGGCGGCTCCACATCATCGTTGCTGGCCTTCTGGCTGGACTTGAAGAGATCCCGCCATTCGTCCCGATCGATCTCCGCTGCGTCAGCTCGCTTGCCCTCGGCTGTGGCCCTGCCGTGTTCGGCATCAGCGCGCTTGCCTTCTGCATCAGCTCGGGCCGCTTCCGTGTCTGCTCGCTTGCGTTCGGACTCGACGATCTCCTTCAGGCCGTCGATCTGAACTTCGAGAGCTCTCAGGAGGATTTCCGGGACCAGCTTCTCTTCCGGCTTGTCCTCGGACTTGTCTCGGGACGGAAGCTCTTCCATCGGGACCATGATCCTGACAGTGCCATCGTTCCCGGTGGTCCTCGGCCAGCGCTTCCGCTGCACCATCTTGCGAGCGGATTCCAGCTTGCAGCCGAGGCGGTCGGCCAGTTCCTTGTATGTCAGGCTTTCGATGGTCATAGGGACTGTCTCCGGTATCGTCCCTACGACAGTATCAGGACATGGGTTAATGAGCGTTTACCATGCTGGTCGGGCTATTCGTTCGGCGTTCCGTCGAAGACGTGAGCCTGCGCCGCCGGATTATCGCCGTCGCTTCCGAACAGCTTCTCGCCATGCTCTACCTCGAGCGCGAGGATCAGATCTCGCTCTGCGGCCGACAGCTCTTCATCTTTGATCGCCCACCAGTGGCGGGAATAGAGGCGGAAGGCCTCCGAGCGGGGCAGGGGTGCCGACCGATCCCGCGCCCCCAAGACGGTTGCGAGCTGTTCGAAGTCGGACGGTATGATGAGATCAGGCATTGTTGGCCTCAAATACCGCCTTGGCGTGCGCCTCGAACGCTTCCTGCGTCAGACCCTTCGGAACGAACGCGCCGACCGGGTAGGCGTTCGGTTCACCTACGAAGGTGCCGTCGAAGTCGTCTAGCGCCTCGATGATGGCCGCAACCGTCTCGGTCGGATCGAGGTCGGCCTGTTGCTTACAGCGGCCGATGATGCCGCTGATCACCTGCAGCTTGTCCCATGTGTCCATGGACACGTTCGCCTGCAGGAGGTGGGTCAGTTCCTCGCGGGCGCCGTCCGGCCAGTTTCCACCTGGTGCCAGCAAGGTGAGGTAGACGAACAAGGCGGCGACGGGAGGATGGTTCTTGGTGAGAGCTTCGATGTCTTTGCGGACATCCGCATGACCTGCAGCATCGCCGTCATGGTAGAACTCGCCACCATCAAACCCGGTCGCCACGAACTCGCCGAACATGCGATGGTGCTGAAGCTCGTTGTCGAGTGACGAGATGAGTGCCTGCAGGACGCTGAGCCTGATCGGATCCGTGTTTGCGAGCTCGACGACATGCTTGTAGCCGCGAGCCGACAAGCAGACGTGAAGGATCTCGTGCGCAAATGAGGGCAGGGGGCGTTCGGTCTCCCCCATTCCGATCTTCGCCTTGCCGTTGACCACTTCCGAGAACCAGCCTTCCTCAGTGGTGGGCGATATCCGAAGCTCATAGGCCTTTTCCGCTTCAGCGATCCAGCCTGTCATCCGCGCGTCAGCTTGAATGCCCTCGGCCCATGCCTGCGCTGTTTCCATCGATACCATTACCGTCTCCCATGCTTGCCCCGGAGCCCGCTGCTGCAAACTCCTCTCTTTCTACTTCCCATAGTCGGAATAGGGAGCAGGAGGGAAGGGGCCGTCGCACGGACGATCCCATGGACTGTCGTACGGACTGTCCGAGGGGGTGTCGCACCCTGTCTCAGTTTCCGAAATTGCATGTGGGGCAGGGGGTTAGGTAACCAATGGTTCATTTTGAATCACAGTCGCACTGTCCGGTTTACAACTTGAAAACCTCGCGATCGCTAAATTTGCGCATCGATCGCAAAACCCTGGGCTCGGGGGTAATGGGCTCATAGGGTAATGACGCAATGAGGCAACAACCATGCCATCCACGAGGCTAACAACCACCAGCTTACTGCTGACCGAGGATCAAAGCCGTCTCCTGAAAAGGGTCGCAGCCACTCGCATGATGCGAGGCGCGATGCCAACGGCCTCCGTCAGTGAAGTCATCCGTAATTTGATCGAGCAGCATGAAGCCGCCTTTCTCGCAGAAGTCGAAGGCACGAAATGAACCAGCACGTCGCCAAGGTCGAGCATACCGATCCCGAGACAGGTGAAATCACCGAAGTCTCCTCTCCATCCACTCCAAGCGTCAGCCAGGCCGATGCTCCGGCTGCAGCAGAGGCCGTATCTTTGCCGGAAGCGGAAAAACGCAGGTTTCCGGTCACGCCAGTCCTCAAGAAGGGCGAGCCAGCTTTGCCAACCCCGGCCGCTGATCGCATCGACGAGAACTGGGGGATCGCCCGGTATGCAACGCGCGGTGCCATGCACCTCGAGCGGTTCTTCGTGATGTCCGAAAAGCTGCTCTGGCCGAGCGTCCTGATCGCAATCCTCGCCTTCGTTCTCATGGTGTCGCCCATGCTGGGTGGCATGCGCCTCTCAGGAGGTAGCGGTGCAGGTAGTGGCGGGGTGAAGCTCCTAGTTTTGTTTCTGCCGTTTTGGGTCGTTGGTGCTGTTGCCGTGTTTGCCTTGCTCCGCGCGAGCGGTCAGGAGATGGAAGGAACCACCATCGGTTTCGGCGGCATCCTGGTCGGCGGCGTGCTGCTGTACCTCTGGATGGCGAGCGCTTCCAATCCAAATGGAACGGCGGCATGGATCATCACTGCGGGCAAGATCGTCATCGCCGTGGGCCTGATCCTCTGGCTTTCTCATCACATCCGCAAAAGCGTCTCGACCGGAGAGAGCAGGGCGGTCCTCTGGATGGCTGGGGGATACGTCTTTCTGGTCGTCGTGGGCACACTCGTCCTCGGATCCGTCGCTGCAGCTCTGTCCGGCTTCGGCCCCGGCGGCATGCGCAACATTGCCGCCATGCTCACCTATGACCGCGACACATACTTCGATCTGGGCGGCGGTCTCCGTTCCGGTCCTGAATATCGCTGGCTCGGAGATCATGCCCCTAATGGCGGCCTGTCGGTAGCGAAACTCAACAGCCTGATCGCTTCCGTCCGCGCGGATTCGGCCAAGCATTCCAACGATGCAGCGAGCTGGGAGGAGGTCACGAAGCTGGACACCCAGCCGATGATCACGCGCCCTGAGAAGGCGATCCGCGACAACGCGAAGGAACTGCCGAACGGTATCGTCGTCGTTCCCGAAGGCCGCGACCCGCTCACCATTGTCGCCCATGTGGAAGGTCAGTGGTCGATCACGCTGGTCAACGGCCGGAACTGCGCCGTGATCCTCGGCCCATACGATCCGGCCTCAGGATGCCAGAACGCCACGACACCGAACCAGCCGCTGAATGGCAACGCTCGCCGCGTGCTTGACAGCATCAAGCCGACCCCGGCCGCTGAGACGAAGGAGTAACCGATGAAGAAGTTCGTCAACAAGCTCGCTGCCAAAGCTCTCAAGTGGAACGATCTCGTCTTCGCCTCGAGCAGTAACCCGCTGCTGCGTGGCGATCTGCTCGAATATGGGCGTCAGGAGTTCAATCCGGCTGACTACCAGACGATGTGGATGGACATTCCAGATGACCTCGACCGCGGCGTTCTGTGGGATGGTCGCTTCCTCAACGGAGCGATGCCTGCCGAGCTTGCGAAGGAGCGCTTCGACGACGAGATGATCACCTTCATGCTCGTCCAGTCTGCGAAACGAGCATTGTGGATCACGTTCATCGTGGCGGCAGTCGTCAGCCTCGTATCGGTCGGGGGCTTCAACATCGCATTCGATGGACGGACCCCATATCCGGCATGGGCGGCCGACAACGGCGCATGGCTTCCGGTCGCCTCCTGGTATCTGCTGACTGTCATCGAGCGCGTCGGCGGGCTGCTCGGCGCGATCAGCTCGTCTGTGGCGATGCTACTTCCCCTTCTACTGCTGTTCCCTGTCATCTGGTGGTGGGCGTTCGCGCGCTTCATGCAGCGCATGTGGCACCGTGGATCGATGCCCTATCGTTTCCCCAGCTCGGACACGCAGCACTACTGGAAGGCGCATGTCGAGAACCGCGTTAACGATTATGAGGCTTACAAGCGTCAGATCGCAGAGGCACTTCGTATCGCTGACAAGCCGCTGATCCTCCTCGGGGAGGCAACTGGCAAGGTGAAAGTTCGGGGCGACAATGGCGCACCGCTTCCAGGTCAGGCTGTTTGCATGGACGGCGAGAGTGTCCGTCAGCACGTCCTAATCCTTGGCGGCACTGGGTCCGGTAAGACCCGCATGGTCATCAAGCCGCTCTTCAAGCGCATCATGAATGCCGACTGGGGCGTCGGTCACAAGATGGGCGCCTATGTAACCGATGGGAAAGGGACGCTCTGGAAGGATCTCTACGAATACGTACAGCATCGTCCGGACGTGAAGATCATCGGCACAGATGAGGGTCAGTTCGGCATCGATATCGTCGAGGGCATGACACCCCTAGAAGTCTCCACGACCCTGAATGCCGTCTATGGTCAGGTTCTGGGCGGCAAGTCGGACGGTGACTTCTGGCGTGAATCTGCATCGATCCTGATCATGCACGCTGCGACAATTGCCCGGTTCATCGACCTTCATGAGCCGACCCGAGAGGAGTGGAAGAAGAAGCACAATGTGCGGCCTTACTCTCTGCTGGGTATTCATCTGATTGCCACTGAGCCACAGTTCACGAAGGCTGCTCTCACGACATTCCGGTCGGTTGGAGAGGACTTGTTCAACCAACTCGGTGAGCCTGCCCGTGCGGATTTCATGGAAGCAACCCAGTCGATGGGCTGGTTCTATAACTTCTTCCTGATCATGGCTGACGTCACCCGCGACGGCATCATCGCCAACTTGAACGTCGTTCTCGGCAAGCTGCGGGGATCGCGCGCGGTGGCCGACCGCTTCTGCTCCGGCAACTACAAGAACTCGGTGGACGTGGACTACGCACTCAAGGGCGGGGTCATTCTTGTTGCCATCTCCGAGACCGAGTTCGGCATGGCAGGCAAGGTTGTGACCGTCTGGCTCAAGACGCGCCTTTACATCATGGCACGTCGCCGGATGCTGACGGATCCCGAGGGCTGCAAGCGGACGTCCTGCGCCATGTTTGCCGACGAGTTCCAGATGCTCGCCACGGCTTCCGGAGGCGAAAGCGACGCCGACACGTGGAACTGGGCACGTGAAAGTGGCCTGTTTTTGGTGGCTAGTACACAAAATTTGGCCGCCCTCAACCGCACTATGGGCGAGACCGCGACCGCGAACCTGGTCACGCTTCTCCGTACCAAGATCATTCTCGAGACCGAGGAGAAGGGCACTGTCAAATGGGCTGAAGAGATCTCCGGCACCTTGCCATGGGGCTGGGCGACGAACCCCCGCTTCTACTCGACCCAGGCGCAGCGGATGCTGTTGATCGGAAACGACACCGACAAGGCAAAGATGAGCTTCGCCGACGGCCTGTTGCCGACCCTAATGCTCCCGATCGTCGATCAGGTCATGGACGGCTGGGGACAGAAGATGATCCGGGTGCCTGCCGCCATGCTGGGTATGACCACGCGCGACAAGGACGGTATCGACAAGTACACCGTTCACCGCGACGAGCAGGACGAGTTCGAGAATGCCACGATCCCGGATCAGGAGATGCCGAAGATCCGGCAGTCCGACCTCCTGACTGGTTCCGGCTTCGCCTTCGCCATGGTGCGCCGTGCGAACACCACGCGCTTGGATATGATCGACCTTCGATTAGAAGATTGATCGGAGCATTGATGAAGGGGACTTCGGCCCCCTTTTTCGTGGAACGAAGACCAACCGGAAATAGAAAGAAATAGGTCTGGGCAAGGGCTCGCAGATTACCTAAAAGTTTAGCGTTCTCGTCAAGACTTTCGAAGTAAAAAACATTCTTTTTCAGTCACTTGGCTACATTTTTGCGCCGGACAAGGTAGCCAATGGTTCCCTATTATAAGGGCCGTCCAGTAGGGTTAGATTTACCGTCTTTGCAGACGTCATTTCAACCTTACCGACTGTAGATAATGGGTCGAAAGGGTTCCTCTCATGACTGACCATAACGCTCCAGATTCCGGCTCGACAGCCTCCTCTTCTACTTCTGGATCCACGTCCTCCGGCTCGGGTGCCAACACTCTCGTTTCCTCGAAGGCAGCGGCTGCAACTCAGTCTGTTGGCGCAGATGATGCCAGAGCCACGTTCCGTCAGTTGTGTCGTGAGATCGAGGAGCGGGAAGCGAAAGATGCATTGGGATCCGCTCCGGCTGCTGACACGCCCGACGATCTGGTCGGCAAGTCTTCCTCCTCTCTCGAGGATGGTGGCCCGAAAGCACCGGACTTCGGTGACATGTTCAAGCACTTCGAGGAGATGGAGCGCGAAGGCAAGCAGCAGGTCCGCACCGTTGAGGAGAGGGACGAGCGTGAATCTGAAGCTGCCAAGGCGGGGGCTAGGGCTGAAATGGCACTGGCTGCGGCTATTGCCGGAGGCATGGCACGAGGCGCGGCGACGATGGCCGTTCTTCGAGGCAATGCTGCCGTCGAGGCCGGATATCGCCTGCTTGAGGGACAGACGAACTCTGGCGCGGCTCAACACGACCGCACTGAAGATGCCGGATGGCGTGAATATCATCAGACTGAACAGCGAGGCCTCGGCCAACTCGACCGCAGCCAGACCGCAGGCGACCGCCAGCACGAAACAGAAGAGCGCCGCCGCTCAAACGGCATGAGCCTGTAAGGAGATACGACTATGGCAAGATCCCCACGTCGCCGCAAAGGCTCCGACAAGACGACCGACGAAGGCAAGATCAGCAACAGCGTCAGCGCGAGCGACGGCACTCCCGGCCGCGCCGACGAAGCCTACACGCCGTCCACTCCGAAGCCTCCGCAGCCGCGCAAGGCTGGCCGCACCGATCTGAACGCAGCGCAGGGTTTCCAGCGTCAGCAGCAGATGGCTCCCCACACGACCCCGCAGATGAGCCGCAAGGAGCGTGCCGCGCTCGATGCCATGAAGGCTCCGGCTCCGCAGCCGTCGTCGGCAGCTCCGGGCATGGGAATGGGCTTCGGCATGGCTTCTCCCTCTACTCCAGAAGGTGGAGACTTCGATTTCATCCGAGTGGACGATCAAGAGATCTTCGGTCTGGCCTTGGATTCCGTGCGCCGCGAGTATGCCGACCGCCCCCCTGCTGATCTCACCCATCTTCACCCGGATGATTTTCGGGCAGTTGAAAATAAGGTTCCTGCCGCTCAGCAGTACTTCAATGGGCTGCGGAAGGAGTGGGATGCGGTCGCTGACAAGCTCACGATTTCTGAGATTACCCGGATGACGGCTGAGGGCGAGAAGGGGGCGACAATCACTCGGGATGGAACGACGTACTTTAAGGAAGGCGAGCATCTCGTTGTCGACGAGCCCGGCGAAGCTCGAGCTTGGCACGAGTTCGGTGGTGTTTATGATGCCGTCGTAGAGAAGCCGGAATCTCAGGAGCGGGCGAACGCCACCTACTCGAGCGGCGATCGTTTTGCGGTTTTCTACGGCTTGGGCGAAGACCGCACCCGGTTCACCGATAGCTTGCCATGGCGTGAAGAGGTCGACCAGGAACGCGATGAGATCCGCGGTGCTCTTCACGAGGATCCGGCTGTAGCGGACCGTCTCTACACTGGTGTATTGACCCCCTACGAGCGCGCTTTGGAACAGGTTGAACAACGAGAGCCTCAGGAAGGTCAGCGCCATGAGCGTGCCTACCTCAAGCTGACAGGCAACGAGTTCCCTCATCTCTCTACTCCTGCCGTCGAAGCTCCGTTCGTTGTGACGGCCGAAGAAATGCAGTCCGTTGAGAATGGGTTCGAACAGGCGCCCGCGTTGGCTGTCCAGCAGGAGCCTGTTCGCGATGCCTTGCCGCAGGAAGGTCGGGCGCTTACCGCTGAAGGGCTGAAGGAGCAGTATCAGTGGCACTCGAACAAGATGTTTGAGGAAGGCCGCGATCTGAAGGACATCTACAAGTCTACTGGCGTGAAGCCGGAGGGAGCCGATCAGACGGCATGGGAGAAGACCGAATACGTCTACGGCCAGCCGACCGCTCTTGACCGCCTGCAGGAACTCGGGACTGGCGCGTCCGCTGTCAGCCCGACCGGGTACACGTATGCCCTGTCAGCCGACGGCAAGGAGCTGATCCGCTTCAATGGCGAGGGCGAGGTTGCTGGCACGAAGCCTGTCGAAGACGTGCAGGCTTTCCTCCAGGAGATGCGCGGCGTCGAGTTCGACCAGCAGCAGGAGGCGAAGGAGCAGAAAGAAGCGCAGCGCGTAGAGAACAAGCGCCTCGAGGACGCCCTTACGGAAGGCAAGCGGCCCGACGACATGTCCGAAGCTCAGTGGGAGCGGGAACAGCAGGCGTTGAATGCTGCGAATGAAGAGCAGGCGGCGGCAGATAGGCAGTGGGAGCAGGATATCGCGGTCTTCGAGCGACAGCAGGAGTTCGGGAGTGATGACTCCGTCTGAACGCAAGAAGGATACGAGCAAATCCGGGCTGAAGTGCTGGGCGAGCGTGAAGACAAGGGCAGGGAGGAGAACAAGTTCGTTGAGAAGGATGATCTCGCTCGCGATCAGTTCGTCGCCGAAGAAGCTGAGGATCGTGTCCAGTTCGAACAGCAGCAGGAGGTGAAGGAGCAGCACGCCGCAGAGCTGGCCGAGCAGAAGCTCGAAGATCGACAGGTCGCGGATCAGAAGATCGCTGGTTATCAGAACGAGGGCCCTGCTGAAGTCGTCGAGACGATGGATGAACTCGAGAGCGAAAAGGTTGTCGGCATCGATGCTGACCACCAGCCGATCTATGAGCATGATGTTGAAGTTGAAATCCTCACTGCGGAGGAGGTCGCGGACAATGCTTGGGAGGCCCCGGAGTATGTACCGTTTACGAACGAAGAGGCCGCCCAGCTTCTCCTTCATGGAAGCCAATTGCCCTCAGATGCGATTGACTATCTTGAACGAGATTCCGGCCAGTGGGAGCTACCGCGAGGATCGGATCACGCCATCTTTGCAAAAGATCCGAGTGAACCCGGCAATCTCCATTCCATCGATCTTGAAGGGAATATTCTTCAGTCATTTGACCGCGCGGAAATCCTCGCGGCAGTAGAGAAAATTCGCGACAGCGAGATCACTTCCGAGTGGCGCGAAGGCACTACCGAGGTCACGCCGCAGGCCGATGTCAACCGTGAGATCGAGCTGATGCCCCATGCTCCAAGTGAAACGCAGCAGGTACATTCGCAGGATCGTAATGTTGAACTTGAGCAACACCAGGAGATCTGGGGCCAGTCTAAGGAACTAGCCTCCGAAGCTGTCGTAGAAATGAACCAGGTGGCTAGCCAGCCGATGACGGAAAGCCAGAAAGAGACTGCTGCGCTGCTTCGTGGTGATATGTCCGATGTCCAGCAGGCGCAGGATATCGCTGCCGCTCCTCAGGAAGCATCCGAGGCCAAGCAGGAGCCTGCCACCAAGGAAGAGCCTGTGATGTCCCCACAGCAGAATGATAAGCCTGCGCACGAGGCGAATGGCGAGGAAATCTCCGAGGGAAATACTGAGGCCGCTCCCGGCGTCAGTGCTGAGCAGCTTCCCGAGATAAATGGCGTGCCAGCTCAGGAGATCGATACCAAGCCAGAAACACAGGGCGAGGCAAAGAAGGACGTTGAGGTCGATCCAGCTCTGCAAATGTTCCGCGAGCTGAAGGCCGACATTGAGGCGAAGGAGAAGGCGTTCGCCCCAGCAGTTGAGAAAGAAGCCTCCAACGAGGCTGGGCAGCAGACGGCGATCAGTGAGCCTCAGGAGCAGGCTGCTTCGTCGAAAGGATCCGGGGATGCCGCGCTTGACCACTTCAGGTCTACCTGCGCCCAGCAGGATCAAAAGGAAGCCTCTCAGGCTCAGCAGCCACAGCAAGACGAAGAACTCCGCCGTGGGCCGGGGATGGCAGCCTGATGTCCAAGTCCCTCGAAGATCAGGTCCGCGAGTGGCTTGAGAACGAAGAGAATTGCGAGGCTGCCAACGACTTCTACGGCAGCCGAGCTTTCGCCCACGATGATCTCCCGCACTTCCGGGAGATCGCAGACACCTGGTGCCGGATCAATGGCATCGAGCCACCGACACACCGTCCACACCCGACCGTTCAGTAAGGAGTACGGCATCATGAAGAAAACTACTGCAGTCATCGCCCTTCTGATCTCGACGGCCATCGCAGCACCCGCACATGCAGGTGGCAAGGAGCTGGGCATTGGACTTGGCGTCTATCTCCTCGGCAAAGCCATGGAGGGCGCACAGAAGGGCGGAGGCAAGCGCAACAAGGGTGACCAGCTCATCGGCCGCGTCGGTGAGGAGCCTGCCCGGAACAACAGTTCCCGGAACCGAAACAAGGTTGCCCCTGCCACCGTCGCCGGAGGCGCAGCCGTGGCAGCCTTCGTCCTTCCTGATGGTGACAAGGCTCCGATCCCGGAGGCCAAGCCTACCGTCGAGCAGATGACGGAGTACGCCGCGAACCTCGCTTCCTCTTCTACTCCCGAGGAGGAGATCGACGAGAGCATCCCGCTGTATGACGAGCAGGGCCGCTTCTGGGGCGCTGTTGCTCCGGCCGATGCCCAGAAGGTCGAACAGGCGGTCGCGCTCGGCCTGAAGCCGTCAACGGTCATTCCGGACATGCTGGGCCTCAAGTTGCCGGAAACCGAGCCTACGTCGGAGCAGGTGCCGTTGATCGCTTCCACGGAAACGACCGCGCACCAGGCGGCTTCCTTTGAGGCAGACTTGAATGCTGCAGTTGCGGCCGAGGGCGGCCAGCCGATCCAGAAGGCCAAGGTGGACCTTCCTGCTGCCGAGCCTGTTCAGCAGGCCGAGATCAGCATTGCCGTTGAGAAAGAAGTTGAGGCCGTCGACGTTGTCCCGGCTGTGCAGACGCAGGTGACGACCGCCGAGAGGAAGGTCACGCCTCCGGTGGTGGACGCGACGGCGACGACGGCGAGCGTTAAGTCTGAGCCGAAGGTCGATCTTGAAGCCGCCAAGCCTGTCGAGGTGAAGAAGCCGAAGGCGAAGCTGGATCTCTGATTAACATTCCATGGCGACGATCGAGGCGGCTTCAGGGCCGCCTTTTTCATGCTCGAATATTGTTGACAAAGGTAGCCATTGGCTACTATTTTATAAGGCGAAGGCGAGCCTCCATGGCCGCCCCTTTCCGCAAGGAGATCGCCCGTTATGAGCCGCTCTGTTTCACCAGCACTTCAGGTCATCGCCGTCCTTGGCGTGACTTGGTATTCCGGCCTTCTCGGGTCGGCATGGGATAGCTGGTCCCAGCACTATTCCCGCATCCAGGTCGAGAAGGTTCGCGTCGCCGCCATCCGCGAGGATGGTTACGAGCTTGTCTTCAAAAACGTCTGCCCTGACTTCTACGACCTTAGCTGGATCGGCCGTCAGTTCAGCACTCTGGGCTGGTGCAACGACTACCGCAACCGTTTCTGAAGGAGAGCAACATGCTGGACTACATCTCGACCCTCCCTTGGCAGGCCTGGACTGCTATCGGCGTAGGCGCCTTCATCGTCGCTCCGCGCGTTGTGACCGCTGCTGTCACGCTGGGCATTGGTGCTGCTCTGGCCGCCACGGTTGCCGTCAACGTGTACGGCGTAGGCGCTACCGCGTTCCCCATGGTCTCGAAGAGTTGGGCCGCCCACGAGGCCAGCATCGCACGCATCCGCGGTTATGACCGTCCGGAAGTCCGCGAGCGCGCTGCGTCCACCGTCTGCCCGCGCTACCACGCGGCCACGTGGGTTGAGCAGACAGTTCGCTCGGGAACCCGCGAGCTGGCATGGTGCGAGGCTTATCCGGACGCGATCTGATGAAGTCCTTCATCCTTGTCGTCGCCGGGATTATCGGCACGGTCTACGTCGTTCAGACGGCCTCCGAGTGGGATGATCCGGAATACCGGAATCGAGAGGGGCGGCGTCTCTGCCAAGGCTGGCTCGACGCCGCCCCTGAAGAACGGAAGAAGATGCCGACTTGGTGCGAAGACCGGGCAACCGGAGACGAGTGATGCTGATGGAGAAGTTCAACGGATCCGCCCCTGCGCAAGCCGAGCTGTCGGCCGCACCTGTCGTTGACCGCTGGCAGCTCCTTCCGAATGACAATGGCACGACGGATGTCACCGGGTTCGTATCCAGCCATTCCAAGATCCCGGACGCCAATTTCATCACGACGTCCGCTCTCGACCAGATCGATCCCTCAGCTCCTCCGGCATGGGTTCGGACGAAGAACAGCATCTACCGCCTCGGCACGCCTGCAGGAGCCGTCGAGAGCCAGGTCCGCGAGATCGCGCGTAACGTCGGTGTTCGGCCCCGCGCATGGGACATTCTCGCATACGTCGCGATCATCGAAGACCTGTCCGGCAAGCCCGAGGACGAGATCGATATCATCGAGCAGCTCATCGCTGTCCTCTATTCCCAAGGACACATCAAGATCGTGGCTGCCAAGCTCCTGCTGGCCACGTACCGGAAGGAACGCGCACCTTGCTGACCATGATCGAACACTTCAATGGCGCTCGCCCGACGAGGGAAGAGGTGCGCGCTGCTCCGGTCCTGGCTCGCTAGCTCCGCGATGGCACTCCGCGGCAGGGTCGCGTAAGGGGACCTAAGGTTACTGAGGCTATGGCAGGTAGTTAGGCACATCCGCCGCGGTCCCGCAGTCGGCCCGCTGTCAGAATTTCGAGAGGCGGGCATTAGAACTCATGCGTCTGTCGAAGGGCGGCGGCATTTGCTAGAAACCTACGCCAGAGAACAGGTGTGACAAATGATGACGAGCTGCGAAGACCATGATTTCCCGTGCCAGAACCCGGACTACAGTAGATTCGATAAGATCGCTGCGAATGAGCTAGCAAAGCCGATCGCAGCTAACGTGTTGGTGAACGAGAGTAAATTTTGCATGATGATACCCGTCAGCGAAGACTCTGTTGTTGGCGACTTGAATCACGGTCTCTTTCTCAGAACTCTGAGGGGTCAGTCTGGTCTATATCACCTGTGGGTCGATTATGAAGCCTGTAGCGACCATGGAACCCATACGATGATGTGTGCCTATGTCGGGAAGGGGCCTCCAGAAACCCGCGTTGCCAGCCATATTAAAACTAAGTGGCCGCAGACCTCTTTTCTCTACACAACATTTACTCCGCTAGAAAATCGACTGGCTAAGTATTACGAGCAGCTATTTCTCGATTTATATGACTTTGTTCTAAACAAAGCAGAAAATCCGGGCGAGAATCTACTATACGCGGTATGGGACAACGAGAGATATACTAATGGAACCCATGCAAATGAGGTCTCAGGCTTGAGCAAAATGCAAGATTTCGACGACTGGTAGACCGCTGTGCAGGCTGGTAAATCGGCGCGATCGATGATGCTGAGATCGTGCGACTGGCCTTGGTACGAGGCCCTAATTGGATCCTTCTTGACAGTGCGTCGGGGGCAGCTATCGATCGGTGTAATTGGAAATTCTGACCACAACTCCGGAATGCACCGATGCCTCAAAAGACACTGGACGAAATCAAAGCACTTATCGCAGCGGGCGAAATCCTCGCGATAACGATGGATACCAGTGTTTTCGACAAGTTCGGCTGCAATCTGGAGTACAAGGCTTTGACGGCAGTTGAGCAGTTCAAGGGCAAGGATATCAGCTTCGTCCTTAGCCCGGTAACAACTGGGGAAGTCCGTAACCACATTGCGAAGGCTGTTGCGGAAGCGGCGACGAAGGCCAAGGCGGGGATCAATCAGTTTTTCAAGGCGAGCCACTCGTCAATGAAAGCGAATGACATCGCCAATGATCTCGGGATCGATGTGGATCCTTTCGAGATCGCTGACGAACAAATTGCCGAATATTTAGAGCGGGTCGGCGCTACGTTGATCAGCAATCAGGCGGAGAGCACTGAATTGCTGCGTCGCTATTTCGGCGTGCTGCCACCATTTGGAAAGTCCTCTGAGAAGAAGTCCGAATTTCCCGACGCCATTGCTCTCTTGTCATTGGAGAAGTGGGCTCGTGCAAATGACACTCTTGTCCTCGCTGTGTGCAGGGACGGAGACTGGGAATCGTTCGCATCAGATTCAAATGAGATCATCCACATTGACGACCTGTCTGCCGCTCTGGGATTATTTAATGACCAGGAAAGCGTCATCGCCGCGCGTGTTGTTAGTTCGATCAGGTCGGGTTCTGCTACCAGCCTTGAGAAGGAAATCCAAAACAGACTTGAGTATTATATCGACGGCTATGACTTCGATGTGGAGGCCAATTCCTCGTTCTCTTACGACTACCAGATCGAGAGCGCTTCGATATACAATTGGGATTACAAAGACAAAACAGCGATAGTCGTCGTCTCATCGAATGACGAAGAAGTGGTGGTCAGCTTCGATCTTACAGTCGAGGCCCAAGTCGACGCGAGTTTTGGTTTTTCGGTCAGGGATGGCATCGACAGGGATTACGTTACCCTTGGTTCCTCAGACGTTAGTGCGCCCGCTTATTTCAGCCTGAATGCTGTGGCAACATTCTCAAAGTCTAATGATCGCGATCCAGACTTGGTGGATTTGGAAATCGACGGCCGTCGAGGCATAGCTGTCGACTTTGGTTCCGTGGAGCCGGACTTCAAGTAGGAAGCCGTTTGACGATCAGCGTCGACTATCATCATCCTGTCGACCATTCCCGACTTTGTCGCCCTCAGTGTCGGTTATTTCCGACTTTCCCAGCGCCGCGGCGATCCGCTTCTGTTGCTCGACCTCAGGATGATCCCGATCGATGCCATATCGTCCCTGCTGGCCGTCGGCATAGATCGGCCCTCCTGTCGGCGGTAGATCCACGACCCAGCCATCCTCCTCGCGCAGCGGCCCAACGAGGTGAGCATGGCGGTCGCAAGTGGTCTTGGCGATGTTCTGTCCCACGCGGAGCCGACCAGGTGCGCCGCACTCCTCGCAGATTGTCAGGGACAGCTTCCGGGTTTCGCGCGCTAGCTCGTCGATCGCGTCGTCGCGTTCCGCCTTGTGCGGCACGATTCTGCACTGGAAGCTGCCGAACTTTTCGTTGCCGCCGACCAGTTTCGGAGGGCCGGGGAGCCGACCCAGCCTCTCGGCCAGTTGTCTGATGACGGTCTCCCATCCGGGTCCGCAGTCAAACTTGGCTGTCGCCGGCACCACATATGAGAACTGTTCGTGGACGTGCTTGAACTTGCGACGGTCTCGCTCTTCCTGAAACCGAACGATGTCGGCCGCCGTAAAGCCGAACTCGGCTTCTTCGTGCCAGACGGTGCCATCGTGCAGGATCGTCAGCGCCGGAAGGATATCCCCGACATCAATGATCCACCAGATCGCTGTCTGGAACATTCCGGTCAGCTTCGACGCCTCTTTCAGCGACATCAGGGCCGCATGTTCATCGCAGCGGACAGCGCTCAGGCTGCGCGGCGATCCCGGCTTGCCGCAGGCTTCGCAGACGGTCAGAGACTTATCGCGGACAGCCTGCAGGAGCTTCCGAACGCCGTTGGCAGTCTCCGTATCCGGCTCGCCCTCGAAATCGACATCGAGGACGAGAGCGCCGTCCTCTTTCCAGGCGCCCTTGATCCAGACTTTCGACGAGAAACCGAGCAGGGCGGCCGAGGCCTGCTGGATGGAATGTTGCCAGCCCAGCCCGACGTTAAAGAACGATCCCGGCCGGACGTTGTAGCTGTGTTCGCGGAACAGCTCCTCGAAGTGCGGTCTCATGTCCTTGTCCCCTCTAATTCCAAGCCTTCAGGGCCGCGTCGACGTTCGGCTCGCACCACGGCTCCTGCTGTCCGTCATAGTGCTGCACCCATTTCCGGGCGAGGCCTTCGCGCATGAGGACATGTCCTAAGTCAGTCCCTGCGACGGATACGGTCGCGAGCGTCCGGCGGTATCGGTCGAAACCGTTGCGATCGATATCCACTTGTGCCGCCTCGAGCAGCTTCATCAGCCGGGATCTGGCACGCAGCGCTCTGACCTTCTCCTCACGGCATTCACCCTTCAGCTCCGGCGCATTGATGCCGAGGAGCCGGATCTTCTCGCCTTGAACGATGAGGGTGTCGCCGTCGATGACGACGACTTGCTGCGGAGCGCAGGCAGTAGAGAAACAGACGATGGCGGAGACGACTGGCATTATTCCATACCCCTGATGAGTTCTTCAAACCGACGAGGGCCGAAAGCCATGTCGGGGAGGTCCACGCCGATGTCGCGCGAGCGGCCGACACCAGGCAGAGATCCGTGGGAGTGGCCGTAGAGGTGATAGCTGCCGTGATGTCCGGCAGGCCAGACGCGGTGCGCGTAGTGCGACAGCCAGAGGCGTTTGCCCCCGTCCTTCGTCTCCATGGCGTGCGTAGGCGGGACATCCCAAGGCAGGGCTTCCAGTTCCGGCAGGATCCGGCCCTTGTTGTCCAGGTCATGATTGCCCAGCAGGAGGATCTTCCGGCCGCGCATGGCGTGGAAGCAGTGAGCGACGTACTCGGGGTTCTGCGACAGGGCGAAATCCCCGAGGATGAAGAGCAGATCGTCATCCCGCAGCCTGTCGTTCACGTTGTCGATGATGGTGCGATCCATGGCCTCGGCCGAGGCGAAGCCTGATCGAGCTGCCACCATCTCCCGGATCCTGTCATGCCCGAAGTGCGGATCCGCCATGTACCATTTCGTCGTGAAGCCCATCCGACCTTCGTCCTTCTTCTGCCGCCCTTTCAGGCGGTTACCGGGAGTAGGGGAACAGATGGATCAGGACCGATTCATGCAGTCAAGGATCATCCACACCCGCAAACTTATTCCCCATTCGTAGCACAATTATATTGACAATGGTAGCCATTGGCTACTATTTTATAGGGGCACATCTGAAGGGGTGGAGCGCAGCAGCGTTCCCGATCAAAGAAGGAAACCGACATGACCGAGGGCTTCAAAACCCCGTATGCGCTGATGACCGAGAAGGTTCTTCAGCATCTCGAATCCGGTAATGCGCCGTGGACCGGGCAGGGGGCAATGACCTCCGTAATCCCTCCGATCAACTTCGCCACTGGTGTCGGCTTTCGCGGCATCAATGCCGTGATGACGATGATCTCGACCATCGAGAACAGCTTCACCGTTCCGGCGTTCGCCACGTTCAACCAGATCCGGGGCAAGCAGGTCGGCGGCAAGATCGTGAAGGGTGCGAAGGCGTCACACGTCTACTATTCCAGCACCTACGAGCGGGATCCTCGCGTTGGCGAAGCTCGCCGCACGAACGATAGCGGCAAGGTCGAGCAGATGTTCTTGAAGGGCTTTGCCGTCTTCAACATCGATCAAGTGACCGAATACGACCTCAACCTCGCGGCGACGCAGCTCCCGGATTTGCCGGAAGGCGTTTTCGATCAGATCGAGGAAGGCACTCGCGACTACCTGGCGGCCGACCTCGCGATGGCGATGGCTTCGTGGCGCAGCGGCACGGCTGCCCAGTTCCTCCATCAGGGCAAGATGTCCGCATGGATCGATACCGTGCAGAAGGATGACCGGGCGTTCTATCGGGCCGCAACGAAGGCGCAGCGCATCACCGACAAGCTCTTCGGCGCCAAGGATGCCGACGATCCCGGTGACAGCGACGAGGAAGGAGAGGGGGCAAGGGCTGCTTAACCAAGCCCCTCAACCTTCTCTTCTTCTACTCCCTTCTAAAGTACAGCGTTCAAAGGAATACCAGCATGACCCAGTCCTTCCCTCGTCAGCACATCGCGGAGCAGATCTCCGAGTGCCATCAGACGATCTCCCGCGCGAGCGACTTGCAGATCTCTCTCTATGGACTGGTGTCCATGGTTGGGGAGACGGCTGAGATGAAAGAGCTGGCGCTGCAGGCGGCCGAGGCCATCGATCAGCTCCGGGACATCGCCAAGGGCCGGATCTATCTGCTTTCGACCATGAAGACCACCAAGGCACCGATCGAGGAGGAGGAGGCGGCCATCTAGGCCGCTTGTTCTTCGCGACCCTGCCGCCGATCGTCGACGTATCCGAGGAGACCACAATGCCCATGTCCGCAGAAGCCACCGCCATTCTCGAAGCTCGCCGTCGGCAGACCCTCGAGCGCATGGACCGCAATGACGAGATGGTCCGAGAAGCCCGCGCTGCTCGTATCGCCGCCGTCATCGACGAGGCCGAGATCGTGTCCCGCGTCCCGGCCGACGAGTTCCTTGCCCGCAAGCACGACAAGATCTGAAGGAGCCTGCCCATGACCGTTATCGATGCCAAGGTTCTCGAGCGCCGCCGTCGTATGCGTGACAATGGCCGCATCATGGACGAGAGCTGGGCGAAACTCGAGGGAGAACGCACGGTTCGCTTCCTTTCCCTGATGGGGCGCAATCCGGATGGCACTGACATCGAGCAGGAGATCGACTTCGATGCGATCCCGATCGAGGGCACTCCGCATCCGGACGATATGGCGGAGCAGCGTAGCGGACTGCCGAAGTCCGCGGTTCTGAACTGGTTCCGCAGCAACCCCGGCATGATGTCGTATCATAGCTTCAAGATCTCCTACCCGGTCGGCCTTTCCGACGAGGCGAAGGAGCGCATCCGGATCGCGCTGTCAGCCATGGGCTGGGAAGAGCGCTGGCAGGCATGGACCTACATGGGCGATGCTGCCGACGAGGAAGCATATGGCGTTCTCGAAACGATGCTGAAGATGGAGGTCGCCAAGATCTTCCATCGCGGCGACGCCCCCGAAATGATTTCTGGTTACGTCATGCTCCGGTGGAGCCTTCGAGAGGCGGATTCGAATTCTATCAATTGCAGCGTCAGTGGTCTCGACAAGCTCACACCCGAAAAGCGCCAGCAGTTCGTGTCCACGGTCGAAAGTCACGACGGCTTCCTGAATGGCACGTCGCTGACGTTCCCGCAGATCCATTCCGGCGAGATCGTTGATAGCCTCAAGATGGCTGGCTTCCGTGTCGGCCAGACGTTCCCGGCTCAGGAGCCGCATTTCATCGAGATCTCCGAGAACGCCCCGATCTGGGTGTCGGGTGCGCTCGGGCATGAGGACTGGATCTTCCAGACCAAGGGCGACTTCTGGGAAGTTCGCATCGGGGGCTCGGATCCGTCATTGTTCCCGCGCTGGTGCTACGGCGGCCGACACGGCGATACGCGGATCTCCGCCGCGTCCATGGAGTTCTGGGAAGCCGAGCAGCTCATCGGGCTCGCTGTCCAGCAGTATCTTGGCGGACACCCCGAAAAGCCGCTGGATGGAGGCGTAGAATGAAGGTTCGCTGGCACAGTCGGCCGACGTCCGGAGGGCAGGGGGCGGCCTATTCGTTTCAGCCCCAGTGGGAAGGCCTCGACGAAGTTGCTCAATCCTGGGCGATGGCGCAACTCGCCGCGGCTGGTTGGATCCCGGATGACCGCTTCTCTTTCTACTCCGTTCGAGGTGAGCAGGGCGTGGAAACGCCGGATGCAATGCTCTGGGAGGCCGACAGGATCCTGACCGAAGGCTTCGGTGTCGTGAGTCATGAGCTAGCGGTTCCAGCCGTGCTGCAGGCATCTCCGGGGGAGAAGCGGCGGATCAAGCAGACACAGCCCGGCCGCCCTCTGAGCGGATCCCTGATCGTCTTCCATTGGCAGCGCAGTTATGCCCTTCGGAACCATCATAAGGCGGCGCTGGAAGAGCGCGACATGACGGCGGCCGAGATCGCGCAGGACGGCGAGGAGCTGCCTCGCTACTGGTTCACCGCTTACCACGCTCCCGAGGGAACCAGCGCCGAGCGACAGCAGCTCCGGGAGTTGATCGCTTCGTCCGGCTTCGAGAAGCGCAGTGGCACGGCCGACTGGATTGCTGTCGACCACGGCGATGAGCCTGCGTTGCGCTTGAAGCTGGCGCTGAAGGCTGCAGGCGTGGATGCCGTCCATTACCACGAGATTCCGGCTCCGTTGATCGTGCCTGTCACCGTGGATGGTCAGCTATGACCCGCCTCGTCATCCAGTGGGAGCCGTTGAACGGCGGTGAGATCTCCTTCGCGCATTTCCCCGAGCCTTTTCCCATGTCCGATTCAGAATATGCCGCCTTCGAGGCCGTATTCTGCGCATGGGAAGCCGCCAGTGGGACGGCTATGGCGAGATCAGGATCGATGAGCAGTCATCCCCGGCCGCGCTGGTCACGGCCCTTCTGGGATTAGGATACGAGATCGAACATCGTGGTGCGATCCCTCCGGGGATCATGCCGGGTACGGAATAGAGGAGCGAGGTCATGAACTACTTCGAGGCATTGGAAGCCACCGTGTCGATCGACGAGGCCAAGGCCGAATTGAAGCGCCACCAGGTCGCGTTCACGATCGATGCCAGCAACGCCATCATCGACGTCGAGACCGGATCCACGATTGCCGCGCCGGATCACTACGGCGAGTATGCCGGGTCCGATATCGTTGAATGGCTGGGTTATTGAGATGGTGGGTGATCACGAACGCAACGACCGCGCACGCGAGATCCTTGAAGACCTAGATCCGATCATCACGCGCAGCGATGTCGCGATCGATGCCTCCGAAGGCGTGTCCGAGGATCTGCAGGAGAGCTTGCTTGCCGTTCTCCGGGATCATCCTGATCTCTGGTTCGTGCAGGCGAAGAGCAAGGACGGCAAGAGCGTCCTGATTCACCGTGGGCCGCACCCATGACACCGGAAGAGCGCATGATCCGCATCCGCGATCTCAATGACGAGCTGCGCCTGAATGGCTGCGCTCTGAACGGTCGCATGGTTGCCATGGGAGCGCTCGGACAGGACGGCAAGGAGAAGGTGATCCGCGTCTACCGCGCTGCGGCAGCCTTCGACGACTGGCCCGACGGCGATGATCCCTACGGCGAGCATGACTTCGGGAAGTTCGAGGTCGATGGCGAGGCCTTCATGTTCAGGATCGACTACTATAGCCTCGACGAGATGCACGGCTCCGAGCATCCCGAGGATCAGAACACGACGATCAGGGTCATGACCCTGATGTACGCCGAGGACTACTGATCTCGATCCTGAAGCTCTCGGATCTCGGGCGAGGGCTTTCCTGGCTGGTTCTTCCGCCAGATTTGAGGGGCCATCTCGACAGCCTCCTCGCCACCGCGCCCGTTTATCTTTGGGCGGACTTGAAACCTCGCGATGACATCATCGTTGTCATCAAGCAGAGCAGCGCCTATCGGTGCCTCCCTCCCTTTTCCAGCCGCTTTCATGTCTTTGAAGCGAGCAAAAAGCGCCTCGCAGGCCTCCGCCTTCGCCTCTTCCAGAGAGCTGCCGGGAAATGGGATGTCGGGGTACTTCGTGTCTCCGAAAGCGGCCCGATAGAACTTCAGCATGTAGATCACAGTCATCTCAACTTCCTCCCTTTCTTGGAGAGGTAAGGCCTCGAAGCAGATTGGTCAAATTCGGGAGTCGGAACCTTTCCTAAGTGATTCGATTGATTCGCGAATCAGTTGGAAGAGGTAATGAGTAATGCCCAATGATGTTGACATCCTCACACCCCGATCGTTCTCGACCCTGACCGTAGATCAGCGCGACATGGTGCTGCGGGAGGTGTCGAAACGCCTGCATTACGTGGCCTCGCTGGCACGGACGTTCAGCGATGACCGCAGCAAGGACTTGGAGCAGCTCGGTTCGAAGATCGATGACGAGCGTGAGGAGCTGGCGGCCGACTATTCGGAGGAGCCTGCGAAGGTCGTATATCGCGCCCTCGAGCTGATGGACGAGTTCGACCGCGACATGACCGGGACCAGGCACTAGCCCTCTGGCAGCTCCTTCAGGATCTGCAGCCGATTTCCCGGCCCATAGGCAACGACCTTGTCCTGCTCGAGCGCATCCAGGACGGCCATAACTTCGTCCTGCGTGAACCCGGCCGCCGCCATCGGAACGCCGATGTCGAAGAGGTTCAACGACATCTCCGGCGCTGCCTTCAGGGCGCGGAGGCGCTCAAGTAGCGCGGTCTCGGTTTCTGCAAATCTGGTCATACAGTTCCTCAGCAAGTCTCGACGCAAGACACCATTAATTCGGCCCTGAAAGGGAAGACGGAAGCTAGTCGAATAGTCTAAAGGTGTAGTGATGCGTCATCAATATTTTGGGGAACTGATGCTCAGACAAATATTATTCGCGGGCTTTGCGCTCCTTGTAACGCTTCTACTCCTCACGAAGTCAGCGGTCGCTCTCGAAGTCAATTCAACACGAGCCAAAGAAACCGGATTACCTCAGGAACTCGATGGCTTTAACACGTGCGTGGTCAGAGGGGCCATCGAGGCGGGCGACCTCGAAAAATTGGAAAAGTATATCGGAAAGCGAGACTCCGGTATGTCGAGGCTTCGTTGCGAACTTGTCTATCTTAACAGCGAAGGTGGAAACTTTTCTGAGGCTGTCAAAATCATGGACTATTTTTTTACGTCCATGATCGCAACATCGGTGGAGGCTGGTGCAACTTGCTACTCAGCTTGTGCCGTAATGTGGCTTGGGGGCTCTGTGCCAGATGGCCATAACCTAGATAATCCTCACGCGTTTCGCCGCCTAAATCCGAAGGGCGTTTTGGGCTTTCATGCCCCCTACGTTCTTCTCAGTGACGGGAGATACTCCAACTACGATGTGATGATGAATGGCACGCTTTCATTCAAAATCGCGCAGGAGCTTCTAGTTCGGTTCCAAGATCATCGGATACCGATGTGGTTTGCGTCCAAGCTTTTACATCCCGATCCCGAAGCATTCTACGTTATTGAGACGATCGAAGACGCAAACCTGATCGGTGCATCAGTTGTGACGGAGAAGCCAAATGCGCCAGTTGAAAGTTCTCGATCTCTTGGGACGATATGCTTTAATCTTAGCCACTGGGGGAAGAACCGCTCGGCCAGAGATTCGACCAATAAGAAGTTTTCAAATAATGAATCAACTTATAGTCATCTGGATGATTACATCCGCTTCCTAGATAAAAGTATTATTACAGGCGTGTCCACTAAATACGTAAGCGGCCTCGAAAGTTTCCTGAAAACTACGGCAGTTAAGAGAAGTTTTCGCAACTGGATTGAGGATCACGCATCGGATTTGATTGACTTTGCAGAGAATGCTTCACAGTCTCCGGGGTCACTTCTTAAGTTCTGGCAACAGATATCGAGGCAGCTTGGTCCCGATTTCGCTGCGGTTGCGCCAAGCTTTCTGCGTTGGAAAACGGATGACTATTCCCAGAGCTACAGTTACCTGTTTCCAAGTCCGGGTATCGTCGGCGCTCACGACGAAAACATCAGAGACCGTCCGGAGTGGTGTGCGATAACCTTGCCACCTGCCGAGGATGATGCTCGGTTTTCGTCACTCTATGCAGTGGGTACGGAGTTCGATCCGATGCAAGAGCTCATCCGCCTTCCAGCGGCACTCTTGGCCCTCCCTGCCGACACGAAACTGATTGATGTCGAGAGTAAGCTTCAAGCTGAAGAAAAAATAGCTCTAGCGTACACTCGGCCCGGATGGTGTGTTAACGCAGGTAACGAAACGGAACGCAAGATTTGTGAGGACGCAGAGCTCTCGGGTCTTGATCTACAATTTGAGCGCGATTTCGCGACGAAGAAATTGACTGCAAAAGTCGCCGCGACATTGAGCGGGAGAGAAATGATTAAGCAGCGTAACAAGTGTGGATCGAATGTAGAATGCATGAGGAGGGTGTATAAGGTGGCAATTGAAAGCCTTGGTAGGCTTTGAATTCTTTATTCCAGTTGTGTGGCCCCACCGCGGTATTATCCGGAGAGAGCTTTAACACCCTGGCGGTGCTGTTCGAAAATGCAGCAGCCCTCTCTTCAATTCAGCTTGCCCACCCGGCAAACTAATCGCGTCGAGCGCAGGTAAAAGTAGACAAGCCAAGCTTGATGCCTCGTTTGAATGTAGTTTTTTGAAGAGCTTGTCGTTACAGAGTCCGGCCTCAACACAACTCAAAGCCCCATTAAAGTATTCGGCGATCGCGAGGATGTCGCCTTCCGGTGTCTTTTCTCCGCCAGCCTCAATTTGCCTAACCAATAAATCAGCAATTGCCCCGTTCGAAATTTTGTACCCAGCAAGTGCGGTTTCGATTGATCTGATGTTCGCCCTGATTTGCGTTCGTGCAGTCTGCAGATATTCTTGGTCATAAGCCCGAGAGTATTCTACGGTAAACTGCTCCCTCCGGTTACCCCTTTCGGAAATATAGCCAGTAACTGCTAGAACAAGGCCAACAAGGACCGCGCCATGTGCGAGCAACTCTGCCCACTTAATTAGCCGCTCGAGTTCCATCTAATTTACGCATTTCTTATCGGTCGAGATAACTATTGGATCACCAATTGTGCCATCTATCGACTTTAACACACAGGTGAGCTCGGTTCGCTTGATCTTTATTATTGCGTCAAGCTTCGATTGATCACGGTCCTCGCGCTTGAACGCATTGTTTTTAGCTAACGAGCGATATGCCTCTAGCGGGTCAGCTATAGGGCAAGCCGGAAGAACGATTGTGATAACATCGCCATTTGTTTTCAAGTAGTTATCAATGTTATCTCTGACGCAGTTGAGTTGAGACCGGTTCACCCTGTACTCATCTGCAGATGCTAAAGGCGACCACAACAAGAACTGTACCGCTAACATTATCCAAAGCTTTCCAGTCACGGATAACCTCTCTCGTTGCGACTAAAGAATTTTGCTCGTGAGGCAATTAAAGCTCCTCGCAGGCTTCTCAGAACCCAGAATATTCATGCGGAGATCTTTGTCATCACTAAACCTGTTGGAAGCCCGTCGTCCTCAAATTACACGCACGAGCGCCTATAGTCCATTGTAGGATCTGCCGTGTTCGCATGGATGTGGGACCGCATTGTGCGCTCCAGCAAGGCGGTTCTCGTTCTTCAAATCTGCTCACATCGGTATCTTTACGACTTTCAGGCTCAACTGCATCCATGACGAGGCCGCCGAGATCGAAACCTCTCCTTCGAGATGCCGAGGCACCTGTACGGTCGAAGCCTCGGCGCCGTGACCCGGCGCAGCCGAACCTTCTCCTCGATCCGTGCCGATCCGGGTGGAGCCGTGTCTGGCCCTCCTGAAGTCTCGGCCGCCCGAGGGCGATGACTGGTCCTATGAAATCAAATGGGATAGCTACAGGCGGCGATCCACGTTGAGCCCATCGGGATCCGCATACTCACGAAAGGCGGCCACGACTGGACGAGCCGCTTTCCGGAAATAGAGATAGGAGCGCAAGATCTGGGTATGGCTTCAGCTATCATCGACGGCGAGGCGGTCATGTACGACGAGCAGGGGAGGAGCGACTTCAATCTCCTGCAGGCATCACTCGGCGGCCGAGCTGGCAGGAAGACATCCCCGGCCCAGTTCGTAGCCTTCGACCTCGTATCTGGACGGCCACAATTTCCAGAACACCGAGCTTCGCGTTCGCCGTCATCCCCTCGGCGACCTGATCGGGAACCGGGAAGGGGCCAGCATCAAGTTCTCGGAATCCTCCGACGCGACCGGAGAACAACTGTTCCAGGCATCCTGCGACCACGGCCTCGAAGGCATCATCGCCAAGCAAATCGACAGCAGCTACCGTTCCGGCCGAGGCGGCGAATGGATCAAGGTCAAGTGCATCGCGTCCGAGAGCTTCTTCATTGTCGGCTACGAGAAGTCGGCCGGATCCTTCAGGTCGCTTTTGCTTGGTGCCTATCGCGGCAACCAGGTCGTCTATGTCGGATCGGTCGGGACCGGATTCAAACAGCGTGAGGCCGCCCAGCTCCGAACGATGATGGATAAGTTGCCGTGGAAGCGAAAGTCTCCTCCGGTTCTCTACTCCGGGAAACGCGATGTCGCGTGGATCCAGCCGACATTGATTGCAGAGATCGAATATCGAGGCTGGACTGGCGACGGGAAACTGCGGCATCCCAGCTACAAAGGCTTGCGCGAGATCCAAGAAAAACCGAGGTCTGCAAGCTGGACACCTGAGCCATGACCACATGCCCGAATTGCCGCGATACCCACTGGGTCTGCGAGGCGCACTCCGGGCGGCACTGTCGTCACGGATTGGGGAAGCAAGCGGCCGGAGGCGACCGTTGTTGAAGGCATCGACGTTTGCCTTGAACGCGGATCTGGGAGCTGGTGCGGTTTGGCGGGTGCCTTGCTTCAGGAGGCCGAAGCTGCTTGCTCGCTCGGTTCGTGCCTGATCGATAATGCGATGACGTTCTTTCCATGGCATACCTCGCAAACCCAATGGGAACCCGGCTTCAGCTCCTTCTTCAATATGTGGATGACTTTATCGCAATCTTGGTTGCCGCATCGGACATCCACCATGTCCATCTTCCATTCGACCTTGCCGTTTCCCCGGTCGGTTATTGTGTAGGTCGCCTCACATTCGAAACATGCCGCCGAGGCCGTTTTTTGGCCATGAGGCATCCGTCTCCTGATCTTTGCGCCGCATTTTTCGCACTCCATCGTCGCGAAGCTACCGAATGTGATGTTCCATACTGGGGAGGCCAAGACCTTCCCCACATAATCGGCGACCTCGCCGCAACGCTGACGGAATTTCTCAGGTGGGGGTGGTGCCTTCTCCGCTTGCGCCAGTGTCGGCACGTGCAGGAAATTGCCGATGGCATCGTAGTGCTTTTTCAGCAACCGCAGATCGAAAACGGTCTCGCTTCCGAATGGAACCATTTCAGGGGCAGGCTCTCCCTCCGTCTCCTCTACTCCCACAGCAAGGGAGCCGCCCTTGTCAGCCATGGGGTCGATCTCGAGCAGCAGGGCAAGCAGCTTTCTCGGTTGCCACGTCTCGTATTCCGAGGGCAGCAGCTCATTCTTGTAGGCTTGCGCCCGGTCATAGGTTAGCGCTTCGATCGCAAAGCGAAGATCGAGAGCGGCATATCGGAGGCGATGATCCTCTCCTGTCTCCAGCTCGGCCTTTGCTCGCTTCAGGTATTCCCTAGCCTGATTTCGATAGTTAACTTTTGGCATAATGAACCGATGACATGAGAGGAGTGTCAGAACTTTGGGCAAGAGCGATGGCATTCGCCAACTAGGCTGCCAATCTGGATGTCGCACAACGAATGTCGAGGGTCGTCAAGCTCGATTAGGAAGCAACGCTCTGCAGAGTGTTGGCGGCGACTAGCTTGTTGATGTGATCGGCGCATGAGGAGAAGAATGCTTCTACTTTCCCGATATCTGGAAGTTTAATCGAAACGACCCGGTGCGCTAGATCGGATTTTTTTTGATCGCGCTCGCGTCGCTTGAGCTTGTCCCAAGTGGTCAGAAACGCGCAGTCTATTTCAATCGTTGGTGGTTCATAGGTAACCTCCGGTGATGACAGACACCTGTGCGCGAAGACGTAATCCGATGGATGTTTTAGAAACCCAGCCCACCGTTTGATCGTCATGTCGGCATTGCTTTCGGTATATGTGCCTTCATGTGATGTTTCGACGGCCGAGCGTATGTATTCTCTCAGAACATCCAGACGGAGTAGCAGGACCTCCGACATCTCCTCACATGCGATGTCCGATCGAGGCAGGCTCAAGATGCGGCCGATTGAGGATATAACGGCGGCTATATTGCACGCTTCCGCGACATGAACCTCATGCGCCTCTCCATGTTCCGTTTCAACTGCCAGCGCGCCGTGGGAGAAGGAAGCGCCGTAAAGCTCGCATGACAACGGCTCACCGTTATGGGTGACCAGCGACTGAGAGAACTTGTCCTTCAGGATCCGGAAATCGGCTTTGCTATATGCCACTCTGTTTTCCCCAATTTCGTTGATCCTCATCGGAAGGACAGGTACCCTGATCTACAGTTCGATTCAAACCCGTGGGTGTGAGAATATCGACGGATGCATTTCGCGATATCCTCCCGGCCAGCATGAAAACGGCTCCTGGCATGTGATCGATGCCACGACTGGCGGTCCCGCTGAGATCGAGCACGTGGGAAAGTTCTCTTATCCTCCGGAAGCTGCCTCGACCCGAGGTGGAGCAGTGCTTGCTCTTGCTCAACCAGATCAGGGCGGGCGGTGGAGGCGCAGCGATAGATTTCAGTTCCGGTTGAGGCCCATTTCCCGGCTCAGGAGCTTGCATTTCCATCTGACTTCGACCGCGAGAAGATCGGCCACGGTCGCGTTGTTGCCGACCGTCTCCAGGATCGACACACGGTAGTCGCTGGGATCGCGGCTCTTCAGACCGACATTGCCGCCGTGTCCGGTTGCGAAGTATTCTCGCCACCTTCCAATGAAGCCTTCAGCTCCGGCAGCCATCCCAACGTATTGCTCCCGTGTCCGAGGGCAGGAGAGCAGATAGATCCCGCGTGTCGATGACAGAGCAGCCAGCCAGCTCGCCGGGATCGTCTCGATCTCCGAGAGGTTCAGGATTAGAGCGGAGAACCCGGGAAAGGAATCCTCAGCGAAGGTTCGCCGTAGCTCGACGATCGGCTTCTCTTTCTTGTCCCCACGCTGGATCCATGCTCGGAAACCGTCGCCCCAGTCGATCCAGAGCCGACCAGCATACTCTGACAGTTCGGATTTCGGCGTGAGACGATAAAAATTACAGCTTCCGGCCGCTTCCACTTCGCCATGAATGGGGTGGGGTCGATCTACCGGAAGAGGGCCGACTAGCTCTGCCGAGTACAGTCCGACGAAGAGTGTATCCTTTCCCGGAACGCCCACGAACGATGCCCAAACTGGCGCGTTCAGGACTGGCGCATCCCGGAAACCCTGCGTTTCCTGATAGCTCTCGAAACGGTGGCGGTGGTCGCGCCAGAGGATGTAGGGAGAGGCATGGGCGGTATACCGATTTTCCTGATGCCGCAGGAGCCGGACGGTGCTGCGCGGAATTGCGGCCAGATCGAGCAAGGCTCCGAATGTCAGCACGTTATCGGAACCACTTCTCGGCCGCTGCGATCAGCTCGGCCTCCGTCCGCACGCCGTCTTGAAAGAGCCTGACCAGGAGCATCGCCAGCTCGTCGGGATGCGTGTCGTGCTCCGGTATCACCTGCGCGAAAGCTCGTTCGAGCAGCGCGAGATCTTCGGGCCGCAAAAGGACATCGGAGGGTATTCGACCGCGCATTCGGATCTCCATTAAGTCGGATCTCGATTGCATCCTTTTCCGGGATCCTGGTCAAGCGGGCGGCGGTGCAGCGAGCGCCCCCTTCCGAGGCACTCCTATCCGGCGTGTGGGCTTCATCCGTCCTTCGGCCTGCAGAGCCTTCTTCACGGCCGGGCCAAGCGAACGGGAGAAGTTTGATCGATTGCCGATCACCTCGCCCTGATCACTCTGCCGGATGCCATAGACAGGAGCGTAGAATGGATCGATCCCTTTGATCATGTACTTCACAGCTCCGCGAGGCGTTGGTGCCTTCCGGATATGAATTGCCTGATCCGGCGCGTAGATCTCGCCCACGACTTTCTCAAGCCAGACCGGAAGCCGCGCTTTGAAGTCCTCGATGCGCCCGGCAGGGAGATGGACGAGCCAGTGGACGTTCAGGCATCCTCCGGCATTCTCGATGGTCCAGATGAAGGTTGGCGGCGGCTCTTTCCGTCCTGATGGCCCGCACCTCCGCATCCATGGTCCGAAGTAGTTGTCGCGCAACTTTTCGAAGCGTTCACTGACCTGATTTGGGTCACAGGCAGTATGGGCGAAGTTCAGCGTCACCATGAAATTAAGGGATCGATCCAAGATCTCAGCGACGTTTACAGCGTGCAACAGGTTCGCTGCTGGCTTCCGATTTATCCAGTTTGTTTTACGCTTTGGTGGGGCGCTGATAGCTTCTGAATCTGTCGTCATCTCGGCCATATATACTACAGATGTCAGACGCTTGCGTAGATCGTCTCCTGCAATCCACAAGCGAAAGCGTTCTTGGCCTGTTCTTTTTGTTGACCGGAGGCTTATGTTCTGCTTTCGTTCTCGCTGATATGTCCAGCTCAGAATACATGCCATGAAACACGCCCTAGCGATCGTCGAGCCTGTTTCCGTGGAGTACATCGTCCGCGAGGTGAGAACTGCTGGCCTGATGGTGTCGGCAGGCTTTCCCTCTCCTGCAGGCGACGACCTCGAAGACCCGATCGATTTGATCGCTTGGATCGTGCGCCGGGAGACCTCGACATTCTGGTATAGGGTCAGCGGCAATAGCCTCTGTCGTGCCGGGATCCTCGACGGCGATTTCGTCGCTATCGATCGATCCGGGAAGGTGCAGCCAGGTCGCACAGTTCTCGCCCTCCACAATGGCGACATGACCCTCAAGGCGCTGACCAGGCGCGACGGCCGAATGTGGCTCGAGGCGAGATCGGACGACCATTATCCTCCACTCCCTGTCCTCGAGACGACCGAGATCTGGGGCGTGGTTGCCGGGATCGCTCGCCGCTATCCGGTGGAGTGATCTCCGTGCCGGACCCGATCGCCCTGATCGACTGCAACAACTTCTACGTCAGTTGCGAGCGCCTGTTCGATCCACGTCTCCGAGGCGTCCCAGTTGTTGTGCTGTCGAACAACGACGGCTGCGCGGTAGCTCGCAGCGACGAGGCCAAGGCTCTCGGCATCAAGATGGGGGAGCCTGCTCACCTCTTCCGGCAGAAGACGAAAGCCCATGGCATCCGCCTATTCTCGTCCAACTACACCTTGTACGGCGACATCTCCCGGCGCGTGGCTGCCACGATCTCCGATTTCAGCCCGAGGACTGAGATCTATTCGATCGACGAGACCTTCGTAGACATGAGCGGCTTCGGTGGCCGGATGCTCGACCACGCGGCCGAGATGAGGGCGACCGTCCGGCAGAACACGGGCATCCCCACCTGCGTCGGGATCGGCCCGAGCAAGACCATGGCGAAGTTCGCCAACTTCATTGCGAAGAAGAATCCGGTCTTCAACGGCGTGGCCGACCTGATGGACGAGAAGATCGCCGCATATTGCATGGCGCGCACCGATGTCTCTGAGGTCTGGGGTGTCGGGAGCCGAACCACGGAAAAGCTCCGCGGCGTCGGGATCAACACCGTCGCCCATCTCCGCGACATGCCGCTACCACTCGCCCGATCTGTCGGAACCGTCGTGCTCGAGCGGACGGTGGCCGAGCTGCGGGGCATCCCTTGCATCGAAATCCAGGACGTCGAACCCACCCGAAAGGGGATGGCCGTCACCCGGTCGGCCGGAACGCCCATGACATCGCTCGCAGTCCTGCAGCAGGCGATCACAGCCCATGCGACGAGGGCAGCGGAAAAGCTGCGCCGTCATGGCCTCGTCGCCGCGCACATGACCGTCTTCTTCCACACGAACCCGCACAACGGATCCGCTCGGGACAGCTCCTCGAGGACGGCCAAGCTGTCACCGCCGTCGAACACCACGATGGCGCTGGTGCAAACCGCGCTGCGCTGCGCCGAACGCGGCTGGAAGGGGAATAGAGAGAACAATGGGTTTGCGTACACGAAGGCCGGGGTCATGCTCGACGACCTGGTGCCCGAGGAGATGGCCCCGGTCGATCTCTTCGCCCATGAGCAGGCGAAGTCGGCGAAGCTGTCGGCCGCGCTGGATGCTGTGAACGACAAGTGGGGTAAGAAGACCATCGTTCTAGCCAGCGAGGGCTTCAAGCCGTCGTTTGCGACGAAGGCAGACATGCGATCGCCCAGGTACACCACCCGGCTTGCCGACCTTCCGGTTGTTCGAGCATAGTCCGGTTATGGAGAGCAATCATACATATCGCGTCGAGGTCTGGGACGATCCTCCGGATGGAGGCGGGTCGATCATTGAAGTGATCTCGTCATCGTCCAGCTTCCCGGTTTCGATAGCAGCGTGCAAAGCGGCCATCCGGGAGCGCCCCGGCAAGTACATCGTTCACATGAACGGCCGGAACCGGATGACATGCGAGCTCGCGCCAGATCCTCCGGAGCCACTGAAGCCGCCGAAGGTCAGGACCGGGCCGGATCCGTATCCCGAGGTTCTGAACGATCCCCAGTACACGTTCGCATCATTGCCGGAGTGGAAGACGCTCGCGATCCGCTGTAAGAGCTGCGATCGGGTTGCGCCTGTCGATCGATGGGAGATGTCGCGTCAGCATGAAAAGCAGACGGTGATAACCAGCTTGCTGCCGAAGCTCCGCTGCGAGTGCGGGAGCAAGGGAAACAGCGAGTGGCGAATGGGAATGTTGCCGCGATAGGAAGTGCTAATCTCAAGCATCCTTGAAAAGATCAGGCTCGTCGAGGGCTTGAGCGAGGCGATCCAACTCTTCCCTTCGCTCTGCGGTTGCTAGCGCTATTTCTAGCTCTGATTCCTCGAATGTCGTACCGAGGAACGGGATCAGAGCTGGATGCAACCACTGTTCAATCGGTGGGTGAGCTTTCTGCTCATTTAGGTGCCACTGACGTGCTCGTTCAAGCGGAGCAAGAAGTCCATCAATCTGATTGGGGTTCGTGTTCATCAAGTTCTTTGTCTCGGGGGCCGACATTAAGCGTAAGATGGCGGAAAGCATCCACCGACTGTCAACGTTATCCGCCAACATGAACCGACGCAGAACACACATGATTCCATTAGTTGTCAAAGATACCCGGACGAGAGGTGCGGGGTATAGCTTATTTACGGAGTATACAGTCTCAACCATTGTTCCAATTGCAGAACCCATACTTCTAAGCCCAGGATCGAAACGATCTTTTGGAAAATAATGCTTATAGATGGCTGAAATGTTCGCACCGAACGAAACAAGCGTCGTCATGACCTTCGCGCCGTAAAAATCCGCCCAGTATTCGAGCGCTTGAATATCAGAGGTTTCAGGCGGTTCGCTCTGGACGTGCCTGTGAAGAAGATGCGCGATCTCGTGACCGATGATAAGTAGGTGTAGGTGAAAGCGGTCAGGTCCATCGATTACATCGTTCGCCATATCCGGCGAAATTAGAATGCGCGCGTTCGCGCCAGTGCCTCGGGCACGCGCGATCGGACCAGACTCAACGAAAATCCTAACCGAAACCTTGCCTTCAGGTACGAAGAAGCTCTCAAAATCAGCGGCCGCTAGACGAGCTAGTTTCTCGCCTGTCAGCGGTTCAGTCGGATCTAAATTTGTCTCGAGGTCTGACATTGTATTCCGGCAACCAAAGCGTGGATCAGGCGACAAGTTCCATAAGTACTATTATGAAACTTACGGTTACATAAAAACTAAGTCACTCTCATAAGCCGCATATCGGGTTCATTTTCAATAGAAACTTCTTCCGCAGATCTACGGAAGCCGGATCGCTCAAGGCTGCTAGATACCGATCGAACTCCGCCACCAGCTCAGCGTGGAACAGCGTCCGGTTGACAGTGATGTCGCCGTTATCGAAGCGCATCATCGGGCCGCTAATCCCGACCGTCATCTTCTCAGTGGCCCCACTGTGATGAAGAGCGCAGCGCCCCTGCCTGTAGAACTCGTCGGCTTTCGTGGTCGCCACCATCCCGGCACCAAGGCAGGCAATAAACGGCGGCCAGTTGCTCAGGAACTCTCTGAACAGCGGTCCGCTTTGGCCTGTGTGATTGGTGACGCCTTTTCTGAATCCTTGAATGGTTTCGATGACGAGACAATCCAGGGCGAGGATCGCGAAGCCGAATGTCTGCGGTTTGTTGGCCTTATCGACATCGATCAGCGACTGGGCTGGCTTGATAAACCGCCCATAGATGCGATCCCTCAGGACATCGACGGCCTTCACCCAGTCCTCTTGTTTCGGATTGTCGGGATCCAGTTCGAGGCCGCGCCAGAAGGCGACCGTATATTTCGGACTGATCTGAAGGCTCCGGCTCTGTGTCGTGTCGCTCATCTCGGCCTTGTCCTTCTCAGCGTCAAAACTGCTTTCATCAACGGATCCCCGGATACTTCTCTGTAGTCATGTAGCGATGAAAGAGAGATCGAGCGACAGCCGGATCGATCTTGTTCGCACGCCTCATGTTGATCAGAAGCTGCTCGATCTCATCAGAGGTATCGCCCGTTTCACCTGACAACTCCGAGATCTTGTCAGCCCAGACATCGATGAACGCGGGGTCTCCGGTAATGCCATGCTCGACGGCGAGCTTCCTGATCTCTTCTGATGGCTTCATTTGAACATCCGACCTCAGCGCCGAGAAATCGTTCGGCTGTATCATTTTCCGTACCTCCGGGGGATAGCAGTTCCCTCCGCCGAGATAGCTCCTATGTACCGCGCGAGCCTGCTCGTTCGTCAGGACGTAGAACGTCGGTGCCATCGTCCTCAGATCGAGCTCGATGAAGATGAAGAAGTCGGCATCCCCCTTCTTGTCCATCTCGACAGGCCAGCGGGTGATCTCGGTCGCCCGCCGCAGGAATTGTCGGGTTTTCACTTCAATTGAACGTGGCTGCCCATCGACGACAACGATCACATCGTGACCAGGTGCGCCTTCAGGACTCGTGTAAGCGGCCAGTCCGAGCGTGTTGAGCTTGGCCACCGTGAGCAGCTCTCCCAACGTACCAGATTGAGGAGATGAAGTTTTACCAGCGTCATTGCTCTTCGTATTCTCCGAGAACTTCGACGCGAGGCCCGAGCCCGGTCGTTCCGTCGTCAGCCGGGTGGCGGATCCGATTTGCAGTCAAATGAACTGCCATGAGCGCCATGGCTGGGGTCTTGCCCTGCACCCTGTAGCGAACGCCATCGAGAGCGAATGTAGCCCGCGCCGGGCCGAACTGGATGTTGATCGTGCGATAGATCTGCGTATGGGAGACCATTATGAGCTTCGAGATCCCAGGCACCGATGTCGTCCAGGCATTGTCCTGACCGCTCGCCCGAACCTTGTCGAAGGTCTCGGTCATTGATTGAGGCGGCCATAGATCAAAGGCCATCAGGGACTGAATCTTCCGATCGAGGAAACTTCCCGGCTCCCCCGTCGCGAGGTCTTCCATGATTTCGTGATACGTGACCTTGCGTGGCCGCTTGTTTTCAGGCTTCCGATGCTCCGCGGCTAGAAGGCGGCCCTCCTCGCCCTCGGCATCTGCCTTGTTCGCTCGTTCGTGCAGCCCGAATGACCGCAGGAACTTCCCCTTTAACGTCCCCATGCTTCCCCCAGTGGCGAAAAGTCCACGAAAACCCTGGGCTTTTGGCTCGATAGTGAACTTATAGCGCCTTCGCTACCAATCGCCCATACGAGTTTTCGACCCCCTGAGTGCCGATATGCTTCCTTATCGGAAGTGAAAAAATAAATGAATTTCATCCATTAATCGAAGCTTCAAGAGTTTTTGAGAAATATATCTCCTGCTGCAGGCCATCCGGAAGACAATCTTCTGGTGACTTCATTGCACTTGAGCTCATTGGATAGAACTGCCCCGCGACTTACTGTTTCGATTTCGACAGACAAGTGAATCGAGGACGTCTCAGAAGTTTGCGCCCAATGCACAACACCTCTAGGTATATAGAAGCTATCCCCTCTTCTTAAGCTGAAATTCTCTTTGGGAATGGGAGCTATACCAAGATCAACCAAATAGCCCTGTCTTCTGGTCGGCAAGTAAACCGGACTCGGCCCAATGCTCCAATTCTTCTCACCAAATAATTGCAGTACGAATACGTCGAGTGTGTCGAAATGAGGAGCGAAACCTTGTGCTAAGGCAGGTGTCCAGAACAGAGTAATATGCGCTCTTCCTTGGAAATCTGACGCAATGTCTTTGGAAAATTGTAATATTCGTAAATCAAGTGTCTCGATCTTATTAATAATTATTGTTGCTCCACTTTGATAAACTTTGATAGCCCATGCGAATATTTCTGAATCGATATCGTTCGGGGGGCGCAAAACAACACCCCCTTGGTTTGCGCGCACGTTTCTTGAGTCCAGTGTGATGGCGGATTCTAGCAGCTTAGAGGCATCCCCCTCTGATATAGAGAACGGAAAATGGCCGAGAGACCTATGTAGTGTCCTAGCTTCAAAGTATTCGCTAAAGAAAACGTCGCGACTTACAGGTGCAATAATTTGATCAAGAGCGGAGTAAGACTGCCTCTTCATGCCAGCTCCAGAGCCCGTACAGAAAATAATTTCTTGAGTAAAGTAATTCGCGCTTCTATCGTGAACTGATCGGATAGAAAATCCGCACTGAACGGTTGTTTCATTCTAGCCACCCCCTCGAGTAATTCGAATACCGAACCTGGAAACAATAGTCCCCCTGGCTGAGCCTCATGTTCCGGAACGTTTGCGAGTCCCGAGACGTAAAGATAGGCTCCGTTAGGATTTAAGTCGGGTAGTAGATGCATTCCTGGTCTCAATCTCAGCATCGTATCTGCATTAATATTAGGAGACAAAGTAATGGGGTCACGCAAGCCCCCCAAGGGTAGCGGCCTATACTTATCAACGAGCTTGAGCTTTGTCCTCCGAACACAAGTGTCAAGGAATTTCGAATTTTGTGAAAGCTTTTCAATGATGACCGATTCAGTTTTTGTTCGATCCATATCAAGATGTGAACTCTTTCTAAAATCGTCGCAGGACTCTGTCATCACAGTCCCGAACACCGATAGGTAGTCTCGCATGGTGAGCGGTTCAATTTCCGCAAAAGTAACTACAGAATGTGTAGGAGCATTTATGGTAAGTGCATTACACGCTGAAATGTAAATACAAGGATATTGATGCACATGTTGGAGCGCGCTTAGATTGTAAAGGGCGCAATTGTTAGATGTAATATTTATATTACCATTCGTAGGCATAATGATGAGATCTGTGGGTTCAGTATATTCTCTAACCACTGTAGAGTTCGGCGGCATCGCGATTGCGTGTATAGATGTCCTGGATAACAAGCCCAAAGCAGTGGTTGAAGCTAAACACGCCGCCCAAGGCAATAAATTCTCGATGCCCTCAAGAACCAACGCGTCGCCTTCCGCATACCGCTCGAGCGCCCAGTTGAACAGGTCTTTGCTCTTGCGTCGTCGAGGCGGACGAAATGGTTGCAGTGAAGAAGGGTAAGCCGTGAGGCTGTTTTGGAGTCCCTGTTCATGTGCCCATATCGCCTCCTCAAAGCTTATCTCATCCATCGGTGGGCACCGGGAATTTGTAAGCAAAAAATCTCTTTTCCCGAATACTTCCCTCGTGAAGAAATCTATATCCATTGGCGAAATTATTTCTTCGAATGCGATATAGCGCGGGGGTTTAGAGTGTAACATTCCGCCTCGCGTGCAGAAAACCAGCTCTTACCAGTTTCTCTAAAAGGATCCTTACGTCCGTTTCCGTAAAGGAGCTTGCTGATGACCATGATAGGGCGGCACTTAAATCAAACGGACCTGCACGCAGAATTGATTGAAGGAGGTTCGCGACGCCTTCGCCGCGGATTGAAAGCATTCGACCTTGTCCCAGTATGGTAGCCGAGTGTGATCCGTGAGCGACAACCCTAGGCGATACCAATTGAGGAAGCGCAAAAACCTGATTGTTATCTATGAGAGTGAAATCTGGCTGTGGGACTATCTCGTTTTGGCTGCCCACAAACGCGCTTGCCCAATTCACCGCAAACGAGTTTGCGTCGAGTGATAGCTGATCTATTGCGTCCTTTAGCTGCAACAATAAATCGTGGTACAACGATAAACCAGCCGCATCTGGTGTCCACGAATCTTGACCACCTGCGGGTGTGAATGGTAGCGGTCTACGCCACAGTTCATTGTCCATACAGGCACTTCGAAGTAGTTGGATGATGACGTCTATTGTCGTTGTATGAGTAAGTTTCAGATTTAAAGACAAAGATGTTTGGTCTGTCGATTTAACCCGATGCCACACGCCTGCGGGCATTACTAACAAGTCTCCGGGTTTTAAGGTCTGCTTTTGTATCTTCATCACATCAGGGGTCGAAAAAGTGCCCTCCTTTGGATGCCATCCTGGATCACCAAACCATTCTAGTCGGCCAGGTTCTCGGTACCCTCCAACTCTTGTCAGCCAAGGCAACGAAGACGTATCTGCGTATTCCCAATCTTTTGTTCCTTCGATTTGCAATGTGATAGCAATGCCGCCATCGACATGAAAAAAGTCATATCCTGTTCCGGGTGGTGAGGTGTAGCAATGCACACATGCGGCGCCGGGAAAACCAATTAGTGCCTCAGTCTCGACGCACAGCGCTCGTAAGGAATCCGAGGCGCGATCAATATGACTTACGCAGACCGTATTTCCGGACCTGATAGCGCGCTTTATTGCGCCTCGCTCATAGGCAACGGGTAACTGAAATTTGCTCAGTGACGCTCGCGGCGTAGCAGCGCCTTCCGGTTTTCCTCGTTCTATGCACTCCCAGTACTTCAATTTGTTGAATAATTTCTGAAACTTTAACGGTCCTCCCGGGATATAAAGAGGGATTCTGCCGTCTGAAAGGTGAAGCGAAAACTCAGATATTGGTAATGGCGCGATTATTTCTTCCAAGTTCATTTATTTCTCCCCTGACATCGAGTGACTTCCTCACAAATGACTCCCATTTTATACTGATTTTTTCGGCTCTGCCTTCCGACAGATCTGCTATTCGCATACGTGCTCGTTCAAAAGGAGAGTACTTGAATATCCTTTGCTTAGATCCGATTTGCAAAGAGTTGCAGCTTGCTCCCATTTTGTAATATGGCACGTCGATATCGACAATAGCCGACATCTCATCTGCAACGAGCGAGTTTGAATGCTCATTGCTAAGTATGTGGCGGCATGGAGATTTGTGCAAAACATTTTCTATTTGACTATTGATTTTACTGTTGCCGTAATGTGCGCAGGATTTATCAATCAATATTCTATATAGAGTGCTTGGCCTTAAAGTTACACGGCATGTAACTTCTTCTAGTCGGGAAATCGGCGAACTTGTCGAAATCAAATAGGTCTTATGTTTAGCTATATGGGTAAGTATCGAATTAAAACCCTGAGACAAATCGGTAAGGAACGTGTCAGAGTAGAAGGAGGCATTTCCATGCCGAGGAACGTGATGGCACCAGGGGCATCCTTCAACTTTTGCATGCTTGCACTGGACCGACTTTATGGGTGATGCTCCTATTGAAATACTTGCTCCACCAAAGGTATTCACGATCCGAGGGGCGATCGCGAGTCGGTTAAATTCAGCCTCAATATCGTTGGCATACACATCGTCACTCGGGCCTACTGCTAACTCTGCATCAATAAGCGTGGGGAAATCTCCATTCGCAATAACGTTTTCGCCATTCGCGTCTGAGCCGCCTAAAATCCATAGCAGTCCGGCCAAATATCCAAGCCTAGTGTAGTATCTGCTCGCCATAAGTGTCGATGTCAGATACTTGGGGCCAACGATCTGATCGAATCCATACCCATTCAAGCATCGTATTTCCCGGCCAAGCGAAATCCTATCTCCTAACATTTCGCCGATGAAGGAAACAATTTCACCCCATACCTGGTCGATTTGCAGCGACCTAGGTTTGTAAATAAATGGCTTGCCCTTTATTTCACATAGGACTGGTCTCCGTTGGCCGTTATGACTCTCTTGTATTAGCCAGCGCTCAAAGTCTGGTTCCGGCAATCGCTGCGCGAGTTCTGCTCGAGCGCGGTCAAAATTGCAAAGTATAGCGTCCTGATTTGACTTCCGGCTCGCTGAACCGACCTGGCTATGAATCCTATCGGCGAGCCTAGACCGCGCTTCAGAAAAAGATTCTGTTTTTAGAAACTGCAGCGGATACAATTAAAACAGCCGCGGTCAGTAATCAGTGTCAACTTGAAGTCTAACGGCGGCGAAGCGCAATATCTGCGATTCATCGAAATGAATCGTATTTCTTGGTAGATCTTTTTTCCCATCCTCTGGCGCTCGATTGATCACGCCCTTGAGAAAATGATCCATATCTGCGTGTGGAATGTTGTAGCCTAGTTCGCTGGCGAAGCTGCAAACCGCGTCCACTCCGCTCATTTCACTTATTATGGACATCTTTTTTGGATCAGACCGACAGGAGTCCGCAAAGCGCTCAATTTCAGTGTTAGACATTTCTCCATCTCCTTAGGACTTCTACGCAGCCATTGTGTTAAGTTCTAGCGGCGAAAGCAATGTGATTATTAATGTTGGATACGAAAACGATGTTGCTTCAACATCTCAAATGTTAGGTTCACCAGAGGATAAGAGGAAGATTCCCGGTAAATCACTTTGTTAGATGTTCGAAGACGAGATCCATCTGAACGAGGAGATCAGCATAGAGGCTGAGGGCTGCTATCCCAAGTCGATTTCGTTGGCAGCCTGTCGAGCGCGTTCGTCAGAGAAACGGTTCATCGTCTGCTCCTGGTTGGCTTCGATCTGCGCAGCCATGTCGAGGACTTCCTGCATCCAAGTGCCAACCCTAAATCCGGTCAGGTCCGCGAACTGCCACTCAGAATAGTCCTTCATGAGATCCTTGGTGACATCGAACTTCGCGACGCGGTTATCTCCGGAATAGAAATGGACCTCTCCGATGTAGACGTGATCGTCCGGCGCGGACGACAGGCCGCTGTCCCTGAAAACGAGACGGTACTGCCGATCTCTGAATGTGAAATCGTTCGTGGTCACAACGACCCTGCGCCCACCGCTCTCTTCCGTCGTTTGAGATGACGTGATGTTCGTAGCGTCGAATCCAACCCAGTCCATGAAGTCGTCGCGCTGGCTCCATGCGTGCCAGTGAGCCATATGCTCGGGGAGACAGCGACAGAGCGCATATGCGATCCGGCCTTCGGTCGCGATCTTCCGTGCGATCTGGACCTTGTAGTGTGCAGCGGTCAGCTCTTCGTCAGGGACTGCTTTCTTCGCAGCATACGAGGCGTCCGCGTACGACCGGAGCGAGGCCGCCAGTCTCTTTGCCGCGTCCTCGAGCTCAGCCTGCGTTGACTTCGCCGCTGGTTCGATCGGCTCCGCTACCACGACAGCCTCCGCTGCCTTTAGATCCTGCTCCTGCTTCTTCTTCCAGAACATGAAAACCCCCTCGTTTCGGGAAAGATAGCATCATGTTTTCGGAATAGGCAGAGGGAGGGATGCTCTTGCGCCGTTCGTCGCCGGCGGCCATCATGAACGAGTGGAGACGGACCCCACGCCCGAAGATTTCCCGGACGGCAAGCCTTGTGGAAGGCAGTTCAAGATCCCGAGGGTTCGGAGTCGAAGTGTGGCGCGACACCAAAAAGGCTGTCTACCGGAGGCAGCCTTTTTCCATTCAGCTACTTCCTGAACCACGACTTAGGTCCGACCAAGCCGTATGCTGTGAAAAGGGTCGTGTAGATCTGTATATGCAGACTGCTCGCTTCATCGAGATCGGCGGCCAGAACTTGTCCGTTTCTGATAACGACCATTTCATGCGGCTCGATCCCGCTGTTGTCGATCAGGACAGCTTCGTCGGCAATCTTGAGAGCCTCAGAGAGTTTCCTCAAGGATCCGTCGTAGCGCCTGCGGATGTCGTCGTCTGGAATGTCGTGGCCGCCAGCCTCGACCCGCTGTTTGACACGCTCGATGTTCCTCTCGACGGAATCCAGGATCGTGTAATACAGGCTGACCGAAAACCCGGCCGCCTGGGCATCCCTCATCATGTTGATGGATTGCTGGCTGCTCAGCGTGGTTTCGAAAATGAATGATTGCCGGGTATCGATCATCTCCCGGATCTGGAGAATAGCCGCCCTCCCCGCTGCCATCGCAGCCGCCCGACCATCGCTGGTTCCGGTCAGCTCTTTCGCGAGCTCGTCAGCGTTGATCCAGACGCCCTCGAGCTTCAGCTTGGCATACGCAGAGGACTTGCCGGACCCGTTGGGACCGCCCAGAATGATGCATGATGGCTGCGACAATTACCGCCCCATGGCAGAATGAACACGGACTTCCTCGTGTTCGGCGCGATCCTTGGCCTCGTTCGCGAGATCACGGTCCGAGATCGGCAAGCCCAGACGGCGGCGCTCGGCAATTGCTTCCCGGCCAATCTGCTTCAGGGCTTCCTTGTTTTCGTCGTACTTCTTCAAAAGCATCGTCGATCTCCTACGCCCTTAATATAGCGCTTCCCGGCCGGATCGGCAAATCAGGGATTCGGAATGCCAACCTCGAACTCAAGACCGTCGAATTCGATATCAACCGACGCGAAATACTTGCCATCGTAGGCCGGGAGCTGCTCCGGAAAAGCCCCGGTCCCAAAGGCGGAAAACGTCGCCATTTTGATATTCCCGGCCCTGACAAGAACATTGAACAGATCCAGGGAAAATCTGATTCCGAAGTTGTCGCTGTTACGCTTCGCGATTTCTCCATCGATGGCATCGATAATCTTTTGCAGCATGAAAGCCTCCATTTGAATGAGCAAGCTGTTGCATTCTGCGCCGCCGACGGCAACACTATTTCCAACAGGTCGCGGGAGACGGCCTTCAAGCCCTTGGGCATCTTCCGTTCCTCTATCTCTGAAGACTTGACCCCGCGACTCACCCTGCGGGGTTCTTTTAATCAGGATCGTCCTCGCGGTATTCGTCCAGCGCGCCGGGTGGCATATGCGCGACGATCTCCGCGCGCCGACGGCTATAGAGGATTGCATTCGCTTTCTGCGCCGTCTGTCGAAGAGACTCAGCTACCTGCTCCTGGCCTACTGGATCGTCCGAGCCTGACAGCTCGGAGATCAACTCGACGATCGGCCTCGGCAGCAGCTCGACGATCCGCTCGGCGCTCAGTGGTTCACCCATGCCCAACCCTTCTCTTTCTACTCCCCTCTTTCTATCCGGACCTGTAGCCGTTGGCTACTTTTGTGCCTTGCGTGGGCAGGCTGGACCATCCGGGAAATAGAAAGAGAGAGGAACTCCCCGATGTCAGCAGAACGCATGGAAATCATATTCGAGACAGCCGACCGCTTCCCCGGCCAGATCGCATTCGATGTCAGCTTCCGGAATGCCCGGTACATCGATCATGCGAACGCTGGCACGGCCGAGCGTCTGAAGATCTCCGCAGACATCGAGAAGACGGCCGAGCGCGAGGGCTACGAGTTCATCCATGGCCGGAAAGGCGTCGATGGAGAGATGATGCCGATCCAGCGCTTCATCTCAGCACACCCACACGCTGCAGCCGATCCCCGACCGATCGTCGATGCCTTCCGCGATCAGGGCTACGATGTCGTCGTCAGGGGCGGCTATATGAACGGCGAGATCCTTTCCTTCGAAGATCTCTGCAGCATGTCCCGACAGGATCACGACCGAGCCACCCGCGAGGAGGCTGCATATGCCGCTTGCAGGGCCGCCGAGCGTGCCGGACGTGATGCAGCCGCCGTTCTCCGCCTCAAGGCCGCTGCGCTCGCTGAAGAGGCCCCAGTTACAGCACAGTTCGCATCGCAGGATGACAGAAATGCCTTCCGCGCTCGTCAGGCTCGGGTCAGGGAGCGGGAAACCGGACTCGAGATGCCGGAGGAAGAGCAGAGAGCTGCCTTTGCAGCGTAAGATCGATTTCGATTTTCTCGTTATCGGTCTCTGCCATTCTCGCACCCCCATCACGCCCTTTGAACACTGCTGGCAGATCAGCTCGTCAGGGTACGGCCTTCGGCCTCAATGGGACGCTTCGCTCCGTCCTCGCCATGCTCCGGCCCTTCAGGCCTACCCGTGGCTCTGGGCGGCCCTTGCCCCTGCCAATCTGACCCGCCATTGGTTCAATACGGGCGAGACGGTGGTGCGAGGATGGCTTTCAAAGACGAAGCCGTTCCCTATGCCCTTGAGGGGCATCAGGTTCGTGAAAAGAGAAGATCGGGGCAAACAATGGCTAAAGGATAGCCCTTCAGGCCGCTTCGCGTAGTCGATTCCTGCTCTTTAAGTGCCCAGCACGGCATCCCTGCGATCCTGCCTGCTCCCGAGTGCCAGAACTCCGCCGATCTCCATCAGTTACCCCGAGGATCGATTTCGGCGTGCCGCCGTCGGCGCCTATTTCGGCCAATTCCGTTGACTTAAATAATTGATTTTCCTGCGTTTTTCCTGATTCTAACGCTTGCGGTAGGCTCCGCCGACAGGCATCATAATTAGGTAAGCAACTGAAATGCTTACGAAAAGCAAGAAACCTCAGAGATAGGAACATCTAATGAAGTACGCCATCCTCAGAACCCGCTTCTTCCACGGCAAGCTCAACAAGGACACGCTCGTGATCCCGGTTGAACAGCGCCGGGACATCATTGATCAGGTCTTCGACTGCGAGGGCTCTGCCGAGGCCGCTCTTGAAGATCTCGAGCTTTTCCATGGCCGTGGCAATGCAAGCTCCGTCTACTGGCTGGATCCGGGCGAACACTGTGAGCCGACCTACGAAATCCTACCGATCGCCGCCTGACATCAACCGGGGAGGCCGAGGAGGGCTTCCCCACCTTTCCGGAGGAGAACACCAGTGGCATCACTCAAGCAGCTTCAGAGCCATCCCCGCGTCGAAGAGGTCGAGGACTACCGATCAATCGACCGCGGCGTTTACGTCACCCTCAAACGCGGATGGAGCATCGACACGCTCCACGATGTCCGCAGCTTCGGTGAGGACACGATCACCAAGGCTTTGGATTCCGTCCGGCATTTTGCCGACGCCTATCACGGCCCGTTCGACGACTGACAACCCCACAGGGGAGGCCGAGGAGGGCTTCCCCACATTTCCGGAGGAGAACCACCCATGACGCTAACCAAGACCGACCGTGCAGCCCTCAAGGCCATTGCAGCAGTGCTGCCGACGACGACCGGCCTCGACGAGATCCGCATCCATGCCGACCGCATCCAGGACATGACTGACGGCGGCAACTTCCACCTGAGCAATCTCCTGTGGGCTGCTCAGTGGGCCGTTGGAGACATCGGCCAGTGCCAAGAGAACGAACTCGAGGACGACATCGCCCTCGCCCTTCAAGCCATCGACGGAGTCCTGGACTACCGTGCCGACCGAGAGCGCAAACAGCCTGCCGCAGCAGACCGCCCGATTGTCGTATCCGTACCAAGGCCCGACGGGTCCTTTATCATCCGTATCTGACCCCGATCGACGATCGCTAGCCGCCGACAGAACCGCCGTCCGTCGGCGGTTTTTTTATGCCGCCAAGAACTTTTTTGAAGAAAAATTCGTGGACATCCCTCGCTATGCCGCACGCATTACTTCCGGTTTCTGAGCATCGCCATTTTGTTGGATTTTATCGCTTACGGTAAGCCGCGCCGACAGGCACTCTATTAATAACGGAAGCGGAAACAATGACTTCCCGAGACATCCAGAGATCGGAACACACCAAATGGCTAAGAAACTCGCTCAGAACATCTCCCTCTTCTCGTCCTCGGACTTCATGTCCACTCCGGTCGCGCACCGCGAGGAACTCGCTCAGGGCGGCGTCTTCGCCAGCGCCTACGGCCTCATGCAGCGCATCGTTTCCTGCCCGAAGGGATCCGTCATAACGATCATGACGAACAGCCTCAGCGGCGAGGAACTCGTCGAACTCGCCAAGTTCGCGAAGACCCGCACTCTGACCATCGTGTCCAAGGTTTCCTTCGATGGCCTGACCTCCGAAGTCTTCACCCTTCGCGCTGCTGCCATCGACGCTCTCGTCAGCGGTCGGTATGAACTGGCCGCTCGCTACGGCCGCCTTGTCCAGGCTCTCGAAGAAGTCGAGGAAGCTAGGCGTGACCTCGCGCTCGTGCAGTACTGGCACGCTCGCGTCGCCATGGAAGAATGGCAGGGCACTCCAACGAGCCTCTTCGCCCTGCGCCGGGCAGTCATCAGCGCCGGAAAGGCAAGCGGCCTGACCGACGACCAGATCGATGACGACATCAACTATGTCTTCAGCAGGAGAGCAGCAGCAGCAAGGATCGCTGCCTGACCACATCGATAAGGGGAGCGGCCAGAGGAGTCGCCCCCGCCCCTTCGGAGTAGAAAGAGAGAGACCATGAGAGACGAATACACAGGCTACGATGCCGTCAAGGATGCCGTTCGGTGCCACTCCCGGAGCCGTGAGCCGGAAACAGCCGCTGATGCCATGATGCGGGCCGTCCGCGTGTTGCAGCAGACGCGAACCGAGGAAGAGATCGACGCCCTGGCTGCCGACCTCACTGCATGGGAGGACGCTGTCTGTCTGCATGTCCGGGCCGGAGCCAGCGGACGGAACGACGTCCACCTGTCCCGCGAGATCCTGCCGCTGCTGTTCCTTGCGATCGAGGAGGAGAGCCTCGAAGTCCAGGCGCCGAAGCCGACCCCGGTGAAGGGCAAGCACTTCGCCGCCAAGCTGGCCGCCAGAATGGCTGCTTGTCAGAGCCTGTAAGGCCGCCGATCCGCCGATGAAATCCGCCGACAGAACCGCCTTCATCGGCGGTTTTTTCATGCCTCCAAGCATCTTTCTCAAAAAAAATTCGTGGACGTGTTGAGCATTTACGCGGGCTATTCTTTCCGCTTTCCAAGCGTTGTCATTTTTTCTGATTGTTGCGCTTGTGGTAGGTTCCGCCGTCAGGCAGTCTATTAATAAGGGAAGCGAAAACAACGACTTCCTGAGATCTCCAGAGCTAGGAAGTTCACCATGAATACCACCATCAACACCATCCTCCGGGATACTGCTGCTGATCTCGATGCCGTGATGGTATCGACCTCTGAGGAGCTTGCCGGGATCTTCGCTCGTCTTGATGAGCTTGGCGAAATCGAAAGTCTCAAACCAAACTGGACGAGCGCGGAAGAGACTTTTGCATTCTACGAGTGCAGCGCACAGAAGCGGTTCTTGAGCTATTTGATAGCGCGTGCAGAGAACATCTCTAATGATGTCAAGCACACCCGAGAGAGTGTGGGCCGTTTCCTCGGGTCGTTTACTGATGATCTCGAAACAGCGCAGCGCAACCTAGACAGGGCGCGGGAGCGTGTCGAAATCGATCGTGCCATCGAGACCGCCAAGACCATCGATCGCATCGACTCTGGGTTCAAGTTCATCTCCGCATACTCCAATGACTTCGGGAAGGGAAAGAACGCCTTCAGCGTGGCAACCGTCCTCTTCATGATCGACGGTGTGCTGTTCCAGGCTGAGGAGCGGTTCAACAAAAAGGTCAAGACATTCGATCGCACCACCGAACTTCTCGGCCTCAATGTGAAGAACAGGACCGACGAAAGCCGCCACGAGCTCTTCACCGCGAACATGACAGACGAGCAGATCGCCAAGTCTGCCGACTGCCGCGAGAAGATCATCACATTCATGCGCCGCGAAACGGGCTGCTAATCAATCACAGGTCGGGGCGGTCGAGGAGCCGCCCCAGTCCTCACTCACAACATCGGACATCATAGGAGGAACCCATGTCCAATCCAGCATTCACGGCCCTGCTCGTTTATAGCCAACGGATCAACCACATCTCCCACACTGGCGAGCCATTGGAAGATCGACAGGCGATCGAAAGCCTTGGAACCATCCTCGAGGGAGATTTCTCGGACTACCAAAAGGTCAGAGCTAGGAAGGCTCTCGATGCTATTCACCTGCTTTATGAGACCCTCGTAGACATATCCGACATCATCGACGATCTAGTCGACGATGATCCAGAAGCCGCCGAGCTGATGGCAGCCTGAGGGATTCCGGAATAGAGGGAGAACGGATATCCTGTCCCCTTCTACTCCCGGGCACGGCTCGGAACTTATCGGAAGCCAGCCCATCCCATGTCCAGACACCTCCCCGCAGATTACCGTCGCCTTCTCGAGAGCCTGTTCAGGCATCGCCTGATCGCACGCACCCTGCGGGATCGGCCGGAGCTTGTCCAGGTCGCGCAGCAGGAGATCGACAGCCTGCGGGAGCAGTCCGGCGACCACGGCCAGTTCGTGGAATGGGACGACATCCTGAAATTGCCTGTCAGGGAAATCCGGCAATTGTTGACATCGAGATCGGAACGCATGGCGCAGCTCAGGATCGACAGCCCCTTCATTCGGCCGCTGATCAGCGAGTTCGGCTTCGATCAGGACAAGCAGCGCCGCCGCATCCTGGATGCCAGCCGCCGTCTGGTCAGTCTTCGGAAGAGCGCGTTCGTCGAGTACCTGATACCGGGACAGTCATAGGGACTGTCACCCCCTGCCCTTGCAGGATCCGCCGATAGAAAACCCGCCGTCGGCGTCTTTTTCCATGGCTTCAAGAAAAAAGTTTGTTGACCGTGCGAGCAATTCCGCGGGCTAATTTTCGGCACTTCATTTTGTTGGATTATTACGCTTGCGGTATGTTCCGCCGACAAGCATCATATTCATAAGGGAAGCGAGACAACGACTTCCTGACCTTCAGAGAACAGGGAAAATGAAATGACCAAGAAAATTGAAGACGTCCGGACCACACTTTCCGAGGAAGCCGACAAGGCCTTCATCCGCGCCCTCAACCGCGCTTGGGAACTGGATGCCGTTGGCGTCGATCGCATGTCGGACGCAGGGTATCGCCTCTTTAAGTGGGCGATGGAACAAGCGGCAGACGCCGTCGAACAGATCGATCTCGACATCGAAGCCGTTGAAGAGATGTACCACTACGGCAACCACCCGACCGACAGCAATGCATTCGATCGGATCTGCAAGCGCATGAAGGGTCAGCCGCCGAAGATGTTCGGAGATTACCTTGTCGCCTACGAGCCGGACGCGGAGGGGTTGGGTCTGTTCGATCTCGTCATCAACTACGAAGACGAAGGCAGCGTGAGCATTGCAACCGAGTTGGCTCTGAAAGCAGCCTGACGACACCAACAGGGCGGCCAGAGGAGCCGCCCATCCCTTCCCCGAGATCACAGGAAACCCAGACATGACCACCACTCTTGAACAGCAGCAGTCGGCCATCGACAGCTACCTCGCCATCTTCGACACCGTGACCGTCTTCGATCGTCATCACCGCGCGACTCTTCAGCACCTCCGGAACGCCCGGGAGACCATGACCCGCCCTTGCGATCTGCGTGGCCCGGTCGAATACGCCGAGCATCTGAACAAGGCCTACGATCCGAAGGTGTCAGTGAAACTGGCCGATCGCGCTCGCAGCTTCCTTGAGGAACGCCCCGACAGACCGTTCGCAGGTGTCGTCGAACTGGAGATCCCTGCCAACAGCATGTTCCGCTCGATCTTCACCATCTGACATCAATCCGGGCGGCAGGAGGAGCCGCCCACACATTCCCCAAGGAGGAAATCCATGACCATCAAACTCAACCGCGCCCGCTCGCTGTCACTGATCGGCGGCCACCCGCGTACCTTCGACGCCTTCGTCGAGAGCATCCCCGCGAGCGTCGTCGGCACCCTGTCGGCTGCGCAGCTCGCCGCCCTTCTCGATGCCATGCACCAGTTCAGCCAGAAGTCGAAGCAGCTTGCAGAGCAGGAGGCCTTGTCGAACGGCGGGATCTGGGACGACAGCAGCGGCACATTCCGCGAGCTCGCCGCCTGACACCAGGCGGCCTACGGCCGCCACCGACTCCCGGCTGCGCAGCAGCAGATCGCCGGGCTCGTTATCGCTCCCCAATGAGGGTCTCCATCAACTCATCATCAGGAGACTTCCATGTTCTACAGAAAGACCACCCTGCTCGCCGCACGCCTCGATGTCTACGAGGTTACCAGCTACGCCGTCGAAGGCACCGATCCCACCACGCCATGGTGGTTCAGCTTCAACATCACCGATGACGACGGCGTGCGGATATACGCATGGGCGCACCTGCCCGGTGTCGACGAATTCGACCCGATCGAGTTCGTGATCGAAGAGCGTGATTATCTCGATCCCGGCGTTCTCGCCTTCTACCGAGACATCGGCGGCAAGGTAGCTAAGCAAGCTGCGTTCGTCGCCAGGCAGCTTCCGGAGGCAATCCGGAACTGGCACCAGGTCAACGCCGACAAAGCCGCCTGACCCCGATCGTCGATCGATCCCGACATCAGAATCCGCCGATGGAAATCCCTATCGGCGGATTTTTCGTGTCCGGCCCGAAATTATTTTCGAAGCCATTTTGTTGACCGTGATCGGCATTCCGAAACCTATCGCTTCCGGTGTCCAAGCGACTGACTTTACTTGCTATTTCCTTCGATTTTTCCGTTTGCGTTAGGCTCCGCCGACAGCAATCATTTATTCAACGGCACGATCAACGAAGCCGGAATAGAGGGAGAACAACACCATGAGCAAGAAGACCGCACTGCTGCCACTGACTTTCGAAGCTCTCAACCCCGCCGTCGAGGCATCTGCAGGAAGGGCGTCCGCGTGGACTGTCCGTTGGAGCGAGATCGTAGATGTGGCGGATGAACTCGAAGAACGCCGCGCTGCACTCAAGCTGTCCAAGAGGGACTGCCTGGGTATCGAAGGCATCTACCTCACCGACACGCCGAGGTCGAAGGCCTATAGGCGCAAGGGCCGCTCGGTTATCGGCTCGATGGTGACCTATCGCTACACCCGCGACGGCTGGAAGGTCGTGAGCATCGAGCGCTCCGATCGCTCCTGCGGCGACCCCGCCTCGATAAATCTCGTCGTCCCTGAGGCGCTGATCCCGGTCATCCAGAAGCGTGCCGTGGCCGACCTGATCGTCAAGAAGGCTGCCTGATCATGAAGCAGGTAGCACCCCTCCCACAGTACGTCATCACAATCGAGAACGCCCGGTCGCGGATCCGGAAGGCTGGCTACAGCACCCGCCTGATCCGGACGAACCAGAAGCCCAGCGCCGTACTGATCCCGGAACTCGGTACGAAGGTCACCGCTGACCACCGAGGCTGGCTCACAGTGACCGACCTGCTGGTTGCCCTGAAGCAGCGCAAGGCTGCCTGACACCATCCGGAGAGAGTTTCGGCTCTCTCCCTTTCTACTCCCCATGACATCTCACGAAAGGATTCCAGTCATGACCACGAACCAGAAACGCCCCACTGCGAAGCCAGTCTCCCGCCCAGTCGGCGGCCCTCAGAAGTCCATCGCGAACGCGAAGGCCGCCAAGAACGACATCGCGCTCGCGCAGCTCCAGGAGGCGAACGCGATGATCGACAAGCTCGAGCTGCTCACCAGGGAGATCGAGGCCACGTTCTCGACGATCGATCTCTCCGACTTTCCGCAAGGCGATCGCAAGCTCATGGAGCGCCAGATCGCTCTCGCGCAGGCGTCGAACTGGGCGACCCTCACGGCGATCACCCGCGCTGTCGAGCATGCTTCCAACGGTCTCAAGCATGGCTCCATGTATCCACGGGATCTGTCCCGGCCGACGTCCGGTCGTCGATCGGCAGAACGGCCCATCAGGGCGGAGACGATCGGGCTCAGCCTCGACCTCACCGACTTTCCCGGATGACCATGACCGGGGGCAGTAGAGAGGAAAGTGATCCCCCTGCTGCTCCTGTCGGCCGCCGTTGTTCCTTGCGAGCTGGCCGCCGACGATTTCGACAACGCGCCATGAAGGACGCGATAACAGGAGGAACAGCAATGAGTGCTGGAAGACAACAGACTGCCGAGGAGCTGGCTTACTACAACAGCGCCGCCTACCGCGCACAACAGGAGGCCGCGAAGGCTGCAGCAGAACGCAAAGCGCAGTACACGACGACAGCAAGATGGATGCGACAGGAGACGGAGGACGAGTTCACAAAGAACACCGAGGCTCCGAAGCCGAAGGAGCCTCATAAGGAGTTCTTCGACAACCAGACCGTCGAACGCGCTACGATCCGTCGAATGATCAGCGACCGAAACAAGGCATTCGATGCTCTGCAGAGATCTGTCCCGAAGGAGATTGGCTCTCAATTCAAGATTGGCGAAGACACGCCCAACATTGTCCAGGTGCGTGTTCGTGATGAGAAAACGAATGAGATCCGGGACGTAAGGCTCCGCCATCTCTCAACGACTGTTCTCGGTAGGATGCTGCATATCGCTGAGGACGGATCAAAGTCCGTCATCAATTTCTATATCGCCAACTTCACGCCCGGCCATGTGGATCCGAAGAGCCTAACGCTTGAGAAGATCCCGCCTCAGCGCGACGGCGTCCAGAACCGCGCGATCACTTACATGGTCGGCAGAAAGCTAAACCCGGATGGCTCTCTGGGGGAAGTCGATCCGCGCTACACGACGGACGACGGCAAGGCCATCATGACGCGAGATCTGTCCGTCATTCAGGAGAAGATGATCGAGATCGGCATGAACAACATTGCCATTCTCCGCGCCCAGAAAGAGGAGGCCGCCCGCCTGAAAGCTGCAGAGGCACGCGCCGCAGCCCCAGTGACGGCACAGTTCGGGTCGCAAGCCGACCGCGACGCCTTCCGCGCTCACCAGGCTCGCCTCCGGGCTCAGGAAGATGGCCGGAACTACAGCCGTGACCAGGAGCCGGACGCAGGACGTTCTTACGGCCGATGACACCGAGGCCGCCGATGGAAAATCCTGTCGGCGGCTTCTTCATCACATCATCCGATTTATTTTCAAACTCATTTTGTTGACGGCCCCAGCATCCATCGAGCCGATTACTTCGACTTTCATAACGTCCTGATTTCTGTTGATTTTTATGCTTGCGGTAGGCTCCGCCGACAGCAATCCTTGTAATCAGGAGAGGCCGATAGAGCCTCAAAACCAGAGATCGGAACAGTTATGAACGATGACACCACCTTCATCGAAGCCCTTGAAGACGCCTCGGGCTACCTGCCGGAATACGGCGAGGTCTACAACGAATCCGGGCTCGTAGACCTCTACGTCGGTCACCTGTTCGGCCTTGAGCAGCAGCCTGCGATCCGCTCGACGATCCGCCCCGTCTTCCTAAAGAAGGAGGTCTGAGATGTCGGAGCTAGTCTACCAGCCACATGTCCTGATCCGGCTCGGCGGCACTCATGTCGTCGCGTTGCGCAACCGGAACCCAATCAACGCCTTGCTCGGCAGCCTGAAGAAAAAGAACGCCAAGTACACGTTCGGATTCGAAGGCCTGCAGCACCGCTGCTATCGCGCCGAAGCGATGCTGAAGGAGATCGGACTACCCGAATCCTATTGGGATGGCGTGACGTTCTACGCCTACAGCGTCGGCCCCGCCCTCCGGTCTTGGCACGATTACGGCTTCACATCCATCGTCGGAATTGGCGCGAAGGTTCAGCGCATCGACGGCGAGTGGGTCCTGCTCGATGCCTTTAAGACAGGCCTCAGCGCCGAAGAGAGCGGAGAGCCGCATTTCCAACCGTTCACGTCGGAGCAGTGGGCGCAGATCCCGGATCCGGACGACGATCCCAATCCCTACAAACGCCAGCCGTCCATCAAGTTCACGATCACGAAATAGAGGAGAGAGACCATGACCACCGTAGCAGCACACATCGACGAGTTCATCCAGGAGTTCGCGGATGTCATCCCCTCGAAGCCGAGGAACGTCGCGATCGACAGCTTCGCGAAGATCGAAAAAGCAGGCGCCCGCGCGAGGAAGCTGAACCCGGATGCGCCGGACTTCCGCAAGCCTGTCCTGAAAGCCGTTGTCCTGCCCAAGGGGATCCCCATCGACCCCCGGAAGCGGATCGACCTGACAGAATTCGACGGACTGGGCTGGTGAACATGACGGACGGTTTCGATTTCGACTGGGAAAGCCAGATCGACCACGAACTGCGCGAGTTCGCGGAATACATGGACGGAAAAGCCGTCTCGGTGGCCGAGAAGAGCATCCTTCGTCGCCATGCGGGAAATCCTACCGCCGAGACCGAGGCCCAGCTCAAACGGATCGCAGGACGGTATCAGCGCGGAGATCTAGGTGCCCTTCTTCCTGTTCTACTCCCCTTCACCGGAGGCGATCAGAAGGCGTGGGCGACAGACTTCTCCGAACGACTCGGTGAGCAGTCTGATGATGATGTCCTGCACATGTATCTGCAGGCCTGCAGATGGGCCGACGATCTCGGCTTCCCATTGCCGACAGACGCTCCCCCTCTTGATGAGCGAGCCATGGACCTGATCGAGGTCGGTGACGCATGGCCGGAGATGTCGTCGATCGCCGTTCACTGAGATGCCGGACCCTATCGGCCGCCTGCCGGCGGCCCGTAGAGAGCGACATCCGCTTCAAGAAATCCCGAGGAGGAACCATCAATGACTGCACTGCTAACCCCTTCCGGTCAGCCGGAAACCATTTTCACACTAGATTACGGCTACATTCTCGTCAGCACCGATCCGAGGGAGCCTGTCCTTCTCTACGGTCGCAATGGCAGCAACTCGACAGAGGAGGTCGGCATGGATGACATCCCGAGCCTCCGGGAGTTGGTGAAGCCGATCATGGAGGCAGCGCTCAAAGCCGGAGGCAAGATGCAGATCATCCATTTCACTCCCCACGACGCCGGGACAAAGGAGATGAAGCTGGTCGCCGGACTGCGCGCCATGAACCCGCGAGGGCATCACCTCGTTCAGATCATCCCGGTCCCGCTCGACATGCCCCTCGATCGCGACGGTCAGCTTGCGTATGACTTCGAACCCTTCGAAGCGACTTTCGCATCCCGCTTTGCCGTGAAGCATTGAAGCCGCCATGACACGCGATCTCTACACCCTCTTCGACATCGACAAGCCCGATCCTTCCCGAGGCGCAGCGTTTGCAGATCTTGCCGCCGTGCGGGAGATGTTCGACAGCAAGAACCGCGAGGCCGGATCATCGATGGCGCTCCTGGTACCGACCGCCGACCAGTTCAGGCTCATCAACGAGGATGCTGTCATCAGCCTGCAGGATTCAGGCTTACCCGCCGATCTTTGGAACGGTGTCAGCGGAACTTACTACTTCCCCACCCCTCGCGTCGGTCCATTTCATGGATGGAAGCTCTCGCTTCTCTACTCCGAAGACGACGGCTGGCGGATAGATAGGATCGCCATCGGTGGCGGCAGCAGGCCGAAATTTCGTGGCTTCATCCTGCAGCTCACCGACAACCGGATCCACGCCGTCGAACGTGCCGGACTTCCGACGCACCATTTCTCCCGCCAGAAGCAACTCCGGATGACCGACGGCGATGGCAACGTGAGCTACCACCTCACGTGGGGGCACCCGGAAGCTGGCCGCACCTTCAACTAACCAAGATCCGCCGATGGAAATCCCGTCGACGGATTTTTCGTGACCGCTGCGAAATTATTTTCGATGCCATTTTGTTGACCGTCGAAGCAGCCGCCAGCTCCTTTCCTTCCGACCTCAAATCACCCTCTCCAGAGCCTGATTCTTCCGCTTGCGGTAGGCTCCGCCGACGACAATCCTTGTATTCAGACGAGGGCGATCAACGCCTTCGGAGGATTAGAAGAGAGAGGGAACTCGCCGTGAAATCACAAAACATCGAGAAGCTGAAGGCCGCCGTCGCACAGTTCAACGAAGCCTTCGAGAGCATCAACGACTGCCTGCATAAAGCGCTCGAAGAGACCAACGATCGCGCCCATCACCTTGACGCGGCTATAGGCTGCATCGCGGATGAGGCTACGGTTGATCGCCTCAACTATGAGATCGGTGTCGTCTACGAGGATCAGTCGTCGCTCCAAAGCGCTTGGCGCGCATGGCAGTCAATCGCCGGAGAGTACAATCACCATTTCTGGACCATCTCCGACAAGATCGACGAGGCTGCTGGCGATGCTCTGTCCTATGAAGATTTCACTGCCAACGATGCCCGGTTCCGGGAGATCCAAGCTCAGCGCCGTCGGGAAGACATCCGCCCGATGACGCACGAGGAGATGGAATGCCTCTGCAGAAAGGATCTCAGCGCTTACGCCTTCCTCAAACTTGGCATCACGTACAAGGGCGAACTGAAATCGGACATTAGCGCAGAACGGTACTCTGCTGAGATGAATGGTGAGGCCATCATCATCACCAAGATGCATAACGGCACATGGCGCTGGCTCCGGCCCAACGGCGCTGGAGGCTCGATCTGGCATCTGGAAGCTGCTGTTAAGCAGATCCCGACCCACGAAGCCCTGACGAACGTCCGCCTACATTTCGGGACCGAGTGGATGTCTGCGCGCAAAGGTGACACCCCTTCACTCGAAGGCCTGACATATCACTGGTCGCGCGAAGCCAGCAAAAGGATCGCCGCCCACGATAACGAAGCCATTTGGGCGCAGCGCCTGAAGGAGGCCGCAGATGGTGGGGAGCGTTTCCGAATTGTCGGCAACCCCGATGACCTGCAGCCAATCGTCATCAAGGAGTTCTGCCCGATCCACCCGGCAAACCTTCCTGCAGGCGCCTTCGGCGGCATCTTCACCGACCGCCGCGCACTTTAAGGAGCCGATCGATGACCACTCCCGATCACGCCAAGCGCTGCCTTGCCGACTTCATCCGGGAGATGTCCGGCACCTACGCCCCGGGAGATGTCGGGGCGCTCGCCAACATCGCCCGAAGCCTGAAAGGCCGATCCGGCGATGAGGTCCACGGCTACTTCCTGGAAGACGGCAACAACGTCGTCTTCACCGGGACCGACGGCAGCATCTCGTACGAGATCCGGATCCACGACCAGTCGGCCGCGCCGCTGCGCACGCCGGAACCGGAGCGGATTGAGCGGCCGGACAACGTGCTGCCGTTCCCGGTCAGGAGGCCTCCGGCGGCCATCCCGCTGGCATTTACCGACGACACCTTGGACGAGCTGGAAGCCGTCCTTCAGAGAGAAATAGAGAACAGGAGAAACCCCCATGTCGAAAATTGAAGAACTTTACAAGGCCACCGGAGAGCTCAAGGAGCTGGCTGCCAAGATTGAAAAGCTGCTGCCGCAGGCCAGAAAGGCGGCCTCGGAGGCGGATAAGAGGCACCTGAAGCAAGCTGCCCTGTTTTTCGAGGAATTGCTCCACGACATCCACGACAATCGCCTCCCGGACGTCGTCCACTCAATCGTCGGCCGCTGCGAAAAGCGGGACGAGAACACCGAAGGGATGAAGCCATGACCAAGACACCTGAGCTGCCGCCGATCATGAAGATCGCATTCGCCGCCAGCCGGATAGCAGCCATCGTTCCGTTGTTCGCAGCCGCCGCCCTGGTGAATGCCGCGCTGCCAAGGACAGAGAAGTGATCATACACGCCTCTGGCCGAGCCGCCGACAGGACCGCCTTCCGGGGCGGTTTTTTCGTGGCCGCTGAAGAAAGTTTGTTGACCCCGCTCGCAATACTGAAAGCCGGACTTCATGCCGTCGCTTTTTCTGATTTTTTCGTTTGCGTTAAGCGCCGCCGACGGCAATCATTGTATTCAGAAGAGAGCGACGGACGCTCTCGGGACTAGAGGGACAGAGGTCATGGAACTGAACAGCGCACTGAAGAGCATCGCCAAGGAACTGGCAATCGACAGCAAGGCATCCGGGATCGACGACTTCGGCTGCTTCAAGGAAGCCGACTGGAATCTGACGGACGCGGAATGGGATGCCGTCTGCGCTGAAGCCGAGCGCCTGCTTCCGACCGTGACCGTCCCCTGCGAAGTCCGTGTCGAATGGGCCGCAGCGAACCGGGAGTTCCGGGCCGCGCAATCTGCCGACCAGCGAGCCGTCTACGGCGGCTCGTTCTAATCGACATCATCCAGGGCGGCAGGAGGAGCCGCCCACACCATCACGAGGGAGGACATTCAGATGGGCAAGAATACGAACAACAACAAGACATCGACGAGCTTGGGCAATGAGGTTGTCCTGATCCCGGTCAGCGAAAAGGGCGGCAGGGGCACGGAAAACCGCGCCGTCGCGTCCCTTCGATAAGAGGTGGCAGGACAGGTGGATGCTGATCGTCGTGTCGGCTACGACATCGAAATCCATCCTCGTAAGCTCGAAGCCTGGGAGAATGCAGCTCGCTGGATGCACTATTCGTCGATCGATGACAGTGAGCCGAAGCCGCATCTCCACAACGTGTTCCCGAACTGCGTCCGGCATGAGCTATCGCCTGCAGGTGCCGAGGTCAGGATCGTCCACACCGTTCAGCCGCGAACGAAGGGCAAGAGCGTGATGGCAGGGAGACTTGCCGACATCTATCGCGGATCCGCCGGACTACCCCTAGTCGGGACCGTATTCGATCCACGCCGCTATCGCCGGATCAAGTGAGGAGAGCTGCCATGTTGAACGACTTCCTGCAAAAAAATGGCAGATGGCCTGAAGAAAGATTCCGGCCTGATCTCGGTCTCCGGCATGCGCAATGGTGTCTCTGTCAGTCAAGAGGAGAAGCAAGCGATCTTCGAAGAACGCCTTCGCCAGATCGAGGCCGACAGGATCGCCGCCCATGAGGCCGCTGCTCGTCTGTTCGAAGATATCGTCTTCGTTGCCCCGAACGGCGACCGTTTCATGCCCCTGCAGAAGGCCGGAGCGCTGCGGAACGGTAACGAGCTCGGCAAGGGCGGCGTGTTCCATGCTATCGCGATCGATGACGGTCAGACCGCGAGCCATGTCTGGGATCAGAAACAGGCCATCTGCGGCACTTATCCCACGATCATGTGGGCGACCGCCTACGAGGGGGATGCCATCTCCTGTCCGCGCTGCCTGAAGAAGCTGGGAAGGCTGAAGTCATGACCGACGCCTTCTTCTCCCCCTTCGAGATCGTCGGCGGCAAGATCCAGCCGAAAGAGGAATCCATCCAGGTCATCGATATCGAGCATATGGACCCGGATGCGATCCATGCCGCTGATGCCGTCGCCCTGCTGCAGGCCCATGGCATCCCCTGCAAGCTGCGCTTCCTTGTCGGCAAGACCCCTCGGGGGATCCGGCTGACCAAGCTGCCGGGTGCAGCACCGATCCCGGCCGATAAGCGTGGCTTCGTCAAGTTCCCGCTCGTTCAGACAGTCATCGATCACATCACCAAGTTCGAGGCCGAACACCGGAACCTCTACGGGACCGAATATCAGTACCTGGTCGACAGCCAGCCCAAGCATGCGAACGACGCCTAATCCTGTCCGCGTTGTCAACAATACACGACGAAGCTCCCGATCCGCCGATGGCTTCCCTGCTGTCGGCGGGTTTCGCGCGCCCGGCCGAAATTATCTTCGAGGCCAGTTTGTTGACCGCGCTCGCAATCCCGGCCCCTCATTCTACGAGATCCCAAGCACCATTCTTTCGACGTCGCGGAATCTGATTTTTCCGTTTGCGTTAGGCTCCGCCGACAAGCATCCTTGTATTCAGGAATAGAGAAGACAGGGGGCAACCCTCTTCCTTCTACTCCCGAAATCACGAGACGGTGGAGAGGAGGCCGCGGACCATGACAAAGAACACAGCACTCGCAGTCGAAGACTTTCCGCAGGAACCTTGGGAGCGCACGTTCCCGGATCCGAGCGCCGTCTACATCTTCGACAACATCCATGCGCCGAACGTCCCGCACTGGACTATGGTCGATCCCGCCGATCTGCCAATCAACGATCCTGATGGAAACTACAAGCTCGACGTCGGTCCAGCCAATAGCTTGATGCACAAGGCCCTGTTCGATCTCGCGATCGAGGTCAGACGCATCTTGCCAACGGCACGGATCAAGCTCGCGCCCCGGCTCTATCTCCCAGGTGACTCAGGTGAGATGCAGCTCGCGAAGTCCAGCGCCGTCACTGAGTTCGATACGAGACCGGAACGGCATGGATGGTTTGCCGTCCCCACCCTGCTGCTATCGTCGAACCAGTCGGTGGAGGATGCCTTTCGCGAGGCGTACCGCTTCCTCTGGATGCTGATCGAGGAGGAAATCCCATACCTCACGAACATTCCACCGAGCACCATGGCCGAGATCGAGATCCTGTCATTCACGCAGACCGACGCTGTCGTCTACGACTGGCTTTCGAAGTTTCCGAAGGATCCGTCCGAAAGCAGAGACAACTTCCTGAACCGGATAGCGAAAGAACGCCGCGCCCTCGTATTCCAGAACATGGCAATGTCGGCCAAGTCGGGATGTTGGGATGACGACCAGCGGCAGGATCCTTTTCGGAAGACCCATGATGTGATGCTGCGATGGGCAATCCGGGGAACGCTCGGCAAACTCATCAAGGATGAATACGGCCCGGTCCCCGATGACCAACCTGCGCAGCCGAAGCGTGAACTCGACGCGGAACACTTCAGGCGCATCATGGATCAGGTAATGCTCGAGCCGAACAAGGAGGGAGACAGATGATGTCGCATAAGTTGGAAGTTGTGCGACACAAGCTCGCCACCATGTTTTTCAGCCCTCAGGGCTGTCGCACAAGTCTGTCGCAGGTTATGGATACTTGCGACATGATTTGCGACAAGGGGGACAGCTATGGAGATCGGCTACGCGCGCGTCTCGACATCGGGACAGGACACCGCTCAGCAGAGAGCAGAGCTGACCGCCGCTGGCTGCTCGCGGATCTTCTCCGAAACCATCTCGGGGGCGAACAAGGATCGGCCGGAACTGGGCAAGATGCTCGACCATCTTCGACCAGGCGATGTCGTCACAGTCACCCGGCTGGACCGCCTCGCCCGATCGACCATCGATCTCCTGCATATCGGAGAGCGCATCGCGGACGCCGGAGCTGGTCTGAAGTCGTTGGCAGAACCATGGGCCAACACGACCTCGCCATCCGGGAAGATGATCTTGACCGTCTTCGCAGCACTGGCCGATTTCGAGAGGTCACTGATCCTCGACCGGACATCCTCCGGGAGAGCTGCAGCGAAGGCCAGAGGGGTGAGGTTCGGGCCTCCGCCTGCACTGACCCCGGAGCAGATTGCCCACGCGAGAGAGCTGCGCGAGACGAAGTCGGTGGCCGAGGTGGCGCGTTTGCTGGGAGTACACCGGGCAACCGTCTACCGAGCATTGAAGGAATGAGCCCACAGGGCATAATCGAGACACACGAATCCTTTGCAAAAGATCGGCGGAATAGAGAGAAGAGACGATGAAGCTGTATGGATACACGCTCGGAGTCACGAAGGACGATCAGATCGCTCAGAAGGCCGAGCTGCAGGCGCAGTTCCCAGAGGCGGTGAAGATTTATTCGGAATCCTGCAGCCGTAACGGTCGCGGGTCTGGAAAGCCGACACGGCAGACCAGAGGCCATGCGCTGATCGCCGCCAAATTCGGCACCACCCTCGCAACCGATAAGATCGAGCGGCTGGGAGCCGACGAGGCTGAGACGACCGCGATCTGTTTCGCGCTGCTCGAAGAAGGCGTTCAGCTTGTCGCGCTCGACGACAAGATCGACACCCGCGTAGATTCCTCGTTCATCGACGCCAACAAGGCGAAGCTGGCAGCTCTCAAGATCTCGAAGGCGAAGGCGACGAAGATCCTCGACGAAGCTCGCAAGCGTGGCGCTGGCACACGCAAGGTCTCACTGCAGCCAGAAGCAGCCGCTGTCCTCGCAACTGTCGTTTCCGAAGGCGCATCACACAGTCAGCGCCGGAAGGCTCGACAGGAGATCGTCGCGCAGCACGAAGCACGAGTCCTTGAGATGTTGAAGGAAGGCCTCGGTCCTCTCGACATCGGCAGGGAGCTGGGGCTGGAACATGCTCGCATCCGGAGCATCGCTCGACATCATGGGCTGAAGATCGATCGCCGATTCAAGGATGGCATCCAGGGACGAATCCTTGGCGCCGACGATCAGAAGACCATCGCCAAGCGTCTCGCTCACGGCGAAAAGCCCAATGCAATCGCGAGAGAATACGGCGTGAACGTCGACTCCATATATCGTGTCCAGAGGGTCATGGGAGGCGCGGTGAAGCTCAAACGCTATGAGGATAGTTTTTCCTCAACTGCCGCCCCGCGGGCATCGCAAGAGGTCGAATAAGGTATCCAAGACCAGCCGGGGAAGCATGTGCGGCCCGAACCCAGTCTAGGTGCTAGAGCAACACACCATGCACCATCGCTAAGAGAACATCATGCATTTTGTCCATTTCGAGCAAGCGCCACCTAGAAGCTGGGATCAATTCGAAGAACTTTGCGCGGACGTCTTCCAGGAAGAGTGGCGTGACAGCGGCCTGGTCCGCCACGGCAGAGCAGGCCAATCACAGGATGGCGTCGACATAGTTGGACGCGACGGCGTTTTTTGGCCCGTCGGCATCCAGTGCAAGAAGAAGTCCTCTTGGCCAGTGAAGGTGTTAACTTCTAAGGATCTTGAAAGCGAGGTCGCTAAGGCCAAGAACTTCAAACCCGCTCTGAAGGCGTTCTATCTCGTCTCGACAGCACCCGACGATGAAAAGGTTCAAGCGCGTGCGCGGGAACTGACGCGTCAGCATGAGCGCGCTGGTTTATTCACCGTACATGTCATCGGATGGAGCGAGTTGGTTCGACGCGCTACTCGTCACCCCAACATGGCTGCCAAACATTTCGGAGCATATTCATCGGGGCCTGCAACCCCGCTTTTGGCGAGCTGGCGAGCGTCTGGAGCGAAGCTGCTTTTAGATGAGGACGAATTGGCCGTCGCGATCAGAGAATTGCTGTATGACTTTCGCGAATTCCCGGCAGGGCGTATCGCGTTCCGCACGAAGGAATCTGACATTCTCCGCTTCGACATACGATCGTTGGAAGCTGGAGGCTCCCTTAAGATTGAGGTTCGCAGGAAAATCCTGGCTCTGAGGGAAAAGCTCTACGTTGAGACAGGTGCCGAAGAATGCGTGGTGGCTGGACTGGAACTACTTCTGAGCCATCCCGACCTAAGCGAATATCTAAGGGCGGTGTGGGAGGAAGAGTCTCCGCTTCTTGTCCGCTCGTTCGTTGAACAGCAAATCGATCCACACCTTGCGGACATAAAGCACAAGGACAAGATACGCATCTTCCCCCCCCTCGAACTTGCTGAGCCAGCAGGGAGCGACATCGCCGTATTCATGCCGATAGCCGAGCATGCACAGGCTCTCCATTACTCGTGGGAGCTTAAGACTAAATTTCCGAGGCTGGATGTTGAGAAGGTGTCTGAGCTCTACAAGCCAGTCCAGTTCGGTTATGCAATACCTGCAATCTTGCGAAGGATCATATCCGGTCTACGCCGCAGGATGCCGATAGAAGTTTTCGAGGAGGCGAAGTGGCTGGAGTTTCACAGATGGAAGGTGTCGTTCTAATGCCGCCTGATGTTGATGCTCAGATTATTGAATCCTTTTGGTCGCCATTCGTGTCAATCTGGCGTTCAAGCGTGGACTTCCTGCGACGCTCACGAAGCTCCCCTGAAGGTGTTTAAGTGGGATAAACAGGAACCTGCAAGGCACCTTGAATAACAGTTATCCTACCTCGCCACCCATGCTTGCCTGGGCCGTAGAAAGACGCTGGTACTTCTGACATCGTGATCAAAATCGACAAACGGAATGGTTGGTGGTGAAGATGGAGAACCCATTCGTGTTAAGTCGTCGAAGAGCTTCACAGTAATGGTTTGATCGATGGCATTTTTAGGAATTTCTATTTTAGCGTCACTCTTCCAGTCAAGAAGCTTGCGCTCGGACTCCGTGATCGTCTCGACGTCATAAGTTTTTACGATTGTAGCTTTAAGTCGGCCCCATGTAGTTGCCCCGCATTCCTTGCATCCAGTCGAGGCAACCACGGTGATACAGACACGATCGGGCGTTGTAATCTCATCCTCCTTGAACTTTACGTATCCTATATTGGTCCCAGGAGACGTATCATCATGTTTGTAGGCTGTATGCTTTGTTTCCACGACTTTTACCGTCGAAAGATCGAATTTATAGCCAGCAGGAGGAGAATAGCACTCCGATAGTGGCAACCCTCCGCCTCCATTTTTTGTGACCTTTAGATCATCTGATTCAAACTGTTTGGTCTCCGTTGTAGGCTGTCGAAGTTTCGTTGACACGGTGTAGCTTCCCAAGGTTTCCGGTAGCACCGTGAAGAGAAGCTGGAACTTTACCTTCTGACGGGAATTCCACGGCCACCACCCATTAGTACGTGATAAAACTATCGTGGCTGTCTGAAACGCCGTGCCGCTCTTCGCCGTAGCGAACGCTGCCCTGGGAATGACGAAGCCCAAAGAGACATCCGTGAGTTGGGATGAGGGATACTCTTGCGACCCGATCAACAATTTGGCCTCGTCGCCCTCCGTTGTCTGAAGTCTAAACCCTGTCGCTGTCACGTTGACGTCCTGAACCAAAGACGACGGCCCGATGTAGCTCGGGAAATAGGCCGTGATCATCGGTTTGTTTGCCCAAATAGCGATGTCGGATATAACCGCGGTTGCGTCATTAACGGAGCGGGTCGCCTCTCTTAGAGGAGTGGCCGTCGCCGCGTCGACCTGTTTGATTACATTACGGGTGTCCGTGAACAACTTCTGCTGTTGTTTGTCGAGCTCTTCAAAGGTCACGCTCAAGTTTTCTGCGTATGCTGCAGATAGAGCATTGATAAGGGCATCCGACACCTGGAATGCGCGCACGAGGGTTATTCGGCTTTCAGTTCCCGCTTGCGCTATCAATGTTGCCATCTCCGCACGGAAAGAAGCAATCACGTCCTTGACCGTATCTTTCGGGTTAATGAAGTCGTCAAGTTGCGCCAACCCAAGTGTAGGCGTGAATAAGAGCCCAAAAACAAGGACAACAAGTCTCGGAAGATGTCTCATAACATCGAGCCTCCGTGGATCTCTAAGGATACATCATTTTCAACCAAGGGGATGTACCGCTTTCGGTCAATTGCCGAACTAGCGCAAAGGCGTAGGCTTAGGAATCTTGGTGGGCAGAAAGAGTTACCGCCAAATCAACCGACGTGGAGACAGCGGTAGCAGTTTTCCGCCGAGGGTCGTGGAGGGCCCCATGCAGGTTAGAATGCTTCACCTCAGGGGGCTTCCAGAGGTCCTCATCTTCTTGACGACTTTGCTTATTGTCAGCCCCGCGTTCGCGCAAACCCCCATTTCTGACGCCGATGGTGACGGTATTGAAGACACCGCAGACCCGACTCCATATTTTACGTCAGTTCCGGACTTAGAATTCGAAGGCTTCGTCACAACCGTCGGCCTGAATTATGAGTACACCGGAGACAACCAGACAGTCGTGAAGGACCAACGCGAGATTGAGTTCACGAGTGAGCTCAACAACGATGTAACTCGCACTGAAAGAGACACCGACACAAGCAAGCTAGTGCGTAGCCTGGATGTGAGCGTAAACCCTTCGAACCTGGCCTCATCTGTAGCAAAATTAAATGCCAGCGATGAGTCGACGACGTCGTCTGAACGTGTTTTCACAGAAACACAAAAAAAGCGTCTCTTCGAGAAAACGAACAAGTTTGTTGAGAGCGTCGACACAACAAAAGCCAACTTTACGGCAAAAGCCGGAATAATCACCGGATACTTGCGCTTCAGAAACAGAACGCAGAAATACATCTCCGTGAAATCCGCGCTAGTCACGTTCCGGTTCATTGATCGACAAGGACGCGTCGGCGAGGTTATGCCGCAGCAAACAATAGCGGATATAGAGGTTCCGCCATTTAATAGTAAAAATCCATACTTCTTCTACCCGGTAACTAATGAAACGATAAGTACGGCAAGGATTTTGAGTATTCTTCGAAGAAATCTATTACCATCGCTTAATATTGACGACATAACTCTCCAAGACGGAGATAACATGAGCATGCCATTCCTATTGCTTTCTCAACTGGAGGCTCTTACGGCTCCGATAACAATAGTTGGTCCCGGAGCAAGAACGATTAAGTTCTACGTCAGTCCTGAAATCGCCGCCAGCGGTAGCATCTTTGATGTGCTACAAAAACTTCCAATCGAGGCTATCGTAGAGAAGGGAAGCATCTCCTCAATTTTGGGAGTGTCTTCCACTGGTCTGTTGAAGAAGCCACCAGACATTAAGAAAAGCGATCTCCTGGTTGGTCGATGGATTGTTGCCAGGGAGACTAGCGAAAGCGACGACGGCGATAACCTCTTCAAGATTGGTCAAAGGTACACTGTCGCATTCATCACTAATCAGGACGTTTTGCGGGCGTCTCCGGACGTCTTCGAACTCGACATAAATGCGGAGCCCGGCCAAGGCAAAGCCTCTCCAGTTTGCGTACAAGCTGATCAAAGCACTGGTTTGCTCACAACCACGGAAGGTATGCCTTTCGAACTGCGACCCGGGACTGTCGTTCGGCTGCGCATCTCCAGCACTCTAAGAGTCGATAAGGTCACTGAGGTCATTCCAAAGCGGGACTACCCTTCTGCTCCGAGTGAACCGGGCCCCCAACCATGGACTCAATGGAAGCAGTACTGGCAGTTTTTAGACCGTTTTGTTCGGGTCACCGAGTCCAGAATAGACTTCGATGACAAGCCAGTTCTATCGAGCAACTTGGGAGACTACGGCGTTCTCGTAAGCTTTGGCGAGCCAATGGCTCCTTTAGAGGATATTGTCGCCAGGTCAGGACGCGTAACCGACGAAGCCTCTACAGGAGCTGTTTTCGCCGAGTTTAGAATTAGCGCGCGAGACTTAACAAAATCGGCTGGGCCGCTGTGCATCCAGCCACAGGAAAGAGTGACGGAAAAAAAGGAGATCGGGAGGTCGTGGTACTTTGACTTCCCAAAGGGTACGGCGACGACGCCCGGCTTTGCGAAAGAGATGCAAGCCATCACGAAGTTGCTCGATACTTGGAAGGACGTACTGCCTCGACAGCCTCGGGAGCTGAAAAGCAGGCATCAAATCCGACTGCATGCAGAGATTGAGCGCCCAATCGTGCTAACGGAGTAGCTGGTTGTGCTAACTCGAAGAAAGTTGATCCTGTTCACTACAATATTTTCGGTGGCCCGTATGGAGCAAGTCCATGGAAAAGATCCCGCGTCCATACGCGACGGAATGGTTGATCGAGCAAGATACTATCTAAAAACGACCGACTGGGCACCAACGGAAGCCGTTGGGGAAGTAGAAAAAAGGTATTACTGCAACGTCTTTGTGGCAGATGTTGCCAGCGACGTCGGTGGCCGGACATGGGACCTCATCTCCGGATCTTTTGGACGACTGAATCAGCATGATCCGCTGGCGGCTGACTGGGAGAACCCGAGGTTTAGGATCAGTGGCTGGGAGGTTGCTTTTGACGCTAGCAAGCTCGGCCATGGTATGTCGGCCTCGGACGTTTTTGAGTTTAGACAACCGGGCGATGTGATATCGGGCGGAGGACACATGGGTATCATGTCGGACGATCGCAGCTCTGAATCCCGACTCGTCTTTTCAGCGTCTGCTGAGACAGGCAAAGTTGAACTAAACGATTGGAGCTTCAGGTTGCCCAATACAGATAGCTTTAGATCGGCGGCAGAGTATTCGCGGTCGGCAGCGGAAAAGGCATCCCGGTTCACCGTGCGGCGCTTCGTAGGAGTGTGACAACGGGCCAGTGGGCTCCCGTGGTTTCAGGGATCGGTGTTCCGAGAGGTGGCCTAGCAGGACAGCGGTGGTCGTCGGCCTTTCGTGCGCTTCCCGCGAACTAAGAAGGTCCCTCCGCTTTGACCGGGAGGTCAGGCTATTTCCGGATTAGGTGTACGGGCTGGCCGCCGATTGTTCCGGTGAGGGTCTCTGGCGGCTTCCACCATTGTTCGTACGCAGCCGCCCCGGCTTGCACAAGGCCGACACCCATCAGCACCATCGTCAGCCAAAAGATGCCGCTCTGGATCTTGAAGTTGTCGCCGTGTCGACGCTCTTCCTGCTCAAAGCCTGCGATCGTGTTGAGGGCCTTAGGATTCAGCCTATAGCCGTTGTGTTCAGCCTCAGCGAGATCTTCCGAAACCTTGAGCGAATCCAGCAGGAACGTGTAGTACGTCATCAGCTCATCCTTGTCCGGTCGATGAACCCACCGAACCGAAAAGAAGTGAGTCAGAAGGCTGGTCGGATGCGTCGTAAAGGTACGATGCTTTATTGTCTCGGCCATGATGTACGACAGCACCTTCATCCGATCCTGCCTTGGCAGCTCCTTCTTATTGAAGCGCGACTGGAGGAAGCGATCGAACTTGACCCGGATCCACGGCCAGCGTGACCACCGATACCGGAGGAACTTTGGGATCCCCACGCTGTAGAAGGTCCATCCCCGATAATAGTGTTGTATCCATGGCTGGAACTTGGCCAGCTCGGCAATATCCAGTGATTTCTCTTCAGTAAAATTCTGGCCGTCAAGCGACCACTTTCCCTGCACCTCGTCGCCTACCAGATCGTAAACGAGGAACCGCGCCATCCCTTCGTTGTCGAGTAAGTAGATCAGATAGATGTCGTTCTTCTGAGCCTCGTCACCAGAAGTTGTAATCGAAGGCCCACTTCGCTTTTTTAGCGCCATCTGAATGACGCGCCGCATCGCAAGCTTCCGGATCGCTGCACGTAGTCCCATCTTGCCCCCGAACCTTTTTCCCCCATACGAATATACGACTGAAAGCATCGTTCTGCCCTCTATTTCTACCGATTTGCTCAGGGCAAAACAGCCTGCGGATGAGGTAAACATCCTGGTCGCTCGCGGCCACAGCATTGGAGGCTTCATCATCTACATCAAGATAGACGATGGAGGGCCATCTAGCTTCGCCCCGTCGAAGTGTTGGATGAGAGGGTGAAAAAAATGCTTCTTCAATGTCGACATGAGAGCGCTGCACACGAACATTGGTATCCCGCAGTCCATGGCTGACACAAAGGAGGACCTCGCGAAGCTCAATCGGAAAATTGCTTTTCCAAATCGCCCTCGACTTATGTTGTCAACGACAGGTGGCGGACTGCAGCAGGATTATTCGTTTAATCTTGGCGAGTTATGATAGTGGAAGTGGGACTAGGTTAATGTCGAGGGGCGCGACATGCACATCGAATTATTGGTTTTGATCTTATCTCTCGCGGGCACAGTCAGCGCCGCCTTCTTCTCATATCGTGACGAGAAAAAACGTCATAGACGCGTGGTGCAGGCAATCGGCGCTGTTTCCGTTTCTGTGGTGGGGCTCGCAGGTATCGAGCTTTACTTCGAAAACCAAAACATAAGTGAGCTCAAAGCTTTGGCTGAGAGGTCATGGAATATTGTTAGTGCCTCCCCTATCGACCATTTTGAGATTGAATTTCTGATCGCTGATGGCCTCGTGGAGGCGGGCCAATTCTATAAGGTGCTTGAGCAAAATAGTTTGCAAATCAAAGGATTGACATTGGCGGATACAGGCTCAGGCACCGGGCAGGTACAGGATACGCTGTTCTCCTTGGATGACATGCTCAAACCAGAAAACCTTCTAAAAGCGACCCGAATTGGCATCGGCACAGCCACGGTGGAACAAAACCGTTGGACCGACGAGGTGACTGATATGCACAGTTTCGATTGCACCGCGTCTCAACCGAATGTCGCACAGTTCGCTGAGCAGGCGAGCAACAAGCTGATATGCTCTGTTACGATTTCGGTCCCGGTGCAAAAGCCGATAACTGTCGCTGATATCGGTCGGCTGTCGAAGATTGTGCTTTCGTCTCCACGGAGCACGCCGACCATTAAGTGTTTAGGTCCATGTAAAAAGACCTACATCAGTGTTCGCGCGGTTACCAACTACGGCCCGCCACATTCGTTGTATTCGGAGGCAATAGAGTTATCTCCACGCTCCTATCTAGTTTCTCCGAACGTTATCGACGGGTCTACCATCCAGTATGCCCTACCGGGTGATGCGTTGCAAAAGCTGGCAGAACAGCGGTTCAAGGATACGTACGGCTATCGCGATAAAGAGCCATTTGAATTCACTCTGGGTCTTATGGTTTCGATCTATCAGCAACTGACCACGAGGGAAGTGAGGGGCGTGATCTTAGGAGAAGTGTGGACAACTGCTTCTTCGCCGAGCCAGGAGATGCTGAACAGCGCTGTGAAAGCATCTGGGACTGATCTTATGCAATTTCACGTTCGGGAGTGGTGCATGTTCGGTGGCGGTGAAACCTGCTGGCATGTCTACGCAGTTATGGACACTTCCGTTAGTGCGAAGCCAAGTTCCCCATAGCTTCTTCGTCGAAACCTCAGACGTAAGTCCCTAAATATACGGCCTATTTTTTCCCTGGGCTCGCATTTCGAATCCAGTTAAGACTTTGTTAACTTTAAATTCCTTGTCGGGAGATCAGAATCGGACGATAGTTGCGCAAATGATGGCGATGTGGCCATTTTTTCGAAAGTGAAGCCACTCAGGACATAGTTTGCAAAATGAACCCTCGGCCAAACAGATTTGACATAGAGATTGCCGACCAAGGGGCGAAGATATCGAGTGCGCTTCATATGTTGCGCAGTCAACAATATCCCCCCGACGCCCGCAAGGGGTTACGGAAGTTCCAGATCGCAGAGGTCGCGGATTTCATTGGCGTTACCCAGAGCCATCTCCGGCAGCTTCACTCCGAGGGCAAAGGCCCGGAAGTCGAATCCGTTGGCGGTCGGCGCTACTACACTGCCGAGCAGATGCTTGAGCTCCGAGAATATCTCGAAGCGAACAAGAAATCAGACAAGCGATATTACGTCCCGAGACGCCGCGAGGGCGAAGCGATGCAAGTTGTCTCCGTCGTGAACTTCAAGGGCGGCAGTGGCAAGACGACCACGGCCGCTCACCTGTCGCAATATCTAGCTCTCACAGGGCACCGCGTCCTCGCCGTTGATCTCGACCCCCAGGCATCGCTCACATCCCTGTTCGGGATCCAGCCGGAACTCGACGACACCGCCTCATTGTATGAAGCACTCCGCTTCGACGACGAGCGCAAACCGATCTCTGAAGTCATTCAGCCGACGAACATCCCCGGCCTCGACGTGGTTCCCGCGAACCTGATCCTTCAGGAATACGAGTACGACGTGCCGCTGACGATCTCAAAAAAGGGAGATGAGGGGCGGCAGTTCTATATGCGGATTACGGACGCCCTGAAGGAGGTCGATGATAAGTACGATGTGATCGTCATCGACTGCCCGCCGCAGCTCGGCTACCTGACGATCACTGCTCTGATGGCGTCGACCGGAATTCTGATCACTATTCATCCACAGATGCTCGACATCATGTCGATGAGCCAGTTCCTGATGATGCTCGGCGGGATCATGACCCCTGTAGCGGAAGCAGGCGCCGAAGTCCGCGTCGAATGGTTCCGCTACCTGGTCACGCGCTACGAGCCGACCGACATTCCTCAGCAGCAAATGGTCGGCTTCATGCAGTCGATGTTCGCGCAGCAGATGATGAAACACCACGTACTGAAGTCGACCGCTATCTCAGATGCGTCGATCCGGAAACAGACCCTTTATGAGGTCGAGCGCAGTGAGTTTGTTCGAGCCACCT